>NZ_WPNY01000010.1 GCF_009828595.1 Arthrobacter zhaoguopingii
TAGCCTTCGAGTTCGCCGGGGGCGTCATCGACATCGAGCAAGGTCAGCACCGGGACGGTGACGTGCACCTGGGCCTGGATCCCGTTCCACCCGTGGGGCTCAACCGGCCGGCCCGGAACCCTACCCGCACCGCCCGCATCTGCGCTGCCCGCGCCCGCCCGGGCCGCATCTGCACGGCCCGCGCCCGCGGGAAGGGACGCGGTGTTTGCGGGGCCGGGGCAGGTGTGGGTGAGCAGGTCGGTGAGCACGTCGGTGCGCAGCTGGGTGAGGGTCCGGGTTTCCTCGGTGCACTGCAGCGCCCGGGAGAGCCGGGTCAGGCGCCCGTCGATGGCCACTGCCTTTTCCGCCGGTAGGTACACGTTCAGCCAGGCCATCCCGTCGTCGTCGGGGTGGAACTCCACCCGGCGGTGCGTCTGCGCCGACTGGGTCCGCTTGCTGATGGCCTCCGGATGCATTTCCGCACGCAGCCGGCGGGCCCGATACGCCAGCCGCGCGGCCGTCGTGTCCTGCGCGACCGGAACGAGCTTCTGCTCGAAGTAGGGCAGGGCGAAGTCCGGGATCCCGGCGCACTCATCGACCAAGGTGAGCGCGTGCCGCCAGGAGATGGCCCCGGTTTCCAGGGCCTCGAGGGTTGCAGGGAGATGTCCGGTGAGCACGAAGGCGTGCTGGATCAGGGACCCGGCGGTGCGCTCGGGGATCCGCAGGGCGCAGGCGACCTCCGAGGCGGCCAGGGTATCGGCCAGGGAGCCGGCCTGCATGCCGCGTTCCTGGAGGTGTTCTTCGGTGAGGATCCGGACCCGCTCGGTGAACCTCACGGTCTGGGCATCGGCCCAGTTCTTCAGCCGCGCCATGGCCTGCAGCCCGCCGATCGCCTCATCGAGCCCGGCGGTGTCCGGGGCGCCGCCGGTGAGGAACCCGGCACCGAGGATCTCCGCGGCCGCCTCAAGCCACCCGGGGTCCTGCGCTGGGGGATCCACCCCCGAATCGGGGGAGCCTGCCCTTTCCATAACCCAAGAATGTCACCCCCCACCGACATTCTTCGGTCGGAAAGTCAGCAGGAAAACCACCCGTAAACCAGCCGAACCGCCCGACTTCAAGGCGGCACCACTGGCCCGCCCATCAACAGGGAAGCCAGTCCGGACACTAAGGCAGGAAGCCGGCCCGCCCATTAGCAGGAAAGCCAGTCCGGACATTAAGGCAGGAAGCCGGCCCGCCCATTAGCAGGAAAGCCAGTCCGGACATTAAGGCAGGAAGCCGGCCCGCACATTAGCAGGAAAGTCAGCCCGGACATTAAGGCAGGAAGCCGGCCCGCCCATCAACAAGGAAGCCGTCCCGGACAATAAGGCAGGAAGCCAGCCCGGACAGCAAGGCGGAAGCAGGGGCGACAGCTGACAACCGGGCTGAGAACCCGCCGGAGAACCAGCCCCCGGGGCCGAAGCGTGCCAGACGCCGATGACCGGTCCGGTAGGCGTTCACCCCCTCCGGCGGGTACTGCTGGGCGCTCGACGGTGGCGTCACCGCGCCCGGTTAAGCTGGGACTATGCTGCCGTCCGCCACCACTCCGCCCGACCCGGTCAGGGTCGACGTCATCTCCAACGGCACGCCGTGGTGGGAGGTGGTCAGCTCGTTCGGACCACTGGCGATCCTCCTGACGGCGGTCATCACCGGAGTGATCGCGTGGCGCAACGTGCGGGACCGCCGGGAGGCGGACCAGCGTTCCCAGTGGTGGGCCCGGGCCGAATGGGCGCTTGATGCGGCCATGTCCGAAGACCCTCCGCGCCAGGAGATCGGGCTGGGCGTCCTGGACAGCCTCGCCGCCAGCGACCTCGCCGGCCCCGAGGAGGTCGCGATCCTCGAGGTCGCCTGGGCCCGGTTCCTCCCGTCGGAAGTGGACGGGGTTGACGGCGTGGGAGACAATGGAGCAGCAGGGGAACCGATCGTGGAGGAGGCAGGGCAATGAGCGCAACCACAAGCCGCAATGTGAACGCTGGACGCCGCCAGCCCGCCGATCACCCCGCCCAGGGCGACGAGCAGCGGGTCCGGATCCGTGCGGCACGCCTGCGGCTGACCACTGACCGGAAGCTGGGCAAGGAAACGCCCTCCTGGGTGAAGCAGCTGGCCAAGAAGCCGCTGTAGGACGCACCCCGGGCGGACGGGGCAGCACGTCGGCTGTGCTTGGATGATTTCATGGCTTTCACACCCCTGACGCTCACCGGTTCCCGGGTTGTCCTCGAACCCCTCGCCCACCGCCATTACCAGGGGCTGGTGGATGCCGTCCGTGACGGTGAGCTGTGGAAGCTTTGGTACACGAGCATTCCCTCTCCCGAAGGCATGGCGGAGGAAATCGACCGGCGGCTAGCACGTCAGGCGGAAGGAGAAATGCTTCCTTTTGCGACCTTGGACGCACAGACCGGAGCGGTGCTGGGGATGACGACCTTCTGCGACATCGACAGGGCGACGCCGCGCGTGGAGATCGGCTACACCTGGAACCGGTTGTCGACCCAGCGGACCGGGACCAATGCCGAAAGCAAGCTCCTGATGCTGACCCACGCCTTCGAAACCGAGGGCTGTGCCTCCGTCACTTTCACCACCCACTGGCACAACCTCCAGTCGCGGGAGGCCATTGCCCGGCTGGGGGCCCGCCAGGACGGTGTGCTCCGGGCGCACAGCCGGATGGCCGACGGCACCCTGCGGGACACCGTTGTCTTCTCGATCACCGCTCCCGAATGGCCGGCGGTCGCCTCCGGCCTCCGGCACCGCCTGGAGCGCGCCAGCTGACACCTCCAGGCGGAAGGCTGTCCGCCGTCCCGAGCGTCAATGCCCTCAGGTCCGCCTGACCGTCGCCGTCAGTCGAAGGCGGCGGCCACCACGAAGCTGAACACTGGACGCGGATCGGCTTCGTCGTGCCGGGCGATGCGGTGCAGCAGGAGACCTTCGAAGCAGGCCATAACCGCTGCGGCGGAGGTGCGTGGGTCCCGCGCCCCCAGCCCTGCGAGGGCCGGCAGTAGCGCTGACTCCATGGCGGCCCTGCCCCGCACGACGGCGTCCCGGATGGCGGTATCGTGCCCCGCCTCCATGAACAGGGCCAGGCGTGCCGCCGTCAGGGTCCGGTTGGCGCCGCTTGTCTGCTCGAACAGGAGGCAGAGCCCGTCGACGAATTCGGGCGCGGTGCCCGGAGCGAGCTGCGGGCCGTACGCATCGAGTTCCCTCTCCACGATGCGGTCCACCACGCCCGCCAGCAGCGCCCGGCGGGTCCGGAAGTAGTTGGAGGTCGATCCCCGAGGCAGCCCCGCCCGCTCATCGACCCGGGCATGCGACAGCGCGCGCAGGCCGGAGGAACCCAGGAGGTCGACGGCGGCGTCGAGGGCGCGGAGACGGATCGGTTGCATGAACCTACTATAAACATAGTGATTTTCCACTATGAAAGTAGTAACCTGCTTCCATGTCATCCGATGCGATGCATCTCCCCCAGCCGGACTCCTCCAACGCTGGCAACCCGGAGGCGCCGAATTCCGGCGTGTACTCGCGGCTTCTCGGGGCGCTTGAGCATGCAGACGGCCTGGACAGGTACGTCGACGCCGCGGCCCCCGCAGCCCAGCGCCTCATCGTCCGCGAGCGCGCACGACGGCTATTCCACGGCGACACCTCGGGCATTCCCCTGCACATCATCGTCAAGGACCTTCCATTCGGCGCATGGTTCATGGCCCAGTTCCTCGACCTGTTTCCCGATCCCGGCTCACGGCAGGCAGCCACCCGGCTCGTGGCGCTCGGGCTCGCCTCCTCCGGGGCGGCGGGGATCACCGGCTGGGCCGAGTGGGCGATGGCCGACCGGCCTACTCGCCGCGTGGGAATTGTGCACGCGGCAGCCAACGGCATGGCCGTCCTCGTCTTTTTCGGTTCCTGGTATGCGCGCATACGGGGCCGGCATGGCATCGGCGTGGGTCTGGGCCGGGTTGGCGGAGCGCTCCTGGTGATTGGCGGCTTCCTTGGCGGACATATGGGCCGGGGACGGGCGGCCCGCCCGTAGCATCAGGGTCCCGGGCGTGGATGGACCCCGGCCGGGGCCGCGCACCTCCTCTGGTCGGACGTGTGCCGCCTATAGGCTCCGTCCATGCACATCACCTTGAGGGCCATGGGTTCCGGCGATGCCGACGCCGTGGTGGAGTTCCTCGCCTCCAACACCTTCCCCTTCCACGTCCTGGCCTCCCCCACCCCCGGCGGCCTCCGTCCCGGTGTGGAGACGGGCCGCTTCTGGAACGAGGAAACCCAGGGTTACTGGATTGACGATGCCGGACACTGCATCGGCATGGCCGTCCTCCAGGACCTGCGCGATGACACTCCGATGTTCGACCTGCGCCTGGGCGACTCCCACCGGGGACGGGGTGGCGGGACCGCGGCCCTGCGGGCGTTGTGCGCGCTCGTGTTCACCTCAATGCCGGACGTCGTCCGCTTCGAGGGCCAGACGCGCGAGGACAACATCGCGATGCGCAGGACCTTCCTGCGTGCCGGCTTCCTGAAGGAGGCGCACTACCGCCTGGGGTGGCCAACCGCCGATGGTGAGAGGCTCGCCTCCGTGGCGTACTCGATCCTCCGGCAGGACTGGGAGTCGAACACCGTGACCCCGTTCGACTGGAATGACCTCCCCGACTGAAAGAAAGGCTGCCGGCGGGTTCAGCTGCGAGCGGCAAGCCTCTGGCGGAGCCAGCCGAGGACGGCGTCCCCCTGCTGTCGCTGGAAGGTCCGCAGCGTGGGCAGTCCGGCCGGTGGCGGCTGGCGGGCGGCGTCGGTGAAGTAGGCACCGAACCCCGAAAGGACACCGTCGATGCTCTCGGGTGCCACCCCGTCGAAGATCGGGTGGCCCGACAGGATCGGCTCCACCTCAAAGGCCGGGTCGAAGACCCGGGTGTTGATTAGGACACTCAGCGCGTCGAACCACGCGGCTCCGACGCATGCCCACGGCCAGTCGACCAGCACCGCCGCGTCGGCCGGGGTGATCAGGATGTTGTCCGCCCTCAGATCGGTATGTACGAGGCACTCGCCCCGGAGGTCCCCCACTCCGCGCGCCGCCAGCCGTTCGAGGACATCGAGGTTCTCCAGAACCCAGCCGGCGGCGTCCTGCGGCGGATTGGCCCGGACGCGCTCCCAGCCGGCGAACTCGGGGCCGACGTCCGAGGCCAGGTCGGGAAGGTGGTCCAGCGCCGGGAGGACAGGTGTCCGGGCTACCGTCAGCAGGGCATCGAGGACCAGCCCCACCTCGCGGAGCTCCCACGGCAGGTGGGGGTGGCGTCCGTCCACGTCGGTGAGCACGAGGGCGATCCATTCGCCGTCGTCGAAGGTGCCGATTAGGGACGCTGTGGGCAGGGTCCCGGGCAGGACGGCGGCGACAGCCGCTTCCTTCCGGTGAATCCCCGGTGAAGCGGCGTTCAGGGCCGGCCCCACAGCCTTGACGAACGCCCTCCGGCCGGTGGGGGTTACCACCCGGTCCGCGCTGCCGGGCGAGAATCCTCCCTGCTGACCGGTGAACCCGGCCACAGGCTCCCCAAGGACTCCTTCGACGCCGGCCCGGACGTGCGCGGGCAGGTCGTTCCAGCCGATCCGGGGGGTCCACTGTGGCTGCATGCGCCTCATTATGCCTGCCGGTTCTCCGTCGGTGAGCAATGTCGACGCGTGGCATCGCCCCCAGCCCACCGAAAGGGACTAGGTTGTGCCAATGGAGTTGGAAGCGGAGGCGTTCTACATCGACGGACGGCGGACCGGTGCGTTGGTGCGTGAGACCGGAGGTGGCGCGCTCCGGACCACGGTCGCGTTTGTGCTTCCGGATGGACAGCTTGTCCACCTAACCCAGGAGACACGCTATGAAGGTGATGTCCTCGGCTGGACCTCATACCGCTATGTGGATCACCGCTCCGACATCGATATCACCGGAGTCCAGGCAGGCGACGCGGGCGGGACAGGCCCCCGCCCGGTGCCGAGCTACGCGGCACACCTGCTCCTGGTGCAGGCGCTGCGGGCGGGGAAAGATCGGCTGGAGTTCAGCCAGTTCGTTGAGGACGGGGACCGGAGGGCTCGCGACGCCGTCTTCGCCGTGCAGGGGCCGGAGACGATCGACACCCCGTGCGGCCGGCACGAGGCACTGAAGGTCCAACTGGAAGTCGAAGGAGAGCCGCGGAACACGTTCTGGTGGGACGGGAATACGGTCGTCAGAACCGACTGGCAGGGAGGCATTTCCTATGCGGCCCACGACCTGCCCCTCCTCCTCAGTGGGCTCGACCCGAGGGTGCTGTCCGCTCTGGATTCCGCACTTTCTCGGCCGGTGTGTCCGGAACGCCGGACGGGCTTCGGCGGAACGGGCGCCCCGGAGTGATCCCCGTCAGGGGGCAGGTGCCAAGGGATCCGGGACAGGAAGCGCAGCGATGGCCTCGACCTCCACCAGTTGGTCCTGGTATCCAAGCACCGCGACGCCGAGAAGCGTACTCGGCACGTCCCGGTCCCCCATCCTTGCCCGAACGACGTTCCAGACCTCGGCCAGGTCCTCACGGTCGCTCGATGCCACGAAGACGGTGGTCTTGACGAGATGGGAGAAGTCGGCGCCGCCGGCGGCGAGCGCGAGTAGAAGGTTGTCCATCACCTTGGCCGCCTGCCCCCGGTAGTCGCCGACGGCCGCCGTCGATCCGTCAGGATCCAGTGGACACGCCCCGGCAGTGAAGATCAGGTGCTCCCCTATAGGCACTCGTGCTGCCGCCGCATACTGCGCTCCCGTATAAAGCATGGAGCTGCGCAGGAAGGTCGTTTCGCTCATCGCCCTACAGTACAAGTGCCTGCGGAACGGCCGGTCTCGTCCGCGACTCACATAAGGGAGAGCACGAAAGACAGCAGGAAGCCTGCCGCGGTGCTCAGCGCCACGGCGGGCCCGCCGTTCTCATAGGCCTCGGGCATCAGGGTGTCGGCCAGGGAAGCGATCACCGCGCCGGCTGCAAAGGCAAGCGGGATGGAGATGGTTTCGGGGCCGCTGCCCGACAGCGGTCCGGCCCCAATGAGGACGGCAATCACCAGCAGCGCGGCACACCCCACCCACAGGCCGACGATCGCTGCCGAGGATTTCCCCTGGTCGCGCATCGAGGATGCGCCAACGAGGGCCTCCGGAAAGTTCGAGACGAAGATGGCGGCAAGGAGGGCCAGTCCCCCGGTGCCTTCCCCCAGGGCGACGCCCAGGGCGACGTTCTCGGGAACGCCGTCGAGGGTCACCGCCGCCAGCAGCGCCAGGCCCGCGGCCCCCTTCGTCGAGGCCTTCGAGGACGGACGGTCCTGGGCGGCGGAGTCTGTGTCGAGTTTGGCACTGCCCTGATATTCGTCGGCCGGGGTGTCGTGGGTCCCGGCCTGGGCCCACCGGTCGAGCAGCGCACTGAGGACAGTGAAGACGATGGCCCCTGCGGCGAGCCCGATCGCGGCCCGCCAGATCCCGCCGTGCTCAAACGCGTCCTCGAACAGCTCGAACGCCAGCGCCGTGATCAGCGAACCGGCGGCGAAGGACAGGAGAATGGCCAGCAGTCGCTTGGGAAGGTTGAAGCGCACCCCGATGAGCGCCCCAATCACCAGGGCGCTCGATGCCACGACACCGAACAGGAGCGACATTGCCACACCGAAAGTATAAAAGCCGCCCGCAGAAGCGGTAGGGCTCGCACCTGTTGACTTCCGGGAAAGATCCGGGTTGGCGGACGGCGCCGGCTGGTTCGGCAGGCATCGGAGGCACTCCGCCCGGGTTACCCGGAGGAAGGGTGCCGGGGGCACGCTCTGCTGGGTGTAGTGTCAACGCACGGAACCCCCTGGTTCCTCCTAGGGAGCAACGATGATCCAGACCTGCCCACATTCGGTCCCACCGAGGCCCTCGACCGCGTCCCCACCGGGAACACGGGATACGGCGACGGCGGCCCCCGCCGGACCCGGGAGGGCGTGAACCATGACGGAACTGCGCCTTGGTGTCCTCTCCCTCTCCAGCAAGCCGGACGAACGACGGCTTCCTCTCCACCCTCACCACTTCGAACGTATAGACGCCGCGATCCGCGGGCGGATGCGCGTTGAGCAGGGCTACGGTGCCCAGTTCGGCCTCTCCGACGCGCAGTTGGACCCGCTGGTCGGGCCCCTGCTGAGGCGCGAGGAGATCATCGCCTCCTCCGACGTCGTCCTGCTCCCCAAACCGCAGGCGTCCGACCTCGCCTCCCTGGCCGACGGCCAGGTGCTCTGGGGATGGCCCCACTGCGTCCAGGATCGTGAGATCACCCAGCTGGCCATCGACAAGCGGCTCACGCTGATTGCCTTCGAGGCGATGAACCACTGGACGGAGGACGGCGGGTTCTCCCTCCACGTCTTCCACAAGAACAACGAACTGGCGGGCTACTGCTCGGTCCTTCATGCGCTGCAGCTCTCCGGCCTCACCGGGGATTACGGCCGCAGGCTCACCGCGGCCGTCATCGGCTTCGGTGCAACCGCCCGGGGCGCCGTCACCGCCCTGAACGCCCACGGCGTCAGCGACGTGCAGGTCCTGACAAGCCGCGGCGTGGCGGCCGTCGGGTCACCCATCCACTCGGCACGCATCGCCCAGATCGAAGCCACCGCCGAGGATCCGCAGCTGAGCGAGGTCCTGACTGAGGAAGGCCGCGTGCCCCTGGCCCCCTACCTGGCCCGTCATGACCTGGTGGTGAACTGCACCCTGCAGAACCCCAACGCGCCGCAGATGTACCTCAAGGAAGCCGACCTTCCCCTGTTCTCCAGTGGCAGCCTCATCATCGATGTCTCCTGTGACCGGGGCATGGGCTTCAGCTGGGCCCGGCCCACCTCGTTCGCCGAACCGGTATTCGAGGTCGGGGACCACGTCCGCTACTACGCCGTCGACCACACCCCGTCCTACCTGTGGGACTCGGCCACCTGGGAGATCAGCGAGGCGCTGCTGCCGTTCCTCGGCCCGGTTCTGGAGGGGCCGGAGGCCTGGAATGCCAACGAGACGCT
Organism: Arthrobacter zhaoguopingii; assembly: GCF_009828595.1. GTDB lineage: Bacteria > Actinomycetota > Actinomycetes > Actinomycetales > Micrococcaceae > Arthrobacter_D > Arthrobacter_D zhaoguopingii. The sequence continues at coordinate 9,004 of NZ_WPNY01000010.1, forward strand.
GAGGCGCGCCATCGAAATCCGGGATGGCGCGGTAGTCAACCCGGCCATCCTCGACTTCCAGGGCCGCGGTGCGCAGTATCCGCATCAGGTCCTTGCGGGACGTGGCTGACCCGGGGCCGGAACCCACACCGGGTCAGCAGGACAGGCCTATCGGCTGGTGGCTCAAGAAGGCCGACCGGCAGCTCGACAGCGCCTTCGAACGTGCCCTTGAGGGCCAGGGAAGCGACCGGCGGTCCTGGCAGGTGCTGGCCTCCCTGACACGGCGGCCCGAGAGCCGCGCCGGCCTGGTGGACCTGCTGAGCCCCTTCGATCCGCCGACTGTCGTCGCGGGCGTCGTCGCCGACCTGACGGAGCGCGGCCTGGTTGAGGAAACCGCCGGCCTGCTACGCCTGACGGAGGCAGGCAGGCACGTGCACGAGGCACTCTGCGTGCCCGTCGCCGACGTGCGGCGGCGGGTCGGCGAGTTGCTGCCCGGTGAGGACTACGCCACCCTGCTGCGCCTTCTGGGCAGGCTCACCGAGGGCCTGGCAGGGAAGGCCGGCTGAGCCGGCCGCCAGGGCGCGGCTAGACCTCAAAGTGGGTTTTCGGCGTCGATTTGCCGGTGGAGGCCACGATGGCGGTGGCGATGTCGCGCAGCTTCATGTTGCGGGTGTTCGAGGCCGACTGGAGGATTCCGAACGCCTCATCCTGGCTGCAGCGGTTCTGGCCCATGATAATTCCGACGGCGAGGTCGATGGTGGTCCGTGCTTCCATCGCGGCCTTGAGGTCATTCGCGGATTCGGTCAGCCGGGCGATCCGCACAGCGAGCCGCAGGGCCTTCGACGCCTCGTCCGCGAAGGTCTCGGCCGCGGCGACGGCATCGTCGTCGAACGCGTCGACGTGGTTCGAATAAAGGTTCAGCCCCGCGTTTGCGTCGCCCTCAAGCAGGATCGGGACTCCGAGGATCGAGCGGATGCCGTGCTCGGCGATGGCATCCCGGTACTCGGGGAACCGGGTGTCCCTGGTGATGTCCGGGACGTGGACGAGCTTCTCCTCCCTGGCGGCGCGCAGGCACGGCCCATCCCCGAAGTTGTACTGGATCTCGTCCATGTTCCGGGCGTGCTCGCTGCTGCTGGCCACGGTGCCCGTCCGCTTCGGACGCAGCAGGGTCACACCGCAAAGCATCTCGCCGTGCCCCCCCTCCAGGGTTGCGGCCGCGAGCTTCACCAGTTCGGTCAGGAACTCCTCGACATCGGTGCTGTCGAGCACCATGTCCTGGAGGAGGGTACCCACCTGCAGGGTGGGCGAATCGCCCTTGTCCTCAGCCATGCCCTTGCCTCCGCTTGTCCGCACTGATCAGCCGCCCTCTAACGACGCCCGGCTCCGGTCCGGGCAATAGCCCCACAATAGACCGCCTCGCTCAGCGAGCGACAGGCCCCACCCCTCAAGAAACCATTTTGTCGGCGATGGCGCGGATTCCGACCAACGTCTCCTCGAATGACGTGGTCAGCGGGGACAAGCCCAGGCGGATGCCGGAGGGGTTCCGGTAGTCGGGGATGATCCCCTGCTCCCAAAGGCCGGGCACCATGGTGGCGAACGCCGGATGGTCGATGGTGATATGGCCGCCGCGCTCACCCGGTGCGCGCGGCGAGGCCACCACTACACCGGCCGGCCCCAGGAGGGCGTCGACGGCCTCGATGGCGAAACCGGTCAGGGCCACCGACTTCTCCCGCACCGCCCCGATCCCGGCCTTCTCCAGCACATCCAGCATGTCGCGCAGGGCGAGCATGCCGAGGATCGGCGGAGTGCCGGACACAATCCTGCGGATGCCCGGCGCCGGCTCATATGACCCGCCCATGGCGAACGGATCGGCGCTGCCGAGCCAGCCCTGGATGGGCTGCTCGAAGGAATCGAGGTGCCGTTCGGCGACGTACGCCCAGGCGGGGGCGCCCGGACCTCCGTTGAGGTATTTGTAGCTGCAGCCGGCGGCGTAGTCGACATTCCAGGCATCGAGTTCAAGGGGCACCGAGCCCACCGAGTGGCTCAGGTCCCACAGGACCAGGGCGCCTGCGTCGTGCACCACCGAGGTGACGCCGGGAACGTCGGCGGCGTGGGCGGACCGGTACGCCACGTGGCTCAGGACCACGAGGGCGGTCGAGGGCCCGACGACGCCGGCAACGGCCTCGGCGCTCGCCCCGCCGTCGTAGGGAACGTCGAGCCACCGCACGGTAAGGCCGCGCTCGCGGGCGATGGCCTCCATCAGGAACCGGTCGGTGGGGAAATTGTCACGGTCAATCACAATCTCGGTGCGGCCCGGCCGGGCCGAGACCGCGGCGCGCGCCAGTTTGTACAGCAGGACGCTGGTGGAGTCGGCGACGATGCACTGCCCCGGCGCTGCGCCGAGGACGATGCTCCCCAGCCGGTCACCGATGCGTTCGGGCAGCTCGAGCCAGCCCTCATCCCAGCCGCGGATCAGGCGGGACCCCCACTGGTGCCTGACGAAGTCGGCAAGGCTCTGTTCGGTCGCCGCGAGGGGGCGGCCCAGGGAGTTTCCGTCGAGGTAGGCGGCAATGCCGTCGGCGTCGTCGATGATGAACAGGTCACGGTACCCGGCCAGCGGGTCCTTGTCATCGAGTTCGCGGGCGCGCTGCAGGAGCGGATCGTCAACCATGGGCCCAGTCTAAGGCGACGCCGGGTCCACCGCCTCCGGAGTGACCCATCCGGTGAAGGACGGCCGCTTCGCGCCGGGCGCCCAGCCGGTGACCTCAGTGCGCCGGACGGACCCGTCGAGTGGCTCCCCGGGACGGACGGCGACGGCGAGCGTGCCCGGGAGCAGTGCCGGCGACAGGAAGTCCACGCCCCACGACAGTGCCTCCGGCGCCGCTGGCTCCGCCATTTCCACCATGCGCGCGGCAAGGTACACTCCATGCGCGATGGCGCGCTTCATCCCCAGCAACCGTGCCGAGGGCGCGCTCAGGTGGATCGGATTCCAGTCCCCGGACACGGCCGCGTAGGCCCGGCCGGTGTCGGAGGCCAGGTGCCACTGTGCAGTGGGCACCGGCGGGGTGAAGGCGTCCCCGTTCCCGGGCAGGGCAGAGTCCCTCCTGTCGCCACCGACCGCCGGGCCTGCCCCCGTGGACCCCTCCGGGGAGGGCACCGGATCTGCTTCCCGGCCGCCGGCGGTCCGGATGCCGCGGGCAAGGTAGACCGAGCGGCCCGTCCAGATGCGCTGCCCGTCCACGGACACCTCGGTGACGAGGTCCACCGAGGTTCCGGACCGGTGCGGAGTCAGGTTCTCGGCGTAGGCCACCGACTCGAACTCCTCCCCCACGCGCAGCGCCCGGGTCTGCACCACCGTGTTGCTCAGATGGACCATACCCAGCATCGGGAGCGGGAAGTCCGGGCGGGCCATGACGCTCATGGCCACCGGGAAGGCCAGGGTGTGGACGTAGGCCGAGGGGACGGCGTCGCGTGCCGCCTGCCCGACGAGATGCTGGAAGGCGGTGAGCCGCTCCCGGTCCACAGGGCCGCCGGAGGCACGGTGGCGGTTCTCCGGCAGCGCCGTCGCGGGCCTGCGGCGGCCGGCCCGGCGCAGCACGGCGCCGAGTGCCGCCTGGCGGTACAGGCCCGCCAGCGCCGGCATGGCCGGCAGGAGGACCTCGTTCATGCTCCCACCAGGTTCTGTCCGCAGACCCGGAGAACCTGGCCGTTGATGCCGCCCGCCGGCCCGGACGCGAGGAACGCGATGGTCTCGGCGACGTCCACCGGCTGCCCGCCCTGCTGCAGGCTGCTGAGCCTGCGGGCCGCCTCACGGGTGAGCATCGGCATCTTCGCGGTCATATCGGTCTCGATGAACCCGGGGGCGACGGCGTTGATGGTGCGACCGGGCCCAGCGAACGCGGCCGCGGTGGCGCGGACCATGCCGATCACCCCGGCCTTGGAGGCGGCGTAGTTGCTCTGTCCGCGGTTTCCCGCGATGCCGCTGGTTGAGGCGAGGCTGATGATCCGGCCCTCGGGCGAGAACACCGGGGAGGCAAGCAGTTCGTCGTTGATGCGCAGCTGCGAGGAGATATTGACCGCGATGACCGCGCTCCACCGTGCCGGATCCATATTGGCAAGAAGCTTGTCCCGGGTGATGCCCGCGTTGTGCACGAAGATGTCGAGGGTGCCGTGGCGCTCCTTCACGTGGCTCAGGATCCGGGCGGCAGCGTCGGGAGCGGTGATGTCGACCTGGAGTGCCGTTCCCCCGACCCGGTTGGCGACCTCCGCAAGCTTGTCACCTGCCGCGGGCACGTCAACGACGACGACCGTTGCCCCGTCCCGGTTCAGGACCTCGGCGATCTTCGCTCCGATGCCCCGCGCCGCGCCGGTCACCACGGCGGTCCTGCCGGCCAGCGGAGCGGCGGCGTCGGCCGGCTCCTCCGACGCGGGCACGGCGGAGACCCGCAGGAACTGGCCGTCGACGTAGGCGCTGCGCCCGGAGAGCAGGAACCACAGGGCACCCAGGGCGCCGGGGCTGTCCGCCGCCGCCCCGTCCAAAAGCACGATCCCGTTGGCGGTGGCACCGGCCCGCAGTTCCTTGGCGACCGAACGCACGGCGCCGTCCACGCCCTGGCGGGCGGCGGCGGTGGCGGGGTCCCCGGCCTCCTCCGCCGGCCGGGCGACCGAAACGATCCTCCCGCCGGGCAGCAGGGCGCGGACGGCCGGGCCGAGCTCGAGCAGGGGCGCACCCAGGTCCTCCGGACGCGACACCGCATCGAGGGCCACGACCACCGCTCCGAGCTTCTCCCCCGGGCGCAGGTGCCGGCGGACGTCCTGGTCCCAGCCGAGCAGGGCCTCCGCCAGGGTGTCGGCGCCGGGGCCGCTGCCCAGGACCAGCACCGGGCCGGGGACGAGCGGGTCGCCGGGGGTGTAGCGGCGCAGCACCGCCGGGCGCGGCAGCCCCAGCGTCTTGGCCAGCTTGCCCGGCAGCGGCGTGTTGACGAGGCCGAGATAGGTATCCGCCACCTCAGCGCGCCTCGAGGATGGCAACAACGCCCTGCCCGCCGGCGGCGCATACGGAGATCAGGCCGCGGCCCGAGCCCTTCTCCGCCAGCGCCTTGGCCAGGGAGGCCACGATCCGCCCGCCGGTGGCGGCGAAGGGGTGGCCGGCGGCCAGCGAGGAGCCGTTGACGTTGAGCTTGCTCCTGTCGATCTTGCCGAGTGCGCCGTCGAGGCCCAACCGGGTCTGGCAGAACTCCTCGCTCTCCCACGCGGCGATGGAACTGAGGACCGTGGAGGCGAAGGCCTCATGGATCTCGAAGAAGTCGAAGTCGTCGAAGTGCAGACCGTTGCGCTGGAGCAGCCGCGGCATCGCATAGACGGGGGCCATCAGCAGGCCCTCCTGACCGTTGACGAAGTCCACGGCGGCGGCCTCGGCGTCGACGACGTTCGCGAGCATCGGCAGGTTGTTGGCCCGCGCGTAGTCCTCCGAGCCGAGCAGGACGACGGCGGCGCCGTCGGTCAGCGGCGTGGAGTTGCCCGCCGTCATGGTGGCCGGCGTATCGAGCCCGGCGCCGAACACTGGCTTCAGCTTCGCCAGCTTCTCCAGCGACGTGTCGGCGCGCAGGTTCGCGTCCCGGGTGAGCCCGCGGTAGGGGGTCATCAGGTCTTCGAAGAACCTGCGCTCGTAGGCCGCGGCGAGGTTGGCATGACTGCGATAGGCCAGTTCGTCCTGGGCCTCGCGGGTGATGCCCCAGGCCGCGGTGGTCAGCGCCTGGTGTTCGCCCATCGAGAGCCCCGTTCGGGGTTCACCGGTGGTTGGGGCGTTCGGTGCCAGGTCCCGGGGGCGCAGCCTGCTGACCGCGGCGAGCTTCTGCTTGGGCGTGCGGGCCCGTGAGAGGTCGAGAAGCACCCGGCGCAGGCCCTCACTGACCACGATGGGCGCGTCGGAGGCCGAATCGACGCCGCCGGCGATGCCGGAGTCGATCTGGCCCAGCTTGATCTTGTTGGCGAGGCCCACAACGGTCTCCAGCCCTGTGGCGCAGGCCTGCTGGAGGTCGTACGCCGGGGTGTGCGCGGAGAGGGCGGAACCCAGCACCGCCTCGCGGGTGAGGTTGAAGTCCCGTGAATGCTTGAGGACGGCGCCTGCTGCCACCTCGCCGATGCGTTCGCCCTGGAGGCCGAACCGTGCGACGAGGCCGTCGAGGGCCGCAATGAGCATGTCCTTGTTCGACGAATGGGCGTAGGCCCCGCCCGAGCGCGCAAACGGAATGCGGTTGCCGCCGATGACGACGGCGTTGCGGACGGTGGTGGTGCCCGCGCCTGCTCCTGGCTGGTTCGACATGAGGGATCTCCTGGTAGTGGTGGTGGATTACCGATACCCAGCGTACCTGATACGCTGAGTATCATGAACACTTCGTCAACGGTTTCCGCCGTGCCCGCCGGAACGGGGGCGGTGCCCGACGGCCGGTCAAGCCGATGGGAGGAACACCGTGCCGAGCGCCGGCGCGCGCTGATCAGCACCGCCCGCCGCGCCGTCGACACCCTCGGCCACGGCGCCTCCATGGAGGACATCGCGGCGGCGGCCGACACCTCCAAGTCCGTGTACTACCGCTACTTCGGTGACAAGACCGGCCTTCAGCAGGCCATGGCCGAGGTCGTCACGGGCCAGATGCAGCAGAAGATCCTTGCGGCGGCACGGCAGGCCCAGACGCCCCGCGAGGGCCTGCGCGCCATGATCTACGTCTACCTGCAGATGGCACAGACCTCACCGAACGTGTACGCGTTCGTCACACGGGTCGGCCCGGCCGACCTGGCCGCGGGCCCGACCGATGAGGCCCGGCCCGCCGACCCCCTGACCCACTTCCTCGAGGCCGTCACCGAGATGCTGGCCCGCCCCATGCGGGCCTACCTGCGGTCCTCGCCCCACCTGAGCGGCCCCGCCGACCCCCGGCTCGCGTACTGGCCGCGGGCCGCCATCGGCATGGTCCGCTCCGCGGGTGAGCTATGGCTCGCGACGCCCGCCGGCCCAGGCAAGCCCGGCGTGGAGCAGCTCGCCGACCAGTTGACCGACTGGCTCTTCGAAGGCATCAGCCACCAGGTGCCCACCGGGCAACCGTCCCGCCCGGCACCGGACTCCACCACCTCCTCCCCTGCAAAGGACAACTCATGACGCACACAGCAGCCGCCCCCCGGCGCGAGGTTCCCGCAGCGGGCACCATCACAGACAACGACGCGGCCGTTCTCGACCCCGCTGTGCTCGGGGAACTGCTCCTCGGCAAGTGGGCCTCGGTGCGCCGGACCGCACGGGAGCTCGCAGGGCGCCCCGAAGTGCACAAGATCGAAGGACTCACCTCGGCCGAGCACCGCAGCCGCTGCTTCGACCAGCTCCACTACCTGGTGAAGAACCAGGCGGTGCACAGGGCCTTCCCGACCTCGCTGGGGGGGCACGACGACCACGGCGGCAACGTCGCTGGGTTCGAGGAACTGGTGGTCGCCGATCCCTCCCTGCAGATCAAGGCGGGCGTCCAGTGGGGCCTGTTCGGTGCGGCGGTGCTCCACCTGGGCACCGAGGAGCACCACGAGGCGTGGCTGCCCGGCATCATGAACATGGACATCCCGGGCTGCTTCGCCATGACGGAGACCGGGCACGGCTCGGATGTGGCAAGCATCGCCACGACCGCCGTCTACTCCCCCGAGGATGAATCCTTCGCACTGAACACCCCCTTCCGGGCGGCCTGGAAGGACTACATCGGCAATGCCGCCGTCGACGGCCGAGCCGCCGTGGTCTTCGCCCAGCTCATCACCCGGGGCGTCAACCACGGGGTGCATGCCTTCTACGTCGAACTGCGCGACGCCGACGGCGCCTTCCTGCCCGGCATCGGCGGCGAGGACGACGGCCTCAAGGGCGGCCTGAACGGCATCGACAACGGCCGGCTCCACTTCGAGGACGTCCGGGTGCCCCGGACGCACCTGCTGAACCGGTACGGCAGCGTCGCCCCCGACGGCACCTACAGCTCCCCCATCGCCTCGCCGGGCCGCCGCTTCTTCACCATGCTCGGCACGCTCGTCCAGGGCCGCGTGTCCCTCGACGGCGCGGCCGTCGCAGTGAGCAAGATTGCGTTGAAGACCGCCATCACCTACGCCTCCGAGCGGCGCCAGTTCAACGCGTCCTCGGACCTCTCCGAAGAGGTCATCCTCGATTACCAGCGCCACCAGCGGCGCCTCCTGCCACGGCTGGCCGCCACTTATGCGGCGTCCTTCGCGCACGAGGAACTGCTTGAGAAGTTCGACGGCGTGTTTTCGGGAACCTCCGATACCGACGCCGACCGCCAGGACCTCGAGACCCTCGCCGCGGCCTACAAGCCGCTGTCCACCTGGCTGGCCCTGGATACGCTGCAGGAGTGCCGGGAGGCCTGCGGCGGCGCCGGGTTCCTCACGGAAAACCGTTTCACGTCGCTCCGGGCGGACATGGATGTCTACGCCACCTTCGAAGGTGACAACAACGTCCTGCTCCAGCTCGTCGCCAAGCGCCTGCTGATGGACTATGCCCGCGAGTTCAAGGGCATGGACTTCGGCGTCCTCGCCCGTTACGCGGTCTCCCAGGCCGCGGGGCGGACGGTTCACCGCTCCGGGCTCCGCCGTGTGGTGCAGACCGTCGTGGACACCGGGTCCGAGAAGAAGTCGGCGATCGCCCTGCGGGACGAGGCAACCCAGCACGGGCTGCTGTCGGACCGGGTCGGCACCATGGTGGCCGAACTCGCCGGCGCCCTGCGGGGGGCCGGGGCGATGCCGCAGGACAAGGCTGCTGCCCTGTTCAACGAACACCAGCACGAACTGATCGAAACGGCCCGGGCGCACGCTGAGCTGCTGCAGTGGGAGGCGTTCACGGCGGCGCTGCACCGGGTCGAGGAGCCCGGGACCCGGCAGGTCCTGACCTGGCTGCGCGACCTGTTCGGGCTGTGCCTGCTGGAACGGAACCTCGCCTGGTACCTGATGAACGGCCGGCTTTCCTCGCAGCGGGCCCGGACCCTCACGCCCTACATCAACCGGCTGCTCGCCAAGCTCCGCCCGCACGCCCTCGACCTGGTCGAGGCCTTCGGCTATGGGCCCGAGCACCTCCGCGCCGCGATCGCCACCGGGGCGGAGAAGCGGCGCCAGGACGAGGCCGCCGCGCACGCCCGGGCGGTGCGGGCAAGCAGCGGCTCCCCGATCGAGGAGAAGACCCTGCTGGCCCGGCAGGCGGAACAGACCAAGGCGCGGCGCAAGAGCGCACCGCGCAAGGCACGGCAGGTGCCCGAGAAGTCCTCAGCCTGACCGGCCGGTCTCCAATCCGGCGATGACCCGAGACCGGGAACTGGCGGTCCCGATCCGCCCGCCCGGCGGGCGGATCGGGGCTCCCGGGTTCACAGCACGCTGCGGTACACCTCGAGGGTTGCCTCGGCGATGGAGTCCCACGCGAAGTGCTGCTCGGCGCGGGTCCGGCCGGCCTCGCCCATCCGGCGGGCCTTCGCCGGATCGGAAAGCATCGCTGTGAGTGCGGCGGCGAAGTCCGAGACGAACCGTTCGGGATCGAGGGGGGTGCCCGTGCCGTCGGAGACCTGTTCGAGCGGAACGAGGGTTCCGGTCACGCCGTCCTCGACCACCTCGGGGATCCCGCCGGTGGCGCTGGCCACCACGGCCGCTCCGCAGGCCATCGCCTCGAGGTTGACGATGCCCAGCGGCTCGTAGATGGACGGGCACGCGAACACCGTCGCGTGGCTCAGGACCTGGACCACTTCGCGCCTCGGCAGCATCCGCTCGATGAGCACCACCGAGCCGCGCCGGTCCCGGAGCTCGTTGATCAGCTTCTCGGTCTCCGCGGCGAGCTCGGGGGTGTCGGCCGCACCGAGGACCAGGACCAGCTGCACGTCCGCAGGCAGCTGTGCGGCCGCCCGGAGCAGGTAGGGCACGCCCTTCTGGCGGGTGTTGCGCCCCACGAAGACAACGCTGGGACGGTCCGGGTCGATGCCGAGGGCCCGCACGGCGTCGTCGTCCTCGTCGCGCACCCACTCGGAGACGTCGATGCCGTTGTGCACCACATGCACCTTCGCCGGGTCGACGGCGGGGTAGCTGCGCAGGATGTCGTCGCGCATTCCCGCCGACACGGCGATCACCGCCGCGGCGGCCTCGTATGAGGTCTTCTCCGCCCAGGAGGACAGCGCGTAGCCTCCCGCGAGCTGCTCCGCCTTCCACGGCCGCAGCGGCTCAAGGCTGTGGGCGCTGAGCACGTGCGGGATGCCGTGGAGCAGGGAGGCAAGGTGCCCGGCCATATTCGCGTACCAGGTGTGGGAATGGACGAGGTCGGCACCATTGATGTTCCCGAGCATCTCCAGGTCCGTCCCGAGGGTCTGCACGGCTGCGTTCGCTCCGGCCAGCCCCGGGGGCACGCCGTAGGCGCGCACCCGCGCCCCGTGGTAGTCGGAGGGCCGTTCCGCGCCGAAACAATGGACGTTCAGATCCACCTGCCCGGCCAGCACGCGGCTCAGTTCCGCGACATGGACGCCTGCCCCGCCATAGATTTCTGGGGGGAATTCCTTGGAGACAATATCTACTCGCACTCCCCCAACGTAGTGCAGGAGGCCGCAGTCCTCTAGTGTGAACAGAATTGGACCGACACGTTGGAATACTCAAAGGGGGTTACCCGTGGCACTAAAGAAAGTTCTGGCGGTTGTACTGGCAGGTGGCGAGGGCAAACGCCTGATGCCCCTCACCGCGGACCGGGCCAAGCCGGCCGTGCCGTTCGCCGGAAGCTACCGGCTGATCGACTTCGCCCTCTCGAACCTGGTGAACTCCGGCTACCTGCAGATTGTGGTGCTCACGCAGTACAAGTCGCACAGCCTCGACCGGCACGTCTCCGAGACGTGGCGGATGTCAACCCAGCTCCAGCAGTACATCGCCTCGGTGCCTGCGCAGCAGCGCCGCGGCAAGAGCTGGTTCCTTGGCAGCGCCAACGCGATCTACCAGTCCCTGAACCTCATCCACGACGCCCAGCCCGACATTGTCGTGGTCATCGGCGCCGACCACGTGTACCGCATGGACTTTGAGCAGATGGTCAACGCGCACATCGCCTCGGGGGCCTCCGTCAGCGTCGCCGCCGTGCGCCAGCCCATGAACCTCGTTGACCAGTTCGGCGTCATCGAGGTCGACCAGCAGGACCCGACCCGCATCGCCGCCTTCGTCGAGAAGCCCAAGACCACCCCAGGGCTGCCCGATGACCCCAACAGCTTCCTCGCCTCGATGGGCAACTACGTCTTCACCACCGATGCGCTGCTGAAGGCTCTCGAGGAGGATGCGGCCCGGCTCGACACCAAGCACGACATGGGCGGGGACATCATCCCCCACTTCGTCGACCGCAACGACGCCGCCGTCTATGACTTCACGACGAACCTCATCCCGGGTTCGACCGACCGGGACCGCCAGTACTGGCGCGACGTAGGGACGATGGATTCCTACTACGACGCCAATATGGACCTGATCTCCCCGCTGCCCTTGTTCAATCTGTACAACCTGCAGTGGCCGATCTACACCCGCCAGAGCGTCTCGCCGCCGGCGAAGTTCGTGCGCAGCGCCACCGGCCGCTCCGGAGCTGCCCATGACTCCATCGTCTCGGCAGGCGTCGTCGTCTCCGGCGGCACCGTTCAGGGTTCGATCCTCGCCACCGACGTCTTTGTGGAGGAGAACGCGGAGGTGAGCGATTCGGTGCTGATGGACAAGGTGAGCATCGGCCCCGGCGCCATCGTCCGCCGCGCGATCATCGACAAGAACGTGAAGATCCCGGCCGGGGCACGCATCGGCGTGGACCGTGAGCTCGACCTCAGCCGCGGCTTCGCCGTGACCGAGTCCGGACTGACCATCCTGAGCAAGGGACAGATCGTCCCCGCAGGCTGAGCGGCCGCCCGGGGTGGGTCAGCTGTTCCTGCCCCGGGCCGCCACCGCCCAGCGGTCGACGACCGCGCCGTCCCGGACCACCTGCACCTCGTCCACCAGGTTCACGGGCAGGCAGACGTGGTTGGGGACCACGCGGACGCGGGTGCCGCGGGCCGGCAGGGGTTCTCCGGCGGGCACCTGCACCGTGGCGTGATGTTCCGAGAGGGCAACGATCCGCGCCTCCGGGTGCTCCAGCAGCCTGCCGTAGCCGGTCGCCCAGGCCGCCCGGTCGCTGCCGAGGACCTTGCTGCCGGCATCGAGCAGGAAGCGCCCCGGCTCCCCGGGGGCACGCCGGTGGTGGCTGACCACGGTGGCGGCCACGGTGAGGGCGATGTCGCCGGGGGCGATCGTGCCCAGCTCCCACTGCTGCGCATCGCCGAAGACGTAGACCCCCGGGCGCAGCTCGGTGGCGGTTCCGCCTCCCATCAGCGCCGACGGGGTCGACCCGCCGCTCAGCTCGGCAGCAGCGAAGCCCTCGGCGCGGAGCCCGGCGGCCGCTCGAGCCAACGCCGCGTCCTCGTCCCGTGCCGCCGTGACGGGCATTCCCGGGCCGTAGCTGTGGCCCGGAAAGGTGAAGGCGCCGGTGACCTCTAGACCGGCCTCCGCGGCTGCCACGGCCACGCCGGCGGCGTCCCCGGGCGCCACGCCGCTGCGGTGGTGGCCGCTGTCGACCTCAACCCGGACCGCGACCGCGGCGACGGCCGGGCCGAGGCTGCGTGCCAGGGCGGTGGCGCCTTCGACGGAATCCGCACCCACGGTGATCCGCGCCCTTTCCGCGAGCCGGCGCAGCCTCTCCCCCTTCGCCGAGTCAACCCACAGCGGGTAGGCGATGAACAGATCCTCAACCCCGGCCCCGGCGAAGACCTCCGCCTCGCCGACCGTGGCCACGGTCAGCCCGACGGCGCCCGCCGCCACTTGGAGCGCGGCGATCTCAGGGATCTTGTGGGTCTTGGCGTGGGGGCGCAGCGCCACCCCGCGGGCCCGCATGGCCGAGGCCATGGCCGTGATGTTCGCCTCCAACCGGCCGGCATCGATCTGCACGCTCGGAGTGGGTTCGTTCCCGGGAATTGTCGTGTCCATGCTTCGATTCCACCACGACCCGCCGTGCCTGCCGGTGCGCGGCGCGTGATTGAATAACCGGATGCGCAACGAGAACCTGCTCCGTGACGAGGCCGCCGCCCGCTCCCTGCTGATCCGGGTCGAACGCTACGATGTGAGGCTCGACCTCAGCGGCGCCGAGGACCCTTCGGCGGAGGGGTTTCCCAGCGAATCCACCGTGGTGTTCCGCTGCACCGCCCCCGGCGCGTCCACCTTCCTCGACTTCATCCACGGCGGCGTCGACGAGGTGCTCCTCAACGGGAAGACCCTCGACCTGGCCGCCGCCGTCGACGGTTCGCGCATCCACCTTCCGGACCTGCTTGAGGCGAACACTGTGACCGTTCGCGGCACCGCACTCTACAGCCGCAGCGGCGAGGGCATGCACCGGTTCGCCGACCCAGCGGACGGCCTCACCTACCTCTACACCCAGTACGAGCCCGCCGACGCCCGCCGGGTCTTCGCCAACTTCGAACAGCCCGACCTGAAGGCCGCCTTCACCTTCACCGTCACGGCCCCGGAGGCCTGGACGGTCGCCTCCAACGCCCCGGCGCTGGGCGCCCCCTCCCCGGTCTCCGCCGGGGCGCTGCGCTGGGAGTTCGCGCCCACGGAGCGCATTTCGACCTACATCACCACGGTGCTCGCCGGCCCCTACCACCACGTCGCCGGATCCTGGACCGGTGCGGACGGCACCGGCTCGCCCGAAATTGCGCTCGGGCTCTACTGCCGCCGGTCGCTGGCGTCCGCGTTCGACGCGGAGGCGATCTTCGACACCACCCGCCGCGGGCTGGACTTCTTCCACCGCCTCTTTGACTACCCCTATCCGTTCGGCAAGTACGACCAGGCCTTCGTCCCCGAGTACAACCTCGGCGCGATGGAGAACCCGGGCCTGGTGACCTTCACGGAGAACTACGTGTTCCGCTCCGCGGCCACGGCCGCCCAGTACGAGGCGCGGGCGAACACCATCCTGCACGAGATGGCGCACATGTGGTTCGGGGACCTCGTCACCATGACCTGGTGGGACGACCTGTGGCTCAAGGAGTCCTTCGCCGACTACATGGGCGCCCTCGGCGTGGCGGAGGCCACCGAGTGGAAGACCTCGTGGGTGAGCTTCGCGAACAAGCGCAAGGCCTGGGCGTACGTGCAGGACCAGCTGCCGACGACCCACCCGATCGTGGCGGACATCCCCAACCTTGAGGCGGCGAAGCAGAACTTCGACGGCATCACCTACGCCAAGGGCGCTTCGGTGCTCAAGCAGCTCGTCGCCTACGTCGGCTTCGACGCCTTCACGGAGGCGGCCCGGAAGTACTTCCGGGCGCACGCCTTCGGCAACACCACCCTCGCGGACCTGCTCGCCGCCCTCAGCGAGGCCTCGGGGCAGGATATGACGGCCTGGGCCCGGCAGTGGCTGCAGACCTCCGGGGTGCCGGCGCTCACCGCGGAGGTTTCCGTCGAGGACGGCGTGTACACCGCCGCGGCGATCCGGCAGGACGCGCTCGACCCCATCACCGGGGTGCCCGAGCCCCGTCCCCACTCCCTCAAGGTCGGCTTCTACAGTTACGACGCCGAAGGTTTTCTGGCCCGCACCGAGTCGCACGCCGTCGAGGTCACCGGCGCTTCGGCCCCGCTGGACGGGCTCGTCGGCCGGACCCAGCCGGACCTGCTGCTGGTCAACGACGAGGACCTCACCTACGCCAAGCTGCGTTTCGACCCCCGCTCCCTGGCGACGCTGCTGCGGTCGGTGGACCGGATCGCCGACCCGCTCGCCCGCGCCATCTGCCTCTCCGCCCTGTGGTCCAGCACCCGGGATGCCGACCTGGCCGCCGCCGACTACCTCGGCGCCGTCGAGCTGGCCGCACCGGCCGAACCAGGCGTCGGGGTGCTCCAGGTGCTCCTGCAGAACGCCGGCACCGCCGTCGAACGCTACACGGCACCCGCCGGCCGGGCGACGCTTCGCGAACGCTACGCCGGCTTCCTGGAGCGGGGCCTGCGGGACGCCGCGGAAGGCTCGGACCTGCAGCTCGCGTGGGCGCGGGCACTGGCGGGAGGCGGCCGGACCACCGGCTCCGCGGCGGCCGTGCTGCGCGGCCTGCTCGACGGCGCGGACACCGTGCCGGGGCTGGTCCTGGATGACGAACTGCGCTGGATGTTCCTTGCCGCACTGGCCGCGCAGGGCCTGGCCCCCATCGACGAACTGGAGACCGAGCTGGCCCGCGACAATACGGCGTCGGGCAAGGCAGCGTTCACGCTGGCCTGCTCGGCCGTGCCGGACGCCGCGGTGAAGGACCTCGCCTGGCGCGAGGCGGTCTTCGGGACCCGGCTGTCCAACGAACTGCTCAGCGCCACCATCGAGGGGTTCACCCTCGGCGGGCCGGAGCTGACGGCCCCCTACAACGGACCGTACTTCGAGGCGCTCCGGGAGGTCTGGGAGGCCCGGGGAATCGAGATGGCAACCCGCGTGGTGCGCGGCCTCTATCCCGGCCGCCAGGACCTCCAGGGCCGCCCGGAAGTGCACCCGGTGCTTCTGGCCACAGACAGCTGGCTCGCCGCCAACCAGGATGCGCCGGGGGCCCTCCGGCGCATCCTGGTGGAGGAGCGCGACCACCTGCTGCGCTCCCTCACCGCCCAGGCCTACGGCACCCGGTAGAGCCACTCCTCGGTGCCGAACTTCTCCTCGACGAGTTCGCGGCCGCGCCGCAGCTCGTCCTCGCTCAGGCCGGCGTCGACGGCGCTGAAGCGGCGGCGGAAGGTTTCGATCATCACCGCGATGATCTCCTCCCGGGCCAGCCCGGTCTGGCGCCGGAGCGGGTCGACGCGTTTCTTGGCACTCTTCGTGCCCTTGTCGGAAAGCTTTTCCTTGCCGATGCGCAGCACCTCGAGCATCTTGTCGGCGTCGATGTCGTAGCTCATCGTGACGTGGTGCAGCATCCCGCCGTTGGCGAGCCGCTTCTGCGCCGCCCCGCCGATCTTGCCCAGATCGGTGGCGATGTCGTTGAGCGGCTGGTACCAGGCATTGATGCCCAGGGCGGCCAGGGCCTCCATCACCCAGGCATCGAGGAACGGGTACGAATCGGCGAAGCTCATCCCGTCCACGAGCGTCTGCGGGATGTACAGCGAGTAGGTGATGGCGTTGCCGTGCTCCATAAACATGGCACCGCCGCCGCTGATCCTGCGCACGACGCTCACCCCGTGCCGGGCGACGCCGTCGGGATCGACCTCGTTGCGCACCGACTGGAAGCTGCCGATCACGACCGAGGGCGATTCCCACTCCCAGAACCGCAGGGTGGGGTTGCGGCGCCCGTCCCCGACGTCGCGGGTGAGCACTTCGTCCATGGCGACGTGCATGGCGGTGCTCAGCGCCGTCGGCGGGACGATCTCCCACGTGTGGTCCGCGATGCCCGTGGAGTGCCCCAGGGCGCGGCGCACGGCGGTGGCCACGGCCTCCGGGGAGAACCCGAAGAGCTGGGCCGAGGGGTCGAGCCCGGCCCGGACGGCCTCCGCCAGCTCGGACGGGGGCGTGTCGACCGCCAGGCCCTCGAGGGCGGCGTTGATGTCGTCGAGGGCTTCGTCGGGCTCGAGGAAGAAGTCGCCGTTCACCGACACCTGGGCCAGACGTCCGTCCACCACCGCGAGGTCGACGGCGGTCAGTTTGCCCCCCGGCGTCTTGTACTCGCCGTGCCGCCGTCCGCCGCTCGTTTCCTGGCCCTGACCCATCCGGGGTTCCTCCTGCTTGGTTGGCTTAACGCAGTGAAGCCACGGCGTCGTGCGCGCGTGGCTTCACTGTCGAAACTGAGGTGCTGAGAAGAGCCGGGACTACTTCTTGCCGAAACCCTTGAAGCGGGCGTTGAAGCGCTCCACGCGGCCGGCGGAGTCCATGATCCGCTGCTTGCCGGTGTAGAACGGGTGGGACTCCGAGGAGATTTCCACCTCGATCAGCGGGTAGGTGTTTCCGTCTTCCCATTCGATGGTCTTCTTGGACGTGGCCGTCGACTTCGTCAGGAACGACTTGTCGGAGGCGAGGTCGCGGAAAACGACGGCGTGGTACTGGGGGTGGATATCAGACTTCACAGGAATACCTTCTCTGGTTGCCTGGATTTTGCCAGGCACTGGGATTGAAAGCGGAAACGGTCCTTCGGGACCAGCTAGTAATCCTAGCGCAATCCGCCCAGCTGCGCTAAAGCGGGGGCCGTAATGGCCTGGGGCATGCCCCAGTCGGAGAATCCGACCTCCACCGAGCTGAGGATCTCATGTTCGAACCCGCTGATACTCAGGTGCGCCGGGCGCATCAGTTCGTCGAGCTCTATGTCGAGGGTGGCCATCTTGACGCCCTGCAGTTCGGGCCCGGACACCGCCGACAGCCGGGTATAGAGCATGCCGTCCCGTTCGCTGCGCGGTGTCACCAGGAACTCTCCGGAGTCCGCCAACAGGGCGCCGACGGCGGCCGGGTCGGCCGTGGCGGAGGCCGCCTCCACCAGGACCGCGGCGAAGCGCTCCTCCGGCCCGCCCTCGGCGTCGGCCGGTGTTCCTCCCTCCGGCGTGAGCAGGTACCCCTCGCCGCCGCTGACGATAATCTCCACCCCGTGCTCCCCGTTGCGCAGATGCAGGCCGAACTCGGGCGCCGTGCTCAGCACCGAGGTGTGCTCTCCGGCGGGAAGGCCGGTGGCGCGGGTCGACAGGGTCTGCTGCGCTCCGGTGCCGGCGCGCATCGACGCTTCGACGCAGGCACCCGCCTCCGCGGCGGGCAGCCGTTCCGGGAGCGTGCCGGTGAGCAGGGCACCGCAGGCCTTCACCACCTCGGCCGGCAGGGACTGCTGGCTCTGGGTCAGGGACAGCTCGGGGGCCTTCGTCGGCGCCGGCGTGGGCTTCGGGGCCGCGGAAGGTGCTGGTGCGGTGGCCACGGGTGCGGGCGATGGGGTCTTGACCGGCGCGGTCGCCAGGGGGGCGGGGGCGGTCAGCGGAGAGGATTCCGCTGCGTCGATCTGTTCGGCGAGCCGGCCGCATCCGCTCAGCGCGACGGCCGCGCCCAAGAGGAGCGCCGCGGCCACGGGGACGGTCCGTGCGCCGGGAGCCTTGAAGCGGGCCGATGGAGCGGTCACCCTCCCAGTGTTGCATCGGGTATCGGCGCCCGCTACTGCCGTTTTCCCGCGCCTTCCCCGCTAGGGGGTGCGGTAGCGGCACTCCCAGAAGGCGACGGCGGCCGCTGCGGCCACGTTGAGCGAATCCACTCCGGCGTGCATGGGGATCTGAAGCGACAGGTCGGCCTCGGCGAGGGCACCGGCGGAAAGGCCCTCGCCCTCGGTTCCAAGGACCAGCGCCAGCCGCTCGTGTCCGGCCGTTCCGACGTCCTGGACGGGCACCGAATCGGGCCCCAGCGCCAGCGCCCCGACGGTGAACCCCGCCTCCCGGAGGGCCGCGAGCTGCCCTGGCCAGTCCGTGAGGCGGACCCAGGGCACCTGGAAGACGCTGCCCATGCTTACGCGGATGGCCCGGCGGTAGAGCGGGTCGGTGCACCGGGGGCTGATGAGGACCGCGTCGATGCCCAGCGCCGCGGCGGACCGGAACAGCGCCCCGAGGTTGGTGTGGTCCACAATGTCCTCGAGCACCGCCACCCTGCGGGCCCCGGCGAGGACCTCGTCGAGGGTCCTCGGGGCCGGGCGGTTCATGGCGGCCAGGGCCCCCCGGTGGAGGTGGAAACCGGTGATCTCCTCGAGCGTGGCCTCGTCGCCGATGAACGCCGGAACCTCCGGGAACCGGTCGAGGACGTCCGAAAGGCCCGGCAGCCACTTCTCGGCGAGGAAGAAGGACCGCGGTGAGTGTCCGGCATCGATGGCGCGCCGCAGCACCTTGGAGCTCTCGGCGATGTACAGGCCGTTGGCGGGCTCAACACGGCGGCGGAGCTGGGTGTCGGTGAGGTTGCGGTAGTCCGTGGTGCGCGGGTCCCCCGGGCCCTCGAGCCGGATCAGGCCCACGCGCCCGCTCCCGGCGGAGCCGTGCGGTGCTGCGCCCCGGCCTCCGGCCTACGCGGTGCGGGCGACAGCACTGTAGCGGCCGTCGGCGCGGCTGACCTTCAGCGGCAGGCCGAACGCCTCGGAGAGATGTTCCTCGGTGAGGACGTCCTCGAGCGGTCCGGCGGCGACGATCCCGCCGTCTCGCATCAGCATCGCGTGGGTGAACCCGGGAGGAACCTCCTCGAGGTGGTGGGTGACCAGCACTGTGGCGGGGGCCTCCTCATCCTGGGCGAGTTCGGTCAGCCGGCGGATGAGGTCCTCACGCCCGGCGAGGTCGAGACCGGCGGCCGGCTCGTCCAGCAGCAGCAGTTCGGGATCTGTCATCAGCGCTCGAGCGATCTGCACCCGCTTGCGTTCGCCTTCGCTGAGCGAGGCGAAGGGGCGGTTCAGGAAGGTCGACATGCCCCAGGTGTGGAGCAGCCGGAAGGCACGGCGCTCGTCGAGCTTCTCGTACTGCTCACGCCAGCGGCCCGTCACACCATAGGAGGCGGTGACAACGACGTTGAGGACCGTTTCGTGCTCGGGGATCTGCGCGGCCAGGGCCGCCGAGGCGAGTCCGATCCGGGGGCGCAGGTCGAAGACGTCGACGGCGCCCATCACTTCGTCGAGGATCCCTGCCACGCCCGTGGTGGGGTGCAGGCGCGCTCCGGCGATCTGGAGGAGTGTCGTTTTTCCGGCTCCGTTGGGGCCCATGATGACCCAGCGTTCGCCCTCCTTGACCTGCCAGTCGACGCTGTTCAGCAGCGTTTTTCCACTCCGAACGAGGCTCACCCCGGCCAATTCAAGAACGTCACTCATAGCACTAGACACTAGGCTAAGACCGGGGTAGTTGGCGAAACCAGCACCGCCGTCCGGCCCCGCCCGTGGCACCCGTCCCGACCCACTGGGCACCCCTGCATCCCTGGAGGTTTAATGACCGCGCCGTTCCGAGTCGTCAGCTACGGTTTGAACGATTCCGAGGCGGGCTTCCTGGCCGTCGAGGACGCCGTCCGCGCCGCCGGCGCGAGGATCCTGGCGGCCAGTGACGGCGGTGACTCCCGGTACCGGGTGCGGACGCTCACGGTGGAGTACACCGGTCCGGTGGCGGACCTGCGTGCGGTCCTGCCGGGAGCGGGCGATGCCGCCGCCGGAGCGCCGGTGCGGCCGGTCGGGACCGCGGTGGTTCCCGGTGCGGTTTTCGGCCCGGGGCGCACGTTGCTGGTGCTCGACGTCGACTCGACGCTGATCAAGCAGGAGGTCATCGAACTGCTGGCCGCCTTTGCGGGCCGCGAGGCGGAGGTCGCCGCCGTCACGGAAGCCGCGATGCGCGGTGAAATCGACTTCGCCCAGAGCCTTCATGCCCGGGTCGCCGTCCTGGCAGGACTGCCCGAGGCGGTTCTGGACAAGGTCGGCGCCCAGATCGAGCTGAGCGAGGGTGCCGAGGTGATGGCGGAAGCGTTCCTCGGGGCAGGCCACCTTGTGGCGGTGGTCTCCGGCGGGTTCAGCCAGATCCTCGACCCGCTGGCGGCGCGCCTGCGCCTGACCCACGCCAAGGCGAACGTGCTGGAGATCCGCGACGGCCTCCTCACCGGTCGGGTGTCGGGCCGGGTCATCGACCGGGCGGAAAAGGAGCGCTCCCTGCGGCGGTGGGCGCAGGACGCCGGCATTCCGCTTGAGCGGACCATCGCGGTCGGCGACGGAGCGAACGACCTCGACATGCTCGGCGCCGCCGGGCTCGGGGTGGCGTTCAACGCGAAGCCCGCCGTGCGGGCAGCCGCGGACGCCTCCGTCGATCTGCCCTACCTCGACATTGTGCGGAACTTCGCGGGGATCTAAGGCCCGCACCGGCACCGTTCCCTGGGATCCCCAGCGGCGCGTAACAGGTCCAGCCGGCGCAGCGACAGTGTCGGTGCCGGTCACTACACTGGGACGCATGACCGGGCACGAACCGGCCCAGCCCCGGGCCGCTGCGGATCCCCTCGACGGCACGCGCGTGGACGCAGCCGTCCCTCCGACGCTGGACGGGGCGGATGCGGCGCCGCCGCCTGCGGACAGCGACGCCATCGACACCTCCCTGCGCACCCCGGCGGAGCGGTCCCGCACCTTCGCCGGGATCCTGATCAACACTGCCCTCGCCAATATCACCACCAGTTACCTGTGGTTCGCGCTGACGTTCTGGGTGTACCTGGAGACGCGCAACGTGATCGCCACCGGTGTGGTGGGTGGGGCGTACATGCTGCTCATCGCCCTCTCCAGCATCAGCTTCGGCACCTACGTGGACCGCTACCGCAAGCTGGCCGTGATGCGCTTCGCCGCGGGCTTCACCCTCGTCATGTTCGTGCTGTCCGGGATCATGTTCGCCCTGGCGCCCACACCCGCGCTGCTTGACCTGACCCGGCCATGGTTCTGGGTCTTCACCCTGATTATCCTGATCGGCGCGGTGGTGGAGAACCTGCGCAACATCGCCCTCTCCACGACGGTCACCATCCTCATCGAGCCGGACCGGCGGGCCAATGCCAACGGGCTGGTAGGCATGGTGCAGGGCCTGATGTTCATCGTCACCTCGGTGCTGTCCGGGCTGTCGGTGGGGCTGCTGGGTATGGGCTGGACGATCGTCGTCGCCCTGGTGTTCACGGCGCTGGCTTTCGCGCACCTGCTGACGCTGAGCATGCCCGAGGAGGTGCGCGCGGCAGCGACGGACGCCCACGGCGGCTTCGATTTCCGCGGCTCACTGGCCGCTGTGCTCGCCGTGTCGGGGCTGTTCGCGCTGATCCTGTTCTCAACCTTCAACAATTTCGTCGGCGGCGTCTACCTGGCCCTGATGGATCCCTATGGGCTTGAGCTTTTCCCCGTGGAGCTGTGGGGCACCTTCTTCGCGCTCGGTGCCACCGGGTTCATCGTGGGCGGCGCGCTGATTGGCAGGTTCGGGCTGGGAGCCAACCCGCTGCGCACCATGCTCCTCGCGGTGATCCTGATGGGGGTCCTCGGCGCGGTGTTTACGCTGCGGGAGTGGGCGTGGCTGTACATCGCCGGCATCTGGCTCTACCTGGTGCTCGTGCCCTTCGTCGAGGCTGCCGAGCAGACGGTCATCCAGCAGGTGGTGCCCCTGCAGCGGCAGGGGCGGGTGTTTGGGTTTGCCATGGCGTTCGAGTCCGCGGCAGCCCCTATCACCGCGTTCCTCATCGCCCCGATCGCGCAGTTCTGGATCATCCCGTATGCACGCTCCGACGAGGGCGCCGCCCAACTGGCTCCGCTGCTGGGAGAGGGCACCTCCCGCGGCATCGCCCTGGTGTTCTTGGTGGCCGGAATCATCCTGATTCTCGCCGCCCTGCTCGCCTTCCTGACGCCCGTGTACCGCCGCGTCTCGGCATCGTATGCGAAGACCGCGGCGGAGGCCAAGAGCGCCGCCAGCGCCGCTCCGACGTCCCCGCGGTGAGGCGCAGTCCGGGAGCCCGGCCAGCCGGTCACCCGCTGGTCGCACAGCTGCACCCCCCGTACTGTCGATGGAGTCGGCGGTGGTCCGCCGCACCATCAGGGATCCGCGACAGGGGGACCTGATAGCCTCGATCGCTAGTTGGACGGCTCTGGAGGGGGTCCTGAATGTGGTTTGACTCATGGGCGCAGATTCTGAGGGTGCTGCTCATCGGCTCGGTTTCCTATGCCGCCCTGGTGCTAGTGCTGCGGGCCTCGGGCAAGCGCACGCTGGGGCAATTGAATGCCTTTGACTTCATCGTCACCGTTGCGTTCGGGTCGACGCTTGCCACGATCCTGCTCAGTTCAGACGTCGCCTTCCTGGAGGGGGTCACGGCCCTGGCACTGCTCGCGGCACTTCAACTGGTCGTCGCCTGGGTATCGGCGCACTGGCCCCGGGCGCGCTCCTTCGTCACCGCGCAACCGGTTGCCCTTGTCATCGACGGAAAGCTTCAGCACAGCCAGCTGCGTCGAAACCGGCTGACAGAGTCCGAGGTGCTGCAGGCGGTGCGCGGCAGCGGGTTCGGGGACCTCTCCAGCATCGCCGCCGTCGTGCTCGAGACGAATGGGACGATCAGCGTGATCGCCCAAGCCAAGGCCGGCAGCGGGTCGGCCCTGGATGGTGTGGCCAACCGTTTCGGGGAAGAATCGCCGTGACGGGGCCCGCCGCCGGGCCCGGCACCGCTCCGGCGGCGTCCGACAGACTCCGCAGCGCGGAGGTCCTCGCCCGCCGGCTGGATAAACCCATGGGGATCCTCGGCGTGATCTTCCTCTTCGTGGTCCTTGGGCAACTCCTCGCCGAGGACCCGGCCGTGGTCCTGGCCTTCAGCATTGCCGGTTGGGTGTTCTGGGCCGTTTTCGTCGCGGAATTCCTGCTGCGGGCCTATCTTGGCGGCTTCAGCAGGGCGTTTTGGGCGAAGAACTGGTGGCAGCTTGTCTTCCTGCTCGTGCCGTTCCTGCGGTTCTTCCGTGCGCTCCAGGTCCTCCGGATCGTCCGGATCGCGCGGTTTGCCCGCTTCGGAGGGATCCTGTCCGCGGGAATCCGGGGGTCCCGGTCGGCGGGTCGACTGCTCTCGAGCCGGATCGGCTGGCTCGCGGCCGTGACCGCCGTCGTGATCCTCGCCGCCAGCCAGCTGCTCTACGCAACCGGTTCCCACACCTCCTACACCGAGGCGCTTTTCGAAGCCGCGATGGCCACCATCACCGGGAGCGGACTGACCCCGACGGATCCATTTGCCCGCATTCTTCAGGTGCTGCTGGCGGTCTACTCGGTGGCCGTGTTCGCGACCCTTGCCGGATCCCTTGGGGCTTTCTTCCTACGGGACCAGGACCGGGCCCGGGCCCCGGAGGCACCGGTGGCGGATGAGGCCGGACACCGGGCGCGCCCCCGGCGGGAAGGGTGAGCGTGCAACCGACCGTGGCACAGAGTGTGGTGGGCGCACTCCTGATCGCCGTGCTCCTCGCGGCGCTGCACCTGGGCGCCCCGCATATCCGCAAGCTGCCGCTCGTTCCCGAGCGGTACACCGGCTCCTTCGCGGGAGGCCTCGCCGTCGCCTATGTCTTCCTGCACCTGCTGCCCGAGGTGGCCGAGGGCAGCAATGCCATCGGAGAGGCTTTGGAGGATTCCCTCACCGTCACTCCCCTGCTCGACCTGGGCATCTTCGTTGTCGCGCTCACCGGATTCACACTGTTCTACGGGCTCGAGCGCATGGCCGCACGCGCCGGGGACCGCAGCGGTGGGACAGACTCCGGCTCCGCGGGAGTCTACTGGCTCCACCTTGCGTCCTTCATGGCGTACAACGTGCTCATCACGTACACCATGGCGCTGCGGGTGCGCACCGGAGTCCTGTTCGCCGTTCTCTTCACGGTCGCGATGGGTCTTCACTTCATCCTGACGGACCGCGGCCTGGAGGAGCACTACCCGCGGCGCTTCAGGTCAACCGGCCGCATCCTGCTGGCCGGGTCCCTGCTGGCGGGATGGGTGCTCTCGGCCCTGTTTGCGCCGACCAGCACCCTGGTCGTGGCGTTGCTGACCTCCTTCCTTGCCGGGTCGGTGCTGCTGAACGTCTTCAAGGAAGAACTGCCCTCCAACCGAAACTCAAGCTTCGCCTGGTTCGCCGTGGGCCTCGTGCTTTACGCAGTCCTCCTCACGGTCATCACCGCGCTCAGCGAATAGCGGGGGAACGCGCGCTGTCCTGGTGGTGCCGCACAGCCAGGCGCACGATGCTGCCTGCCACCCGGTCCACCGCATCGAAGGACTCGAAGAAATCCGTGCTGGAACGGTCGCAGTCGATGCGGATGAAACCGTCGTGGAGCAGGCGGTCGCGGCATGCCATCGGCAGGTCGGCGACAGGGGTAGCGAACGCTCCGCGCAGCCCCGATACCCTGCCGCCTCCGCCGGCCTCCATCTGCGATGACGGTACGCGGTCGCGTCCAAGCTCCACGGACCTCACCACACCGACCCGTTCGCCCGCCCGATCGAAAACCTGCATTCCCTCACGGATCCTGCCGAAAATGTTT
Source organism: Arthrobacter zhaoguopingii (assembly GCF_009828595.1). GTDB lineage: Bacteria > Actinomycetota > Actinomycetes > Actinomycetales > Micrococcaceae > Arthrobacter_D > Arthrobacter_D zhaoguopingii. Next base: position 34,005 of record NZ_WPNY01000010.1, read on the forward strand.
ATGCTTCCAGTCCCAACTCCTCTGCCCCCGGGTTTCCGAGGAGCACAATCGTCGGATCTGTTGCGTGTTCTGGGCAGTGCCTGCCGCTTATCTGCTTATGTCGGGGCCACCTCATAGGCCTCGGTTTGTCCGCCTGCGTCCGGCGCGGTGCCCGCCGGTTATCGCTGCGCTCCCGGCGCGGGGGCGGACCGAGCGGCCCCGCCTAACTGCGGCGGTAGCCGGCGGCGTCTGCGGGAGGATGGCGCCGCTCTTCTCCCAGCCTCGGCAAGCATCCGGTGCGTGGGACCCCTGGTCTATTCCATCGTTACCCGGGACCGGTCCCTGCGACCCAGCTGTGACCGGAACGTCACCAAGCTGTGGTGCGGGCCCCGAGGGGCGGAGCGGAGTGCCATCGGGCACCGGAACCTCCACAGCCTTCCGGTCGCCGCCTGCCCGTATCATCAGTTCCGTCCGTGATCCGGGCGGGGCCGACCGTCGGTCCGGGCGTCCTGGGCCGTGTTTGGGGCTAGGGCAGCGAGTCCGGCGCGGCGGGCGAGGTCACCCGGTTGGCGCCTGGAGGCGTTCGACCGGCCGGCCCGTTCTGGCGGATTTCCAGCCGACCAATGCAACGCCTGCCAGAAGCGCTCCGAGACCTCCGACCGCGAGGTCGGCCATGGTGTCGTTGTATCCGACGTGGATCTCCTCGGTGAAATAGGCATTCGCCGCCCATTCGAAGAACTCCCAGACAACCGCAGCGGAAAGTCCCAGGGCCAAGGTCATGGCTGCGATGGAACGGCCGCGAAGCACCTGCCCATCAGCGGTGCCCGGGGTCAGACCCGTGCGGGCCTGCACAAGGAACAGTGCCGCCGCCGTTGCTCCGGCCGTAATGAAGATCCCACCAGGAGATGGCCCGATAGAGCCCGGCGATCCCGCTCCAGGTCGCCACGAAAATATTCAGGCAAAAACCGAAATCGAAGGGACCGGGCAGGCGGGTGATCCGTGGAACGAGCAACCCAAGAAACACGATGGCAAAGCCCAGTGTGTCGGGCAGCCCCATCCCGGCCGCGCACACGCTGATGCTGAGTGCAGCGAGCAGTCTGACGACGTCGGCGGCCCGGCGGGTGCCGTGATGCCATGATCGGGCCGCTGTCGGCGTACTCTCTGCCATGGTGTGTCCCTTCCCGTTGTTCGGCGCGGCCCCGTCCGGCGCTCCGGACGGGGCCGCGCATCCAGTTGACGGTCAGCTGTCGGCGGGGACAGCGGTATCGACGCTCTTGGCCTCGACGTAGGGTTCACCGTCCCAATCTTCGAATGCCTCATCATCAAGGTCGATTCCCATTTCCTCCTCGACTGTTGGAAGGTCAAACGCCTCACGGACGACCCCTGTGACGCTGACCGTCAGTTCCGGGGCCACCTCGGGCAGTTCCATGTCATGCACAACCAGCAGAGCCTCGACGGTGGTGTCGTCGGTGCCGGCGATGGTGAATGACATCGGAGACATCACCTCGTTCACATCTGCGGACAGGGTCACTTCCTCCCCGACATAACTCTCCCGATCGTCGAAGAACGTGCTGTCATAGACCCCGTTGTAGGGTTCGACTCCACCCGGCGCCTCGGTGCCATCGGCCTCCTCGTCCACGATGTCTTCCACATCGGCGCCCTCCTCGGTGCCCGCGGTGCTGTCGCAACCCACGAGCCCCAGTGCGGTAATCGGCAGCATCGACATCGCAGCAGCCCGCATCGCCCATCGTTTCCTGGTCATCGATTCCATGACTCCTCCATATCGCTGGGGCCGGCAGCGCATCCGGTCCGCATTGTGGTTGGTTCCCCGCGCCGTCCAAACAACCTAGGCAGCACCGCTTCCGGTCCCCAACCGGCTTCATGGGTCTGTGACCTCGAGACGGGGCGCGAGACCGGGTTGTGGCGCAACGTATACCGGACCGACGCCCGAGGTGGACCGGCCCAGCCGGGGCGTTTACCGGATTGTGAGGTTCAAGCCGCCGAGATGGTGTACATAATGGGTCGATGGCATCGAACCCACATCAGCCCCGGCGGAGCAGGCGTGCACCCGCCGGATCCGGATCGCCCGCGGCGAGAAGACCGGGGAGAGCAGCCCTGCTGATCATTGCCGGCGTCGTCGTGAGCGCCGTTCTGGCGGCCATCAACGGCCTGCAACTCGCCTCCCTGCAGCGCGCAACGGGCGGCCTGGCCATGCCCGATACCCTGTTGACCGGGTACGACAGCGACTACATCACCCGCGTGCAGTCACGCATGACCGACGAACTGTACGAGCGCTACGGAGCATCCCACTACCTTTGGGATGTCCTGTTCCCGGTCGTCTTTGCGGCCACTGTCATGCTTCTGATCTCCACCATCACCCGCGGCAGGAAAATCCGGTGGTTTCTGCTGCCCGTCCCGGTGGTCTACGTCGTGGTCGACATCACTGAAAATCTGCTCCTCGAGGCGGTCTTCGCGGCGGAGTCTCTGGGGCCCGGCGCCGTTGCCGCCGCGTCGACGTTCACCATCCTGAAATTCGTTCTTTTCGCCGCGGCTGTGGCCGCGGGTCTTGCCGCTCTCCTGACCAGACCGAAGAACGCGGCGCCGCCGAAGCGCTGACACCAGCTGAACAGGGGGCAGCGGCGCGCGTCGTTCTGATCCTCCGCACCGAGCGGATCGGTGCATGTTGACCCGCAAGGTGCGACAGGCAGGCCCGCCGGGGACATCGGCGCGAACCCCGGAATGGAAGACGCCGCCTTCCGCACCGGCGACCCGGAGATCCCGTTACGGCTGATGCCTGGGAGCGGTTAGTCTTCTGGCATGACGTGCACCGAGGAAGACCCAGGAGCCCGCCCCCGGACCCGGAGTGGGCAGCAGTGAGCGGGCAGGTCTCCCGGAGCACCCTCCGGGATTCGCTCCGCACCCAACTCTGGCCCATTCCCCTGCTGGCGCTGTTCGTGGCCCTCATCCTGGGTCAGCTACTGCCACTCCTTGACCGTGCCATCCAGGACCGGGTTGCACCGCTGTTGTCGGGTCTGCTGTTCAGCGGAGGTCCCGAGGCGGCCAGATCGCTCATGGAAACCATCGCGGGGTCGCTGGTCACGGTCACGTCGCTGACCTTCTCGCTCACGGTGGTGACGCTGCAGCTGGCCAGCAGCCAGTTCTCTCCCCGCCTGCTGCGCACCTTCACCCGCGACCGGTTCGTCCACAACACGCTGGCCCTGTTTCTCGCCACGCTGGTGTTCGCGCTGACCGTTCTTCGCAGTATCAGGGCGGAGACCTCGACGGACCCCGGATTCGTCCCCGAGATCTCCGTAACGTTCGCCTTCGTTCTTGCCGTGGCCAGCGTCATCGCCCTCGTCCTTTTCCTGGCGCACCTGTCACGGCAGATTCGGGTTGAAACCATGCTGCGGGACGTCCACGCGGAGGCCAACGTGGCCATCGCCCGGATCTTCCCCGAGGATGACCAGCCCCGGCCGGACAGCGGATTCGCTGGGAGACCGCACGGCGTGGTTCTGGTCAGCAGTTCATCCGGGTTTTTGACGGGAATCGATGAGGACCGGGCGTTGAGTGCCGCAACCGATACGGGGGTCCTCATCTCCGTGGACGCCGCCCCGGGCAGCTCCCTCATCGTCGGAATCCCCTGCGCGAGGGCCTGGGACCCCGACGGGACGGCCATTGATCCGGCAGTGCGGGAAACCGTGGAAAAGAAGCTGAACGCCGCCCTCAGGACAGGCTTTGAGCGCACGTCCGTACAGGATGCCGGATTCGGGCTCCAGCAGCTGCTCGACGTCGCCAGCCGCGCGCTCTCCCCGGGGGTCAACGATCCGACGACGGCCGTTCACGCCGTGGCCCACATCTCCGCGGTTCTGTGCTCGCTGGTATCGCGGAATGCCGGCCCCAAGACCCTGCAGGACGAGGACGGCACGCCCCGGGTGAGGTTGACATACCCAGGCTTCCCCTCCCTGTTGGACCAAGCCATGGGACAGCTGCTCACCTATGGCATGACCGACCCCCGGACCGCGGAGCGCACGGTCCAGATGCTCCGGGAAATCGCCTGGACCGACACATCCGGGCGGCACCTCGACGCTGTGCTCCACCAGCTCTCCCGGACCCGCGCCGCCCTGGCCGATTCCGGCTTAAGCGACTACGAGCGGAAGCGGCTGGAGGAGTGCTGCGGCACCGTCGAAGCGGCCACAGCAGGGGTGTGGCCCGCGGGACCCACGATGGACCGCTGAGATCCCGTACACGGCTCTTTCACCGTAGTACCGACTGACCTGGACGGCGAAGGCGCAGCGGCCAGGGTAGGGCGCGCAGCCCGCCGCATCGTCAGCCCTGCGGCACGAAGCCGCGCGCTCCCCCGACCAGTTCGGTGTGGCCGGTCGGCACGTCGGCGGTGACCATCTTCACGATTTCCGAAGCGAACTCCGCCACTGAGTACAGCTTGCCTGCTTCGCTGCGCCGCGCCTCGATCGCACCGGGGGCCGCGCGGTCCAGCAGGGTTGCGGTCACCGTGCCCTCGATCATGTCGCCGGAGACGATGACAAGGCGTATACCCTTCTCCTCGAGCATCGGGATGAGGTCGCGCAGGGCGTCCTCACCGGCGCGCTTGCTGCGGGCCACCGGCTCGTAGGCGTCCATGGTGGGCACGGTGTCGATGAAGTGCGCCTGATGGCTGGTGACAAACACCACGCGGGAGCCGGCGGGCATGACCTCCGCGGCGGCCTTGAGCATATTGACCTGGGCATCCCGGTTGAGCTTCAGCGCATAGTCCTCGCCGACACCGCTCTCCATGCCTCCCGACGCATTCAGCACCAGCAGGCCAAGTCCTCCGAAGCTGCTCACCGCGGCGGCGACCAGTGCGGCCGGGCCCTCGGAAGTGGTCAGGTCGGCGCCGACTGCGACGGCCCGGCCGCCGGCACCCTCGATCCCGGCGACCACCTTGTTGGCCCGGGGGGCCTTCTGCCGGTAGTTCACCACGACGGCCGCGCCTTCGGCGGCGAGCAGCTGGGCCACATCGGCCCCGATGCCCCGTGATGATCCGGTGACGATTGCTCCAATGCCGTCCAATGCACCCATGACTACTCCTTCTTGGCGCGGGCTGGTTCCCACGCATCGTGACTTCGCGTTTCCGGTGCGGCGGCAGCGGACGCTGCCGCCGGAATGCTGATGGGGCCTAGTGGCCCATGCCGAGGCCGCCGTCGACCGGGATGACGGCGCCGGAGATGTAGCCTGCCTCCTCGCTGGCGACCCAGCGCACCACCTTGGCCACCTCGTCCGGGGACGCGAAGCGCCCGGCGGGGATGGTGGCCAGATAGCTCTTGCGGGTGTCCTCGGGAAGCTCCGCCGTCATGTCGGTGTCGATGAATCCCGGGGCGATGACGTTCGCGGTGATGCCGCGGGAGCCCAGTTCGCGGGTAAGCGAGCGGGCAATGCCGACCAGCCCGGCCTTGGAGGCGGAGTAGTTGATCTGGCCGGGGGCGCCGTAAAGACCGGTCACAGAGGAGATCAGGATGACGCGCCCGCGGCGCAGCCGGATCATTCCCTTGGAGGCGCGCTTGATCACCCGGAATGCACCGGTGAGGTTTGTATCAATGACGTCGGTGAAGTCGGTTTCGCTCATGCGCAGCAGCAGCGTGTCGCGGGTGATGCCGGCGTTGGCGACGAGCACCTCGACGGGCCCGTGGGCGGCCTCGACCTCGGTGAACGCCGCGTCGAGCTGCTCCTCACTCGTCACGTCGGCCTTCACGCCCAGCAGTCCCTCCGGCACCTCGCCGCTGCGGTAGGTGATCGCCACCTTGTCCCCGTTGGCAAGGAACGCATTCGCGATGGCAAGCCCGATGCCCCGGTTCCCACCCGTGACGAGGACGCTGCGTCCGGGCCTGTCTTCATCGCTGCGACTTGTTTCCTGCACAGGGATCCTCCGCTTCTCGCTACACGTTGTTACTTAACGAACTCATGTCAAAGTGTCCCGTCGATCCTAGCCGTGAGGCAGCCAACTTTAACAACGGGCGGTGGGATGAGATGATGGATGAAGCCCCTTGGGAGTGGAATGAGCAAGCAGACCAGGCACAGCAGGCACGACACCGACGTTCACAGCATTTCCGACGCCCGGGAGTCCCACACCGACGAAATGCGCTCGCGCATGATCAAGTACTCGATCTCAATGGGCATCCGGATGGTATGCCTCATCCTCGTCTTCTTCGTCGAAGGGTGGATGGTGTGGGTTGTGATCGCGGGGGCGGTGCTCCTGCCCTACTTCGCCGTCATCATCGCCAACGGGGGCAGCGACACCAGCGACATCCGCCACACCGACGCCCTGCTCGACCGCGCGCCGGTGCGCGAAATTGAAGCCCCGACCAGCCCGGTCGAGACGGAGGACCCCGGTCCAGACGTCCTGACCGGGGAGATCATCGAGGAGGAGCGTTTGGCACCCACCGATGACCACAATGAGAACGACGATCCGCTGCGCGGAAGGACGGACACCGCCGCGTGAGCACACCCGGTTTCAACATTTTCGACTCCCTCTCGGGTGCCCCTCAGCAGGCGGCCGAATCGACGGTCTGCTCGCGGAAGGGCTGCCGCGAGGCGGCCGAATGGCAGCTGCTGTGGAACAACCCCCGCATCCACACCCCTGAGCGCCGCAAGGCCTGGGCCGCCTGCGCCGCCCATGTCGACTGGCTGCAGGACTACCTCCAGGTCCGTGGGCTCTGGAAAGAGACAATAACGCTGGCTGGCGGTGCGTCCTAGGTGTACCGGTTCCTGATCTCCCGCCGCTGGCTCGGCTGGTTCGCGCTGGTGATGGCACTGGCGGCGGCCTGCGCCGCACTGGGCATGTGGCAGCTGGAGCGGCGCAATGCGGTGGTGTCCGACATCGGACGCATCGAGGCGAACTACGAGAAGTCCCCCGTGCCCTACGCAAAAGGCACAACCGACTTCGCCACCTACGATCCCCTGCGGGAATGGACTCCGGTTCGGCTCACCGGCGAGTACGACACGGCGGGGCAGGTCGTGGTGCGTAACCGCCCGATGAACGGCCAGCCCGGCTATGAGGTGCTCACTCCGCTGCGCCTGGCCGACGGCACGGCTGTCATCATCGACCGGGGCTGGCTGCCCATCGGCAATGACCGGGCGGGGAGGCCGGATTCGATCCCCGCACCGCCGGAGGGAACCGTCACGGTCACGGCGCGCATCAAGCCCGGTGAGCCGGCAGTGAATCGGGGCGCCCCGGAGGGCCAGGTCGCCTCGATCGACCTCAAGGGGTACGCCGCGAAGCTCGGCTACCCCGTACAGACCGGCGCGTACGGGCTCATGGCCGCCGAGGACCCCGCGCCGGCGGTCGCCCCCTCGCAGTTCCCCAAGCCGTCACTGAACGAGGGACCGCACCTTTCCTACTCCCTGCAGTGGTTCGCCTTCGGCGTGCTGCTCTTCGTCGGGCTCGGCTATGCCGCCCGGCAGCAGGCCCGCCTGGACCGCGAAGAGGCGGGAGGCCGGCCGGAGGCGACCCGGCGTCCCGGGCGGCGCCCCACGGCCGAGGAGGCCGAGGACGCGCTCCTGGACGCCCAGGGCTACCGCTGAGCCGCTAGGCCAGCGTCACGAGGTCGAGGTAGTCCTCGTTCCACAGGTCCTCGACGCCGTCAGGCAGCAGCACGACCCGCTCTGGCTTGAGGGCCTCGACGGCCCCCTCGTCGTGGCTGACCATGACGACGGCGCCGGTGTAGTTGGCTAGTGCCCCAAGGATCTCCGCCCGGCTGGCGGGGTCGAGGTTGTTGGTTGGTTCGTCGAGCAGCAGGACGTTCGCCGAGGACGCCACGATGGTCGCCAGCGCGAGGCGCGTCTTCTCACCGCCGGAGAGCACCCCGGCGGGCTTTTCGACGTCGTCGCCGGAGAACAGGAACGACCCCAGGATGCCGCGCACCTCGGCGTCCTTCATGTCCGGTGCCGCGCTCTTCATGTTCTCGAGGACCGTCCGCTCGGTGTCGAGTGTCTCGTGTTCCTGCGCGTAGTAGCCGACCTTGAGGCCGTGGCCCGGGATCACCCGGCCCGTGTCGGGGGTGTCGACGCCGGCGAGCATGCGCAGCAGGGTCGTCTTCCCCGCACCGTTGAGCCCGAGGATGACCACCTTGGAGCCGCGGTCGATGGCCAGGTCCACGTCGGTGAAGATCTCGAGGGACCCGAAGGACTTGCTGAGGCCCTCGGCGGTCATCGGAGTCTTGCCCGAGGGCGAAGGGTCGGGGAACCGCAGCGCGGCGACGCGGTCGCTGGCACGGACCGCATCGAGGCCGCCCAGGAGCCGCTCGGCGCGCTTGGCCATGTTCTGGGCCGCAACGGCCTTCGTGGCCTTGGCGCGCATCTTATTGGCCTGGTCCATGAGGACCTGGGCCTTCTTCTCGGCGTTGGCGCGCTCCCGCTTGCGGGCGCGCTCGTCGGTCTCACGCTGCAGCTGGTACCGCTTCCAGCCCATGTTGTAGATGTCGATGGTGGCCCGGTTCGCGTCGAGGTGGAACACCTTGTTCACTGTGGCCTCGAGCAGGTCGACGTCGTGGCTGATCACGATCAGCCCGCCCTGGTGGGTGCGCAGGAACTCGCGCAGCCAGGTGATGGAGTCGGCGTCGAGGTGGTTCGTCGGTTCGTCAAGGAGCATCGTCTCGGCGCCCGAGTACAGGATGCGGGCCAGTTCCACCCGGCGGCGCTGGCCGCCGGAGAGCGTGCGCAGCGGCTGGTTCAGGATGCGCTCGGGCAGGGCGAGGTTGGAGGAGATCGCCGCGGCCTCGGCCTCGGCGGCGTAGCCGCCGCCGGCGAGGAACGCCGCCTCGATCCGGTCGTAGCGGTTCATGGCCTTGGACCGGACCGAGGTGTTCTCGCTGGCCATATCCTCCTGCGCCTGCCGGAGGTCGCGGACCACGGTGTCGAGGTTGCGCGCGGAGAGAATCCGGTCGCGGGCGAGCTGGTCCATGTCGGGTGTTCGGGGGTCTTGCGGCAGGTAGCCGATCTCCCCGCTGCGTGAGACCGAGCCGGCCGCCGGCAGGGATTCGCCGGCGAGGACCTTGGTCATGGTGGTCTTGCCGGCGCCGTTCCGGCCGACGAGGCCGATCTTGTCGCCGCGGTCCACGCGGAAGGACACCGACTCCATCAGCAGCCGGGCTCCTGCTCGCAGCTCAAGGTTCGATACGGTAATCAATTCCGTGGCCTTTCGGTGCCCCTGTGCGCTGCACAGGGGCATTTTTTGTCGATAATCTACAAAGGAATGTTGCGGTTCCGGCGCTATTCTCGGGATGAGACGCAATGCGGTTGTCACATTGCCACAATGCCGCATCCACTCTGGATGCTGCCTCGATCCAATACCGCGAGGAAGAAACCATGAGCCAGGCCCACCCGAGTTCCTCCGGGGCAGCTGTCGTATCCCGTCGACGCGCCCGGAAGCGGTGGAGTTCCACCGATCTGTCATTGATCGCAGTGTTCGCCGCGCTTATTGCCGCCCTCGCAATCGTACCCGGTATCCCGGTCGGCGCGCTCGGGGTGCCGATCACGCTGCAGACGCTCGGGGTGATGCTCGCCGGGGTGGTCCTCGGTCCCGGCCGGGGTGGGGCCGCCGTCGGGCTGTATGTCCTGGCGGGACTGGCCGGCCTTCCGATCTTCAGCGGCTTCCGCGGCGGCCTTGCCGTCCTCGCGGGACCGTCCGCCGGCTACCTGATCGCCTTCCCGCTGGCCGCGATGCTCGCCGGCTTCCTCGCCACCGTGCTCCTGCGCCGGACCCGCAGGTTCCGCGTGGGCGTGCTGTTCATTGCCTGCTTCACGGCGAGCCTCCTGCTCATCCACCCGCTCGGAATCACCGGGCTGGTGGTCAACGGCGGGCTGAGCGTAGGAGATGCGATCGCCGCGGACGCCGTCTTCCTGCCCGGAGACGTTCTAAAAAACCTGCTCGCGGCCGGCATCGCGGCTGCGGTGCACCGGGCGTTCCCCCGGCTGCTGCCGCGCGCAGGCGCCGCTGCGTCGGGCCATGATGGCGCCGAAGGAGCCGCACGCACGGCATGATCCGTTTCACCGATGCGTCAGTCACTGCCCCCGGAGAGGACGGCGGCAGCCGCACCATCCTGCACCCGGTCACCCTCGAGCTGGGCGAGCACCGCATCTCGGTGGTCGGCGCCAACGGCTCGGGGAAATCGACGCTGCTCAAACTGATCAACGGGCTGACGCTGCCCACCTCGGGCAGCGTCAGCGTCGACGGCCTCGACACTGCCCGGCGCGGCAGGGAGGTCCGCCGCAAAGTCGGCTTCGTATTCACCGATCCCCTGTCCCAGCTGGTCATGCCCACGGGCCGCGAGGACGTCGAGCTGTCCCTGCGCGGCCGGATCCGGCGCGCGGATGAGCGCCGGGCGGCCGGCATGGAAGTGCTTGAGTCCTACGGCATCGGCCACCTTGCGGACCGCTCGATCTACGACCTTTCCGGCGGTGAGCGCCAGCTCCTGGCGATCGCGGTGGTGGCGGCAGTCGATCCCGAAGTCCTCGTCGCCGACGAGCCAACCACCCTGCTCGACCTCCGCAACGAGCAGACCATCCGCACCGTGCTCCGCGGACTCCCCCAGCAGGTGCTCTTCACCACCCACAACCTCTCCTTCGCCCAGGACAGCGACCGCACCCTCGTGCTCGACGACGGCCGCGTGGTGTTCGACGGCGACCCGGTCGACGCCGTTGCCTTCTACCAGGAGCTGTGCCTCCGGTGAGGGGCCATGGCCAGCTCCTCGGCCTCTACGTTCCCGGGCAGTCGCTGCTGCACCGCGCTCCGCTGGCGCTCAAGGCCCTTCTCTGCGTGGGGGCCAGCACCCCGGTGGTGCTGATCCGCCAGCCGCTCACCACCGCCGCCGGGCTCGTTCTGTTCCTTCTCCTGATGACCCTTGGTGCCCGACTGCCGCTGCGGAAGGTGCTCGGCGCCCTGGTGCCTGCGCTGCCCGTGCTGGCCCTGCTCGCTCTCTATTCCGGGTTCACCCGCGGCCCGGAGGCCGCCTTCGTGGTGCCCGGAGGCATCGCCGTGTGCATCCTGGCGGCCCGTCTGCTGACCGTCACCACCCCAGGGCAGGAACTGCTCGACGGGCTGGTGCGCCTCGTGCGTCCGCTGCGGCGGCTGGGAGCCGACCCCGAACGCTTTGCCCTCGCCCTGTCCATCATGGTGCGCAGCATCCCGTACCTGGTGGGTTCGCTGTCGGACCTGCGGGACGCGGCGAAGGCCCGCGGCCTGCAGCGCAGCCCGCGGGCCGTCGTGGTCCCGGTGGTGGTCAACGCCGTCGCCTATGCCCAGGCCACCGGCCAGGCCCTGGCCGCCCGGGGCCTCGGCGAGCACACGGATAGTGATGACGAGCCCTAGGGCGCCGCACCTCGGAGGGAACTTTTGGAGAATTCACCGAGGTGGTGGAGGGCTTGTCTGCCGCGAGGACCTCTTGCGTGGCGGCTGTCCCTCAGGTTCCGAGGACGGCAAAGGGGCGGCTCCATGGGAGCCGCCCCTTCTCGCTTACATGCGCGCCGGAGCGCGGACCTGCGGTCGTCCTAGATGTTGAACCCGAGGGCGCGCATCTGGTCGCGGCCGTCCTCGGTGATCTTCTCCGGGCCCCACGGCGGCATCCACACCCAGTTCAGCCGCCAGTCGTCGACCACGCCGTCGAGCGCCTGGCCGACCTGCTCCTCGAGCACATCGGTCAGGGGGCACGCGGCGGTGGTGAGCGTCAGGTCGATCAGGAGGGCGCCGTCCTCGGCGTACTTCAGCCCGTACAGCAGGCCCAGGTCAACGACGTTCACCCCGAGCTCGGGATCGATGACATCCTTCAGCGCCTCTTCGACGTCTTCGAGCGCTGTCTGCGCTGCTTCTACTTCACTCATCGTTTTTCCTTTCCCGGACGGGGACGTCGGGCCTACGCCTCGACGGCGGGGGTGGTTGCTGCGAAGCGGTCGTAGCCCTCTTCTTCGAGCCGGTCGGCGAGCTCGGGGCCGCCCTCTTCGGCGATGCGTCCGTCAACGAACACGTGCACGAAGTCGGGCTTGATGTAGCGGAGGATGCGCGTGTAATGGGTGATCAGGAGCGTGCCCATCTCCCCCTTTTCGTGCTCGCGGTTCACGCCCTCGGAGACGACCTTGAGTGCGTCGACGTCGAGGCCGGAGTCGGTCTCGTCGAGGATGGCGAAGCGGGGGCGGAACAGCTCGAGCTGGAGGATCTCCACGCGCTTCTTCTCGCCGCCGGAGAAGCCCTCGTTGACGTTGCGCTGGGCGAAGTCGGCGTCGATGCGCAGCTGGGACATCGCCTGCTTGACGTCCTTGGTCCAGTGGCGCAGGCTCGGTGCCTTTCCATCGAGGGCCGTCTTGGCGGTGCGCAGGAAGTTGGTCATGGTCACTCCGGGCACCTCGACCGGGTACTGCATGGCCAGGAAGAGCCCGGCGCGGGCGCGCTCGTCGACGCTCATGGCCAGGACGTCTTCGCCGTCGAGGGTGATGGAGCCGCTGTCGACGGTGTACCGGGGATGGCCGGCGATGGTCGAGGCCAGGGTGGACTTGCCCGAGCCGTTGGGGCCCATGATCGCGTGGGTCTCACCCGTGTTGATGGTGAGGCTGACGCCTTTGAGGATCTGCTTGGAGCCCTGCTCCGTCACGATGCTGACGTAGAGGTCCTTGATTTCAAGGGTGGACATCTGTTTTCCGTTCTCCTTTGCCCTGGCGGCCAGGGCGTCGTCTAAGTGTGCTGGTGCCGGGCCGGTCAGCCGAGCTGGGGGGTGGGTGCTCCGTTGGTGACCGTGGTGATGTCCACGTACACATTGTTGTCGCGGATCTCCAGGGCGAACACCGGAACCGGCTCATAGGCCGGCAGCTGGAGGGGAGCGCCGCTGCGCAGGTCGAACTGGGACCCGTGGCCCCAGCATTCGATGGCGCAGCCCTCGACGTCGCCCTCAGCAAGGGAGATGTCGGCGTGGGAGCAGGTGTCCCCCAGAGCGTGGATGTCACCCTGGGAGTCCCGCACGATCGCGACTGGGTAGTCATCGATGAGCACGCGCAGGGCCTGCTTGATCTCGATGTCGTCGACGCTGCAGATCAGTTCACCCCTCGGGGTGGCCTCCGCGCTCACAGGTTGCCTGCCGCGAGCTCGTTCTCGAGGGCCAGCGCGAGGCGCTCCTCGAGGGCAGGGACCCGAATCTGCTGGATGACCTCGGTGAGGAAGCCGCGCACCACGAGGCGGCGGGCATCCTGCTCGGGGATGCCGCGGGCCATCAGGTAGAACAGGTGCTCGTCGTCGAAGCGGCCGGTGGCGCTGGCGTGGCCGGCACCCTCGATCAGGCCGGTCTCAATCTCGAGGTTGGGCACCGAGTCCGAACGCGTCCCGTCGGTCAGCAGCAGGTTCCGGTTCACCTCGTAGGTGTCGGTCCCTTCGGCTTCCTTGCGGATCAGCACGTCGCCGACCCAGACGGTGTGGGCGCCCTGTCCCTGGAGCGCGCCCTTGTAGGTCACGCGGGACTTGCAGTTGGGCACCGCATGGTCCACCAGGAGGCGCTGCTCAAGGTGCTGGCCGGCGTCGGCGAAGTACAGCCCGTACATCTCGACCTCGGCGCCCGGCGCGGTGAACACCGAGGACGGGGTGAGGCGGACAAGGTCGCCGCCGAGGCTGACGACGACGTGCTTGAAGCGGGCGTCGCGTCCGATCTTCGCCTGCTGCGAGGAGACGTGGACGGCGTCGTCGTCCCACTCCTGCACGCTGACAACGGTGAGCTGGGCGCCGTCGCCGACGACGATCTCGACGTTCTGCGCGAGCGTCGCCGAGCCGGAGTGGTCAAGGACCACCACTGCGGTGGAGAACGCCCCGGCCTCGAGAATCAGGTGCTGGGCCGCCGGTGCCTTGTCGGCGCCCAGGACCGTGACGGTCACCTCGGCGTCGGCCACGGTGTTGGCGGGGATGGTGACGACGGTGGCGCCCTCGGCCGCGGCCCAGGCCGCCGCCGAGATGCGGTCCTCGGGGGTGGCGGCGGAGCCGATCCGGGCGTCGGACCTCCCGACAGTCTCCACCTCGATGTTGGAGGCGCCGGAGACCCGCACTGAGGGACCGGTCCCGGTGAGGGGGTCGGTATGGAGCCCGCGCAGGCGGTTGAGCGGGGTGAACCGCCAGTCCTCCTCGCGGCCGGTGAGCGGGGCGAAGTCCTCAAGCCGATAGGACTTCAGCCGCTCCCCGCGGGAGGCCTCAGGGACCACCGGGGCGTTGCCGTGGCTGTGCTTCTTCAAGCCGTGCTGGGCGGTGCCGGTGTTCAGCTCCGAGAGGCTCTCACCCTCCTCGCTGAAGCCCGCGATCGCTGCGGGCGCCGAGGACGGCGCACCGATCCGTGCCTTCTCGGCGGGCACTGCGGCGCCGGCCGGTCCGGTCTGGGGCGCTTCGTTGTTCATCTTGGTCGCTTCAGCCATTGCTAGCCTACGGCCCCTTCCATCTGGAGTTCGATCAGGCGGTTCAGTTCGAGCGCGTACTCCATGGGGAGCTCGCGGGCGATCGGCTCGATAAACCCGCGCACGATCATGGCCATGGCCTCGTCCTCGGGCATGCCCCGCGACATCAGGTAGAACAGCTGCTCCTCGCTGACCTTGGACACTGTGGCCTCGTGGCCCATCGTCACGTCGTCCTCGCGGATATCGACGTACGGGTAGGTGTCCGACCGGGAGATGGTGTCGACCAGCAGCGCGTCGCAGCGGACCGTGTTGGCGGAGTTCTTCGCGCCTTCACGCACTTGGACCAGGCCCCGGTACGCGGCGCGGCCGCCGCCGCGGGCCACCGACTTCGAGATGATCGAGGACTTGGTGTTGGGTGCGATGTGGACCATCTTCGACCCGGTGTCCTGGTGCTGACCCTCACCGGCGAACGCGATGGACAGGGTTTCGCCCTTGGCGTGCTCGCCGACGAGGTAGACCGCCGGGTACTTCATGGTGACCTTGGAGCCGATGTTGCCGTCGATCCACTCCATGGTGGCGCCCTCGTGGGCCACGGCCCGCTTGGTGACGAGGTTGTACACGTTGTTCGACCAGTTCTGGATGGTCGTGTACCGGACGCGGGCGTTCTTCTTCACGACGATCTCGACGACGGCCGAGTGAAGCGAGTCGGAGGTGTAGATCGGGGCGGTGCAGCCCTCGATGTAGTGGACGTAGGAGCCCTCGTCGGCGATGATCAGGGTCCGCTCGAACTGGCCCATGTTCTCGGTGTTGATCCGGAAGTAGGCCTGCAGCGGGATCTCGACGTGGACGCCCTTGGGCACGTACACGAAGGAACCGCCCGACCAGACCGCCGTGTTCAGCGAGGCGAACTTGTTGTCGCCCACCGGGATGATCGAGCCGAAGTACTCCTTGAAGATATCCGGGTGCTCGCGCAGCGCGGTGTCGGTGTCGAGGAAGATCACGCCCTGGCGCTCGAGGTCCTCACGGAGCTGGTGGTACACCACCTCGGACTCGTACTGGGCCGCGACGCCGGAGACCAGGCGGGCACGCTCGGCCTCGGGGATGCCGAGCTTCTCGTACGTGTTGCGGATGTCCTCGGGGAGGTCCTCCCACGTGTTGGCCTGCTTCTCGGTGGAGCGCACGAAGTACTTGATGTTGTCGAAGTCGATCCCGGAAAGGTCCGCGCCCCAGGAGGGCATGGGCTTCCGGTCGAAGTACTTCAGGCCCTTCAGGCGCAGGTCGAGCATCCACTCGGGCTCGTTCTTCTTCGCCGAGATGTCGCGGACGACCTCTTCGCTCAGGCCGCGGCGGGCGTTGGCGCTCGCCTCGTTCTTGTCGGCCCAGCCGTACTGGTAGGTGCCGATGCCCTCGAGTTCCGGGTTCTTTTCCAGGATGTCGCTGATGACCGACTCCGGGACGGGGGTCGGGGTCAGTGGCTTCTGGTCTACTTGATCCGTCATCACGGCCTTCCTTGCTGATGGTTTGGCAAATTCGAGGAGCGGGGTGCGGCGCCGGGCTCGGCGCGGGAGGCACCCGCCGGGGGCGCGGCTGATGAGCGCCCGAGGGGAATGTGGGTGGTGCAGACATGGCCGCCGCTGGCCAGGGTGGAGAGCCTGCGCACGTCGACGCCGAGCAGCCGGGAGAACGCCGCCGTCTCCTGGTCGCAGAACGCGGGAAAATCAGCGGCGAGCTGCTGCACGGGGCAGTGGCCCTGGCAGAGTTGGACACTGAGCAGGGTGCCGCGCGGGGCGGCTCCCCCGGCGGCCGGCCGAGCGGCGCCGGCCGAGCCAACGACCCGGGCCGAGCCGACAAATCCGTCGGTGCTCAGTGCCTCGGCGAGTGCGCGGGCGCGGGCCTCGAGGTTGGGCCCGGCGGCCTCGATCAGCGGGCGGTAGCGCTCCTCCATGCCAGCGAAGCGGGACCGGGCGAACTCCGCCACCGCGTCGGGGCCGGCGGCCGCCCCCAGCTGCTGAAGGGCGGCACGGGCGATGTCGAGGTAGTCGTTGCCGAGCCGGCTCTGCCCGCGCTGGCTGAGCACGTAGCGCCGCGCGGGCCGTCCGGCGCCCGTCGCGGTGCTTCCGCCGCGCTTGACTTCGATGAGCCCGTCACGGGACAGGGCGTCGAGGTGGCGCCGGACGGCGGCCGGGGTGAAGCCGAGCCCGCTGCCCAGTTCCGCGGCGCTGACCGGCCCGCGCTCGAGCACGGCCGAAAGGACCCGGTCGCGGGTGCGCTCGTCGGTGTCGCCCGCAGCGGGGGAAAGCCCCGCCCGCCCGGCGGTATGGTCAACCACACTCATGTCGTCATCCCTCCCGCCCGCGTCAAAAAATACACAACACAATCATGACGTAATGTGCCTTCCGGTGCCAGTAAGGGCAGGCTTCCCCCGCAGTCGACCTCTACAAGGGCGGTTACTACGTACCGTAGAATAGCCGGGTGCACCATACAGCCGCCGCCCTGGTGATCGAGGGCCTCACCAAGGATTTCGGGCCGGTCCCCTCGCTCGACGGCCGGATGGTCCGGGTGCTCGACGGGGTCCACCTCGAGGCGGCGATGGGCAGCGTCACCGCGATCCTTGGCGCCAACGGGGCCGGCAAGACCACGACGCTCGAATGCGCGCAGGGCCTCCAGCGCCCCACCGCCGGCACGGTCCTGCTCCTCGGCGAGAACCCGCACCGCGCGAGTCCCCGGCTGCGCGCCCGTGTCGGAGTCATGCTGCAGGACGGCGGGCTGCCTCCTTCGGTGAAGCCGATGGCCCTGCTGCGCCATGTCGCCTCCATGTACGCTGATCCGCGGCCGATCGATGAGCTCGCCGAACGGCTGGGGATCGACGACTTCGGCGGCACGGCCATCCGCCGCCTCTCCGGCGGCCAGAAGCAGCGGCTCGCCCTCGCGTGCGCCCTGATCGGGCGGCCCGAGGTGCTCTTCCTGGATGAGCCCAGCGCCGGGCTCGACCCCCAGTCACGCACCATCGTGTTCGAACTGATTCAGGAACTGCGCGCGGCGGGACTCGCGATCATCCTCACCACCCACCTGCTCGACGACGCCCAGAAGCTTGCCGACTACGTCTACATCATGGAGGGCGGGCGCACCGTCGCCCAGGGCACCGTGGCCGACCTGACGGCCGGAGCAGCTCCGGAGAACTTCAGGGAACTGCGATTCCATACCGTGCCCGGCCTTCAGATTCCGCCCGGAATTCTGCCGCACCTTCACCGCGCGGAACCGGAGCCGGGGCACTACCTGGTCAGCGGCGCCCTCACCGCGGCCGACTTCGCGGCCCTGGCCCAGTGGTGGGACTCCGAGGGGATCCTGCCGGTATCCGTGACCATGGCCCCTCGATCCCTCGAAGACGTTTTCCTCGACATCGCCGGACGGAGCATCCGATGACCTCTGCCGCCCCCCTCGCCCGGAGGGTGCTGCGCCACGGTGGCTACGAGGCCGCCGCGATGCTCCGCAACGGCGAACAGCTCGTGCTCGCCGTCGCCCTGCCCCTGCTGGCCCTCGCCGGCCTCGTGGCCACGCCCCTCCTCGACGGCTACGGTCCCAGCAGAATCGACACCGCGGCCCCGGGGGTGCTCGCGCTGTGCGTCATGTCGACGGCGTTCACCGGCCAGGGGATTGCGACCGGCTTCGACCGCAGGTACGGGGTGCTCCGGTTCCTCTCGACCACCCCGCTGGGCCGCTCCGGCCTGGTCTTCGGCAAGGCCGCGGCCGTGGCCGTGGTGCTGGCACTGCAGGTGGTGCTCATCGGCGGCGCCGCGGTTCTGATGGGCTGGCGCCCGGAGCTAGCGGGGCTGCCCTGGGCGGTCCTGACCTTCGCCCTCGGCGCGGCCGCCTTCACCGCACTCGGCCTCCTCGTGGCCGGGACGCTGCGGCCGGAGGCGACGCTCGCGGTGACGAACCTGCTGTGGATCCTGCTGGCCGCCGCCGGAGGGATCATCCTTCCCGCCGCCGGACTTCCGGCCGCCGTCGAGCCGTTCGTGCGGATCCTGCCGTCTTCCGCGCTGGGCGACGGGCTGCGCGCCGCCTTCCTCGAGGGATCCTTTCATCCCCTGTCCTGCCTGATCCTGCTGGGCTGGGCCGCGGTGGCCAGTGCCGCCGCCGTCCGCTGGTTCCGATGGAGTTGAGAACATGCCGTCTTCTGCCCTGACCCGCCTGCGCTCCCGGCTCCCCGCCACCGAGACCCCCCTCGTCCGGCGGTTGGCCATCGCATCCCTGGTGTCCCAGATCGTCATCGTCGTCACCGGCGGAGCGGTGCGGCTCACCGCGTCGGGCCTTGGCTGCCCCGAGTGGCCGCGGTGCACCGCCGACTCGATCGTGAGCACCCCGGAGCTCGGCCTGCACGGGGTCATCGAGTTCGGCAACCGCCTGCTCACCTTTGTGCTGGTGGTGATCGCGGTCGCCATGCTGGTGTCCGTGCTCAACCTGCGCCGTCAACGCCGGGATCTCTTCCGCCTCTCGGTGGCGCTCCTGGCGGGCATCCCCGCGCAGGCCGTGATCGGCGGCGTCACCGTGTGGACCGACCTGAACCCGTGGGTGGTCGGCTGGCACTTCCTGGTCTCCATGGCCCTGGTGACCGTCGCGACGGTGCTGGTGAACCGGACCCGGCTGACCACCGCCCAGAGCCGGGAGCGCCTGCCGCAGGCGGCCCCGCGGATCCTGCGCCAGCTCCTGGCGGTGATTGCCGTACTGACCGGGCTCGTCGTCGTGCTCGGGGTAATCGTGACCGGTTCGGGCCCCCACGCCGGAGATCACGGAGCCGCCCGGAACAACCTCGACCCGGAGCTGATGACCCGCATCCACGCCGCACCGGTCTACCTCCTGGTGATGACCGTGGCGCTGGCCGTGGCGCTGGCCTTCCGGTACCGGGTGGCGCCGGCCCTTCGCCGGTCGCTGGTGCTCTTTGCCGTCGTGGTCCTGGCCCAGGGCGCCGTGGGGTACGCCCAGCATTTCCTTCACCTGCCGGTGGGGCTGGTGGCCCTGCACCTGCTCGGTGCCTCCCTGCTGACCGCAGCGGCGGTCCACGCCGTCTACACGGGGTATACCCGGCAGCCGGCCGGCGCCGCTGCCGGGACTCCAGGGCAGGTCAGGACACCGGTCCGCTGAGGGCCAGCGCTTCCTCAACCACGTCAACGAGCCGAGCCAGTTCGCGCTGTTCGCTGCCCGGGACCGGGAGCAGCGGCAGGCGGGGATCCCCCGCGTCGATGCCGCAGACGCGCGCGAGCAGGTGCAGCCCGCTGATTTTGCGCAGGTTCACCACGTGCTGCACCACCGGTAGGAGCACCCTGCGGCACTCCGCCACACCGGCAGCGTCCCCCGCGGTGACCGCAGCGCGGAACCGGGCGTAATAGGCCGGAAGCAGCGCGGCCGGACCCGTGTGCCAGGCGTCCGCCGCCAGCTCCCCCGAGGCGATCAGCAGGTCGCCGCTCAGGCCGTGGCTGAAGCTGGCGTCCGTCAGCGAGCGGAGGCGGTCATACCGCTGCTGGAAGGAGTTAACGTCCGCGGCGGTGTCCTTGAACGCCACCACCGAGGGAAGCGCAAGGAGTTCCGCCACCAGTTCTAGCCCGTAGCTGAACTGGGTGGTGCTGGGGTTGTTGTAGAGGCAGATCGGCAGGTCGGTCGACTCCGCGACGGAGCGTACCTGGAAGGACACCTCATCCTCGGTCAGCGGCACATAGGAGACCGGCGAAAGGACCAGACCCGACGCTCCGGCACGTTCGGCGGAGCGGGCGGCCGCCAGCACCTCGCGGGTTCCCACGGAACTGATGCCGACCACCACCGGCACTGTACCTGCGGCCGCTTCGACGGCGGTGCGGGCCACCGCGTCGCGTTCGGCCGAACTGAGGAAGGCGAAGCTCCCGGAGGAACCGAGGACGGCGATGGTGTCGGCTCCCGAGACCGCCAGGGAGGAGACCAGGGCCGCGAGTTCGGGGGTGTTCACCCCGCCGTCGGCGGTGAAGGGCGTGATGGGGTAGGCGACGAGCCCGGTGAAAGTCATGCCCCCATGCTAACGGCGCAGGTCTCCCGCGCTAGAAGACGGGGCCGCCGACGAACGGGTCGATCGCCAGGGCGAGGAAGAGCACCGTGAGGTAGCTGATCGACCCATGGAAGACCTTCATGGCCGCCCGGTTCTCAAGGGTTCCCCGGCGGGCCTTGGCGTGAAGGCGGTGGGTCTCCCGGATGAACCAGGCGCCGGCAGCCGCGGCGGCCACCGTGTAGACCCAGCCGGCTCCGGCCGGCACCAGCAGCAGCGAGCACGCGACGGTCGCCCACGCATACAGGACGACCTGGACGGACACGACGCGCGCCCCGGCAATTGCCCCGAGCATCGGGACGTTCGCGGCGTTGTAGTCGTCGCTGTACTTCATCGACAGCGGCCAGTAGTGCGGGGGCGTCCAGAGGAAGATGATGAGGAACAGCACGACGGCGGGCCACTCAACCGAGTTCGTCACCGCAGCCCATGCGATCAGCACCGGCATGCAGCCGGCGGCACCGCCCCAGATGATGTTCTGCGCGGTCCGGCGCTTGAGGATGAGGGTGTAGACAACGACGTAGAGGAAGATCGCGGCGACGCCCAGCCAGGCCGCCAGCGGGTTCGCGCCCCACCACAGGATGCCGATGGCCGCGGCGCCGAGCGCCCAGGCGAAGACCAGCGCCTCCCGGGGGGTGACCTCCCCCGTCACCAGTGGGCGGTTCGCCGTCCGGTGCATCACCTTGTCCATGTCGCGGTCGATGTAGCAGTTGAAGGCGCCGGCGCTGCCGGCTGCGAACGCCCCACCCACCATGGTGGCGAGGATCAGCCCCGGGTGCGGGAACCCGCCGTGGGCGAAGATCATCGTGGGAAGGGTCGTCACCAGCAGGAGCTCGATCACCCGCGGCTTGGTCAGGGCGAGATAGGCCCTGGCTTTGCGCCCGACGCCCCGTCGGGCCCGGGGCGGCCGTGCCGGCGCAGAAACCTGCTGGGTCTTCACAAGGCAACACTTTCATTTCTTTTGGGGCAAAAGACAGAATCATCATACCCTTTTACGCCGCGTAGAAATCGGGCCCTATCTACCCCGCCGCGCGGGGTGGATGCCGGAAGCAACCACCCGTGATATTGCTCACCAACGTTTCGTGACTTTTTGGGGAATGGACGGCAACATCTCTGACTTGTTACCCAGTGAACTTCCTTTGATGCGAGGAAGGGATATGGTTGGTTTTGAAGCCCAAGGGGCCCTCCTGCGGGGGTGCCTGCATCACTGGGAATATACGGATAAATGCAGGATTCAACGGTGAACGGCCAGCAGGCTGCGGGTGCCTCCGCGTACCCCTGCCCCCAGCTCCCCACGGCGCCGTGGCGCTGGCCGACCTGGACAGAGAAAGGCCCGGTCAACGTGGCACAGATGCAAGAGCAGGAACTTAACTGGAGCGAACTGGACGATAAGGCGGTGGACACCATCCGCGTCCTCGCCGCGGACGCAGTGGAAAAGGTGGGCAACGGCCACCCGGGTACCGCGATGAGCCTTGCTCCCGCCGCCTACCTGCTCTTCCAGAAACTGATGCGCCATGATCCGTCCGACCCGGAATGGACCGGCCGCGACAGGTTCGTCCTCTCCCCCGGCCACACGTCGCTGACTCTCTACATCCAGTTGTACCTGGCCGGTTACGGCCTGGAACTCGATGACCTCAAGGCGCTGCGCACCTGGGGATCGCAGACCCCGGGGCACCCCGAATACCGCCACACCAAGGGCGTGGAGATCACGACCGGCCCGCTGGGCCAGGGCCTGGCAACCTCCGTCGGTTTCGCCTTCGGCCAGCGCCGCCAGCGCGGCATGTTCGACCCCGAAGCCCCCCAGGGTGAGAGCCCCTTCGACCACACCATCTGGGTCATCGCCTCCGACGGCGACCTCCAGGAGGGCGTCACCTCCGAGGCCTCCTCGCTGGCCGGCCACCAGGAGCTCGGCAACCTCGTGGTGATCTATGACGAGAACCACATCTCCATCGAGGATGACACCGACATCGCCTTCACCGAGGACGTGCTGAAGCGCTATGAGGCGTACGGCTGGCACGTCCAGCGGGTCGACTGGACGAAGACCGGGGAGTACGTCGAGGACGTCGACGAGCTGTATGCCGCCCTGGTCGCGGCGAAGAATGAAACCTCGAAGCCCTCGATCGTGTCCCTCCGGACGATCATCGGCTGGCCTGCCCCCAACAAGCAGAACACCGGCAAGATCCACGGCTCGGCCCTCGGCAAGGATGAGGTGGCCGCGCTGAAGCAGGCCCTGGGCTTCGACCCGGAGAAGCACTTCGACGTCGACCCCGAGGTCCTGGCGCACGCCCGGAAGGTCGTTGAACGCGGCACCAGCGCCCACGCCGACTGGGACACCACGTTCGACGCCTGGCGTGGAGCCCACCCGGACGAGGCGAAGATGCTCGAGCGCATCGCCTCCCGCACCCTCCCCGAAGGCTGGGAGGAGGCACTGCCCGATTTCCCCGCCGGCAAGGACATGTCCACCCGCGCCGCCTCCGGCAAGGTCCTCACCGCCATCGGCCCGGTCCTTCCGGAACTGTGGGGCGGCTCCGCCGACCTCGCCGAGTCGAACAACACCACCATTGAAGGCTCCCCGTCATTCGTGCCGACGAGCCGGCAGACCGAGGCATGGTCGGGCAACCCGTACGGACGGGTGCTGCACTTCGGCATCCGCGAGCACGCCGCCGCAGCCATCGTCAACGGCATCGTCATGCACAGCAGCACCCGCGCGTTCTCCGGCACCTTCCTGATCTTCAGCGACTACCAGCGGCCGGCAGTGCGCCTCGGCGCCCTGATGGGCGTGCCGGCGATCTACGTCTGGACGCACGACTCCATCGGCCTCGGCGAAGACGGACCGACCCACCAGCCCGTTGAGCAGCTCTCCTCGCTGCGCGCCATCCCCGGCCTCGACGTCGTGCGCCCCGGTGACGCCAACGAGGTCGCCGTGGCCTGGCGGACCATCCTGGAGAACACCCAGAACCCCGCTGGCATCGTGCTGACCCGGCAGAACATCCCCACGTACGAGCGCGGCGACGGCGCAGCCACCGGTGACACCTTCGGTTCGGCCGAAGGCGTGGCCAAGGGCGCGTACATCCTCGCCGAGGCACGCAACGGCGCCCCCGAGGTCATCCTGATGGCCACGGGTTCCGAGGTGCAGCTGGCCGTCTCGGCCCGCGAAACCCTCGAAGCCGAAGGCATCGCCACCCGCGTCGTCTCGGTGCCCTCGCTCGAGTGGTTCAACAGCCAGGACGAGGCGTACCGTGAGTCGGTGCTGCCGCGCAGCCTCCGCGCCAGGGTGTCCGTCGAAGCGGGCGTGGCCCAGAGCTGGCAGGGCCTGCTCGGGGACGCCGGCCGTGCCGTGTCCCTCGAGCACTACGGTGCCTCGGCCGACTACAAGACCCTCTACCGCGAGTTCGGCATCACCGCGGAGGCCGTCGTGGCCGCCGCCCGCGACTCAATCAGCGCCGCCGCCGGCACCCCGCTGGCAGCCAACGGCACCCCGGCGATGCCGTCGGGCGCCCGCGCCACCGAGACCGGCGACCACCAGTAGCCCGTCCGCTTCCGTCCGACACAAGTGTCCGTGAACGCGGACTCAAAGGAGAATCAAATGACTTCCAACCCAACGGCCGACCTTTCCTCGGCCGGCGTCTCGATCTGGCTCGATGACCTGTCCCGCGAACGCATCAACTCCGGTGCCTTCAAGCGGCTCATCGAAGAGCTCAACGTCGTCGGTGTCACCACCAACCCCAGCATCTTCGCCGCCGCACTGAAGCAGGGCGAGTCCTACGCCTCCCAGGTCGGCGCCCTGGCCCAGGCCGGCGCCACGCTCGACCAGGCGGTCTTCGACATCACCACCCACGATGTCGCCCAGGCCTGCGACATTTTCGCCGAAGCTGCGAAGCGCACCGGCGGCTTCGACGGCCGCGTCTCGATCGAGGTCGACCCCCGCCTGGCCCGCGATACCAAGGGAACCATCGAGGAGGCCAAGCGACTCCACGCCAAGGTCCAGCGCACCAACGTCCTGATCAAGATCCCTGCCACCGTCGAGGGCCTTGAGGCGATCTCGGAGACCATCGCGGCGGGAATCAGCGTCAACGTCACCCTGATCTTCTCGCTCGAGCGCTACCGCGAGGTCATCAACGCTTACCTGGTCGGCCTTGAGAAGGCGAAGGAGAACGGGCACGACCTGAGCAAGATCCACTCCGTCGCCTCCTTCTTTGTCTCCCGCGTCGACGCCGAGATCGACGGACGCCTCGACGCCCTGGGCACCCCCGAAGCCAAGGCCCTCAAGGGCAAGGCCGGGCTCGCCAACGCCCGTCTGGCCTACCAGGTGTACGAGGAGCAGTTCGCCACCGAGCGCTGGCAGGTCCTCGCCGGTGCCGGCGCGAACCCCCAGCGTCCGCTGTGGGCCTCCACCGGGGTCAAGGACCCGTCACTGCCCGACACCCTGTACGTGACCGGCCTTGTCGCGCAGGGCGTCGTCAACACGATGCCGGAGAAGACCCTGGAGGCGACTGCCGACCACGGCGTCATCGAAGGCGACACGGTCACCGGCACCTACGAGGAGTCCAACACCATCCTCAACGACCTCGATGGCCTGGGGATCTCCTACAAGGAGGTCGTCGAGCAGCTCGAGACCGAAGGCCTCGACAAGTTCGTGACCAGCTGGTCCGAACTCCTCGAGACCGTCCAGACCGCACTCGACACCGAAGGACGCTGATAGCGATGGGTTCATTCGAGCTCGCCGCCTCCGGCGCGGCCGCGGACGCGGTCGACGCATCACTTCCCACCCTGGTCGAGGACAAGGTCGCCTCCCGGCTCATGGCCAAGGACGCCACCCTCTGGGGCCCCGACGCCGAGCCTGAGGCCTCCATCCGCCTCGGCTGGATCGACCTGTTTGACGAGTCACGCGCGCTGATCCCGCAGATCGCACAGCTCCGCGGGGAGCTCGCGGCCGAGGGCGTCTCCCGGTTCGTGCTGTGCGGCATGGGCGGGTCCTCCCTGGCCCCCGAGGTCATCACCCGGACCGCGGGGGTCGACCTCGTGGTCCTCGACTCGACCGACCCCGACCAGGTCAGCGCCGCCCTCGCGGAGCGCCTCGCCGAGACGGCGATCGTGGTGTCCTCGAAGTCGGGCTCCACCGTTGAAACCGACTCGCAGCGCCGGGCTTTCGAGAAAGCGTTCACCGACGCCGGCATCGACGCGAAGTCCCGCATCATCATCGTCACCGATCCCGGTTCGCCGCTCGACGGTTCAGCGAGGGAGGCCGGCTACCGCCAGGTCTTCAACGCCAACCCGCACGTCGGCGGACGCTACTCGGCCCTGACCGCGTTCGGACTGGTCCCCTCGGGCCTTGCCGGCGCCGACATCGAAGCCCTCGTGGCCGATGCCGAGGAGATCTCCGAGTTCCTCAGTGAGGACGGCCCCGACAACGCCGGCCTGCGGCTGGGCGCCGTGCTCGGCGGCACCAAGCCGCTGCGCGACAAGATCGTCTTCGCCGACGGCGGCTCCGGCCTGCCGGGCTTCGCCGACTGGGCCGAGCAGCTCATCGCGGAGTCAACCGGGAAGCTCGGCACGGGCCTGCTGCCCGTCGTGGCCTCCCTGGACTCCCCCGAGGTCGCCACGGTGGCCGACGACGTCGTCCCGGTCGTCCTGGCCGGTTCCGACGCCGAGGTGTCCGCCGACGGACAGACCCGCGCGGTGGTGAGTGGATCGCTGGGAAGCCAGATGTTCGTCTGGGAGTTCGCCACCGCGGTCGCGGGCCGGCTGCTGGGAATCAACCCCTTCGACCAGCCCGACGTGGAGGCGGCGAAGAAGGCCGCCCGCGGCCTGCTTGACTCCCAGCCCGCTCCGGCTCCGGCGAACTTCGTCGACGGCGCCATCGAGATCCGCGGCGACGCGGAACTGCTCGGGAACGCCACCACCGTCGGGGACGCCCTCCAGGCTCTCCTGGGCACCCTCGAACCCACCGGCTACCTGTCGGTTCAGGCCTACCTGGACCGGCACGCCCAGGCACCGCTCGAGGAACTGCGCAGCCCGCTGGCCGCCCTGACCGGCCGGCCCGTCACCTTCGGCTGGGGCCCGCGGTTCCTCCACTCGACCGGCCAGTTCCACAAGGGTGGCCCGGCCTCCGGGGTGTACCTCCAGATCACCGGCGCCGCCGGCTCCGACCTGGAGATCCCGGGACTGCCCTTCACCTTCGGGGAACTGATCTCGGCCCAGGCCGCCGGGGACGCCCAGGTGCTCGAGACCCACGGCCGGCCCGTGGTCCGCCTGCACCTGACAGACCGCGCGGCGGGGCTGAGCCAGCTCAGCGGCGTCATTGACTTCCTGGCCGGAGCCGGCCGGGAATCCCAGCAGAACGGCTAGCCATGCACGAGACCCTTCCCCCCAAACAGGCAAACCCCCTGCGGGATCCCCGCGACCGGCGCCTGAGCCGGATCGCGGGGCCGTCGTCGCTGGTGCTCTTCGGAGTCACCGGTGACCTCGCCCGCAAGAAGCTCATGCCCGCCGTGTACGACCTCGCCAACCGCGGCCTGCTCCCGCCCAGCTTCGCCCTCATCGGGTTCGGCCGGCGCGACTGGACGCACGAGCAGTTCGCCGAGGAGGTCCGAAACTCCGTCAAGCAGTATGCGCGCACCCCGTTTAACGACACGGTGTGGGAGCAGCTCGAGGCCGGAATCCGTTTCGTCCAAGGCAACTTCGACGACGACGACGCGTACGTCCGCCTCCAGGAGTCGCTGAGCGAGCTCGACGAGACCCGGGGAACGCGCGGAAACCACGCGTTCTACCTCTCGATTCCGCCGAAGGCCTTCGAGATTGTGTGCCAGAAGCTGTCCGAGCACGGGCTCGCCGAGCCCCGAGACGGCCAGTGGCGGCGCGTTGTCATCGAAAAGCCGTTCGGACACAACCTCGAGTCGGCCCGGGAACTGAACAACATCGTCGAGCAGGTCTTCCCGCCGGACGCGGTGTTCCGCATCGACCACTACCTTGGCAAGGAGACGGTCCAGAACATCCTGGCCCTGCGCTTCGCCAACCAGCTGTTCGAGCCGCTGTGGAACGCCAACTATGTCGACCACGTGCAGATCACCATGGCCGAGGACATCGGCATCGGCGGACGCGCCGGGTACTACGACGGCGTCGGCGCCGCTCGGGACGTCATTCAGAACCACCTGCTGCAGCTGCTCGCCCTCACGGCCATGGAGGAGCCCATCTCCTTCAACGCCGAGGACCTGCGCGCGGAGAAGGAGAAGGTCCTCGCCGCCGTGCGGCTCCCCGAGGACCTGACCTGCTACTCCGCCCGCGGCCAGTACGACAGCGGCTGGCAGGGCGGCGAGGAAGTCAAGGGCTTCCTCGACGAGGACGGCATCCCGGCCGATTCCACGACGGAGAGCTTCGCCGCGATCCGCCTGGACATCAACACCCGCCGGTGGAGCGGTGTGCCGTTCTACCTGCGCGCCGGCAAGCGCCTTGGCCGCCGCGTCACGGAAATCGCGGTCGTGTTTAAGCGCGCCCCGAACCTGCTTTTCCTCGACCACAACGAGGACGACTTCGGCCAGAACGCCGTCGTCATCCGCGTCCAGCCCGACGAGGGGGCGACGATCCGGTTCGGTTCGAAGGTTCCGGGCACGCAAATGGAGGTCCGCGACGTCACCATGGACTTCGGGTACGGCCACTCCTTCACGGAGTCCAGCCCCGAGGCCTACGAGCGGCTGATCCTCGATGTGCTGCTGGGCGAACCGCCGCTGTTCCCGCGCCAGCAGGAGGTCGAACTGTCCTGGCAGATCCTGGATCCCTTCGAGAAGTTCTGGGCGTCGCTGGACGAGCAGCCCGAAAAGTACAGGCCGGGCAGTTGGGGTCCATCCTCCGCCGATGAGCTGCTGGCCGCCGATGGCAGAAGCTGGAGAAGGCCATGATCGTAGATCTTCCGAATACCACCACCTCGAAGGTCTCCAAGGAGATCACGAGCCTGCGCGACCGGGGCGGCGTCGTCGCCCTCGGCCGGGTGCTCACCCTCGTGGTGATCACCCGCGCCGGGGCCGAGGAGGAGGCGATCCGGGCAGCGAACGAAGCGAGCCGGGAGCACCCCTGCCGCATCATCGTGCTGGCCCAGGGATCGCCCGATGACCCCACGCGCCTCGACGGCCAGATCCGGGTGGGCGGTGACGCCGGCGCCTCCGAGGTGATCGTGCTCCGCGGCTCCGGGGACCTGGCAAACGAGAATGAGTCCCTCGTGTCGGCCCTGCTGCTGCCGGACGCCCCAATCGTGGCCTGGTGGCCGCACCACATGCCGGCGGCGGCGGCCCAGACCTCCATCGGGGCCATCGCCCACCGCCGGATCACCGATTCCTCCAACGAGGCGGACCCGGCCGCGGCGCTGTTCACCCTGCAGAAGACCTATTCAGCAGGCGACACGGACCTGGCCTGGACGCGCCTGACGAACTGGCGCATTCAGCTCGCGGCCGTCCTCGACCAGGCCGAACCGTCGACGATCACCGAGGTGACGGTCGAAGGCGCCGAGGATTCCCCCAGCACGGTCCTCCTGGCCGCGTGGCTGACCCAGGCACTGGATGCGCCGGTGACGATTGCCGCCGGTCCCGCCGGTACCGGGCTGCACCGGGTTCGGCTCGCCCGGGACAACGGGGACATCGAGCTTCACCGTCCGGGCAGGGATGTGGCCGAGCTGCACCAGCCCGGCCAGCCGGTCCAGCGGATTTCGCTGCCGCGCCGCAGCCTTGAAGAGTGCCTCGCCGAGGAGCTTCGTCGACTTGACCCGGACGACGTATTCGGGGAAGTTATCACCGAAGGCCTTGCGAAAACGAACCTAAGGAGCGTACAGACCAGTGAACGCTGAGCCAAAGATCAGTATCCACCCCGGCCCGACCCTGCTTGCCGCCTCAGTGGCGTCTCGCCTGATCACCCGACTCGTCGATGTGCAGAACGAGCGCGGGACGGCCACGGTGGTGCTGACCGGAGGCTCCATCGGCACGGCTGCCCTGAAGGCCGTGTGGGACTCCCCCACCTGCCGGACGGTGGACTGGTCGCAGGTGCACTTCTGGTGGGGCGACGAGCGGTTCCTGCCGGCCGGTCATCCCGACCGCAATGCGGTGCAGGCCCGTGAGGCACTGCTGAACCACCTTGCCGTGGATCCGGCGAAGGTCCACGAGTTCGGCTCCAGCGACCAGTTCCCCGACCAGGACGCCGCCGCCGCCGATTACGCGGCACGGCTGCAGGAAGCGGCCGACGCGGAAGCGTTGGACGACGCCGCCGATCCGCGGCTCCCGCGGTTCGACGTGCTGATGCTCGGCGTCGGCCCGGACGCCCACATCGCCTCGCTCTTCCCGGAGCTGGCGGGGATCCGGACGAAGGGCTCGACCGTCGTGGGCGTCGCCGACGCACCCAAGCCGCCGCCGGAGAGGATCTCCCTCACGCTGGAGAGCATTCGCTCGGCGGAGGAGGTCTGGCTGGCGGTGGCCGGTGAGGACAAGGCCGGAGCGGTGGGCCTGGCCCTTGCCGGTGCCGGTTCTGTCCAGGTTCCCGCCGCCGGTGCCCGCGGCCGGAACAAGACCCTGTGGCTGATCGACCAGGAGGCTGCCGTGCAGCTCCCGGGCCGCCTGATCAACCGCGAGGACGCCGAGCAGTAGCAGGCCCTCGGGCGGACACGCTCGCCCGCTGACGACAAAGCCCCGCCGCTTCCATCCGGAAGCGGCGGGGCTTTCTCGTTAGGGCTTGACTGTTCGTTCCGGTGACGTGCGGTTCATTCCGCACGCTGCGGGGTCGGGGCGGTCCTGAGGGTCAGGAGTCGCCGAGGAACCGCTGGATCAGTCCAAGAGCGATGATCACGGTGCCCCAGGCCAGGCCCAGCGCCACGGTGAAACGGTTCAGGTTGCGCTCGGCAACTCCTGAGGAGCCCATGCTTGAGGTCATGCCGCCGCCGAACATGTCGGACATGCCGCCGCCGCGGCCCTTGTGCAGCAGGATCAGCAGCGTCAGGAGCAGGCTGGTGACGCCCAGCAGTACGAGCAGGATGATTCGGAGAATTTCCACGGGGCCCTTTCAAGGCTGAGACCCGCCGGTGGCGGGGAGGCGCGACTAGCCTGTGACCAGGTGCTGTTCGAACCTGACAATACTAGCAAACTCGGACACGTCGAGGCTCGCACCGCCGACGAGCACGCCGTCGACGTCGCGTTCCTTGAGGATGGCTCCGGCGTTGGCGGCCTTGACCGATCCGCCATAGAGCAGGCGGACCTTCGCGGCCGTGTCGCCGTCGAAGAGTTCGCCCAGTTCGGCGCGGATCGCCGCGCACATCTCCTGGGCGTCCTGCGGTCCGGCCACCTCGCCGGTGCCGATCGCCCAGACGGGCTCGTAGGCCACGACAAGCCCGGCGGCCTGACCGGCGTCGAGGCCGGCCACGCCCCGGCGGAGCTGTTCGAGGGTGTGCTCCACGTGGGTGCCGGCCTGGCGGATCTCAAGGCCCTCCCCGACGCAGAGCACGGGCACGAGGTCGTGCCGGTACGCGGCGTGCACCTTGGTGTTGAGCAGCTCGTCGGATTCGGCGTGGACAGTGCGGCGCTCGGAATGGCCCACCAGCACGTACGTGCAGCCGAGGCGCTTCAGGAACTGCCCGGAGATGTCCCCGGTGTAGGCGCCGGAGTCGTGCGGGGAGAGGTCCTGCCCGCCGTACACCACGGGCAGGTCGTCGCCCTTCACGAGGGTCTGCACACCGCGCAGGTCGGTGAACGGAGGGAACACCGACACATCAACCCTGCCGAAGTCGTGGTTGGCGTCGTCGAGGGTCCACGCGAGCTTCTGCAGGAACGTGATGGCCTGGACATGGTCAAGGTTCATCTTCCAGTTACCGGCGATCAGGGGGCGCCGGTCGAATACGCCGTTCGTCGAGGTGGTCATAGCGAACTCTCTTTCAGTCGTCAGGAGCCGCAGGACCCACCCGTGCGGGCGGGTCCTGCGGCGGAAATGTTCCCGTGCCGGTGGCCTCAGGCGCGCTCGAGCGCCGTCAGGCCGGGAAGCTCCTTGCCTTCGAGGTATTCGAGGCTTGCCCCACCTCCGGTGGAGATGTGGCCGAACTGGGAGTCCTCGAACCCGAGGCCCCGGACCGCGGCGGCGGAGTCTCCCCCACCCACCACCGTCAGGGCGCCGTTGTGCTGCGCCTCGACGAGGGCCTGCGCAACCACGCGGGTCCCCTCGGCGAACGCCTCGAACTCGAACACGCCCATGGGCCCGTTCCAGAACACGGTCTTCGCCTGCGCGATGTGCGCCGCGAAATCGGAGCCGCTGGCCGGTCCGATGTCGAGGCCGATCCCGCCGGCGCCGTAGGGGCCGGACTCGATCGCATCCGCCGCCAGCACACTGGAGCCGGCGTCGGCCGCGAACTTCTCGGCGACCACGATATCCGTCGGGAAGACGAACTCGGTGCCCGCCTCGGCCGCCCGGTCGAGGTAGCCGCGCACCGTATCCAGCTGGTCGGCCTCAAGCAGGCAGCCACCCACCTTGTGCCCCTGGGCGGCCAGGAATGTGAAGACCATTCCTCCGCCGATCAGGAGCCGGTCGGCCTTGCCCAGCAGGTTCTCGATGACCGCCAGCTTGTCGGAGACCTTCGATCCGCCCAGGACGACCACGAAAGGCCGCTCGGGGTCCGTGGTCAGCCGCTGGAGCACCTCGACCTCCGCCTTTACCAGGTCGCCCTGGTAGGAGGGAAGGATCGCGGCGAGGTCGTACACGCTTGCATGCTTGCGGTGCACGGCACCGAAAGCGTCGTTGACGTACGCCCCCGAGCTGCCGGCGAGCCCCGCGAGCTCGTGTGCGAGTGCTGCGCGTTCGCCCTCGTCCTTGCTGGTCTCGCGCGGGTCGAACCGCACGTTCTCGAGCACCAGGACCTCACCGTCGGAGAGGGCCTGGGCTGCTGCCCGTGCCTGCTCGCCGGCGGTATCCCCCGCGAGCGTCACGGGGAAGTCCGCAAGCTCGGCCAGGCGGTCGACGGCGGGGCGGAGCGAATACTTCGCCTCGGGCGCACCCTTGGGACGCCCGAGGTGAGCCATCACGATGACGGCGGCGCCTGCCTCGCTGAGCTTGCGCAGCACGGGAAGCGACGCCCGGAGGCGCCCGTCGTCGGTGACCCGCTGGGAGCCGTCAAGGGGAACGTTGAGGTCCGAGCGGACCAGGATCCGCCGGCCGCGGACCCCTTCCGCCAGGAGGTCGTCAATCGATGCGTAGCCCACCGGGTCAGGAGAGCTTGGAAGCGACGATTTCGGTGAGGTCAACGAGGCGGTTCGAGTAGCCCCACTCGTTGTCGTACCAGGACACAACCTTGACCTGGTTGCCGATGACCTTGGTCAGCCCGGAGTCGAAGATCGAGGACGCCGGGTCTCCGACGATGTCCGAGGACACGATCGGGTCCTCGGTGTAGGTCAGGTAGCCCTTCAGGGGGCCTTCGGCGGCGGCCTTGTAGGCGGCGTTGACCTCGTCGACGGTGACCTCCCGGCCGACCGTGACGGTCAGGTCGGTGGCCGAGCCGGTGGGTACGGGGACGCGGATGGCATACCCGTCGAGCTTGCCCTTGAGCTCGGGCAGGACCAGGCCGATGGCCTTGGCGGCTCCGGTGGAGGTCGGCACCATGTTGATGCCGGCCGCGCGGGCGCGGCGCAGGTCCTTGTGCGGCCCGTCCTGGAGGTTCTGGTCAGCCGTGTAGGCGTGGACGGTGGTCATCAGACCGCGTTCGATGCCGAATGAGTCCTGGAGGACCTTCGCCAGCGGGCCCAGGCAGTTGGTGGTGCAGGAGGCATTGGAGATGATGTGGTGGTTCGCCGGGTCGTAGTCCCCGTCATTGACGCCCAGGACCACGGTGAAGTCCTCGTCGGAGGCCGGAGCCGAGATCAGGACCTTCTTCGCCCCCGCGTCGATGTGCTTCTGCGCATCGGAGGCCTTGGTGAAGAACCCCGTGGATTCGATCACGATGTCAACGCCCAGGTCGGCCCAGGGCAGGCTTGCGGGGTCGCGCTCGGCAAGGACCTTGATCCGCTTGCCGTCGACCACGAGGTCCCCGCCGTCGGCCTCAACGCTCA
Source organism: Arthrobacter zhaoguopingii (assembly GCF_009828595.1). GTDB lineage: Bacteria > Actinomycetota > Actinomycetes > Actinomycetales > Micrococcaceae > Arthrobacter_D > Arthrobacter_D zhaoguopingii. The sequence goes on from NZ_WPNY01000010.1 coordinate 67,512, forward strand.
CGCCCAGGCGCCCTGCAACGGAGTCGTACTTGAGCAGGTGGGCCAGGGTCTCGGGGCTGGTGAGGTCATTGACCGCCACGATTTCCAGATCCGCGCCCTGATCGAGCACCGCCCTGAAGTAGTTACGGCCGATCCGGCCAAAGCCATTGATTCCAATACGGGTAGTCACTGGTTTCCATCTCCTTATTAAGTGAGGCTGCCGGGCCTCCGGCCTGTCCGGCCGGTCCGGCAGCTGCTTGCGCTGCACGCCGTTGTGCGGGTCCGATGATCCTTTTCGGTCCATCAGGTTCTGCGGTGCGTCGGGGCGGGGGCCTGCGCCCCCACCCCGACGCGCGTGCCCGACCCGCAGGGGCGGGCACAGGCGGAACGCAACCGGGCGTTAGACGCCGGGGACGACCAGGCTCGATGCGCCGGACCGGGCGCGGTCAAACCGTGCCGCGACGTCGGTCCAGTTCACGATATTCCAGAAGGCCTTGACGTAATCGGCCTTGACATTCACGTAGTCGAGGTAGAAGGCGTGCTCCCACATGTCGAGCATGAGCAGCGGAATGGTTCCGACCGGAACGTTGCCCTGCTGATCGTAGAGCTGCTCGATCACAATGTTGCCGCCGAGCGGCTCGTAGGCGAGGACCGCCCAGCCGGAGCCCTGAAGGCTGATGGCGGCGGCGTTGAAGTGGCTGCGGAAAGCCTCGAAGGAACCGAACGCGTCGTCGAGTGCGGCAGCCAGCTCACCGGTGGGGAGGTCCCCTCCGTCCGGGGAGAGGTTCTTCCAGAAGATCGAGTGGTTGGTGTGGCCGCCAAGGTGGAAGGCCAGGTCCTTCGACAGCTTGGGAATATTCCCAAATTCACCCTTTTCGCGGGCCTCCGCCAGCTGTGCCAGCGCGTCGTTGGCACCCTTGACATAGGTGGCGTGGTGCTTGCTGTGGTGCAGCTCCATAATCCGCGCGGAGATATGCGGTTCAAGGGCCGCATAATCATAATCAAGGTCGGGCAGCATGTACTGGCTCACGAATTTCCTCCATCTAATGGTGTACCTTTCCGGGGCCGCTTCCGGGCCGGTGAAGGCCGGAGAAGAACCGCCGTGGTCCCGCCGCCGAAGCGGCAGGCTTGCCCTCCCATCCTATGCAACGATTCACTCGTCCAGCATGTCGGCGGTGACATTGGCGTCGGTTCCCGGAATCCCGATCTCCTGCGCCCGCTTGTCGGCCATGGCCAGCAGCCGGCGGATCCTGCCCGCGATGGCGTCCTTCGTCATCGGAGGGTCGGCGAGCCGGCCGAGTTCGTCGAGGCTTGCCTGCTTGTGGCCGACCCGCAGCTCCCCCGCGTACCGGAGGTGCTCCGGGACGGACTCGCCGAGGATCTCGAGCGCCCGCTCCACGCGGGCCCCGGCGGCCACCGCTGCCTGCGCGGACCGGCGCAGGTTGGCGTCGTCGAAGTTCGCCAGCCGGTTCGCCGTGGCACGGACCTCCTTCCGCATCCGCCGTTCCTCCCACACCATGAGGGCGTCGTGGGCGCCCATGCGGGTGAGCAGCGCCGCAATGGTGTCCCCGTCGCGGATCACCACGCGGTCCACGCCCCGGACCTCCCGCGCCTTGGCGGCGATGCCGAGGCGGCGGGCGGCGCCCACGAGGGCCAGCGCGGATTCCGGGCCCGGGCAGGTCACCTCGAGGGAGGACGAGCGGCCCGGCTCGGTCAGGGACCCGTGTGCCAGGAACGCGCCGCGCCAGACGGCCTCGGCGTCGGCCGCGGAACCGTTGACGACGGCGGAGGGCAGCCCGCGCACGGGCCTGCCGCGGGTATCGAGCAGGCCCGTCTGACGGGCGAGGGACTCACCGTCGCGCACCACCCGAACCACGTAGCGGTTGCCGCGGCGCAGGCCGCCGCCGGACACAACGATGATTTCGCTGTTGTGCCCGTAGACCTCGGCAATGGCCGAGCGGACCCGGCGTGCCGTCGACGCGAGGTCGACCTCCGCTTCGATCACGATCCGGCCCGAAATGATGTGCAGCCCGCCGGCGAACCGCAACAGGGCGGACACCTCGGCCTTGCGTACCGAGGACTTTTTAACTTCGAGGTGCGAGAGCTCCTCTTTGACGTCCGCAGTCAGCGCCACCAGTTCACTCCTAGTTCTCCCCAAACATGTCTTTGTACGCCGTTGCGAGACGAAGCGGATCATGGACGGGTTTTCCGGTTGAAGAACCCACTTTACCCAGAACGGCCCGGCCCCCCATCCCGGCGACCGCCGCCTCGAACTGGGCACGGTCTCCCACGACCGCAGGATCGGCCAGCACGACGTCCACGGTGAACTCCGGCGCGTAGCGCTTGATCACGGCGAGGTGGTCCACGGCGGTCATGCCCTGGGTCTCCTTGGTGTCATTCGTCATATTCATCGTCAGGCACCGTTTGGCGGAGGTGCGGCAGAGCGCGTCACGGAGCTCGGGAAGCAGCAGGTGCGGCAGCACCGAGGTGTACCAGGAGCCCGGGCCGAGGATCACCCAGTCGGCCAGTTCGATCGCCTCGAGGGCGTCCTTGCAGGCCGGCGCCGCCTCCGGGAGCAGCCGGACGTTGCTGACATTCCCGCCCTCGGCGGCGACCGCCAGCTGGGCCTGCCCGACGATGGTCTTCACCCGCAGCCCTCCCCCGGACTCGGTGAGGATATCCCCCTCGATGGTCAGGGGCACGCTGGCCATCGGCACGACCTTGCCGCGGGCCCCCAGCAGCGCTCCGGCCCACTGCAGGCCCGCCACTGGGTCGCCGAGCAGCTCCCAGAGGGTCACGATGAGCAGGTTTCCCAGCGCGTGGTTATCGAGCGAGCCGTCGACGCCCTCGGTTGAGGTGAAGCGGTGCTGCATGACGTCGCGCCAGGTGCGGCCCCAGTCCGTGTCATCACACAGGGCGGCAAGCGCCATCCGCAGGTCCCCGGGCGGAAGCACCCCAAGTTCCCTGCGCAGCCGGCCGGAGGACCCGCCGTCGTCGGCGACGGTGACCACGGCGGTGAGGTCCTGGGTCAGCAGGCGCAGCGCGGACAGCGAGGCGGACAGCCCGTGGCCGCCGCCGAGCGCCACCACCGAGGGCGTCTTCTCCACCGGCTCCCCGTCGCGCCGGTTCGCCGTCGGAACAGGGATCAGGGGCAGCGGCCCCGAAAACAGTGCCACTATTCCCGCCCCAGGTCCCGGTGGTGGGAGGCCACCTGCACCCCGGGCAGCTGGGCGAGCCGCTGGGCGATCTCCTCGGTCACCGCAACGGAGCGGTGCTTGCCTCCCGTGCAGCCGACCGCGATCGTGGCGTAGTGCTTGTTCTCGCGGCGGTAGCCGTCGAGCACCGGGATCAGGGCGTTCACGTAGCGGCTGACGAAGTCCGCGGCGCCGGCGGCACCCAGCACGTACTCCCGCACGGGCTCATCGAGCCCGGTCTGCGGGCGGAGCTGCGGCACCCAGTGGGGGTTGGGGATGAACCGGACGTCGGCCACAAAGTTCGCGTCGACGGGGAGGCCGTACTTGAAGCCGAAGCTCAGCACATTGAGCCGCAGCACGATCGGCCCGGACTCCGAAAAGAGTTCGGTGACGGCGGTGGCCAGCGCGTGGACATTGAAGTCGGTCGTGTCCACCACGATGTCGGAAGCGTACTTCACCTCCTTGAGCACGTCCCGTTCGGCGGCGATGCCGTCAAGGATCCGGCCGTCGCCCTGCAGGGGGTGGGGGCGCCTGCCCTGTTCGAACCGGCGGACCAGTTCGGCGTCGTCGGCGTCAAGGAAGAGCACGCGGTAGTTGACCCCGGCCGCACGCAGCGCGGCGAGGGCGGCCTTGATGTCGTTGAACAGCTTCTTGCTCCGCACATCGATCACCACGGCGAGCTTCGGGATGGACTGGGGCATGCGGGCCACCAGCTCGGTCAGCGTCCCGAGCATCTGCGGCGGCAGGTTCTCGACGACGTACCAGCCGTGGTCCTCAAGCGCGTGAGCCGCCGTGCTGCGTCCGGCACCCGACATGCCTGTGACGACCAGCAGCTCCGATTCGGTGGGTTTGACCGGGGTCAGGCTGTCAGCCTCAGTCATGTATGCGTCCGTTCCGGCGTAGGTGGTGCGGATATGCTGCGCCGCAGGCAGCGGGCGCCGTCCTCAGCCTAGCTAAGAATCGAGGATCTCGCCCGTGGTCAGGTTCACAGCGGGAGCAGCGTCCTGCACCGCCCCGCCGGCCAGCCCGTTCCGGATGGCTTCGGCCATGGCCGGACCGATGCCCGGGACCTCCAGCAGGTCCTCCACCGAGGCGGCCTTTAGCTTCTTCACCGACCCGAAGTGCTTCAGCAGGGCCTTGCGCTTCGACGGCCCAAGCCCCGGGATTCCGTCGAGGGCCGATTCGGTCATCGACTTCCCGCGCTTCTGGCGGTGGAAGCTGATGGCGAAGCGGTGGGCCTCGTCCCGGATGCGCTGCAGCAGGAACAGTCCCTCCGAGGCCCGCGGCAGGATGACGGGGAAGTCGCTGCCGGGCACCCACACCTCCTCGAGCCGCTTGGCGAGGCCGACGACGAAGACGTCGTCGATGCCGAGGTCCGCCAGCGCGCGGGAGGCCGCTGCCACCTGGGGCGGGCCGCCGTCGACGACGACCAGGTTCGGCGGGTAGGCGAACCGGTTCTTCGTCGTCGCCGTCGTGGTGTCCGCCAGCGGAACGGCCTCCGCCCCGTCATCCGCGCCGGGGGCCGCCAGGGAACCGGTGCCTTCCCCGTCGGCCGGGGAGCCGGTGCCGTTGCCGGTGTCCTCAGGCATGCGGCCGGCGAGGTAGTTCCGGAACCGGCGGTAGATCACGTCGTACATCGAGGCGGTGTCGTCGCGGGCGGCGTCGCCGGTGATGGAGAAGCGGCGGTATTCCGACTTGCGCGGCAGTCCGTCCTCGACCACCACCATGGAGGCGACGACATTGGTGCCGGAGACGTGGGAGATGTCGAAGCATTCGATGCGCATCAGCGGCTGCGGCAGCTCGAGCGCCTCCTGCAGTTCGGTCAGCGCCGCCGACCGCGTCGTAAGGTCCCCGGCGCGCCGGCTCTTGTGCAGGCGCAGGGAGTCCGCGGCGTTCTGCTGGACCGTGCCCATCAGGGTGGCCTTGTCGCCGCGGACCGGTACCCGCACGTCGACGCGTGCCCCGCGGAGTCCGCGCAGCCACTCAAGGACCTGCTCGGAATTGCTGGGCATCACGGGCACGAGGACCTCGCGTGGAATTCGGTCGTTGCCGGCTCCGCCCTCGCCGTACACCTGCTGCAGGAGGTGCTCCACCAGGTCGGGGGTATCCATGTCCTCGACCTTCTCCACGACCCAGCCGCGCTGGCCGCGGATGCGCCCGCCGCGCACATGGAAGACCTGCGCCGCGGCCTCGAGCTCGTCCTCGGTCAGGGCGAAGATATCGGCGTCGGTGTCCTCGCTGAGGACGACCGTATTGCGTTCGAAGACCCTCCGGAGCGCGGCGATGTCGTCCCGGGTCCGTGCCGCGGCTTCGTAGTCGAGTTCGGCGACCGAGGCGGCCATTTTCGATTCGAGCCCGGTGATGAAGCGCTTGGCCTCGCCCGACATGAATGCCACGAACTCTCCGGCGAGGGCCTTGTGGTCCTCCGGGGAGATCCGCCCGACGCAGGGCGCCGAGCATTTGTCGATGTAGCCCATCAGGCAGGGCCGGCCGGAGCGTTCGGCACGCTGGAAGACGCCGGTGCTGCAGGTGCGCACCGGGAAGACCCGCAGGAGCGTGTCAACGGTCTCCCGGATGGCCTTCGCGGGGTAGAAGGGCCCGAAGTACCGGGTGTCCTTCTTCTTGTCGCCGCGCATCACCTGCACTCGGGGGAACTTCTCCCCCATTGTCACCGCCAGGTACGGGTAGGACTTGTCGTCCCTGAACATCACGTTGAAGCGCGGGTTGAATTCCTTGATCCACGTGTATTCGAGCTGGAGGGCCTCGAGTTCGCTTCCCACGACCGTCCACTCCACGCCGGCGGCGGTGTGGACCATGGCCCGGGTGCGGGGCATCAGCCCCTGCGGGTTCGCGAAGTAGGAATTGAGGCGGGAGCGCAGGTTCTTCGCCTTGCCGACGTAGACGACCCGGCCATGCTCGTCGCGGAACCGGTACACTCCGGGGTCCTGGGGTATTTCCCCCGCCTTGGGGCGGTAGCTTGCTGGGTTTGCCACAGCTCAATCCTATGTTCTTTGACCGGGCGGCCCTGACGCTTCAGCCCTGCGCGCACCGGTGCTGCGGTGCGGGCGCACCGGGCGGCGGAGCGGTGGGGCCCGCTATTCCGCGGGCGCGCCCTTGTTGTAGCTGGCGGAGCGCTGCTGCCCGCTGAGCGCGGCGATGGAGTCCATGATGGTGTCGGTGGCGCTGCGCCGGGCCGGCAGCGGATGGCCCGGTCCGGTCTTCTCGAAGTACAGGGGTGCGCCGATCCTCATGGTGAAGTGCTGGGGCCGGATGCCGTTGCTGCCCGCCGGCTGCAGCGCCTCGGTCCCGATCAGGCCCACCGGGACCACCGGCGCTCCGGTGGTCAGCGCCAGCCAGCCCACGCCGGTCCGTCCCCGGTAGAGCAGCCCGTCGCGGGACCGGGTGCCCTCCGGATAGATGCCGACGCCGCTGCCCTCCTCGAGCAGGTCGAGCAGGGTCTTCAGGGCCTGCACGCTGGCCGCCTGTTCGCCCCGCTGCACCGGAATCGAGCCGACACCCTCGAAGAAGGAGCGCATCATCGCCCCCTTGACGCCGGTGCCGGTGAAGTACTCGGCCTTCGCGAAGAACGCCACCCGGCGCGGCATCAGGGCCTGGATGAGGACGCTGTCGAGGAAGGAGAGGTGGTTGGCCGCGACGATGAACGGACCCTCGGCGGGGACATGCCCGAGCCCTTCAACGGTAGGCCGGCAGAGACCGGCAATGAGGCCGCGCGTGGTGCTGCGGGTGAGGTCATAGATTCCCACGCAGCACCTCCAGGAGCTTGTCTGCGCTGTCGACGACGGCGATCGCGCCGGCCTCCTCGAGCTCGCCGGGAGCGGCGAAGCCCCAGGACACCCCCACGCAGCCAAGCCCATTATCGGCCGCCCCGAGCACGTCGTGCGAGCGGTCCCCGACCATGATCGCGCTGCCGTAGCGGCCTGCGTGTCCCGCCAGCGCCGCAGCGATGATGGGCTTCTTTCCCGGAAGTGCAGCAGCGGCGCGTTCGTCCCGCGGTGCCCCGTGCACCGAGTCGAACAGCCCGATCATTCCCTGGGCCGTCAGCAGTTCCTCGGCGAGCCACTCCGGCTTCTGGGTGGCCACGGCCACCCGGGCCCCGTCCGCGCGCAGCGCGCGCACACAGTCGGCGATCCCCGGGTAGGGGCGGCTCTGGGCCATGCCGATGGAGCGGTAGCCGGCGCGGTAGGCGCCCATCACCGGGTCGATGAGGTGCTCGGGTACGCCGGCGATGCTCCGCAGCGAGGTGACCAGTGCCGGGCCCACCATGCTCGAGAGCACGCGCGGGTCCGGCACGGGCAGCCCGTGCTCCCGCAGGGCCGCTTCGATGCCTCCGGTGATCGACCCGGCGGGGTCGATCAGGGTTCCGTCGAGATCGAAGAGGACGAGCGCCTGCGAATTAGTCACCGGGCAAGTTTGCCACAACGCCCCCCGCCCGCCGCACTCCTATTCCCCGCGGGGAATGTTCAGGAGGACGCCGGGAGGATCTCCGCGAGGAAGGTGCCGGTGTGGCTCCTCTCGCTGCGCGCCACCTGCTCCGGGGTGCCGGTGGCGATGACCTCGCCGCCGCCGGAGCCGCCGTCGGGCCCGAGGTCGATCACCCAGTCCGCGCTCTTGATCACGTCGAGGTTGTGCTCGATCGTGATCACGGTGTTCCCCTTGTCCACCAGGCCCTGCAGGACCAGGAGGAGCTTGCGGATGTCCTCGAAGTGGAGGCCGGTGGTCGGCTCATCGAGCACGTACACGCTGCGGCCGTTGGAGCGCTTCTGCAGCTCGCTGGCGAGCTTGACGCGCTGCGCCTCGCCTCCCGAGAGGGTGGTGGCGGGCTGGCCCAGCCGGACGTAGCCGAGGCCTACCTCGACCAGCGTATTCAGGTGCCGGGCGATCGGGCTGAACGCGGCGAAGAACTCGGCGCCCTCCTCGATCGGCATGTCGAGCACGTCGGCGATGGTCTTGCCCTTGTAGTGCACCTCGAGGGTTTCCCGGTTGTACCGGGCGCCGTGGCAGACCTCGCAGGGCACGTAGACGTCGGGCAGGAAGTTCATCTCGATCTTCAGGGTGCCGTCACCGGAGCAGGCCTCGCAGCGCCCGCCCTTGACGTTGAAGGAGAACCGCCCGGGCAGGTAGCCGCGGACCTTCGCCTCGGTGGTCTCGGCGAAGAGCTTGCGGATATGGTCGAACACCCCGGTGTAGGTTGCGGGGTTGGACCGTGGTGTGCGTCCGATCGGGCTCTGGTCGACGTGGATCACCTTGTCGAGGTGGTCGAGGCCGTCAATGCGCTTGTGCCGCCCCGCGACCTGCTTGGCGCCGTTGAGCTTGTTCGCGAGCACCTTGTACAGGATGTCGTTCACGAGCGTCGACTTGCCGGAGCCGCTGACCCCGGTGACCGCTGTCAGGACGCCGAGCGGGAAGGAGACGTCGAGCTTCTTCAGGTTGTTCTCGCGCGCGCCGACGACCTTCAGCTGGCGCGACCTGTCGATCTTCCGGCGCTTGGCCGGGATCTCGATCTTCCGGCGGCCCGAGAGGTAGTCGCCGGTGATTGACTTCTCGTTGGTGAGCAGGTCCTTGAGCAGGCCGGAGTGGACCACCTCGCCGCCGTGTTCACCGGCGCCGGGGCCGATGTCGACGATCCAGTCCGCCTCGTGGATGGTGTCCTCGTCGTGCTCGACGACGATCAGGGTGTTGCCGAGGTTGCGCAGACGCGTCAGGGTCTCGATCAGGCGCCGGTTGTCACGCTGGTGCAGACCGATCGAGGGCTCGTCGAGCACGTAGAGCACCCCGACGAGGCCTGAGCCGATCTGGGTGGCCAGGCGGATCCGCTGGGCCTCCCCGCCGGAGAGGGTTCCGGCGGCGCGCTCGAGGTTGAGGTACTCGAGGCCGACGTCGAGCAGGAAGGTCAGGCGGGCCTGGATCTCCTTGAGGACCTGGTTGGCGATCTGCGCCTCGCGCCCGGTCAGGACGAGGTTGTTCAGGAAGTCGCTGCAGTCGCGCATCGGCATGGCCGCCACCTCGGCGATGGACCTGCCGTTGATGAGCACCGACAGTGACGCCGGGTTGAGCCGCGCGCCGCCGCATTCGGGGCACGGGATCTGCCGCATGTACTCCTCGTACCGGTCGCGGGCGTGGTCCGACTCGGTTTCGAGGTGCTTGCGGTGAATGTACTGCACGGCCCCCTCGAAACCCGTGCTGTACTTGCGCTCACGACCGAAGCGGTTGCGGTACTGCACCACCACTTTGTGGTCCTTGCCGTACAGGGCCGCCTCGCGGGCACGGTCCGGAAGCTTGCGCCACGGGACGTCCATGCTGAAGTTCAGTTCCTTCGCCAGTCCTTCGAGGAGCCGGGTCCAGTATTCGAGGGTGGCGGTGCCGAGGGACCAGGGGGCGATGGCGCCTTCGGCGAGGCTGAGGTCAGGATTCGGGACGACGAGTTCCTCGTCGACCTCGAGCTTCGTTCCGATGCCGGTGCAGACGGGGCAGGCACCGAACGGGTTATTGAAAGAGAAGGACCGCGGCTCGATCTCGTCGATGGCCAGCGGGTGCTCGTTGGGGCAGGCGAGGTGCTCCGAGAACGCCCGGACCCGCTTGGCGTCGTCGTCGGGCAGGTCGACGAAGTCGGCCAGGACGCGCCCCTCGGCGAGCTTCAGGGCGGTCTCGACCGAATCGGTGAGCCGCTGGGAGATGCCCTCCTTGACCACGAGGCGGTCGATCACCACCTCGATGGTGTGCTTGAACTGCTTGCCAAGCTTCGGCGGGTCGGTCAGCTGGATGAGTTCGCCGTCGACGCGGGCGCGGGAGTAGCCCTTGGCCGAGAGTTCCTGAAACAGGTCGACGAACTCGCCCTTCCGGCCGCGGACCACGGGCGCGAGGATCTGGAAGCGCGTTCCCTCGTCGAGTTCGAGCAGCTGGTCGACAATCTGCTGCGGGGTCTGCTTGGCCACCGGCTCGCCGCAGATGGGGCAGTGCGGGCGGCCCACTCGCGCCCAGAGCAGGCGCATGTAGTCGTAGATCTCGGTGATGGTGCCCACGGTGGACCGCGGGTTCTTGCTCGTGGACTTCTGGTCGATCGACACCGCCGGCGAGAGACCCTCGATGAAGTCGACGTCGGGCTTGTCCACCTGGCCCAGGAACTGGCGTGCGTAGGCCGAGAGCGACTCGACGTACCGGCGCTGGCCCTCGGCGAAGATCGTGTCGAAGGCGAGGGATGACTTCCCCGACCCGGAGAGCCCGGTGAAGACGATGATGGCGTCCCGGGGCATGTCGAGGTCGACGTTCTTGAGGTTGTGCTCGCGCGCACCCTTCACGACGAGGCGCGACAGGTCAGGGTGCGGAATCAACGGGTCAGAAGAGTGCTGTTCCAGGGAGTTGGCTATAGACACCGTTCCACTGTAATTCAATCCCGCTTCGAAGACATATTCGAATACGGTTTAATTCGCGCCACACCGGTGCGACGCGCCGGACCGGTTCACGCTCGGCGCAATGCCGCCCGCAGATAGGCCACGGCTTCGTCCTCCTTGAGCCCGCTGGCCTTGACGATGCGGGCGTAATCCGCCGCCCCCTCGGCGGCCCGCCGCCGGGCCTCATCCCCGGCCGCGGCGATCACCGTTCCGGCGCGGGATCGGGTCACCACGATCTGCGCCCGCTCCAGCTCGCGGTACGCGCGGGCGACGGTGTTTGCCGCGACTCCCAGATGCGCCGCGAGGGTCCGCACCGGGGGCAGGCGCACGCCGACGGCAATGCGCCCGCTGTTCGCCGCCTCGACGATCTGCTGGCGCAGCTGCTCATAGGGCGGATACGGGCTCGAGGGATCGAGTTTCAGCCATTCGGGTATTTCACTCTCCACTGCTGCCCCTTCCGCCGGGCGCGGCGGCCCCTGATGTGCCGCGCATGCCGAACCGCCCCTCCGGGGCCCTGTTACGTGCACAATACCGCGAACGGGACGTCGGCTGAGGTGCTCGGCCGCTATGCGCCCCAAGGTGAAGCCCGCCCCCATCGGAGCGTTCGGGCCGCCGCTCCTGGCCTAGGGTGGGTCCATGATTCTTGCCGAGCTTTCATCAGTGGTGATCCGCCGGCTCGCGGTGGGCGAAATGGACAACAACGTGTACCTGCTCACCGCCCGGGGATCCGGGCAGCAGGTGCTGATCGATGCGGCCGACGATGCGCCCGCCCTCGCCGGCCTGCTGGCGGAGGGTGCCCGGGACACCCCCGCCGCCGCTCGGCTTGTCCTCGTGGCTACGACGCATTCTCACTGGGACCACGTGCGGGCGCTGGCCGCCGTCGTGGAGGCGACCGGGGCACGCACGGCCGCCGGCGCCGCCGACGTCCCCGCCATCGAGGTGCCGACCGACGTGCCGCTCGAGCACGGCGACGTCGGCACCTTCGACGGGTTCGATCTGGAGGCCATCCACCTCCGCGGACATACGCCGGGCTCCGTGGCCCTGCTGTACCGCGACCCGGAGGGCCCGGCGCACCTTTTCACGGGCGATTCGCTCTTCCCCGGCGGGCTGGGCAACACCCAGGGCGACGCCGACCGGTTCGCTTCGCTGTTCGCCGACGTGAAGGAGCGGGTGTTCGACTATCTTCCCGATGACACGTTGGTCCATCCCGGCCATGGGAAGGGGACGACGCTGGGCGCCGAGCGGCCGCACCTCGCGGAGTGGTTCGAGCGCGGCTGGTAGAGGTGCCGCCGGCCTCACGGCTGCGGAACGGCAGGCGGGGCCGGCCGAACGCGCTCCGGGCCGGATTTACGGCCGGAGCCATTCCAGCCGGCGCGGGCTGAACCCGAACTCCTCCCGCGCGCGGCGGTTGCTCGCACCCCTCATCTTCGTCGCGTAGAACACCCCGTCCGCGTCTGTCGCCTCGGTGATCGGATACTCGGCCGGTTCGACACCCCCGGCGAAGGCACTGAAGGTCCGCATGACGTCCCGCATGGGAAGGGGGTCGCTGTCGGTAACGTTCACCACCCCGGTCGCCTGGGACTCGACGGCGACCCGCGCCGTGAACTCCGCCGCGTCGTCCACATGGACAAAGGACCAGATCCCGGAACCGGAGCCAAGCACGCCCAGCTGCCCGGCCCGTGCCTGCTCGCCCATGTCGCCGTCGGGCGAGTACCAGGTTCCCGGGCCATAGTAGAAACCGTACCGAAGGACGAGCCCGGTGGTGCCCTCGGGAAGGGACCGGATCCGGTCTTCGACCTGGAGGAAGGCTGCGGCGCTTCCGTCGACCAGGGGCGGTCCGTCGGCGACGAAGGGCTCCGATTCCTCAGCGAGCCCCTCTCCCGGCCGGTAGAAGTAGGAGCCCGACTGAGCGATGAAACGTGTCGCTCCCGCGGCGAGGGCGGCCTTCTGAACATTCGCTCCCCCGAGCACCCGGACCTCGTTGGAGCTGGCGAGGGTGTCGCGCATCGCCTGCGGCGAGTAGTGCCGCGGCAGGGCCGTGAGTTGGTCGATCACGACCTCGGGCCGCACGGCCGCGACCGCGCGTGTCACATCCGCCAGGTCGAGCACGTCCGCGATAACCGGCGTCGCGCCGTCAGCCGCGATGCGCGCGGCGCCCCCGTTTGCCCGAGCAATTCCCCACACCTCATGACCCCAGGAGACGAGGTGACGGACGATGGGACGTCCGATGGCGCCGCCGGCGCCGGCCACTAGTACACGCATTTTTTCCTCCAGTTGAACCTATGGCGCCCGAGCGGGCGTTCCGGGATTCAGTGTCGGACTGCAGGCAGGAGGGTGCCAACGGAATGGGACGATCCCACCCGTTTCGTTCCACCGCCCGTGGGGAGGTGCCGGGGCGGGAGCCGTTCAGGCATGGGAAGGATACTGCGGCCGGTTAACGCAGAAGTCCCGGCCCCTACCCGGGACCGGGACTTCTGTCTTCGTTGCGGGGACAGGATTTGAACCTGTGACCTCTGGGTTATGAGCCCAGCGAGCTACCGAACTGCTCCACCCCGCGGCGTAGTAAGAACGCTACAGCCCGGCGGTCGAATAAGCGAATCCGCCCGGCGCATCCGGGCGTCCGCTGGTTCGTGCCTTGCTGGCAGAGTGCCCGCTACTGCGCTCTTTCCTCTGCAGCGAGATCCCAGGGGTGGGCTCCCGCGGCGGCCGCCCCGAGCGACTCGACCACCGACCGGGTGCGCTCCTTGACCGCCTGCTCGTGGCCGGGCGTCGAACACGACCCGGCAGGGCGGTCCGGGCCCAGCGCGCACCACCGGTAGGGGTTCGACACGATGACGGACGGAAGCCAGGCGAGGTCACTGACCGACCACTGCCCGGTCTCGTCCCGGCTGAATCGCGCGCGGACCGCCAGGCCCTCGTTGTTCACGTCGTAGACCGGGGACAGTTCGGTCACCGCGTTGCCCAGCCCGTAGGCGATCCACGTGCCGTTGTACTTCTCGATCGGCAGGACCGAATGCGTGTGGTGCCCGTAGATAAAGTCGATCAGCCCGCTGTCGGCGAGCGCATGAGCGGCCTCGGTCTGCTGTGCGTTGGGCACGGAGGCGTACTCGTCCCCGGCGTGGAGGGCTGCAAGGACGACGTCGGCGCCCTGCTCCCGTGCCGCCCGGGCCTTGGCGACCATCGCCGGGACGTCGAGCAGGTCGACCCGCCACGGCTGGTCGGGTATCTGGCCGTTGAGGGCGTAGGTGGCCTCGATGAGGGCGACCTTCGCGTCCGGCGTATCGAGGATCAGGGGCTGTTCCGCGTCTGAGGCGCTGGCATAGGAACCCGTGTGGTCAAGGCCGGCCGCGTCGAGGGCGGCGAGGGTGCGCAGCACTCCTGCGGGTCCGGCGTCGAGGGTGTGGTTGCTAGCCGAGGTGCAGGCGTCGTACCCGACCTCCCTGGCCGCGGTGAGGATCTGGGGCGGCACGTTGAACGTCGGGTAGCCGGTATAGGGCCCCTCCGGGTCTGACACCGGGGTCTCCAGGTGGCACACCGCAAGGTCAGCCGCCTCGAGGTACGGACGCTGGCCGGCGAGGAGCGGTTCAAAATCGAGCGGCATCCTGCCGGTGACCGCGGCGTCCGCTGCCGCCTGGTCCCACAGCTGGGGGTGGACCAGCAGGTCCCCCGTGACGACGACGTCCAGGCAGTTGTCACAGGCCTCCTGCGAAGGAGAGGATGCACCCGGCGGTGCCGGAGCAGCGGAGCCGGCCGGTGCCTCCCGGTCACCTGAGGCGCCGGGCAGGCAGCCGGAGCAGAGCAGCGCGAGGCTGATCAGGGCGGCGGTGCCGTAGGGCGCTCTCCGTCGGGCGCGCGGTGGCTGAGTGCGTGAAATGGGGTCTCCTCGGGGTGATAACGCCCATGATAGGTCCCCGCGGAGCCAAGGCAGTCCCAGCCGTTCTCGACGGTGTTCAGTTCTCGACGGTGTTCAGTTCTCGATGGTGTTCAGTTCTCAATGGTGTTCAGGCAGGACCCTCCGGGGAGAAGCGGAGCCACAGCACACCATGGGGCTCGAGGCCGAGCCCGGCCGTCACTGCCATCTCCTGGCCCGAGATGAGGTCGACGGCGGAACCGGGCAGGCCGGAGAGTGTCTCCGCGGTGACTTCCTGTCGGGAGTCGGCGAAGTTCGCGAGGACCAGGACCACTGAGGGCTTCGCCCCGGGCGCACCCGGCCGCTGGTACCCCAGGACGGAGGGGTTGTTGGTCCCGAAGGGCACCAGCCGGCCGCCTGCAAATTCCGGGGTGGCGGCCCGGACCCGGATCAGGTGCTGCAGGCCCTGAAAGATCGCCCCCGGCGCGGTGGCCGGATCATCCCTCAGCGCGTAGCGGGCCGCCGGGTAGTCGGGCCTCCCGACCCACCGGCTGTCCCCGGCCTTGCCCGGGTCCTGCGTGTACCCATAGTCGTTGAGCTGGCCCACCTCATCCCCCAGGTAGATCAGCGGGATGCCCCCCGTGCTGAGCACGATGGCGTGGGCGAGCAGGATCCGGCCCACGGCGCCGGCGTCGCCGGCCTCCAGCCCGGCCAGCGACGCCGTCGTGCCCGAGATGCGGCAGTCCCCGGTGCGCGGGTTCTCCTGGAACGGCACGCCGCGGGCGAAGCTGCCAGGGAAACGGTTGACGAAGAACGCATTGAGGAAGCGCCGGTGGTCGTACCCGCCGATGCCGAACTCGGCTGCATCCTCATCGGAGAAGGTCCAGCCGATGTCGTCGTGGCTGCGCACATAGTTCACCCAGGCGGCGCCGGGCGGAATGGCGTGGCGCCGCTCGAGGGCCTGGGCCAGAAGGGAGACCTCCCGGGTGGCCAGGCTGTTCCAGATCAGTGCCATCTGCAGGGGGTTGTAGCTCAGCTGGCACTCCCCCGGGCTGATGTACTGCACCACCTCGTCCGGATGCACGATCGCCTCGGACTTGAAGAGCAGCGACGGCGCCGCGAGCCGGCAGACCGCGTTGAACGCCTGGAGGAGGAGGTGCGCTTCGGGCAGGCTCTCACAGGCGGTGCCCAGCTGCTTCCACACGAACGCCACGGCATCCATCCGCAGCACCTCCACGCCCTGGTTGGCGAGGAAGAGCATCTCCCGCGCCATCGCCCGGAAGACCGCGGGGTTGCGGTAGTTCAGGTCCCACTGGAACGAATGGAAGGTGGCCCAGACCCAGCGCCCGTCGGGCAGCGGCACGAAGGACCCTGGATGGTCGTCCGGGAAGATTTCGCGCACGGTGCGTTCATACGCATCCGGCATCTGCCGGTCCGGGAAGATCCAGTAGTACTTTTCGAATTCCGGGTCGCCGGCGAGCGCCTTCCGGGCCCACTCGTGTTCGTTCGAGGTGTGGTTGAAGATGAAGTCAACGACGAGCGAGATGCCGTTCGCCCGAAGTTCGGCGGCGGTCGAGGCGAGTTCCTCAATGGTGCCCAGGGCCGGGTTCAGCTCCCGGTAACTGGACACGGCGTAGCCGCCGTCGGAATTCGACTCCGGCGCGAGGAACAGCGGCATGAGGTGAAGGTAGGTGAGGCCCAGTTCACGGAAGTACGGAATGCGCGCCCGAAGCCCGGAGAGGTCGATGGCGTACAGGTCGACGTAGCAGACCCCGCCCAGCATTCGGTTGGACTGGAACCAGTCCGGCGCCGCGGCCCGGTCGGCATCGAGCGCCTTGAGCCCGGCGGGCCGCCGCTGCCACGACTCGGCCGCCTCCGCCGCCAGCAGCACCAGCTCGTCGTCAGCGCCACCGCCGTAGATTCGGCGGAAGAGGGACCGCAGGCGGGGGAATTCACTGCGGAACCGTGCCTCGAAGGAGTCCCAGTCGGCGTCCGAGGTCCCCGGACGCCGGGCCGCCAGGACCTCCGCGGGAATGGACTCTTCACCGAGGTGCTTCTGGAAAACCATGGGCACAGCCTATTGCAGGCGCACCGACCGCAGGGCCGGAGGCAAAGGCACACCCGGCGCCGCCTTGACGGGCGGTCGGAGGCGTGCCCTGCGCGGGTGCCGTCCTGCACCGGGAGCGGGTGCACGGGCCCCGTCCCCGGACGCCAGCCGGGATCCTGGTCCCCCGGACCCGCACGGGACGACGGGAAGCTGTCCCGCCACACGCCCGCCCGCGCTAGGGTGAGGCATGCCCTTCCGAGCGCCCTGGCTGCGTTCCGCCGTCTTCGGTGGAACGCTCCTGCTCGCCGGCGGCTGCGGTGCGCCCTTCGGTGCCGGATGTACCGCGGTAGGGGCGGTCGATGGCGTCTCGACCACCGTTGCAGCCGACTCTGTCCGCGGGGTCGCCGCGCTCGAGCTGGAGGTTTGCCGGGAGGGCCGGTGCACGAAAGCCGACGTGGCGCTGAGTGCGGGAACGGAGTCCGTCGACCAGGGCTGCGACGACGACGGAATCTGCGCCGCGTCGGCCAGTCCGGACGGCACCTTGGTTGGTTTCGCACCGCTGGACCTTTCCGCAGGCGAGGTGGAGATCCGGGCAACGGCCACCGGTCGGGATGGGCAAACGCGGGTGCTTGCTCCGGTCCGCGCCACCGCGGAGGTGGTCCGTCCCAACGGCCCCCAGTGCCCCGGAGAGGCGCACCAGCTCGCCCTCACCCTCGACAGCGAAGGCCTTTCAACGCGCTGAGGGCGTCGGGATCGGGCCTGCCTACGGTGTGACCTCCCTCTGCGCGGCCTCGGCCAGGGACCGGAGCACGCGCCGGTCCTCATCGGTGAAGCCTCTCGGATTCTGGTCGATGACGCAGATCGTGCCGATGGTCCACCCGCCCGGACCCAGCAGCGGGTGCCCCGCGTAGAAGCGGATGTGGGGCTCGCCGACCACGAGCGGGCTCGCCTTGAATCGATCATCGGCGAGGGTGTCACACACCACCATGGGCCCGGCACTGCGGATCGTCTGGTTGCAGAAGGTGCTTTCCCGCTCGAGGTTCTGGCCGACCGCGCCGATGACCGATTTGAGGAACTGCCGGTGCTCGGCGATCAGTGCCACGATCGACGAGGAGACACCGAAATGCTCGCGGGCCCGCCGCGTGATCCGGTCAAAGCGTTCCTCCGGCGGTGAATCAAGGAGGCCCGTCTCAAGCAGGGCCCGCATCCGCTGGGCCTCAGCCTGCTCCGCCGTGAGGAAGACCGCACCTGCCGCGCCGAGTAACTCGAGGGGATCGTCGGGATCCGCCCGTGCCGCACGGCTCGTTCCATTCCGGGGCTCCGCCCCGCCGCTACCTCCACCGGAATCCGGCAGCTCCCGGCCGGTCTCCTCAAGGGCCTCGCGCAGTGTGTGGGAGAGGATGTCCCGTTCGAGGGAGGGAATGCTCTGGAGCCCCTGCAGGTACGCATCGATCTCTATCTGGGCGAGCGAACCTCCGAGGGCGAAGTACCGGATCCACAGCTCCTCGGCGTCGAGTCCTGCCTCGGATGCCGCACGCGACGCCAGCTCCTGCTGCCTCTGCTCATCCACCGAAGAACCTCGAATGCGTTGCGGGCCCGGCGGCGGTGCCGGGCCCTGGAATCAAGACCGCGGACCGGCACGCGGTCCACCTCCGAGGCTATTTCACGCCCGGGTTGCAGGAAAGCCAAAGGTTCACCGGGCGGGATCCGGAAAAAAGTTTTGGGCACCGCTCCCGATGAGCTAAACGGCGGGTCCTGGCCCTAAGCTGATGCAATGCGGAAAGATGCGGGAAGTGATTCGGTGGCGCGCCAGCTCCAGCAGCTGATTCTTGAGTCCGGGAACGTCGAACTGTTCCTTGAAGCGTTCGCCTCCCACACCGCAACCATCCTCGAACCTGGGGTCCAGACGCAGTGCGGAATTACGCTCAAGCGCAACGACCGGGCCACCACCGTGGCCAGCAGCAGCGTCGCCGCAACCGAGCTCGACGAGGTCCAGTACGGCTACGGCGACGGGCCCTGCCTGACCGCGATCCGCACCGGGGAGACCGCCGTCGTGCAGGATACGCGCACTGATCCCAGGTGGCCGGAATACCTCACCGCGATCGAGGGCCGCGGCTACTTTTCAGTCCTCGGGGTACCCCTGATGACCGGTGGGGACGGCGGCGCCGCGGTGAACCTGTACGCGGAGGCCCCCGGTGTCTTCACCGCCGACATCGTGAGTCAGGTCGAGGAGTACGCGGCGGAAGCGGCAAGCACCCTCGAACTCGCCCTGCAGCTGGCCGCGCACAAGGATGCCGCCGCGAACCTGCAGGCGGCAATGGAGTCTCGCACGAACATCGACATCGCGGTCGGGATCATCATTGCCCAGAACCGCTGCACCCAGCAGGAGGCCATCCAGATCCTCCGACGGGCCTCAAGCCACCAGAACGTCAAACTCCGTGTCCTCGCTGAACAGCTGGTGCAGTCGGTCGCGACGGCGCCCGCAACCACCCACTTCACCAACTAGCCCCGCCGGTGCGGCGCTGATGGCGCCTCCGTGCCTTCCGAAAGCGACCCCGTGACCCTGCCGCGCCCCCTCACCGCCGCGCTCGGCTATGCGCCGGGGTTCCTGGTCATGGCGGCCGCGGTTGCCCTCGCCGTCCTTCTGGCGAACCTTCAGGGATTCGCCGGTGCCCTGGTCATCGCCCTCGGCCTGGGCCTGCTCATGCGGAACAGCGGACTTCTCCACCCTCGCCTGAACCCGGGCATCCGCGCGGCCACCAAAAGGTTCCTTCGCCTTGGCGTGGTGGTGCTGGGCCTTCAGCTTTCCCTCCCGGAGATCGTGGGCCTTGGCCTGCCTGTGCTCGGTCTCATCGTCGCCTCCGTGTTCGTCAGCTTCTTCCTCACCCGGTACATCGGCGAGCGCCTGGGCCTGAGCCGGGCCGCGTCCACCCTGATGGCCGCCGGGTTCTCCATCTGCGGCGCCTCGGCGATCGCGGGGATGCAGAGCATCGTAGACGCGGACGACGACGAGGTGGCCAGTGCCGTCGCCATGGTGACGCTGTACGGCTCCGCGGTGATTCTCGGGCTTCCGGTGGTGGGCGGCCTCCTGGGGCTGTCCGAGGAGACCTTTGGCCTGTGGTCGGGCCTGGCCGTGCACGAGGTGGCCCAGGTGGTGGCGACCGCGAGCACGGCCGGCGCTGCGGCCTTGGCGGTGGCCACGGTCGTGAAGCTCGGCCGGGTGGTCCTCCTGGCGCCGGTGGCCGCCCTGGTCTCCTTCGGGATCAGCCGCTCGAAGGAACACCCGCGCGCGGCCGGCACCGGCTCGACGCCGGCCGTACCCCTCTTCGTCGTCGGGTTCCTGGTGCTGGTCCTTGTCCGTTCCACCGGCCTCGTCCCGGCCCCGGTGCTGCAGGGCGCTTCGGTCACGGCCACGCTCCTGCTGGCGGCCGCGATGTTCGGCCTTGGCGCCGGAATCCACATTCCCCAGCTGGCCCGCACCGGCGGGCGCAGTCTGGTCCTCGGCGGCGTATCGACGGTCTTCCTCGGGGCGGTCACCCTCGCCGGTGCCGTCCTGGTCACCGCCTAGGAGCCCTGCGCTGCCGGGACCGGCTTCGGACCGGCGGACCGCCTTCCGGCGTCAGAAGCCCGTCTGGTAGCCCCGCAGACTGGTGTCGTTCGGATTTACGGGCCGGTCCTCGGCGGGGCGCGTGTGGTCGTAGTGCCGGTCGGAATAGGTCCGGGGCCTTCTCATTTCCGCGGCGGAATACCGGCGGCCAGCGATCAGGGCCACAGCCCCTGCCAGCAGGGCGGCCGCTCCGAGCCCGAGGAGGGTCAGGGCTTCTGCGGCACTGCCGCTGCCGCTGCCGCTGCCGCCGAACGTGGCCCGGTTGAAGGCATCGATGCCCGGCACCAGAAGGGCCGCGGCGAGGACAAGTGTGCCGGCCCCCGCCACGGTAAGCCACAGCCCGGGTTGAGCCGGGCGCCTGTTGCTGGTCATTGGTTCCACCTCGGGGCGGGCCGTTGGGACCCCACCTGCGCCCAATGTACCTCCGAAAGAGCTTCCCGAACAGGGCGGCCGGACCGGGTGGACCGGCGGTCCCTTCGCTGCCCTACCCGGACAGCGCCGCAAGGAGCTCCCGCTCCTCGTCGCGGGTGAGTCCAGCCCTTCGCGGGCTGTCGGGCCCCTGTGCCTCCTCCCACTCCAGGGCCGCCTTCAGCGTTTCCTCGAGGGGGCGCAGCACTAGGCCCGCGTCCAGCGCGCGCTTGTTGGACCGGGCGTTCATCCCCTGCCAGTCCGGATCGCTCAGCCACAGGGGCAGCGAACGGGGACCTGCCCACTCGCCCACACCCCGAGCGTGCAGCCACGGCGCGTCCGCCGTCACCACGGGTCCGTCGTGCCGGGCGACCCGGCGGGCCGCGGCGATATGGTCGGCGAAGGACCAGCTATGCCCCATGGCGTTGTACACCCCGCTGCGCTGCTCCTGGCAGCAGGTGACCACCCACGCCGCGAGGTCCCGGACGTCGATGACCTGCGTGGGCAGATCCTGCGCTTCCGGGATCAGCACCGACCCGCTGGGGTTGGAGGGGTGCGCGAACCGCAGCGGCCAGTACCCGGTGCGGCCGGACCCGTCGCCGGGTCCTCCAATGAGTCCGGCGCGGGCGATCATGCTGTGTGCGGGGCCGAAGGCTTCCACCACGGCCTGCTCACATGCCACTTTGGCTGGCCCGTAAGCCTCCATGGTGTCCATGACGTCGGAGTCGAGGGGTGGCAGGAGGGGCGCGTCCTCGTCCTGGCCGGCCGGGCCCTGATCCGCATAGGCGCTGCCCGAGGAGACAAAGAGGTAGTAGCCGGCGTTCCGGAGATCCCGGACCGCGCGCCGGACCTGGCCGGGCTGCCGGGAGACGTCCACGACGGCATCCCAGCGGCCTCCGGCCACCCGACGAAGCCCTGCATCGTCGTCGCGGTCGACGTCCACAAAGGACGCACCGCCGGGAACCGCACCTGAGCGTCCCCTCGCGGCACAGGTCACCTCATGGCCGCGCTCCACCGCATGCCGGGCGATCTCGTGGCCGAGCCAGGCGGTACCGCCAAGGACAAGTAGTTTCATTCGGCCATCAAATCAGCTGGTCTGCCCCGGCGGAAGGCCATCTCACCAGGACGTGCTGTAGGGCTCCGACCAGAGAATCGCCGTCAGGGTGACGCCCTTGAACCAGGCGGTGTACATCGCATCCAGTTCCTCGGCATCCGAGGTTCCTTCAGCGAGGAACGGGCGCATCGTCGCCGTCAGGGGGACGATGAACCCGATCAGGTACCGCATCCTGACCTCGGCTGCCGGAGACTCCACCGCATCGGTGACGTTCTTCTTCGCGGAGGTGTGGCGCAGGCCCACCTCGTGCTGGTAGTTCAGCCAGTCCTGATCGTGCTCGCGTGAACACAGATCAACGACCCAGACCTTGAAGCGCTCACGCACCGCCGAAAGGTAGTCCGGATCGGGGCTTCCGTCGACGCTGGCGAAGCTCTCGATGAGGAACGGGTGGTCGCCGACGTAGCCGTACCAGACGTCGAGGATCTCGTCGGTGCGTGGCTCAAGGATCGGTCGGGCCCGAAGGAGTGCCTGCCGGTCGGCGTCCGTCCACAGGATGGTTTCTTCGATCTTCCGAAGGTCGTCGAGCGAAACGGGGCTGGTTTCCAGATCCGCACTGCCATAGGTGTAACCGCGGGGTCCGTTCATGGCGGCCCTTCCTGAGTAGCGGGGGGAGGCCGGTCAGCGGCGGTGGCCTGCGAGGAATGGGAACCGGACCGGCCGGGGTCGGTGCCCGACGGGGCCGGGCGGGTCGTGCACCTCCGCGGGTCCTCCCGCTGAGAATGCAACCTACGCCTCCGCCCCGGGTTGATCTTCGCGCAGGTGGAGGGGCGCGTATGCCGTGGTCCGCGCAGCGGCGCTGACGGTCCTCGTAGTCTAAATTCGCCCTGAATGGAAATCAAAGAATGACAGGGCGCCGGTGCCCGCCTGCCCAGCGCTCAGGCGCCGAACCGGTCCAGCGCGACGCGGTAGTGGGGCCAGTACCGGGGGCCGGCCGGCAGCAGCGGAAGCGTGCGCCGGCTTGCCCACTGGAGGGCGCACAGGGCGGTCCGGTCGCGGTGCCGCCACGGAAGTCCGTAGGCGTCCCGCACGGCAGGCGGGAGCACTCCGGCCGCAAGCACCCTGGCTGCGGCCCGTGCCGGTGGTGCCAGGATCGGCGGGTCGGGCGCAAGGATCTGCCCTGCGAGGGCCGAGGCCGTCGGCCCGACGCTCAGGACATCGCGGACCTGGCCGTCCACATACCGCGCCAACCCGGAATAGTCCTTGGGGAGCACCCGGGCGGGGATTCCGAACTGGTGCGCCAGCCCGGTCATGTCGCGGTAGTACGCATCCCGTTCGGCCTCCGGGACCGGGCGGGCGAAACCGTCCGTGACGGTGACCGCCGTCCAGACGAGCGTCGCGAACACCCAGAGTGCCAGGTCCGGATCGTCTGCGCGGTAGGGCGTTCCTGCCGGCAGCGGACCCTCCGTGTCGGGCAATGTTCCGTGCACCGGGCGGTGCCGGCGCTGGACGTGCCGGGCGGCGGCGCGTACCTGGTTCTGGTCACCGAAGGTGATGGTCAGGACGGCATCCAGGGTGCCCCGCAGCCGGCGCAGCGGGTCGGAGGAGAAATTGCTGTGGGCCCGAACCCCTTCCGCGACCAGCGGGTGTGCCAGCTGCAGCAGGAGGGCGGCCGGGCCCGCGGCGAGCAGGATCCGCTCCCTGCCGATACGCCACGCCGCCGACGCCGGGCCGAAGAGGCCTGGGTCCCCGGGTTGCCCCGCCGGCGGAGCCGGGGGGAAAAACGCTTCCATCCTAGGCATTGAAGCCCCCTGTGCAGGCGACACCGCGGCGCGGAGCGGGCGTCCGGGCCCCGGTCACTGGCCTTCTGCCTGCTTCGGGGCGGCATTGAAGGGTGTGGAGGTGCCCGGCGCTCCCGGATCCCCGGGGTCGTCGTCGTCGACCCACTCCAGCAGGTCACCGGGCTGGCAGCCGAGCACCCTGCACATGGCCTCCAGGGTCGTGAATCGAACCGCCTTGGCCCGGCCGTTCTTCAGCACCGCCACATTCGCCGGCGTCAGGCCGATCCTTTCGGCGAACTCGCCCACGCTCATCTTCCGCTTCGCCAGTTCAACATCGATCCGCACCACAATGGCCATCAAATCACCTCGTCCAGCTCCGTGCGGAGCTTCCGCGCTTCAGCATCCCGGTCCACGGCCTGGGCGAGCAGCGCCCTCAGCACCAGCACTATCAGGGCCACGGCGGCGATCATGACCGCCACTCCCCCGATCAACAGGACCACCCCGGGTGCGACCGCCTCGCCGGGGGCGAGGGCGACGCCCAGCCCGAAGGTGAGCAACGATGCCGCGGTGAAGGCGCCGATGACGATGTCGACGAGCCGGAAGGCGCTTGAGGAAAACACGGTTCCCCGCCGCACCATCGTCAGCAGCCCCCACACACAGACCACCGCCGCCTGAAGGGCGAGGATGATCAGCACCGTGAGGACGACGAGCGGAGTGCGGATCGCCGCCACGTCGGGATCGGCATCGCGCAGGTCCACCCCGAGCAGGGGAACCATCACAATCTGCACGAACAATGACCCCGCGAACATCATCACAAGCACGACGCGCAATGCGATGACCGTTAGATTTCCCATTTTATCTCCCTTAGCCGTCCAACAATCTAAAGGTATCGATCATCAATAGAAATTACAAGACTTACGACAGATACATGCCCCACGTGCGCCGCCTCGCGAACGGCCGAGCGGCCCAGCCGCTCCGGGCCGGCGCTGGCGGAGATCCGGCGAAACGGGCGCCCACCACGGCGGCCACCGGGGCCCGCTGCGTGTAAACCTAGAGCGTGAACGGATGTTCACCGAGCGAAGAAGCGGAACGGCATGGCACGGAACTACGAAGGAACCACTGCGCTCATCACGGGAGCCAGCTCCGGGCTCGGTGAGGAGTTCTCCCGGCAGCTGGCCCACCGCGGAGCGGACCTCATCCTCGTGGCGCGCCGCGCCGACCGGCTTGAGGCACTGGCGGAGGAACTGCGCCGGGCGACGGGAAGGACCGTCACCGTCATTCCCGCCGACCTCGCCCGGGCGGGAGCGGGACCGGCGCTCGCCGCCGCGGTGGCGGCGAGGGGCCTGAGCGTCGACACCCTCGTCAACAATGCGGGGTTCGCCACCCGCGCACGCTTCGAGGACGAGGATCCGGAGAGGGTCCAGGAGGAGATCGCCCTGAACGTCGCGGCCCTGGTCGGCCTCACCCGCGCCTTCTATCCGGCTATGCTCGCCTCCGGGAAGGGAGTCCTGATCAACATCGCCAGCACCGGCGCCTACCAGCCGGTGCCCCTAATGGCGGTCTACGGGGCCACGAAGGCGTTTGTCCTTAGCTTCACCGAGGCCCTCTGGGTCGAGGCCCGGCGTTCGAACCTTGGGGTGCTCGCCTTATCGCCAGGGGCCACGCGCACTGAATTCTTCGACGTCGCCGGGGAGGACGCTCAGGTGGGATCGATGCAGGCTCCCTCCGAGGTCGTTACGCTGGCGCTGACCAAGCTCGACCGGCGCAGGTCCGCGCCGAGCGTCGTCTCGGGAAGGGCGAACCGGCTGACCGCCTCCGCTCCGCGGCTCCTTCCGCGCCGGACCGTTGCGCGTCTGGCCGGGGCGGTCACCGGACGGAGGTAGGCCTCGCTTCCCCCGGAAAGCGGGAACGCGCCTTGCGCTGAAAAGCCCGGGTCAGATGGGCGGCGGATCGTGCCGTCGGTTGATCCGGTCCCCCTCGGAGGTCAGGTCGGTGCCTGGATCCACGCTCAGGGCCTCGAGGACGGGCTCGGCTAGCACCGCGTCGATGAAGGTGTGCCTCCCGCCGACGATTGTGGAGTCGAAGTCGACCTCCGAACCGACGAACCAGGCCCGGTCCCCGGGCCAGATCAGCTGGGGCATCGGACCGGGGATGCCGCCGAACCAGCCGATGCCTGCCCGCAGCGGCCAGGTGGGGTCGGTCAGCTCGTCAGCGGTGGCGTCGAGCAGGATGTAGCGCCGGCCGGGCAGCTCGAGGTACGGCCCTCCGGCCAGGGCAAGGGCTACCGCGGGGTCGACCGCCGCCGCATACGCGGACCCCGCCTCGTCGCGGGCAGTCCTTCGGGCCCGGCCCGAAGCGCCCGCCCGGGTGAAAGGCACCAGATCCGCACCGGCCACGTCCCAGCCGGACCACAGCCCAAGCGTGAGCGGCGCAGCGGTGGTGGCTGTCCCGCGTGCCATTGTCATCAACACCGCCAGGAGCTCCGGCTCCAGGTACCCGAGGGCGGGCGCGTCGAGGTCCCACCCGCCAGGCAGTCGAAGGGTACTGTCCGCGCCACCGGCGATCCCGGCCCACTGCACCTGCGGGTGGATGACCGCCCCCGTGTGCGCGGCAACCCGCTCCCAGGACCATCGGGTGTGCGCGGCCGGAAATTCCGCACCGGGGCCTGTGGTGGCCCAGAGCCCTGGCGGGGTGACCCGGGGCGGGTGGAGCACCCGCGCGTATGCCTCGAAGCCGGCGGGCACCACGCTGCCGACCGATCCCGCCCGTCCTGAAAGCCGGGGACCGATCCAGCCCCCGCGCCCCGTTTCCCCCGACCACCGCATAGGGAGATGGTGCCATACCGGTGGGCACTGCCCGCCCTGGGCGCGGACCGGTTGCCTCCACGGCGATCACGTAACACGTCTATCGAAGTAGAACGACCTGTCTGTATAGTGGAAACCAGAACGCAGCTCAGAATTTCCCTGCCGTTTACTGAGGGTCTCACTGCTGAAGGATTTCTCATGGGCGCCACCGGCTTCCACAGAGCACCGCAGCCTCAAATGCGCCGCGGGCCCGGGCCTCTCTCCCGCAATGCTGCGGTCCGCCCGGGCACAGCACGACCATGAAAGCCCTCTATTCCTGGATGGACGCGTCGGCGGTGCTGTTCGACCTCGACGGCGTCCTCACCCCTACGGCCGAAGTTCACGAGACCGCCTGGCGTGAACTTTTCGAAGGGTATCTGGCCCGCTGGCCCGAACGCCGGCCCTACAGCGGCAGCGACTACTTCGCCCATATCGACGGGAAGCCCCGTTTCGACGGGGTGCGAGACTTCCTCGCCTCCCGCAGCATCGTCCTCCCGGAGGGCCCGCCCGACGACGACCCGGCGAGCGACACCGTCTCCGGGCTCGGCAACCGCAAGAATCGGCTGTTCAACGACATCGTCGCCTCGCGTGGGGTGTGCCCCTTCAGCGGATCGGTGCGTTTCGTTCAGGCAGCCCAGCAGCGCGGCCTGAAGCTCGCGGTGGTCTCATCCTCGCGGAACGCCGCCGCAGTCCTCCGCGCCGCCGGACTCGAGGAATATTTCCCGGTCGTCGTTGACGGGACGGCGGCGGCCGGGGCGGGACTCCCTGGCAAGCCCGATCCTGCCACCTTCGAGTATGCCGCCGCACTCCTGGGGCTGCCCACGGCGTCCTGCATTGTGGTCGAGGACGCCGTCTCCGGCGTCCGCGCCGGCAGCGCAGGCCGCTTCCATTCGGTAATCGGCGTCGAACGCGGAGCCGGCAGGCAGAACCTGCTCGACGCCGGCGCCACCCTGGTGGTTGATGACCTTGACCAACTCCTCTAGCATTCCGCTCCCCCGCCCACCAATTCCGAAGGGCTGCCGATCATGGCACTGATCAACGCCGACCGCGACCGTTTTCCCTGCCACCCCTGGCAGCTGGTGGAGACCTGCTTCGAGGCGGGCGACACCGGGGCGCTCGAGACGATTTTCGCCGTCGGCAACGGTTTCCTGGGTGTGCGGGGAGCCCACTGGTCCCCGGCGGATGCCGAACTGCCCGGCAGCTTCATCAACGGTTTCCATGAAACCTGGGACATCCAGCACGCGGAGAATGCCTTCGGTTTCGCCCGCACCGGGCAGCGCATCCTGTACGTGCCGGATGCCAACAACTTCACGGTCGTCATCGACGGCGAAACCCTCACCCTCGCCGGCTCCGCCGTCGTGAATTACCGGCGCACCATTGACTTCACCACCGGCCTGTACGAGTGCCGGGTGACCTGGGCGTGCCGGTCCGGGGCCACGGTCACCACGGTGGAGCGCCGGGCCGTGGGGCAGCAGACGCGCGGCGGCCTGGCCATCACCCTCGAGCTGACGACGGACCGGCAGGTATCGGTCGACATCACCTCCTCAATCGTGAACCGGCAGGACCAACCGGCCGAGGACCACTCCAGCCACGATCCACGCCGCTCCGGCCGGCACGCCGAACGGGTGCTGCTGCCCCTGCGGCTGGAGGGCAGCAACGGCTCGCTCCGGCTCGCCTGGGAGACCTCCGAGTCCAAGCAGAAGATCGGCGTCGCCGTCGACCACCGGATCTCCGGTCCCCAGCAGCCCTTCACCACCCAGGCCGACCAGGACGAGAGCGTCGTCCGGTACGTGCTGGCGGTCGATGAAGGCGCACCCCTGCTGCTCGAGAAGAGCGTCGCCTATGCCTTCACCACCGCCGGTGACGGTTCAGACATCGAGGAGGCGGCTGAAGCGGCCCTGAAAGGCACGGCGGCGATCTTCGCCGAGAGCGCGGCGCACTACCGGCGTTACTGGTCGACCGCCGATATCCGGATCGGGGGCCAGGAGGAACTCCAACAGGCCGTGCGGTGGAACCTGTTCCATCTGGAGCAGGGCACGGCGCAGGCGGGAGTCGCCGGAATCCCAGCCAAGGGCGTGAGCGGCTCGGGTTACCAGGGCCACTATTTCTGGGACCAGGAGATCTACCTGCTTCCCTTCCTCACCTATTCGAACCCCCGCGGCGCGCGGCAGGTGCTTGAGTTCCGCCACGCACTCCTTCCCGAAGCCCGAATGCGCGCCGACGAGCTGAACGTTGACGGAGCCCTGTTTCCCTGGCGCACCATCAACGGGCTGGAGGCCAGCGCCTACTACGCATCCGGCACAGCCCAGTTCCACATCGGCGCCGCAATCGCCTTCGCGGCCAACCGGTACAGCTGGGCGAGCGGCGATACCGCCTTTCGACAGTCCGAGGGCGCCGACCTGATTATCGAGACGGCGCGGATGTGGATGTCCCTGGGCTTCTTCGGCAAGCGCGGCGCCTTCCACATCCATGGCGTCACCGGTCCGGACGAGTACACGGCGGTGGTGAACGACAACCTCTATACGAACGTCATGGCCAGGTTCAATCTCCGCGCCGCCGCGGACCTTCAGCACCCCGGCGTCGACGAAGGCGAACGGGACCTGTGGCTGCAGGCCGCTGCGCGCATGCAGATGCCCTACGACGACACCCTCGAGGTGTACTCCCAGGACGCCGACTTCATGACCCTCGAACCGTGGGACTGGTCAACTCCCCGCTCGCAGTACCCGCTGCTGCTTCACTTCCACCCGCTGGTGATCTACCGGCACCAGGTGCTTAAGCAGGCGGACACCGTGCTGGCCATGTTCCTCCAGTGGCAGGACTTCACCGCTGCGGAGAAGCAGCGCGCGTTCGACTTCTACGATCCGCTCACCACCGGCGACTCAACGCTTTCGCCCTGCGTCCAGGGCATTATGGCCGCGGAGGTCGGCTACGGCGACGTCGCACTGGCCCACTTCACGGACGCCGCCTTCATCGACCTTGACGACTCCCATGCGAACACCATCGACGGCGTCCACATCGCCGCCGCCGGAGGGGTGTGGCTGTCACTGGTCAATGGCTTTGCCGGTTTCCGTGACCAGGGCCCGGTGCCCTACTTCGACCCGCGGCTGCCCGCGGCGTGGACCTCCCTGGCATTCCACCTAAAGCTCCGCGGCGGCACGCTGCAGGTCGAACTGGTCCGCGGATCGATCACTCTGAGCTTCGACGGCGACGGCCCCCTCGATGTCCAGGTGCGGGACGAACTGGTCTCGGTGGGCGCCCGGGAGGTGACGGTGTTGCTGCCTGCCCGCGAGGCGCCGGTGCCGTCGGTGTTCCGCAGCAGCTTCGCAACCGCAGGCATGCCCATCGTGCAGGCACGCCCCACCGGCCAGCGGGCCCCGTCGACCGGTCAGCAGGCCCCGTCGGCCGACCAGCGGGCGGCCCACTGAGGCAGAAATCAAGGGCTCCCGGGCGCCGGGGAACGTACAATCGCAGGTAGGAGCAAAGGCGGCCCGCCCGGGCCGCGGACCGGACCGTCCGTGAAGCCCGCCAGCCGCCGCTCCCCCTCCACGGGTTAGGACATGCCATGGCAGTGCAGGCGGAGCTCGCGGAGCCCCGCGAGCGGATCCTTTCCGCGGCCTACCAGCTCTTCATGCAGCGCGGCATTCGGGACGTGGGCGTCAACGAGCTGATCCGCGAGGCGGGGATCGCCAAGGCGACCTTCTACTACCACTTTCAGTCGAAGGACGACCTGGTCCTCGCCTTCCTCGCCCGCCGGGAGGAGCTTTTCACCGACGGATACCTCGTCGCGGAATCCACCCGGCGGGGGAACACCCCCGAGGAGAGGCTGCTCGCCATCTTCGACGTCCTCGACGAGTGGTTTCACCGGCCGGACTATGAATCCTGTTCCTATGTGAAGGTCCTGTTCGAGCTGGGATACAGCCACCCGCTGGGCCGCGCCAGCGCCGAGTACCTGACAAAGATGCGGGTGGGCGTCCAGACCCTCGCTGGGGAGGCAGGCCTGATCGACCCCGAGGGTTTCGCCCATGCCTGGGTGCTGCTGATGAAGGGCGCCATCGTGGCGGCTGCCGAGTGCGACCCCCGGGCCGCCCAGCGCGCCATGCCGCTGGCGCGGTGGCTGATCGACCAGCACCAGTTGGCCGTCCGGGTCTGAGCGGAAACGCTCCTCCGGCGTCCCGGATGGGCGCCGTGGCGGAGCGCCGTGCCCTAGCGACAGCCCCCGGGCGAATGTATAGTAAGCATACTGACGAATCGTTGCCGGTTCGTCACCGCCCGTTCCGATTGAAGGAGACACGATGAGCACGACGGTCGAAAAGCGCATCCTGGTGAACGTGCCGGTGAGCACTGCCTACAACCAGTGGACCCAGTTTGAGGACTTCCCCCAGTTCATGGGCGGCATCAAGAGTGTGACCCAGCTGAGCGACGACCGACTCGAATGGGTGGCCGAGATCGGCGGAATCCGGCGCCAGTGGGAGGCGAGGATCCTGGAGCAGGTGCCGGACCGCAAGGTCTCCTGGGCGGCCACCGAGGGCGCCACCAACGCCGGTTCAGTGACCTTCGAGGACCTTGGAGGCAGCCAGACCTCCGTCACCCTGTTCCTCGAGTACGAGCCCGAGGGACTCGTGGAGAAGGTCGGCGACAAGCTGAACGTCGTCGAGAAGCAGGCCGAAGGCGATCTTGAGCGGTTCAAGGCGTTCATCGAGTCCGAAGGATACGCCAGCGGCGCCTGGCGCGGCTCCGTCAATGAGGGCGGCGCCGTCGGCACCCCCGGTGTCGAGCACGCGGCCGAATCCCGCGGCGACTCCGGAAAGGCCGGGGTTTCGGGCAAGGTCGTGGCCGGAGCCGTCGGCCTGGCCGCCGCTGCCGCGGTCGGTGTTGCCGCCGCCGGGCGCAGCAAGGACTCCGACACGGAGGTGGACCAGACTGCCACCCCAGTCACCCCGGTCACTACGGCTCCCGTCACCGGGACCGTGACTGCTCCGGCCGGCGTTGCCTCCGACGACGTCGCCGACCGGGACGTGTCCTCGCCCTTCGACCAGACCAACGGTCTGGCCGATGTCGACGGCGAATCCGACGGGACCGCGCAGAGCGATACTACGAGTGCGGCGGACCGCCTCCCGGACCGCGGCGACGATCCGCTCCGCGGCGACCGGCCGATCCGCTGACCCAAGCTCCCGCCGTCCTGGGAGAGACACCACGAAGCCCGCGGCCGCCCGGCCGCGGGCTTCTTGTGTCGGCGGGCCCGCGCCGCCTAGGCTGGCGCCACATCGACCCAGGAGAAAGAGCGGGCGCACACCCCATGGCAGAGAACAAGACCCAGCCGACCGACACCGATCCGGCGGCGTTCCTTGAGAGCGTCCCGAACGCCTCCCGCCGGCGCGACGGATTGGCACTGCTGGCCCTCATGCGGCAGGTGACCGGTGCCCCTCCCGTCATGTGGGGGCCCTCGATGGTGGGCTTCGGCCGGTACTCCTACCGCTATGCTTCGGGACGCGAGGGTGACGCGCTCGCCGTCGGGTTCTCGCCGCGCAGTTCGGCCCTGGTCCTCTACGGATTGACCGGCGCCCCGGAAGCGGCCGGGCTTCTGGAGCGGCTCGGTCCGCACCGCACCAGCGTCGCGTGCCTTTACGTCACCTCGCTGGCCAAGGTGGACATGGGTGTCCTTGAGGACCTGATCCGCATTGGATACGCCCACATGACCACCACCGACTTCACCGTTCCGCCCGCCTGAGCGGACCCGGAGCGCACAGCGGCGGCCGTCCGGACCCTCAGACCACGACGGCGGACCGCGGCAGCTCCGAGTCCGTGAGGAGGGACGCCACGGCGCGCGCGATCTTTGCGCCGCCTCGGACCGACGGCTCGATCGGATTGGCGTAGTCGGCGTCCTCGTCGCAGATCAGGCGCAGATCGATCAGGGGCACCGCGCGCGAGAACGCCGCCCGCGTGATGCAGTCGTTGAACACCGCAAGCGCGGTCCGGATGACCGGCTGGTTCGGCTCACCCGGAGGCGTGTCGTAGATCGAGCACACCGCCACGGGAAGATCGACCGCCGTCACTGCCTCCAGCATGGCGTCGTAGGCGGCGGCAAACTGCCGCTGGGCAGCGCTCAACCGCACCAGCGCTGCGGCAACGGTGGCCACCTTCTCGTCGAGCAGGTACGCGGATCGAAGGGCGTCGTTGCCTCCAACACTGACCACCAGGTGGGTGGCATCGGAAGGCAGGGACCGGACCTGACGTTCGACGCCGGCGATCACCTCCCCATCGACCGCCAGCAGGGACGCCCGCCAGTCCGGCGGGAGGGCGCCGCGGAGCTGCCGCACCACATCGGGGCCGCCCGGAACGTAGGCGGCGTTGTCGAAGATCGAGTCTCCGAGCAGTATGGCGTGACCCGCTGCACCCCCCGTAGTCCATGCCGGCATGCCGCCAATCTACCAAGACGGCCGGCTGCGGGGCCGTAGTTGAACAGGCACGACCGATGACGGCGGCCCCTGGCTCCCCCGTGCCGAGGGAAGGTCGGGCCCGCCCCCGGATGCCCGAAGCGAACCGACGGCCCGCAGGGGAATTTAGCCGCCCTTCGGATAGTTAGTACACTAAGTAAACCAGGACGCTGCGGCTCAGCCGCGGGATGGGTGATCGGAAGGATTCGAAGATGGCGCGCAATGACGGTTTTGCTGTTCGGTTCATGGGAATCACGGGGAAACTACGGATGTTCTTCGGGCCGGCACAGCAGGGCTCGGTGGCCGGACCTGTCGTCTACCGCGACGACGCCGCCCAGCAGGACCGCCAGCGTCAGCTGCAGCAGTGGGAGGTAGTGCGCAACTCCGACGGGTCCACCTACCTGGTGAACCGGGCACCCGGGACCTGAGGCACGTCTGCCGCTCCCCCCTTGCCGTGCCGGTCGAAGCGGCATAGGTTTCCCCCATGGAACGCGTGAGTGGTATCGGTGGGTTCTTTTTCGCTTCTTCCAATCCTGCGGGGCTGGGACAGTGGTACGAAGAGCACCTTGGGGTCGCCCCGCCGCCTCAGAGCTACGACACGCCGCCGTGGTGGCAGGAGCAGGGGCCGACCGTGTTTACCGGCATGGATCAGGACTCTCCGCCGCTCGCCCCGGGCCGGGGGTGGGCCGTGAACTTCCGGGTGCGAAACCTCGACGCCATGGTCGCCCAGCTCGAGGCGGCCGGCATCCCAGTTGAACGCGATCCCGACGAATACCCCAACGGCACCTTTGCGGGTCTTCAGGACCCCGAAGGGAACTCGATACAACTCTGGCAGCCGGCGGGAACCGACCTCGGCCGCCCACGGACCGGCGAGGGGTAGCCGGCAGGCGGATGGCCCGCCCAGCGGGCGCAGACCGGATACTGCCCGGGAGGCGCAGGGGCTGCGCCGCATCGACCGTCGGGAGAGCGGGCCGACAATAGTTTTTTCCTTGACTGTTTATTTTGTCGGTGACAGTCTAATGCCATGCTTTCAATCCACGCCATCGACAACCGGGACGCTGCCGTCGCCTCGCTCGACCCCATCAAGTCGCGGCTGCTCGAGGAACTTGCCGAACCCGGCTCGGCGTCCTCCCTGGCCGCGAAGGTGCAGCTTCCTCGACAGAAAATCAACTACCACCTGCGAGCGCTCGAAGCCGTCGGGCTGGTCTCCCTCGTCGAGGAACGCCGGCGGGGGAACATGACCGAGCGCCTGGTACAGGCTACGGCCGCGTCCTACGTGATCACCCCGTCGGTGCTCGAGCCCGTGGCGCCGGATCCCGCCCGGTTCGCCGACCGCTTCTCGGCCTTCTGGCTCCTCGCCCTCGCATCGCGCATGGTCGGTGAACTGGGGCGGCTCATCGCCGGCGCAGCGAAGGCGGACCGGCAGCTTGCCACTTTCGGCATCGACGGGGAGCTTTCCTTTCGATCCGCCGCGGACCGGGCCGCCTTCGTCGAGGAACTCGGCACCGCCGTGGCCCGCCTCGTCGAGACCTATGATTCCCCCGCAGACACCCCCGGAGGGCGCCGCCACCGGCTGATCGTTGCCCTCCACCCCACCCCGAAAGAAAGCGCATCACGCCCCGTTTCAAAGGAGAAGCACAATGAGCACTGACCGGTCCTTCGAGATCACCGTCGACACCACGTTGGGCGCCCCGCCGGAGCGGGTCTGGAAGGCCGTGATCGAGGCCGAGCCCGCGTGGATGTTCCCCACCGACGACTGGGAGGCGGAGCGGATCGTCAATGAGTTTCCGCGGCACCACATCAGCCGCATGGAGGGGCCGGACGGCTGGTTCAACCAGCTCGAACACGTCCTGACTCCCGACGGAGACAACGGCTGCCGGCTGCACTACGTGCACAGCGGGATCTTCGTCGACAACTGGGATGAGCAGTACGACGGCGCCTCCGCCCACACCGCTTTCTACCTCCACACCCTCGACCAGTACCTGCGCCACTTCGACGGGCTCGACGTCGCGTTCACCGACATCCAGGCCCCCGCGGCGTCACAGGTCCCTGAGGGTTTCACCCGGCTCCTTGACGCTCTCGGGCTGGACGGGGCCGCCCAGGGCGAGCGGCCCGTGGTGAACCTGCCTGGTGAGGGGCCGACCGAGGTCGAGGTCGACTACCGGAATGAACACTTCCTCGGGCTGCGGTCCGCCGACACCCTCTACAGGTTCTTCGGACGCAACGCCTGGGGCGCTCCCGTCGGCCTGACGGTCCACCGCTTCACCACCGGCGCGGCCGCGCCGGCCGAGGTCCAGCCCGGGGAGTGGGAGGCCTTCTTCGAGAAGGCCTACGCCTGAGCCAGCCGCCCCGCAGGCGGTCAACCTCTGCCGTATGCTTGCCCGGCGCCGGTGACGGTGGCAGGGTTCCCTCATGGACTCCCCCACCGATCCGCGCGTCGATGCTTACCTTGCCGCACTGCCGCAGTGGCAGCGGGACATCCTCACAGAGGTCCGCGCGCTCATCCATGAGGCCGACCCGGAGGTCACCGAGACCATCAAGCGGCGGGTCCAGCCGTACTTCGTCCTCCACGGCAATGTCTGCGCGTTCCTGGCGGCGAAGGACCACGTCAATGTCTTCCTCTACGACGGGGCGATCGTGCCGGACCCGGAGGGAATCATCACCGCCGGGCACGGCAATGCCACGGCCCGCACCGTGGCCTACCGCGAGGGCGAAACGGTCAACGCACCGGCCCTGACCGCCATGATCCGCCAGATCATCGCCAACAACCGGGCCGGCGGCTGGCGCCGGATCAAGGCCTCCCAGTAGCCCCCGCTGCGGCCGGCGGTCTCACCGCCACGGCGAAGATCCGCCGGAAGGGGAACACCGTGCCGAAGGACTCGGCCGGGTAGGCCTGCCGCAGCAGCCGGGCATAACCCTCCTCGAACTCGGCCGCCTCGGCCTCGGGCAGGGCTGCCAAGACCGGGCGCAGCCCGGTGCCGCGCACCCACTCGAGCACCGGGTCCTCCCCCTGCAGCACCTGGTGGTACACCGTCTCCCAGGCATCGACCTGCAGCCCCTCGCCCGCAAGCAGGCGCAGATACCCGCCGGGTTCGTCCACCGCGTCGGCGTGGCGAAGCACTCCCCGCAGCGCGGAGTCCCAGCGGGGGGAGGCGGCATGCCGGCGCATCAGCGCGTGCGAGGGCGCGTCGAAGTTTCCCGGAACCTGGAAGGCCAGCCAGGCGCCCGAACCCATCGCGGCCGCCCACTTCCGCAGCAGCTCCCTGTGTCCGGGCACCCACTGCAGCAGCGCATTGGAAACGATGACGTCGTCCTCCTGCCCGGGCAGCCAGGTGCCGGCGTCGCCCGTGGTGTAGGTCAGGTTGGCCGGCCGCCCGCCGACGTCCCGCGCCCGCGCGATCATCTCCGGCGAGGAATCGATGCCGACCACCTCGGCCGCCGGCCACCGGCGGGCAAGGGCGGCGGTAAGGTCACCGGGCCCGCAGCCCAGGTCGACGACGCGCCGGGGGGCGGGGTGGCCGATGCGGGAGACCAGGTCGAAGAACGGCCGTCCGCGCTGGTCGGCGAACTCGGCGTACTTCCGGGGGTCCCATCGCATAGCTCAGGCTAACCGCACCACGGGTAGGCTGAAAGCACCATGAGGATCCAAGAGCATCTCCCCGCCCACCCGTCCGGCCTCCACCAGGCGGACGCCGTGTACGAGGCCTTCACCGCCTGGGCAGGCTCCCGCGGGCTGGCGCTGTACCCCGCGCAGGACGAAGCGGTGCTCGAGCTCGCCTCGGGAAGCAACGTCATCCTGGCCACCCCCACCGGCTCCGGAAAGTCCCTCGTGGCCATCGCGGCGCACCTGCTCTCCTTCTCCGAAGGCCGGACCAGCTACTACACCGCGCCGATCAAGGCCCTCGTCTCGGAGAAGTTCTTCGCCCTGACCGAGATCTTCGGCGCAGAGAACGTCGGCATGGTCACCGGCGACTCAAGCGTCAACTCCGACGCCCCGATCATCTGCTGCACCGCGGAGATCCTCGCCAACATCGCGCTGCGGGAGGGCGCCGCCGCGGAACTGGGAACCGTCGTCATGGACGAGTTCCACTTCTACTCCGACCCCCAGCGCGGCTGGGCCTGGCAGGTGCCGCTGCTTGAACTGCCGCAGGCCCAGTTCCTGCTCATGTCCGCCACCCTCGGCGACGTGAGCCTGTTCGAGAAGGAGCTCACCACCCGGACGGGGCGGCCCACCGCCACGGTGACCTCGGTGGACCGGCCCATTCCGCTTCACTTCTACTACGTCGAAACCCCGGTGCAGGAGTCGATCGAGGAGCTGCTCTCGACCAACCAGGCCCCGGTCTACGTGGTGCACTTCAGCCAGGCCGAAGCCATCGAGCGGGCGCAGAGCCTGATGAGCGTAAACGTGTGCAGCCGGGAGGAAAAGGACCGCATCGCCGAACTGATCAGCACCTTCCGGTTCTCCTCGGGGTTCGGCAAGACCCTCAACCGCTTCGTCCGCCACGGCATCGGCGTGCACCACGCGGGCATGCTCCCCAAGTACCGGCGCCTGGTGGAGCAGCTGGCCCAGGCCGGCCTGCTGAAAGTCATCTGCGGCACGGACACCCTCGGCGTCGGCATCAACGTCCCCATCCGCACGGTGCTCCTCACGGCGCTCAGCAAGTACGACGGCGTCCGGACCCGCCTGCTCAACGCCCGGGAGTTCCACCAGATCGCCGGGCGGGCCGGCCGGGCCGGCTACGACACCGCGGGCACCGTCGTGGTTCAGGCCCCGGAACACGTCGTGGAGAACACCAAGGCGATGGCCAAGGCCGTCTCCAAGTTCGGCGACGACCAGAAAAAACTTCGCCAGGTGGTGCGGAAGAAGCCGCCCCAGGGCTTCGTGTCCTGGGGCAAGCCCACCTATGAGCGGCTCGTCGACGGCGTACCGGATCCGCTGACCTCCTCCTTCACGGTCAGCCACTCGATGCTGCTGAACCTGCTCGAGCGCCCGGGTAACCCCTTCAAGGCCGCGCAGCGGCTGCTCGGGGAGAACCATGAGTCCCGCTCCTCGCAGCTGCGGCTGATGCGCCGGGCCATCGGAATCTACCGGGAACTGGTGGCCGCGGGGATCGTGGAGAAGCTGCCCGAGCCGGACGCCGACGGGCGCCAGGTGCGGCTGAAGGTGCACCTGCAGGCGAACTTCGCCCTCAACCAGCCGCTGTCCCCGTTCGCGCTCGCCAGCCTCGACCTGCTCGACCCCGAGGCGCCGGCCTACGCCCTCGACGTCGTCTCGGTCATCGAGGCGACGCTGGAGAAGCCCCGGCAGGTGCTCTCCGCCCAGGAGAAGAAGGCCCGCGGCGAGGCGGTCGCCGCCATGAAGGCCGACGGCATCGACTACGACGCCCGGATGGCCCGGCTCGAGGAGATCAGCTACCCGCAGCCCCTCGCCGAGCTGCTGCAGCAGGCCTTCGACGTGTACCGGGCCGCGGCCCCGTGGCTCGGCGATTTCGAGCTGGCCCCGAAGTCCGTGGTGCGGGACATGTACGAGCGGGCGATGAGCTTCGGGGAGTACGTGGCGTTCTACGCCCTCACCAGGTCCGAGGGCATCCTCCTGCGCTACCTCGCCGACTGCTACAAGGCGCTGCGGCAGACAGTTCCGACGGATGCGCTGCGCGAGGACCTCAGCGACATCATCGAATGGCTCGGCGAACTTGTCCGGCAGGTCGACTCGAGCCTGCTCGACGAATGGGCACGGCTGAGCGCCGGCGAACCGGCCGGAATCGACACCGGCCCCGAGGTTGACCTGCCCGAGGAGCCGCCGTCGCTGACCTCAAACGAGCGCGCCTTCCGGGTGATGGTGCGCAACGAGATGTTCCAGCGCGTGCAGCTGTTCGCCGACGAGCGCGACGAGGCGCTGGGGGCACTCGATGCCGACTCCGGCTGGACGGCGGACCGGTGGGCCGAGGCTCTGGACCGGTACTTCGAGGAATACGAGGATATCGACGACGGGCCGGAGGCGCGCGGGCCGAACCTGCTCATCATCGAGAAACTGCCCGGCGTGTGGAAGGTCCGGCAGATCTTCAAGGATCCCGCCGGCAACAATGACTGGGGCATCAACGCCGTCATCGACCTGGCCGCCTCCGACGCGGCCGGCACCCCCGTGGTGGAGGTCACCGGGGTGGGCGCGCCGTAGGGTACGGTCCCCGCCGCGGCACAGGCCCTCGATAGGCTTGGAGGATGAACACCGTCCGCGAAGCCCGTCCCGGCGACGTCCCCACCATCCTCCAGCTCATCCACGACCTGGCCATCTACGAGAAGGAACCGGATGCCGTGAAGAACACGGTCCCCCGGCTCCAGGAGGCCCTTTTCGGCGCCAGCCCCTCCGTGTACGCCCACGTGGCCGAGGCGCACGGAGAGATCCAGGGATTCGCCCTCTGGTTCCTCAACTACTCGACGTGGGAGGGCGTGAACGGCATCTACCTCGAGGACCTTTACGTCCGCCCCGGCGCACGCGGCGCCGGACACGGCAAGGCCCTGCTGCGCCGGCTCGCGCAGATCGCCACGGAACGCGGCTACGCCCGGGTGGAGTGGTCGGTGCTCGACTGGAACGAGCCCTCCATCCGTTTCTACGAGAGCCTGGGTGCCCGCCCGCAGTCCGGGTGGTCCACCTTCCGGCTGACCGGCGCCGCCCTCAGCGGCTTCGCCGGAACGGCCGCACAGTGAGCGCCGCGGCGGGCGACGGCTTCTCCAGCGGGCCCACCTTTGAGATGCGGGGCCTGCGTGCCACCGGCCACACCTTCACCGTCCCCCTTGACCACGCCCGGCCCGACGGCGAGACCATCTCGGTCTTCGCCCGGGAATACACCTCCACCGATCACGACGACGCCGCCGTCGGGGCCCTGCCCTGGCTGTTGTTCCTCCAGGGCGGCCCGGGCGGGCGCGGGAACCGCACGACGCAGCTCGCCGGCTGGATGAAGGCCGCCGCCGAACGCTTCCGCATCCTGATGCTCGACCAGCGCGGCACCGGCCTGTCCACCCCCGCCGACGCCCTGACCCTCGCCGCCCGGGGCGGCCCGGCCGAGCAGGCCGAGTACCTGGCCCACTTCAGGGCCGATTCGATCGTCGCTGATGCCGAACTCATCCGCCGGCGCCTGGTGGGAGCCCCCTGGACCATCTTCGGGCAGAGCTATGGCGGGTTCTGCGCGCTGAGCTACCTCTCCTTCGCCCCGGAGGGCGTCGAGCGGGCGCTCATCACCGGCGGCCTGCCGCCCCTTCAGGGCTCGCCCGACGAGGTGTACACGGCGACCTACGCACGCGTGGAGGAGCGCAACAGGGAGTACTTCGGCTGGTACCCCGGCGACCGCGGCCTGCTGACGCGGATCGCCCGGCACCTCGAGGAGGTCGAGGAGCACCTGCCGACCGGGGAGCGCCTGAGCGTCCGCCGGCTCCAGATGATCGGCTCCTTCCTCGGCGGCAATACGCGCGTCGACGCCCTCCACTACCTGCTCGAGGACGCGTTCCTTTTGACCCCCGGCGGGCCGAGGCTCTCGCAGGTCTTCCTCGATCAGGTGGGCGCGCTCGTCTCCCGCAGCTCCAACCCGCTTTACGCCGTGATGCACGAGTCGATCTACTGTCAGGGCGGTGCCTCGGCGTGGTCGGC
This sequence comes from Arthrobacter zhaoguopingii, assembly GCF_009828595.1. Taxonomy (GTDB): domain Bacteria; phylum Actinomycetota; class Actinomycetes; order Actinomycetales; family Micrococcaceae; genus Arthrobacter_D; species Arthrobacter_D zhaoguopingii. The sequence continues at coordinate 107,757 of NZ_WPNY01000010.1, forward strand.
CGACCGGGTGCTCGGGCGTTATCCGCAGTTCCGGCCCGACGCCGCCGACACCCTGCTCACCGGAGAGATGATCTACCCCTGGTACTTCGAGGAGGATCCGTCCCTCGCGCCCCTGCGGGAGACCGCTGAACTGCTCGCCCGGAAGGAGGACTGGGGGCCGCTCTACGACCCCGGGGCGCTGCGGCGCAACACGGTGCCCGCCGCGGCGGCCGTCTACCGGGACGACATCTATGTCGACCGCAGCCTCTCCCTCCGGACCGCTGCGGCGGTCAAAGGCCTGCGGGTCTGGGAGACGGCGGACTTCCACCACGACGGCATCTCCGATGACGGCGAGGCGATCTTCAACCGGCTGCTGGAGATGACCGGGGACCACTAGGGCCGGCCGGGGACGGGTGCCAGCCCGGCGCCTCCCGCGGGCGGAACGGGCCGGCGGCGAGCACAGGGGCCGGTGCAGGCCGTGGCGCGCGCGAAGCGGGGTCGTGGTTCCCGGCAGCACCTGCCCTGTCAGTCAAGGGTTTCATCACTTTTGCCGCCCGTTTACTTGGGGCCGTGCCGAAGTTAGGTTGGTGCGATCGGCGGCGCCCCCCGCCGAACGGACGCCGCAGCGGCCTCCGTTCCAGCCCGACACCGGGCCCGGGAAGCACCCGGGCCGCGAAGGAGCGAAAGCGATGACTTCAAATGCAGAACAGCCGATGACGGACGACAGCATCCAGGTACGCCAGCTCAGCCACTACCAGTTCTCATGGATCGCCGGGGAAGCCGGGCAGCCCGGCACCTACACCCTCCAGCTTGTCCTCGACCAGGGCGCCTGGGAGGAAGTCCTGACACTCGACCCCGACGACGCGGACAACCTGCAGGACCTGCTGTCCACCGCCAAGACGGTCTACTACGACGTGCGCCGCCGCACGCTCATGTTCGGCACCACCCGCACAGGCGAAAGCTAGGGGTGCGGCCCGGCGGACGACGTCACGCAGCCGCAGGCCCCTGTTCAACCCGGCCCAGCCTCAGTACCCTGTGAATCAGGGCTATTGAGGAGGAAACCATGTTGGACGACCAGGATATTCTCGGACGCATCAAGTCTCTCGTGACGGAGGAACACGACCTCCGGAGCGCAGGGGACGACAGCGCCCGCGGCGGGCAGAATGCTGCCCGGCTGCAGCGCCTTGAGCAGGACCTCGACCAGTGCTGGGATCTGCTGCGACAGCGCCGCGCTCGAAGCGAGTTCGGCGACGACCCGGACAAGGCGGCGCCGCGGCCCATTTCACAGGTTGAGGGATACCTGCCGCGGAAGTAGTTGAGGCGCGGGAATCCAGGCACCAGAGGCAAGAGGCCCCCACCGCTCCGGCGGTGGGGGCCTCTTGCTCGTTCACGCCGCCGGGCACCAGCCCCACGGGGATCGGGCGGCACCTGAGCCCGGAGGGCCTCAAGGGCCCACGCGTGGGCGGTTGATCCGCCGGCCGCCGACCGGCTGCGGGAGCTGAGCGGGCGTCTGCTGGGGCGCTCCTTCCGGTTCTAGCGGTCCCTTGGGGGAGCCCCCAACACATCGGGCCCGGCACCCGCGCTCTGCGCTGGTGCCGGGCCCGATCCTGTCGTGTCGGTCAGCTCTCGAGGTCCGTGTTCCGCGCCTTGGCATCGGCGGCGGCGAGGTCCTCGTCAACCTTCGCGCTGCGCCCGCGCGAGCTGAGCAGGCTCGCGACGACGGCCACGACGATGGTCGCCACAATGACGGCGAGGGAGACGAACGTCGGGATCTCCGGAGCCCACTCGATGTGCTCTCCGTTGTTGATGAACGGCAGTTCGTTGACGTGCATGGCGTGGAGCACGAGCTTGACGCCGATGAACGCGAGGATGACCGACAGCGCGTGCTTGAGGTACACCAGCCGCGTCATCAGCCCGCCGAGCAGGAAGTACAGCTGACGCAGGCCCATCAGCGCGAAGATGTTCGCGGTGAAGACGATGAAGGCGCTCTGGGTGAGCCCGAAGATGGCCGGAATCGAGTCGACCGCAAAGAGCAGGTCGGTCAGGCCGATCGTGACGAACACGACGAGCATCGGGGTGAACACCTTCTTGCCGTCCACCACGGTACGGACCTTGCCGCCGTCGTAGTGATCCGACATGGGCAGCACGGAGCGCAGCTTGGCGACAAGCTTGTTGTCCCCTGCGTCCTCCTCGTCCTCGCCCGTGTCCTTTGCCTGCTTGTACGCCGTGTAGAGCAGGAATGCTCCGAAAATGTAGAACACCCAGCTGAAGTTCTCGATCACAGCGGCACCCAGGGCGATGAAGATGCCCCGCAGGATCAGCGCGATGATGATGCCCACCATCAGCACCTCCTGCTGGTATTTCCGCGGGACGGAGAAGCGCGCCATGATGATGATGAAGACAAACAGGTTGTCGATGCTCAGGCTGTATTCGGTCACCCAGCCGGCGACGAACTGTCCGCCGTACTCAGGGCCGGTAAAGATGAACATGATCGCCGCGAAGATCAGCGCCAGGGAGACGTAGAAGGCCACCCAGAGGCCGGCCTCACGCATCGAGGGCACGTGCGGGCGCTTCACCACGAGCAGCAGGTCGAACAGGAGGATGATTCCAAGAACGACAAAGGTGCCGACTTCGAAAGCAAGAGGTAATTCGGGCATGGAGCGCCTTTCGAGGATCGCGATGGAGGTCCGTAAGTCTCTCCGCCGTGGCACCCTGCCAGCCGACCGCTACGCCCGGCGAGGCGTCACTGCCCTGCGTGTTGACGTTCGTAGCGCTTGGGATACTCCCCTACGTAGGGTCAATCCTACCGGCGGGGTGCTGATATGGGGAATCACGTCCGCCCGCCGCGACCGCCGCCACATACTTGGACACCTCGGGGGCGTTCCAGTACCCCCCGTGGCCCTGCACGGTGCCGGCGGCGTCGGGGTCGGTGAGCTCGACGTTCACCGCGCCGGGCACGGGACTGCCGACGGGATCGGTGGCGCGCCAGAAGTTCGCCCACCCAGTGGAACGCCCGGCCACGGTCCCGAACCACCCGGGAGTGAAGTAGGCCGGGAAGAATGCGGCGTAAAGGGGAACCAGCGGCGAGCCGGTGGTGACAAGGTGCAGCTCCCGGCAGCCCCGAAGGGCCCGGGTCTCCGCCACCAGCCAGGCGCAGATCACGCTCCCCTGGCTGTACCCGACGAGCGCGACCCGGGTGGGCCCGAGCCGGGCAGCCTCCTGCTCGATGCCTGCGATGACCGCCTCCCGGTAGGAGGCACCGGCCAGAGGGTGGTCGCGGACCGGCCAGAAGCCGGCCGCGTCGGCGGCCCTGCCGAGCACCTCCTGCACCGTCCGAAGCTGCCCGAGCAGCAGGGTGAGGACTGCGGCGGCGCCAGCCAGCTGGAGCAGCAGCACCGCGAGGGCGAGCCACGGCCCTCCCAGCCGGCCCTCCCCGAGGATCATGGCTGCGCCCATGCCCCCCGCGCCCAGTGCCGTGCCGGCGGGCAGGACGCGCGGAAGGAGAGCGGGGGCCCCAGCGACGACGCGGTGCCACCACCGCAGGCGCGGCTCCCTGGCACCAAAGAGTGGCCCCAGCCCGAGCCGCCGGTCCAGCAGAAGCACCGCGGCGGCCGAGAGCACGGGCCCGGCCAGGGCGATCAGGGCGAGCAGCGGGAACAGGTCGAGCCGGCTGTCGCCGGCGTCCAGCGGGTCGTCCCAGGCCAGCAGCACGCGCACGGTGGGCGCGTCGTACTCCTGGCCGCCGAACAGCCGCACGACGTAGCCGAGGAGGCCGTCCAGGAGCATCCGGACCAGGGCGTTGACCGAGTGCATGAGGAACAGGGCGAGCAGGAGGAGGCCGGCGGCGGCGCCCTCCGGGACCCGGGAGCGGCCGGTTGCTCCCGGGCCGGCGCGCCGGCGCAGCGGGCTGACGATGGTGGGCAGCATCAGGGCGCCGAGGCTCAGGGCGATCCACAGCGCCATGGCGTCGAGACGCTGGACGCCGTCCGGGCCGGGGGTCGAGGGCCACGCCGGGGAAAGGGTCCCCGCCGGGAGGGTCAGCGCCAGCAGCGCTCCGGCCGCGAGGAGGGCGCCGGCGTGGAGCTGGGCGGCGGTGCGGCTGCGCCGGGGAACCTCATGCTGCACCCGGATGACCCGGAACCACCGGTACGCGATGAATGCGGCCAGGGCCGTCGCCGCGGCGGCGGGGATCCCCCGGGCGGGACCCTCGGCGGCGCCCGGCAGGCCGAGGGGACCGGCCACGTGCTCGAGGACCGTCTCGCCGAGGACCACCAGCCAGGCCAGCTGGCTGAGGGTGAGCAGCACCGAGCCCACGTGCAGCAGCACCGCCGACCGCGCGGCGGTGGCGTGCCCGGGGCGCTCGAGCATGCGGCCGGCAACGTTGGCCAGCGTGAACGGGAAGGCCAGATACCACAGGAAGCCGGTCCTCCGGCGGTTCGACCGCGACCAGTTGATCAGGCTCAGGCGGTGGAGCGGAAGCAGCGGAGGGTCGACGGCCTCGGCCCAGGGGTTGAGCCGGGTCACCCGGGCACTGGTGATGCTGCTCAGGTACTCCTGCTCCCCCACTCCGTGCACGCGGATCTCCGCGAAGCCGTCCCCCCGCTCCGGCATGGTGCTACGCGTGCCCAGCGGTCTGCATCTGCCTCAGTTCCTTCTTCAGGTCCCCCACCTCATCGCGGAGCCGGGCCGCGAGCTCGAACTGCAGTTCCGCGGCCGCCGTGTGCATCTGGTCGGTGAGCTGCTGAATGAGGTCGGTGAGGTCCTCGGCCGGCACGGCGGCGAGCCCCTCGCGGTGCACGCCCTGGCCGGGCTTCTTCTTGCGCCCCTTGGCGGCGGCCTCGAGGAGCTCCCGGGTGTCGGCGTCCTCGCGGTTGATGGTGTCGGTGATGTCGGCGATGCGCTTGCGCAGCGGCGTCGGGTCGATTCCGTGCTCGAGGTTGTGCGCCACCTGGATGGCCCGGCGCCGGTTGGTTTCGTCGATGGCCCGTTCCATCGAATCGGTGATCCGGTCGGCGTACATGTGCACCTGGCCGGACACGTTGCGGGCGGCCCGCCCGATCGTCTGGATGAGGGAGGTGGAGCTGCGCAGGAACCCCTCCTTGTCGGCGTCGAGGATGCTGACGAGTGATACCTCCGGAAGGTCGAGGCCCTCTCGCAGCAGGTTGATGCCCACCAGCACGTCGAAGGTTCCCAGCCGGAGCTCACGCAGCAGCTCGACCCGGCGCAGGGTGTCGACGTCGGAGTGAAGGTACTCCACCTTCACCCCGTGCTCGAGGAGGTACCCCGTGAGGTCCTCCGACATCCGCTTGGTCAGCGTCGTCACCAGCACGCGCTCGTCGCGCTCCACGCGGGTCCGGATCTCGTGAAGCAGGTCGTCGATCTGACCCTTGCTCGGCTTCACCACGATCTCCGGGTCCACCAGCCCGGTGGGCCGGATGATCTGCTGGACGAATCCGTCGGACTTCCCGAGCTCGTACTTGCCCGGCGTCGCCGAGAGGTAGACCGTCTGCCCGATGCGCTCGAGGAACTCGTCCCACTTCAGCGGCCGGTTGTCCATCGCCGACGGAAGGCGGAACCCGTGGTCGACGAGGGTGCGCTTGCGCGACATGTCCCCTTCGTACATCGCGCCGATCTGCGGGATGGTCACATGGGATTCGTCGACGACGAGGAGGAAGTCGTCGGGGAAGTAGTCGAGCAGGCAGTGCGGGGCGCTGCCCTGCCCCCGGCCGTCGATGTGCCGTGAATAGTTCTCGATGCCATTGCAGAAGCCCATCTGCTGCATCATCTCCAGGTCGTAGGTGACCCGCATCCGCAGCCGCTGCGCCTCGACCAGCTTGTTCTGGGACTCGAGCTCGGCAAGGCGCACCTGCAGTTCGTCCTCGATGGCCTTGATCGCACGGTTCATGCGTTCCGGCCCGGCGACATAATGCGAGGCGGGGAAGACGTACATCTCCTCCTCCTCGCGGATGACGTCGCCGGTGAGGGGGTTGAGGGTGTAGATGTTCTCAACCTCGTCGCCGAAGAACTCGATCCGCAGGGCGTGCTCCTCGTACATGGGAATGATCTCCACGGTGTCGCCGCGCACCCGGAAGGTGCCGCGGTGGAAGTCCATGTCGTTGCGCGTGTACTGCATGCCCACAAACTGGCGCAGCAGCGCGTCCCGGTTCATCTCCTGGCCCTTGCGGAGGGTCACCATCTTGTCGATGTATTCCTCGGGCGTACCCAGGCCGTAGATGCAGGAGACCGTGGCGACAACGATGACGTCCCTGCGCGTAAGCAGGGCGTTGGTGGCCGAGTGCCGGAGCCGTTCCACCTCCTCGTTGATCGAGGAGTCCTTCTCGATGAAGGTGTCCGTCTGCGGAACGTAGGCCTCGGGCTGGTAGTAGTCGTAGTAGGACACGAAGTACTCGACGGCGTTATTGGGCAGCAGTTCGCGGAACTCGTTGGCCAACTGCGCCGCAAGGGTCTTGTTCTGGACCATCACGAGGGTCGGCCGCTGGACCTGCTCGATCAGCCAGGCCGTCGTCGCGCTCTTTCCGGTACCGGTGGCTCCAAGGAGGACAACGTCCTTCTCCCCTGCCTTGATCCGGGTACTCAGTTCGGCGATGGCCGCCGGCTGGTCGCCTGCCGGCTGATATTCGCTGATGACCTCGAAGGGAGCTACGACCCGCTTAATATCCTGGGCAAGACTCATATCTAGTACGTTAGCGCGTTATGCGGACAATCAGCTTCCGCTTAGCTGGAGGCGGAACCGCAGGATCGCTCCGGCACCGCACCGGCCGCCCCTACCGCGGGCCGGGAACCGCCGTGGAGCCGGCCAGCTCAAGGTGGACCTCCGCCGCCCGTCCCGGATCGGCGCTGGAGTGGAACCCCAGGCGCCCGCGGGCAGCGGGATGCCCGGCGCCCGTCCGTCCGGGGGCGGGCGGGAACCCCGCCGCGGTGAGCAGCGGCCGCAGTGCCGCCGCGTCGGCCCGGGTGGACACCGCCAGCCTGAACTCCAGCACATCCGGGGACCGGCGCCCGGGCACCGCTGTAGGCCCGACGTGTTCGACATCCAGCACCCGCGGGTCAACGCGCCGGAGCCGGGTGCTCAGCCGTTCCGCCTGCGCCGGCCATGTCGGGTCGGGCTCAACAGGGTCGAGGGGGCCCCGGAGCGCGGGGACTCCGGCGAGGAGGTTGGCGTTAAAGGGCAGGATCCGGCGCTGCCAGAGGGCCTCGAGGTGCGCGAGCGTGTCGGCCTCGCTGCCGGCGTTGTCGATAACGACGTCGGCCGCGGAGTTCCGCTCGTCCGGGCCTAGCTGGGCCCGCAGGCGGCTGAGCGCCGCCTCCGCGGTCATGCCGCGCAGGCGCACCATCCTGTCGATGCGCTGGTCCTCGGGGGCGTCGATCACCACGACGAGGTGGAAGCGGGCCACCTGGCCCGTCTCAACGAGCAGGGGCAGATCCTCGACGACGACGGCACCGGCCGGGGCCGAGGCGGTGCGGGCCTCGGCGAGGGCCCGGATGCGGGGGTGAAGGATGCCGTTGAGGCGTTCCCGCGCCCGGGGGTCGCCGAAGATGATGTCCCCGAGAGCCCTGCGGTCGAGGGAACCGTCGGCGGTGGCAAGCCGGCCTCCGAAGGCGTCTAGCACCTCGGCGAGCCCCTCGGTGCCGGGCTCCACCACCTCGCGGGCGAGGGCGTCCGCGTCGATAACGACGGCGCCCAGCGCCCTCAGCCGCCCGGCGGCCAGGGACTTGCCGGCAGCGATCCCTCCGGTCAAACCAACTCTCAGCATCCGCCAAGGGTAGCGCGGAGCGACGCCCCGGCTGTCAATCCCGGCACCTCACCGGTTGCCCTGCCTATTACGCTAAGCAGGCTTACTCCATTCCAAGAGGAGGTCATGACACCATCACTTCCGGACCTTGAGGAGCTGGCCTCCTCGGTCTTCGGATGGGACGATTTCCGCCCAGCGCAGCGGCAGGCGATGCAGGCGCTGCTGGAGGGGAGGAACGTCCTCTGCGTGATGCCGACCGGTTCCGGCAAGCCGGCGATCTACCAGGTGCCGGGCCGAGGGTCCACCGAGCGGGGTTGGTGGGGTCGCCGTGCGACGGTGGGTTGACCGGCGGCCCGGACGTCGCGGGCTCACCCGGGAGCCGCCTGTCCCTGCCCCATCTCGGGCATACTCTGCGCCCCGAGTCGTCGGCCAGCTCGGCGCCGCCTCACGCCGCCTCCAGCCGGTGCTTGCCCGCCTGGTCACCGGCAGCCGGTTCCCGTGCTCCCGCTCATAGGCAAGCAGCGCCTCCAGGCCGCCTTCATTCAGGGCCGTGATCCGCGAAGGAAGGGTGCCCAAGGGGATGGGGTCGTAGTCGGGCAGCGGCAGTTCGCCGCGTGCAGGGGACTCGCTCATATCTCCCCCTCGTTTCGCGGTGCCGCCAGCGCACAAAGGCCTGAACGGTTCCGGCAAGGAAGCGGAGAAGCCCACGCGGAGCGGCCGGTATGCCTGTTGCCAACACCCCCTCCGGCCCATACTCTGAGAGAGGTTGAGCAGTCAGCCATGGAACCTCGTTTGGAGCAGCCATGGAGCAAAGTCTGACGATAACCGAGTGGATAAACACCACCCGCACAGCCGGCCAACCGCAGTGAGTGCTTCCTTCCAGCCCGCGCACACCAGCCTCCCGGACCCCCCGGCCGGCCGCCGCTTCCCACCGGAGCCCTCCCCCAGCGGGGCAGGGCCCTTCCCTTTTCCGCAGCGGGCCACGGCCCTGCCTCCAAACTCAGCGGCACGTCCGCCGCACGCCGTAAGGAATACGTCATGACTCTGGACTACCTCAAATCACTGGCCGTCGCCGCAGCTCAGCTTGAGTCGGCCGAATTCTCCCGGGACCAGGCGGCCACCCAGCTGCAGTTGACGGTCCTCGAGGCGATCAACAGCGGTGGGAGCGTCACCGCCGTGGCCGAGGCCGCCGCCCTTTCGCCTCAGACAGTCTTCACCCTGTGCGATCAGGCCGACGGCAACTCGAATGGACTTCTGGTGATCTGATCCCGCCTCAGGACGCGGAGGGCGCCGGTGGTCGCTGTGTATGCTGAATTCGTTGCCTGGCATTGAATCCAAGCCGGGTGGGCGCCAACGATGAACGTACCCCTTGATGACCTGACTTCGGTTGTCGCGCGGCTCATGAACCTCCCCCTGCGCTCGACCCCCAGCACGGCGCTGCCCGCGGCGGCGGTGCTGCTCGGCAACGCCCAGCCCGATCAGACGCCGGCCGAACTCAGCAAAACCCTCCAAGAGGCACGGCACAGCAGGGACAGTATCCACACCGAATGAACTGATCGACGATCGACCGCCGCCACCGCGCGCACCCTACAGCACGGATGTGCCGGAGTTGGAGCGCACCCCCAGCCCGGATTCCGGGTCGGGCGACCCGGGGTAGACCCGGAAGAAAGGCACCCGCGGCGTCGGAAGCGACTCCCATAGGGGATGCTCCAGTCCACGGCCTGAGTCCGCCGGACCCCACCGGCTAGGATTACAGGAATGACCGCTCTTCATCGGCACCCCACCGCATACTCAACGGTTCGGGGCGAACACCGGAACGAGCTCGAGATCCGCCGGTCCCGGTTCATCACGGTCCTGCGCAGGGCGGGAACCGAAACCGAAGCGAACAGCCTCCTCGCACAGCTGCGCACCGAATTCCCGACGGCGCGGCACCACTGCAGCGCCTACCTGATCGGAGCAGGGCGCGCCATCCAGCGGGCCCACGACGACGGCGAACCCGCGGGCACCGCCGGCGCCCCGATGCTCGAAGCCCTCAGCCGCCACGGCGCGGCAGACCTCAGCGACACCGCCGCCGTCGTCGTGCGGTACTTCGGAGGCATCCTGCTGGGCGCGGGCGGGTTGATCCGCGCCTACTCCCAGTCGGTGACCCGGGCGCTGGACGGGGCACCCCTGGTCCGCCGCCGCCTCCTCACCCTCCACACGGTGCCGGTGGCACACGCCGAGGCCGGGCGGGTCGAAAACGAGCTGCGCGCCGCTGCAACGATCGTCCTCGGCACCACCTACACCCCCGAGGAGGCGCTCATCGAGGTGGCGCTTGAATCCGACGCCGACAGCTATGAGGATTTCCAGCGGCGGCTTGCCGCTTCCACCGCCGGGGCCTCGGTCTCCCGCCCTGCAGGCACCACGTGGGTGGACCATGACTGAGTTCGACTTCGACCGCCTGAGCCGCAGACCGGACGTCGAGGCGCCCAACCTGCACGCCTACGACGCCACCGACCGGCTGCTGCTGGACTCGGCGGCCGGCAGGCTCGCCGAGCAGCCCACCGGCGTAGTCACCCTCGGCGACCGTTACGGCGCCCTCACCCTCGGAGCGGCCCTGCTGCACGGGGTCCCCCGTCCGCGCGTCCATCAGGATCCGCTCTCGCACGAACTGGCGCTTGCCCGCAATGCCGGGGCGGTGGGCGCGTCCGGACGATATGAGCGGCACGGGCTGGGTCCCGAGCTCCTCCGGGATGCCCGCACGGTGCTGCTCCAGCTTCCGCGCTCCCTCGACGCCCTGGAGGAGGCCGCCTGTAACATCGCCGCCTATGCCGATCCTTCGGTCACCGTCTACGCCGGAGGGCGGCTCAAGCATATGAGCCTGGCCATGACCGCGGTGCTCCAGAAGTATTTCGGCTCCGTCACCGCGGGGCTGGCCCGGCAGAAATCCCGGGTCCTCACCGCCTCCGGACCGCTGCCAGCCGGCAGCGCGGCGTTCCCGCTCACGCAGCGGCATGACGTTGGCCTCCCCCACCCGCTGGTGCTGCGGGCGTTCGGCGAGACGTTCGGCGGGGCGGCCCTGGACCCCGGAACCCGGTTCCTCCTCCCCCACCTCGCGTCCGCGGCGGCGACGGATTCGGCCATCGACCTCGGCTGCGGCAACGGCGCCATCGCCGCCTACCTGGCGCTGACCCGGCCCGGGCTGCGGGTGATCGCATCGGACCAGTCGGCCTCCGCCGTGGCCTCCACCAGGGAGACTGCGCGCGCGAACGCCGTCGGGGACCGGGTGGACGTGGTGCGCGACGACGCGCTGTCGTCCCAGCCGAAGGGGTCGGCGGACCTGATCGTCCTGAATCCGCCCTTCCATATCGGTGCCACCGTTCACGCAGGCATCGCCGTGAAGCTGTTCACCGATGCGGCCCGGGTGCTCGCCCCGGGCGGGGAACTCTGGACCGTCTGGAACAGCCACCTCGCGTACCGGCCCGCCCTGTCCCGGATTGTCGGCCCGACCCGCCAGATCGACCGCAACCAGCGGTTCACGATCACCTGTTCGGTCCGCCGCTGACCCGCGCAGCACGGCGGCGGCCCATCGAGGACGCAGCACTTACGGCCCGGACCCCCTCCACCGGTTCGAACTGCACCCTCGATTTAAGGGATTCCGCCCTGGCCCATCGAGGACGCAGCACTTACGGCACGGCGCCCCTCCACCGGTTCGAACTGCACCCTCGAGGTAAGGGATTCCGCCCTGGCCCATCGAGGACGCAGCACTTACGGCACGGCGCCCCTCCACCGGTTCTAACTGCACCCTCGAGGTAAGGGATTCCGCCCTGGCCCATCGAGGACGCAGCACTTACGGCACGGCGCCCCTCCACCGGTTCGAGCTGCACCCTGGATGAAGACCGGCCACACCACCAGCCCTGCCGTCCCGGGCCAAAAAGAAGGACCCCCGCCAAACGGCGGGGGTCCTTCTCAGTGTTCGGCGTAAGCCGGAGAGTTTAGGCTCCGGTCAGCTTCTCGCGGAGAGCCGCAAGCGCCTCATCCGAGGCAAGAGTGCCTGAACCGGTCTCAGCGGCGACGGGCTCCGAGGAGTAGCTCGTTGCGTTCGACTCGACGGGCTCGTTGGCGGCAGCTGCGTCGTCGGACGCGTGCTGCACAACCTGCTTCTTGTGGGACTCCCAGCGGGCCTGGGCCTCGGCGTACTGAGCCTCCCAAGCGGCGCGCTGGGTCTCGTAGCCTTCGAGCCATTCGTTCGACTCGGGGTCGAAGCCCTCGGGGTACTTGTAGTTGCCCTCTTCGTCGTACTCGGCGGCCATACCGTACAGTGCCGGGTCGAACTCGGTGCTGTCGGCGTCGACGCCCTCGTTGGCCTGCTTGAGGCTGAGGGAGATGCGGCGGCGCTCGAGGTCGATGTCGATGACCTTGACGAAGAGCTCGTCGCCAACGGAAACGACCTGCTCTGCAAGCTCAACGTGGCGGACTGCCAGCTCCGAGATGTGGACCAGGCCTTCGATGCCGTCTTCGACGCGGACGAACGCACCGAACGGAACCAGCTTGGTGACCTTACCGGGAACAACCTGGCCCAGAGCGTGCGTCCGGGCGAAGGTCTGCCAGGGATCTTCCTGCGTGGCCTTCAGCGAGAGCGAAACCCGCTCGCGGTCCAGGTCGACTTCGAGAACCTCGACGGTGACTTCCTGGCCGACCTCGACAACCTCGGATGGGTGGTCGATGTGCTTCCAGGACAGCTCGGAGACGTGAACCAGACCGTCGACGCCGCCGAGGTCCACGAACGCACCGAAGTTGACGATCGAGGAGACAACGCCCGGACGGACCTGGCCCTTTTCGAGCTTGTTGAGGAAGGTCGAGCGGACCTCGGACTGGGTCTGCTCCAGCCAGGCGCGACGCGACAGCACAACGTTGTTGCGGTTCTTGTCGAGCTCGATGATCTTCGCTTCGATCTGCTGGCCGATGTACGGAGCCAGGTCGCGCACACGGCGCATCTCGACGAGCGACGCGGGCAGGAAGCCGCGCAGGCCGATGTCGAGGATAAGACCACCCTTGACGACCTCGATGACGGTACCGGTGACGACGCCGTCTTCTTCCTTGACCTTTTCGATGTCGCCCCAGGCACGCTCGTACTGAGCGCGCTTCTTGGACAGGATCAGCCGGCCTTCTTTGTCCTCCTTGGTGAGCACCAGGGCTTCGACCTGATCGCCAACGGAGACGACGTCTCCGGGGTCAACGTCGTGCTTGATGGAAAGCTCACGGGAAGGGATGACACCCTCGGTCTTGTAACCGATGTCGAGCAGAACTTCATCGCGGTCGACCTTGACGACGGTACCTTCGACGAGATCTCCGTCGTTGAAGTACTTGATCGTCGCGTCGACTGCTGCGAGGAAGTCCTCAGCGGTGCCGATGTCGTTGATAGCGACCTGCGGGGCACCTTGCTTCTCGGTGGTGGTGATGGTCATGTAGTTGGGGCTCCGTTGTGGAAGTTTTCTTGATCCGGAAAGCGGACACTGGAAAATCCGGCCGAAAAAGCCGGGCCATCCAGGGGAATCCGATGTCCGGAAGCGGACAGATTGGATAAAACCTAAAGAGCGGTTCTATTGGTATTACGCGGGAACTCGCACGGCGGATGCCGGCCCGAACCACAGCGCAATACGCGCCCGTCTAGTCTAACGGCGGGAGCCAACCCCGTCAAAGCGGGCCGGTAGTGCCGTCCCGCTCTGCCGGCGCCTAGAAATGCGTGATGCAGTAGGGGTTTTCGGCGTCCCGGAACAGGTCGTTGAGCAGCTCGATAGCGCCCTCGGTGCGCTGCTCCACCAGCCCGGCACCGACGAGCGCGGCGGGGCTGACTCCGCCCAGGTAGAGAGAGCCCAGCGCCGCGATGTCCAGCGCCACATCGACCTCCGAATCGGCGTCGACCCGCTCCACGCGTCCCCGGCCGCCGGTGACGGTGAGCTGGTAGGTGCCGCCCGCGAGTCCGAGCGCGTCGGCCACCTCGAACACCAGCCGCCCGCTGCTGCGGTACCCCCGGCCCTCGAGGGCCCGGGCGACGTCGAGCAGGCGCACCCACAGGACGTCCTCGACGCCGGTGACCCGGTAGCAGCGGCGGTCCGCAAGCGCCCAGGGCAGCGGGTCGTCCACGGCCGCGCCGTCCCAGGTGATCTCCTGGATGAGGTCCATCGCCCCGAGGTACCGCCAGAGGGCGAGGTAGGACTCCTCAGTGCCGGCGACCAGGTCGAGAATGCTGACGGTGTAGGGCTCCTTGGACCACCCCTCGAACCGGTAGGCCACGTAGCCGACGGCGTTGCCGGCGTCGTCGTAGTGCACCGCCGTGCGCACCGCCTTGTCCTCGACCGGCCGCTCCCGGCCCCACTGGCCGGAGACACGGCGCGCGTAGGAGTACTGGCGCCCGACCGAGCCGCGGGTGCGGGCATGGAAGCGGGCAAAGACCTCCCCGGAGAGCGCGGGGACCTCGGCGGGCTCGGCCAGCTCCGTCCGCCCGGACGGGGTGCCGAGCACGGCGAAGCGCTCCCGCACGTCCACGGTCACGCTCGAGGTGAAGGTGGCGCAGCCGAAGCCGAACCGCCCGTAGATGGTGGCCTCGGATGCCGTCAGCACCGCCACGGGCACACCGGCGGCCGCCGCGTCCTGCAGGTCCTCGGTCATCATCCGGCGCAGCAGGCCACGCCGCCGGTGGGAGGGCCGCACGGTGACGGAGGTGATCAGGTGGGCCTGGAGCGGCTCCGGCCCCCCGGCATTGAGGGTGTTCCGCATTGAGGCGTAGGTCGCCACCGGCACGGCCCCGTCGACGGACAGGGCACCCGGTGCATCGTCGTGCACGCCGACCAGCACCCGCCCGTCGGCGGTGAACGCCTTCACGTAGGCCGGGTAGTCCTCGGCGTCGGCGCGGGGCTCGAAAAACCCGACCCCCACGGCGTAGAACCAGTTGGCGAACCGTCCTCCCGGCGAGGTGTCCTCCCCCGCCGTGACATGGAACTTCTCAAGGCGCAGTTCGGTAGAGGTGCCCGGCGTCGTCGTCTGTGTGCTCACGCTCCAAGACCCTAGCCGGATTATGCGCCCTCCACCACAGGCCGCCGAGGATTGGTCAGTGCGCCGCCTCGTGCCAGCTCAGCCCGGTTCCGACAGAGACATCCAGGGGCACCGACAGGTCGGCCGCGCCGGCCATCTGCTCGCGCACCAGAGCCTCGACAACGTCCTTCTCCCCCTCGGCAATCTCGAGGACCAGTTCGTCGTGCACCTGCAGCAGCATGCGCGAGGACAGGCCCTTGGCCTTCAACGCGCCGTCCACGCCGAGCATCGCCTTCTTGATGATGTCGGCCGCCGAACCCTGGATGGGCGCGTTCAGGGCCGCCCGCTCCGACATCTCGCGCAGCTGGCGATTGTCGCTGGAGAGGTCCGGGAGGTAGCGGCGCCGGCCCTCGATGGTTGAGGTGTAGCCGTCCTTGCGCGCCTGTTCGACGATGCCGCGCAGGTAGTCGCGCACCGCGCCGAACCGCTCGAAGTAGTCGCGCATCAGGGTGCGCGCCTCGTCGACGGAGATGGCCAGCTGCTTGGAGAGCCCAAAGGAGCTCAGCCCGTACACCAGGCCGTAGGACATCGCCTTGACCTTGGAGCGCATGGCGCTGGTGACCTCCTCGGGGGCGACCCCGAAGATGTGCGAGCCGACGAACCGGTGAAGGTCCTCGCCCTCGCGGAACGCGGAGATCAGGCCCTCGTCGCCGGAGAGGTGGGCCATGATGCGCATTTCGATCTGAGAGTAGTCGGCGGTCATCAGGGTCTCGTAGCGGCTGCCGTCGGTGCCCTTCCCGACGACGAACACCTCACGGATCCGCCGGCCCTCGTCGGAGCGCACCGGGATGTTCTGCAGGTTCGGGTTGATTGAGGACAGCCGGCCCGTCGCGGCGACCGTCTGGGCGTAGGTGGTGTGGATGCGCCCGTCCTCGGCCACCGACTTCCGCAGGCCCTCGACGGTCTGCCGGAGCTTGGTGGCGTCGCGGTAGGCCAGGAGCTGCTCGAGGAACGGATGGCCGGTCTTGACGATCAGGTCGGTGAGAGCGTCGGCGTCGGTGGAGAACCCGGTCTTGATCTTCTTGGTCTTCGGCAGCCCGAGTTCCTCGAACAGCACCGTCTGGAGCTGCTTGGGCGAGCCGAGGTTGATCTCCTTGCCGATGATGCGGAACGCCTCGGCCCCGGCGGTGCTGATGGTCTTGGAGAAGTCGTCGAGGAGCCGGTCGAGGCGTTCGACGGAGACGGCGACGCCGGTGAGCTCCATCTCGGCCAGGACCTCTGACAGGGGCAGCTCCAGCTCACCGAGGAGCTGGTTGGCGCCCTTTTCGACGAGCTGGCCGGCGAAGTGCTCGCTGAGCTGCAGGGCCGCGAAGGCGCGCATCACGGCGGGACCGGCGACGTCCTTCTCCCCGAGTTCGAGGGCGAGCTGGCCGGAGGCGTTGCCCGGCGCCGTGCCGAGGGTCAGGCGCAGGTGGTACTGGCTCAGGTCGGCCAGGTCGTAGCTGCGCCGGTCCGGCTGGATCAGGTAGCCCGAGATGGCCGTGTCGTCCACCTCGCCCGCCAGGTGCAGCCCGCGCGGGGCGAGCAGCTTGTAGGCCTCCTTGAAGTCGTGGACCACCTTGGGCGCGTTGAGGTCGGCCAGCCAGTGCGCGAGCACCTGCTCCGCCTCGGCGTCGAGCCCCTCGAGCGGCACGAAGGCGGCCGCGGTGGAGGTGACGATGGCGATCCCGGTGACGTCGGTGCCCCCGGTGGTGGCCTCGGTGGCGAGGTGGACCGCCGCGGGGGCCTGGTTGGTGGAGTTCAGCCACGCGGTCAGGGGCGCGGCGTCGGTGAGGACAACGTGCGGCGGCGGGGTCATCTCGTCCCCGGTCTCCTCGGCCTCTTCCTCGCCGAACAGGTCGAACAGCCGCTTGCGCAGGGTGTTGAACTGCAGGGAGTCGAAAAGGTCCTCGACGGCGGAGCGGTCCGGGTGCTGGGAGACCATCGCATCGAGGTCCACGGGCAGGTCCAGGTCGGTGAGCAGCCGGTTCAGCCGGCGGTTGCGGCGGACGTCGTCGGCGTGGGCGCGCAGCGCGTCGCCCACCTTGCCGCCGATGGAGTCGAGGTTCTCGAGGATCCCCTCGAGCCCGCCGTAGAGCTTAATCCACTTGGCGGCCGTCTTGGGTCCGACACCGGGCACGCCGGGCAGGTTGTCGGCGCTCTCTCCGACAAGCGCGGCGAGGTCGGAGTACTGGTGCGGCGGAACAAAGTACTTCTCCTCGATGGCCTGAGCGTCCATCTGGGGGATGTTGGTGACACCCTGCTTCGGGTACAGGACAGTGACGCGGTCGTTGACCAGCTGGAAGGCGTCTCGGTCCCCGCTGACCACCTGGACGTCCCAGTCCTCGGCCGCTGCCTTGGTGGCGAGCGTGGCCAGGATGTCGTCGGCTTCATAGCCGTCCATGGAGATGGTGGGGATGCGCATGGCCTCCATCACCTTGATGATCAGGTCGACCTGCCCGTGGAACTCCTCGGGCGTCCGGGACCGGCCCGCCTTGTACTCGGTGTACTCCTCGGAGCGGAACGTCGGGGTGTCAAGGTCGAAGGCGACGGCCACGTGGGTGGGCTTCTGGTCCTTGATGAGGTTGATCAGCATTGCGGTGAACCCGTACACGGCGTTGGTGTGCTGGCCGGTGTCGGTGGAGAAGTTTTCGGGGGGCAGGGCGTAGAACGCCCGGAACGCCATTGAGTGTCCATCGATGACCAGGAGGCGGTTGCGCTGTCCCGTCGCTGTTCTCGGGGCGGGCAGGGTGGATCCAGGTTTGGTTGTTTCACTCACAGGTGCCAGCCTAGTTCCCATGGTCGACAATTTCACTCAGCCGCCCGCGGGCCGCTCCGCAGCCAACCCGTATGCCGAGGAACTCACCGCCGCCGGGGTGCCCCCGGAGATGCATGACTGGCTGGGTCGGCACGGGATCGGGCGCCTGACTGTGAAGATGGGCATCACCTTCTCCGAGATGAGCGCCGAACGCATGGTGGCTTCAATGCCGGTCGCCGGCAACGAGCAGGTGGCCGGAATTCTCCACGGCGGCGCGCACCTGGTGCTGGCCGAGACCCTTGGGTCCTTCGCCGCCGGAATCCATGCCGGCCCGGGACGGCACGCCCTGGGAATCGAGATCAGCGCAACCCACCACCGCAGCATCGCAGCCGGGACGGTCACCGGGACGGCCACCGCCGTCCACCTTGGACGCACGCTGACCACGCACGAGGTGGTGATGACCGACGAGGAGGGCCGCCGGCTCTCCACGGCGCGGATCACCAACCTGATCCGCGACGCCCGCTAGGGCGCTAACACGGGAGGCCAGAGCCTGCCAGCGCTCTCTTTGCTGCCGGCCGTCCGGCTCAAATCGTTTCCCCGCCCCAGCCCGCCGTCCTACGGTTTAAGCGCAGGCAGGTGGACCAAGACGGAGAGAAGTGAGAACGGTGGCAGCCGACGCCCTTAGGAAATACCCGCTCATCCTCGCCCTCAGCGCAATGTTCCTCGTGGGCTGCGACGACGCCGACAACCAGGATGGCGGAGGCTCCTCACCCGAGGAGTCCTCGCAGTACGACGACAACAACGGCATCGATACCGACCAGGGTGACGATGCCCGCGGCGAGGACAACGACAATCAGTGACAGCCGGCCAGGGCGGGCGTCAGCCGTCGGTCCTGCCGGCGGGACAGGAGTGCACAGATGAAACGGCGCAAGAGGCGGGTACGTAGCTCGACCGGGGTGCGGCTTACCCTGATCCTGGGGTCCGCGGTGCAGGGGGCGTGTGCGGGCCTCGTGGGCGCCGCCGCCATGACCCTCGGCGAAAAAATCGAACAGGCGCTCACCAAACGGCCGGACTCATACGTGCCGGGACGCACGCTGAGCACGCTGCTGGGCCGGCCGGTGTCGGACCGGGCCAAGCCCGCCGCGGCCAACTCCGCGATGCACTGGGGAACCGGGGCGGTGCTCGGGGCCCTGCGGGGCGTCTGGGCCATGACCGGCATCCGCGGAGGGACCGCCAACGCCACCCACACCGTGGTGCGCCTCGCCTTCGACCAGACCCTGGAGAACGCGACGGGCGCCGGTGCGCCGCCGTCGCTCTGGCCGGTCGGGGAGAAGACGGTGGATTACCTCCACAAGGCGGTCTACTCCCTCGTCACGGGCGTTGCGGCCGACCGGTGGATCGCCCCGCGGCTGATCTCACGGCGGGGTGTCCGCAGCCACTGAGCAGCGCCTCGATCGGTGCCGCCTAGGAAGGGACCGGCACGCTGCGCTTGTTCAGCCCGTCCTCGATGCGGCGGCGCAGTTCGGCGGGGCGGAAGGGCTTGGTGAGGTATTCGTCGGCCCCGGCCTCCGCGCCGCGGGCCTCATCGCGCGGGTCGGCCCGCGCGGTGAGCATGACAATCAGCGTGGAGGAGAACCGGCGGATCCGCCGTGCCACCTCGAACCCGTCGATGTCGGGCAGGCCGACGTCGAGGGTCACCACCTGCGGGGCGATCCGGCGCACCATTTCGACACCGGCCTGACCTGCGGGGGCGGTGTGCACTGTGAAGCCGAACCCCGTAAGCACCGCGTGCAGGAGGTCCCGGACGTCATCGTCGTCTTCAATGACCACCGCGGCTCGCGCTGGCTTATCGTCTTGCATTCGGCAAGTCTACTCAACGCGGGGCGGCCGGGTGGCGGCGCCCGAAGAGGAAGTAGGCGATCGGCCCGGCGAAGTTGACGAAACACGCAACGGCCCAGGCGGCGCGGCTGCCCCGGACGGCGGCGGCAGGGCGCCGCGCGAGGTCGGTGAGTGCGGCGGCCATCAGGGGCACCTGCACAGATCCAAGCGCCATCACGGCCCTGCGCTGGACCCGGCTGAGGTCCTTCCAGGACTTCCTGCGGTCCGCACGGGCCCGGGCGCTTCGCGTCATGGTTGATCCTTTCGGTCGGTGGCGCAGAGCGCCCGTGGCGCCGGTTCCGGCTGAGCGGTGCTACGAGGAATGCGCGGCCTGGGGCGCCGTGACCGCGACCAGGCCGACCCGAAGCTGTGGATCGGGACGGTGCGGAACATCGGCGGTGATCCGCAGCTGCCAGCGCACCCGGAACTTCCCCGTATCCAGCGACGGTGAGGGCAGGAAACGCGGAGTGGCGACCTCGAACGGAAGCACGGCCTCCGCCCCAGCGGCGGGCAGTCCATCCGTCAGGGTGGTCGCGGCGATCGTGTTTTCGGTGTGCCGGGGGTGCTTCTGCGGGCGGTCGCCGGATTGGCCAGCGGGCGTGGGCCCATAGGCGACCGCTTCGAGCATCACGAGCTCCACCCGGACCGAACGCAGCGTTCCGTGGTGCAGGGCAACCCGGAGCCGTCCGGTGACCGGTGTCGCGTTGGTCAGGACACGCGCGGGCAGCTCGACCAGTTCAAGGGACGCCGTCCACTGGACGGTGGCCTCCGGATCCTGGACGGCATCGGAACTGCAGCCCGCCGCGGCCGACTGGACGGTGAACGTTCCCTCGCCCACGGATTCCTGATCATTACGGGCGGACATGCGCACCCGAAGGATCCAGGAGATGCTGATCAGCTCCCCCCGCACGGAGGGAAGGTTCAGCGCCGGAACGGCGACGACGGCGCGGGTCCGGTAGGTCTCCCCCGCCATCACCCTGCCGGCCGGCGGCAGTGGCTGCTGCGAGATGACGTGGGTGGAGCGGTCCCGCGCGGTGTAGATCACGCCGTGGAGGTTGGTGCGGCCGTACCCGTAGTCGATCACCTGGACCACTTCGAGCACCACCTGATCGGCCACCACGTCGCGCTCGGCGACGGCTTCGACGTCGACGGCGAAGCTCTCGCCCTCCACCACGGCACGTTTCGCCGGAAGCGGGCGGATATCGATGTCCAGGGGGGCTGTTCTGTGCTGCATTGGCCGGCCCTTCCTACCCCTGAGGGAGCGGCGGATTCAGCGGCGCCGCCAGCTGCTGTCCGGCGGCCTCATCGGACATCCGCGCGATGAAGCGCAGGTCCTCGGGCGTCAGCTCCATCTGGCCGTGCTGGGTGTCGACCTCCGGGTGCCCCGCGGCACGGCGGACGGCTCCGGCCACCGTGCGCGGAAGCACCCTGCATCCGCGGTTCGTCGTGATCCATCGGCGCGTGGGCTGGTCCAGCTTGTCCCAGGTTTCCTCAAGGCTCATTGAATGCTCCGATCCATTGGCGGTGCTGCGGCGTCGGCACAAGTAAAGCTCAAGTTCCGGCTCCTGCACAGGGGCTTTCGTCCTCCACCGGTCCTCACCGTGGAAGCGGTACCGTCCACGAGAGCCTCGTTCCATGGCCCGGGGCGCTCACGGGGACAAATGTTCCCCCGACCGCCGCCGCACGGTGCTGCATATTGGAGAGGCCGCTGGTGCGCCCTGGGTTGCGGAAGCCCTTCCCGTCGTCCTCAATCAGCAGCTTCACCTGCCCGCCCCGCACCGAGACGGTGATGGTGATGTGGAGCGCCCCCGAATGCCGCAGGGCGTTCGAGAGGCCCTCCGAGAGCACAGCCAGCAGGTGACCGGCCACAGGTTCCGGAATGCCGTCCACCGGGCCGCGCATCTGCAGTTCCGGCGTCGTGCCCGCCTGCCAGGTGCCGTCCTGCACCGCCCGGACGATCCGGGAGCTGAGCCGCTCGCGCCCGCCGTTGTCACCCAGCGCGTAGATGGTGTCCCGCAGTCCCCGGATCGTCTCATCAAGTTCCCCGGTGATGGAGTTGATGCGCTGCTGCGCGACCGGGTCCGTGGTGTGGCGGCGCAGGCTCTGTACGCTCAGGCCGGCGGCGAAGATGCGCTGGATCACCAGGTCGTGAAGGTCGCGCGCGATGCGGTCCCGGTCGGAGAAGACGATCTGCTGCTCCCGCATCAGGTGGGCGTGGGCCAGCTCAAGGGCCAGTGCTGCGCGCGAGCAGTACACCTCGTTCATCTCCACGTCGACCTGCCCGTACCCGGGCGCTCCGAATGGGCGGGCAAGGATCAGGATCCCCGCGTGGGTGCCTTTGTGGCCCAGTGCCGCCACCAGGACGGGACCGAGTTCCTCAGCGGCCGCCGCCCCCGCCCAGAGATCAGGGGCGCGGCACAGGACGGACTCTCCGGTGGTCAGCAGGTGGGCGATGGGCGTGCTGTCGGCGGCGATGGCGTGGCCCTTCACCAGGTGGCTGTCGCCGACGGCCGTGCCGCAGCGCAGCACGCGGCCGCCTGGATCGGGGAAGGCGATCATCGCCACCGCGGAGTCGGACTGCTCGAGGGCCCCTTCGGCGATCAGGTCGAGGCCCGCGGCTTCCGCCGTCGGGTTGCCCATCAGCCGTTCGCTGACGTCCATGCCGGCCTCGAGCCACCGCTGGCGCCGCGTGGCGTCCTCGAACAGGCGCGCGTTCTCAATGGCGACGCCTGCCGCCGCGGCCAGCGCCACGGCGAGTTCCTCATCCTCGGCCGTGAAGTGCTCCCCGCCCTCCTTCTCGGTGAGGTAGAGGTTCCCGAAGGCCACCCCGCGCACCCGAACCGGAACGCCGAGGAACGTGCGCATCGGCGGGTGGTGTTCGGGGAAGCCGCTGGCCTGAGGGTGCTCATTGAGGTCGGACAGGCGGATCCGCCGGGGGTCCCGGATCAGGTGCCCGAGCACGCCGCGGCCCTCGGGCATTTCCCCGACGAGGCGGGCCTGGTCCTCCTCCATGCCGACCGTGACGAAGTGGGTCAGTGCGTCGTCGGGTCCGATCACCCCCAGGGCCCCGTACCGCGCCCCAACGAGCTGGCAGGCGGAGGTCACCACCCGGTCAAGCACTGCCTCGAGGCTGAGGTTCTCCGCGAGGGACATGACCGCCGAGAGCAGGCCCTGCAGTCGTTCCTGGGTGTGGAGGAGGTCCTCGGTGTGCGGCAGGAGGTCCTTCAGCACCTGCTCCGCGCCGGGCAGGGAGGACTGCGCGACGGACGCGCGGCGGGGCCCCGGAGCTGACGCCGTCACCACCGTCCACCGCCCGCGGCGCGGCCCGGCCCGGCAGGGGGCGCCTCCAGGCGTCCCCGCTTCGGCGGCCGTTCCACCGGCAGCACGTAGATCGCATCGATTCCAGCCATTGCACTCCCCCGACTTCGGCAAACCCACTTGGCAGCGGAAGGATCCCCTTCCACCGGTCAGCACCCCAGCCTGCCCGCAACGCGACCTCCCGCGGGAGGCGCTCCTTCGCCCCGCCGCGTCCCTGCAATCCTGCGTCTTTCCTGAACTTTTCCTAAATTTTTCCTACATTGTCCATTCTGCGGGTGTTCTCCCGCCGAGCGCCACCCCGCGTGTCCCCCGGCGTCACATGCGGGAGGCCGTTATCCCTTGGCCCGCGCCCGGCTTGGCTGGACGCGCGGGGGCTCACCGGGCATCTTCGGATAGTCCGGCGGAAAGGGAAGCTCCCCGAGGCCCGCCTCCAGGTCCCGCTCCCACCAGCCGAGCAGCGTGTCGATCGTGCCCGGTTCGGAGTGCATGTCCGCCCACGGGTCCCCCCGGTCCTCCAGCCGCGCCGGCACCGTCACCACCGTGAAGCTGCGGGGGTCCGCCGCGCCCAGTTCGTCCCAGGCGAGGGGGCAGGACACCGGGGCATGGGGCAGCGGGCGCGGACTGTACGCCCCCGCCATGGTGCGGTCCCGGTTGGCCTGGTTGTAGTCGACGAAGACGAGCTGCCCGCGCTCCTCCTTCCACCACGCTGTCGTCACCCTGTCGGGCATGCGGCGCTCGAGTTCGCGGGCGGCGGCGATGACGGCGTGGCGGACCTCGAGGAACTCGTGGTCCGGGCGGATCGGGGCGAAAACGTGGAGCCCGCGGTTGCCCGAGGTCTTCACGAAGGAGGTCAGTCCGGCCTCGGCGAGCACCGAGCGCAGTTCAAGGGCGGCTGGGACGGCCTCCTCGAAACCGGTGCCCGGTTGGGGATCGAGGTCGATCCTCAGCTGGTCGGGGTTGTCGGGGTTGCCGGCCCGCGAGGCCCAGGGGTGGAATACGAGGGTGTTCATCTGCGCGGCCCACACCACGGCGGCAGGCTCATTGAGGACCAGCTGCGGGTGTGACCGGCCGCTGGGGTACACCACGGGCACCGAGCGGATGAAGTCGGGTGCGCCCTTGGGGGGGTTTTTGGAGAAGAACTGCTCGCCGTCGATGTCGCCGGAGAACCGCTGCAGGGACACCGGCCGGTCGCCGTTCGCGGCGAGGAACGCCTCGTGAACCCGGATGAGGTAGTGCGCCAGGTCGAGCTTCGTCAGGCCGGGCTCGGGCCAGAGCACCCGGCTGGGACTTGAGATGCGGACGTCGCGGGCGCCATGAGGGCCGGGGACGGAGAGGGTGGTTTCTTCGCGGGCCATGGGAGCACCCTACTCCGCGGGGCCCGCCCTCATTTGTCCTCTGCTCCTATTTGACGCGGGTCAAAAGTGGTGTCCACGAGCAGCTTGGGGTTGAAGGAATCGGCGATTCGCTGCCAGGAGACAAGCTTGTGGTTCTGGTTACCACTGTTGTCGTTGCCCGCATCGGTGTTGGTGTGGTCCTGGCTGGTGAAAAGTCCAGCGGGATATGAAGGTCCGAGTGGGAAATTGGTCACGTCAATGCCGTCTTGACCACTCACACCGTCGACGCTGTCTCCATCGCCGATCTCGAAGGAGCCGATGTAGTCGTTGTCACCGCGGTTGTAGACGACGAAGTTGGATCCACCCTGACTCGACACAATCAGATAACCGGTCCCCTCCCGACCATAATAGATGGCGGGATTTTTGATGTTGTCCACTATCCGTCCACCGGTTGCCTCGGTGCGGTCCACGAGTGTCCGGATCGAACCGTGCCCCGGCTCAGCTCCGTACCGCCACAAGCCGACCTCCTCCTCGGCCACATAGACACGTTGCAGCTCATCATCTGCCGCGATGCCTTCCGAACTGCCGCCGTTGTCGAAGGTACGCACGGCAGTCCCTTGAACCGATCCAGTGGAGCCGTCCAGTTCGAACTGAGTTACCTCGTTGGTATTGAAATCATGCACAAAGGCGAAATACTTCCCAGAGACCGGCGAGTGGTACATGGCGAAGCCGCGAGGCCTGCCCGGAGTGGTGATGCGCCCCACCTCGGTCAGAGACCGATCCGCAGTGTTCACCTTATAGAACCGAACACCGGTCGACCCCTCATTCCTCTCGGTCGCACCGACGAGGGCGATGCGCTCACTTCCCAACGGAAAGTTGTACCGAAGATCGACGTTGTTCATGCTGCCGTGCAGGTAGAAATGTATCTGGCGCCCCGATAGGTCATAGACCCCCACGCCCCCGGTAGCCGTCTTGTCCGTACCGATCACCACGCTCTGCGACGGATCCGTCGGGTGTATCCAGATGGCGGTGTCGTCCGCCGCGTCCTCGGCGCTCGGAACGGGCTTTGTCTCTTCGGACGGAACCGGAGCGCCCGCCGAAGCCGCCTGCGGGGTGCCCTGCGGGGCGATGACTAAGTTGAGGACTGCGAGGGCGGCAGCTGAAACCGCGACAAGCAGGACCGCGAGCCGGATCAGCGTGCGTCGAACACTTACGGAGTGGGCCATGGCATTCCTATCCGTTGGCCGGTGCGCTGTACGAAGGCGGCGCAGAAGGGCTCCTTGCTTGGCAATTCGCTCCCCCAGCTACAACGAAAGCGTACGGGGCCTAAAGCATGCGCTCAAGAGTCCGCTTTAACTCATTTGAAAGGCTTGTTGAGGCGGATGGTGCGGAGGCTGAGGCGGAGACCTGCCGGAAGCAAAAGCGTTCATCATCTCGTCGTCGGAGATCTCGAAACGACCGCTGCCGGGTCGCGCGCGTCGCCGGTCCCTCCCGTGTGCCGCTACCGCTCATTTACTGTCTCTAAGGGGGAGCCGGCCGGACGCCTGCGGAGCGTCAGGGGGCGGATCAGCGCCAGTGCTGCGTAGAGGGCGATCGCGAGTGCGGTGATCGTGGCTCCAGGGGACAGCGGGTGGTAGTAGGTGATCGACAATCCGACCACGCACACGGTGGCTCCCAGGGCCATCGCCAGCCCCATGGTCGTGCGGAAGGATGCGGTGACCAATTGGGCGATCGCGACGGGAACGATCATGAGCGCGGAAACCAGCAGGACCCCCACCACCCGCATGGAGATCGACACGGTGAGCGCGGTGGTGACGGCGACCAGAATATTCAGAGCCCGGGCGGGCAGGCCGCTCGCACGCGCGAATTCCTCGTCGTAGCAGAGCGAGAACAGCACCGGGCGCAAGCCAAGACCGACGCCGAAGATGAGGGCCGTCAGGCCGGCGGTGAGCCAGACATCGGCTTGGTCCACTGTGGAAATCGACCCGAACAGGTATCCCGTCAGGTTCGCCGCTGTGCCGCCGGCAAGACCGATGAGCAGGACGCCGCCGGCGATCCCGCCGTAGAACAACAGCGCCAGCGCCACATCCGCGCTGGTCCGGCCCCGCTCTCGGACGAACTCGATCAGAAGCGCACCGGCGACCGAGGCGATGACGGCGCCGGGCACCGCCAGCGCGTCCGCAGAAGCGCTGCCGGCCGCAGCCCCGGCGAGCCATCCCATCGCCACCCCAGTCAGGGCGATATGGCCGATGCCATCGCCGAGCAATGCCAGGCGGCGCTGCACCAGATAGGTTCCGATCACTGGCGCGGCCACACCCACCAGCACCGCAATGATCAAGGCCCGCTGCATCAGTGAACTGGAGAGCATGGTGCTCAAAGTGTCGAAGAATTCCATTACTGCCCCCGCCAGCCTGCAGCGATCACAGGTGCGGTGCAACGCGGCGGCTGCCCGCGCACCTGACCGTGGAAGTGGTCCTGGTCCGGGCTCGGGGGCCTGGAGGAGGGCGGTGCGCCGTCGTGCACCACGCGCCCGTTTTCAAGGACCACGGTACGCTCAATGATCGGGGCCAGCACACCGAGGTCGTGGAGGACGACCACGATGCTGGTGCCCTCGCTCTGCAGTTTACCCAGGGTGGCCGCCAGGGCCTCCTGGGACTTCCTGTCGATTCCGGACATCGGTTCATCAATCACGAGCAGCTCCGGCCGGCGGACCAGGGCGCGCGCTATGAGCACCCGCTGCTGCTGCCCGCCGGAGAAGATGTGCACGCTATCTCCGGCGCGTCCGGCCAACCCGACCTGTTCGAGTGCTTCCATCACACGCCCGCGCCCGCGGCGTCCCCGAAAAAGATTCCGGTCGGTGAGCAGTCCCGAAGCCACAACCTCTTCGGCGGTCACGGCCATCGCTGGATTGGAGTTCACCCTTTGGGGCACGTACCCAATGCGTGACCACGGAACGGAGCGCCGGTTTCGAATGTCCGAACCGTGAAGCAACACCCGCCCTGCGGTGATGGGGACCAGTCCCATGAGGACCTTCACCAGGGTGGTCTTCCCCGAACCGTTCGCGCCGAGCAGGCCGAGCGTCTCACCCCTTGCGACCCGCAGACTGATCCCGTCCAGCACCCGGCTTGCGCCCAGATGGACGCGGAGACCGTCGACCAGGACCGCCGCGCAGCTGCCGGTGGACTCACTCACAGTTCAGGGCCCCGCGCAGTGCGGCCAGGTTGTTCCGCATGACGTCGAGGTAATCCTTACCCGGGTCCGTCAGCGACTCAAGAGGGTCAAGCAGGGCCGTTTTCATTCCGAGGTCCGATGCCAGAACCTCGGCCACCTTGGGGTTCACGAGCGACTCGGTGAAGATCGTCGTGACATTCCGGCCCTCAATGACCCTGCGGAGCTTCGCTATCCGCGCCGGTGCCGGTTCGGATTCAGGGTCAATTCCGGAGATGCCCGTCTGCTTGAGACCGTACCTGTCGGCCAGGTATCCGTAGGCTTCATGGGCGACGACGATCGTGCGCCGTTCGCAGTCCGCCAGGCCGGTGGAGAACTCCTCATCGAGAGAAGACAGATCCTGGCTCAGCTCCTGCGCGTTGGCTCTATATGTCTCACCGTTTTCCGGGTCGATCTCGCTGAAACCCTGTGCGACCACATCGGCCACTGCGGCAAGACGCTGCGGGTCAAGCCAGAAGTGTGGGTCGGCTCCACCGGAGTCCGGAGCGCTGCTACTCCCGTCGGCGGGTGAGAGGTCAGCCGCGTCGGCCACATCAATGGTCTGCTCCGGGGAGACCTGGCTGACCGCCTCATCGACGGCGGCCTGGAATCCGGAGGCGTAGACCAGCACGGATGCATCCGCCAGTTCGGCGACCTTCGCCGGCGAGAGTTCGAGATTGTGTGGATCTGCGCCGGGTGGAGTCACCGAGCCGACGGCGCTTTCCTCTCCCCCCACCCGCTCTGCGACGTAGTGGAGCGGGTAGAACGATGCAAGCACCTTCAGCGACGCCGGTTCGCCGTTTGTGCCCGTCGGCGCGGACGGGGCGCATGCGGACAGGGTGACGGCGGCCAGCACCGGCAGGACGAGTGTGCGGCGCGGAAGGGAGATCATGAATATCCTCGGTTGGTGGTGCAGATCGGCGCCCTGGAGATGCGGTCCCCGAAAGTTGGAGTCCCCGAAGGATGCGGTCCCCGGAACGCGGCGCATCCGATGGTGCCCGGTGGGAGCATCAGGGAGCATGACGCCGTGGCGGCCCCATGCCGGAGCCGCCACGGCAGAGCCGGGTTAGTGGTCCTCTTCCTCGTTCTGGGCGTGGTCGTGGTTGTCTTCGTGGTCGTGATCCGGTGCTTCCGCTTCCCCGGTGAGGACCGCGAGTTCCACTGGTGTTTCGGGCAGATCTAGGCTGTCCACCAGGGTGCCGGCGGCGACGTCGACGACGTGCAGTTTTTTGGTGGCGGGCTCGGTCACGTAGGCGAATCCGTCGGTGCCGACCTTCACGGCCGGGCCGGGTGACTGCCACTCCGCCGGTTCCTCCCAGGACCCGGTGACCTTGACCTCGTGAACGATGCCACCAGTTTCCTCGTCCAGAATGTTCAGTTCACCGTCGTAGGTCAGAACCAGCGCCTCACCCTCGGCTCCGCGGGCGAGGGAGCGGAACCAGTAGGGCGACCCCAGATCCACGGTCTTCATGGACGCGGCGCGGGTGTCGATCAGCCCGATCCGGGTGGGCCGTTCCTGCTCGGCGTCGGGATCGGTCTTGTAGTCGGCGAGCACGATCGGTGAGCCGTGGTCGCCGAACTGGTTGCCCGAACGCTGGTACTGCTCTTCCACGGGCACCTTGGAGAACGCGCCGTCGCGGTAGATCACCGGCCCGTTTTCACAGCCCAGGGTCACCACATCGCCCTGATCGGTGGCCTGGGCGGAGGCTTCGCCGTGGACGCCCGGGCAGTCGGTGGTTTCGGCGAGGACTTTCGCGTCGGGAGAGACCACCTGAACCGTGTTCCGTGACTCCGCGGTGCCTTGGGTCAACAGCAGGTCCCCGTTGCTGAGCGGGACGGCGACGCCGTGGTGGGCGGTGTCTGTGGAATGTTCCTCGACCTCGTCGGGAGTCACCTTGCCGTCGCTGAAGGCGGCGGAATCCATCACGGTGATCCCCCCGGTCCCGTCGGCGAAAAGGGCGGTCCTGCCCTCGTGCGCGACGACGTGCGCGGCCTCGGGGGCCGCGATGCCGGCGCCGGTCAGGGCCGGTGCCGTCTCGTAGTAGTGGTCGTGATCCCCATGCCCCTCAGCGATCAGGCCGCTGTCGAAGATGCGGAACTCATCACCGTCGCTGATCAGGAGGTGCCGGCCGTCGCCGGCGTTGTTGAGCCGCAGGAAGCCGTCCGTCTCGGTCTTTGCGACCACCTCACCGGTCTCCGTGTCAACGGTCATCAGACCGCCGTCGTAGGTCAGCACGGCGCGCGGGGCCAGCCCGTCCACCTCCTGGCGGTCGGCATTTCCATCCTCCTCCCCGGCGGCGGAGGAGGCGGAATTTGTGGGGGCGCCGGCTTTGGGCGCGGAGGATCCGGGCGTGGCGCAGGAGCTCAGAGCAAGGGCTGCGGCCATGGCGGTGGACAGGCAAAGGGTGCGGGTGACTATCGGCATATCAGCATGCTAAACGTAAATCATTATCATTAGCAAAGTAGACCCCCCCCGGCCTCCCCGGCTTCGCTTTTGAGAATGATTCTCATATAGTTCGGGTATGCACCTCACCCTCGTGACCTCGGATCGGCCTCAACAGTGGCCGCCGGAGCGCTGGTCAGGCCGTCGAAACGATGCGCCAGGCCGGTCAGGACAGGATGTCGAGATATAAGAAAACGTTCCGTGCGCCGAGGCAAACGCGCCTCCTCCTGCCCCTACCTTCATTTCATTTAGGGTAGGCACAGTCGTTGACACGCCCAGTAGGCGGATTTAAGTTGTGGTTGCCAGAGGAAAGTGCGGCCAGGAGCCGCCGCCGCGAATTATCTTGTCGCCGAGCAGGCACCGTGTTTTCAGCTATTCATGACAGGGCTGGCGTCCTTCGCAAAGCCCTGCCTCCTATTGGAGAACAATCATGACCAAACCTGTCCAACGACATAACCGCGAGCGCACCCCCATGCGTTTGCTGCGCCTTTTCATAGCTCTGCTGTTCGCGGTAGCCGTCACGGTCGCGCTCCCCCTCCCCGCCCAGGCGGCCGATGTGGGAGTACCTGGGCCATCATACGCAGGCGACGGCGTGAGAACCCCGACCGCGGACAAGGCCCAGAGCAAGCTGTGGATCCAGGACGGGACTTGGTGGGGGCTGTTGTGGAGCGCGTCCGCAAATGCGACGAAAATCCACCGGCTCGACGCCGCAACGCAGGAGTGGCAGGAGACGGAAACGGTCGTTGACGCCCGGCCGAATGCGCGCGGAGACGCGCTATGGGACGAAAGGGGCGGCAAGCTCTATATTGTGTCGGGCACGACTGTGCTCTCGGAATGGGGTTCGCCACCATCTCGGGAGGCAGTGACCTCCGGGTCCGCAGAGCTTCACCGCTTCAGCTACAACCCATCGACGAAGACCTTCTCACGAGACGCCGGATTCCCCGTCACCCTTCACAAGGGAAGCTCGGAATCGATTACGGTGGCCAAAGACTCCGTCGGCAAGCTATGGGTCACCTACACCGTCGTCTCGGCTGATAACACCAACCGTGTCCACGTCAACCACTCGACGACGAGCGACTCGGCGTGGGGAACACCGTTTGTGCTGCCGACAACCAACGCGCAGGCGCACCACGACGACATCTCTGCAGTCACGGCCTTCCAGGGCAACAAGATCGCAGTCATGTGGAGCAACCAGCGGTCGGAGCAAAAGAGGTTCTACTTGGCCATCCACCAGGACGGTCAGCCGGAGAAATCGTGGCAGACAGAGATCGCTTACGGGGCAGGAAACAACTGCACCGGGGGATGCGCGAACGACCATCTAAACCTCAGGCAACTGACAACCGACGGCAGCGGCCGTCTCTACGCAGCGATCAAAACATCCGCTCAGCAACCCGGCCAAACCTTGGTGGCGCTCCTGGTCCGAGATAGTAACGCCCGTTGGACCAGCGCGCCGTTTGGCGCTGTCGAGGACGCCCACACCCGGCCCATGGTCATGATCGACCAGGAGCGCCGTCAGGTTTGGATGTTCGCGGTCGCGCCGGAGGGGGGCGGCACCATTTATTACAAGAAGGCGCCGCTTGACAACGTTTCCTTCCCGCCCGGCCCCGGTACGCCCATCATCAGCAGCAGTACCGACCTGGACATCAACGACCCCACGACAACCAAACAAAACGTCACCGGCCAGACCGGTCTGGTGGTGTTGGCCGCCGCGAGATCCAACGCTCGGTACTGGCACGCCGCCATAGATCTCAGAAACTAGCCGCCCCACCCGGCGGTAGGAATACAACGGCGCCGACGGTGACCGCTGTGCCGCCGGACGATTATCAACCTGTCCTCCGTGCACGGACTCCGCGCTTCGGCGTTCAAGAGCGCCAACGTTTCCGCCAAGCATGGCCTTGAAGGGCTGAGCAAGGTGACGGCATTCGAAGGGGGCTGCCATGGCGCTGCGTCCAACTGCATCAACCCCGGCTACTTCCGCCCCCTCTGGTGGAGAAGCAGCAGGCAGAGCAGGCCCGCGTTCACGGCATCGCCGAAGCCGAGGTCCTGGCCAGGGTGATGCTTGCCGAATCAGCCCTAAACCGCCTGGTCGAGCCCACGGAATCAGCGTCGCTGGTGGCCTGGCTGGCTTCGAAGGACGCCGGCGGTAACGGCCACGGTCCGAAAGACAGGGTGACGCATTCCGTGTGGCCGGCGGCAGGATCGCGGAGGGATGGCAGGGGGCGTTTTCACGGCCGGTTAACGGCACGTTCACCTCCTCGTGAAAGCCTTGGAACACATCAATCATGCGGGGCGGGACAGGAGGCCGGCGTGTCACAGGCAGCTGACGGGCAAGAGAGTGCAGCGGGCATCGCGGCACCGGAAACCGGGATGAACTGGAAGGATCTGCGCCGCGGGCAGGCTGTGACCGTTGAGCCGGTCGATGGACACAGCCTCCCCGGGTGGGTCGACGATCTCGCAGAGGACCGCAGCATGCTGTGGATCCAGCTCGGTGAGGGGCGGGGACGCCGTCTGATCCACTCCCAGGACGGTGTCGCGATCCGGTCCCGCCGGCGGGGATAGGGAGTAGATGCGGTGAGGGCGGCGTCGATGACGCGAAAGGAAACTTTCCTTCGTCCTCGCAGGCGCCGCGAGACCCGGCGCATAGTCTGGGATCAGTCCTACACCGATCCTTCGAAGGAATCCCATGCCCGTCTCCCCGCGCCCGCTACGCAAGCTCGGATTCCTTACGATCGGTTTGTTCGATCCGGCGGATCCGGCCGCGGGGCACGAGTCGACCCTGCAGATCATCGAACTCGGCGAGCGGCTGGGTTTTGACAGCGCCTGGCTTCGCCACCGGCACCTACAGTTCGGAATTTCCTCGCCTGTCGCTATGATGGCCGCCGCCAGCCAGCGCAGCTCCCGGATTGAGCTCGGCACTGCAGTGACTCCAATGGGCTGGGAAAACCCGCTGCGCCTGGCTGAGGATCTGGCCACCGTCGATCTCCTTTCCGGCGGGCGGATCAATCCGGGCCTGAGTGTTGGGGAACCGATGCACTACGACACGGTCAAGGACGAGCTGTACCCGAACTCGTCGGCGTCGGAGGACTTCAGTTACGCACGCGTGGATCGTTTTGCCCGCTTTGTCGCGGGGGAACCGGTACGGGCATTCTCCGGACGGCAGGGCGTGGTGGAGGAGTTTTCCGACCGTGTCGAGCCGCACTCCCCCGGGCTCCGGGAACGCCTGTGGTATGGGGCAGGGAGCAGGAGGTCGGCCGTCTGGGCCGCAGCGAATGGTTTCAACCTGCTCTCCAGCAGCGTGATCTTCCCCGACGAGGACCAAGACCCCGTCTTCGCCCTGGTCCAGCAGTCTCAGATCCGCGCCTACCGTGAAGCAGCGGCGGCATCACTTCAAGCGCCCGGATCGGCCCGGGTCTCACAGGGCCTGGTGGTAATCCCGACCGATTCGGCGTCGTCAAGCCAGCGGGAGAAGTACAAACAGTACGTGCACGAACGTCTACCACGCACCCGGGCACCGCAGGGGCCAAGAAGGATGCTGTTCGCTCCGGATCTCATCGGCACCAGCGATCAGATCGCGGAACAGCTCTACGCGCATGCCGGCTTCCAGGAGGTCGATGAGGTGGCTTTCGCCTTACCGTTCAGTTTCGATCATGAGGACTATGCCCAAATCCTCACCGACATGGCAACCACGCTGGGTCCCGCCTTGGGATGGTCCCCGGCGGAAGTTGCCCGGGACCCGCAGTAGGAGCCGCGCTCCCTCAACGCTGAACACACTGCAGGGCGGGAAGGCTGAAACGATCCGGATGCGGCTCCGATCACCTGTCCCGGTCGTGTTGCGAAGCCGAGGACAGTGGAAGAGTCACTTCGAGGTCCGTGCCGGATCCCGGTGGGCTCGTGATGGTGATCGTTCCACCGGCGGCCTCGATGCGGTCGGTCAGTCCAGTGAGTCCGGTTCCCATGTCGGGGTCGGCGCCGCCCACGCCGTCATCGCGCACCCGTAGGTGAAGCTCGTCTCCTGTTTCCGAGAGCCACGCTGCGACGTCGACATGCTCTGCGTGCGCATGCTTGATGGCGTTCGTGATCGCCTCGGCGGCGGTGAAATACCCTGTCGTCTCTACAGTCCCGGGAAGCCTGGGCAGCAGCAGGTGCAAGGTGACGGGCACCGGCAGGTCGGTGACGAAGGATTCGATGCCGGCCACGAGACCTCCTCGGGTGAGTGCGACGGGCAGGATGCCCCGCACCAGGTCCCGCAGTTGCCGGTTGGCTTCCTCGGCGTGCGTCAAGGCTTCCTGAATGAGGGCGGCCGTGGACATGCCGTGCGCGCCCCGGTCGCGGGCGAGTTTGAGCGCCAGGATGGTGTGTACCAACCGCTGCTGCGCTCCGTCGTGCACATCGCGTTGCAGCTGGTGCCGTGCGTCATTTGCGGCTTTGACCATGCGCTCCCTTGATGCGATGAGCGCTTCCCTGGCCCGGGCGTTGGCAAAAGTGGCCGCAGCGAGATCAGCAAAGGCTTCCAGATCGGTCCCGGCAGTGTCCGCCGTCGAATCCGGACGGGGCGCAACGAGCAAAGCGCCGGACAACTGGTCGGCGACTGTGACAGGTACCCCGACGTGGGCTCCTGCGTCGCCGCCGAACACGCAACGCGCGGCGGAAGTTATCTCGTCGACCTGTCGTGAGCCGCGCGGGCTCCGCTCGACAGGTGTTTCTTTGGCGACGGGGAGTCTTGTCCCTACCGGGATCCCGCTTTGACAGGCCGCCGCGATCACCGGTCCGTCCGCGTCGAATCGTACGATCACGACCGGCGAGTCAGCGAGCAGGCGGGACAGTTCTGCCGCGATGGAATGGAAGACGTCCGACGGCGCTGCGCCGCTTGCAATGAGTTCGGCAATCCTGCGAAGTGCTGCCTGCTCCTCGGCAAGGTGGCGGAGGTGCAGGCGGGTCAGGATCGCGGATACGACCTGGCCGGTGACCTGAGCGAGGTTCCTTAATCGCGCGTCCGTCGTGTCGGGTAGTGGGTGGGTCTGCGCTTCAATCTCGAGATACGCCCACGTGCGCTCGTGGGTCTGGATGGGATAGGAAAGGGATGGATGATCCTCCGCCATCGAGGTCGAGCTTTGTGGAGGTGAGAAGAGCGTCATGGGGTCGGGATTGATAGTTGCCCGCGCAACGCCTCGTAAGGCGAGCGCGTGAGTCACTGTCATCGCCAGCGCCCTCTCGGATGAGGCGCCCGTTACTGATTGCTCGGCCAAAAGCCGTATTGCGAAATCGTGTTGGGCGGTAGCATGCAGTTCCTCCCGGGCTTCGATGTTGGCGATCGTCGTCACAACGAGTTGAGCGAAGCTCTCGAGCCTGTCCTCAGTGCGCCTAGGTAGGGGTCCGGTGAGGGAGGTGGCTGAGAATGCACCCCAGACCACGCCTTCGATGATCACCGGTACTGAAACGCACGCCCGAAGCCCATACCGCTCGGCGAGAGCGGCGTTGACCTCGAGCCTGAAGTCATCGACACGCACGCTGCACTTCTGCTGGCGTACTCGATGCGGCTGGGTATCCGGTCCGAACTTTATGCGGGTGCCGATCGGCGTCGGGCCGGCATGGGCGGCCACGACCGTGATTTCGTCGACGGCGGTGTATCGAGTGATCGTGACTGCGTCACCGTCAAGTTGCCGGGATGCCTCAATCGCTGCCAACTGGAACACATCTTCAGTGCGGCTCGCCCGCGCCACGAGATCGGCGATGTCGCGGAGAGAGCGCCCTTCGCTGGCTAATCTCTGTAACCCTTCGAGGTCATGATCGGGAACTGGAAGCTCGGGCGGGCTCATGGTCAGGGCCCCTGAGCGGCGAGGTAGCGGAGCACGGCCTGCACCCGGCGGTGGCCATCGGTCTGCTGGGCGAGCCCGAGCTTCCGGAACATGGCCGTGACGTGCTTCTCGACAACCGCTTCGCTGATGAGAAGCGCACGGGCGATGCCTCGATTCGATAATCCTTCTGCCATGCAGGCCAGGACACTGCGCTCGCGGTCGGTGAGATCAGCGAGCTCGGAGGGGACAGTGCGCGGCCGCAGCATCCGTGTGACAACCTCGGGATCCAGGGCACTTCCTCCATGGGCAACCCGTCGAACCGCCGCTGCGAAATCGTCGACGTCCCCCACACGTTCCTTGAGAAGATATCCGACGCCTTGCGGCCGATCACCGATCAGATCGATCGCGAATTCGGGCTCGCAGTACTGCGTCAGCAGCACCACTCCCGTACCGGGCAGGCGTTTGCGGACTTCGATGGCGGTACGCAAGCCATCGTCACCGTGATGTGGAGGCATTCGAACATCGACGACGACGACATCGGGACGGAACACCAAAGCCATGGCGAGAAGTTTGGTCGCATCCCCGGTCGAAGCGACGACATCTAGCCCTGCACCCAGGAGCACCCGCGTCACTCCCTCACGGAGGAGTACATCGTCCTCTCCGACGGCAACACGCACCGGGGACGGTGCGGGTGAACTCACCAACCTTCCCTACCCGTCGCCGAGAATCGACCGAAGCGTCGAGCACGACAATTCGCTTTTCGGAATGAACCCGTCCGCACCTGCCGCGGCGGCTTCCTCTGCCGAGGTTGCGTCGCTATCGGCGGAAATCAGCACTACCCGAACCCAATACGGTGCTTCGGTGAGTTGCCGGCTCAGTTCCAGGCCGTCGCTGTCAGGAAGCCCAATATCGACAAGTGCGATGTCGGGCCGCGCGGCGGCGGCACAACGCAATGCCTCGGCCACGTTGCCAGCATCGCCCCCTGGCGCGTACCCGCAGCTCTCGAGCAGTCTTCTGGCCAAGTCCCGAAACCTTTCATCATCATCGACGACGAGCACGAATTGGGCCATCCCCCAGCCTCCCACTCAGTCTGCTCTTCTGCAGGGGGGTTTACCAGAGCATTACTCCGGGTATCCCCGGCGCGGCGGTGGAGACGACGGACGAGACTTGAGCTGTCAAAGGCCCGCGCGGGCACGGTACCGGCGCCCACTGCACAAGGGAGAACATCATGAGCATCACCGAACCGTCCCCCGCCAAGCCCACCGTCGTGCTCGTCCACGGCGCGTTCGCGGATTCATCGAGCTGGAACGCGGTGATCAGCCCGCTTCTGGCCGAGGGCTACCCGGCGATCGCCGTCGCGAACCCGCTGCGCGGGGTCACCGTCGATTCCGAATACCTCCGGGCCCTGCTGGCCGACGTCACCGGCGAGATCATCCTGGTGGGGCACTCCTACGGCGGCACTGTCATCAGCGGCGGCGGCACCGGCAACCCCAACGTGAAAGCCCTGGTGTTTATCGGTGCCTTCGCACCCGAGGAAGGAGAGACCCCCGGGGAGCTTGCCAACAAGTTCGAAGGCTCCACCCTAGGGGAAACGCTCGCTGCGGTGGATGTCCCCGGCGGCAGGGACCTTTACATCATGCAGAGCCGCTACCACGCGCAGTTCGCGGCCGATTCCCCGGCGGAGGTCGCCGCGGTGATGGGTGTCGGCCAGCGCCCCATCCTGGAGGCCGCCTTCTCGGAGGCCTCCACAGAGCCGGCGTGGAAGTCGGTGCCCTCATGGTTCCTCTTCGGTGCCGAGGACCGGAACATCCCGGCCGCCGCCCACCGTTTCATGGCCGAGCGCGCCGGGTCACGGAAAACGATCGAGCTTCAGGGCGGCTCCCACACGGTGGCGATTCCCGAGGCGGCCCAGGTCGTTGACCTCATCCGCGAAGCCGCCGCCGCGACCACCGGCCGCCAGTAAGAGGATAACCGGGCAACACGGGCTGCCAAGCACAGAAGGATTAGGAACATGACCGAAGCACAAGAGGCCAAGCCGGCTCTGACCCGGGTCAGTTTGCAGGATGCGTCCAGTCCGGTGCAGGGCTGGAGGATCCGTCAGACCCTGGTGGAAATCCCCGAAGGCACCTCCTCCGGCCGGCACAGCCATCCCGGGCCCGAAGTGGGCTACATCATCCGCGGAGACGTGTCCATGGAGTTCGACGACAGGCCCCCGCTCGAGCTTCACGCCGGAAGCCCGTTCCTTATTCCGCCGAACACCATTCACAACGCGGTGAACGTCGGTTCGGTCACCACGAAAATGCTCTCGACCTACTTCGTCGAAGCGGACCAGCCACTGGTCACCAACTACCCCGCACCGGAACGTGCCGAATGAACATCAGTGCACATCATCCATCCATGCAGCAGCCAAGAAAGGTACCACCATGTCCAAAGTAGTGCTCGAACCAGGTGCCCAGATCATCGCCGATGCCACCGCTCAGCCACCGGCTCTGGCCGACCTGGGGGTCGAAGGTGCCCGCAAACTGCTCGATGACCTCCAGGCAGCGCCGGTCGACAAGGTCGAGATCGGCGAGGACAAGTGGATCACCGTCCCGGCCGAAGTCGGAGACGTACAGGTGCGCATCATCAAACCCGTGGGCGCCACCGGGACGCTGCCGGTGATCCTCTACGTCCACGGAGGCGGCTGGATCCTTGGCAACTCCGGCACCCACGACCGTCTTATCCGGGAACTGTGCGCCGGGGCCAACGCCGCCCTGGCCTTCGTGGAATATGACCGCTCCCCCGAGGCCCAGTACCCGAAGGCCATCGAGCAGGCCTACGCCACCGCGCAGTGGATCACGAAGCAGGGCGCCACGGAGGGCCTGGACGGGTCCCGCATGGCCGTTGCCGGTGACTCGGTCGGCGGCAACATGACCGCGGCCCTGACTTTGCTGGCGAAGCAGCGCGGCGACGTGACCTTCGTCCACCAGTCCTTGTACTATCCGGTCACGGACGCCGGCCAGGACACCGAGTCCTACCGCACCTTCGCCGACGGACCGTTCCTGACCGCCAGAAGCATGGCCTGGTTCTGGGACGCCTACCTCCCCGACGTCAGCCGTCGCTCGGAGATCACCGTCTCACCGCTGAGGGCCACGCTCGAGGACCTTCGAGGGCTTCCGCCGGCCCTGCTGCTCGTGGACCAGAACGACCCGCTCCGGGACGAGGGCGAGGCCTACGCGGCGAAACTCGTCGAAGCCGGGGTGCCCACCACCAGCGTCCGCTATAACTTCGTCACCCACGACTTCATGATGCTCAACCCCGAACGCGTCACCCAGGGAACGACCGCCGCCATCGAGCAGGCAATCCGCTCGCTCCAGAAAGCCCTGGGCACCGGAAAGGACTAAAGCAACCCCGTGAGCTGGCGGAGGCAGTGTAGTGACACGTCCCACTTTTATTGACCATTCCGACAATAAAAACTTACGCTGAAC
Organism: Arthrobacter zhaoguopingii; assembly: GCF_009828595.1. GTDB lineage: Bacteria > Actinomycetota > Actinomycetes > Actinomycetales > Micrococcaceae > Arthrobacter_D > Arthrobacter_D zhaoguopingii. The sequence goes on from NZ_WPNY01000010.1 coordinate 146,743, forward strand.
CCTCCCCATCCACGACAGACAGAGGTCCTTGGAACCCCAGTCCCCATGCCAGTGACGCGGGCCCCCTTGAACGTAGGAATTGAAAGGCGCACCACCATGGACCAGAAACAGATCAGCGCAGCAGAGCAGATTGCTCTTGCCAAGGAATACTTCAGGAGAGTCGACTCCGGTGACCCTAACCTGCTCGACCTGTTTACCGACGACACCGAGATCTTCTTCCCGAAGTTTGGATTCGCACATGGGAAAGCGGAGATCGTTCCGTTCCTCGTGGGCCTGACGTCGGCCGTGACCTCCTTCGACCACCCGCAGTCCCGCATGACCTTTACCTCCAGCGACAACCGCGTCGTCGTCGAAGGGGCGGAATCCGGGGTGCTCGCCTCCGGTGTGCCTTTCCCTGGTGACGCCCGGAGCAGCGGTCTTTTCTGCAATGTCTTTGAGTTCCGCGGCCCGCTGATCAGCCGTCTGCATGTCTATGCGGACCCGGATCTGGCAGGCCAGCAGCCCGCACTCTTCGCCTGGAACTGAACGACGGCAGCTCGAAGCACATCCGCCCAATTGAGGAGGGAGAATGAGCGGCGTGAAGGAGAGTTCCCCGCCGGCACCCCGTGCGGCGGGGACCGGATCCTGGATTGTTCTCATTGGAGTCGGACTGGTGGGAGGGCTCCTGTCCGGCCTGTTCGCCATCGGGGGCGGAATCATCATGGTGCCGCTGCTGATGGCTCTGGCGAACTTCGACCAGCGCACGGCTGCCGCGACCTCGCTTGCCGCGATCGTGCCGGCATCGGTCGTGGGCTCCACCACCTACCTGCTCGCCGGTGAGATTGACCTCCTCGCGGGGTCCTTCATCGCCATCGGCGGCATCGTCGGAGCACTGCTCGGAAGCGCCCTCCTGCAAAGAATCCCCATTGTGGGGCTGCGCTGGATGTTCATCGTCTTCATCCTCCTTGTCGCAGCACGCATGGTCCTGGTCTCGCCGGTCCGCGGAGAAAGCCTTGAATTCTCCGCGCTGGTCGCCCTGGGCTATGTCGTGCTCGGCCTGGCCATGGGGATACTCTCGGGCCTGTTCGGAATCGGAGGCGGAATCATCGTCGTGCCGGCCCTGATCGGAATTTTCGCCATCAGCGACCTCATCGCCAAAGGCACCTCATTGCTGGTCATGATCCCCACCAGCGCCATCGGCACGGGCGCCAACTGGCGGGCCGGAACCGTCGACGTTGGCGCCGGCCTGATCGTTGGGGTGGCCGCGACGGCCGCTTCCATACCCAGTGCCGCACTCGCGCTGGCCCTGCCGGCGCGGCTGTCCGGCATTCTCTTCGGCCTGCTGCTCCTCGTCGTCGCCGCCCAGCTCGCCGTCCGCGCCATCAGGACAACCCGCAGCGCGCACCTCCCCAGCGAGATTGCCACCTAAGGGACGGGAGGGAACGTCATCGCGACCGCATGTCACTTCCATTTTTGACCATATAGACAAAAACAATCTACGATGAGATGTCCGCGTCGTATCAAAGGAACAGAGGCCCGCCATGGGACAGCTTGAAAACAAAACCGCATTGATCACCGGAGGGACAACGGGCATCGGCTTCGCAACCGCCCAGCGCTTCGTCGAGGAGGGAGCGCAGGTCTTCATCACCGGTCGCCGCGAGCCGGAACTAAATGCCGCGGTCGCCGCATTGGGAGATCGGGCGTCAGGAATCAGGGGCGATGTCTCGGATCTCGACGATCTCGACCGCATCTTCTCTGTTGTGGCATCCGCAGGGAAGGACCTTGATGTCCTGTTCGTGAACGCCGGCGGCGGAGGGTTTGCAACTCTCGAGCAGCTGACCCCGGAGGCGTTCGACCAGACCTTCGGCGTCAACGTGCGCGGAACAGTCTTCACGGTGCAGAAGGCACTGCCCATGCTCGCGGATCACGCCTCCGTCATCATTACGGGATCGAACGCGTCGAGTAAGGGGAACCCTGCGTTCGGCGTCTACGCTGCGACGAAAGCCGCTTTGCGTTCGTTCACGCGCACGTGGGCGGCCGAGCTCGCCGGCCGCCACATCCGGGTCAACACGATTGCCCCCGGGCCCACCGACACCCCCGGCCTGAGCGGACTCGCTCCCGACCCGAGCCAGGCACAGGGCATGCTCGACACAATGGCCGGAAACGTTCCACTCGGACGCCTCGCTCGGCCGGCCGAAATCGCCAACGCCGTGCTGTTCCTCGCCTCTGATCAGGCAAGCTACGTCACCGGCACCGAACTGTTCGCAGACGGCGGGGAAACGCAGGTCTGAATATTCCAGCAGGGCTCGGGCCGGCCTGCTATTCGATTGACCCGCCACTGGCGCGCCGAAAGAATATCGGCCATGGTGTGCGGGTTGATCGCCCTGACCTTCAGTTCACCCCTGGCTGCGCGACGGCATCGGCGTGGTCGACCCCGGGGCAAGGAGTTCTGCGTGGCGGAGTGACGGTCTCCAGGTCGGGCCGGGACCCACGCTTCGGATTTGCCCTCCGTTTGAGATCCACAGAGAGATCCGACTACGCGTTCATCGTGTTTCGGCATCACAGGGCCTGGTCCAGCTGCGAGACTTTCACGTGGGATGTCCGCGTTGGTAAGGTCGGCGCAGCTGTTATCACCTGTGTCATCGGGCTTACGGTCAGTGATGCCGCACTTGGTGCCCCTGCGGGCGGGAGTAATTTCTGGATGGGGAATTGAGGGATGCCGACTATGAGCGACACAAGCGGATTTTCGAGCGCCGAGCGCGACGCCATGAAACAGCGAGCTGCCGAACTAAAGGCGATGAAGGGAGTGAAGGGCGCTGCCAAGCGCGCAAAAGAGTACGAGGACTGCCTCTCAGCGATTGGGGGCCTCGAGGGCGCCGATCGGCAGATCGCGGAACGACTGCACATCATCGTGTCGGAGGAAGCCCCTGACCTCCACCCCAAGACCTGGTATGGGTTTCCGTCCTATGCCAGGGACGACAAGGTCATCGTGTTCTACCAACCGGCTGCCAAGTTCAAATCCCGGTACGGGTCAATTGGCTTCAATGACGACGCCGCACTCGATGACGGTGAGTTTTGGCCCACCGCGTTCGCGGTGCTGGAGATCACCGAAGCAGCTGAAAAGAAACTCCGAACTCTAATCAGGAAGGCCGCCGGCTGACCTTCTCCTGGGCAAACCTTCGACCTCGAAGCAGCACATCAAGGAGACAGCTCCTCAGGGGTCGGAAGTTTTCGTGAACGGTCGCTGACATCCGTACGGCCCACGAAGGAGAGTGATCATGAGTCGTATCCTCATCACCGGCTCAGCGGACGGACTGGGGCGCCTCACCGCCGAAGCCCTGCACACCCAGGGGCACGACGTCATCGTGCACGCCCGAAACGCCGACCGCGCAGCGCACCTGCGACCTCTCACCGACCAGGGTGCCGGCATCGTCATCGGAGACTTCGCCGACCGCGACGCCGTACGTCACATCGCCGCCGAACTGGCCGACCAGGCACCTCTGGACGCCGTGATCCACAACGTCGGCGTTTGGAGCGGGCGAAATGTCATGCCCGTCAATATCATTGCCCCGTACCTCTTGACGGCCCTTCTTCCGCTCCCGGAACGGCTGGTCTACCTCAGCAGCGGGTCCCACTTCGGCGGCCGAGCGCGGGTGGACAGCGTCGACTGGCAGGGCAAGGGGGTCGGCTCCTACGGTGACAGCAAGCACTACCTCACCACTCTCGCCGCGGCGATGGCGCGCCTGTTCCCGGATATTCTGTCCAACTCCGTCGACCCCGGCTGGGTACCCACCCGGATGGGCGGAGCCGGTGCACCGGACAGCCTGGAACTAGGCCACCGCACGCAGGAGTGGCTCGCCACCAGCGAGGACCCTGAAGCGCACACCAGCGGTGGCTACTGGTACCACCAGCACCGACGAGAGCCTCACCCCTCCACCGATGACACGGCTTTCCAGGACAGGCTCCTCTCGGCCCTCGCCGACGAGACCGGTGAACGCCTCCCCCGGCGCTGAACCAGTTGCCGAGGAAACGCTCCGCCAACTCTCCGACGTCAGCGCATAGTGGGCAAGCTCTCCCGGAGGCCCGGGGTGAGCGTAGGCCGAGCCTGGACATCCAAGGATCGATCCCCCTCGCCGCCGGTTCCTACAGCGGGAGCACAGCCGATGTGACCCCCGCAAGCAGGAGTCCCACCCCGACCAGTGCCAGCATGCCGGCTCCCCGGTGGGGACGGTGCAGTTGCCACCGGTCGGGGTCGGAGGCCGCATAGAACACGGTGAGGTCCCGGTCACCGTCGTCCGGCACCTGACCCAACCAGGGTGCCTCATGCACGGTGTTGAACCGGTCGTGCCATCGAAGGACCACATCGGGTGCGGTTCCGGCGAGGACGGCGGTGGTTCTCATCATGGAGCCGTTGAGCAGCCGGATCAGGAGGGCCGCGAGGACGAGCCCCACGCCGAGGGCGCAGGCCCCTGAACTGATCAGTTCCAGGGCGATCAGCCCTTCCTGCCCGGTCCCGGGGGATTGCACGGACAACGCGCTATCGGGGGCGGGTGAGGCTTCCACGTCCGCTCCTTCTCCTGAGGCGAATGCCGGGGCGTCTTCATCGTAACCTCGCGGGGCCGTGAACCTCCCCACGCATCCGAACGGCACACGGCCCCGCTGCCTTGCCCGCCTCTCTACCGATCCTCGGATGTGGTGGAACTGCTGATCTCAACGCAGCAGGGGACGGCGACCAACGGTCTGCGTGGCGATTTCGTATCGCTGGCCCTGGTTCTCAAGGCCCACCGAGCGTTTCCGCCACCGGCCCGGAACACCAGCGCCGGCCGGAACCGGCCGGACCAGCCCGCCCAAGACGACTCCGAACGACTCCAGGCAGGTCATGCGCCCACGTGCGAAAATGATGAAGCGGTCGGCACGCGTCGACCGGATCGGAGTCGAATGATGCAGCGACCTCATCAGGTGGTGGTCCTCGTGCTCGACGGGGCGCTCCCGCTGGACGTAGGGATCCCGGCGGAGGTGTTCCATCCCGAGTCGGGGTTCCCCTACGAGGTGTCGGCCTGCGGGGTCACCGCCGGAACGGTGCCGTCCCACGGGGGCTTCGGCTACGCGGTCCCGCGGGGTCTGGACGCACTGGCCGACGCGGACACGATCATCGTCCCGGGGTACGCTCCGGCGGGGCGGCCGATACCGGTGGAGGTGTGCGAAGCGCTCCGGAGCGCAGCGTCCCGCGGGGTACGCGTCGCGTCGATCTGCTACGGTGCATTCGCCCTCGCCGATGCCGGCCTTCTCGACGGCCTGCGGGCGACGACGCACTGGGACGCGGCGGAAAAGCTCGCGGAGCGGCATCCGCAGATCACGGTCGAGCCGAACGTGCTCTTCGTCGACGAGGGCTCCATCCTCACCTCGGCCGGAGCCGCCGCCGGTCTCGACCTGTGCCTGCACATCGTTCGGCGCGACCTCGGCGTGAGCGCGGCGAACGAGATCGCACGAGGACTCGTCACCGCCCCCTACCGGACCGGGGGCCAGGCCCAGTACCTGCCGAAGACCAACTCGGCAGGTACTGGCGAAACCCTCGCCGCGACCCGCGAATGGGCCATGACGCGGCTCGACCAGCAGCTTACGATCGCCGGACTCGCCGCACACGCGCGGATGTCACCCCGTACGTTCCTGCGCCGCTTCGCCGAAGAGACCGGCACCACCCCGGTGCAGTGGATCCTTCGGGTGCGGGTCGACACCGCCCGCGAACTCCTGGAGAGCACGAGGCTGTCGGTCGACCGCATCGCGCACCAGGTCGGACTGGGAACCGGATCGAACCTCCGACTGCATTTCCGACGGCTCCTGGATGTGTCCCCCTCGGAGTACCGCGCGACCTTCTCCGGGCGGAGCTGACCACCGCGGTCATCGCCGAGTGCCCGGCGCCTCCCGCTACGAGATGCGAGGGGGCAGCGCGACGGTGTCGCCTGCCACGTCGATCGCGACCTTGCCGCGGAGTGCGTACGACCGCCTGTCCTCCAGGAGCGCGTGAGCCTCGCCCATCCGGGCGAGCGGAAGAATCGCGCCAAGGACCGGCTTCACGAGGCCGCGCTCGACCAGGGTGGTGAGTGCGTCCAGCTTGCCGCGGTTCTGACGGGTGAAGACGAAATGGTAGGCGGCGTTTTTGCCCCACGCCTCGATGAGGTTCTGCGGTTGCGCGATGTCGACGATGCTGACGACGCGTCCGAAGTCGGCGAGTATCAGCGGGCTTTTCGTGAGGGTGTCGCCGCCGATCGTGTCGAAGACGACGTCGACCCCCTTGCCCCGCGTCAGCTCGGCCGCGGCATCCACGTAGTCCGTCGAGGTGTAGTCGATGACCGCATCCGCTCCGAGGGAGCGTACGAACTCATGGTCGCTGGCTTTCGCGGTAGTGATCACCCGTGCGCCCATGGCCTTCGCTACCTGGATCGCGATCGTGCCGACACCGCCCGTGCCGCCGTGAATGAGGATCGTCTCCCCCACGGTGAGCTGAGCCCGCGTCACCAGGGCCTCCCACACGGTCCCGCCGACGAGCGTCAGACTTGCCGCCTCCAGGTGGGTCAGGTTCTCCGGCTTCCGGCCGACGAGGTCGACGTCGGCGACATGCTGCTCGGCGTAGGAGCCGGGGCCGCCGAAGATCTGGGGCGTGTAGTAGACCTCGTCGCCGACACCGAACTCGGTGACGTGGGAGCCGACTTCCTCGATCACGCCGGAGATGTCGTGTCCGGTGATTGCAGGGAGGGGGACGTAGTCCGCGTAGTCTCCGCGTCGCACCTGGTAATCGAGGGGATTGAGGGCGGTCGCATGGACGCGCACCCGCACCTGGCGGGGTTCAACCTTCGGTACGGGGACGTCGTGCAGCTCGAAAGCATCGGGGCCTCCGAAACGGGTGAGCACAACGGCCTTCATCTGATCAGTCATAGCGGTGTTCCTCATCGTCGTTCTGGGTTTGCTACGCGCCGGAACGGGCGGTGCTCTCTCAGTTTCGCGCACACGTTCTACACCCTCCAGTGGCAACAATGCCAATATCCGCAAGGATAGTGACACGCCTGCCGCGCAGTGCCGGGCCATGCTCCCTCCGCCGCCGCCCGGGCATCACCGATATAGAACCAGCTGGAACGGACCATCCGGACCCGTCCCGACACCGAACCTCACCTAAGGGACCCCGGGGGCAGCACACAGGTTCGATCGATGAGACTCGTCAGGGAGGCCGCCATCAGTACTTTGACGGACACACGTATCCGGTGGCTGGACAGCTGCCGTGGGGTTGCCATCCTGCTGGTTATCGTGCTCCATGCGGGCGAGGCCCTTCGAATAACCGTCGGCCCGACTCCGGGCGTCGACCAGTTCAACCTCTTCCTCGAGCCGTTCCGCATGCCCGTACTCATGTTCCTGTCCGGGATCATGCTGCCGCAGTCGATGGCCAGGACCGGGAGGAAGTACTTCATCGGCAAGGTCTCCAAAGTGGCCTGGCCGTACGTTCTCTGGTCGCTGATCATTCTCGCTGCGAGCGGCGACCTCGGCCCTGCGGCGGTGACCCAGGTCTTCTACAGTTCGCCGACCTACCTCTGGTACCTCTGGTTCATCCTCGTCTTTTACGCCCTTGCCTATCCGCTGCGGCGCGTCCCACCGCTGCTGATCGCCGGCACCTCATTGGGCATATCGTTCATGCTCAGCGACGGCAGCCGCCCGGAGACCATGGCCTTTCTCTTGGCGTTTTTCTTCTACGGGGCCTGGTCTGCCCGGCATCCGCGGGAGATCGCGGGAATCATCGGGAAGCCATGGGTCCTGGCTGGTGGCGGTGCGTGCGCGGTGACTGTTGGCGTATTGAACGTGGCGGGTTGGGAGGTGCTGTACCAGGGAGAGTTCGCGTGGGGCGTGGCGGGGGCGCTCGTGATCGTGTGCAGGTTCTTCCCCCGACTCCCCGCCGGACGGGTGACCGCCGTACTCGAATTCGTCGGACGCTACTCGATCGTGTTCTACGTCGCCCATCTTGGACCGATCATGATCACCCTCGCCCTGGCCGACGCGATCGGCTCTACCGGGGCATGGTACGTTCTGCCGCTGTTGCTGCTGGTTGGCATCGGCGTCCCGCTCGGGCTCGCCTGGCTCTACTCAACCCGCGAGCACGTCTCAGTGACTCTGTTGTTCGAACTGCCCGCGCTGCAGCGACGCGATGGCAAACGAACGAGCGATGGGCAACGAGCAAGGAGCCTCTGAGTTAGTGCAGGAGCCGCCCGATTAAGCGGCGTGGCAATACCGCTGCAGTTTACAGGTCCCGGATCGCGAGAGCCATGGCGCAAGCCTCGGGCGGAGGCTAGAGTTGGGAACCGGTCCGGTATCACTTCGATGGGACCGCAGCGGAGAGGGGAGGTGTTTTTTGATGACTGTCATTGCCGTGTGCCCCCGGCGCCGTGAAACCATCAAAACAACCACCCCCGCCTCCAGCTTCCGTACCGCATAGGGCACCGCCCGCGGAACGCCACACCACCTTGGGCTTTTGCCCGGAAGTGGCCGGTGCCAGGGGACCTTTCCCGAGGTATTCCAGTGAAAAATTTCTCAGGCAACGGCCTGGACAGTCCTGCTGCACCCAATTCCGTTCGCACCGGCCCAACCCTTTACGGCTACAGCGCCGTCGTCGCACAGTACTTCGACGAAAATCGGCTCCCTGTCTGTAGCGCGGACAATCCCTGCGAACCTGGCCGTGTGGTGCGGGTTGACCGCAGCCTGGTCCTGGTGGCCGTGGGCATGGAGCTCCTGCACCTCCCCTACCCGCTTGATGCCGGCGTGCCGGTCACTGGCGACTGGGTTTGGATAGGACCCAACCGCGCGGGTGATCGCCAGATCCTCGGCGTGCTGCCCCGGCGTTCGGAGCTCAGCCGGAAGCGCGCCTTCGAGGACTCCTCCGCCGCCCAGGTCCTGGCTGCCAACATGGACGTGATCGGCGTGGTGGTTCCGGTTGACCGCCCGCTCACGCACAACCGTCTCGAACGGACGCTCGTCGCCGCCTGGGATTCAGGCGCCGTTCCCCTGGTGATTGTCACCAAAGCGGACCTTGAGCAGGCGGCGGATGACGTCGTCGGGCAGGTCATCCTGCAGGCGGCAGGTGTCGACGTCGTCACCACCTCCGCAGAGAACGGGGACGGGATCGAGGACCTGTTGGCACATCTCCCGCCGCGCAGCACGCTTGTCCTCCTGGGGCCCTCCGGCGCAGGTAAATCCACACTGATCAACGCCCTGGTTGGCCACAACGTGCAGCACACAGGTGAAGTCCGCTCCGGCGACTTCAGGGGCAAGCACACCACCACCTCCCGGGAGCTTGTACCGCTGGCCGACGGCACTGTCCTCATGGACACTCCCGGCGTCCGCGGATTCGGGCTGTTCGACGCCGACGACGGGATGGAGCAGATGTTCGGGGATGTGGACGAACTCGCCGGCCTTTGCCGGTTTTCCGATTGCGCCCATCAACAGGAACCCGGCTGCGCCGTGCAGGCCGCCCTCGCTGACGGCACACTGGAGGACCGCCGCTGGAACAACTACCTGAAACTCCAACGCGAAATGGCCGCCCTGGCCCGCCGCAGGGATGCCGCAGCCAGCCGGGCGTACCAGCGTGAGTGGCACCAAAAAGTCGTCGGAGGAGGGAGATCCCAGCGTTCTGCAGAGCGCGCCAAATCAGAGCGGGAGGAGGAGCAGCGGTCAAAGCGGAAGCGGCGCTGAGCCCTCGAGCCGCTCGGCCGGCCCGCGGGCAGCACGTGGGCGGCCTGGGCGAGCCGGTCGTCCACGTAGACCTCGAAGCGTTCCCGCTCCTTAACACAGAAGACTTGCACGCACCTACTGCTGGCAGTCGCAGTCATGGATCCATAGAGTAGTTGCATGCGCATACACATAGGATGGATCGACCGATGATCGCCACGAGGAGCCGGATGTCGCACAGTCTCGGCGACTGCGTCTCCGAGCGGAAGCCACACCTCAGCCCCGGCTTCCGCTCAAAGGACCGAGCCCTTCGCCGAGGTGACCGGATAGGAACAATGCCAAGCGAAACCCGATCTCAGCAGGAGAAGTCGGGCCCGTGCGGGTTCGGTTGCGGTAGGCGGCCACTGCATTGTGACGCTGAGTGCGTACGCTTTATGGAGTCTTCGTGAACGGGCCAGCGGTTTCATCGTTGGTTTCCCTGGGTACCGGTCGGGCTCGGATGGTTCTGTTGGCCACTGTTCTGGCCAGCGGGCTGGCCCAGCTGGGTGGCTCGGTGGTCAATGTGGCGCTGCCCGACATCGGCGTCGACCTCGGCGCCGACCTGACCGCACTGCAGTGGATCGTCAATGCCTACATGCTCTCGCTCTCGGCGTTCCTGCTCCTGGGGGGCAGTCTGGGTGACCGGTACGGGCGGCGGCGGGTCTTCGTGATCGGTGTCATCCTGTTCGCGATGACCTCTGTTGCCTGCGCAGTGGCCCCGGATGTCAGCGCCTTGATCGCCTTTCGGGCTGCTCAGGGCGTTGCGGCCGCCCTGATGGTTCCCGGGTCGCTGGCGATCATCGAGGCCGTCTTCGTTCCAACGGATCGCAGTGCGGCAGTGGGTACCTGGTCGGGTCTCGGCGGGGTCGCCGCCGCGGTCGGGCCGGTGCTCGGCGGTTTCCTGGTCCAGGCCGGGCCCGACGGGTGGCGAACCACCTTCCTCCTTAACCTTCCCCTGGCGGCGGCGGTGTTGCTCGCGGCCCGACGCATTCCCGAGACCCGCGATGAGGATGCGCGGGGACTCCCTGACCTCACCGGCGCCGTGCTTGCCGCAGCCGGGTTGGGCTCGTTGATGTTCGGCCTCACCCAAGGCGCGGGCGGAGGCTGGGCGCCTGGCGCCTTGATCGCTGTCGCAATCGGCATTGCCCTTCTGGCTGGCTTCTTGATCAACGAGGCACGGGTGCGCTATCCGCTGATGCCGTTGTCGTTGTTCGCGTCGGGCGTCTTTCGGGCGGCGAACGCCGTCACCTTCGTCGTCTACGCCGCCCTCGGCGGTGCCCTGTTCCTTTTGCCCCTGCAGCTGCAGCTCGTCGCAGGGTTCTCACCGGTCATCAGCGGCGCAGCACTGCTCCCGGTCACCGTACTGATGCTGCTGTTCTCGGCTCGGGCCGGGCGGCTGGCCCAACGGATCGGCCCGCGATGGCCCATGACCATTGGGCCGGTCCTGGCTGGCCTCGGCCTGATCCTTCTCGGCAGGATTGGGGGCGAAGCTTCGCTGGTCGCCGACGTGCTGCCGGCGGTCCTGGTCTTCGGGGCCGGGCTAAGCATCGCTGTCGCACCCTTGACCGCGACAGCGCTCGCCGCGGCTCCGCCGCAGCAGGTTGGCGTGGCCTCGGCAGTGAACAACGACATCGCCCGCGTCGCCGGCCTCCTCGCCGTGGCACTGCTTCCCAGCCTGGTTGGCATCGACCAGGCGGCCTACGCCTCCCCCGAGGCGTTCAGCGAGGGATTCGGCCGCGCGACCCTGGCCGCTGGCCTCCTGTGCGCCGCTGGTGGGCTGCTGAGCGCGGTGACGTTGCGCGATCACTCTCTCGCCGGTGCATGCGAGGAGGCTGCCCAGGCCGGTGCGGCTACCCACACGCCGGACTTGATCCCCGTTCGACATGATCGTTGAGCCGGAAAGGCCTGGTCGACAGGGCACGGCGCTTGAGGGAGTTCAGTTTGCGTCGTAACGAGCGAGGACTCGCTGCCACAAATCGCCGAGCCCGGTGAGCTCATCGGGCTCCAATTGATCCAGAAAGAGCTCTCGTACCCGAGCCGCGTGTGCCGCCGATGCCTCACTCCACAGGGCGCGGCCCTGTGGGGTAATCGTGACCATGACACTGCGTCGGTCACCGGTCTCGCACGTTTCGCGGGTGACCAGGCCGCGGGACCGCAGCCGCTCGACCAGGCGCGAGAGTCCGCTCTGGGACAAGGTGAGGTAGGAGCGCTCGGCCAGCCGGGACATCGGTAGGTTGCCCTCAGGACTGGTCGCAAGCTTCAGGAGCACCTCGTACTCCACCAACCGCAGCTGCAGGCTCGACTCGAGGGCGAGGCTCAGCTCGGTTGTAATCCGCGCGTTCAGCTTCAGGAAGCCTCCCCACGCGCGCAGCTCTTCGTCGGTGAAGTAGGTAGGAGGTGTCGGCACTCCCCAATCATCTCATTCACATGCTGTTCGTCTCGATCATTCCCTTAATCCACAACTATAGTTGCATGCGCACTCATATAGGTGGCACGCTGGAGTCCCCCGAGAGGCATATGCGTCGACCACAGCGTCGCTGCAGACTCACAGCTCATCTCAATCACGGAGACTCACCATGACAAGCGAAATGATCCGCAATCCCCGAACCGACCACCTTCTGACGCCCGAAAACGCGGCCCTTGTCGTCATTGACTATCAGCCGGCACAGATCTCCTCGATCCGTTCGATGCCGCGTGAGGAGTTGATCTTCAACATTGTGAGCACCACTAAGGCGGCGCTCAACTACAACCTTCCGATCATTCACTCCACCGCCAACGTCGGGACGGGCCTCAACAAGCCGCCGATCCAGGAGTTGCAGGACATTGTCGGGGACCTGCCGACCTATGACAGGACTAACGTCAACGCCTGGGAGGATGTCGAGTTCAAGCAGGCGGTTAAGGCACTCGGTCGCCCCAAACTCATCATGACCGCGCTCTGGACCGAGGTGTGCCTGACCTTTCCCGCGTTGGACGCTCTCCAGGAAGGCTACGAGGTCTACGTCCCCGTAGACGCCGTGGGTGGCACATCGGTCGCTGCCCACGAGGCCGCGCTCCGCCGTGTCGAGCAGGCGGGCGCTAAGCTGATCAGCCGCGTCGGATTGTATTGCGAACTTCAGCGCGACTGGTCCCGGAAGGAGACAGTGCCTGGATTCATGGACGTCTTCGAAAGCTACGACGGATTCAACCCCGAGAAGGCGAGGGAGTCGGCCACAGCCTGACCGGCGAGCACTGTGAGTAAATTGGAGCCCGGAACAGCTCAGCGACCACCTTGCCGGGGCTTTTAGTGACCGGCAAGAAGCACCGACCTTCACCGAAGTCATACACCTATACCGCCACTCCCCCATGAAGTAGAGAGAAGGCCTGAACCGGGCTTCGCGAGGGAAAGGAGGCACCTCGCCCCAGAGCAACAACCGCCCCGCCCCCTCCCGAGGCCTCCTCGGACAGGCCTACCCCGCATTGACAGGGTACGGGGCCGTCTGGCGCAGAACGATCATCGGATCCGCCACGTTCGTTCAGCAGACCGAGACTTTGTCCCTAGCGAAGCGGCAGCGCAAGGACGGTATACAGCGCCAGTGCCCCCAGCAGGGTGACTGCGGCGGCGGTGGCCCCGACCGCGGCGGGGTCGGCCCGGGTCGTTCCTTTGCCGATGGCGTCAACGCTGCGGTGGTGACGCCGTGCCTGGCTGGCCGCTACGGCCGTTGCCGCGCAGGCGGCCAGGACCACCATAATGACGGGGAACCACCCGTACCGAGGGAACCAGCGCAGGAAAAGCAGCCCGGCGGCGACCAGCGCCAACATCGTCCGGTTCCACGCCAGCGTGGTCCGCTCCGGCTGCAACCCGGCATCCCTGTGGAGCCGGGGAATGTGTGCAGGTCCGCCGGTGCGCCCTCTCACACCGGCCGGACCAGGACGAAGATGACAACAATGCCCGCTGCCACGGCCGCGCCTGCGGCGAGTACAGGGACCAGGATGGGCAGGGGCAGCGGGCCTCTGCACCGCATGGCACGCTCGATCCCCAACCATCGGAAACCCGCGGCAGAAGCGAGCATCATCGCCAGCACCAGCAGAAGAACCGCCAGCGTCCTGCGGATCCCGACGGGAAACATGCCTGACGTGAAAGCCTCCACGGCGATCCCGCCGGCCAGGAAAGCGAGGGCGGTCCTGATCCAGGCAAGGAAAGTTCGCTCATTGGCGAGGGTGAACCTGGGATCAGGTTCCTCGCCGCCGCCCAGAATCCTCGCCGCGAACCGTCCCCGGGGCACCTGCGTCCGGGCCTCCGATCCCTCTGCAGAATCGGAGGCTTTACCCGCGGATGACATCACCCGCCTATCCTAAGGGCAATGCAACGGTCACCGGCCCGGCCGGGCGCCGCTCCGCTCCTTGACCACATTGCCATGGTCCTTCGTCCCCCGCAGTTGCCAACCGGTCAGGCCGGACGTCAAGACCCTCGGAACGCTCTTTCCCGGCGGCCCGGACCCAGCGCCTGCGCCATTCGCTCCCCTCGTCGCCTACCCCAACTGAAAGGTCCTCACCATGAATCCCCCGTCAGCACCACAGGCACCCCCTGCACGGCAGGCACCTCCTGTCGGCGGCTCCCCACAGACCCCTTGGGAGAGGCCCCTTGGCCGGGCAGCACTGACTGCTCTTCAGATCCTGCTGCTGCTGGTCCTGTTCACCGTTTCCGTCTACGCGCTCATCCAGGTGCGACTGGTTGTCATACCGTTACTCCTGGCGCTCATCCTCGCCTCCGCCATCGGTCCGTTCGTGCTGTGGCTTCGGCGCAAGGGGTGGTCCAGCTCACTGGCGACAGCTCTCGCCTTCGGTGCGCTGCTCATCCTGATCGGAGGCCTGATCACCGGTGTCGTGTTCGCGGTGGTCGCCGAGACCGACGCGCTGGTCTCGAGCGCCGTCGAAGGAGTGGACCAGCTGATCGACTTCGTGCAGGACGGGCCTCTACCCGTCGACGACCGGCAACTGCAGGTGGCCCGTGAAGCAGCCCTCGACTTCGCCACCAGCACCACCGCCGGAACGACCGCACTGGCGGGGCTCAGCGCCGCCACGAGCTTCCTCACCGGAACCCTCCTGCTGGTGGTCATCCTCTTCTTCTTCCTGAAAGACGGCGAAAAGATCTGGGCCTTCCTGCTCCGGGCCTTCAAGGGCGTCCGTCTCGTGAACGCCCGACGAGTCGGAGACCAAACCGTCGCAGTGCTGGGCGGCTACGTGCGCGGAACGGCAATCGTCGCGGCCGTCGACGCATTCTTCATCGGACTCGCCCTGGTCCTTCTTGACGTAGCCCTGGCCCTGCCACTCGCCGCTGTTGTCTTCATTGGCGCCTTTATCCCGCTGGTAGGGGCGACGCTGGCAGGGGCGCTGGCGACCCTCGTCGCGCTCGTCACCAACGGGCCCGTCACCGCCCTGATCGTCCTCGGCGTCGTCGTCCTGGTGAACCAGCTCGAGGGGAACTTCCTTCAACCCGTAGTGATGGGGCACACCCTCAACGTGCACCCACTTGTCATCCTCGTCGCACTTACCGCCGGAACTATCCTGGCCGGAGTTGTCGGAGCCATCCTTTCCGTGCCCCTCACCGCGGTCGCATGGGCCGGGCTCAAAGCCTGGAACGCGGAACCGGATGACGACATCAGTGCTGAGCAGATCACCGAAGCCGAGACCTACACCCTCATGGACGAACAGGGCCGCGGCCCGAGCACCCTGCCGGAGGACCACGACGGGAATCACGAGGCTGAATCCTCACCCCCTTCAGTGGACCCCTCGCGGCTGGCAGCGCGCCCCCCACTCACTTCGCGGCAGGACGTAACCGATTCAAACGGGGACGACGGCAGCTGACCGCTGAGGAATCCTCCTCGCCGGGCCGCGGCGCCCACCCAGCCCGGACGTGCGCGGCACCGCGCGCTGAATCCACCAAGTCGGTCCCAAACGGCAACGATGTCGGTTCAGCATCCCGGGAATCCACTCCGTCATAATCGACCTCCTGACCTTCCCGGCCCCCGAGCGGATACAGTCGTTCCTGCACCCGTTGCTGCACCGAAGCGCTGACCCCACGCTTCCGCTCCCGGAGGCTTTCGACACCGGAGTGAGTCATCGGCCCTGGACAAGGAGGTCGCAGTGCCCTACCTCGCCGTGGCCGTGCGCGCCACCGTCCTGCTGGTCGCTTTGGCGGCGCTGTATTTCCGGGCGGACTGTGCGTTCCTGACCTACACCTGCCGCCCCGGACAGGTATTCAGCTATTTCACGATCCACAGCACCATGCTGTTCGTGCTCACACTGGGCATGTCGCTCGCGCGCCGGGGAGCCGAGCAGGAGTGGCTGACAGCCGTCCGCGCCCTGGCGGCGTCCTACCTGATGGTCTCCGGGCTTACCTTCGGCATGATGGTCCTCAACGCCGACCTGGTCGGGCATGTGTTCCGGGTATCGATCCCTTCGAGGGTGATGCACTTCATGCTTCCCGTGTATGCCGTGCTGGATCTCCTGCTGGTTCCGGGAAGACACCGGCTGCGATGGAGAACCGGGTGGGCATCCCTGGTGTTCCCCCTCCTGTGGGGAGCTTACATCCTGGTGCTGGGGCGGGTCTCGGGCTGGTACCCCTACTTCTTCCTGGACCCGCAGCAGGTGGGCGGATACCGGGCCGTAGCAGTCTACGCAGCCGTGCTGGCGGTATTGATCGTTATGACATCATTTGCGGTGATCGGCCTGACTCGACTGGTGACCCCGGCCGGCCCGAAGCCCTAACCCGGGGCCTGCACAAGCTTCGCCGTAGGCAATCAGGAGCAGGTGGTGGTCAGCCAATCCCGGATACCCTCAACCGCTGCCTCATACCGGCTCTGGTCGAATTCAGCCTCCGGTCCCCCGCCGTCTTCCCCTGCCTTGGCCTGCGCGAATTCCTCGACGACCTCACGGGCGGCAGCATAGGAATCTCGGACTCCCTCGGGCGCCCTTAAAGCCCGGTCCACGATTGTGGTGCCGATGCCGCTGATATCTCCGGAGTCCTCCGCCAACTGCACGTTAGTGGGCACCAGGGACAGGGCAAGCACGTCATCGGTCACAGCGGTGCAGGCCTCCTCCCGATCCTCATAAGCTCCCCACCCCGGGGTGGCCGGATCCGACCCCGGCCCGGACGCCCCGCCCGGCACCGGGGTCGGTGATACCGGGGCGGCAGTAGCCGGCGTCGAAGACGCCATGGTCGGGTCTGGCAGGTCCCCGGGCGGTTCCCCGGGTCCTTGGGCGCATGCCGCGAGGACGACCACAGCAAGGCCCGCCGCCGCGCGACTCCACAAAACGCGGAACCTCCCGGCCCCACCGCCTGCCTGCCCACCCATCAGAACCCTTCCGTCCTTTAACCAACGATTCTGTCACCAGCCGGGCGGAGCCGCCCCAAAGCATACGAAAGTATCACCCCGCATGGATGGGTGCGGCGCTTCTCTGCAGGACGAAACAAATGCATCGGACCGGACTCGTTGCAATCCAACCCGCCATCGGTTGCCGGTCGTGGCCAGCCCGAGCCGACGAGCATGGGTCAGGACCCCGTTCTCCTTCGTTCCATGCCCCAGCCGGCGGTCGACGCATTCAGGAGTGGTCCCGGTAGCACCGCGGGCACCGCGGCGAGCGGAATGAAAAGCATCGGCCGCCCTCCGCGTCACCCCGGCGTGAACGGGAGGCTTGATTGCTTTTTCGTGGCGGACGCATCGGTCTTCTTCATATGGGTTTGTGTGGGCTCTGCCCGCAGGGGGCACGCAGTATGCTCAGGAGCACGACAATCCTCGAGGAAAGGCAACAATGAACGGCGACAGCAAACTCGACCCGAGCGAGGATTTTCCTGCGGATCTGGACGGCCTTCCGGCCGACGAGGTGAGTGTGCTCAACAGCAAAGTGCACCGCCAGATGGACGCCGAGTATGTCGAGGACGGATCGCTCGACCCGGAAACCGAAGGGCGAAATGAAGAGTTGCGACGGGAGCTCGACGACCGGGATGAGAAATCCGGAGAGGCCGAACGACGCCAGGACCGCGGCGAGCATAAAGCCTGAGTGAACCAGGAGACCGACCAAGCAGCTGCGCCGGAGCGTGCCGAGAATCGGACAGTAAAATCGCGACAGCTCACTCAAGGGAGAGTCCCGTCGGCGCAGTCCTTCCTCAGCCGTTGATCTGGGCGTTGCACTGCTGCCGCGGAACACCACGTCCTTACCTCCCGCAGATAAGGTGGGTAACCCCGGTTTCAGCGCCAGCGATGCGCGAACCGGGGTCACCCAGCACCGAGGAGCCGCGGCATCGGTCCCCGGTCGGATGAGGCGGATTCCGGGGATAATGGGTTGATGGTAGATAACAGCGCGGAAGCCCCCGGGCACGGTCAGGGGGACCTGAGCAGTGCGTCTTTGGAGGACATCGCTGAGCAGATGAGCGACCTCGCGCGTTCCCTGCAAGCCGAAAAAGATGAAGAATCGATCCTCCGGCACATGGTGAAGGCAGCCATCGACCTCGTGCCTGGTGCGGAGGAGGCCTCCATCACCGTCGTCACCGGGCGGGAGGCCGTGCAGTCCCACGCCCCTTCGGATGACCTTCCCGAACGGGTCGATGCGCTCCAGGCCGAAACCGGCCAGGGACCCTGCCTGTCTGCGGTGTTCGAACACCGCACCGTCGGTGTCCCCGACATGGCCACCGAAGACCGCTGGCCCCGCTTCGCCCCGGGCGCCGCGGCACTCGGTGCGGCGAGCATGCTCGCTTTCCAGCTGTTCGTCGAAGGTGACAACCTCGGTGCGCTGAACCTTTACAGCCGCAGTGCCCACGCGTTCGGTACGGATTCCGAGGAGATCGGGCTGCTGGTCGCCGCACACGCCGCAGTGGCGTTCGCGGAGAGCCAGAAAATGGCCCAGATGCACGATGCTCTGGCCAGCCGGGACCTCATCGGGCAGGCCAAAGGCATCCTGATGGAACGCTACAAAATCACCGCAGCGCAGGCCTTCATCCTGCTCGGACACTCCAGTTCACGCTCGAATATCAAGCTCGTCAAAATTGCCGAACATCTCACCGGCACCGGCGAACTGCCCCGCCAGGCCGGATAGGTACCGAAACCGCTAGGTTGGCGTGCACCCCGTCACGCCCACCCGATGCCCCGGCGGTGCCCATCTTCCCACGCCAGCTGCGTGCTTGACGGGTCGCTGTAGCGCACCTGCGCCCTCATGTTGGGCGTTGGCGCCTGTGGAGAGGTGGCCGGAGACGCTTGAGGAATTCCGCACCGGATCGGCCCTCACGTCCAGATGGTTGCGTTGTGGCAACACCCGGTGGCTGTACCGCAGTATGGGGCACCGGCGGTGAGATCAGGTGGGCAGAGTCCCGGAGGCCTGGATTCGGGCTGGATGCAGGTCGCTGAGCAGATAGTTGCCGGTGGCGTCCTCACCCTCGGGCCCGCCACGCAGCTTGAGCACCTCAGAGGGTGACAGGTCCGTGAGTTCGGCGATCAGTTCGGGGTCCTCACCATGGCGCAGGGCCGTGGCGACGGCCTCCTGAAGAGTCAGCACCGTGTGGTCCAGTTCGAATTCGGCCGCCTCCCTGTAGGCGGCGGCGACCTTCAGGCGGTTCAAATCTTCAGCGCTCACAGGACACCTGACTCTAACGGTTGACAGCGGAGCACCGGCCACGGGCCAGGCGCAGTGGGACCGGTCCCGTCGGACCGGAAACTTGCGCAACGGTCTTGGAAGACTTCTCCCGAAGCGGTATTCGTCGCCGCCGGCGGCATGGATGGAACAGCGGGCTGGTTTTTTCCCGAGCTTCTTCCCGCAGCACGGCACCGTCGGCGAATGAACGCCGGCTCAGAAGCCGGAGGTTTTATCGGGGGCGTGCGCCGGGCTCTCGAGTTGTGATTGGAGGCCACTCAGGACGATGGTGATGCCCTGGTCGAGTTCGACTTCGCCGTCGTAGTCCAGCAACTGGGAGCCGAGGCGTCGCAGGTAAGGGAAGTCCTGTTCGGGCAGACGGTGCAGGCCCAGCCGCAGCCCGGTGTCGTCCTCGTCGGGATTGACGACGAACTCCTCGAGCTCATTGATCACGTGTCCGAGAAGGAAACCGTAGTAGGCACGGTAGGCATGGAGGGCACCGGAGGGTCCAAAGCCGGCCCGGGTGAAAACAGCGAGGAGCTGCTCCAGGGGACGCAACGCCCCCAGCGGCCGCAGCCCCAGAGGAGTGGACAACGGGCGAGTCACCAGGAGCGGCACAACGTGGGGGTGCTCCAGCACCAGGGAGCGAAAACGGTGGGCGGCCCTTCGCAGCTGATCCTGCCAGGCCGCATCTGTGTCTTCGGCCTCAGAGATCACCCATTGATCCAGCAGCAGCTCGGTCAAACCATCCAGCAACGCGTCCCGGTTGGCCGCGTACCGGTAGAGCGCCATCGGGTCTCTGTCGAGCTTGTGCCCGAGCCGGCGCATCGACAGGGCCTCCAGACCCTCCACATCGACCAGCTCGAGCGCAGCCTGCAGCACGATTCGGCTGTTCAACGGGCTTCGCCGCTTTCCCCCGACGCCCGCTCCCGGAACGGGAGCACCTCTAGGCGCGTCGTCCGGGACAGGGCCGTCGTGCCGGTTCACTGAAACCATCATCATCCACCATCTAGTAAGCCGACTTGCTATCTTACAATCTACACCGTAGAGTCTACGGTGTAGAGCAACGCTGTGGAGCAGACCGCGGCCTCCGCGCTCCCTACCCCGATACGTGATCCCGCCCAATCCGGGCCAAAGGATCCGTCACCGGTCTCACCCTTCACACTTCCAAAAGGAGATTTACCATGTCGAACAACAACAACGGTTACAGCCACCCCGCCGACACCCACAACGGCAACCTGGCGGTCGCTGACCGCCGCTCGACCGAGACGAAGGCTTCGACGAAGACCACCGAGTTCTTCGCCTACATCGCCATCGTGCTCGCCACCGCCCTCACCGCACTGGTGGTAGGCGACGGCGGAGAAGGCGAAGACGTGTTCAACGCCCTCGACGCCATGAAGCTCATCACCTTCCTGACCATCGGTTACATGGTCTCCCGCGGCCTGGCCAAGTCCGGCAGCCGCGAGCACTACACCAACTCCTAAGCTCCACCGTGAGGTGTTCCCCCTGCACAGGCCCCGGCCCGCGCAGGGGGAACACCGCTTTCACCGGGCGCCGGTTCCACGCCCGGGCAGATGTATGTCGAGAAACTTCCTGAGGATCAGCCCATGAGTGAAACCATCGCAGTACCGGTAAAGCGCAAAGTCCGGATCGCCAAGCCCAATGACGTGGTTGCGTCGTATTCGGTTCTGCTGAAGCAGGTCCGGAAGGAGGGGCTGCTGACCCGGCGCCGGCGCTTTTATGTCTCGGTGTTCGCCCTGCTCACCCTGGCCATGGGGGCGGCCTGGACCGGGTTCGCCCTGCTCGGGGACACCTGGTTCCAGCTGCTGATCGCCGCGGCCCTGGGCGTGGTCCTGACCCAGACCGCGTTCCTGGCCCACGAG
>NZ_WPNY01000011.1 GCF_009828595.1 Arthrobacter zhaoguopingii
CGTGGCCCCGGCCGGAATCGACCCCGAGAGCCTGAAGCCGACCACCCGCGGGATCAGCATCGACACCGGCTGGCCCAGCATCGCCGCCTCCGCCTCGATCCCGCCGACCCCCCAACCCAGCACGCCCAGCCCGTTGACCATGGTGGTGTGCGAATCGGTGCCCACACAGGTATCCGGATACGCCCGCAGCACCGTCGCCCCGTCCGCCCCGGTCACCTCCCGGGTCATCACCGTGCGGGCCAGGTACTCAAGGTTCACCTGGTGCACAATGCCCATCCCCGGGGGCACCACCTTGAAATCATCAAACGCGGTCTGGCCCCAGCGCAGGAACTGATACCGCTCCCCGTTGCGCTGATACTCGATTTCCATGTTGCGCTCCAGCGCCCCGGCATTGCCGAACACATCGATCTGCACCGAATGATCAATCACCATCTCCGCCGGCGCCAACGGATTCACCTTCTTCGGATCCCCGCCCAGCTCGGCCACCGCCTCACGCATCGTGGCCAGGTCCACCACGCACGGCACCCCGGTGAAGTCCTGCATGATCACCCTCGCCGGAGTGAACTGGATCTCCGTATCCGGCTCCGCCTCAGGATTCCACCCGGCCAGGGCCCGCACATGATCGGCGGTGATATTGGCCCCGTCCTCGGTCCGCAGCAGATTCTCCAACAACACCTTCAGGCTGAACGGCAGCCGCTCCGCACCCTCCACCGCCCCCAAACGGAAAATCTCATACGAGGTCCCGGAAACCTCCAGCACACCCCTTGAACCAAAGCTGTTGGCAACTCCCATGGCCGAGTCCTTCCACCGCTGGAGGAGTCCGGGGCGGGGTCCGCGTCCGGAACCGATGCCTCAGATTCTAGCCTCGGGTTCTCACGACGCACCCCGTGGCGGGGAAAGCAGTGCGAATGATTCCATGTGGTGCGTGTGCGGGTACAGGTCGAAGACCCGCAGCGTGTCAAGGGTCCACCCGCGGGCCTGGAAGAGGCCGAGGTCGCGGGCGAAGGAGGCGGGGTCGCAGGAAACGTACCCGACCCGCCGCGGGGCAGCGTCGAGGATCTGCCCGACGACCTTCTTGCCGGCACCGGCCCGCGGCGGGTCGAGGAGCACGACGTCGAGCGGGCCGTCGTGGGAGGAAAGCACCTTGTCCACGCGGCCCTGGACGATGCTCACCTGGTCCTGGCCGTGAAGGTTGCGGCGGGCGTCCCGGCTGGTGCCGGCCGAGCCCTCGACGGACAGCACCGACCCCTTGGCGCCGACGGCGGAGGCGAGCGGCACGGTGAACAGCCCGGCCCCGGCGTAGAGGTCGGCGGCGTGCTCGCCCTCGGCGACCTGCAGCCCCTCCAGCACGGCGCCGGTCAGGACCTCGGGCCCCTTGCGGTGGATCTGCCAGAACCCGGCCCCGGTGACGCGGTAGGCGTGCGGACCGACCTGCTCCTGCAGCCAGGTCCGGCCCTTGAGGCGGTGCACGGTGCCGGTTGCGGCGTCGAGGACCGCCACGGAGGCCCCCGCAATCTGGGCCGCGATGGCCCCGGCCCGGCGCGGCGCCGTGCCCTCGGCGGGGATGAGCAGCACGAGGGGATCCCCGCCGCCGGAGCCGACGGCGACGTCGACGCGCTGCATCCCCGAAAAGTCCAGGTCCCACAGCCGCAGGGCGTTCACCGCGTCGACAGCCAGCGGCATCTCAGTGACCGGAACCAGCGCGTCCGAGCGGTGCACGTGCATGGCCAGCCGCCCGTTGCCGGTGACGGCGAAGGCCGCCCGGGTGCGCCAGCCGAGCCCGTCGGGGGTTTCCCCGGGCGCGGCCTCGACGGTGACGTCCCGCTCGGTGCGGGCGATCCGGGTCAGCTGCTCGGCGAAGATCTGCGCCTTGACCCGGCGCTGCTCCTCGAGCCGGATGTGGCCGAATTCGGCTCCCCCGACCGGCGCGGTGCCCTGTGCGGCGGCGGCCAGCGCGTCGGCCTGCGGCCACGGGTGGGTCACCCGGTGGGGTGAGGCCTCGAGGACCTCCACCGTGTCACCGCGCCAGAAGCTCGCGTCCGGCTCCTGCTCGGTGAGGCGGACCCGCACCCTCTCCCCCTGAAGGGCGTGCCGCACGAACACGACCCGCCCTTCATGCCGGGCGACGGTGTGCCCGCCGTGGGCCGGGCGCTCGATGGTCAGCTCGACGACTGTCGATTCGTTTGTCACTTGCTCACTTCAGATCTTGGTTTCTTGGTCGGCCCTGGCGGACGCCAGCTGCCAGGGGACGCTGGCCACCATCACCCCGGGGACGAAGTGGAGGCGGGCCTTGATGCGCAGGGCTGTCTGGTTGTGCACGAGCTGCTCCCACCACTTCCCCACCACATACTCCGGGATGTACACCACGATCAGGTCGCGGGGCGATTCGCTGCGGATGGTTGCGATGTAGTCGAGGATCGGCGTGATGGTGTCCCGGTACGGCGCGGCGAGCACGGTGATCGGGACGGGCAGCTCCAGTCTTTCCCAGTCCTCAAGCGTACGCCGGGTCTGCTCGGCGTCCACATCGACGATGATGGCCTCGAGCCGTGAGGGCCGCGATGCGCGGGCGAAGGCCAGCGCCCGCAGCACCGGCTTGCGCACGTGCGAGACGAGCAGGACGGCGTGGACCCGGGCCGGCAGGGCGCGCAGGTTGTCGGCGTCGTCAATGGCCAGCTCCGACGCCACGCTGTCGTAGTGGCTCTTGATGCTGCGCATGATCGCGAAGAGCACGGCCATGGCGAGGACTGCGATCCAGGCGCCGTATTCGAACTTGGTCACGAGGATCACCACGAGCACCGCCGCGGTCAGGATGAATCCGGCGGTGTTGATCGCCCGGGACTTGCGCATGCGCCACCGGGCCTGCCGGTCGGCGGTGCTGCGCAGCTCGCGGGTCCAGTGGGTGATCAGCCCGAGCTGGCTGGCGGTGAAGGAGACGAACACCCCGACGATGTAGAGCTGGACGAGCTGGGTGACGTCGGCGCCGAAGAGCAGGATCAGGGCGGCCGCGCCGAGGCCCAGCGCGAGGATGCCGTTGCTGTAGGTGAGCCGGTCCCCGCGGGTCCTCAGCTGGCGCGGCAGGTAGCCGTCGCCGGCGAGCCGGGAGGCGAGCAGGGGGAACCCGTTGAAGGCGGCGTGCCCGGCCAGCAGGAGCACAAGCACCGTGGCGCCCACGACAAGGAAGAACGGAAGCGTCGCATCGTTGAAGACCGCCGCCGCCAGCTGGCTGAGCACCGGACTCTGGAGGTAGTTCTCCCCCACCGGGAGGCCGTCGATGAGCAGCTGGTTCGCGGGATCAAGCACCACGCGGACCTTCGCGACGTTGGCCAGGTAGATCACCCCGGCCATCATCAGGGACGCCACGGCCGCCAGGACCACCAGGGTGGTGGCGGCGTTGCGTGCCCGCGGCGCCTCAAAGCTGGGCACGTTGGCGGCCGGGGCCTCGATGCCGGTCAGCGCCGCCGCGCCGGCGGAGAACGCGCGCAGGATCAGCAGCGCGCCCCCAAGCCCCACCAGCCCGGCGTCGAAGGCGGCGTCGGGCACAATTTCAAAGCCTGCGCTCGGGGCCTCGCGGAGGGTCCCGGCCGCGCTCTGGAACACGCCCACGGCGCACATTCCGAGCACCACCGCGGTGAACAGATAGGTGGGAATGCCGGTGAGGCGTGCCCCGCGCGTCACTCCGCGCAGGTTCAGCAGGACCAGCGCTGCCACCCCGGCGACGGCGAGGCCGGTGCGCATCGGCGCCGCGCCGGGTGCCAGTTCGACGGCGTACTGGGCCGCCGCGGACACCGACACTGCCACGGTCAGCACGTAATCGACCATCAGGGCCGAGGCGACCAGGGCGCCGGCCTGCCCGCCGAAGTTCCGGCGGGCGATTTCATAGTCCCCGCCTCCGGTGGGATAGGCGCGCAGGGCCTGGCGGTAGGAGGCGATGACCACCAGCAGGACGGCGATCACGGCGAGGCCCACCCAGGGGGCGAGCACGACGGCGGCCACTCCGGCGAGGGCCAG
Source organism: Arthrobacter zhaoguopingii (assembly GCF_009828595.1). Lineage (GTDB taxonomy): Bacteria > Actinomycetota > Actinomycetes > Actinomycetales > Micrococcaceae > Arthrobacter_D > Arthrobacter_D zhaoguopingii. The sequence continues at coordinate 4,009 of NZ_WPNY01000011.1, forward strand.
CGTCAGGATGATCTCATCGGGAGCGTAGGCCACCGAGGACAACGCGTTGGCTGAAAAGGTGGGCATGGCCCAACGCTGGGGCAGGGTCTGGCGCCTGCGCCTGTCACTGCGGAAAGGCTTGCCCACCAGCACCCGCTTGGCGGCCCCGAAGAAAGTCAGCACGGCCCCCAGACTAGCGCGTTTGTGCGCCGCGGAAGCCATTAGGCTGGAGACCTACGGCAGCCGGCGCTGCGGTCTGCGGCTGCGCAAGCCGCCGCCTAAGCACCGGCCGCCGAGCGCCTCCGGACGACGACCGGACACCGACCGGATTGAGCCGGTAAGCAGCCCGGAATGCCGCCGGGCGCAGCAGGAGACAGGGGTGCCCTCGATGGCTCATTTTGTGATCATGGGATGCGGCAGGGTGGGGGTCAGCCTCGCCCACACACTCGACGAGTCGGGCCACAGCGTGGCGATTATCGATCAGGACGACCGGGCGTTCCGCCGCCTGCGGTCCTCCTTCGGCGGCCGGAAAGTCACCGGGGTCGGGTTCGACCGGGACACCCTCAAGCACGCCGACATCGAGAACGCCTACGCCTTCGCGGCCGTGTCCAGCGGAGACAACTCGAACATCCTGGCAACCCGGGTGGCCCGGGAAACCTTCCACGTCCGTCACGTGGTGGCCCGGATCTACGACCCGGGCCGGGCCGAGATCTACCAGCGGCTCGGCATCCCCACGGTGGCGGCCGTCCGTTGGAGCGCCGACCAGGTGCTGCGGCGGATCCTGCCGGAGCAGAGCATCGACGGGGACTACCGCGAGACCTCCGGGCGCCTGATCCTGGGTGAACTCTCACTCAATGACGCCTGGCTGGGCCGTCCGCTCAAGGACATCGAGGCCGCCGGCGGGGTGCGCATCGCCTACCTGACGCGGTTCGGGGAGGGAATGCTGCCCACGGATGAGACCAGCTACCAGCAGGGCGACATCGTGCACGCCATGATGAAGACAACCGCGACCGATGAAATAGGGCGGATTCTCGCAAGTCCACCCAAGGAGAATGCCGAATGAGAGTTGTCATTGCCGGAGCAGGGAGCGTCGGGTCCTCGATCGCGCGCGAACTGCTGTCGAACAACCATGAGATCCTCCTGATCGACGAAAAGCCCGAGGTGATCGGGCGCAGCGGGCTCAAGGGCGCCAAGTGGCTCATCGGGGACGCCTGCGAGCTGACGACCCTCAAGGACGCACGGCTCGACGAGGCCGACGTCGTCGTCTCTGCCACCGGGGACGACAAGGTCAACCTCGTGGTGTCGCTGCTGGCCAAGAGCGAATTCGGTGTGGGGCGCACCGTGGGCCGGGTGAACAACCCGAAGAACGACTGGATGTTCGACGATTCGTGGGGTGTCGACGTTGCGGTGAATACGCCGCGCCTGATGACCGCGCTCGTCGAGGAGGCGGTCGAGATCGGCGACCTGGTGCGCCTGCTCACGCTGCAGACCGGGGTCTCCTCAATCCTCGAGTTCACGGTGCCCCAGGATTCTCCATTGGTCGGTCAGCCTCTGAGCTCGGTCGAGCTCCCGCTCGACTGTGCGGTGGTGGCGATCCTGCGCGACGACGTGCCCGTCACGCCGAGCGCTGACGACACCGTGGAGGAGGGCGACGAACTGTTCTTCCTGGCGGCTGTGGCGGCGGAGAACGACCTGCGGAGCGCTCTGGCGGCGCGCAGCCGGCCGGAGGCGGACTCGACCCCGGCCTGACGGGCGGCGCCGGCTCCCGACGTCGGACCTCCGGACGTCCGCCCGTCGGTCGAGGGCCGGGCTCCGCCTAGCGGGCGGGCCCGGGCTCCGGGGCGGGGGTTTCGGGTGCGGCGGGCCGCGACACCAGCCACGCCAGCCACAGGCCCAGCGCGTACAGCGGCAGCCCCATCGCGACGCGCAGCGTCCCGAGGGCGGCCACATTGCCGGCCAGGTAAAGCGGCAGCTGGACGGCCAGCCGCAGCGCGAGCACGGAGATGATGATCCACGTCGCCAGCGAGTAGGCCCTCACGCGCAGGGGGTCCTTCCGCCATTCGGTGCCCTCGGACCGGATGAAGCCGAACAGGACGCCTGCGATCGGCCAGCGCACGGCGATGGAGAGGGCCATGGCGGCGATGTACGCGGCGTTGATGTAGAAGCCGGGCAGGAAGAAGTCCTCGGCGTTGCCGGTCCGCAGTGCGACGATGGCGCAGAACGCCACGCCGATGAGCCCCGAGAGGGCCTGGGTGAGGGGCCGGCGGGAGACCAGCCGAACCACCGAGAAGGCCGCGGCGGCGGCGAGGGCGGCCACCAGGGACACCGTCAGGTCCCGCGTGATCGTGAACAGCACGGTGAACACAAGTCCCGGCACGATGCTCTCGGAGAGTCCTTGCACCCCGCCGACGGAGGAGAGGACGTCGATGCTGCCGTGGGCCGTGCGCTTCACGCCCGCCCGCGCCGCGTACTGGGACGCAAGGTCCTCCGGCCGTGGCCGGTCCTGTGCGTCGCCGTGCTGGTTTTGGGCGTCGCCGTGCTGGTTCTGCTTCGGGTTCTGGTTCACTCAGGGCTCCTCGGGCCGTCCAATAATTTCATAGCGCGGGTTGTACACGGTCAGCATGCCCTCGACCCGGCTGGCCATGCCTTCGAAGGCGAGTTCGACGCCGGCTTCGATGCCGCGCACTTCACGCTGGCCCATCCACACGAGGCGCACGCGGGTCCCGGGCAGGGGCCCGGCGTCGACCCTCACGATGGCGGAGAAACGCGGTGAGGCGTTCTTTGGCTGGTAGGTGACGGAGTCGATCAGCCCGCGACCGCGCAGCCGCCCCCGGGATCCGCGGGCCGCCCCGCCCGCCGGGGGCAGGGACCGGCCGGTGTCAGCCAATCTCGGTGATCTCGGGGCCGCGCTGGGGCGCGGTGAGCCCGGGCCGGACCGGCGTCGACGGGTTCGGGGTGGCGGATGCATCCTTGGGCAGGCGCAGCGGCAGGAGTTCGCGCGGGGGAAGCGGGTGGTCCCCGCGGACGACGACGACGTTGCGGAAGAGCGCCTCCACCGGCGCGGCCGCGGCCTCGTTGAGCGCCGCCGGTCCGCCGAAGACGCCGCGCAGGAACCAGCGCGGCCCGTCCACGCCGACAAACCGGGCCACGCGGACGCCGGAGGTTCCGTCGGGCAGCGGGGCGGGCAGCTGGGCGATCAGTTCGGTGCCGAAGGTGCCCTTCCGTTCCTGCACCGTGCCGCCCTGGGACCCCACCGAGAGGCCGATCTGCTGGCGGATTTCATCCCAGACGCCCTCGGAGCGGGGTGCGGCGAAGGCCTGGAGCTGCAGGGTTGAGCCGCCGAGGTCGAGGGTGACGGCGATGACCCGTTTGGTGCGCTCCTCCACCTCGAGGCGCAGCTGCAGTCCTTCGGCGGCACCGATCTTCAGCGCCCCGAGATCGATGTAGCCCTCGGTTGAGTCCTTCTCGGCCGAATCGAAGGGACCGGATTCACGCCGCTGTGCCTCGAGGGTCGCCTCCGCCGGCTCCGGGGTCTCGGCGGCTTCCGCCTCGGTTCCGCCGGTGTCCGCGGCGTCGGTGCCCTGGGGCTCCGGCGAGCCGTCGTCCTGCTTTTTCTTCTTCAGGCGCCCAAAAACCATTTGTGGGTTCCTCTCCTCGATCTGTCGACGTGGTGTTCGGTTCCGGACGGCGAAGCGCCCGGTCTGCTGTGGGGGCGGCTCAGCCGCCGGTGGCGGGGTTGTGCGCCTCCGGCACGGGGGTGAAGCCACCGGTGGAGCCGAAGCCGCCTGCGCCGCGTACCGATTCGGGCAGTTCCTGGACCTGCACGAAGGACGCCTGCTCGACCCGCTGGATCACGAGCTGCGCCACCCGGTCGCCGCGCGCCAGGTGCACTGTTTCGGAGCGGTCGGTGTTCAGCAGGATGACCTGGACCTCACCGCGGTAGCCGGCATCGATGGTGCCGGGGGCGTTGACGACAGACAGGCCGTGCCGGGCAGCCAGTCCGGAGCGGGGGTGGACGAAGCCTGCGTAGCCGGCGGGCAGGGCAACGGACACCCCGGTGGGCACCAGTCGGCGTTCCCCCGGCGCGAGCGATACGTCGATGCGGCTGCACAGGTCCGCGCCGGCGTCCCCCGGCTGGGCGTACGCGGGCGGTTCGAGGGCGTCGTCGAGCATCACGATCTGCACCTGCAGGTCCTGCTGCGGGTCTGGCACGGGTTTCTCCAACCTCTGGTGTGCACCGGCGCCGGCAACGCCGGAACCGGTGGGACGTTCGGTGAACTTGGGTGTTCGGTGGTCCTGAACTGATGGTGTTTCTATCGCTGCGGTGGTCCTGGCGGGGGTGCCGCGGGTGGACTCCGCGGCGGGCAGGGCGGGCCGCCATCCCCGCGCTGATCTTCCACCGCTGCTGCTGCCCCAGCACACCACTTTAGCGCCTCGGGCGCGGGGCGAGGGCCCGCTGCCGGGATGAAACCTCAAGGCAAAAGGTGTAAATGTTAGAGCATGTCGAAAGCCGCAGAAGGGTCCGTGGAGGACACTGTCATCTATTCCGAGCGGCTGTGGCCATCAACCTGGGTCTGGCTGCTGGTGCTTGGTGCCGCCGCAGCGTCGATCGTGACCTTTGCCCCCATCGATGTGTTCATCGGATTCGCGGCGGCGGTGGTGATCGCACTGGTCCTGGTGACCCTGCTTGTCCTTTCCACCCCGCGGATTGTGGTCACGCCCACCACCCTCACGGTCGGCCGGGCGACCATCGAGCGCCGCTACCTGGGCGCGGTGTCGGCCTACACCGGCGACGACGCGACCGAACAGCGCGGTACGGCCCTCAACGGCCTGGCGTACCTCTGCATCCGGGGCTGGATCTCCCCCGTGGTCCGCATCGAAGTCACCGACCCCGAGGACCGCACCCCGTACTGGCTCGCGTCCACCCGCAGGCCCAAGCAGTTCACCGCCGCCCTCGCACGCTGAGCCGGCTCAGCCCTCGCACTCGCTGCAGAACAGCAGACCGTTCTTCTCGCGGGCAATCTGCGAGCGGTGGCGGACCAGGAAGCATGAGGAACAGGTGAACTCGTCGGCCTGCGCGGGCAGGATCTGGACCGTGAGTTCCTCACCCGAGAGGTCGGCCCCGGGTAGCTCGAAGGAATCGGCGGCCTCAACCTCGTCCTCGTCGACCACCGGCGACTGCACGGCGGCGGCCGTGGTGCGCAGCTCCTCGATCGGCTCGGCGGCTGTTGCTTCATCGGTGGTGCTCGACGCGTCGTAGTCGGTCGCCATGGTGGTTCCTTCACGCTCCGGTCTTAGGGGGCAGCGGCCGGGCCCGTCCGGAAAGCCCGGCCCGGCCCCGGTGTGTGGGACTTTTACCAGTGCATTCTGCCCCATTGGGGCCGACCGGGGCCGCCGCCCGGCGCCCGCCGTGTCGACCCGGGTGGCCGCAGTGTCGGCCGGAGCGCCTGCCGGGCCGGGCGGCTGCCGTCCGCCGGCTGGCCGCCGCAGCCCAAGAAACCGCGCCACACCACGGGGTGTAGTAGGAATGACGGGCATTCAGTGGCAGAGTTTCGACTAGTAATTACTGTCGGCTGGAGGATTTTAATGCAGGAGCTGCGCCTGGTTGGTGTGGATGGCGATCATCTGCTGTTAAGCGGCGACGGAGGAGCCACGTTTCGTCTGCCGATCGACGAAGCTCTTCGAGCGGCAGCGTCCCGGCAGTCGACGCGGGTCGCTCCCGCCGCCCCGCCCTCCCCGACCGGCCGGACCGGCCCATCGGTCCACCTGACACCGCGGGACATCCAGGCCCGCATCCGCAGCGGCGCGACCGCGCAGGGGATCGCCGAGGAATCGGGGCTCGAGCTCTCCCACATCCTGCGGTACGAGGGACCTGTGCGCGCCGAGCGCGACTACATGGCCTACCTCGCCCAGCGCGTCGAGGTGGCAGCCCCCCTTCCCTCCCACGACGGCTACCGCTCCGCCTTCGGCGACAACCCGGCCCAGCTCGGCGAAATGGTCGCGTTCCGGCTCGAGGCCTACGGGGTCGACGCCGCGAACATCGAATGGGACTCCTGGCGGCGCTCCGACGGTGCCTGGACAGTTGTGGCCCGCTTCGACCTTCCCGAAAGCTCGGCCGTGAACGTCGGCGAGGAGCCGCCCGCGCAGTGGACGTTCAACCCCTCCCGCAAGACCGTCGTGAACGCCAACCGGTGGGCGCAGCTGCTGAGCGAACTCGAGCCGCTCGACGGGCCGCTTCCCAACCGCCGGCTCAGCGCCGTCGCCGACCGGGTCTTCGACTTCGAGGCCGAAAAGGCCGAGGAGCCCCCCGTCGAGACGCACGACGACGCGGACGGCCTGCTCGATGTCCTGCGCTCGCGCCGCGGCCAGCGGCTCGGGGCCGATGAGGACAGCGATGACAACCTCGCCGAACTGCTGACCAAGGGAAGCATTCCCGCGGCGCATCCCCGCGACGGCTTTGAAGCCGAGGACGGCTCGCTGCCCCCGGGACTGAGCCTCGCTCCCCCGCCCCGGGAGGGCGGTGAGGACCCCGACCTCCACGCGGACGGCTCGCCCCGGCTTTACCACGGGGTCAGCACCGAGACCCGCGAAATCAGCATTTTCGCCGTGCCGGTCCGCGCCGCCGAGGACGGCGGAGCACCCGCGGACGGCTCCCGGGGCAAGGACACCCCCGACGCTTCCGGGACACCCGCAGAGGCCGGTCCGGGCGACCGCCGCGAGCAGTCCGGAGACAAGGGCAGGGACACCGGTGCCGAAGCCAAGACCGAGGAACCAGCAGACCGGCGCATCAAGCCCAAGCGCTCAAGCGTGCCCAGCTGGGACCAGATCGTCTTCGGCACCAAGGGCGACTAGCAGTACCCGGCCCGCCTACACCGGCGGGCCGCAAGGGTTAGAGGTTCCCTGGGAGCCCGGAACCACCGGTTCCCCGAGCCTGCGGTTCGCCCGGATCCCCTTGGCTCCTCGGGCCCGCGGTTTCGCAGGGTCCCCCGCTTCCAGAGCCGGCTGATGCGGAGATCCCGCCGGCCTCAGAGCGTCGCCGGCTCCGCCTCCGGGGCCGGCTCGAACGGCAGCGGCAGTTCGTTGCCCACCAGCGCGTTCGAGGCACGCGAAGTCTGCCGGCGCATATGGTGCCTGCGGCACAGCGTCTCGTACTCGGTGACCGGCTCCGCCGCACCGGCGGACCGGGGCGCCTCCCCGGCGCTATCTGGATCGGCCGCCGCCTCGACATCCCCAACCACCATCTGGTCCCCCTCGACGACCATGGTCCCGTCCACGATCCGGGCATTGTGGGTGGCGCGCTTGCCGCACCAGCACAGGGCCTCGACCTGGAGCACCTGGATGCGGTCCGCAAGCTCCACGAGCCGCTGGGAACCAGGAAAGAGCCTCGTGCGGAAATCCGAGGTGATGCCGAAGGCGAAGACGTCGATGTCCATGTCGTCGGCGATGCGTGCCAGCTGGTCAATCTGGCCCGCGGTGTAGAACTGCGCTTCGTCGCAGATGAGGTAGTCAACCCGGGCGCCCTGCGTGAGCCGGCCGGTCACCTCGCTCCAAAAGTCGGTGTCGGGGTGCACCTCGACGGCGCGGGTCCGCAGCCCCAGGCGGCTTGAGATCATCGACTCGCCGGCCCGGTCATGGGAGCTGAACAGCACGCCCTTCCGGCCGCGGGCGCGGTGGTTGTGCTCCATCTGCAGGGCAAGTGTCGATTTTCCGGAGTCCATCGTGCCGCAGAAAAAGAGAAGTTCAGCCATGGTTCGGCCTTTCGGGGGTGGGCTTCGTCCCGCGCCGTGCGGGGACCTTCCGGGCGGGTTCGGGCCGGCGCAGCGTCAGCAGCGGCACCTCGCGCTCGGCCCGCGTCATTGACCCGTGCTGACCGATCACCTCGAGGGCGGAGGCGGAGGTGCGCCGGGTGTCGAAGAGGGCGATCGGCTCGCGGGCGGCCACCAGCAGGTCTCCGATCCGCGGCAGCACCGAGGGATCGACCGTGGGTCCGAACAGGCCGGCCTGCACGGCCTCCCCGCGGGTCAGGATCCAGGCCTGGCGCCCGAAGGCCTCCTGCCACGCCGACCGCAGCCGCTCCCGGCCGGCGGCGTCAAGCCCCGGTTCGAAGTAGAGGTGGACCATCCGCGGCTCCCCGGCGGTGTGGGCGATCCCGTCCACGAGGGCGGGCCGGGCCGAGTAGTCGAAGCGCTGGCCCTCGGCGACGTCGACCATCCCGTGGTCGGCGGTCAGCAGCAGCAGGGTGTCCGCCGGCATCTGCCGGGCGAGGGACTTCATGGCCGAGTCGAGGTCCTCAAGCCGGTCCGTCCAGTCCGTCGAGGCGCAGCCGTGGCGGTGGCCGGCCTTGTCCAGGTCGTTGAGGTAGAAGTACATGAGCATGGTGTCGGCGCCGGAGAGCTGCTCGGCGGCGGCGCGCACCCGTGCCTGCAGCGTACCGGCGCCAACGAAGCTCCCGCCGCGCAGCGCCGCGCGGGTCATCGGGGAATCGGCGAACCTGGACTGGCTGACCGTGACGACCGGAATCTCGCGGGCGGCGCGTTCAAACACCGTGGGATGGGGCTGCCAGGTGACCGGGTCGACGCCGCCGTCCCAGTTGCCGAGCATGTTGACCACCTTGTCCTGCGCGGGGTCAAGCACGTCGTAGCCCACCATGCCGTGCAGCCCGGGCGGCAGGCCGGTGCCCAGGCTCGCCAGGGAGGCTGCGGTCGTCGAGGGGAACGCCGACCCGAGGGTGCGGGCACCCTCAAGGTGCGCGCGCAGGAACGGGGCGTGGCCTCCGCGCTTCTTCAGCAGGGACAGCCCCAGACCGTCGACCATCACCACGCAGATCCGCCGGACGGGCGGCAGCCCGAGGGCGTTGCCGAACCCGCCGAGCCCGAGGGCCGCGGCGGCGCTGGTCAGGACTTCCCCGACGGTGCCGGCGCCGTAGGCCGGCGGTGCGGGCAGGGGTTCGAGGTGCGTCGAAAGGCTCGTCACGGACCCTCTACCGCCCGTGGGGAGCCCGGGTGAACCGTCCGGCGAAGCCGGGCTGGCGGCGTCCACCGCCGTCGGAGGTCAGCACGGCGCCGCCTCCCACGGAGCTGGCGGTGTTCACCTTGCGCAGCGCGCGGGCGAAGGACTTGGCATTCTGGACCGCCTGGACGCCGTCGGCCTCGGCGCTGACGCGCAGCACGATGTCCTCCTGGGCGATCGTGCCGGTGTAGCCGTGGTCGGCGTCGCACTGAGGATCCCCGCAGGAGGCCGGACCCATGTCCAGGCGCTGCCCGCCGGACCAGGCAATGGCCAGAGTCATCTCCCGCGCCGGGTCGGAGGGCTTGTAGTCCTGGGGCTGGGCGTAGAGGTAGCTGAGGACGACGGAGCGGATCTGGCTCACGGGAACGGATTCGGTGGAGATCTGGGCGGTGACCTGCTCACCGGCGTCGTCGAGCTGCTGGTCGTCGACGTGCGTGATGACCAGCATGTCCTCGGTGAGGACCAGCACGGTGATGTGGCGGTGCACCTCGGTGCGCTCGAAGTGGGTCTCAAGGTGCACAACATGGGAGAGCGGCTCCCGGCCGTCGAGCGCATCATGGACGACGTCGGCGACCAGCCGTGGGTAGAAGCCCGCGCGCTCAAGGGACGAATCGAGGTCACGACGCTGCGGGGAGAGCGAAAGGGTCATGGTCCCAGTTTCCCCTACCCGCGTCCGCTCTGCCTAACCGCCGGAGGGCGGCGGGTGCATCGGGTCAGTCCCGCATCGCCCGGCGGGCGCTGTCGGTGCGGTGCCGCGGGTTGCCGACGTCGATGGTGGCGCTGAGGATCGCCAGGCCCGAGGTGGCCACCAGCACGGGGTTGAATTCGAGCAGGGCGATCTCGGGGTGGTTGTCCTTGAGCAGGGCCACCCTCGCCACGAGGTCCTCGACGGCTGCGATGTCGGCCGGGGGCAGGCCCTGGTAGCCGAACAGCTTCCGCGACGCCCGCGGTGCCCGGACCAGATCGGCCACATCGACGGTGGTCAGGGGCGGAACGCCGTGAGCCCAGTCGTCGAGCACGTTCACGGCGTCCCCGGCCAGCCCGAAGGACAGCACCGGGCCCAGGAGCGGGTCCTCGATCGCGCGCAGGGTGCACGCCTGCCCCGAAGGCGCCATCGACTGCACCTCCATGCCGAAGCTTCCGAAGGGGGCGAGCGCCTTCTCCATCGCGACGATATTGGCCCGCAGCGCCTCGGCGTCCTCTATGCCCAGGCGCACCCCGCCGAGGTCGAGGCGGTGTCTCAGGTGCTCGTCGGTGGTCTTCAGCGCCACCGGCCAGCCGAGCCGGTCGGCGGCCTTCACGGCCTCGTCGGCGGAGTCGAACGAGGCCGAGGGCAGCACGTCGATCCCGTAGTGGCCGAGGAGCGCCGCACCCTCCTCGGCGCTCAGGCGCGTCAGACCGACGCCGCTGACCCGGCCGAGGATCCCCTCGAGCTGCTCGGCGGCCGCGTCGTCGTCCGTTCCGGGAAGTTCGGCGAACTCGCCGTGGTCCCGGGCCCGCCAGCGGGTGTAGGCGACGACGGCGCCCAGGGCCGCCACCGCGGCCCCCGGGCTGGCGAAGGCCGGAAGCCCGCGCTGCAGCCCTGCTCCGGCCCGTGCTTCATCCGCCGCCGCAATTACCGGGGCTGCCGGGGAGGCGTCCACGAGGCCGTCGAGCTGCAGCTGCGGATCGAGCACGCCGGCGAAGGATGCGACCACGGGCTTGCCGGCGGCCTCCCCGCAGGCCTGAAGGGCCGCGGAGACTGCCTCTGCGGGCAGGCCCCGGGCCGGAAGCGTGGTGACGATCGCCGCGTGCACATCCTCCCGCGCCAGCGCCCCGGCCACAGCGGCCTCGAGGGCCGGCAGGGCGGCCGACTGGCCCGCGTCGAGGTCCAGGTCCGCCACGACGGCGGCCACCGCCATGCCCTGGGCGGCCACGGCGTCGGCGAGCACCTTGCCCAGGGCCGCGGAATTCGAGAAGACGGCGATCCCGGGCCCGGCCGGCAGCGGCTGGGAGGCAACGATCGAGGCGACGTCCATGAGCTGCTCGGTGGTTTCCACCCGGATCACCCCGGACTGGCGCAGCATCGCGTCGAGGGCGGCCGGCGGGGCCTGCGTAGTGCGCACCGCGTGACCGGGCGGCAGCTGCAGGCCCGTCACGGGCGACTTCGCGACGATCACCGGCTTGGTCTGCGCGAGCCGCCGGGCGATGCGGGAGAACTTGCGCGGATTGCCGATCGTCTCGAGGTAGAGCGCCACGGCCGACGTGGCGCCGTCGTCCTCCCAGTACTGCATGGCGTCATTGCCGGACACGTCGGCCCGGTTGCCTGCGGAGATGATCGAGGAGACCCCGAGTCCGCGGCGGGCCGCGGCCGAGTACAGCAGCACCCCGAGCCCGGCGGACTGGCTGAACAGGGCGAGGCCCCCGCGCCGGGGCAGGGCCGGCGCCATCGAGGCGTTCAGGCGCACCCCCGGGTCGGTGTTGACGATCCCCAGCGAGGCCGGGCCCACCACCCGCATGCCCTGCGCCCGGGCCCGGGCCACCAGGGCGCGCTGTCGGGCCAGGCCCTCTGCGCCGTCCTCGGCGTACCCGGAGGTGACCACCAGCAGGCCGCGGACCCCGGCGGCGGCGCATTCATCCACCACTCGATCCACCTGGTCCTTCGGCACGGCGATGACGGCCAGGTCCACCGGGCCGGGGACCTCGCGCACCGAGGCGTAGGAGACTCCGCCGCCGAGCTCGAAGGCCTCGGGGTTCACCGCGTACACGGTGCCGGCGAACCCGCCCTCGGTGATGTGCTCAAGGAGGGCGTGGCCGACGCTCCCCCACCGGCGGCTGGCGCCGATCAACGCGACCGAGGTTGGGCTCATCAGTCCCGCCACGCTGCGGGCCTCCGCCCGGTGTTCCCGTGCCTCCATCACGGCGCGGGACTTCCGCGTCGCGTCGATGTCGAAGCGAAGCTCGACGACGCCGTCGTCGAAGTGGCGCTCGACCTCGTAGCCGGCCTCGGCGAAGACGGTGATCATCTTGCGGTTCTCCGGGAGCACCTCGGCCGAGAAGCGCCGGATGCCGTTCTCCCGGGCGGCCGCGGCGAGGTGCTCGAGCAGGATCGAGCCGACCCCGCGGCCCTGGTAGGCGTCCGAAACGTTGAACGCGACCTCCGCCTCGGTGGGGTCGTCCAGCCGGTCGTAGCGGCCGATCCCGATGATGTCCGCGCCCCGGGTGATGACGAAGGCCACCCGGTCGTGGTGGTCCACCTCGGTGAAGCGCTTGAGTTCCTTGGCGCTCAGCGTGGCCTTATAGGTGAAGAACCTCAGGTAGATCGAGTTCTCCGACTGCCGGCTGTGGAAGGCCTGGACGGCGTCCGCATCCGAGGGCGCAATGGGCCGCAGGTGGCCCGTCCCGCCGTCACGCAGCACGACATCGGCTTCCCAATATTCGGGGTAATGTCCGTCGGCCACCATAGACTCAGCGTAGTGGGCAACGTCGGCGCGCGTCTGTAGCGCGTCCGGGCCCGCCAACGAAATGCCCGCAGATCCAAGTTGAGGAACCCCCACCGCTATGGCCAGGCGCCAAAAAACAGCTCCGCCCGAAGACTTCACCGAGAACATCATCGACATCGATGTCGAGTCCGAAATGCAGGACTCGTTCCTCGAGTACGCCTATTCGGTGATCTACTCGCGCGCGCTCCCCGACGCCCGGGACGGCCTGAAGCCGGTGCAGCGGCGCATCCTGTACATGATGACCGACATGGGCCTGCGCCCGGACCGCGGCCACGTGAAGTCCGCCCGCGTCGTCGGGGAGGTCATGGGCAAGCTGCACCCGCACGGCGACGCCGCCATCTACGACGCGATGGTCCGCATGGCCCAGGACTTCTCCCTGCGCCTTCCCCTGATCGACGGCCACGGCAACTTCGGCTCCCTCGACGACGGCCCCGCAGCCCCCCGGTACACCGAGGCCCGGCTCGCCGCCCCGGCCCTGAGCCTTACCGACCACCTCGACGAGGACGTCGTCGACTTCGTGCCGAACTACGACAACCAGCTGATGCAGCCGGAGGTCCTGCCGGCGGCGTTCCCGAACCTGCTCGTCAACGGCGCCAGCGGCATCGCCGTCGGCATGGCCACCAACATGGCCCCGCACAACCTCGGCGAGGTTATCGCCGCGGCCCGCCACCTGATCGCCCACCCCGACGCCGGGCTCGACGACGTGATGCGCTTCATCCCCGGGCCCGACCTGCCCAGCGGCGGAAAGATCGTGGGCCTGGCAGGGGTCCGCGACGCGTACGCCACCGGGCGGGGTTCCTTCAAGACGCGGGCGAAGGTGGAGATCGAGCAGCTCTCGGCCCGCCGCACCGGCCTGGTCGTCACCGAACTGCCCTACACCGTGGGCCCGGAGAAGGTCATCGAGCGGATCAAGGACGCGGTGACGTCCAAGAAGCTCCAGGGCATTTCCGACATCGTCGACCTGACCGACCGGATGCACGGGCTGCGCCTGGTCATTGAACTGAAGAACGGCTTCAACCCCAACGCCGTCCTCGCCCAGCTCTACCGGCACACGCCCATGGAGGATTCCTTCGGGATCAACAATGTGGCCCTGGTGGACGGCCAGCCCCGCACGCTGGGGCTGCTCGAGCTCCTCCAGGTGTATGTCGACCACCGGATCCTCGTCGTCCGCCGGCGCACCGCCTACCGGCTGGGCCGCAAGAAGGACCGCCTGCACCTGGTCGAGGGCCTGCTGATCGCGATCGTCGACATCGACGAGGTCATCCAGATCATCCGGTCCTCCGACGAGGCCGCCGCCGCGCGCGAGCGACTGATGTCGATCTACGACCTCTCCGAGATCCAGGCGAACCACATCCTCGAACTGCGGCTGCGCCAGCTCACCAAGTACTCGCGCATCGAACTGGAGAAGGAGCAGGACCAGCTGCGCCGCGAAATCGAGGAACTCGAGCGGATCCTTGGCTCCGAGGAGCTCCTGCGCACCCTCGTCTCCGACGAGCTCGGCACCATCTCCGAGAAGTTCGCCACCCCGCGGCGCACCGTCCTGCTGGAGTCGGAGGCAGCGGCCCCCCTGAAGGGCTCGGCGCTGCCCGAGACCGCGGGCAAGGGCGCGAAGGCGGTGCTGCCGCTGGAGATCTCCGACGATCCGGTCTGGGCGGTGCTCTCGGCGTCGGGCCAGATCGCCCGGACCGCCGACCGTGAACCGCTCGCGGACGGTCAGCGGATCAAGCACGACGCCTTCCGCTCCATCGTGCCTACGACGGCGCGGGCCGAGATCGCCGCGGTCACCTCCAGCGGACGCATGATCCGGCTGCAGGTCATGGACATGCCGGCCCTGCCGCCCAGCGCCGGGGTACCCAACCTTGCCGGCGGCGTGCCCGCGAAGGAGTTCATCACCCTGGAGCGCGGTGAGACCCTCGTCGGCCTGGCGCCGCTGAACACCGTGCTGGCGCTCGGCACGGCCCAGGGTGTGGTGAAGCGGGTGACCCCCGAGTACCCGCTGAACCGGGACGACTGGGAGATCATCGCACTGAAGCCGAAGGACGCCGTGGTGGGCATCGCCCCCGCCGGCGACGACGACCAGCTGGTCTTCATCACCCGGCAGGCCCAGCTGCTGCGCTTCGCGGGCTCCGCGGTGCGCCCGCAGGGCAGGACCGCCGGCGGCATGAGCGGCATCAAGCTCGCCGCGGGTGACTCCGTGCTGTCCTTCAGCGTGGTCGCTGCGGCCGACCCGACTGCCGTCGTGGTCACCGTCGCCATCTCCAGCGGCGCCCTCCCCGGCACCTCCCCCGGATCGGTCAAGGTGACCGACTTCGCCGAGTACCCCGCGAAGGGCCGGTCGACCGGCGGCGTGCGGGCCCACCGCTTCCTCAGCGGCGAGGACGGCCTGGCGCTGGCGTGGGCCGGGCACGGACCGGCGAAGGCTGCGTCCTCCACGGGTGTGGCCCGGGCCCTGCCGACCGAGCACGGCCGGCGTGATGGGTCGGGGATCGCCCTGACCCAGCAGATCGACGTCGTCGGTCCGGCGCTGTCCTGGCCGGCGGCGGAGGACGGCGGGCCGGCCGCTCCGGCTTAGCCCTGCCGGGGTGCCGGCCAGCGGCAGGGCTGCTCTCGAAGCGGCCAGCGCACCCGTTAGCGACGAGCCCCCGTGCATGCGACCAGCGCCCCCGAAAGCGACCACCGATCCGGAAATATCAGGCGCACCAGTCGTTTCCGGGTGCGTCTGTCGTTTCCGGGTGCGTCTGTCGTGATTGGGTGCGGTGCCCTAACGAAGCCCTCCGTGGCATGGACGCGGCACTCATCGGCTGCGGGCGAACCAGAATGCGACCAGCGCCCCCGAAAGCGACCACCGATCCGGAAATATCAGGCGCACCAGTCGTTTTCGGGGGCGTCTGTCGTTTCCGGGTGCACCGGCCGCCGCAAAGGGCACGATCCGGAGCCCTGCGCCCGACAGCGGTCAGGCCACGGTGAGCGACGCCGGTCAGGTCACGCCGGCCGGCGCTGGTCAGGTCACGGTGAGGTCGAACGCCAGTGAGCGCTGCGTAGGCACATACCCCATCCGCTCATACAGGCCGAGGGCGCCCGAGGGGTTCTCCGTATCGACGCCCAGCCCGGCGCTGTCCATTCCGCCCGCACGGAAGCGCCGCATGGCCTCCGCCAGCAGTGCCGGGGCCAGGCCGCGGCCCCGCCAGGCCCGGCGGACCCCCAGCAGGTCCGTGTACCCCTCGGCCCGGCCGAGAAGTTCCCGGGAGTCGGGATCGAAGCTGGCCATCTGGTAGGCAGCCACCGATCCTGTCTGCTTCTCCACGAGGGCCAGGCTCCAGTCGGCGCGGAACTCGGGATGGGCGGTGACGAAGCCCCAGGATTCCTCGTCGCGCGGCTCGCTGCCCCAGTGGTCCGCGAATGCGTCGTTGTGCGCGAGCCGGACGCCGTCGGAAATCGCCTCATGAAAGATCACGAGGTCAAGCTCCGCCGGCAAGGCGAGATCGGGGATCGGCTCCGAGAGTGGGCGGGTCATCTCGGTGAAGTACCGCACGACGGTGCTCCCGGTGAGTTCGAGCAGCGCCACATGGGAGTGGTTCCGCTCCTCGACGTACGTCCTCAGCACCCCGCCGCCGACGCCGGCACCGGCCAGACGCTCCCGAGCCCGGCGCTCCTGCCAGGCGAAGACCGCCCGCCCGATCCCGCGCCGCCGCCACGCCGGGTCGACGCCGCCGGCGCTGTGGGCCGTCACCGAGTCAGGGTTCAACATGATCCGGCCGAAGGCGCGTGCGGTGCCGTCGGCGTCGAGGCCGAGCACGGTGTCTTTGCGCGGGTCGTTCTTCGACGACGCCAGCGCCTGCTCCAGGTCGGCGCGGTCCTCGATCCAGTCGGGCTTGTCCTCGGCCGCCATCCGCAGGATCAGCCCGTGCCACTGGTCGACGTCCTCCACGGTGATGGGACGCCAGGTGAGGAAAGCGGGCAGGGCGGAAGGCTCAGACGGGCTCATAGGCCCAGCGTAGGTCACCCCCGCCGGGGAGGACATCCCGGCCGGCGTGCCGCCCGATCCGCACCTCCTCCTCGCACAGCTCCGCCTCGTGGGAGTCGTGGGTCACGAGCAGCACGGCCTTGTCGGTCAACCCCAGGCGCAGGTCGCGCAGGAGGTCACGGGCGCCGGCCGGGTCGAGGTGTGCGGTGGGCTCGTCGAGCAGCAGGACATCGGCATCGGTCAGCAGGGCCCGCGCGACGGCGAGCCGCTGCCGCTGTCCTCCACTGAGCCGGGTGCCGCCGGCACCGACCCGCGCGTCGAGCCCCTCCCCGAGCCCGTCGAGGAAGGGGCCGAGGCCGACGGCGTGCAGGACCCGGATGAGCTCCGCCTCGGGGATGGGGGCGCCGTCGTTGCGGGCGAGCTGCAGGTTGGCCCGCAGCGTCGAGTTGAACAGGTGGCTCTCCTGGGGGCACCAGGCGATCCTGCGCAGCACCGAATCCCCCGCGGCCACTCCCCCGCCGTTCACCAAAAGGCTTCCGGACCTCAGCGGCAGGAATCCGAGCAGAGCGCCGATCAAGGTCGACTTGCCGCTGCCCGACGGCCCCGTCAGTGCCGTCCAGCGGCCAGGCTCCAGGGTGAGTGAGACGCCGGAGACCACCGGTTCGCCAGGGCCGTACGCGACCGCCGCGTCCTGCAGGGCCAGGGACCGGATGGGTCCGGCGGGCCAAGCAGGTCCGGCGGCGGCAGGCTGCCCTGGGTCGAGCGTGCCGGCACCGCGGCGGGCTCCGGAGGAACGCCGGCGCCCGCGGGTGGCAGTGTTGCTCCCGGCGTGCCCCGGCCGGGCTCCGGAGGGCGCGGGGACGTCCTTCCCGTCGGGATCCGGTGGGAGGACCGGATGGAGCCGAGCGGCCACGGCGCGCAGCGGCCCCCAGTGCTGCACGGCGGCGGCGCCGGCCCCGAAGGGCTCGATCAGCGCCAGCTGCATCAGGGCAATGACAGCCGCGGTTTCGGCCGGAACGCCGGCCGAAACCGTCAGCACGCCGATCGCACCGGCGGTGCAGGCGAGCACGACAAGGCCCTGGCCGGTGCCGGCCGCCCACGCCACCCGCCGCAGCCCCCGGGCGGCACTGCGGTCCAGCGCCTTCCAGCGGCTCAGCGCCCGGCCGGCGGCGTCGTTCACCGCAAGGTCCGGGGCCGCGCGCAGCAGGCGCGCCGTGTGCTCGAGCGACTCGGCCCGCCGCACCACGTTGGCGGCACCGGCGGCCCGGTCGGCCAGGACTGCCGCGGCCGGCGCCGCCACCAGCGCCGCGGCGGTGACCGCCAGCTGCCAGCCGAGAGCTGCGGGGAGCAGCAAGGCCGTCGTCAGGATCGCCGCGGCCCCGGTCAGGAGCGCCGTCAGGGGCGGCAGGACCGCCCGGGGGGTCAGGTCGCGCAGTTCGTCGACATCTCCCACCAGGCTTTCGATGCCGCCGGAGCCGCGGGCGAGCGTCCGCCAGGATTCGGACCGCCCCAGCAGGCCCTCCCACACGCGCAGGCGCACCCGGTCAGCCCGGGCGAAGACGGCGCGGTGCAGGGCGAGCCGTTCGCTGTAGCGCAGCAAGGAGCGGCCGATGCCGAAGAACCTCACCCCCACAATGGCCGTGAGCAGGTACAGAATGGGCGGCTGCTCGGCCGCCCGCACAATCAGCCAGCCGGAGACGGCGGTCAGGGCGACGGCGAAGAGGGAGGAACCCAGGCCGAGGCCGGCGGCGCCAAGGAACCGCGGCTCCCACGGCCGGACCAGGGCCAGCATCGCCCGCAAACCCGCGGCGGGGACCTCCGGGTCGGCGGAAGGTTCCGCGGCGGGGACGGAAACAGGACGCCCGGGACGGTCGGCACCGGCACCGGAGGACCCGGCGTCGTCGGCCGTTGTGCCCGCCCCTGTGCCACCCGGCTGCTCGGAAGCAACCGGCCGCACGGAGACAGCCGGTTTCACGGCAGCGGCCAGCGCGCCGGGCACGGCAGCGAAGGGGACGCCGTCCGGTGCGGCGGCGGGTCCGCCGAGGACGAGGGTGGCATCGGCGAGCGCGGCGGTGTGCTCGTCGTGGGCGATCAGCAGCACCGTGAGGCTTCCGCGGAGCCGGTGCAGGACGCCGCGGATGGCTTCGGTGGAGGCCGCGTCGACGTGGGCAGTCGGTTCATCGAGCAGCAGCAGGCGCACCCCGGGCTGGTGCCGGGCGCGCAGCAGGGCGCGGGCGACGGCGACCCGGCGTGCCTCACCGGGGCTCAGCTCGCCGGTCCGGCGGCCGAGCAGTCCCTTCCCGCCGACCGCGGCGAGACCGTCGGCGAGCGCCGGGTCGCCTGCGGGCAGCCCGGCGTACAGGGCGAGTTCCTCGCCGACCGTGTCGGAGAGGAACTCCGGGTGCTGGGGCACCCAGGTCACCGAGCCCGGGACGGCACCGGACACCGTACCCGTGATTTCCAGCCCGGGCACGGCCGGCATGCCCGCCAGCAGGGCCATCAGGGTGGACTTGCCGCTGCCGCTCGGCCCGGTCAGGGCCGTGATGCGTCCCTCGGCAAGGCGAAAGGTGAGCCCGGCGAACAGCGGGCCACCGGCTCCCGCGAAGCGTGCGGTGAGGTCGTGGACCGCGACGCCGTCCCGGTCCGTCCGTGCCCGGCGCCGGGGCCGTGGAGCCTCGAGGATGGCGCGGACACGCCCGCCGGCCTCCCTGCCGTCCTCGCTGGCGTGGTGGGCGGCCCCCACCTCGCGCAGCGGGGTGTAGCACTCGGGGGCCAGCATCAGGGCGAGGAGGGCGGTTTCCAGCCCGAGGTCACCGTGGATCAGGCGCACCCCGGCGAAGACCGCCACGACGGCCACCGAGATGGTGCTGATGAGTTCGAGGGCCAGGGAGGACAGGAACGCGGTGCGCAGGGTGGCCATGGTGCGCGCGGAGGAGCGGTCGGCGATGGCTGCCAGGGCCCGGGTCTGCTGAGCCGCCCGGCCAAGGCCCACGAGCACCGGCAGGCCCCGGGCCAGTTCCACCAGGTGGTCCGACAGCCGTGCGAGGGCGGCCGCGGCGTCCCGGGTGCGCTCCTCGGTGTGGAGCCCGATCAGGATCATGAAGACCGGCACCAGCGGGACGGTCAGCAGGATGACGACGGCGCTGATCCAGTCCGCGGCGAGAATCCTCACCCCGACCAGCAGTGGGACAACGGCGCAGGTGACCAGCGCGGGCAGGTACTGGGTGTAGTACTTGTCGAGCCCGTCAAGGCCGCGGGTCAGCAGCACGCTCAGCGCCCCGGTCCCGGCGGCCGCCGGGGTGCCGGGACCGGCGTCCCCGCCGGTGCCAGCCGGCAGGACGGCGCTGCCGCCGTCCCCGACGACGCGCTCCAGGGCGGCGTGACGCACCCGTTCCTTCACCCCCACGACAAGCCGCGCGGCCGTGACGTCCTGGCCCCAGGCAGCGAGGGTGCGCAGCACGACGCCGGCGGCACCCAGGATCAGCAGCGGTCCGGACTCGAGCCCCCCGTCAGCGAGGGAGGCGAGCCCCGCGGCGAGGGCCGAGGCCACCAGCACCAGGCCGGCGGCCTTCGCCGCCGCCAGGACCCCGAGCAGGTACACCGCAGGAGTCGACCCGACCGGACCGGCCGGGGACTCCGACCCCCTCCGGCGGCGTCCATCCGTGGCGTGCCCTCCGGGGGCACTCACAGCGGGGTCACGGCGTGGGTCGCAGGAATGCTCCGCTCGGAGATCCGGCGCCGGAACACCCAGTAGGTCCAGCCCTGGTAGGCCAGGATGAGCGGAAGCCCAAACGCCGCCACAATGCTCATCAGACCCAGCGTGTACGGGGAGGACGACGCGCTGTCCACGGTCAGGTCGAACAGCGGATCCAGGGTCGAAGGAAGCACCACGGGGAAGGCGGCGGCGAAGATCGCGCCCACCATCAGCACCATCGCTGCCCCCAGCGCCGCGAAGGCGCGGCCGTCGCGGTTCCCGCGCGCAGAGCGCCAGGACGCGGCGGCACAGCCGGCGGCAAGGACCAGTGCCAGGGCAGTGAGCATCGTGCCGCCACGGACCTGCACGGTGAGCGCCCAGGCGAGCATCGGCAGCAGCGCGAAGGGCAGGAACCGCCGCACCACCCGCAGCGCCGTGCCCCGCACGCCGCCCTCCGTCTTCAGCGCCAGGAACGCGGCGGCGTGGACCAGGCAGAAGAGCACCACGGCCGCGGCGCCGAGCAGCGCGTAACCGTTGAACCAGGCGAAGGGGCCGCCTTCACGGTCGCCGTTGGCGTTGATCGGCAGGCCGGTGGTGGTCAGGGCCAGCGCCGCGCCGATGCCGGCGGCTGCTGTCAGGGACCCCAGGGCGATGGCCCAGTCCCAGCGGTTCCGCCACGCGGGGCTGTCGACCTTGCCACGCCACTCGAAGGCCACGGCCCGGAAGATCAGTCCGAGCAGGACGGCGGTGAAGGGCAGGTAGAGCGATGACAGCAGGGACGCGTACCACGCGGGGAACGCGGCGAAGGTGGCGCCGATGGCGGTGATCAGCCACACCTCGTTGCCATCCCAGACCGGCCCCACGGTGTTGAGCAGCACCCGGCGCTGGGAGTCGGTGCGGTAGACAAGCTTCATCAGCATGCCCACCCCAAGGTCAAAGCCCTCGAGGAAGAGGTAGCCGGCCCAGAGGACGGCGATGAGGACGAACCAGAGGGTGGGAAGAGCCTCGGACATGCGGGGGTACCTTTTTCTGTCTCGGCCGCGGAGAGCGGCCCTTAATACGCGAAGGAGAGGACGTCGGCGTCGTCGGCCCGGTGACCGGAACCGCCGTCGGAGTCCGCCGGGGTGTGAGCGAGTTCGGGCATGGCCGAGGCCACTCCGCCGCGGACGTAGGTGAAGAGCAGGCGGACCTCGATAACCAGCAGCACCGCGTACACCGAGGCGAGGGCAACCAGGGAGGTGAGCAGTTCGGCGGCCGTGACCCCCGGCGAGACGGCGGCGGCGGTGAACATGAACACGCTGTCGATGCCGGCGAAGTCGGGGTTCGGTGCGACGACGAAGGGCTGGCGGCCCATCTCGGTGAAGATCCAGCCGGCGGCGTTCGCGCCGAAGGGGGCGAGGATGCCGAAGACCGCAAGGCGCATGAGCCACCGCGACTCGGGGACGGTGCCCTTGCGCAGCACCCAGAACGCGATGCCGGCGGCGAGGGCGGCGATCGCACCGAAGCCGATCATGATGCGGAAGCCCCAGTAGGTGACCTCGAGGACGGGCAGGTAGTCGATCTCGGCACCGGCGCGGTCGCCGTAGATGGGGTTGTCGGGGAGGTGCGTCCCGTACTTCTCCTGGTATTCGGGAACCAGGGTGTTCACACCCTTGACCTCGGTGGTGAAGTCGCCGTTGGCCAGGAAGGAGAGGACGCCCGGGACCTCGACGAGGGCCACGATGTCGTCGCAGCTCTGGGAGCCGAGGTTGCCGACGGAGAGCACGGAGAAGCCGGTGCCGTCGTGGCAGGCGGCCTCCGCGGCGGCCATCTTGATGGGCTGCTGCTCGAACATGAGCTTGCCCTGGAGGTCGCCGGAGACGGCGGTGCCGGCGAAGGCGATCATGGCGACGACGGCGCCGAGCCGGGCGGAGCGCAGCCAGACCCGGTGGTCGGTGGCGTCCCGCGACGGAGCGGCGGCGGTGCCGACCTCGACCCGGCCGGACGCATCGACGGTGTCGATCCCGTCACGGCGGCGCTTCCAGAGGTGGTACCAGCTGATGCCGAGCAGGAACGCCCCGGCGACGGCGAGGGCCCCGAAGACCGTGTGGGGGAAGGCCACCAGCGCGGTGTTGTTGGTCAGCACCGCCCAGATGTCGTTCAGCACCGGCCGGCCGTCGACAACCTCGTACCCGACCGGGTGCTGCATCCAGGAATTGGCCACGAGGATGAAGTAGGCGGAGAGGACCGAGGCCAGCACCGCGGCCCACAGGCAGAGCAGGTGGACCAGCCTGGGCAGGCGCTGCCACCCGAAGATCCACAGGCCGAGGAAGGTCGACTCCACGAAGAAGGCCAGCAGGGCCTCCAGCGCCAGGGGGGCGCCGAAGATGTCGCCGACGAACCGGCTGTACTCGCTCCAGGCCAGGCCGAACTGGAACTCCTGCACCAGCCCGGTGGCCACGCCCATAATGAAGTTGATCAGGAAGAGCTTGCCCCAGAATCGCGTCATCCGCAGATACGCCGCCTCGCCCGTGCGGTACCAAAGGGTCTGCATCACTGCGACCAGCAGACCGAGGCCGATGGTCAGCGGGACCATCAGGAAGTGGTAGACGGTGGTGATTCCAAACTGCCACCGGGCAATTTCCAAGGCTTCCATGAAACCCTTTCGCGTACACCGCGGGCTGCGCGGCCGTGTTTCTACGTCGTGTAGAAAAGTTCTTCTACATAGCGTAGAACAAATTTCGGCAGGCTTCTACATGGCGTAGAAACCGGCGGCCAAAAGCGGTATCCTTTAATCCGTAGAGCTGTATCCTGTACCTGCCTCACTGGCAGGTACGCACCAAAAGCACCATCGGATTTCGCAGAAGGAAGATCATGGCAACCCTCGGAGACCTCGAACGCACAGTGATGGACCTGCTGTGGTCAACACCCGGGGCACTTACGGCCAACGAGCTGCGCGATTCGATCGCCGTCGTCCCGGCCGGCGCCGAGACCGGGCGCGAGCTCGCCGTGACCACTGTGCTGACCGTCTTGTCCCGACTGGAGAAGAAGGGCCTGGTGCAGCGCGAGCGTGACAGCCGGCCCCACCGCTACAAGGCGGTCACCAGCCGCGCCGACCACACCGCCGAGCTGATGCACGAAGTGTTCGCCAAGGCGCCCGACCGGGAGGCGGTGCTTGCGCGTTTCATCGGCAGCGTCTCGGAGTCGGAGGCGCAGACCCTGCGCAGGCTGCTCGGCGCCTAGGCCCCGGTGCTCTGGGCGTCATACTTTCTGGCGGCCCTCGCGGTGTTCCTCGCGTGGCCGGCGCCCATCGCGCTCTCCCGCGCCCGCTGGCCGGCGCGCTCCCCCTTCACGGCCATGGTCCTCTGGCAGTCGATCGCCCTCGCCGGCGGGCTCTCCATGATCGGGGCCATGCTCGTCTGGGGCCTGGCTCCGCTTGGCGATAACCTCGTGACGGCCTCCATCGGGCTGTGGAACGTACTGATGGAGCAGAAGCCGGCCGAGACCCTCGGAATCATCCACGTCTTCGCCCTGAGCGCTGCGAGCCTGCTGGGCGTCCATCTTGTCTTCACGCTGATGCTGACCTTCATCCGCATCCAGCGCCAGCGCCGGCGCCACCGCAGCATGCTGCGGCTGCTCAGCTCGCCGGTGAAGGACTCCCCCGCGACCCTGGTGATCAATCACCCCACGCCTGTGGCCTACTGCCTGCCCGGCGGGGCACGCTCGGTGACCGTCCTGTCCGATGGACTCCTCGAGATGCTCAGCCAGGAGGAACTCAACGCCGTCCTGACCCATGAGAACGCCCACCTCCAGCAGCGCCATCACCTGCTCCTGTGGGCATTCGCCGCCTGGCGTTCCGCCCTGCCCTGGCTGCCCACCTCGCAGCTGGCGCAGGTCGCCGTGACGGAGCTGATCGAGATGCTGGCCGACGACCAGGCCCTCAAGCACGTCGACGAAGGCACCCTTGTGCGGGCCATCGCGATCGTCGCTGCCGGGTCACCGGCCGTGGCGGACACCGCCCCGTCGGCGGAGACCCGGCTGGAGCTGCCCGCGCCGGACCGCGGAACCATGGCCGAGGACTGGAGCACCTCGGTCCAGCGCCTGCGCCGGCTGCTGACCCCCCTGCGGCCCCTGACCGCCCTTCAGCGCGCCGTCGCCCTGGGCTCGGCCGGACTGCTGCTGGTGTTCCCTCCCCTGCTGCTGATCGCCCCCGCCCTGCCGGGATAAGGCTGCCCGTCGGGGCTGCCCTGGGTGTCGGGGCTGCGCCGGCTCGCGACACACCCGTCCGAAAGCGACAGGCGTACCGGATATATCCGGCGCGAAGGACGTTTTCTGGCGCGCCCGCCGCATTTGGGGCGCAGAATCCGGCCTCCGGTCCCCGGCTCCGTCCGGTGGCGGGTGCGCGCCGGCGGGCCGTTCCGATGGCACCGATTACGACGTCTGCACGCAGAAACGATGTCCGCACCGGAAAAATCCGGTGCGGACGTCGCTTTCGGGTGCGTCGGCCGGGCGCTACGCGTCGATGCGGTCCCGGTCCAGCGTGGCAGCGCCGGCGACGATGAAGTCCTTCCGGGGCGCGACATCGCTGCCCATCAAAAGGTCGAAGACCCGCTCAGCCGACTCGGCCTCGGAGATCCGCACCCGGCGCAGCGTCCGGTGGCGCGGATCCATCGTGGTCTCGGCGAGCTGGGCGGCGTCCATCTCCCCCAGGCCCTTGTAGCGCTGGATCGGCTCCTTGAAGCGCTTGCCGGACTTCTCCATGGCAGCCAGGAGCCGGTGCAGCTCATTCTCCGAGTACGTGTACACCATCTCGTTCGGCTTGGAGCCGGGGTTGATGACCTCCACCCGGTGCAGCGGCGGTACCGCGGCGTACACCCTGCCGGCCTCCACGAGCGGGCGCATGTAGCGGAAGAACAGGGTCAGCAGCAGGGTGCGGATGTGGGCGCCGTCGACGTCGGCATCCGTCATCAGGATGATCTTGCCGTAGCGCCGCGCATCGAGCTGGAAGCTGCGCCCGGAGCCGGCCCCGACGACCTGGATCAGCGCCGCGCATTCGGCATTGGAGAGCATGTCGCCCACCGAGGCCTTTTGCACGTTGAGGATCTTGCCCCGGATGGGCAGCAGGGCCTGGTAGTCCGAGGACCGGGCGAGCTTGGCCGTGCCGAGGGCGCTGTCGCCCTCGACGATGAACAGTTCGGACCGCTCGGGGTCGTCGATGCGGCAGTCGGCGAGCTTGCTGGGCATGGAGGAGGTCTCCAGGGCGTTCTTGCGGCGCTGGGTCTCCTTGTGCACGCGTGCCGAGATGCGCGACTTCATCTCCGCGACGACCTTCTCCAGCAGCAGCGCGGACTGCGCCTTGTCGGCGCGTGCGGTGGAGTTCAGCCGGGCGGTGATCTCCTTCTCCACGACCTTCGCCACGATCGCCTTCACCGCGGAGGTGCCGAGGATCTCCTTGGTCTGGCCCTCGAACTGCGGCTCGGCCAGGCGGACGGTGAGGACGGCGGTGAGGCCGGCGAACACGTCGTCCTTCTCGATCTTGTCGTTGCCGGCCTTGAGCTTGCGGGCGTTGGCCTCAATCACCTTGCGGAAGGTCTTCAGCAGGGCCTGCTCGAACCCGCTCTGGTGCGTGCCACCCTTGGGTGTGGCGATGATGTTGACGTAGCTGCGCATGGTGGTCTCGTAGCCGATGCCCCAACGCAGCGCGATGTCGACCTCGCAGTCCCGTTCGACCTCCGCCATCTGGCTGTGGCCGCGCTCGTCCAGGACGGGAACGGATTCCTTGAACCGGCCCGAGCCGTGGATGCGCCAGACGTCGGTCACGGCGGCGTCGACGGCGAGGAACTCGGCGAACTCGGAGATGCCGCCGTCGTGCTGGAAGACCTGCTCGACCGGTCCGGCCTCGCCGGGGGTGCCGGGGATGCGGCGCTCGTCGCGCAGGGTGATCCGCAGGCCCGGGACCAGGAAGGAGGTCTGCCGGGCGCGGGTCTCAAGCTCCTCGTAGGAGAACTTCGCGTCCGGGGTGAAGATCTGCCGGTCGGCCCAGTATCGGATCCGGGTGCCGGTGACCCCGCGCTTGGTGGTGCCGACGACGTCGAGCCGCGAGCTGTCGAGGAAGGGCTCAAACTCGGCGGTGGGCGAGATCGTCTTCCCGTCCAGGAAGCGGCCGGGCTCGCCGCGGCGGAAGGACATCTTGTAGGTCTTGCTTCCGCGGTCAACGTAGACGTCGAGCCGGGCCGAGAGGGCGTTGACCACGCTGGCGCCGACGCCGTGGAGCCCGCCGGAGGCGGTGTAGGAGCCGCCGCCGAACTTGCCGCCGGCGTGGAGCTTGGTGAAGACCACCTCGACGCCGCTGAGCCCGGTCTTCGGTTCGGCGTCCACCGGGATGCCGCGGCCGTCGTCGTGGATCTCGACCGACCCGTCGGCGTGGAGGATCACGGTGATGCTCTGGCCGAACCCGGCCAGGGCCTCGTCGACCGAGTTGTCGATAATCTCCCACAGGCAGTGCATCAGCCCGCGGGAGTCCGTCGAGCCGATGTACATCCCCGGCCGCTTGCGGACGGCCTCAAGGCCCTCGAGGACCGAGAGATGGCGTGCGGTGTAGTCGGAACTGAGTGGGGTCACGTTGGGGTGATCTCCTTGACGCGTGGCTGGAGTGAGGGACCCAACGCCCGGAAACGGCCGCTGGACACCAGGGTCAAGCTTATTACCCGGCGCCGACATCGCCGTGCAGGCCCGGCCGGATCCGCGGCTCCGGCTGTGATCCCGCGCACCTCCGGCGGTGTCAAGGCGGGCCCTCCGTACGCCGGGAGCGAAAGAAAACCCACCCTGCGAAGAAACGGCAACGAATAATGGTTATATGAATACACGATCCACATGAGGAGGCATTCATGAGTACTGCAGTTGCAACCCGAGAACTTACCGCCCAGCACCGCTGCGACCGCTGCGGAGCCCAGGCCTACGTGCGCGCAGTCCTTTCAACCTCCGGTGGAGAGCTTCTCTTCTGCGGACACCATGCACGGTCCGTCGAAGCGAACCTGCGGCCGCTCACTTCCGAGTGGCAGGACGAGACCGAGCGGCTCCGCGAGAAGCCGGTCGTTTCCGAAGACTGATGTGCTCGCGGCCCGTCCGCCGCGTGAAGTGGAACCGGTACGCCGGTCACCGGTCGTTATAAGTTCAGTCTCGATAAGCACATAGGAAAGGCCCCCTCTTCGGAGGGGGCCTTTCCTATGTCTGCTGTTACCTCTGGCATGCGGCGGGCCGGGGAGGGCCCGCCGCCCGGGTGCTAGTCGAGGTAGTCCCGCAGCACCTGTGAGCGTGACGGGTGCCGCAGCTTGGACATCGTCTTCGATTCGATCTGGCGGATCCGCTCGCGGGTCACACCGTAGACCTTGCCGATTTCGTCTAAAGTCTTCGGCTGCCCGTCAGTGAGGCCGAACCGCATGGCGACGACGCCGGCCTCGCGCTCGGAGAGCGTGTCGAGCACCGAGTGCAGCTGTTCCTGAAGCAGCGTGAAGCTGACCGCGTCGGCGGGAACCACGGCCTCGGAGTCCTCGATGAGGTCGCCGAACTCCGAGTCGCCGTCCTCGCCCAGCGGGGTGTGGAGCGAGATGGGCTCACGGCCGTACTTCTGGACCTCGACGACCTTCTCAGGGGTCATATCGAGCTCGAGTGCCAGCTCCTCGGGGGTAGGCTCGCGGCCCAGGTCCTGGAGCATCTGGCGCTGCACGCGGGCGAGCTTGTTGATGACCTCGACCATGTGGACCGGGATGCGGATGGTGCGGGCCTGGTCGGCCATGGCGCGGGTGATCGCCTGGCGGATCCACCAGGTGGCGTAGGTGGAGAACTTGAACCCCTTGGTGTAGTCGAACTTTTCGACGGCACGGATCAGGCCCAGGTTCCCTTCCTGGATGAGGTCGAGGAAGAGCATTCCGCGGCCCGTGTAGCGCTTGGCCAGGGAGACGACGAGACGGAGGTTGGCCTCGAGCAGGTGGTTCTTGGCGCGCTTTCCGTCGTGGATGACCCATTCGAGTTCGCGGCGCAGCTTCGGATCCATGTCCGGGTCCGCGGCGATCTTCTCCTCGGCGAACAGTCCGGCCTCGATCCGCAGCGCGAGGTCGACTTCCTGCTCGGCGTTGAGCAGGGCGACCTTGCCGATCTGCTTGAGGTAGTCCTTGACCGGGTCCGCAGTCGCGCCGGCGGACACCACCTGCTGGGCGGGGGCGTCGTCGTCGTCGGCATCGGAGTAGACGAAACCGGTGCTCGTTCCGACCTCCGCCTCGGCGGGGTCGGGCTTGATTTCGTCGGCGTCCGGTTCCACCGCGGCATCCACGATTGACTCCACGGGCTCATCGATCGGGTCGACGGCCACTGCGGTATCCGTTGATGCTTTCGCCGGAGTCTTGGCTGCTGCAGCCTTGGTGGCAGCCTTTTTGGGTGCGGCTCTGCGCTTGGTGGTGGTGGTGCCGGCTTCCGCTGAAACCGGGGCTGCTGTCTTCTTAACCGACACAGAGAACCTTTCATACGCGGTTTGCGGTGCCATCAAGGGGACAACACCACTATGACCCTGTCAAGTCCACGCCTTGGTTCAGACGAAGACCGAGGATCAGCTCCTAATAGGAACTTCCTCCGGGTGCGGGACTATTCCGGACCTGCCCTGTTCGGCAGGCACCGGAGCCTCGCAGGCCTCCATGTGATGCGCGGACCCCACCGGGTCTCGTCGTTCATTGTCTCACGCTTTGGTGTTCGCGTGAATTTCCGGGCCCTGCGGACCGTGTCCGGTCACGCCGGCCGCCCACGCCGGGCACTCCACGCGGTCTCCGGGCTGCACGCCCAATCCGGGAGTCCGCCGCGGAGGATGAGTTGTTTAAGGAGCCCAGCCAGCCGGTAGCCGGGGCAGGCGCGTTCGGCGCGCTCGAGATACACACAGGCGAGGGATCCACGGCCGCGGGCGAACTCGATCCACCCAAGCATCGAGTGCACCGCCGCCTGGGATTCGCCCGCGGATACGGCGGCGAGTCGGAGGAGGAGATCGTGCGCGGCGTCGAGCGTGTCCCACCGCGGCGCCTCGGATGAACGCCCCACCAGGAAGTCGGTGTAGCGCCGGCAGGCTCCGGCCCGCTCTTCGGCCGGAAGCAGCCCACCGCCAAGGGCATCGATCGATTCACGGTACGGGATGCCGGCCGGGTTGAAGCCTCGACGAGCGTCGGGACCACCGTGCGCGCCGCCGTACGTGCCGCCGTCCGCGCCGCCGTCCTGACCGCCGTCGGGACCACCGTGCGCGCCGCCGTACGCGCCGCCGTCCTGACCGCCGCCCGCGCTGCCACCCTTTTCACCTCCCCGCGGTGCCTCCAGTGCCAGGGACCGTCCGGCGGCGGCAAGGGGCACCACCGGCTCCACCCTTGGATGGCCCGGACCGCCCACCACTCCGCAGGCGCGTGCTCCCTGTTCGGCTGCCTCCAGGCCACACCCAGCGAGCACCAGCACTGAATCGCGGATGGCCCTGCACGAGAGGCCCGCCAGGAGGAAGGCCGCCGTCTCGTGCTCCTGCCGGCCCAGCGGTGGCCGTCGGCCGCTGAGCAGTTGGTCCCAGACGAGCAGGGTGGCCCGGAACTGGGAGGCGGTGGTACAGATGCGGGCGCACCGGCGGCGGTAGGAGGCCGTGAGCGCCTCGACCGACGGCTCCCCCGCCACCGTCGACCCCGGCGGCAGCGCCGCGGCCGTCTCCACCGACGGCGAGAAGGAGCTTCCCCGCAGCACCAGTTCGGCGCTGGCGGTGCTGTCGCTGATCTCCGCAAGGGGCCGCCCCGGCCAGGGGCAGCACCGGGTGTCGGCACAGAAGTATTCGCGCCAGGCCGTTCCGGAGACCACCCAGCCGTCCCGCAGCGGGGTTCCCGCCGCCCGCAGCGTCCGCTCGAGCTGGCGGACCATCCGGCCGTAGGGTGGCCGCTCCGGTTCGGACCACCGGGCATCCGTGTAGAGGATCATCACCGCCCCGTCGGCCGCGGTGTCGGACGCCAGGATGGCCGCCACTCCCTCGGCATAACTGCCTGCCCCGGCGCCGGCGCCCGGCAGGTCGACCCGCAGGGTGGCGCCGACCCGGCCGCCCGACAGCGTCAGCACCACAAGGCTCTCGACGGGAAGGAATCCAATGGCATGCGGGACGTAGGACAGGAGGTCGGCTGCGGTGCCGAGGTGCAGCCGTTCCGGGTCGCTGGTCATGGTGCCAGCCTGCGCCGGCCTCTTGCTGCCCGTCCGCGCGGGTCCGGTTAAGTGGACAACCACCGGCGCGGTTTCCGCCCTGCCCAGCAGCCCGGGCCCCGTCATCTCCCGGAGGAAAAAGCCGTGGCCTGTTCACCTGAGGGAAAGGGGTGGTCCGGTGGTATTACTGGGTGGGTGAACAGGAAGATCTCCCACCGGCGACAACGGCGTCCGGGGTCAGGCGGCACCGCAGCGGAACCGGCAGCGGGCACCGCCGCGGACCAGGCAGGCGGCACCGCAGCGGAGCCGGCAGGCAGCGCCGATGCCCGTGACCAGCGCCGGGTGGTGCAGGTGCTGGCCGGTGCCCAGATTCTCGGCGGCATCGGCATGGGTGCCACGCTGTCCCTCGGTGCGCTGCTGGCCGCCGAGCTTTCCGGGTCAAGCTCCTGGTCCGGGATGGCGGCGACCATGAGCACCCTCGGCGCGGCGGTCCTCGCCGTTCCCCTGGCCCGGCTCGCCCAGCGGTCCGGCCGCAGGATCTCCCTCTCGACCGGCGCCCTGATCGCGGGAGCCGGAGCGGTGCTGGCCATCACTGCCGCGGCGGTATCCCAGTTCCCCCTGCTCTTGCTCGCCCTGCTGCTGCTGGGCGCGGGCTCCGCGACGAACCTCCAGGCGCGGTTCGCCGCGACGGACCTCGCCTCCGAGGCCACCCGCGGCCGCGACCTCTCCCTCGTCGTATGGTTCACCACCATCGGCGCGGTCCTGGGCCCCAACCTGTTCGAACCCGGCGAAGCGCTCGGCGCCGTTCTCGGCCTGCCTCCGCTCTCCGGAGCCTTCGTGTTCTCCGCGGTCGCCCAGGCGGCCGCCGCCGCCGTCTATGCGGTCTGCCTCCGCCCGGACCCGCTGCTGCGCGCCCTCACCCTGCGCGGCACGGCGCCGGGTCCGGAGCGCCGCAGGGGTGGCCTTGCCGCTCTCCGCGGCAACCCCCTGGCCCGCTACGCCGTCCTCGCCATCGCCTGCAGCCACGCCGCGATGGTGGCCCTGATGTCAATGACCCCGGTGCACCTTCGCGACCACGGGGCGAGCCTGGCTGTTGTGGGACTGACCATCAGCCTCCATGTGGCCGGGATGTTCGCCTTCTCCCCCGTGTTCGGCTGGCTGGCCGACCGCGCCGGGAGGATCGCCGGAATCCTTGTGGGCCAGGCCCTGCTGCTCGGCGCCCTGATCCTCGCCTGGACCGGCGCTGAATCCGCGGCCGCGGTCACGGTCAGCCTCATCCTGCTCGGCCTGGGCTGGTCGGCCTCCGTGGTCTCGGGGTCGGCCCTCGTCGCCGAGTCGGTGATCGTCCCGGACCGGGCCGCCGTCCAGGGGGTCTCGGATCTTTCGATGAATGCTGCCGGAGCGCTGGGTGGGGCGCTCGCAGGCCCCCTCCTGACCGCGCTTGGCTATTCAGGCCTCGGGCTCACCGTGACCGGGCTGGTGGGCGTGGTGGTCGTCTGGACCGCCGTCCGGGCCTTCACTGGGCGGGCGCCGGCGGGACGCCCCCTCGAAGCGGCCGACGCGCCCCGGGCCGGCGGGTCCTGACGCGGCGGAGCCACCCCGCGCCGAGCAGTTACCCGTCGGCACCGTCGAGTACCACGGGCAGCCCGAGGAACCGCGAGTAGCGGTCCGCCGCGGCCCGCAGGGCCGCTTCCCCGCCCGTGCCGGCGGGGGCCTCCCCGGGGAACGGCGCAACTGCGAGGCAGACGGAGCCGCCGCGGATTTCCTGCTCCCAGGTTCCGCGAATCCTGCCCGAAACCGCCAGGGCCGGGCGGAACAGCCCGTTCACCGCAGGGCCGACGGCGCTGCGGTGGCGCTCCTCAAGCACGAGGGTCCGGTCCGCATACCCGATGGTGTATTCATCGAAGCCGGGAAGCAGGTGCGCCGGCACCGGCCCTCCGGACCGGGCGTCGAGGACCCCGGGGTCGACATAGGACGGCTCCCCGTCGGCCGGCAGGACCGCCAGGTCCGGTTCGGCCAGGTGGAGGGCGAGCCGGGAGTCGGTTAGGGTCAGTCCGCTCCACCAGGCGAGGTCGCGGGCCGTGGCGGGCCCGTGGCCGGAGATATAGCGGAACGCCAGCCGGGCCAGCGCCTCCTCCCGCCCGGGCGGCTCCACCGCCGGGATCCGGTCCCGGAACAACGCGAAGGTCTGGGTGCGGCCCTGCGGCGGACCGATGATGACCACCTGTGTCTCGGCGAGGTAGCGCAGGATGTGTGAACCGCGCTGGCCGCCCGTCGGGATGCCGGCGTCCTGGAGCAGGCGCAGGACAGTGGTACGCGGCAGCGCCGCTCCCTCGAGTGAGGCACCGAGCACGTCCGCGGCCTTCGCGAACACCGCCCCGGTGAGGCCCGCGTCCCGCCAGAGCTTCCCCCGGCCGCTCCAGGCGCGCGGACCGAGCAGGGACAGCAGCCACGGCGCGTCCGCCGGTGCGGTGAGGTGGAGGGTTCCGCGCATCGTCCAGGTCTGCACGATCGTCCCCCCGTGCAGTGCGTCGGCGAGCGCCGCGTCGGTGAGGCCCGGGGTGCGCAGGCCCAGGCTCCACCGGGCCCCTGGGAGGTTCTGTGCCTGGACGGCGAGCATCCGGCGCACGGTCTCAACCGGACCCCGCGAAGGGCTTTCAGCGAGCCGGTGCGAGCGCAACCGGAGCTGCCGGAGATCATCCTGCGTTCGGGCCGCCACGGAGGTTCCCGTCAGGCGTGCTGGACCAGGCGCTGGCGCACGGCCATGTCCCGGTACAGCGCGCTGCTCTGAACGAGGGTCGCGTGGGTGCCCGAGGCCACCACCCGCCCGCGGTCCATCACAAGGATCCGGTCGAAGTCGGCGATGGTCGAGAGGCGGTGGGCGACGACGACGACGGTCCGGCTCCGCGCGGCCTCGCTGAGGGTCCGCTGCAGCAGCTGTTCCGTGCGCGAGTCCACGGCGGAGGTGGGTTCATCCATCAGCAGGACCGGCCGGTCCGCCAGGAGCACCCGCGCCCAGGCGAGGCGCTGGCGCTGTCCACCGGAGAGCCGGACGCCGTCCTCTCCCAGGTTGAGCCCCAGGCCCGACTCCGAGCGCTCCACCAGATCGCCCAGTCCCACCGACTGCAGCGCCGAGACCATCCGGGCCGAGGTGGCGTCGGGGGCGCTGATCCGCAGGTTGTCGGCGAGCGTGCCGCTGAGCACGGGCGCTTCCTGCTCGACGAGGCCGAGGCGGGAGCGCAGTTCGCTGCGCGGGATGGCCGCCAGGGGCACACCGTCATAGGTGATCGTTCCCCCGGTGGGCTCGTAGAAGCGCTCGAGGAGCCCGAGCACGGTCGACTTTCCAGCACCCGACGGTCCGACGATCGCAGTCCGGCTGCCGGCGGGGACCGAGAAGCTGAGGTCCGCGAGGACAGGTTCGCCGCCGTCGTCGTCGTACCC
This sequence comes from Arthrobacter zhaoguopingii, assembly GCF_009828595.1. Lineage (GTDB taxonomy): Bacteria > Actinomycetota > Actinomycetes > Actinomycetales > Micrococcaceae > Arthrobacter_D > Arthrobacter_D zhaoguopingii. Next base: position 37,754 of record NZ_WPNY01000011.1, read on the forward strand.
GAAGGACACCGAGTCGAACCGGACCTCCGGCGCCGTGGACGCGGTGCGACCGGGCGTGAGTCCGTCTTCGTCGCCGGCTTCGGGCTCCAGCCGGGTGACCTCCTGGATCCGGTCGAGGGCCGCCAGGCCCGCCTGGATCTGGACGAAGGCGCCAAGGGCGGATCCGATCGGCAGCACCAGGAGGAACAGGTAGAGGATGAACGCCAGGAGGTCGCCAAGCGCCAGAGACCCGTCGGCCACCCGGACGCCGCCCACCGTGAGGACCACGATGAACGCGCCCTGGATGCAGATCGACATGATCGGCTCGACGACGGCCTGCAGTTTCGCGGCCGCAACCCCGGCACGGTAGGCGCCTACCGCCTCCCGGTCGATCAGGGCCGCCTCGCGGTCCTCGGCCACCGCGGCCTTGATGGTGCGGATGCCGGAGAGGCCGCGCTCCACGGCGGCCGCCATGGCGCCGACCGCCTCCTGCACCTGACGGCTCCGCCTGCGGATCAGCGATCCCAGCATTACGACGCACGCGGCGCCGCCGAGCACCGCGGTGACGGTGATGCCGAAGAGCAGGGGGTCGAGAAGGATCATCAGCACCACCGCGGCGGCGAACATGAGCACCGAGGAGACGATCTCGAAGAGGCCCGAGGTGATGACGCTGCGCAGGAGCGTTGTGTCCGATCCGACCCGGGACATCAGGTCCCCCACGCGCCGTGCGTCGAATTCGCGGACCGACAGGCGCAGCAGCTGGCCGACGAGGGAGCGGCGGACGCCGAGCACGACGGATTCGGCGGTGCGCTGCAGGAGGTAGGACTGGCCGGCGCTGAAGACCGCCTGGCCGAGGGTGATCGCCACGAGCAGCCACACGAAGGTGGTCCAGTCGGTGCCGGCGCCGACGGCGTTGATGAGCTGCTGGACCATGAGCGGCTGCAGCAGGGCAAGGGCGGTGGCGACCAGCGAAACCGCTCCGGCGGCCACGAGCAGGCTCACGTGTCCGCGCAGGTAGGGCAGGAACTCGGCGAAGGAGGCCCGCCGCTCCGGGATTTCGGTGCTCACTTCCGGCGTCCCAGCAGCCCCCGCCCGCCGTACTTTCGGTGCACGGCCTGCCGGGTCACGCCGAGGGGGCCGGCGATCTGTTCCCAGGTCAGCCCGCGGGCCCGGGCGCGCCGGACCTGGACTGCCTCGACGCGTTCGAGTTCCTGCCGAAGCCGTGCCGCGGCTGCGAGGCCCGATCTCGGATCGTCATCCGCCGCGGCGGTCCTCACAAGGTCCATCATGTCCTCCACTCTCATCGTGTCAACATAGGTTGACCGACGGCACTCTGTCAAGGGACGTTGACATGCGAAGAGGTATCCGATGGGACAGCGGAGCCGCCGGGATCAGGGGCGCCCGGCGCCAGCGGTCCACGAAGCGTAGGTGGAGCCGAGCACCAGCGGCTCGGCCGGAATATTGATTCCCTGCCGGAAGGCCTTTCCCGCGGCCCCGGGGAGCGGCAGCGGGAGCCGGAGGCCCCGGCGGCCGGAAACCCGCAGGTAGTCGGCGGCGTACTCGCGTGCCGTGCGGACCTCGGGGCCTGCCACCTCACGCGCGTGTCCGGTCGTGTCCGCCGGGACGAGTTCGACGAGCCGGCGGGCGACGGCGTCGGGATCGATGGTCTGGAAGCGGGCGCCGGAGAAGTATGGACAGAGCCCCACCCGCCGCAGGGAGGAGTGAAGGGCCTCGACGAAGGTATGGAACTGGGTGGCACGCAGGATGCAGGTGTCCGGTCCCGCGCCGAGGTAGGCCTGTTCCTGGGCGAGCTTGGCCTGATAGTAGGCCAGCGGGGACCTGTCGATCCCGACGATCGAGAGCAGGACCGCCCGGCCCACCCCTTCGGCGGCGGCGGCCTCCATCAGTCTCGCCGCGCCGCCGACGAAAGTTCCCTGCTGGGCGGCGCGGAGCTTTGCATTCGTCACGTCGATCAGCGCCTCACACCCGCGCAGCGCCTCCTGCAGGCCCTCCCCTGTCGACACATCGGCAGCGCGGTACTGCGGCCCCTCCGGAGAGTCCGGCCGCCTGCCGGAACGGGAGAGCACAACGACCTCCTGCCCTTCCTGAAGCAGGTACCGCGTGACCAGGGAACCGACAGCTCCCGTTCCACCCACAACCGCTACCCTGCGCACCGCGCCCCCTTGCCGCTTGGAAGTCCGGGCCCCTGCCGGCCGGATGACGCCACTCTAGACGCCGGTGCGGGCAGAACACAGGACCGGGCCACAGCGTTGCCCCAGCGGAGAGTTAACGCAGAGGGCACCGGGTCCTTCCGGACCCGGCGCCCTGACGCGGTGCGAAATGGCCTGCTCAGCCGGTCAGCGCTGGCCGAACGGATCGGTGGCATCCCCCGGGTCCTCGTCGCGGTCCAGCGCACCGCCGAGCAGCAGGCTTGACTCCTCTTCGGCCTGCGGGCTGGCCAGGTAGGCCTCGACCTCGGCGCCGAGCTCCTCGGCGCTTGCCAGCTCGCTGTTCTCCTTCACCAACAGTGAGCGCCGCTCAACGCTGGCGGTGCGTTCGTCGTAGTTTTCCTCGAGGGAGCTCACCACCGACTGCACCTCGGCCGAACCGCTCACCTGGCGGGCGATCTGCCGTTCGACGACCCGGCCGGTCTCCCGCAGCCGGTCGGTGGGGAGCATAAGTTCCGCCGTAGCGCCCAGGTGTTCGAGTGCGGCGACGGCAGCGGGCGGGTATTCGGCCTCGGCAAGGTAGTGCGGCACGTGCACCACGAGCCCGACGACGTCGACGCCGGCCTCCATCAGCCGCATTTCCGTCAGGGAGCCCACCGAGGCGTCGACCTGCACCGTGGGCCGCCAGGCGTTCATGCCGGCGGTGAGGTCGGGGCGGTTCCCGTGCGCGGTCACGCCGATGGGCCGGGTATGGGGCACCGCCATGGGGGCCGAGTGGATCCAGGCGACGAGCGAGACGTCGAAATCCTCGATCAGGAGCTTCACGGCGCTGACGAAGCGTTCCCACTGTAGGTCCGGCTCGAGTCCCGCCAGCAGCAGGAACGGCTCGCCCAGCCCGTCATGAAGAAGGTGCAGTTCAAGCCGCGGAGCCTGATAGGCGGTGAAGTGGTCCTCCTCGAAGAGGATCCGGGGACGCCGGCTGCGGTAATCGATGAGCTGGTCGGTGTCGAACACGGCGACGAGTTCCGAATCGAGGGTCTCCAGGAGCTCCTCGCTGACCTGCGAGATGACCTGGCCGGCGTCGAGGAAGCCGCTCAGGCCCGCCAGCAGGGGCAGGCCCTGCAGCCGCTCGGGGTCGACAGTGGTACTGAGGCTGAACAGTGTCCGTGGATCAAGCATCATTTCCTCCTGCATTTCCCGAGGCAGCCGGCGCGGGCGCGCCATCGGGGTTCCAACTACTCTGCTGATTCTCTCAACACCGAGGGCGCATCCAACATTCCGCACCACCGGCAAGCGGAAATCCGGCGGGCTCCGGTGAGGGCCCGGACGGGCCCCGGCCGGCGGACGGCCATCGGCGGGCTTCGGCCGCCCCGGTCCCGGTGCGCGGGTACCGAGGGGATACGATCGAAGGACGGACACCGGCCTGCCCGCGGCCCGGCGCCGGGTGCTGCACAGGCGGCCCGGAGCCCGATTCCCCATCTCGGAAAGAGGAAACACCTTAGTGATGAAGCCAAGCGAGCCCACTCTGACAGCGGTTGCCAAAGAGCTGAAAAAAATCCCAAGTGACGCCCTGGTGATCGGCGTAGGCAAGGGCCAGGACGGCCCGGTCCTGCTCGACAGTCCCCTGCCGGCGAAGGCCGCCCGCGCCCTGGGCGATTCGCTCCAGGTCCTCGGCGTGACCGGCGCCGCCGACGACGTCCGCCGGCTGGCCGCACTGCCGGACACCGGCTCGGAGTCCCTCGTGCTGGTCGGCGTGGGCCCGGTGACCCCGGGAACCGCGGTGCCGGCCGAGACCCTGCGGCGCGCCGCCGGAGCAGCGGTCCGCCAGCTCAAGGGCCTCGAGACCGTGGTGCTCGCCCTGCCGGCACCGGGCGTGGCCGACGCCACGGCGGTCGCCGAGGGCGCCGCCCTGGGCGCCTACGCGTACGACGGCTACCGGTCGGGCCTCGGCGCCGACGGCAGGCCCGCCCCGCGCAAGGATGACGGACCGGTGCGCACGATCCTGGTCCACACCGCCGCCGCACAGGACGGCGCACAGGACGCCGCGCTGACGGCCGGGCTGGCCCGCGCCGCCGTCCTGGCGAAGAACGTGAACGCGACCCGCACCCTGGTCAACCAGCCGCCGAGCCACCTCTACCCCGAGAGCTTCGCGCAGGCAGCGCGGGACCTCGCAAAGGGCCTTCCCGTCAAGGTGACGGTGATGGATGAAAAGAAGCTCGAGCGCGACGGCTACGGCGGCATCCTCGGGGTCGGCAAGGGCTCCTCCCGGCCGCCGCGCCTGGTGAAGGTCGAATACGCGCCCGCGAAATCGAAGGTGCACCTGGCCCTCGTCGGCAAGGGCATCACCTTCGACTCCGGCGGCCTGTCCCTGAAGCCCGCCGCCAGCATGCAGACCATGAAGCTGGACATGGCCGGCGCCGCCGTCGTGCTGAACACCGTCCTCGCCGTGGCCGAGCTGGGCCTGGCCGCCAAGGTGACCGCCTGGCTGTGCCTTGCGGAGAACATGCCCTCGGGCACCGCCCAACGTCCCGAGGACGTCCTGACCACCTACGGCGGGCGCACCGTCGAGGTCCTCAACACCGACGCCGAGGGCCGTCTGGTGCTCGCCGACGGCCTCGCCGCCGCCAGCGAGGAGCACCCCGACGCCATCATCGACATCGCCACCCTCACCGGTGCCCAGATGATCGCCCTGGGCAACCGCACCTCCGGCGTGATGGGCGACGACGGCGTGCGCGACGCGGTCAAGGCCGCAGCCGACCGCGCCGGTGAGTCGTTCTGGCCCATGCCCCTGCCCGAGGAACTGCGTCCGAGCCTCGACTCCCAGGTGGCCGACATCGCCAACATCGGCGAGCGGTTCGGCGGCATGATGACGGCGGCCGTCTTCCTGCGGGAGTTCGTCGGCTCGACCGACGGGGAGAAGATCCCATGGGCGCACCTCGACATCGCCGGTCCGGCCTTCAACGAAGGCTCCCCCTACGGGTACACGCCCAAGGCAGGCACCGGCGTCGGCGTCCGCACGCTCCTGGCCTACGTCGAGGACGTGCTCGGGCGGGCCTCCTAGGTCAGCACGAAGGCCCGCCCGGCACACCGCCCGGCGGGCCTTCGTGAGACTGCCCACACGTGCCCGGAATGGGGGGTTCCCATGTGGCCGCGGGCAGCATGGAGCGATAGGGTAAAGCCTGATCACCAAGCAATTTGGCACAATCAATCACCGACGCGTCTCGGCGCGTCATTGCTTACGCGAGGGAGCGTCAAAGTGGCCGATACGGCAGCTGCGCAAGAATTCGACATCCTGATCCTCGGCGCGGGAAGCGGTGGCTATGCCGCCGCCCTCCGGGCCGTTCAGCTGGGTTTGACCGTAGGCCTCGTGGAGAAGGGCAAGCTGGGCGGCACCTGCCTCCACAACGGCTGCATCCCCACCAAGGCGCTCCTGCACACGGCGGAGGTCGCGGACAGCGCCCGCTCGGCAGGCAAGTACGGCGTGAACGCCACCTTCGAGTCGATCGACATGGGCGCGGTGAACGCCTACAAGGAAGGCATCATCGCCAGCAAGTTCAAGGGGCTGACGGGCCTGATCAAGTCCCGCGGGATCACCGTGATCGAAGGCGCCGGCCGGCTGACGTCCCAGAACACGGTCGAGGTCGACGGGACCTCCTACACGGGCAAGAACATCGTTCTCGCCACCGGTTCCTACTCGCGGACCCTGCCCGGCCTTGAGATCGGCGGCAGGGTCATCACCTCCGACCAGGCCCTGCAGATGGACAGCGTCCCCAAGAGCGCCATCATCCTCGGCGGCGGCGTCATCGGCTGCGAGTTCGCCTCCGTCTGGGAGTCCTTCGGCGTCGACGTCACCATCATCGAAGCCCTCCCCTCCCTCGTGCCCAACGAGGACGCCACCATCGTCAAGGCCTTCGAGCGTGCGTTCAAGAAGCGCGGCATCAAGTTCAACACCGGCACCCGCTTCCAGGGCGTCGAGCAGAACGACGAGGGCGTCACCGCCACCCTCGAGGACGGGAAGACCTTCAAGGCCGACCTCATGCTCGTGGCCGTCGGCCGCGGACCGGTCACCGCGGACCTCGGCTTCGAGGAGGCGGGCCTCACGATGGACCGCGGCTTCGTCATCACCAATGAGCGCCTCCACACCGGCGTCGGCAACATCTACGCCGTCGGCGACATCGTCCCCGGCCTGCAGCTGGCCCACCGCGGCTTCCAGCAGGGCATCTTCGTCGCCGAAGAGATCGCCGGCCTCAAGCCCGTCGTCGTCGAGGACCTCAACATCCCCAAAGTCACCTACAGCGAGCCCGAGATCGCCTCGGTCGGTTACACCGAGAAGGCCGCCAAGGAGAAGCTGGGCGAGGACAAGGTCCTGACCCAGGAGTACAACCTGGCCGGCAACGGCAAGAGCTCCATCATCGGCACCGGCGGGCTGGTGAAGCTCGTTCGGGAGAAGGACGGCCCCATCATCGGTGTCCACATGATCGGCAGCCGCATGGGCGAGCAGATCGGCGAGGCGCAGCTGATCGTCAATTGGGAGGCCTACCCCGAGGACGTCGCCCAACTGGTTCACGCCCACCCGACGCAGAACGAATCCCTCGGCGAGGCCGCCCTGGCCTTCGCAGGCAAGCCCCTGCACAGCTGAGCTCCGCCCGCACCCCCAAGTGCGGGCCCGGTGCACCCCAAACGGGGTGCACTAAGCTCGCAATAAGCCATCCAAGCATTTCCGGCTGACCCCGCACCACCGGGGGCCCGGCCGCCAGGAACGAACCAACAAGGAGAAACGGGGACACTATGTCTGAATCCGTGAACTTACCCGCTCTCGGTGAAAGCGTCACCGAGGGCACCGTCACCCGCTGGCTGAAGCAGGTAGGCGACCGAGTCGAAGTTGACGAGCCGCTCCTTGAGGTCTCGACCGATAAGGTCGACACCGAGATTCCCTCGCCGATCGCGGGCGTCATCGAAGAGATCCTCGTCGCCGAGGACGAGACGGCCGACGTCGGCGCCCCCCTGGTGCGCATCGGCGACGGCTCGGGAGGCGGCTCGGCCGACTCCAACGGCAGCGCGGCTCCCGCCGCCGATCCGGCCGCCGAAGCCGCCCCGGAACCGGCAGCCGAAGAGGCACCCGAACCGGCGCAGGAAGCCGCCCCCGCGCCCGCCGCTGAGGAGGCTGCCGCACCGGCCGCCTCCGGTGGATCGGACAGCGGTTCGGACAGCGGATCCGGCGAAGGCACGGAGGTCACCCTGCCGGCCCTCGGCGAAAGCGTCACCGAAGGCACGATCACCCGCTGGCTCAAGGCCGTCGGTGACGAGGTCGCCGTCGACGAACCGCTCCTCGAGGTCTCGACCGACAAGGTCGACACCGAGATCCCCTCCCCCGTGGCCGGAACCCTCCAGGAGATCCGCGTCAGCGAGGACGAAACGGCCGAGGTCGGGGCCGTCCTCGCGGTCATCGGGACCGGCGCCGGCGCACCGGCCAAGGCCGAGGCGCCCCAGGGCGAGCCGCTCGCCGCCGGCGAGGCGGAGAGCCGCGAAGCCCCGGTGGCGGTACCCAAGGCCGAAGAGGCTCCGAAGCCCGCCGAGAAGACCTCTGAGCCCGAGCAGGAAGCAGCGCCCGCCCCGGCACCGCAGGAAGCGCCCGCTCCGGCCCCCGCGGCCGATCAGGAGGCTCCCGCGGAGTCCCAGCCGGCCGGTGACGCCTACGTGACCCCGCTGGTGCGCCGCCTGGCCAACCAGAACGGCGTCGACCTCGCCTCCCTCCGGGGCACCGGCGTCGGCGGTCGGATCCGCAAGCAGGACGTCCTCGAGGCAGCGGAGGCGGCCAAGGCCGCCGCTCCGGCTCCCGCCGCGGCACCGGCGTCCGCGCCGGCCCGCGCTGCCGCTCCCGCCGTGGAGCCCTCGAAGCTGCGCGGCACGGTCGAGAAGGCCCCACGGATCCGCCAGACCATCGCGAAGCGGATGCGGGAGTCCCTTCAGGTCTCCGCCCAGCTCACCCAGGTCATCGAGGTCGACATGAGCCGCATCGCGCGGCTGCGGAACACCGCGAAGAACAGCTTCCAGGCCCAGAACGGCGCCAAGCTGACCTTCCTGCCCTTCATCTCGAAGGCCGTGATCGAAGCGCTGAAGCAGCACCCGAAGCTCAACGCGTCCTTCGACGAGGAAAAGAAGGAGATCACCTACCACGACGCCGAGCACCTGGCGATCGCGGTGGACACCGAGAAGGGCCTGCTGGTTCCGGTCATCCGCGATGCGGGCAACCTGAACCTGGGCGGCCTGGCGAAGAAGATCGCCGACGTCGGAGCGCGCACGAAGAACAACAAGATCGGACCGGACGAACTCGCGGGCGGAACGTTCACGATCACCAACTTCGGCTCGGTCGGGGCCCTGTTCGACACCCCGATCATCAACCAGCCCCAGGTGGCCATCCTCGGCACCGGGACGATCGTCAAGCGCCCGATCGTCGTCACGGACGCCGACGGCGAGGACACCATCGCCATCCGTTCGATGATGTATCTCAGCCTGACCTACGATCACCGCCTGGTCGACGGCGCGGATGCCGGCCGGTTCCTGCAGACCCTCAAGGCACGCCTCGAGGATGGAGCCTTCGAAGCCGAGCTCGGCCTCTAGGTTCTCCGCTTCACCACAAAGGGCGGCGTTCCCCTCGGGAAACGCCGCCCTTTGCTATTGTCTGCCGGTTACCGTCAGCCACTTGACGCCGCCGGTCCGGCACCCAGCGGGAATCCGGCCGCCGGCCCGGGAGCCGGGCGGCCGGGACCGGTCAGCCGCCCGGGCGTGCTGGCAGCGGCGCCGGGCGCAGGGAACGGTATCCCTCGCGCGCCGGGGGGAGGTCCGTGGGCAGCTCGGTGAGCATCTCCTTGAGGGTGGCCACACCGTGCTCGAGCTGCGGGTCCTCCCCCGCGGCGTAGGCGTGTGGAGGGAAGGGCACGTCGATGTCGGGGTCGACGCCGTAGTTCTCAACGCCCCAGCCGGGCCCGCCGGTCATCCAGAAGGAATACCTCGGCTGGGTGACGCCGGTGCCGTCGGCGAGGCGGAACCTTCCGTCGATACCCACCACGCCGCCCCAGGTCCGCGTCCCGATGACCGGGCCGATCCCGCGCAGCTTCGCGACCTGCGTGATGATGTCTCCGTCGGAGCCGGCGAACTCGTCGGCGAGGATGACGACCGGCCCGCGCGGGGCGTGCGCCGGGTAGGTTCCGGGCTGCTCGCCGCGGGGGAAGGCCCAGGCCGTGACCTTCCGGCCGATCAGCTCCGCCACCAGCTGCGAGGTGTGGCCGCCGCGGTTGCGCCGCACGTCGACGATCAGGGCGTCGCGGCCCGTTTCGCGGTCCAGGTCCCGGTGCAGCTGGGCCCAGCCGTTGGCCACCATGTCCGGGATGTGGAGGTAACCGAAGCTCCCGGCGGAGGCCGCGTGCACGATGGAGCGGTTGGCGTTCACCCAGTTCTGGTAGCGCAGCCGTTCCTCGCTGCGCAGGGGCACGACGGCCACACGCCGGGTGGCCGCCGCGCCGCCGCCGTCCCGGCGGGTCACGGTCAGCTCGACGGTCCGGCCGGCCGAACCGGTGAGCAGGACCGACGGCCCGAACCCGGCAGGGACCGGCACGCCGTCGACGGCGTCGATGGTGTCCCCCTCGGCGACGGCCACCCCGGGGGCGCTCAGCGGGGAGGATGCCTGCGGATCGGATGATTCACCGGCGAAGATCCGCTTCACCGTCCAGCCGGCTTCCGTCGGCTCAAGCTCGGCGCCCAGGAAGCCCTGCGCACCGCCCGGTTCCGCGTTCAGGGCCGGGGTGACGTAGGCGTGGGAGGTTCCCAGTTCGCCGTGGAGCTCCCAGAGGACGTCGATCAGGTCGTCGTGCGAGCCGATCCGGTCAAGGAGCGGGCGGTACTTCGCGCCGACCGCCTCCCAGTCGATTCCGCCGAGGTCGGGCGTCCAGAAGAAGTCACGCTGGAGCCGCCAGGTCTCCTGGTAGGCCTGCTTCCATACGGCGACCGGGTCGAGCAGCACCCGCACGCGCTCGAGCCCCACTTCGATCCGCTCGGGCGACTCCGGCTCGACCTTGCCTGAGGTGGGGACCGCGGTGACGGTGCCCTGGCGGACGAGCACGGCGGTCGAACCATCCCCGCTGACCCGGTAGGAGTCCGCCTCGGCGGCGAGGACCTCGACGGTGCGCCGCTTCAGGTCGAACCGTTCCAGCCGGCGCGCCGGCTCCTGGTCGGCGGGAGTGGCCCGGCCGTCGCCGGTCAGTCCCCCGGCCTCCCCTGCGGTCCACAACAGGGCGCCGTCGACCGCGGAGAGGGACTCGTAGCGGCCCTGGGCGACGGGTACGGCGATGATCCGTTCCCCGATGCGGTCGGCGTCAACGCTGACCGCATCGGGCGCCTCTTCAGCGCCCCCGTCTTTCCCCGCGCCGTCCGGGCGGGCGGAGTGCGCGGCCGGGCCGAAGGGCGAGGGCGTATCGGCGGCGAGCGCCACCAGGAAGGGCTTGGTTGAGGCGGGGAAGCTCAGGTCGAAGCGGTGCGTGTCGTACACCGGATCGAAGCTGCGGTCCGAAAGGAACGCCAGGTACTTGCCGTCGCGGGTGAAGACGGGCGTGGAGTCGCGGAAACGCCCGTCGGTGAGGTCGTGGACTTCTGCCCCCTTTTCGGCCAGTGCGATGCGGATCCGGGTCCGGGCACCCTCGGTCGTCACCGGCTCCGCCCAGGTGACCCAGCGCGAGTCCCCCGAGAAGGCGATGTCGTTGATGGCGCCGTGTTCGGGCGCGGCAAGCGGGAAGAACGACCCCGAGGCCACCTCGAGCACCAGCAGCCCGCCGAGTTCACCGGCGACGGCGACGCGTGCCCCATCTGGGCTCACCGCGAGTTCGCTCGCGCGGAACGGGCCGTCGAAGGCGAAGGTGCGCAGCAGCCGCGCCTCCGGCGCGTCCTGGGCGGCGAGCGCGGTGGAGCCCGGGTCGCCGGCCCCGCCGTCGTCTCCGCCGTCGTCTCCGGCCGGGGCCTGTACCGCAGGAGCGCCCTGAAGCGCCGGCACCGGGGCCGGCAGGGCGGGGCCGCCGCTGTGCCGCTCCGGGTCCGGGGAGGTGCCCGGCTGCGGTGCGGTGCCGGCCGGCCTGGCAGCACCGAAGACATCACGGATGTAGAGGGATTCTTCGCCGCCGTGGTCGGCAACGTAGACGACGCCGTCCGCCCCAAGGGGCCGTCCCAACCGGGCCCGCACACCGGCGGTGCCCTCGATCACGCGTGAGGGGCCGTCCCGGTGGGTCAGCCAGTGGAGGGTTCCGTGGGTTTCGACCACGCTGGCATCACCTGCGGGAACCGGAACGGCGGCCGCGAGGTGGCGGGCGGCGTCGAGCAGAACCGGCCGCCGCGCGGTTGAGGCCGACCCGAGCTCGATGTCCAGCCGTTCCGGCGCCGTCTCCGGGTCGAGCGAGCCCAGCAGCCACAGCTGTCCCGCCGATTCGTAGACGATCCGCTCCCCGTCGGTCGAGGCGTGGCGCACGTAGAAGTCTTCATTGTCGGTGTGCCGGCGCAGGTCCGAGCCCTGCCGGTCCACGGAGTACAGGTTGCCGTAGCCCTCGTGGTCCGAAAGGAACGCCACGCGCCCTCCCACCCACATGGGATCGGTGAGGTTTCCGTCGAGCTCGGGCACGAACCGGGCGAAGCTGCCCCCGCCGTCGGTGTCGATCCACAGTTTTCCGGCCGTTCCGCCGCGGTAGCGTTTCCACCACGCCTGCTCGCGCGTCATCACGCTGCCGATGATCACCGGGCGCTCGTCGCCGAGCGCTTCCCCGTGCACGATGGTGTCGACCGGGCCGTACGGGAGCACCGTCTGGGCGGAACCGTCGAGGGGTACCCGGTAGGCCCAGGCCAGCCGGGGGTCCTCATGCCGGTAGGCGCTCGTGGCGATGACGTCGCCCTGTTCGGTAAACCCCTTGACCCGGGTGCTCTGGTGCCCCCAGAAGGTCAGGCGCCGGTAGCCGCCGCCGTCGGCGTTCGCCGCCACCACCTCGGGCGCACCGGCCTGCACCACGGTCCAGGCGATGACCTTTCCGTCCGGGGAGAACCGGGGGTTGCGGGCGGGCAGCTGCATCGCCGAAATGCGCCACGCCCTTCCACCCGAAACCGGCGCCACCCAGACGTCGTTTTCGGCGACGAACGTGACGGAATCTCCGGAGAGATGCGGATAGCGTAAGTAGTCTGAGGAACCCATTGCCCGATTCTAGCCACAGCCTCCGCCGCAACCGCTGAGGCCGCCGTGTTCCCCCGCGACGTCGTGGATGGTTCGATGGGGGCATGCATATTCTCATCGCCGGCGCTTCCGGCCTGATCGGCAAGGCTCTCTCGAACCGGCTGCGGGACAACCACACGGTCACCCGGCTTGTCCGGCGTGCTCCCGCAGGCCCCGATGAAGTGGCGTGGGATCCGGCCCGGGGCGAGCTCGACCCGTCGGTGATGGACCAGGCCGACGCCGTCATCAACCTTTCGGGCACATCAATTGCCGGCGGCCTGTGGACCCGCAGCCACAAGGAGTCCCTCTACTCCTCGCGCATCCGCTCCACCCGCACCCTGGTCGAGGCGATGCGGCGGGCCGGAAGTCCGCCGGCCGTGTTCCTCAGCCAGTCCGCCTCCGGGTACTACGGGAATCGGGGCGACGAGGTGCTCACCGAGGCCTCGGGCTCCGGTGACCTCTTCCTGTCCGACGTGTGCCGCCGCTGGGAGGCCGAGGCGGTGAGGGCCCCCGAGGGCGTACGCACCGTGCTGACCCGCACAGGCATCGTCATGAGCCGGAAGGGGGGCGCCCTGCCGAAGCTGCTCCTGCCGATGCGCCTCTACGCCGGCGGCCCCCTGGGAAGCGGCCAGCAGTGGTGGCCGTGGATCACCATGACCGACGAGGTCCGCGCCATGGAACACCTGCTCACCGCGGAGGTGGAGGGGCCGGTGAACCTCTGCGCGCCGCAGCCGGAGAGGCTGCAGACGCTCCTCCAGGAGCTCGGCAGGGCGTTGCACCGCCCCACCCGCTTCCGCGTCCCGCAGAAGGTCCTGACCGTGGCGATGGGCCAGCTCGCGGACGAGCTCCTGCTGGTGAGCGCACGGATGGATCCGAAGGTCCTCACCTCCTCGGGCTTCCGGTTCGACGCCGTAACCGCCGCCGATCTCGCCGAGCAGGTCCGGGATCGGCGCGTCTGACTCAAGGGCCCGGCACGGCCGCATACACCGAGTGGATCCTCCAGCCGCCTTCGTCCTGTAGGACGAAGACGAGTTCCTGCCGGCGCGGAGGGACCTCCGTCGAGACGGCGGCTCCCGAGCTGTCGAGTTCGGTGTGGGCCGAGACCTCCACCGTGGCGGCGACCGCCGCGGTCCGGGGTGCGCTGCCTTCGGAGGGGGTGCCCGACCCCGGGGGGAGTGCGGCAGGGGGTAGTGAGCCTGGGGGTTCGACGGCCCGGGCCGCGATCAGGGTCAGCCGCAGCCCGGCCAGGCGCCGGCCGGTTTCCGCCAGCGCGGTGACTTCCCGGTGGTCCGCGGCCATCGCCGGCGACCCCGGCGCGTTGACCTCGCCGAGCGCGGCGGGATCCGCCGTGGCGAAGGCGGCGGCTCGCTGCTGCGCCAGCTGAGGCAGTGCCTCAAGCGGGTCAACCTTTGAAACCGGTTCGGGCGCCGGGGCCTCCGACGGCTCCAGGGTGTCGGGCGTCGATCGAGGCCCCGAAGCATCCGGGGTGCCCGATGGAGGATGGGACTCCGCATGGCCTGGTGCACCTGCGGACTCGGGGGCCTCCGGTGATTCCGGAACGTCCGGGGGAGCCGGTCCCTGCCGGGGAGCCGGTTCCTGCCGGGGAGCCGGCTCCTCCCCGGGAGCCGGTTCCTCCCCGGGAGCCGGTTCCTCCCCGGGAGCCGGTTCCTCCCCGGGATCGGGTTCCGGGCCCCTCGCCGGCGGCAGCTGATCCGGCCCGGGTCCGGGCAGATCCGGCCCCCGGTCCGCTACGGCCTCCGGCGGGCGCTCAGGCAGGCGGGGGTGCCCGCCCTCCCCCTGCGCCCAGACCGCCCCGGCCGCAAGCAGGACCGCGAGGGCGGCCGCCGCAATCCATCCCGGAATCGAGTCCGGAATCGAGTCCGGAACCCGACCGGGTCCCCACCGTGCGGCCGACCGCCGGCCCCTTCCCGCCGCCGCAGCGCGCCGGCGCGGTTCCGCGGGCCGGGAATCCGTCCTGATCCCCCGGGCCCGGACCCGCGGCCCGGAGCTCCCCCTCCCGCCCCCGAACGCTGATCCCGCACCGGACCCACCGGACCTCCCTCCGCCCGGACCGAAGCGGCCCAGGGGACCCCGAAGCCTGGCGTCTGGTGCCGCGTCGCGCCGCGTAAGTAGGCGCGGGCGGACATCCTCCCCCACCGCCTCGACGAGCCCGACCGGCACTGCCGTACCCGCCCGCAGGGTCCCCCGCGCAAAGGAGACGGCATCAGGGCGCTGCGCCGGATCCCCGGACAGGGCCTCCTCGATCAGGCCAAGGAACCGGGGCGGAATCTCGGGTACCAGCAGAGACAGGGGCGGGCGCTGCGCTGACGGCCCGGGCACCCGGCCGGTCAGGGCAAACCACGCCACCGCACCGAGGGCGAAGACGTCGGCCTCGGTGTTGAGGCACTCCGGCTCCGAGGGGCGGGGATCCGTGAAGCCCGGCGTTCCGGCCGTGAGCCGCCGCCCCTCGCCGAGGCGCCGCCCCAGTTCGAAGTCGCTCAACAGCGGCTTGCCTTCCTCGGTGAAGAGGATGTTCGAGGGAGTGACGTCACCGTGGGACACCCCCTGCTCGTGGAGGTAGGCGAGCGCCTGCGCAATGGGCACCAGGACCGTGACCACCTCGCCGACCGGCAACGGACCCCGCACCGCCACCAGGTTCTGGAGGGAACCTCCGGGGGCGTAGTCCAGAAGCGCACCGGGGCCGCGGTCCGTCGCCACGATCCCGTGGACATTCACGAGGTGTTCGTGGCGCAGCCCGCCCGTCACGTCCACCTCCCGGTGGACCATTCCGACCACGATGCCGGGATCCCTTGCGTCCTGAGCAGCGCCGGAGTATCCCTCGGAGCCGACCTTCAGCGCGAAGACTGCGCCTCCGTCGTTTGCGGTGACGAGCCAGACAGAGGAACTGCCGCCCGTTCCGAGCAGGCGTCCCGTCTCGAATCCCTCGACCGAGGGCGGGGATCCGGCACCATATCCACCGTTCGGCACAGGGGCAACGCCGCCGTCAGGCTCAGGGGCAATGCCGCCGTCGTGGATCCCGGGACGCCTGGAGAAGGCGCCTCCCCCGGCATCGACGTCGCTGCTCCGGCGCCCGGTGCGACCGGGGAAACGGTGTCCGTCGCCGGCGGAGGTGTCCATCCTTAAGTTGTAGTCCCCGAAATCCCACCCGAGGCTCTTATCCACAGGGCAGGCGTACCTCTTTCGTGTGCGGATTTCTCCGCGCCTTTTTGCGGGTGGCGGGCATTACCCTTAACCCATGACTCTCGAGTTCGCCAGGATCGGCCTCTCTCCCGAATACGTCGACTACACGAGGGCCTGGGACCTCCAGCGCAGCCTGCACGACGCAGTCGCCGAGGGGCGCTCGCCGAGCACCGTGCTCCTGCTTGAGCACCAGGCCGTCTATACGGCGGGAAAACGTACCGAGGACCACGAGCGGCCCTTCGACGGCACGCCGGTGGTGGCGGTGGACCGGGGCGGGAAACTGACCTGGCACGGTCCCGGCCAGCTCGTCGGATACCCGATCCTCGCCCTGCCCGAACCCACGCGGGTGACCGACTACGTGGCGATCCTCGAGGACGTCATCATCGCCGCGCTCAAGGACTACGACGTCGAGGGCATCCGCATCGACGGGCGGTCGGGGGTGTGGATCGCCGCCGGAGGAGGACTCCCGGACCGGAAGATCGCCGCCATCGGAATCCGCATCAACCGGCGGGTGACCATGCACGGATTCGCAGTGAACTGCAGCAACAGCCTGGCACCCTTCGAGCAGATCGTTCCCTGCGGCATCACGGACGCGGGCGTCACCAGCATCTCCGCCGAGACCGGCCGCACCGTTCCACCATCGGACATCGTGTCGCGCATCGAGGAAGAACTGCGCAAGAATGAGTCTGCATTGGTACTCGACGACGCGGCCACAACGCTTCCCGACGGACCGACCGACGATGCTGGCGCCGACCAGCCCAAAGGAGCTTTACTGTGAGCCTGGCCCCCGAAGGACGCCGCATGCTGCGCATCGAAGCGCGCAACGCCGAGACGCCCGTGGAGCGCAAGCCGGACTGGATGAAGGCCAAGGTCAATATC
The DNA here is from genome assembly GCF_009828595.1 of Arthrobacter zhaoguopingii. Lineage (GTDB taxonomy): Bacteria > Actinomycetota > Actinomycetes > Actinomycetales > Micrococcaceae > Arthrobacter_D > Arthrobacter_D zhaoguopingii. The sequence goes on from NZ_WPNY01000011.1 coordinate 54,221, forward strand.
GGCCCCGAGTTCGTCTCCATGAAGAACCTGGTCAAGAAGGAAGGCCTTCACACGGTCTGCGAGGAGGCCGGCTGCCCCAACATCTTCGAATGCTGGGAGGACCGCGAGGCGACCTTCCTCATCGGCGGATCCGAGTGCACCCGCCGCTGCGACTTCTGCCAGATCGACACCGGCAAGCCCCAGCCGCTGGACCGCAGCGAGCCCTTCAAGGTGGCCCAGTCGGTCCAGTCGATGAACCTCCGCTACGCCACCGTGACCGGCGTCGCCCGTGATGACCTGCCCGACGAAGGTGTCTGGCTCTATGCCGAGACGATCCGTCAGATCCACAGCAAAAACCCCGGCACCGGCGTCGAAATCCTCATCCCCGACTTTTCCGGGCGGCCCGAGCACATCGCGGCCATCTGCGACGCGGCACCGGAGGTGTTCGCGCACAACGTCGAAACCGTCCCGCGCATCTTCAAGCGGATCCGGCCCGCCTTCCGGTACGAGCGGTCCCTCGATGTGATCTCTCAGGGCCGGGCGCGCGGCATGGTGACCAAGTCAAACCTGATCCTCGGGATGGGCGAGACGCGGGAGGAAATTTCCGAAGCGCTCCGCGACCTTCACTCCGCCGGGTGCGACCTGATCACCATCACCCAGTACCTCCGACCGAGCGAACGGCACCTGCCGGTGGACCGGTGGGTCAAGCCCGGCGAGTTCATCGAACTCCGCGAGGAGGCCGAGGAGATCGGGTTCCTTGGGGTCATGAGCGGACCGCTGGTGCGTTCCTCCTACCGGGCCGGCCGGCTGTGGGCGCGCGCGATGCGGCGGAAGGGGCTCGAACTCCCGCCGGAGCTTGCGCACCTCGACGACTCCGGCCCCTCACTCCGGGAAGCCTCCGATCTGAAGGCCGGTTGACGGCCTGCAGGCACCTCAGCACTTCCGGCTTCAATAGGCCGCCTCGGCGCGCCCTGAGCGGCCGCCATCACGTAGAATTGAGCCACTATGTCGCACAGCATCAATCCTGAGGGATCCCCCGCGCCCAAACGGCGCCTTTTCTCCCGCAAGCCCAAGGCTGCCAAGCCGGCGAAGAAGACCGGCAGGACCAAGCAGATCCTCGAAGTCTTCAAGATGACGAGGCGCAACGACCCGAACGTGGTCTGGGTGATGCTCCTTGCCTTCCTGGGCATCATTGCTGTGGGGCTGATCATCGGTCTGCTCATCCAGAACGTCGTGACGCTGATGCTGATCTCGGTGCCGCTGGCCTTCCTGGCCGCGGTGTTCATCCTGTCGCGCCGCGCCGAACGGGCCGCCTTCTCGCAGATCGAGGGCAAGCCGGGCGCCGCCGGCGCCGCACTGAGCGTGCTGCGCAGGGGCTGGATCCTCGAGGAGCAGCCCGTGGCCATGAACCCGCGCTCCCAGGACGCCGTGTTCCGCGCCATCGGCCGCCCCGGCATCGTGCTGGTCACCGAGGGCCCGTCCGGGCGCGTGAAGCGCCTCGTCGACGACGAGCGCCGGAAGATGGCCCGCATCGTGCCGAACGTGCCTGTCCACGTGATCCAGGCCGGCCGCGGCGAGGGCCAGGTGCCCCTGGCGAAGGTGGCCAAGACCGCCCAGAAGCTCAAGAAGTCCCTCACCAAGCAGGAGGTGCACGCCGTCGACAAGAGGCTGCGCGCACTCGGCACCCGCCTGCCGATCCCAAAGGGCGTCGATCCGTACAAGGCCCGCCCGGACCGCAAGGCGATGAAGGGCCGCTAGGCCCGCGGACTTCTCTGTGGCAGGAAATTCCCGTGAAGCCGGGGTTTCCTGCCACAGTTCGTTAAGGGGCCAGTGCGTTAAGGGGCAGTGGTTTGAGTATCAGTGCTTTGAGTACCAGTGCCCCGAGGGGCCGGTGCTCCCGGGGCCGGACTAAATCCGGACGAGGACGGTGCCGCGGACTCGGTCGTGGAGGCCGCGCTGGTCGGGGTCGAAGATGAGTGCGGGAATCACCAGGCAGATCAGCACGGAGCGGATTGCGGCGGTGAGGAACCCGGCCGGACGTCCATCGAGGGTCTGCACCTGCATGCTCAGCACCCGGTGGCCGATGCTGTAGCCGAAGAAGCCGACGAAGAGGATCTGTTCCAGGAGGAACAGGTACGTCGTGGCAAACGCGTCCCAGCCGAAGAAAGCCTGCGAGATGAGGGTGCACAGCGCCCAATCGATCAGCAGCGCCACCACCCGGGGCCCGACCCGCGCGATGGAGCCGGGGCCGCTCTTCGGACGTCCCAGCCGCTGTCCGGGCCAGTCCTGCGCTCCGGAGGGAGGAGGTCCGTTGAGCCAGGATCCGACGTCGTTTCGATTCACCACAGGCCCAGTTTACCGGCGGACGCCCGCCGGTCTTTCCCGTCCGGCGCAGACCGCCGTCCCGGCCGATGGCGCTGGCTCGGCCCTTCGCTCCCCGGACGGCACGCTAGGCTGAAAGCACTGCCCATTAAGTAACGTGCCGGAAACAATGGTGACACCAGAGGGAAACTGCGCGCTTCTACAGTTGTAACTTGTCGGCTGCAGCAAGGCACTGCCCGTGTGTCCGCTTTCTGTTGACGCGGACACCCGATGACGCCGGGCCGTTACCCAAGCTATGCGTAAGGAGCATCAATCCATGTTCAAGAATGCGGACGAAGTCCTCAAGTACATCGCTGACGAAGGGGTGAAGTTCGTCGACGTCCGGTTCACCGACCTGCCCGGAGTGCAGCAGCACTTCAACGTGCCGGCGAAATCGGTGGACGCCGACTTCTTCATCCACGGCCAGCTGTTCGACGGCTCGTCCATCCGCGGCTTCCAGGGCATCGCGGAATCGGACATGCAGCTGATCCCCGACGTCACCACCGCCTTCATCGACCCCTTCCGGGTCGAAAAGACGCTGGCGCTGAACTTCTCGATCGTGAACCCCCGCACAGGCGACCCGTACCACCGCGACCCGCGCGGCGTCGCCGAGCGTGCCGAGGCCTACCTCGCCTCCACCGGTATCGCCGACACTGCGTTCTTCGCACCGGAGGCGGAGTTCTTCATCTTCGACAACGTCCAGTACGAGTCCTCACCGCAGGGAAGCTTCTATAAGGTCGACTCCATCGAGGCCCCGTGGAACAGCGGCCGCGAGGAGGTCGGGGGAAACCTTGGCAACAAGACCCCGTTCAAGGGTGGCTACTTCCCCGTCTCCCCCGTCGACAAGCAGGCCGATCTCCGCGACGCCATCTGCGTCGAGCTGGACCGGGCCGGCCTTGAGGTCGAGCGGTCCCACCACGAGGTCGGCGGCGCCGGACAGGCCGAGATCAACTACAAGTTCACAACGATGACCCACGCTGCGGATGACCTGCAGAAGTTCAAGTACATCGTCAAGAACGTGTCCAACGCATGGGGCAAGTCGGCAACGTTCATGCCCAAGCCGGTCTTCAACGACAACGGCTCCGGCATGCACTGCCACCAGTCACTGTGGAACGGCAGCGAGCCGCTCTTCTACGACGAGCGCGGCTACGCCGGGCTGTCCGACATGGCCCGCTGGTACATCGGCGGCCTGCTCAAGCACGCTTCCGCCGTCCTGGCCTTCACCAACCCGACCGTGAACTCCTACCGCCGCCTGGTGAAGGGCTTCGAGGCCCCGGTCAACATGGTGTACTCGCAGGGCAACCGCTCGGCCGGCATCCGGATCCCGATCACGGGCTCCAACCCGAAGGCCAAGCGCATCGAGTTCCGCGCTCCGGACCCCTCGTCCAACCCCTACCTGGCGTTTGCGGCCCAGCTGATGGCGGGCCTCGACGGGATCAAGAACCGGATCGAACCGGCCGACCCCATCGACAAGGACCTCTACGAGCTGCCCGCCGAGGAGGCCAAGGACATCCAGAAAGCCCCCGGCTCCCTTGAGGAGGCGCTGCTCGCCCTCGAGGCGGACAACGAGTTCCTGCAGGCCGGCGGGGTCTTCACCCAGGACCTCATCGAGACCTGGATCGCGTACAAGCGCGAGGTGGAGATCTTCCCGCTGTCGCTGCGACCGAACCCCTACGAGTTCGAGCTCTACTACGGCGTCTAGCCCGACCCCAGGGACGCAGCGGGTGTTTACCCGTAGACCGTCCTGACGACCTGGCACCGGCGCCTCACGCTGGCCGCCCGGAAGGCCCCTCCACCCGATCCGGGCGGAGGGGCCTTCCGCGTTCGCCCGCCGAAACTGCACCTCACCACGCTTCACCGCGTGCAGAACGTGGTGAGCTGCAGTTTCGAGGGGGTGAGGTGCGTTGAGGGGATCCCCCGGGATCGGCTGGGACCTGTTCAAACTTCCGGTTCGGCGCAACAATCGACCATGGAGAAAACTTATGAGGTCGAAGTTGAACTGGATCCCGGTGCTGAGGTTGAGGACAGCAAGGTCTTCGCGGTGGGGGCAGCGCAGATCCAGACGCTCGCCGCTGCCGACGGCCACACCCTGACCGATGAGGAGGTCCTTCAGGGCCTCCGCGCGGAGCGGGTCGCACCCGGCAGCAACAAATGCAGGGTCTCAAAGACCATCCAGATCTGACTCCGTCACCGCGACGCAGCCCCGGTCCGCCCGCCGGGTAGACGGCGAAGCGGGCCGGCCCCCGGACTACCGGGCGCGAGCCCCCGCACCGGACACGGACACCCAAGCACGCAGGACACAGGCGCGCGGCGGCACCAGCACGATGGCACACGGGCGCGGACAGGCCGGGATCAGCGCAGCACCGCGACGCAAGATTCCCGCACTGAAGCGGCGCCCTGACACAGCGCGGCCGGGACCGCCACCAAAAACTGGGTCGCCATCGCGCGGTTCGCCGATGAAAAAATGGGCCGGTGCCCGTCGGCTGGACGGTGGATGTCCAGCGTCACCTAATTGGGGAAAATCCTCAGCACCCTTATAATTTCCCGAGCGCCGAAAAACGAACAGTTCGACGGATCGAGGTGTCAGAGAATGAGCAACGCCGTGCGCACGATGACGCCTCCACGCCGCGCCAGTACACCGGTCAAAGAGGTCCGCAAGGATGTGCAGGGCCTCCGGGCCATCGCGGTGCTGCTCGTGGTGATCGCCCATCTCTGGCCTGCATGGCTGCCCGGTGGATATGTCGGAGTGGACGTGTTTTTCGTCATCTCGGGCTTCCTGATGACGAAGCACCTGCTCTCAGAGCTCGGTCGCACCGGCGGCGTCCGGCTTGGAGTCTTTTACCTCCGCCGCATCAAGCGTCTGTTGCCCGCCGCGCTCACCGTGGCCCTGGTTTCCCTCGCCGCGGCGTGGGCCTTCCTGCCCTTCCCGCGATGGGCCTCCCTCGCCTGGGAGACCATCGCCGCGACCGTCTATATCGAGAACTGGGTCCTTGCTGACAAGTCCCTTGACTACTCGGCGGACAACGCGGCACCCTCGACCGTCCAGCACTACTGGTCGCTGTCGGTCGAGGAACAGTTCTACCTCGTCTGGCCGCTGTTCCTGCTGGGGCTCTTCCTGCTCGCCTCCCGGTGGAGGCTCCCCTCCGTTCAGGTGGTCCGCGGCGGCCTGGCCGCCGCCGGGGTGCTCTCCCTGTTCGTCTGCATTCACCTGACCTACACCAGCCCCAGCGAAGCCTACTTCGTGACACAGACAAGGGTCTGGGAATTTGCCGCCGGCGGACTCATCGCGACCGTCCTTACGCTCCCCCGCTCCCGCGCCGGGGCAGGGTTGCTGGTGAGCGGAGCCGCTCAGTGGGCCGGACTCGGCCTGATCCTGTTCGCCGCGGTCAGTTTCAGCGACGAAACTCCCTTCCCCGGCGCCGCCGCGCTCGTGCCCGTGGTCGGCACCCTGCTCGTCCTGGTGTCGGGGCCACACCACCCCGGCTGGTCCCCGAACACGCTCCTGGCGGCACCGCCGGCCCAGTTCATCGGAGACATCTCCTACTCCCTCTACCTGTGGCACTGGCCGCTGATCGTCCTGGCTCCCAGCATCCTGAACCGTGACCCCGCTCTCGGTGACGAGGTGCTGCTGCTCGCCGTTGCGGTGGCCCTGGCCGCGCTCACCAAGTCCCTGATTGAGGATCCGGGGCGCTCGGTCCTCTTGGCCGGTGCTTCATTCGGCCGGGTCCTCTCCGCAACGGCCGCTTCGATGGCCGTGGTCACCGCGGTGGCCGCTGCAATGATCATCAGCGTCGACAGCGCCGAGCGTAACCACAGCGCCGTCCTCAAGGATGCGTCGCGGAGCGCCTGCTTCGGCGCCGGCGGCCTCCAGCCCGACCGGCTCTGCCCGGATCCCCTTGGGCCGCCCGCCACGGAGGTAGTGACCGCCGCCGAATCCTACGACACCTCCCCTCCCGAATGCGGGCGGGCCGCCGACCCCCTCTGGATCAAGAAGGCGAACCGGCTGATCGAATGCGACTTCGCCGGCGGAGCCGATCCGGCAGCCACCGTATGGCTGGTTGGGGATTCCCACGCCGAGCAATGGCAGGCGGCAATCTTCGAACTTGCCCGGCAGAACCGCTGGATGGTCAAGAAGAGCGTCGTGGACGGTTGCCCGGTCGTCGACGTGCCCCGGGTGGCGTTCAAGGGCAAGCCGACCACCAGCGAGGCGTACCGGAAGAAGTGCCTGAAGTGGAGCGGCGCCGTCTCCGAGCGGATCACGGCCGAGAAACCCGAACTCGTCTTCGTCTCCTCCTTCGGCGTGGTGGAGAAAATCGACGACGGAAGCGGCCGCTCACAGCCCGAGCAGTACCGCGACGGATTCGCCCGCCGGGCCCTGCCCTGGGCCGAGGCAGGCATCGAGGTGTTCGTCCTGCGCGACACGCCCCTGACCATCGAACGTACCACCGCCGAGTGCCTGGCGCAGAACCCCACCGCGCCGCGCGCCTGTTCCAACGACGGCGCTGACGCGCTTCCCGCCGATCCCCTCGCCGAAGCCGCGAAGGCGGCGCGATCGGACCGGATCAAGGTCCTTGACCTGTCGGACCATTTCTGCCCGGACGGGCGGTGCTACGCCTCCATTGGCGGAGCAAACGTGTACTACGACGATAACCATGTGACCTCCACCTACATGCGCTCCCTCGCCCCGGCCCTGGCGGCCGATCTCGAGGCCAGCCGCGCAGGCTGAGCCCTCCACTTCGGATCCGGTGGACCGGCCCAGCTGCCGGGAAGCAACCGGTGCCCCCACGAAAACGCTGCCGCCCACCGGGAACGGTGGGCGGCAGCGTTCATACGCACCGAACGGTTCAGCAGCGGTTGCGCCGCTGTTCGGCCGTCGCGGGATTCTTGTAGCAGGTCTGGCCGGTGGTGCGGGTGTCGGTTGTGACGATCGGAACACCCGGAGCCTCGGTCTCGACAACGAGAGGATCAATCTCCTCACGGGTCACCGTGACGGTGGGCTCCGCGGGGACCGTCGCCGTCTCCACGTCCTCCCTCGTGTCACCGTCGGCACTGGTGATCACCGGAGCGGTCGGTGTGCAGACAACGTCCGATTCCGGCTCGCCGGGCCGGGTTCCGGTGGTGACGACCGGAGTCCCCGGGACGTCCGCCGTGGTGATGATTGAGTCACCCGCGGCAGAGGAGGTCGATATCGCCGGAGTGCCGGTGGGGGTAGGTATGTCGGTGCCGCGCGGGAAGTTGAATGCGGTCTTCGTCGTGGTCGTCGTGCGTGTCGTCGGCTGGGTGGTGGTCGCCGTGCGCTCGGTCTGCTGCGTGGTCGCCGTCGCGATCTGCGTCTGGAAGGTCGTGGTGGTGCACGACTCCCGCGGCTGCGTGGTGGTGAACACCTCGGTGACCGGCGTGGTCGTGGTGACCAGCGTCTCCCGTGGCTGCGTGGTGGTGGTCACCCGCTCCTGGGGGGTGGTCGTCGTGGTGACGACCGTGGTGGGTGTCGTCCTGGTGGTCAGGACGGCGCGGTCGCACTTCTCGACGGGCTTTGCCGACCGCTCGTCATTGACCCTGCGGCAGTTGGTGGTCGTCGGCTGCTCGGTGGTCGTGGGCGTGCCGCGTTCGGTGCGGGTGGTGGACGTCGGGGTGCCGGCGACGACGACGTCCTCACTGGTGTCCTCACCGGCATCGCGCTCCTCCTCGGTGACGACGGGGGTGCCGGCGCGCTCGGTGCGGACGACGGTTGCCTCGCCGGTATCGCGTTCCTCAGTGGACATAGTGGGGTTCGGCTGGCGCACCGGCCGGGAGGTGTCCACGGTGACCGGATCGCCCACCGGGCGGTCCTCGCTGAAGGTGGTCGTCGCGGTGCCCGACGGAACATCGGGGCTAACGACCACCGTGGTGACGGTGCAGGTCTGATTGTTGCCGCTTCCGCTCAGCGTTCCGCCCAGCGCAGTGCAGTTGGCCTGCCGTTCGGCGGGCCCGGCGAGGACGGGTCCGGCTGGTGCCAGTGCGACGACGAGTCCAAGCGTCGTCGCGGCTACCAATGAAGAAAAACGCATAATGAACTCTCTCGTCGGGGCGCACCCGCGCGTGCGGGATGCCCCGACCGTAAGGCTACTGATCAATTCGCGGCAACGAAACCGGGCCCGACTTGGAAGGGTCGGGTAGCGTACGGACACGAAACAGGTAATTGCCTTAAGCACCGAGTGCCGAGGGGTGCGGTCCTACAGGCAGCCGGGTCCGCGGATGGGAGTAGCTGCCGGCGCCTCCGGACGGACCAGCAGAAGCAGGGCGGAACGTCAGGTTCCGTAGAAGTTGCGCTCGAAGATGGCCCGGCTCCGGCGGGTCAGACGGAGATAGTCCTCCTCCAGCTCTGCGCCCTTTCCGGGCCCGTAGCCGCACCAGCGGGCCACCGCCTCGAGGTCGCGTCGGGAGGAGGGCAGCAGGTCGGAGCTGCGCCCGCTCCAGATGACGTTGGCCGCACGGAGCCTGCTGGCCAGCAGCCAGCTGCGCCGCAGGGTTTCCACTTCGGCGGCCGGCAGCAGTCCGGCGGCCTCCACGGCGTCCATCGCCTCAAGCGTGGAGGCGCTGCGCAGTTCGGGCACCCGGGCGGCGTGGCGGAGCTGCAGCAGCTGGATCAGCCATTCGACGTCGCTGAGGGCGCCCCGGCCCAGCTTGAGGTGCCGGGAGGGGTCGGCCCCGCGCGGGAGGCGTTCGGCCTCCATCCGTGCCTTGATCCGGCGGATCTCCCGCTCGTCGGTCTCCGACAGTGAAGACGGGTAGCGGATCGGGTCGATGAGCTCGAGGAAGGCGGCCGCCAGGGGGTCGCTGCCCGCCATCGGCCGGGCCCTCAGCAGCGCCTGGGCCTCCCAGATCAGTGACCACCGCTTGTAGTACTCGCGGAATGAGTCAAGGGAGCGCACCATCGGCCCCTGCCTGCCCTCCGGACGCAGGGCGGCGTCGATCTCAAGGACCCGCTCCGCTCGAACCGGCGGCTTGGACGGCTGGGTGAGGTTGGCGGCCAGCTGTGACACGACCTTCTCCGCCTGCCGCTGGGCGGCGGCCGGATCGGCTCCGGGCAGCGGCCGGTGGACGTAGAGCACATCGGCGTCGGAGCCGTAGGTGATCTCCCGGCCGCCCTGACGTCCCATGGCGATCACGACGACGTCGGTGATGCGGGGCTCGGACGCATGGATGGAATTCTCCGCAACGTGGAGGGCGCCGAGCACGGCGGCCCGGTCGGCGTCGGCGAGCGCGTTTCCCACCGCGGGCTGTGTGAGGAGCCCGGCGCTGTCGGCGATGGCGATGCGGAGCAGTTCCCGGCGGCGGATGAGGCGGATCAGCCGCATCGCGTCCTGGGGCTGCGGGTGTCGCGACATCTTCGACCGGATTTCCTGCCACTGCGACTCGAAGGTGTCGGGGACCAGCTCGGGGTCCGAGCCCAGCCACTTCGTCGATTCAGGCGAGACTTCGAGCAGGTCGGTGATGAACCTGCTCGATGAGAGCACGTTGCACAGCCGTTCCGCCGCGGCCTTCGAGTCCCGCAGCATCCCGAGGTACCAGTGGCTCTCCCCCAGCGACTCGCTGAGGCGGCGGAAGCCCAGCAGCCCGGCGTCGGGGTCAACTCCGTCGGCGAACCACGCCAGCAGGATCGGCAGGAGCTGACGCTGCAGCACAGCCCGGCGCCGGATGCCGCCGGTGAGGGCCTCGATGTGGCGCATCGCGCCTTTCGGGTCGGAGTAGCCAAGGGCCGCCAGCCGCGCCTGGGCCGCCTCCGGGGTGAGCTTGGCGTCTTCGAGGCTGAGGTTCGCCGCGGTGTTGAGCAGCGGCCGGTAGAAGATGCTCTCGTGGAGGCGCTCCACCAGCCGGCGGGTCCGCTGCCACTTCTCGACCATGCTTCGTGCGGTGGGGCGCACGCTGACCATCGCACCCTCGGTGGAGCGCGCCAGCGCGTGCCGGGCGGCGTCGCCGTCGGGCATCAGGTGGGTGCGGCGCAGCTGCGTCAGCTGGATGCGGTGCTCAAGGAGGCGCAGGTACCGGTAGGCGTAGTCGAGGTCCGCGGCGTCGGCCCGGCCGATGTACCCGGCGGCGCTGAGGGCCGCGATCGCCGAGACGGTGTCCCTGACCCTCAGGCTTTCATCGGCCCGCCCGTGCACCAGCTGCAGCAGCTGCACGGTGAACTCGACGTCGCGCAGCCCGCCGCTGCCGAGCTTGAGCTGTTTCGGCCCCTCGTGCCGCGGGATGTTCTCGGTGACCCGCCGGCGCATCGCCCGGACGGACTCCACGAAGCCCTCCCGCTCCGACGAGGTCCACACCAGCGGTGCCACCGCCTCCTCGTAGCGGCGCCCCAGCTCCGGGTCCCCGGCCACCGCCCGCGCCTTGAGCAGCGCCTGGAACTCCCAGGTGGAGGCCCACCGGGAGTAGTAGGTCAGGTGCGATTCGAGGGTGCGCACCAGCGGACCGTCGCGGCCCTCCGGCCGGAGGTTGGCGTCGACCTCCCAGAGCGCCGGTTCGGGCCCCGGGGAGTAGACCCCGCGGGAGATGCCGGTGGCCAGGGCGGTGCCGATGCGGCTCGCGAGGGCCTCGTCGAGGGACGGGGCGTCGATCACGTAGATGACATCGACGTCGGAGATGTAGTTCAGTTCCCTCGCTCCGCACTTGCCCATCCCGATGACGGCGAGCCGGACGGCGGCGATGTCGTCGGCGGAATAGCTTTCGGCGAGGTCCGCACGGGCCACGGCGAGGGAGGCCTCGAGCGCGGCCGCGGCCGAGTCCGCCAGTTCGCGGGCCGCGGTGGGCAGGTAGTCGACAGGAGAGGGATGGGAGAGGTCGCGCACGGCCAGTTCGGTCAGGTGGCGGCGGTACGCCGCGCGCAGGCACTGGTGGGCGCCCGTCCCGGTCTTCCCGGCGACGGGGTTCTCCACCGCCGGGTCGGCGTCGACCGCGGCCAGCAGGGAGGCGCGGAGCTGCTCGGGAGCCACGGCGGGTGCCGCCCGAGCCGGGGGCCGGACCGCGTCGAGGTGCCCGGGGTGGCGCATGAGGAACTCCCCCAGCGCCTCGGAGGCACCGAGGAGGCGGAAGAGCGCCGTGGCCCGGTCCGGTTCCCGCGTGAACAGGTCCGCCACTGCCGGTTCGACGGCCAGCAGGCGCACGTACGACTGGAGGGCGAGGTCCGGGCTGGCGGCGTGGCCCAGGGCGGCGAAGAGCAGCTCCGCGTCAATGCCGGCCAGTTCGGGAGCCTCGAGGAACCGCGTGCTCTTCTCGAGGTCGGTGAAACCGGCACTGATGAGCCGTCCCGCCAGGCTCATCGGGCACCAGCGGCCCGGCGGGTGCCGTTACAGGATGCCCAGGTTGCGGCGCAGCTCATAGGGGGTGACCTCGATACGGTAGTCGTGCCATTCGGCGCGCTTGTTGCGCAGGAAATTCTCGAAGACCTGCTCGCCGAGGATCTCGGCGACGAGTTCGGAGTCCTCCATGGCGCGGACCGCATCGTGGAGGCTCGCCGGCAGCGGATCGTGGCCCATGGCGCGCCGCTCTGCGGCGGTGAGGCTCCAGACGTCGTCCTCGGCTCCCAGGGGCAGTTCGTAGCCCTCCTCGACGCCCTTCAGCCCGGCGCCGAGCAGGACGGCGTAGGCGAGGTAGGGGTTCGCGGCGGAGTCGATGCCCCGGTATTCGATCCGGGCGGACTGGCCCTTGTTCGGCTTGTACAGGGGGATGCGCACCAGCGCCGAGCGGTTGTTGTGGCCCCAGGAGATGTAGCTAGGCGCCTCGCCCCCGCCCCAGAGCCGCTTGTAGGAATTCACGAACTGGTTGGTCACCGCGGTGAACTCGGGGGCGTGCCGCAGGATGCCGGCGATGAACTGGCGGGCGGTCTTGGAGAGCTGGAACTCGGCGCCCGCTTCGAAGAACGCGTTCGAGTCACCCTCGAAGAGCGAGAAGTGTGTGTGCATGCCCGAGCCGGGGTGGTCGGAGAACGGCTTGGGCATGAACGTCGCGTAGCTGTCCTGGGTGAGCGCCACCTCCTTGATGACGGTCCGGAAAGTCATGATGTTGTCGGCGGTCTGCAGCGCGTCGGCGTAGCGCAGGTCGATCTCGTTCTGCCCCGGCCCGCCCTCGTGGTGGCTGAACTCGACGCTGATGCCCACCGACTCGAGCATGGCGACGGCGGTCCGCCGGAAGTCCTGGGCGACGCCGCCGGGCACGTGGTCGAAGTAGCCGGCCTGGTCCACGGGCACCGGGCGGCCGTCGGTGCCGAGTTCGGCGGACTTCAGCAGGTAGAACTCGATCTCGGGGTGCGTGTAGCAGGTGAAGCCCATGTCCGCGGCCTTGGCGAGGGTCCGCTTCAGCACGCTGCGCGGATCGGCGGCCGACGGCTGTCCGTCCGGGGTGAGGATGTCGCAGAACATCCGTGAGGTCTGCTCCTTGTCCCCACGCCAGGGCAGGATCTGGAACGTCGACGGGTCCGGCTGGGCGAGCATGTCGGATTCGAAGACCCGGGCCAGGCCCTCGATGGAGGAGCCGTCAAACCCGAGGCCCTCCTCGAAGGCCCCCTCCACCTCGGCCGGGGCCAGGGCGACGGACTTGAGCGAGCCGACGACGTCGGTGAACCACAGCCGGACGAAACGGACGTCACGCTCCTCGATCGTCCGCAGTACGAATTCCTGCTGCCGGTTCATTCCTACCCTCTTTCCTGCCGCGTCTGCGCTGCGCCGAGCCGTTCCCTGCCCGCGCCGGTTGGCCGGCTGAGCCGGAATCTCTCCATACTCTACTGACCCGGACGCCGGAATCGCGTCCGCCGGTGCCTGCCCAGTATGGCGCGGCGATGTTACAGGCCGGTTACCGGGCGGCGGGGACGCGGCTCAGGGAAGCCCGGGGCCGTGAAGTAGGCTCGGAACCATGACTTCCGCCGAAATGCCCGCCCCGTACGGCACCGGAGCTTCCACCCCGGAAGAACCCCGCCCGGCCCCGCGCCCGGCCAGGATTCGAACCCACCACCTGCAGCAGGCCAAGGCGGAGGGCCGGCGCTTCGCCATGCTGACGGCCTACGACCAGTACACGGCGCAGATCTTCGACGAGGCCGGCATCGAGGTGCTCCTGGTCGGCGACTCCGCCGCCAACAACGTGCTGGGGCACGCCACGACCCTGCCCATCACGCTCAATGAAATGGTGCTGTTCACCCGTGCCGTGAGCAGTGCGGCACGCCGTCCGCTCATTGTTGCCGATCTCCCCTTCGGCAGTTACGAGGTTTCGACCGCCCGGGCCGTTGAGTCCTCGGTGCGGCTCCTGAAGGAGGGCGGGGCACATGCGGTGAAGCTTGAAGGCGGCGCGCAGTTCGCCGACACCGTGCGCGCGCTGGTGCGGGCCGGGATCCCGGTGATGGCGCATGTCGGCTTCACCCCGCAGAGCGAACACGCCCTCGGCGGCTACCGGGTGCAGGGCCGTGGGGACACCGGCCGGAGGGTCATTGACGATGCCCTGGCCCTCGAGGCGGCGGGTGCATTCTGCGTCCTCATGGAGATGGTGCCGGCCGAGGTCGCGGCGAAGGTGGATGCCGCGGTGCAGGTGCCGACCATCGGCATCGGTGCCGGCGCCTCGACGACGGGCCAGGTGCTCGTCTGGCAGGACATGGCCGGCCTGCGCGGCGGGAAGCAGCCGAAGTTTGTCAAGCAGTTCGCCGAGGTCCGCTCGGTGCTGACCGATGCCGCCACCCGTTACGCCGAAGAGGTCCGCAGCGGAAGCTTCCCCGGCCCGGAGCACTCCTTCTAGCCGGGGCGCGGGCGTTCAGTCCTCGTCCTCGGCGTCCCACGCCTTGTTGCGCTGCTGGACCTTCTCAAGGGCCCGCTCGGCCTCCGCGCGGGTCTCGTAGGGACCGATGAGCTGCTTCCAGTCGGACTGCGCGTCAACCTCGACCTCATGGGTCCGAACATTGAACCAGTACTGCGGCATCGTCTTCTCCTCCTGCGTCGTCGATGGCGGCCGCCTCCGGTGCCGGCCTTCCGGCAGCCGTCCGCGGCCTTCTGGGCGGCGCTTTCAGCTCTGAACCCCGCCGCCTATAAGATCAAGGGTATGCCCCACAATCCTGGCACCGCACCCGTTGGCACGCTCCAGCGCGGCATGGTCAGTCCCCGGCTCCCCGTCCCGTCCGGAATCGCCCGCCCCGAATACGTCGGCCGCAAGGCCCCGGCGCCCTTCACCGGCTCCGAGGTGAAGACCGCCGAAACCATCGAGAAAATCCGCAAGGCCGGCAGGCTGGCCGCCCAGGCCGTCGAGGAGGTGGGGCGCCACGCCCAGCCCGGCGTCACGACCGACGCCCTCGACCGGATCGGCCACGAATTCCTCATCGACCACGGCGCCTACCCGTCGACGCTCGGCTACCGCGGCTTCCCCAAATCGATCTGCTCCTCAGTCAATGAGGTGATCTGCCACGGCATCCCGGACAGCACCGTCCTCCAGGACGGGGACATCCTCAACATCGACATCACCGCCTACCTCGACGGCGTCCACGGCGACACGAACTCCACCTTCCTCGTCGGCGACGTCGACGAGGAATCCCGGCTGCTGGTGGAGCGGACGAAGGAGGCGCTGAGCCGCGCCATCCGGGCCGTCGCCCCAGGCCGGGAGATCAATGTGATCGGCCGCGCCATCGAGTCCTACGCCCGCCGCTTCGGCTACGGCGTGGTGCGCGACTTCACCGGCCACGGCGTGGGCGAGGCGTTCCACACCGGCCTGATCATCCCGCACTACGACGCCGCCCCCGCGTACAACCGGGTGATTGAAACCGGAATGGTGTTCACCATCGAACCGATGCTGACCCTTGGCACCATCGAGTGGGACATGTGGGCCGACGACTGGACCGTGGTGACCCGCGACGCCAAACGCACCGCGCAGTTCGAACACACCCTGGTCGTCACCGACACCGGCGCCGAGATCCTCACCCTGCCCTGACCCGCTGACCGGCGGTCAGGGAACACCGACCACCCCCTCGAAACGGCCCGGGACGGGCGAACCGCCCACCCGGCCACGAATATCACCTGGAGAATCATGCCCAAGGACGTCGACAAGAAGAAGCCCGGCCGGAAGCTGCCGGCCACCGTCATCGGTGTCGATATCGGCGGCACCGGAATCAAGGGCGGCATTGTCGACCTGGCCAAGGGCGAAATCGTCGGTGAGCGCTACCGGATTCCGACCCCCCAGCCCGCCACCCCGGAGGCGGTCGCCGGCGTCGTTGCCGAAATCGTCACCGAGCTCTCCTCGCGGCCGGGCGGTCCGGCCGCCGATGTGCCGGTGGGTGTGACCTTCCCGGCCATCATTCAGCACGGCGTCGCCCGCTCGGCGGCGAATGTCGACAAGAGCTGGGTCGACACCGACGTCGACGCCCTCTTCACGCGGGTGCTCGGGCGGAGCGTCCACGTCATCAACGACGCCGACGCCGCCGGCCTGGCCGAGGTCCGCTACGGCGCCGGCAAGGGCGTCGCCGGGACGGTCCTGGTGATCACCCTGGGCACCGGCATCGGTTCCGCGTTCATCTTTAACGGGCAGCTTGTGCCCAACGCTGAACTGGGGCACCTCGAGATCGACGGGCACGACGCCGAGTCCAAGGCGTCGGCGGTGGCACGTGAGCGGGACGGGATCGACTGGGACGAGTACGCGGTGCGGCTCCAGCGGTACTTCTCCCACGTCGAGTTCCTCTTCTCCCCCGAACTGTTCATCGTCGGCGGCGGGATCTCCAAACGCAGCGCCGAATACCTTCCCTCACTGAACCTGCGCACCCGAATCGTCCCGGCCCAGTTGAAGAACCAGGCGGGCATCGTCGGCGGGGCGCTGCAGGCGGCGCTTCTGCTGTCCCCCTCAAGCACCAAGTAGCCCACGCACCAAGCGGCCCAGGGACGGGCAGCGCAGGAAAAGACCCGTGCCTTCCGGCAGCACCGGAGGGCACGGGTCTTTTGTGCGTTGACCGAGGGAAGATCCGGACATTCGATCCGGTGGAACGTGGTACCGGTGGTGGCGCCGGCTTCCCCTCCGCCGCCACCACCGGGGTCTCAAGGCGCACCTAGTGCGCGGACAGGGGCCGCTGCGCCCCCGAGGGTACCTTCGCGTTCTCGGATGACTGCAGCCGAAGGGTGGCGATCGCCTCTTCGAAGTCCTCAAGGGATTCAAAGCCCTGGTACACGCTGGCGAAGCGCAGGTAGGCGATCTGGTCGAGCTTCCGCAGGGGGCCGAGGATCGCCAGTCCCACTTCGTGGGCGTCGATCTCGGCGACGCCGCTGGCGCGCACTGATTCTTCGACTTCCTGGGCCAGGAGGGCGAGGTCGTCCTCGGTCACGGGCCGGCCCTGGCAGGCCTTCCGCACACCGTTGATCACCTTGCCGCGGCTGAAGGGCTCACCGGCACCCGAGCGCTTGATGACGCTGAGGCTCGTCGTCTCCACCGTGGTGAACCTGCGCCCGCAGGTGTGGCACTGCCGGCGCCGGCGGATCGCCGAACCGTCGTCGGCCAGCCGGCTGTCAACGACCCGCGAGTCGGAGTTGCGGCAGTAGGGGCAGTGCACTGCGTACTCCTGTCTCCGCTCGGGCCGGATGGGCGGGTGCCGGACCGCTGGGCGCTCCGGTTGGTTCAAGTGTAGAACCAGATGTAGGGAAACTACAAGCGTGCAATTACCACATCTAGTGGTTATTGCCGGGGAAGCGCGCCCGGACGGCGTCGCCGTGGGCGGGCAGGTTCTCCGCCTCGGACAGCGCCAGGATGGGCGCGCTGACCTCCGAAAGCGCATCCCGTGAGTACTCCACCACCTGCTGCGCCCGCAGGAAGGTTGTCGTGTTGAGCCCGGATGCGAAGGAGGCGGTCCCCCCGGTGGGCAGGACGTGGTTGGAGCCGGCGCAGTAGTCGCCAAGGCTGACAGGGCTGTACGGCCCGACGAAGACCGCGCCCGCATTGCGGACCCGGGCGGCGGCGGCCGCGGCGTCGGCGGTGTGTATCTCGAGGTGCTCGGCGGCGTAGGCGTTGCAGACCTCAAGGCCGGAGTCGAGGTCGTCGACCAGGATCACCCCCGACTGCGGGCCGGACAGGGCCGTGAGGACCCGTTCGCGGTGCCGGGTGGCGTCCGCCTGCCGGCCGAGTTCGATGCGCACCGCGTCGGCGAGGGCGGGTGCATCCGTAATGAGCACCGAGGCGGCCTGCGGGTCGTGCTCGGCCTGGCTGACCAGGTCCGCGGCGACGAGGACGGGGTCGGCGCCGGCGTCGGCCAGCACCGCGATCTCGGTGGTGCCCGCCTCCGAGTCGATGCCGACGACGCCGCGGACGAGCCGCTTGGCCGTGGCAACGAAGACGTTCCCGGGCCCGGTGACGACGTCGACCGGCTCAAGGGAGGGGTGGCCGTCGGCCTCCTCGAGGCCGTAGGCGAAGGCGGCCACCGCCTGGGCGCCGCCGATCGCATACACCTCGGTGATTCCCAGCAGGGCCGCCGCCGCCAGGATGACCGGGTGCGGCCAGCCGCCCTCCTCCTTCTGCGGCGGGGAGGCGAGGGCGATCGAGGCGACGCCGGCCGCCTGCGCGGGAACGACGTTCATCACCACCGACGAGGGGTAGACCGCCAGGCCGCCGGGCACGTAGAGGCCCACCCGGTCGACGGGAACCCACCGGGACACGAGCCGCGCCCCCGGGGCGGGTCGAACCTCCACCTCCGCCGGCACCTGCGCCGCGGCGAACAGGCGGGCGCGGGTGATCGCCTCGTCCAGGGCCTCACGGACCTGCGGATCGAGGTTCTCCAGGGCGCTGCGCAGGACACCGGCGGGCACCCGGGGGTGGTCCTGCTCCACGCCGTCGAAGCGGCGGGCGAGTTCCCTCAGGGCCGGCAGGCCCCGGTTCCGCACGTCCTCGAGGATCCGTCCGACCGCCTCTTCGGGCGGATGCTCCCCCACCAGCGGCCGGGGCAGTACGCGCTTCAGCTCACGCCGGCTGAGGGAGAGACCCCTGAGGTCGATGGTTCGGAAGCCCTCGCGGGCCGGGGCGGCAGCTGGATTTTCCACTCGATTAGTCTACCGGCGCCCGGGACACCGGCCCGCGGTCAGGGACGGCCGCGCCGCAGCCAGTCGAACAGGGCGGCCGCGAACACAATGAGGGCTGCGGCCGCCGGCCAGATGGCGGCGGCGCCCGGCGAGTGCAGCCCGAAGCCCGACCCGGGGATCTCGGGACTGCCGTGCGGGCCGATCCAGGCGCCGAGCGCGGTGCCGATCAGGACGGCGAGCAGGGACCCGAGGATTGAGCCGCCGACCGCGGCGAGGAGCCGCCGCAGCCCGCCGGGCCGCCCGAGGCGCCGGGCCAGCACCGTTCCCACGGCCACGCCCGCCACGAGTTCAAGCCCCGCGAGGGTCAGGTCGCGCAGCAGCCAGGTGCCGGGGAGGCGTCCGTCACCGTAGAGGATTCCGCCCGGGGCGCCGAGCCACCAGAACACGCCCAGGACGATACCGAGCACCGCCGTCGAGCCCGCCCACCACAGCAGGCCCACGGGAGGGGCCGCCGCGCGGTTCGGGGCCGGGGCGTACACCGGGGGCGGGTAGGAGCCGGCGTCGTGCGGGCGGGAGGGGTGCATGACTTCTACATTAACAAAAGCACGCCCCCGCCGCCCGGCTCGCCTAGGGTTGAGGGATTGCCGGAGCCGCCGGCGGCCGCCCCCGCACGCGGGGTGCGGATCGCGATCGTTGAAGGAGGAGCCATGGAGGGAAACCTGGTGAAGGAAAGTCCTGCCGCCGCCGATCCGGGCCCGGGATCGGCATTCCGCGGAGTTTTCCGGCGCCACGCGGCCGGGGTAGCCATCATTACCGCGTCGTACCAGGGCAGGCCCTTCGGGTTCACCGCCACGTCCGTGGCGTCCCTGTCGGCCGACCCGGCCCGTTTCACCTTCAATATGTCGCGGGGATCCTCCTCCTGGCCCGCGGTCGCCAACACCAGCTACGTTGGCGTTCATATGCTGGGCCTGAACAACCAGGCCCTCGCGGACCGGTTCGCCCGCACCTCGGACCGCTTCGGCGGGGACCACTGGAGCCCCGGCTCCCACGGGGTCCCGCTGCTGCACGGGGTGGCCGGCTGGCTGATCGGGCGCATCACTCTGAGGCTGTCCTTCGAGAACAATGCGGTGGTCGTCGCCGAGGTGACCGAGGGGGGCACCGGGGCCGACGGCGCGCCGCTGCTGTACCACGGGGGCGGCTATGCCGCGCCCACCGACTACATCATCTGAGGCATCAGCCGAGGAGTGCAGCCTGAAGTCTCACGCGCCCGGCAGTCCCACGCGCCCGGCAGTCCCACGCGCCCGGCAGTCCCACGCGCCCGGCAGTCCCACGCGCCCGGCAGTCCCACGCGCCCGGCAGTCCCACGCGCCCGGCAGTCCCACGCGCCCGGCAGTCTCACGCGTCAAGGCAGTCTCACGCGTCAAGGCAGGCGGGGCCGAGCAGCACCTTCAGGTCGCCGAACAGCGACGGGGTGGGGTTCACCCGCAGGTCCACGCCGAGCTTCATCACCTCGACCTTGCGGTTGCCGTTGAGCCGGATCTGCACCTCGCTGGTGCCCGGATGGGTGCGCAGCACCTCGCCCAGGGCCGTCACCGCCGCCTCGGTGGCCTTGTGCTGGGCCATGGAGATGACGACGGGCCCGGAGTGGCCCTCGCTGAGGTCGGGCACCGAGAGTTCCTGCGCGTTGAGCATCACCGCGCCGTCGTCCCGGCGCTGCAGCCGGCCGCGCACCACGACGATGAGGTCCTCGGCGAGCACCCCCGAGATCGGCCCGTACACCTGCCCGAAGAACATGACCTCCATCGATCCGGCGAGGTCCTCTACCTCCGCGCGGGCGTAGGCGTTGCCGCTGTTCTTGGCGATCCGCCGCTGCAGTGAGGTGATCATGCCCGCGATGGTGACGATGGCGCCGTCTGCCGGGCCCTCGTCGCTGATCACCGAGGGAATCGTCAGGTCGGCGTGCTGGCTGAGGATCCCCTCGAGGCCCTGGAGCGGGTGGTCCGAGACGTAGAGGCCCAGCATGTCGCGTTCGAAGGAGAGCTTGTCCTTCTTCTCCCATTCGGGCAGGTCCGGCACCTCGACCGAGAGGCTGCTGCCGGCGCCCGGGTCGTCGAAGGCGCTGAACAGGTCGAACTGGTTCGCGGCCTCGTTGCGCTTGAGCACGATGACCGAGTCGACGGCCTCCTCATGGATCATCGCCAGCGCCCGGCGGGGGTGCTTGAGCGAGTCGAAGGCCCCTGCCTTGATCAGGGATTCGATGGTGCGCTTGTTGCAGACGACGGCGGGG
This sequence comes from Arthrobacter zhaoguopingii, assembly GCF_009828595.1. GTDB lineage: Bacteria > Actinomycetota > Actinomycetes > Actinomycetales > Micrococcaceae > Arthrobacter_D > Arthrobacter_D zhaoguopingii. The sequence goes on from NZ_WPNY01000011.1 coordinate 74,840, forward strand.
ACCTTCTGCAGGAAGTCGCTGAAGGAGGTGAAGTCGCCCTTCTCCTCGCGGGCGGTGACCATCGCCCCGACGACGTTCGCGCCGACGTTGCGGATGGCGCCCATGCCGAAGCGGATGTCCTTGCCGACCGGGGTGAAGTTCACGCTCGACTCGTTGACGTCCGGCGGCAGGACGGTGATGCCCATCCGGCGGCACTCGTTGAGGTAGATGGCCAGCTTGTCCTTGTCGTCGCCGACGCTGGTGAGCAGGGCGGCCATGTATTCAGCCGGGTAGTGGGCCTTGAGGTAGGCCGTCCAGTAGGAGATCAGCCCGTACGCGGCGGTGTGGGCCTTGTTGAACGCGTAGTCCGAGAAGGATTCGAGGACGGTCCACAGCTTGTCCATGGCGGCCTGGGAGTAGCCGTTTTCCTTCATACCGGCGAAGAAGTCGGCCTGCTGCTTGTCCAGCTCCGACTTCTTCTTCTTGCCCATGGCGCGCCGGAGCATGTCCGCCTGGCCGAGGGTGAAGTTCGCCAGCTTCTGGGCCGCGGACATCACCTGCTCCTGGTAGACGATCAGGCCGTAGGTGCCGCCCAGGATCTCCTCGAGCGGGCCTTCGAGCTCGGGGTGGATCGGCTCGATCTCCTGGAGCCCGTTCTTGCGCAGGGCGTAGTTCGTGTGGGAGTTCACGCCCATCGGCCCGGGGCGGTAGAGCGCCAGCACCGCGGAAATGTCTTCGAAGTTGTCGGGGCGCATGAGCTTGAGCAGGGAGCGCATGGGCCCGCCGTCGAGCTGGAACACGCCCAGGGTGTCGCCGCGGGCCAGCAGCTCGTAGGAGGCCTTGTCGTCGAGCTCGAGGTCCTCGAGCACCAGGTCGATGCCCTGGTTCGCGGTGATGTTCTCCACGGCGTCGGTGATGATGGTGAGGTTCCGCAGCCCCAGAAAGTCCATCTTGATCAGTCCGAGCCCCTCGCAGGTGGGGTAGTCGAACTGGGTGATGATCTGGCCGTCCTGGTCGCGGCGCATGATCGGGATGATGTCGATCAGCGGGTCCGAGGACATGATGACGCCGGCGGCGTGGACGCCCCACTGGCGCTTCAGCCCCTCGAGGCCGAGCGCCGTCTCGAACACCTTGGCGGAGTCGGGGTCGGTCTTGAGCAGTTCACGCAGCTCGTCGGCCTCGGAGTAGCGCTTGGCGTCCTTGTTGTGCACGTCGGCCAGGGCCAGGCCCTTGCCCATGACGTCCGGCGGCATGGCCTTGGTAAGGCGCTCCCCCGTGGAGAACGGGTAGCCCATCACGCGCGAGGAGTCCTTCAGGGCCTGCTTGGCCTTGATGGTGCCGTAGGTGACGATCATGGCGACGCGCTCGTCGCCGTACTTTTCGGTGACGTAGCGGATCACCTCGGAGCGGCGCCGATCATCGAAGTCGACGTCGAAGTCGGGCATGGAGACGCGCTCGGGGTTCAGGAACCGCTCGAAGATCAGGCCGTGCTTGAGCGGGTCGAGGTCGGTGATGCGCATGGCGTAGGCCACCATGGAGCCGGCGCCGGAACCGCGGCCCGGGCCGACCCGGATGCCGTTGTTCTTGGCCCAGTTGATGAAGTCGGCCACCACGAGGAAGTACCCGGGGAAGCCCATCTGGGTGATGACGCCGACCTCGAACTCGGCCTGCTTGCGCACATCGTCGGGCACGCCGGCGGGGTAGCGGTAGGCCAGGCCGGTCTCGACCTCCTTGACGAACCAGGACTGCTCGTTCTCCCCCTCGGGCACCGGGAACCGGGGCATGTAGTTGGCCTTGGTGTTGAATTCGACGTCGCAGCGCTCGGCGATGAGCAGCGTGTTGTCGCAGGCCTCGGGGTAGTCGCGGAAGATGGCCCGCATCTCGGCGGGCGACTTGAGGTAGAACTCGTCGGCGTCGAACTTGAAGCGCTTGGGGTCCGCCAGGGTGGAGCCGGACTGGACGCACAGCAGGGCCGCGTGGGCCTTGGAGTCCTCGGCGTGGGTGTAGTGGAGGTCGTTGGTGGCGACCAGCGGCAGGCCCAGTTCCCGGGCGAGCTTGATCAGGTCGGCCTGGACATTGCGTTCGATGTCGAGCCCATGGTCCATCAGCTCGCAGAAGTAGTTTTCGGCGCCGAAGATGTCCCGGAAATCCGACGCCGCCTGCTTCGCCTCCTGGTAGAGCCCCAGCCGCAGCTTGGTCTGCACCTCGCCCGAGGGGCAGCCGGTGCTGGCGATCAGGCCCTTGCCGTAGGTCTGCAGCAGGTCCCGGTCCATGCGGGGTTTGTAGAGGTAGCCCTCGAGGGAGGCCAGCGAGGACATCCGGAACAGGTTGTGCATGCCCTCGGTGGACTCCGACCAGAGGGTCATGTGGGTGTAGGCGCCGGCGCCCGAGACGTCGTCGCGGCCTCCCCCGCCCCACTGGACGCGGGTGCGGTCGGAGCGGGCGGTGCCCGGGGTCAGGTACGCCTCCACCCCGATGATCGGCTTGATGCCGGCGCTGCGGGCTTTGCTCCAGAAGTCGAAGGCCCCGAACACGAACCCGTGGTCGGTGGTGGCCAGCGCATTCATGCCGAGCTCTTCGGTGTGGCTGAAGAGGTCGGTCAGCTTCGCGGCCCCGTCGAGCATCGAGTACTCGGTGTGATTGTGAAGGTGGACGAAGGACTCACGGGACGCTGCTGTTGAAACCACTCGACCATTCTAGGCCCGCCGTTCCGTCCCCGGGCCCCACCCCGGCGACCGCAGGCGTGTTAGGCCCGGTCCCCCGACAGGGCGCCCAGGGCGTACTCGAGGTCCAGCGGGTAGGGACTCACAGCTCGAACCGGCTCGCCGGTGCGCGGATTCTCGAAGCCCAGGCGGTGGGCGTGGAGCCACTGCCGGGTCAGGCCCAGCTCCGCCGCAAGCCGCGGGTCGGCCCCGTAGGTGAGATCGCCCACGCACGGGTGGCGCAGCGCCGAGAAGTGGACGCGGATCTGGTGGGTGCGGCCGGTTTCGAGGTGGACCTCGACGAGGCTGGCACGGCCGAACGCCTCGATGACCTCGTAGTGGGTCACGGAGGGCCGTCCGTCCTCCAGCACGGCGAACCGCCAGTCGTGGGCCGGGTGGCGCCCGATGGGCGCGTCGATGGTTCCCTCAAGCGGGTCGGGCAGGCCCTGCACGACGGCGTGGTACACCTTGTCCACGGTGCGCTCCTTGAAGGCCCGCTTCAGGGCCGTGTAGGCCCGTTCGGTCTTGGCGACGACCATGGCTCCGGAGGTGCCGACGTCGAGCCGGTGCACGATGCCGGCCCGTTCGGGGGCGCCGGAGGTGGAGATCCGGTAGCCGGCCGCGGCGAGGGCGCCCACCACGGTGGGGCCCACCCAGCCCGGGGAGGGATGGGCGGCGACGCCGACGGGCTTGTCGATGACCACGAAGTCCTCGTCATCGATGAGGATGCCCATGCCTTCGACGGCCTCGGGGATCACCCGCAGCGGGTCGGCGGCATCGGGGACCACCACGAGCAGTTCGGTGCCGGCCTGCACGCGGTCGGCCTTGGCCAGGACCGTGCCGCCGCGGCTGACCCTGCCGTCGGCGCACCAGGCGGCGGCCACCGACCGGGAGACCCCGGCCAGCTGCGCCAGCGCGGCGTCGGCGCGGGACCCGCCGAGGTCCTCGGGCACCGTGAAGGCGGTCGGGGTGCCCACCTTGGCGGCCCCGCTCACGAGGCGTTGCCCTCCGGCCGGGGCGTGTCCGGACCGGTTCCTGCGGCGCTTTCGCCGGGGGCGCTTTCCCCTGGGGCGCTTTCCCCGGCCGTACTTTCCTCGGCTGGACTGTCGCTGCTGCGCCGCCCATCCATGCCGATGCCGCGCAGGGTCATCAGGCACACGAGGATGACGCCGCTGACGACGGCGGAGTCGGCGATGTTGAAGATCGCGAAGTTGGGCAGGGCGATGAAGTCGACGACGTGACCCTGCCCGAAGGACGGTTCACGGAAGAGGCGGTCGGTGAGGTTGCCCAGCGCGCCGCCGAGCACGAGTCCCAGGGCGGCAGCCCAGCCCCAGGAGGCGACCTTGCGGATCTGGGTCAGGATGGCCAGGGAGACCAGCGCCTGGATGATGGTGAAGATCCACGTGACGTTGGTGCCGATCGAGAAGGCCGCCCCGGGGTTCCGGATGAAGTGCCAGTTCAGCAGCGGGGGCAGCACCGGCGTGACCTGGCCTTCGGTCATGGTGGAGACCACCCAGGCCTTGGTGACCTGGTCCAGGACGTAGGCGGCGAGCATGCAGCCCAGCAGGAGGACGGCGTACCGGGCACGGACCCGCTTGCTGTGACCGGGCCCGTCGGTCCGTTTCGTTTCCGCGGGGGTTTGCTCTGCCGGTGGATTCTCGCTCATAACGCTTTCATGCCGGGTGCATACGCTTCCGCACGGCGGCAGAGGTATGGAACAGGTGGATCGGACTGTCGTGGGGCGACTCCTCAAGGGTACGGCAAAGGCCGGCCCCTTTTCCGGGGCCGGCCTCAATCCGGTACTGCGCTGCGGTGCCCTGCCGGGCACCTCCGCGCGGTGCGCCCGAGGGGCTTTTAGGCGTCGGCAGTCTCCGAGGCGACCGACCCGCGGGAGTCGAGGTCGCGCAGCTGGCCCTCGATGTAGGCCTTGAGGCGTGAACGGTAGTCGCGCTCGAAGCTGCGGAGCTGTTCGACCTTGCGCTCCAGCACGCTCTTCTGCTGCTCGAGGGCGCCGAGGACCTTGCGGCTCTTGTCCTGGGCGTCGTTGACGAGGCTGCTTGCCTCGATCTGCGCTTCGGCGATGATCTTGTCGCGCTGCTCAACGCCCGCGTTGACGTACTCGTCGTGAAGCTTCTGGGCCATGGCGAGGACGCCGGCGGCGGACTCGGCGCTGGCAGCTGCGGGAACGGCGGCAGGCGAGACGGTCTCGACGCGGGGCTCGGGCTTTGCGGGCTCGGGCCGCTTCTCCTCCTCGCGGACCTCTTCGGTCTTGGTGCTGGCGGCAACCGGGGCGGGGACCGTGCCGGTCGAGGCGGTGCCTGCGGGAGCGTCCGAGAGCCGGCGGCGCAGCTCCTCGTTTTCCTGGTTCAGACGGCGCAGTTCGACGACGATCTCGTCGAGGAAGTCATCCACCTCGTCCTGGTCGTAGCCCTCGCGGAACTTCGTCGGCTGGAACCTCTTATTGACAACATCTTCTGGCGTCAGGGCCATCTGGTCACCTCGTAGTGTTAAAGACCTGCCTGCCCGGGGGCGGACCTGCCTGCGGTACCGAATTGTGGACGTGAAGAACTGGATTCACATCAGAATGGAATTCAGCTTATATCTATTGGGACTCGAAAACTAAACCGGACCTATGCTGTGGCGAAACCCCGTGACACACCCATCAGGATCACCACGGCGAAAAACAACACAAGAAAAGCCAGGTCGAGGGAAACTCCCCCAATTCGCAGCGGCGGAATCACGCGACGCAAAGCTTTGATCGGCGGATCGGTCACTGCATAAATACCGGAAGCAACGACCAGCGCAATTTTCTGGGGACGCCAGCTTCGGGCGAAAATCTGGACGGCGTCGTAAATAATCCTGATGATCAGCGCAAGCTGGAACAACATCAGAACGAGGTAAATCAGGGCAAATACCAAACTCACGGAGCGGTTCCAGTCCTTAGGGCCTTACAGGGGGCGGCAGGCACGGACAGCCGGCCGGCTTCAGCTCTGGTTGAAGAAGCTGGTCTGAGCTTCGCTGGCCTTCTGATCCTCACCCAGAACTTCAATATACGACGGCGAGAGCAGGAACACCTTATTGGTGACCCTTTCGATGCTTCCGTGCAGGCCGAAGACCAGCCCCGCGGAGAAGTCGACGAGGCGCTTGGCATCGGATTCGCCCATATCGGTGACGTTCATGATGACCGGGATGCCGTCGCGGAAACTCTCGCCGATCAGCTTCGCATCGTTGTAGGAGCGGGGGTGGACTGTGGTGATCTGCCGCAGCGCGGAGTCGTCGCGGGTCGACTGCACGCGCTTGATCGGTGTCACCGGGGCCCGGTACTCCTCGCTGGGGACGCTTCGTGGGACGGAGGCGGGTTCGGGACGGCGTTCGTCACGGTCATAATCCACTGCGTAATCCTCGTTCCTGCTGTGGGCGCTCTTCGCCTCGGGCTCGTAGTGCTCGTCACCATCGGCGAGCCCAAGGTAAATCATTGTCTTGCGCAGTGCGCCAGCCATGGTAACTCCTGTCATTGAGAGAGTGGATAGTTCGCTTCGTCCCGGTGCCGAAACCGCGCGCTGCGGGTCTCACTGCCGTCCCGGTGCAGACGCTACCGCAACGGTGGGCGGGGACCGAGCACATCTGAGCCAACCCGCAGGTGTGTCGCGCCCGCCTGGATGGCGGCCTCGAGGTCCCCGCTCATGCCGGCCGAGACGGCAGAGGCGCCGGGGTGGTCTGACCGCAGGTCGGCGGAGATGCCGGCCAGGCGCTGGAAGGCGGTCAGCGGGTCGGCGCCCAGCGGCGCCACCGCCATGACGCCCTCAAGGTGCAGTCCGTGCGCCCCGGCGAGCCGGGCGGCGATCTCCGGGACTTCCGCTGCCGCCGCCCCTCCCCGTCCGCCGGCGCGGGCGTTGGGGTCGAGGCTGACCTGGATGAAGCAGCGCAGGTCGGGCCGTTGGGGAAGGCCGGCACCGGACCGGCGTTCGGCCTCGGTGCCCGCGGCCTTCGCCAGGGCCTCCGCCGCCGAGGGCCGGTCCACGGAGTGCACCGCGGCGGCGTAGCGGAGCACCGAGCGGGCCTTGTTGCTCTGCAGCTGGCCGATGAAGTGCCAGCGCAGGTCGAGGTCGGCGCTCTCGGCGGCCTTGGCGGCGGCCTCCTGGTCGCGGTTCTCTCCCACGTCCCGCACGCCGAGCCCGGAGAGCAGCCGTACGTCCGCGGCGGGGAAAAACTTCGTCACCACGATCAGCGCGGGCGCGTCGGTCCGTCCAGCGGCGGCGCAGGCCGCCGCGATCCGCTCGCGTACCGCTCCCAGCCGTTCGGCGAGTTCCTGCCGGCGCGCGCCGGCGTCCGCCGTCAGGTCCGTGCCGTTCACGTGCGCCAGACCAGGCCGGCGAGCCGGCCGGCACCGGGTTCCCTGCGGTGCGAGAACAGCCGCGGGTTTTCGAGCGTGCACGCCGAAGATCCCGACGGCACCGCCGCCACGACGACACCGGCATCGCGCAGCTGCTGCCGCACGGCGGCCGGCAGGTCCAGCGCCGGGGTGCCCTGCCGTGTCTGCGCATAGGAGGCCGGCACGGCGGCGGCCACCTCGTCCCTCATTTCGGCCGGCACCTCGTAGCATCGCCCGCACACCGAGGGGCCGATCCAGGCGGTGAGCTCCCGGGCGCCGTGGGCGCGCAGGCCGGCGACGGCGTTGGGCACGATGCCGGTCAGCACACCCCTGCGTCCGGCATGGACGACACCGGTCGCCGGGCCGGAGCGGTCGGCCAGGACAATGGGGACGCAGTCCGCCACGAGCACGGCCAGCGCCTGGCTCCCGTCCGGGCTGAGCAGGGCGTCGGCCTCCGGCGGACTCCAGTGGGCGGACCCGGCCGGCACCTCGGCCACCGTACTCGAGTGCATCTGGGTCATAAACCGCAGGGAACCGGGGGCCACGCCCATCGCCGTCTCCACCCGTGCCCGGTTGCCGGCCGCCGTCGAGGGCCGCCCGAGGTTGAGTGCGAGGTTGCCGGCAGCGGAATCGGTAAAGGCGGCGTGCAGCCCGGGCTGCACGCCGCCTTGCCAGAAAAACATCCGCAGAAGATCCCGGTTACTTCAGGAAGTCGGGCACGTCGAGGTCGTCCGAGCGGCCCGAGGAGAGGTCCGGCTCCACCACGGCGGGCAGGTCGACGTCGAAGCCGGCGTCGGCCGGCACCGTGTTGGACTGGGAGAAGCGCTGCTGGGACCACGCACCGAGGCCCGCGGAGGCCGGAGCGGCGGCACGGGCGGTGTCCCCGCCGACCGTGGGTGCCGAGGCGGGCTTGACCGCAGGTACGGCAGGCTGCGAGGTCGCATCGACCTGGTCGAAGCCGGCGGCGATCACGGTGACGCGGGCCTCGTCGCCGAGGGCGTCGTCGATCACCGCACCGAAGATGATGTTGGCCTCCGGGTGGGCGACCTCCTGCACCAGCCGGGCCGCCTCGTTGATTTCGAAGAGGCCGAGGTCGGAGCCGCCCTGGATGGACAGCAGCACGCCGTGCGCGCCGTCGATCGATGCCTCGAGCAGCGGCGAGGCGATCGCGAGTTCGGCGGCCTTCACGGCCCGGTCCTCGCCGCGCGCGGAGCCGATGCCCATGAGGGCCGAGCCCGCACCCTGCATGACCGACTTGACGTCGGCGAAGTCGAGGTTGATCAGGCCGGGGGTGGTGATCAGGTCGGTGATGCCCTGCACACCGGAGAGGAGCACCTGGTCCGCGGACCGGAAGGCGTCGAGCATCGACACATTGCGGTCGCTGATCGAGAGCAGGCGGTCGTTCGGGATGACGATGAGGGTGTCGACCTCGTCGCGCAGGGTGTCGATGCCCGACTCGGCCTGGTTGGACCGGCGGCGGCCCTCGAAGGTGAACGGCCGGGTGACGACGCCGATGGTCAGCGCGCCGAGTGAACGGGCGATGCGTGCCACGACGGGCGCACCGCCGGTGCCCGTGCCGCCGCCCTCACCGGCGGTGACGAAGACCATGTCGGCCCCGCGCAGCACCTCTTCGATCTCCTCGGAGTGGTCCTCGGCCGCCCTGCGGCCGACCTCCGGGTCCGCGCCGGCGCCGAGCCCGCGCGTCAGTTCCCGTCCGACGTCGAGCTTCACGTCGGCGTCGCTCATCAGCAGCGCCTGCGCGTCGGTGTTGATGGCGATGAACTCCACCCCACGGAGCCCCACCTCGATCATCCGGTTGATGGCGTTTACGCCGCCCCCGCCGATGCCGACGACCTTGATGACGGCCAAGTAATTCTGCGGTGCTGCCACGTCCTGTGTCCCTTGTTCGAATCTGTGCGCTGTTGTCTGGGGTTACACCCGGCCGGAACCGGCTTCAACCTTCACCCGGCATAACGTTAACTCTCAGGTTGAGGGTTAATGTTATGTCAAGTAACTTCTATCTGAGACGCTATGGGCACCGGGAGTCTTCTGCAATGACCGGTGCCGCGTGTCGCCTTGTTTCTTTGAAATCCCGCTCACCGGGTAACCGGACGGTCGGGGGTGCTGACGTCATATTCCTTCACCGGTGGATCCGATGCCGGGACCTTCAGCAGGGCCGAGAGGACCTTCGCCTTGGCGGTGTTGCGCTCCGCGCTCCCCCAGAAGATTTTCTGGTTGCCGGTGAGCGAAAGCGAAACCGAGTCCACGCTTCGGGCGGAGGCGTGGTTGAGGCGGGACAGGATGTCCGGGGGCAGGTCGGCCAGCACCGCGGTGATCGAGCGGAAGACCTCCGAGTTGACCGCCTCCGTGCCGCCGTCGATCAGCGGAAGCTTCACCGCCTTCCGGTCCGCGACGGTCTTGAGCTGCCGGCCCTCCGAGTCGATCAGGATGAACTGCTTGTCCTTCTGCACGATGGCCACCGGCACCCGTTCGCGGATGGTGACCACGAGGGTTGACGGCGGCTCGGCCGCCACGCGCACCGACTCGATCGGCGCCTTGTCCCGCAGGAGGCCTTCGACCTTCTCGTCCGGGAGCCGGGTGAGCGAGGTGCCAAGGAGCGGCTTGAGCGCCGTGGTGACCTCCTCGGTGGAGACCAGCGTGTTGCCCTCGACCCGCAGGTGCTTCAGCGCCAGGACCGGAGAGAAGATCAGGTACGCGAGCAGGCCGCCCACCACCAGGACCAGACCCAGGAGGGTCCACAGCAGCACCCGCCGCCGGCGCCGGGACGGCGGTTCCGGGAATTCAAGGACCGTCGCTCCGGCCGGCTCCGCGTCCTCCCGGGGCAGCACGGAGACCTTGCCCGAGTTGGCCCGCGCACCGGCGGCGGCGCCGGTCCCGGCTCCGGCCGGACCGGTTGGCTTCCTAGGCTTCATCGTCCGCCGTTCCGGTGCTTTCCCGGCCGCGGAGGGCCTCAACCAGCCCGGAGGCAAGGTGCGTGACGTCCCCGGCACCGACGGTGAGGATGATGTCGCCGGCGGAGGCGCGGGCGGCCACCTCACGGACGGCGGCCTGCTGATCCTGGACGTATCCCCCGGGCCGGGTGAGCTTCGCGGCGATCAGGTCGCTGCTGACGCCCGGGATCGGGTCCTCGCGGGCCGGGTAGATGGGCAGCAGCGTCGCCGAGTCCGCCGAATCGAGGGCGCCGGCGAACCCGTCGGCAAACTCCCGCGTCCGGGAGAAGAGGTGGGGCTGGAACAGCACGTGCACCGCATGCCCGGCGGCGACGGTGCGGGCGGCCGCCAGGGCCGCAGCGACTTCCGTGGGGTGGTGGGCGTAGTCGTCGAAGACCCGTACCCCGGCGCCCTCGCCGCGGGCCTCGAAGCGCCGGGCTGCCCCGGAGAACGAGGCGAGGCCTTCGGCCGCGACCGCCGGGTCCACGCCGAGTTCGAGGCCGACGGTGAATGCGGCCGCGGCGTTGAGGATGTTGTGGGCCCCCGGCACGCTCAGCTGGAGTTCCTGCTGGGCGTCGAGTCCGTCGACGGCGAAGGAGAGCACGCTGTTGGAGGTGCTGCCCAGGGCACGGGTGGAGCCCAGCTGGATGTCGGCGGTCGGCGAGTACCCGTAGGTGCGCACCCGGCGGGTGGCGGCGGCAGCGGCGGCCAGGGCGGCCGCTCCGGGATCGTCGGCGCAGGCGACGATCACGCCGTCCTCGGGCAGGAGCCCGACGAACTGCTCGAAAACCGCGGTGACGGCGGCCGCCGTGCCGTAGTGGTCGAGGTGGTCCGCTTCGACGTTGGTCACCACGGCGATCTGCGGGCTGTAGTTCAGGAATGAGCCGTCCGACTCGTCGGCTTCCGCAACGAACACGTTCCCGCCGGACCAGCGCGCGTTGACGCCGAGCGCCGCGACGTCCCCGCCGATGGCGAAGGAGGGCTCGCGCCCGGCCGCCTGCAGCAGTACGGTGATCATCGCCGTTGTCGTGGTCTTTCCGTGGGTTCCGGCGACGGCGATGACCAGCTGGCCGGCCATGGCCGCGGCGAGGGCCTCGGAGCGGTGCTGGATGGTGATCCCGCGGTGGCGTGCCTCGAGCAGTTCGGGGTTGTCGGGCCGGATGGCCGAGGAGATGACCACCTGGCCGGCGCCGGTGACGTTCTCGGCGCGGTGGCCGACGTGGACCTCGGCGCCAAGGGCGGCAAGGGCCTTCAGGGCCTTGGAGTCCGCGGCGTCCGAGCCGGAGACGGGGATGCCCTGGCCGAGCAGGACCCGGGCGACAGCCGACATGCCGGCGCCGCCGAGACCGATGAAGTGGACGCGCCCGGCGGTTGGGCCCCCCGGCTGACGCTCGGGGGCGGAGTCCTGTGGAATGCCGGTCATGAGGAGGCTCCTGCCGCGTCGAGGACGAGTTTGGCCATGGTCCGGTCGGCGTCGCGGATGCCCTGCGCCGCGGCGGCAGAGGCCATCCGGTCAAGGGCGGCGGGGTCCTTCAGCAGGGCGAGGGCCTCCGAGCCCAGCCGCGCCGGGGTGAGGTCGGGATCTGAAATCAGCACCGCTCCCCCGTCGGCGGTGAGGGCTGCGGCGTTGAGGGCCTGCTCGCCATTGCCGTGGGCGAGCGGCACGAGGATCGAGGGCAGCCCGACGGCGCTGATCTCGCAGACGGTGGCGGCACCGGCCCGGGCCACGAGCAGGTCGGCCGCTGCGTACACGGCGTCCATGTCGTCGACGTACTCGAGCTGGTGGTAGCCCGGCAGCGTGAGCGGGGAGCCGTCTGCGGCGGTGATGGTCTTGCCCCGGCCGGTGATGTGGAGGATCTGGATCCCCTCGGCGCACAGGCCGGGAGCGGCCGCGGCGGCTGCGCGGTTGATGCTCAGGGCCCCGGAGGAGCCGCCGGTGATGATGAGGGTCGGGCGTGCCGGGTCGAGCCCCAGGGCCCGCCGGGCGGACTCTCGTGCGGTTGCCCGGTCCAGTCCGGCGATGGTGCGGCGCATGGGCATGCCCACCCACTGGGCCTTGGGCAGCCGGGTGTCCCGGAACGCCACGGCGACGGTCCCGGCGATGCGGGCGCCCAGCCGGTTGGCGATGCCGGGGCGGGCGTTGGCCTCGTGGATGACCAGGGGCACGCGCCGCAGGAACGCCGCGAGGTAAAGCGGCGCAGCGACGTAACCGCCCACGCCGACGACCACGGAGGGCTTGACCGTGTCAAGGATGCGCAGCGCCTGCCGGACGGCGGCGGCCAGGCGGTAGGGCAGCTTTAACAGGTCGGTGGAGGGCCGGCGCGGCAGCGGCACCCGGTCGATGGTCTCCAGGTCATAACCGGCGGCGGGGACCAGCCGGGTCTCCATCCCGGACTCCGTCCCGACGGCCGTGATCCGGGCGCCGGGGGCGAGGTCGGTGATGGCGTCGGCGATGGCCAGCAGTGGGCTGATGTGGCCGGCGGTACCGCCGCCGGCCAGGACGACGGACACGGGTGTCGGGGAGTTCATGACGCTGCGGTTTCGCTTTCGGTCTTGATGAAGGCCGCGGGCATGCGCCGGGCGAAGGAGAGCAGGACGCCCACCGCGGCGAGGGTGAAGGTCAGCGCCGACCCGCCGTAGGAAATGAAGGGCAGCGGGACGCCGATCACCGGCAGCAGGCCGGTCACCATGCCGACGTTGACGAAGGCCTGGCCGATCAGCCACACCAGGATCGACCCCATCAGGATACGCACGAAGGGGTCGCTGTAGCGCATGGCCACCTGGATGGTGGCCACCGCGAGAATCCCGAACAGGGCGACGACGACGATCGCGCCGACGAGGCCGAACTCCTCGCCGATGATGGCGAAGATGAAGTCGTTGTGCGCCTCGGGGATCCAGTTCCATTTCTGGCGGCTTTGGCCGATGCCCACGCCGAACCATCCGCCCGAGGCCATGGCGAACAGCCCGTTGTCGGACTGCAGGCACAGGTCGGCGCCGTCCTCGCAGTTCAACCGCAGCCACGCGCTGATGCGCCCGCCGCGGTTGGCGCTGGTGGCCACCATGAGGGTTCCGATGAGCGCAGAGCCGGCGCCGGCGAGGAGGAACATCTTCAGCGGTGCCCCGGCGAAGAACAGGGCCGCCGCGAGGATCATCATCAGGATCATGCCTGTGCCGAGGTCGCCTCCGAGCAGCACCAGGCCGATGGGCAGCCCACCCAGGGGCAGGGCGGGAATCAGGGCGTGCTTCCAGTCCCGGATCAGGCCCTTTTTGCGCTCCAGGACCGTGGCGCACCACAGGGCCAGGGCGAGTTTGGCCGGTTCGGAGGGCTGGAAGGACTGGCTGCCGATCATGATCCAGTTCTTATTGCCGTTGATGCTGACCCCGATGACCAGCACGAGGATCAGGAGCACCACCGCAATGCCGAGCCCGGGCCAGGCCAGGGCCTTGTAGAGCCGCGGACCGACGCGGGAGAGGATGAACATGAGCACCACGCCACCGCCGGCCCACACGGCCTGCTTGAGGAAGAGGTCGAACTCCTCCTTGCCCTCGGAGATCGCCTCGACGGAGGACGCCGACAGCACCATGAGCAGGCCGATGGCCGTCAGGGCGAGGGCTGCGCCGAGGATCAGGTAGTAGCTCGAGCCGCTCGGGCTCCGGCCGGTTCCCTCGAGGAAGCGCCAGCCCCGCGCCGCGGCTGCCCTGAGCCCGCCGCGCGGCGCCGGGGCGGTGGAGCCCGGAGTCTGCGTGGTGCCGCTGGCACGCCCTGCCGGCGCTCCGGCGGTGCGGCCGGCCGCGCCGGCGGTGCGGGCGCCCGCGGGCCTGCGCCCGGAGTGCCGGGTGGGGGTGGTAACCATCTAGAGCTCCTTCGCGGTTGGTGCCTGCCCCTCCACCAGCGCTCGAACCGCCGTGGCAAAGGCATCACCCCGGTGGGCGTATGAGGAGAACTGATCCATTGAGGCGGCGGCCGGTGCGAGCAGGACAGTGTCGCCCTCCCCGGCGAGGCGGGCCGCCTCGGAGACCGCCCACTCCATCACCTGTGCACCCTCTTCCCCGCCCTCGGGGTGTCCGTTTCCAGTGTGACTGGTGTGCCAGCTGATGATCGGCACATCGGGAGCGTGTCGGTGCAGGGCCTCCTGCAGTGCCGTGCTGCCGGCTCCGATCAGCACCACGGCCCGCAGGCGGGCGGCGTGGGTGCGGACGAGGTCGTCGTACGCGACGCCCTTGGACAGGCCGCCCGCGATCCAGACCACCGAGGTGAAGGCGGCCAGGGAGGCCGAGGCGGCGTGCGGATTGGTGGCCTTCGAGTCGTTGATCCAGAGCACGCCCCCGGCGGACGCGATGGCCTCGATGCGGTGCGCGCCCGGGGAGTAGGTGCCGATCCCCTCCCGGACGGCGGCCGGGGAGATTCCCGCGGCCCGCACCAGGGCGGCGGCCGCCAGCGCGTTGGCCACAAGGTGGCGGGGCACGACGTCCCCGAGTTCGCGGACCGACGCCAGTTCGGCGGCGGAGTCCCTGCGCTGTTCAATGAAGGCCCGGTCGACGAGGAGGTCCTCAACGACGCCCATCATGCTCACCGCGGGCGTGCCGGTGGTGAATCCGACCGCCCGGCAGCCTTCAATCACGTCGGCTTCCTCGACCATCACCTCGGTCTCGTGCTGTTCGGCGTTGTAGATGCAGGCGATGCGGGTGCGATCGTAGATCTTGGCCTTCGCCGCGGCGTAGGCCTCGTAGCTGCCGTGCCAGTCGACGTGGTCCTCGGCGATATTGAGGCACACGCTGGCCAGCGCCGAGATGGACTCGCTCCAGTGGAGCTGGAAGCTGGAGAGCTCCACGGCGAGGAAGTCGAAACCCTGCGGGTCGCGGATCACATCGAGGATGGGCGTGCCGACGTTCCCGGCGGCCACGGCGCGCTTCCCGGCGGCCAGCAGCATCGACTCGGTCAGGCCGACCGTGGTCGTCTTGCCGTTCGTGCCGGTGATGGTGAGCCATTCGGCGGTGGGCCGGCCCTCGCGGATGCGCACCCGCCAGGCCAGCTCGACGTCGCCCCAGATGGGGATGCCCGCCCCGGCGGCGGCCGCCAGCAGGGGCTGGGCCGGGCTCCAGCCGGGCGAGGCGATGATCAGCTCGGGCGCCTGTCCGTCGACCAGGGGGATGCCGGTGGTGGAGCCTGCGCCAAGGAGCACCTCGCGGACGCCGACGATCCGCAGCGTGTCGGCCTTGGCCCGGTTGTCCTCCGAGTCGGAGCCGTCGACGACGACGACGGCCGCGCCAAGCTCCACGAGGGTGTCGGCGGCGGAGAAACCCGAGGCGCCGATGCCGGCGACGACGACGCGCAGCCCCCGCCAGTCGGCGTCCCAGCTCGTGAGCCCCGCCAGCCGTCCGGCCGCATCCGATTCCGAAATGTCCGTCAACCCACTACCCAATCCGCATAGAAAATACCGAGTGCCACGGCCACGAAGAGGCCTCCGAGGATCCAGAACCGCACCACGACCGTGACCTCCTGCCAGCCCTTCAGCTCGAAGTGGTGCTGCAGCGGCGCCATCTTGAAGACGCGTTTTCCGCCGGTGGCCTTGAAGTAGCCGACCTGGATGATCACCGAGAGGGTGATCATCACGAACAGGCCCGCCATGACCACGAGCAGGAGTTGGGTCCGGGACAGGATCGCGAAGCCGGCGATCGCGCCGCCGATCGCGAGGGAGCCGGTGTCGCCCATGAAGATCTTCGCCGGCGAGGTGTTCCACCAGAGGAAGCCCACCAGCGCGCCGGCCATCGATCCGGCGATGAGCGCCAGGTCCAGCGGGTCGCGCACCTCGTAACAGACGTTCACGGGGACCTGCAGGGAGCCGCAGCTCTGGTTGGACTGCCAGATGCCCATCAGCATGTACGCGGCGAAGACGAGGATGGAGGCGCCCGCGGCGAGCCCGTCGAGCCCGTCGGCGAGGTTCACGCCATTGGTGGCGGCGGTCATGATCAGGTTCGACCAGAGGACGAACAGGATCGCCCCGACCAGGGTGCCCGCGAAGGCAAGGTCCACCGAGGTGTCCCGAAGGAAGGAGATGGCCGTCGAGGCCGGTGTGCGGCCCCTCTCGTCCGGGAACTGGAGGGCCAGCACCGCGAAGAGGATGCCGACGAAACTCTGCCCGGCGATCTTCGCGCCGGCGCTGAGCCCGAGGCTGCGCTGCTTGGAGATCTTGATGTAGTCGTCGAAGAAGCCCACGGCGCCCATCCCGGTCGTCACCAGGAGCAGCAGCAGGCCCGAGACGCTCGGCCCGGTTGAGGCGCCGAGCAGCGCCATCACGCCGTGGGTGAGGAAGTAGGCGAGCAGCACCGAGCCGACGATCACCGCCCCGCCCATGGTGGGGGTGCCGCGCTTGGTGTGGTGCGCCGTCGGGCCGTCGTCGCGGATGAACTGGCCGTAGCTTTTCCGGACTAGGAGTCGAATGAACAGCGGAGTGCCGACAAGTGCGAAGAACAGCGCCGACGCCGAACCGATCAGGAGGGCGATCACGGCTGCGGGCTCCTTCGAGGGGCAGTGCCGTCCGGGCTGGCGGCAGGAGGCTGAATGGGGTTCGCGGGGTGCGGTGGCACTGAATCCGGCGAGCCGGCAGCATCAGGGGCCAATGCTATCCGATCCCCCAGGAACCTCAGGCCCGCCCCGTTGGAGGACTTGAACAGCACGATGTCACCGGGCCGCAGCTCGGACCGCAGCAACCGTTCGGCCGCCTCGGCATCGGGCACCTGCTGGATCTCGTCGCCCCAGGAGCCTTCGAGCAGGGCGCCGTTGAACAGGGCGCGGACGTTGTCGCCGCCGACGACGACGAGCTTGGAAATGTTCAGCCGGACGATGACGCGCCCGAGGAGGTCGTGCTCCTCGATGGAGGACTCCCCCAGTTCGAGCATTTCACCCAGCACCGCCCAGGTGCGGCGCCGGCCGGCTCCGAGTTCGGCCAGGGTGCGCAGGGCCGCCCGCATCGACTCCGGGTTGGCGTTGTAGGCGTCATTGATGACGGTGACTCCGTCGGCCCGTTCGGTGAGTTCCATCCGCCAGCGGCTCGCCGCGGCCTGCGTGCGCAGGGCGGAGGCGATGCGCTCTCCGGGCACGCCGAGGGCCCAGCCCACGGAGGCGGCCGCGAGCAGGTTGGCCGTGTGGTGGAGGCCCAGCAGCGGGGACACCACCGGGTGGGAGGTCCCGTCGGGGAGCCCGAGGTCGAAGGCGGGGTGGCCCTCGGGGGTGGTGGTGCTCCCGGCCGCGGTGAGGATGTCGCCGTCGGCGGCCTCGAAGTCGCCGGAGGAGGTGAAGTAGACGCGCCGGGCGCCGGTGCGTGAGCGCATGGCCAGCACCCGCTCGTCGTCGGCGTTGATCACGGCCGTCGCCCCGGGGCCCAGGGCGGCGAACAGTTCGCCCTTGGCGCGGGCAATGGCCTCCACCCCGCCGAACTCGCCCACGTGGGCGGACCCGACGCCGAGCACGACGCCGACGTCCGGCCGAACCATGTCCGCGAGGTAGGTGATGTTGCCGGCTTTGGTGGCGCCCATTTCGATGATGAGGTAGCGCGTTCCGTAGTCGGCACGGAACACCGTCAGCGGCACCCCGACCTCGCCGTTGTAGGACCCGGTGGGGGCCACGGTGGGGCCTTCTGCGCCCAGCATGCCGGCCAGGAGGTCCTTGGTGGTGGTCTTCCCTGCCGACCCGGTGATGCCCACGACGGTCAGCGGCCCGCTGGCGCGGAGCCGGCGCACGGCCTCGGCGGCGAGGACCCCCATGGCGAGCACCGCGTCGGGCACGATCACGGCGGGCAGGTCGGATCCGTCGGCTCCGCTGACCGGGCGCTCGGCGAGGGCCAGCACGGCGCCCGCGCCGAAGGCCTGGGCCGCAAAGTCGTGGCCGTCGGTGACCTCGCCGGGTTTGGCGATGAACAGGCCCCCCGGGAGGACCTCGCGCGAGTCGGTGGCCGCGGAGGTGACGGTGAGGGTGGGGTTTTGGCCGGCACCCTGTGAAAGGTGGCCGCCGGTGAGTGCCGCGATGTCGGCTGCGCTGAATTCAATCATGACGGTCTAGGACTCTATCGCCACAGGCGTGCGCACAGAGAATCCGTGCCTTGTCAACGAGGCGGCGAGCTCCACGCGGTCGTCGAGGGCGTGATTCACGCCCTTGATCTCCTGCCAGACCTCGTGGCCGCGGCCCGCGACCAGGACGGTGTCCCGCTCCCCCGCCATCGCCACGGCCGCCTCGATGGCCTCCGCCCGGGGGAACACCTCGAGCACCTCGCAGGCAAGGTTTTCGGCCCGCACCGCGGCCAGCGCGCCGTCAAGGACGCCGCGCCGGATCTGCGCCTCGTCCTCGTCGTGCGGGTCGTCATCGGTGACGATGACCACGTCGGCGAGCCGCGCCGCGGCCGCCCCCATGATGGGCCGTTTGGTCTCATCGCGCTGGCCGGTGGCGCCGAAGACGATGATGACCCGGGAGCCGGGATCGGGGCGCCGCACCGCGGCGAGGGTGCGCACCAGGGCGTCGGGGTTATGGGCGAAGTCCACAATGCCCGTCGGGGCGTCGCTGATGAGCTGCATCCGCCCCGGCACCTGCGCCGTGAAGGGATCGTGTGCGGCGGCGGCCCGCTGCAGGTCCTCCGGGTCCACCCCCGAGGCGAGCACCATCACCGCGGCGAGGGCCGCGTTGGAGACGTTGAACGTGCCCGGAAGGCCCGTGGATAGCGCCAGGGCCGTCCCGCCGGGCCCGCGCAGGGTGAACCGGTGGCCCAGGCCCGCCGGTTCGATCGCCTCGACCGTCCAGTCCGCGGGCGCTTCCGGCGCATCCGGGTCGGTGCGCAGGGTGACCACCGGCCCGGTGGCGGCCGCGGCCATCCGCGTGCCCCACTCGTCGTCGACGGTGACGACGCCGACGCCGGAGCGTGCGGCGCCGAAGAGCGAGGCCTTGACGGCGAAGTAGGACTCCATGTCGCCGTGCAGGTCGAGGTGGTCCTGGGTCAGGTTGGTGAACCCGGCGACGTCGAACACCACGCCGTCGACCCGGCCGTATTCGAGGGCATGGGAGGAGACCTCCATGGCGGCCGCGCCGAGTCCGCGTTCGCGCATCAGGGCCAGAAGGGAGTGGACCTGCGGCGATTCGGGGGTGGTGAGGGTGCTTGGGATGGCTTCGGCTCCGGCGAGGATCTCGATGGTGCCGATCAGCCCCGTGGTGCGGCCCAGGGCCCGCAGGAGGGCGTTGATGAAGTAAGTGGTGGTGGTCTTGCCGTTGGTGCCGGTCACCCCGAAGAGCGCCGGCCGCGCCGCGTCGGCGGGCTGGCTGGCGAACACGGCGGCCGACAGCGGGCCGACGAGCAGCCGGGGCCGCTCCGCCACGAGGACGGGGAGCGCGGAGGGGTGGGGGCCCGCCCCGATCAGGGCGGCGCCGTCGGCGTCCGTCAGCACGGCGACGGCCCCGCCGGCGGCCGCCTGCGCGGTGAACTCGGCCCCGTGGCGCTGCGCTCCGGGCACGGCGATGTAGAGGTCGCCGGGCGCTGCGTCCCGGGAGTCCACGGCCACTCCGGTCACCTGCAGTGAGGCCACCGCTGAGTCCCCCACCGGCGCCCCGTCCACGGTGATGGCGGGCAGGGCGGCGTCGAGCCCGCCGAGGGCAGCGGCAAGGGACACCGGCTGGACACGGCGGGGCCTCATTCCAAGGCCTGCGGCGCTTGGAGGGGTGCGAATTGACACGGAGCTTTTACTTTCGGATCAGTACTCGACGGGGTAAGCCTCGGGCTTACCCGCCGACGGTGGAACGTTCGACGCGTTGAGGACCTGCTTCATCACCTTTTGGAACGACTCGCCCGGCACCAGGTAGTAGAGGTCGCCCTGCGGTCGCTGCAGGGTCACCACCACAACATATTCGGGGTCCTCGATCGGGGCGATCCCGGCATACGACAGAGTGTAGCCGTCGTATCCGCCGTTGGGCCCGGGCGCTTCGGCCGTGCCGGTCTTCGAACCGACCCGGTACTGCTCGAGGGCGCCGGACTTGCCCGAGCCTTCGACCGTGACCGTCTCAAGGAGCTTCTGCAGCTTTTTGGCCGTCGGTTCCGAGACGACTTCGGTGCCATCGCCCTGGGGCACCTTGTGCTCGGTGCCATCCGGGTCGATGTAGGCGTCGATCAGGCGGGGCGGGAGCCGGACGCCGTCATTGGCGACCGTCTGGAACACCATGGCGGTGTGGAGGGCGGTCTGGGCCAGACCCTGCCCGAAGAGGACCGTGTACTGCTGGCGGTCGTCCCAGGTTTCCGGCTGGGGCAGGAGCCCGCGGGTTTCGCCGTTGAGCCCCGTGTTCAGCTCCTCGCCGATCCCGAACTTCTTCAGCCAGTCGTAGCGCTGCTGCTTGGTGAGCTGCTCGCCGATCTTGACGGTGCCCGTGTTGAGCGACTTGGCGAAGATGCCGGCCACCGTGCGGCGCTCCTCGCCGTGCGCGTAGGCGTCCTTGAACGTCTGGTTCCCCACGGTGTACAGCGGGGGGATCTCGAACCGGGTGGTCGGCTCGATGATGCCTTCCTCGAGGCCGGCGGCGAGGGTGATCAGCTTGGTGGTCGAGCCGGGTTCGAAGGCCGCGGTCACCGACAGCGGGCTGCGGAATTCCGGCGGGGTGGCCCCGGGGTTGTTCGGGTCCGGCGTCGTCGATTCGGCGAGGGCCTTGATGGCCCCGGTCTTGGCCTCGACGACGACGATATTGCCCCACTCGGCGTTGTAGTCCTTCACCTGCGAGGCGATGGTCTGCTGGGCGAACCACTGGAGGTCCTGGTCGATGGTCAGCCGCACGGACTGGCCGTCCTTGGCGGGCACGTCCTCATTGGTGGCGTAGGGGATGCGGATCCCGTCGCCGCCGATCTCGTAGGTCTTGCTGCCGGCCTTGCCTGTCAGCTTGTCGGTCAGGGACAGCTCGAGGCCCTCGCGGGGCTCCCCGTCCGGGCCGACATAGCCGATGATCGACCCGGCCACCGAGCCGGCCGGGTAGGTGCGCACGCTCGTCTTGTCCGCGTACACGCCCGGCAGGCCGACGGCCAGGGCGCGGTTCTTGACCTCGGGGGTGACGGTGCGGGCCACGTAGTTGAAGCTCTTGTCCCCCTGGATGGAGGCGCGCAGGGTTTCCGCGTCGATGCCGAGCACGGCGGAGAGTTCCTGGAAGCCCTGCTCGATCGGCAGGTCGAGCTCCCGCTCACCCAGCTCCTCGTTGTACCGGTCGAAGGTTTCGCCGCCGCTGAGGCGCTGGTCGACGACGATGTCGAAGCGTTCGACGCTGCGGGCGAAGTACTTCCCGTTGGAGTCAACGATGGACCCACGCACCGGCTGCACCGCAGTGGTGGTGAGCCGCTTGGAAAGCCCAGCCTGGGCCAGCCCGTTCAGGTCGAGGGCCTGCAGCTGGAACAGCCGGACGCCGAGGACCAGCAGCAGGACCAGGACGAAGGCAAGCCCGACGCGCAGACGCCGTGATCCGAGCGCTACGCGGAGGGCGTCCTGGCTGCCGGGGTTGGGGTGTGCCACGTGGGGTCCTTGGTGATCGCGGGGAGTTTCTGGGCGAAGGCGGTGGCCCGGCGGGGCCGGGGTTGCTAGCGGGAGCTGGGGAGCTGTGCAGGGCCGGGGATGGTGCCGCCGGCGGGGCGCTCGGGTGCCGCACCCTGCCCGGGCGCACTGCGTGCCTGCTCCGGCAGCTCCACGGCCGCGCCGCGGGGCGCGGGCTCCTCGGCGGCCTGCCCTTCGGCGGCGTCGGCCGGCGCCGGGGCGGGCGCGGCCTCGGCGGGTGCCGGGGCGGGCGCGGCCTCGGCGGGTGCCGGGGCGGGCTGCGGCTCCGCGGCGGCCTCCGGTGCCGCGCGCGGGGCGGGAACAGGGGCGTCCTGGGCCGTGACGACCTCGGGTGCGGCAATGAGCGCCTCGGGGGCGCTGCCCTCCTTGGCCGGCTCGGGGGTGCCGGTGACCTTTCCAATCTCAAGGTCGATGGAGCCGAACGTCGGGGAGGACACCATGCCGAGCTTGGTCGCCGCGGCCGCCAGGTTCTGCGGCGCGCCGCGGTCTTCGAGCCGCTGGACGAGGGCTTCGTTCTCCTGGCTCAGCGCCACCTGCTGCCCGCGCAGCTGGACCAGCTCGTACTGGGTGCTCGAGACGGAGATGTTAAGGATCAGCACGGCCACCAGCGCGGCGACCAGCAGTGCGCAGCTGAACACGGCGAAGGGCACGCGGCGGCGCGAGGCGCGCGCCGGAACCACCGAGAGCGGTGTCCGGGGACGCTGGGGCGTTTCGGGCGAGGGCCTTCCACGGCGGACGGGATGAGAGGCAAGGGCGCTGCTGCCGGAAGTCGCGGGTGGCCGGGTGTGCGCACTCAATGCCTGGCTCATGATGTTTTCCTGTCCTTGGGACCTCGTGTGATTTTTTCGACAGCCCTGAGCTTCGCCGACGCCGCCCTGGGGTTTTCCTGTATCTCCTGTTCCGTCGGAGCCTCGGTGCCCCGGGTGAGAAGTCGGAGATATGGCTTGTGCTCCTCGAGTTCCACAGGGAACCCGACCGGAGCCGAAGACTTGCTTCCGGCCGCGAAGGCGCTCTTCACGATCCGGTCCTCGAGGGAGTGGTAGGACAGCGCGACGATCCGGCCATCGACATTCAGCGCATCAATCGCGGCCGGCACGGCCCGTTCGAGCACTGTCAGCTCTTCATTGACCTCGATCCGCAGCGCCTGGAAGGTGCGCTTCGCGGGATGGCCGCCGGTGCGGGCGGCCGAGGCCGGCACGACCGAGCGGATGACTTCGACGAGGCGGCCCGTGGTCGTGATGGGAGCGGCGGCGCGTGCCTCGACGATGGCGGAGGAGATCCGTCCGGCGAACTTCTCCTCGCCCCAGGAGCGGATGATCCGCAGGAGGTCCTCGCGGGAGTAGGTGTTGACGATCGTGGCGGCGGTGGGCCCCCGGCTGGTGTCCATCCGCATGTCGAGCGGCGCGTCGTAGGAGTAGGCGAATCCCCGCTCGCGTTCGTCGAGCTGCAGCGAGGAGACGCCGAGGTCGAAGAGGACGGCGTCGACTCCAGGAATCCCGAGATCGGCAAGGGCCTCACCGATCTCGTCGTAGACGGCGTGGACGAGGTCGAGCCGATCCTCGAACCGGCTGAGGCGGGCACCGGCGAGGCTCAGGGCCTGGGGGTCGCGGTCGATGCCGACGAGGTGCGCCGTCGGGAAGGCCTCGAGCATGGTTTCGGAGTGGCCGCCCATGCCGAGGGTCGCATCGACGATGACGGGCCGGCGGCCTGCCGCGGCGGCGGCCTCGACTGCGGGAGCCAGGAGGGTGACGGAGCGTTCGCGCAGAACCGGGATGTGCCGATCGCCGGTCGGGCGCTCATCGCTCATGCACTGACTCCTTCCTGAGTGTGGCTGTCCACCCGCACCACTTAGGCGGTGTTGGTGCGGTCGGTTGGTACGAATGGTCCACGCGTCGGGAGGTGTCCTTGAATCAGATCCCCATCCGGCCGGCCGTCCGTCCGCCTGGCTCCGGGGAAGTGAAGCCAGGTGATTCAGGGCGTCCGGCGGCTGGAGATCTCATCCAAGAAATTCACGCCGCAATGGTTTTGTGCAGTTGTTCCGGACCGGGCGGTCTGGTCTTTTCGGTGGTTCCGGCAGGGTCGCCGGTGCCGCCTAGAAGATTCCCGGCAGTCCCTCATCATCCGTTTCGGAGAAGGCTGTTTCCTTCTCTTCCAGATAGCTGTTCCAGGCTTCCGCGTCCCAGATCTCGGCCCGGCTTCCCGCGCCGATCACTGCGAGCTCTCGGTCCAATCCGGCATACGAGCGAAGCGCCGGCGGAATGGTTATCCGGCCCTGCTTATCCGGTACTTCATCCGAAGCCCCGGAGAGGAAAACCCGAATGTAATCCCGTGCCTGACGGGAAGAAATCGGAGCCGACCTCATTTGCTCGTGAACCTTTTCGAATTCGCTCTGGCTAAAAACGTAAATGCAACGTTCCTGCCCCCTGGTCAACACCAAACCGGACGAAAGTTCCTCCCGGAACTTCGCCGGCAGGATCAACCTGCCCTTCTCATCGAGACGGGGGGTATGGGTCCCGAGGAACATCCCCCACCGCCTGTTCTGACTCGGGCGAAGGCCGGTTCGTTACCGATTCGCTCTTATACTCCCCACTTTACTCCACAACGCTCCACAGTCAATCCACCGACACCACCAGTCCCTCCACTTTTATTTCAGGCGCGCCGGAAGCATTTTTGGTACGCATGTGAAAGCGCCGCAGCACCCTGGCGGGGAGGGGCGGAAGGCAGGAAAGCTTCGGGGGGCGGCCCCCGGACGCACGCCGGCCGGGGCCTTAAACCACGAAAGACCCGCGGCTGCGGGTCTTTCGGAAAGTTCAGTTCGGGGCTGGTCCGCTCACCGGGGGCGGGCCGTCAACGGCGGGATCAGGGTTGATCCCGCTTCCGCTCCTCCCACTTATCTTCGAGGCTGCTCATGAAGCCGCTCCTGCCGGCGGAGGCAGGTTTGGAGGGAATCCCCGCGGTGTGCCCTGTCTCGACGGTCTTGGCCTTCGTCGTCGCGAAGTAGACGCCGGCGCCCATCACGATGAAGCCGGCCACCCCCACCACGATGAGCTGGGATCCGATGCCCGCAAGGAGGACCAGGATTCCGGCGATGGTGACAAGCGAGCCGATAACGAGCCTTCGGGTTGACATCGACCGGCGTGTACTTGACGCCATCGAGTGTGCGAATTTCGGATCGTCGGCGTGAAGCTGCTGTTCGAGCTGGTCGAGCAACCTCTGCTCGTGTTCCGAGAGTGCCATCACGGCCTCCTTGATGTAAGTGCCAACGTTCCTTCATCCAACCAACGAGTCCGGCCCCGGGATGGTTCCCGGCTGGGCCCGCCGTTCCGGTCTGCGCCGCGCGGCCGTGGGGGCTGCGTGGCGCGGGTGCCGGAGATCGATTGACCTACACCAAGAGTAGTTCTCACCACGGTAACTTGAAAGTCACAATGTAGCGTTACCGGGCGTATTTCCGCCCCGGGCCGTCCGGGGCGCCGGAGGGCCCAGCAGACCCGCCGGCCGCACGCCGGCGGCGCCGAATTTCCGGTTCACCGCATCAAGGGCAACCTCGGCCGTCCGCCAGTTGTCATCCTGCCTGTCGATCGTCAGTTGGTGCGCCCCTGCTCCCCCGGATCCAAGCTGGTCGGCCCGCAGCCCGATCAGCCGCACGGCCAGTGGACGCTCACCGAGCGCGGTCAGCAGGGCCGTCGCTGCGCCGTAGATCGCGTGAGCGCTGTCGACGGGCTCGGCCAGCTTTTTCGATCGGGTCAGGGTTGAGAAGTCGGCATAGCGGAGCTTGAGGGAGACGCCCTGCGCCGACAGGCCCGCCGCGCGCAGCCGGGTGGCGGTCCGGTGGGCGAGCCGCAGGAGTTCCCGGTGCAGGACGGCGGTGTCGGTGACATCCTGCGCGAAGGTCTCCTCCGCCCCGATGCTCTTCTCGGCGCGGGAGACGACAACCTTCCGTGGATCCCTGCCCCAGGCCAGTTCGTGGACGTGCCGGCCGGAGGTGCCGAGGAGCTTGGTGAGCGCCGAAACCGGAGTGGAGGCGAGGTCCTCCACCGTCCGGATGCCCAGGCGGGCAAGGGTCTCCTGGGTCTTGGCACCCACTCCCCACAGCACGGAGACCGGCTGGGCGTGGAGGAAGGTGACGGTGTCGCTGCCTGGCACCAGCAGGAGTCCATCGGGTTTGGACTGGGTCGAGGCGATCTTCGCGACGAATTTGGTGGTGGCGGCCCCCACGCTCGCCGTGATGCCGAGGCTCCTGCTGATCTCCGCGCGGATCTGCTCCCCGATCTCCCGGGGATGCCCCAGCCGGCGCGTGGCTCCGGCGACATCGAGGAAGGCCTCATCGACGCTGAGCTGTTCAACCAGCGGGGTGACCGATCGGAAGATTGCCATCACCGCCGCCGACACCTCCGCATAGCGGTCGTGGTGGGGCTCAAGGACCACCGCCCCCGGGCAGCGCCGCATCGCCACGGCCATCGGCATGGCTGAGCGGACGCCGAACCGGCGGGCTTCGTAGGAGGCGGAGAGGACGACCGAGCGGCCCGACGGGCTGCCGACGATGACCGGCACGCCCCGGAGTTCGGGCCGGTTCATCAGTTCGACCGATACATAGAAGGCGTCCATGTCGATGTGCAGGATGGTGCACTCCGCGCCTACCGGCAGCTGGTCCCGAGTCCCGTTCACCACGGAGCCATCGTATCCGAGGTCCCCGACACCGCAGGCCGGGCCCGGCCCCGGCTGGGGGCCCCGGCCGAGGGGGTTTAGAGTTGGATCCGTTCACGCCTGCCTAGCCGTACGGGGAATTCATGCAGTCCGCCACCCGACCCGCCGACCCGGACAACCGCCTCACTGACTCGGTCCGCCGGGACCAGGGCGCCTTCCTCTCGTCCATGTCCGAGGAGACCGGAGCGTTCCTCGCAGCGCAGGAGGAACTCCTCGCGGAGATCTCCCCCGAGTCGCTGTCACTGCTATCCGCCATCCGCGGGCTGACTTCCGGGGGGAAACGGATCCGCGCCCTTCTCTGCTTCTGGGGCTGGCGTGCTGCCGGCGGAACGGGCGACCTGCAGCCGGTGGCACGGGCGGGAGCGGCGCTTGAGTTCTTTCAGGCCGCGGCGCTCATGCACGACGACGTCATCGACCGGTCGGAGACGCGCCGCGGGGCCCCCAGCATCCACCGGCAGTTCAGGCAGCAGCACCTGGACGCCGGGTGGCACCTCGACGCCGACCGCTTCGGCACGTCGTCGGCGATCCTCGCCGGAGATCTGTGCCTCGCTTTCAGCGAAGAGCTGTTCACCGGGGCGTGCGTCGGGGCCGGGGCGTCCTCCGCCCGGGCCATCTTCAACCGGATGCGTACCGAGGTGATGGCCGGCCAGTACCTCGATCTCCTGGAGGAGGCCGTGGGTCCGGACCTGCCGCCGGCCACCGCGGCCGATCGCGCCCTCAACATCCTCCGGTACAAGTCGGCGAAATACTCGATCGAGCGCCCGGTGATGCTCGGTGGCGCGCTGGCGGGCGCGGACGCGGCCACGCTGGCGCGGTTCTCAGCGTTTGCGCTGCCGCTCGGCGAGGCCTTCCAGCTGCGCGACGACGTCCTCGGGGTCTTCGGCGACCCGGCGGTGACCGGGAAGCCCGCCGGAGACGACCTCCGGGAAGGCAAGCGTACCTACCTCGTGGCCCGCACCCTGGCCGGCAGCAGCCCGCATGATCAGGGCGTGCTCAACTCGCTGCTGGGCGATCCGGCCCTGGACGACGAAGGAGTCTCCCGGCTGCGCGAGCTCATTACCGCCAGCGGGGCCCTGCGGGATACCGAAAAGCTGATCCAGGACCGCTCGGCCGAAGCCTTCGCCGCCCTTGGCGGCCTTGGGACCGATGAGGTGTCGGCGGCTGCCCTGGGGCTCCTGGCGGAAGCGGCAGTGACCCGGACCTTCTAAACCGTCCACACGCCGGGCGGACCCGCCTGCGCACGACGTGGGCGCCGGCGGGCGCCCGAAGGACGGCTGTCCACCAGCCGCCCTCTACCCTGCTCTGGCTACCAGGCCGCAGCCTGCGCCCGGCGCCGAATCTCGGTCTTGCGGCCTCCGCGGAGGGCGTCGATAGGACGGCCCGGCAGCGAGTCGTCCTCGGTGTAGAGCCAGCGGATGATGTCCTCATCCCCGAACCCGGAGTCCGAGAGGACCACGACGGTGCCCTTGAGGCTGTCGAGGACCGCCCCGTCGACAAGGAATTCCTCGGGGACGCTCCGGATCTTTCGGTCGGTGATCCTCAGGGCGACCAGTGCGCGCTCATCGAGCAGCGCATGGACCTTCGTGATGGGGACGCCAAGCAGTTCGGCGACCTCCGGGAGATTTCTCCAGTGGGGCACAAGTTCTTCGATTTCAGTCACCTTCTAAGGGTGCCACGACCCGGCACACACGCTCTACCCTCCGCCTGCAGGGGAACCGACACGCCGTACGGGCTCCTGATGTGGAGTTCCCACCTGTTGTGATACGCCCACCATCGTGTACATTCACTACAGTCACACATGTAACTGGAGTCACAGAAGACCCATTGCTTAACACTTACACCTTGGCTTGCCGGGACAGGAGAACGATTGCTCCCGGTGGTCCGACGACCGTGCGGCTCCGGCCGCCCATAGATGAGGAAATGCCCATGACTGCCCAGCCACCGTCTACACCCCTGAGCGGAGCCTCCCGGCGCGCCGCCGCAGGCACCTCCTCCTCCCGGCGGCGGAACCTGGCCGTGTCCACGGCCGCCATCCCGGCCGTCATCCTGTCCTCGGTGGCTCTGGCGGAATCGGCAGCCGCCCACCAGCCCTCCCCTGCCACCTCGGTGCGGCAACACGTGCCTACCGTGCAGGCCTCCCCTGCCCGCACCCTCATTCCGGCCGCCGAGGTCGCCGCCCGGGTTCCCGCCCTGAAGGTTCCAGCCGTGACAACGCCGGCGGCCTACACGATCAAGGCCGGCGACACCATGGGCGCCATCGCCCGCAAGCACGGAATCGAGCTCGGCGCCCTGCTCAAGCTCAACCGGATGAGCGCCGCCACGGTGATCTACCCGGGACAGAAGATCCGGCTGGTGGCCGGATCATCCCCTGCACCCGCCGCTCCTGCGGCGGTCCGCGCCCAGACCACGGGCAGCTATGTCGTCAAGCCCGGTGACACCCTCGGCGCGATCGCCTCACGCCACGGCGTCAGCCTCGACAGCGTGCTCAAGGCCAACAACCTCTCGATGACCTCGATCATCTACCCGGGCCAGAAACTCGCCCTGGGCGGACAGGCCGCCGTCAAGCCGTCGGCTCCGGCCCCGGCCAAGCCCGCTCCCGCCGCCCCGGCCGCTCCGGCCGGCAGCTACGTCGTCAAGCCCGGAGACACCCTCGGCGCCATCGCCTCACGCCACGGCGTCAGCCTCGACAGCGTGCTCAAGGCCAACAACCTTTCGATGAGTTCGGTCATCTACCCGGGCCAGAAGCTGGTCCTCGGTGGGAAGCCGGCAGCCCCTGCGGCTCCGTCTGCGCCGACCGCACCGTCCGCGCCCACCGCGCCCGCCGCCCTGGCGGGAAGCTACACGATCAAGGCCGGAGACACTTTGGGCGCCATCGCGGCCCGCCACGGTGTGAGCCTTGCCGCGCTGCTCCAGGCGAACAACCTGCAGGCGTCGACGGTGATCTACCCGGGCAAGAAGCTCACGATTCCCACCGGCAACGGCGGCTCCCCCACGACACCGCCCCCGACGAACCTCGTCCCCTCGACCTTCCTTGGGGTCACCTACCCCCAGGCGGTCGTCGCGGACGCGAACCGCAACAAGCAGATCCTCAACTCGCTGCCGGTCCCGAGCTCGGCCGAGATGCGTACGATCGTGGCGAACACCGCACGATCGATGGGCGTCGATCCCAGCCTCGCCATGGCCTTCGCCTACCAGGAATCGGGCTTCAACCAGCGCGCGGTCTCCCCGGCCAACGCCATCGGCACCATGCAGGTCATCCCGATGTCCGGCCAGTGGGCCAGCGACCTGGTCGGGCGCAAGCTCAACCTCCTCAACCCGCAGGACAACGTGACGGCCGGCGTGGCGATCATCCGCTCGCTGCTCGCCACGAGCCCCTCGCAGGACATCGCGATCGCGTCCTACTACCAGGGCGCGTATTCCGTGAAGACCCATGGAATGTTCAGCGACACCAAGAACTACGTCGCCGCCATCAAGGCCCACCAGAAGAACTTCCGGTAGGAACGGTGGAGGGCGGGGCCGGGTGTTGATCCTGCCCTCCACCGCAGCCAGGACTTAGTATCAATAGGTGCACCAACGGCTGAACGACCCCCTGATCGGCGAACTTGTCGATGGGCGCTACCTCGTCGAGTCGCGCATCGCGCGCGGAGGAATGTCCACGGTCTACCTCGCCCTCGACCGCAGGCTGGACCGCAGGGTTGCGTTGAAGGTCCTGTTCACGCACCTCGCCGAAGACCGCACCTTCCTGGACCGGTTCGAGCAGGAAGCGAAATCGGCCGCCCGCCTCTCCCACCCGCACGTTGTGGGTGTCCTTGACCAGGGCGTCGACGAGACGGCCGAACGCAGCACCGCCTATCTCGTGATGGAGTACGTTCCCGGACGCACGCTTCGGGATCTGATCCGCGAACGCGGACGGCTCACCCCGCGGCTGGCCCTCGCCCTGATCGACCCCGTCATCGAGGGCCTCGCCGCCGCCCATGAGGCGGGGCTGGTGCACCGCGACGTCAAGCCGGAAAATGTGCTCCTGTCCAGCAACGGGCAGATCAAGATCGCCGACTTCGGGCTCGCGCGCGCCGTCACCGCAACCACCGGCACCGCCACGCTTGTCGGCACCGCGGCCTACCTCCCGCCCGAACTTGTCACCGGCTCGCCTGCCGACGCCCGCAGCGACATCTACTCCGCGGGCATCATGCTCTTTGAACTTCTGACGGGGCGGCAGCCCTTCACCGGCGATGCCCCGGTCCAGATCGCCTTCCAGCACGCCTACGAGCATGTACCGGCGGCATCGGAGTTCCTGCCGGGGCTGGCCGAGGACATCGACGAACTGGTGCAGTGGTGCACCTCGCGGGATCCCGAGGACCGGCCCGTCGACGGCACCGCCCTGCTCGGCGAACTCCGCCATGTCCGCACGACGCTCACGGGCGCCGACCTCGATTACTGCCCGCCGTCGCCGGTGGGGCGCGTCGACCGCGGAGCCGGAAACGCCGGCTCACCGGGGACCGGCGGGATGCCGGAGGGCGGCGGTACGACCATGGTGCTGGGCGCCCCCGCAGGCAGCCCCACTGAAGTGATCGGCGGCCCCATCGATGGAATGGGCATCGGCAGCCCCACCGAAGTAATCGGCACCGGCATCCACGCAGCCAATCCCACCGAAGTGTTCGGTGAAGGGCGCTCGGGGGCGACCGCGCTTCCGCCCGGACCGGCGGACTCGCCAACGGTGGTCCTGCCGGCCCATTCGGGCAGCCCGAACGCCACGACCCGGATCTTTCCGCCGGAGCCCCAGGTCCGGCCGGCCGGTCCGGGCAGGGACAACGCCACCCGCGTCCTCGGCAAGGCGGTCCAGCGGAGCGCCGCTCCGCCTCCTGCCGTCCAGCCCCGCGCCCAGCCTCATCCCGCGCAGGTCCATCCGCCGCAGTCCCAGACTCCGCATTCGGCGCAGCCCGCCCCCAAGGTGGGCCGGTCCCAGCAGCGCAAACAGGCACGCGCCGCGCAGCGGCCGGTCAAGCGGCTGCGCACCCGGCGCGCGGCGCAGTGGCAGGCCGTGCTGGTCCTGCTGCTGGTCCTGCTGGCCTTCCTGGCCGCGTCCGCGGGCTGGCTGCTCGGGATCAGCCAGCCCGGTGCCGGCGTTCCCGTGGGGGCCGGGCTGCCCAGCCCCGCGGCGTCCGGCTGCGAAGCGGATCAGTTCTTGGAGAGCGCCCCGGCCACGAGGAAGGCCATCTCGAGCGACTGCATGTGATTCAGCCGCGGGTCGCACACGGATTCGTAGCGCTCGAGGAAGGATTCCTGGTCCACCGGGTCAGCCCCGCCGAGGCACTCGGCGACGTCGTCGCCGGTCATCTCGACATGCAGCCCACCGG
Source organism: Arthrobacter zhaoguopingii (assembly GCF_009828595.1). Taxonomy (GTDB): domain Bacteria; phylum Actinomycetota; class Actinomycetes; order Actinomycetales; family Micrococcaceae; genus Arthrobacter_D; species Arthrobacter_D zhaoguopingii. The sequence continues at coordinate 106,464 of NZ_WPNY01000011.1, forward strand.
GGAACGTCCCGAGGGCCTTGTGGACCTCGAAGAATCCGCGGACCTCGTCCATGACATCGTCGAAGTTCCGGGTTTTGTACCCGTTCGGCGAGGTCACAGTGTTCCCGTGCATGGGGTCGGTCACCCACAGAACCTGTGCGCCGGAGGCCGTAACCTTCTCGACGAGCTGGGGCAGCTTCTCGCGGATGTTCCGGGCACCCATCCGGGTGATGAACGTCAGGCGGCCGGGCTCGCGGTTGGGATCGAGCTTGTCGATGAGGGCGAGCGCGTCGTCACCGGAGGTGGTGGGGCCAAGCTTCACCCCGATGGGATTGCGGACCCGGGAGAGGAAGTCGACATGGGCGCCGTCGAGGTCGCGGGTACGCTCCCCGATCCAGAGGAAGTGCGCCGAGGTGTCGTAGGGCAGATTGGTGCGCGAGTCGATGCGGGTGAGCGCCCGCTCGTAGTCCAGGAGGAGCGCCTCGTGGCTGGCGAAGAACTCGACGCGCTTCAGCGCTTCGAAGTCGGCGCCGCAGGCGTCCATGAAGCGCACCGCCCGATCGATCTCCCGGGCGAGCGACTCATAGCGTGAGTGCGCCGGATTGGCGGTGAAGCCCTTGTTCCAGTGGTGCACCAGGCGCAGGTCGGCGAACCCGCCCTGGGTGAACGCCCGGATCAGGTTCAGGGTGGAGGCCGAGGTGTGGTACGCCTTGACCATGCGGGAGGCGTCGTGGCCGCGGCTTTCGGGGGTGAAATCGTAGCCGTTGACCATGTCGCCGCGGTAGGCAGGGAGGGTGACGCCGTCGCGGGTCTCGTCGTTCGAGGAACGGGGTTTGGCGAACTGGCCGGCCATCCGGCCCATCTTGATCACCGGCAGGGACGCACCATAGGTGAGGACGACGGCCATCTGGAGGATCGTCTTGACCCGGGCGCTGATCCGGTCGGCGGTCGCGCCCTCGAAGGTTTCGGCGCAGTCGCCGCCCTGGAGCAGGAATGCCTTGCCCTGGGCCGCCGCGGCCAGCCGTTCCCTCAGGACATCCACTTCACCGGCGAACACCAGCGGCGGAAGCGACGAGAGTTCCTTGATGGAGGAGGTGTGGACCGCGGGGTCCTGCCACTGGGGCTGCTGCGAAATGGGAAGGCTCCGCCAGTGGTCGAGCCCTGCTGTACCGGCGGCGGGGAGCGGAAAAGGAGGCAATAACGCTGAGGCTGCAGTATCGGTCACCCCTCAAGCCTAATGGCTTCGACACCGCGGTTCGTCGCCGCCCGTCACGTAGCCGCCCGGCTGTGTCACATAGGCCACATCAAGCCCACCACCCCGCCGGCGGGCGGGAAAAGCACCTCAGGCGGTGTCCTTCTTCCGCCCCTTGGGCGGCTGGGCCTTGCCCACTTCGGTCACGGCCCCCGGTGCCGGTGCCGGTGCCGGTGCCTGCGGAACCTCCGGCGGCGGCATCCGCACCGCGGCCCTGCGGGTGTCGGCACCGGGGCGGTGGTGCTTCCTGCCGGCGGCTTTCTCCGCTGCCAGCTTTTCCTTGACGCTGCTGGCGTAGGCGTCGACGTACTCCTGACCCGAAAGGCGCATCAGTTCGTACATGATCTCGTCGGTGACCGAGCGCTGGATGAACCGGTCATCGGCCATGCCCTCGTACCGACTGAAGTCGAGGGGCTCCCCCACGATGATGCCGACCCTGCGGATGTTCGGGATCCGCCGCCCGATGGGCTGGACCTTGTCGGTGCCGATCATGGCGACGGGAATGACGGGAACCCCCGTGGCCAGGACCAGCTTGGCGACGCCGGTCTTACCGCGGTAGAGGCGTCCGTCGGGGCTGCGGGTGCCCTCGGGGTAGATGCCCAGGAGGCCTCCGCCGTTGAGGATGTCCATGCCGGCCGTCAGCGAGGAGGAGGACGCGGCGCCGCCGGAGCGGTCCATCGGCAGCTGGTTCGAGAGCCGGAAGAACATGGCCGTCAGCCTGCCCTTGAGGCCCTTGCCGTTGAAGTACTCCGATTTGGCCAGGAACACCACGGGCCGGGGCGCCGCCACGGGGAGGAAGATCGAGTCCGAAAAGGAAAGGTGGTTGCTGACGAGGACGGCCGGCCCCTCCGCGGGAATGTTGTCGAGGCCCTTGACCCAGGGTCGGAAGAGCACTCTCAGAATCGGACCGACGATGATCCTCTTCATGACCCAATAGAACACGCTGCCAGCCTTCCCTGCAGGGACCGTCCGGCTCCCGCCGGACGGCACGCTTTTTCCTTTTGTGACATTACTCTAAGGATCCCGCCGGCTGGTACGGCGTGGTGAACGGGTGCGACCATTGACCCATGACATCGATTCCCGGGGCGGTTGCCTTCTCCCACGACGGCACCGGAGAGGCGGGCCGGACCGGCGTGCTGCTCAGCCATGGATTCACCAGTTCGCCGGCGAGCGTCCGGGCGTGGGCGGAACACCTTTCGGGGCAGGGGTTCTCGGTGCGGCTGCCGCTGCTGCCCGGGCACGGCACCTCCTGGGAGGAGCTGGCGCGCACGCCCTGGCGGGCCTGGTACGGCGAGTACGAGCAGGCCTACGAGGACCTGGCACGAAACACCGACAGGATTGTCGCCGCCGGGCTCTCGATGGGAGGTGCGCTGGCGCTGCGCCTTGCCGCCCAGCACGACGTCGCGGGGGTGGTCGTCGTCAATCCCGGACTGACCTTCGCGGATCCGCGCGCCCGGTACGCGGGGTTCCTTAAGTACGTGATGCGCTCGGTTCCGGCGATCGGCAACAGCATCCGGCTCGAGGGCCAGGACGAGGGCGCCTACCTGCGGACTCCGGTCGCCGCCGTGCACCAGCTGGCCGGGCTGTTCCGCGATACGACGGCCCTGCTGCCACGGGTCACGGCACCGACCCTCGTCTTCCGGTCAGACACCGACCCGGTGGTTCCCGAAACCAGCATCGAGGTCCTGCGGCAGCACCTGGGCAGCGCCGACCTGGAGATTATCCGGTTGACGAACAGCTACCATGTGGCCACGATGGACCATGATGCACCCTTCATTTTTGACCGGTCCGCGGACTTCATCAGGCACGTGAGCGCAGGTACCAGCGTATGACCCCCCGAGAGCCGAATGAGTCCACCGACGACGCCGTCTGGCGGGACCTCGTGGCACGGTTGGAAAGCACCCCCGGCGGCCCGGAGGCCGAGGCATCCGACGACCCGGAGCTCAGCGACCGGGACCGCGTCGAGGCGATTTTCAGGAACCAGCCGCTGCGTCCGGCCGGCCCGAGGGACTACGAGGAACCCGAGGACGACGAGGGCTTCGACGGCGGGGCGGGATACGAGCCCCCCGAACCTCCTCCGCTCGGCATGGGAGACCCCCTGGTGGTGCTGGCCTGGCTCGGCGCTGCGGGCGGGCCCGTCCTCCTGCTGCTCTTCGCCATGTTCTGGCGGGACGCGCCGACGGCGGTGACCCTGGGTGTACTCGCCGGGTTCCTGGCCGGCGTGGCGTTCCTGGTGCTGCGCCTGCCGCGTCAGCGCGACGACGACGGCGCGGAGGTCTGATCCTGCTCCCCCCGGCGCGGGAGGCTTCCTAGCGGCCGCGCGGCAGCGAGCGGGAAAGGTCCGCCGCCCCGATCAGGCCGGCCGACGGTCCCAGGGCAGCCGCCTCGATGGCGGCGGCCGGCCGGAAACCCCTCCCGGTGAGGTTGCGGGCGAAAGCCCGGCGGGCCGGTCCGAGGAGGAGCCCGCCGGCCTCGCTCAGTCCGCCGCCGATGACGAAGGTGCCCGGGTCCAGTGCCGCCGCGAGGTTGGCAAGTCCCAGCCCGAGCCACTGCCCCACCTCCTCGACCAGCTCCTGGCAGGCAGGATCCCCGTCGAGGGCAAGCCGCGTCACCAGCGCCCCGGTGATCGCCTGGACATCCCCACCGACTGCCGCTCGGAGCGACTGCGCCACGGGCGAGTTCGCCGCCGCCAGCTCCCGTGCCTCCCGGCCCAGCGCGTTGCCCGACGCGTACTGCTCCCAGCAGCCCCGGTTGCCGCACTCGCAGCGGTGGCCGCCCGGCACTATGACCTGGTGACCGAACTCCCCGGCCACGCCGTGACGGCCGCGCTCCACCCGCCCGTCAAGGATCATGGCCCCGCCGATGCCGGTCCCAAGCGTCACGCACACCAGCCGGGGCTCGCCGCGGCCGGCGCCGAACCGCCATTCCGCCCACGCGGCAGCGTCGGCGTCGTTGACAACGGTCACGCGCCGCCGGAGCAGTTCCTCGAGATTGCTGCGCAGCGGCTCGTTGCGCCACGCCAGGTGGGGACTGAAAAGCACGGTCCCGTTCGAGAGGTCCATCCAGCCGGCGGCGCCGATGCCGATCGAGCGGATCCGGTGCCCCCGGCCCAGTTCAGCCACGAGGTCGACGATGACGGCCTCCACCTCGCGGGCATCGCTTCCCGGTGTGGACCGGCGGGCCTGCGCGAGGAGGCGTCCGGAGCCGTCGACGACGCCCGCTGCGACCTTGGTCCCACCGACGTCAATGCCGATGGCGAGTCCGCGCCGGGCCGCGGGAAGCCCGGCGCGTCCGGCCCGGCCGGGCAGTCCGGCCCGGCCGGGCAGTCCGGCCCGGCGGACCGACCGCGGCTGCCCTGCCGCCCAGGGCGGTGCGCCGCGGCGCCGCGGGTAGGACGACGCCGGCTCCGCTCCAGCTGCCATCTCGTCCTCCTTCAGGATCCCGCGGCGGGAGCCGGTGCGCATTTTCCTCCACCGTTATCAATTCGTACATTACTGGACAGTAACGGGGACTGCGGCACCCTATAGTCTATGAAAATGCCTGTAGTCGTCGGCGATATCAAAGGAGCTATTGTGCGCGAAATCAGCGTTCCCGTCCTAGTGGACGTCCCCCGCAACAGCAACACTACCGACCTCGTGGTGCGGCAGGCGGAAAAGGCGTCGAACCCGGCCCTGTTCTCCGTCCAGGACGCAGCAGGCCAGTGGCGGGACATTCGCGCCACCGAGTTCCGCGAGCAGGTCGAGGCCGTCGCCAAGGGCCTGATCGCCTCGAACGTCAATCCGGGTGACCGGGTGGCAATCATGGCCCGCACCCGCTACGAGTGGGCCCTTGCCGACTTCGCCATCTGGTTCGCCGGCGCCGTCCCGGTTCCGGTCTACGAGACCTCCTCGCCGGCACAGGTCGCGTGGATCCTCTCCGACTCGGGCGCCGTGGCCGCCTTCGTTGAGTCGGCCCGGCACGAGAACGTCGTCCGTGAAGCCGCTGCCTCCGAGAGCACGACCGCCCTGACCCACGTATGGCAGTTCGACGGCAACGGACTCGAAACCCTCCGGACCGCGGGAACCCTCGTCGAGGACTCGACCCTCGCGGACCGCCGGTCGCTGGCGAACCTCGACGACATCGCGACCATCATCTACACCTCCGGCACCACGGGGCGCCCCAAGGGGTGCGAGCTTACCCACGCCAACTTCGTCGAGCTCTCCGAAAACGCCGCCGCCGCACTGTCCGAGGTCGCCCACGAGGGTGCGCGCACCATCATGTTCCTGCCGCTGGCGCACGTCTTCGCCCGGTTCATCTCGGTGCTGTGCGTCGCTGCCGGAGCGACGGTCGCCCACACGGCGGACGTCAAGAACCTGCTGCCGGACCTGCAGAGCTACCAGCCAAGCTTCATCCTGGCCGTGCCCCGGGTCTTCGAGAAGGTGTATAACAACTCGATGCTCAAGGCCGAGGACGGCGGCAAGGGCAAGATCTTCCACGCCGGCGCCGACGTCGCCATCGCCTGGTCGAAGGCCGACCAGGCCGGGAAGGTCCCGCTGGCGCTGCGCGCCAAGCACGCCCTGTTCGACCGGCTGCTCTACCGCAAGATCCGGGCTGCCATGGGCGGGAAGGTCGAATACGCCGTCTCTGGCGGGGCGCCGCTGGGCGACCGGCTGGGCCACTTCTTCCACGGCATCGGCCTGCTGGTCCTTGAGGGCTACGGGCTCACCGAGACCACGGCGCCGCTCACGGTGAACACCCCGCGCAAGGTCAAGATCGGCACGGTCGGCGCTCCGCTGCCGGGCAACGCCGTCAAGATCGCCGACGACGGCGAGATCCTCGCGAAGGGCGTCGCGGTGCTTCGGGGCTACTTCAACCGGCCGGACCTCACGGCGGAGAACTTCATCGACGGCTGGTTCCGCACCGGTGACATCGGCGAACTCGACGCCGACGGGTACCTGAGCATCACGGGCCGCAAAAAGGAAATCATCGTCACGGCCGGCGGCAAGAACGTGGTGCCCGCGATGCTTGAGGACACCATCCGCGCCAACGCCATCGTGTCGCAGTGCGTGGTGGTCGGCGACCAGCGGCCGTTCATCTCGGCACTGATCACCCTCGACGAGGAGGCCCTGCCGGGCTGGCTCGAGCGCCACCAGCTGCCGGCCGGCACCACCATGGAGGAGGCTGTCAGCCACCCGGCCGTGCTGGCCGAGATCCAGACCATTGTCGACGAGGCGAACAAGACGGTCTCCCAGGCCGAGGCCATCAAGGTGTTCCGGATCGTCCCCTCCGACTTCACGGAGACCAGCGGCCACCTCACGCCGTCCCTGAAGATCAAGCGCTCCCAGGTCCTCACCGACTACTCCGACATCGTCGAAGGGATCTACGCCACCCCCCGCGTGTAGGGAGCCGGGCGCCGTCGAAAACGACCGGCGGACCTCATAACGACAAACGCACCCGAATTATCGGGTGCGTTTGTCGTTTTCGGTGCGTTTGTCGTTTTCGGTGCGTGCGTCAGTTTCCGGCGGCGGCCGCAGGCCTCAGTCGTGCAGTTCGTCGACGACGAGCGCGGCCAGTTCGATCACCGCGTTGCGCGTGGCCGGCTGCAGCTTCGCCAGGTCGATGCGTGAGCCTTCGGCCAGATGCCGGTCGTACGGGATGCGCACCACGGTGCCGACCCGGGAGAGGAAGTGCTCCTCGATCTCCCCGACCCTCACCTGCGTTCCATTGCCCGAGGAAAGGTTGATCACGACGATGGCCTTGGCCACCAGGTCGTGCCGGCCGTGGGCCTCGAGCCAGGACAGGGTCTCCGAGGCAAGCCTCGCCTCGTCGACGCTTCCGCCGGAGACGAGCACCACCGTGTCCGCCTTCTCGAGGGTTCCCTTCATCACCGAGTGCACCATTCCCGTGCCGGAATCGGTGAGCACGATGGAGTAGTACCGGCCGAGGATGTCGGTGACGGCGCGGTAGTCGGCATCGTCGAAGGCCTGCGCCACCGCGGGGTCGGTGTCCGAGGCCAGGACGTGCAGCCGGGAGCCGTCGCGGGTGACGTAGTGGGCCAGCTGAGCGAAGGAGTCGACCATGAACCGGTTTTGCACCAACTGGCGGGCGGTGAAGTCGGCGCGTCCCGGGGAACGGTCGGACAGCGTTCCCCGGTCGGGGTTGGCGTCCATCGCGATGATGCGGTCCTCGCGCATATCGGCGAGCGCCATGCCGAGGAGGGTGGTGACGGTGGTCTTGCCGACGCCTCCCTTGCGGGAGAGGACCGGCACATAGCGGGTGTGCCCGCCGAGGCGGACGGCGATCCGGTGTTCGGTCGCCCTGCGGATCCGCACCGCGTCGGAGTCGCCGAGGTTCACGTAACCCAGCGTCGCCGAGTAGAGCCAGCGCCGCCAGCCGCCGGAGGGAGGCCGCTCGGTGCCGGTCAGCAGGCGGTCGGCGGTCAGGGCGGACGCCGGTTCCGGCCCGGTTTCGCGCACGCGGCGGGCGCTGGGCGGCTCCTCGGCGGCGGAATCTCTGGTCCCTGGGGCGGCACTGCCGGCCGGCTCCCCCGCGGAAGGCTCGGCGGACCCGCTGGGGCGCCACCCGGTGGGCTCGGCGGACACCGGGATGGAGAGGAGGTTCGGCGCGGAGGTGGCCCCGATCTCCGGAATGAGCGTGGGCGGCAGCGGTGCCTGGATGACCGGGACCGGGCCGACCTGCACCCCGCCGTTCCACAGGGCAGCGGCCGAGGCCTCCGGAACCGCCGGCAGCGCATCCGTTCCGTTTCCCGGCTCGGCGCCGGGCCCGGCGTCCTGCCCGGACGCGGCCGGGAGGGCCGGGGACTGCGGAGGCGCGGCCGGGGCCCCGCCCGGGGAGGGCGCTCCGACGGCGGGATCCTGGCCCGAGGCAGGGAACCCATCAGAGGGGCCCTCGTCACTGGAGGGCACACCGGTGGAGGGCACGTCGGTGGAGGTTGCGGCGCCGGCGGCGGGGACCGTACCGGCGGGGGTTTCCCCGCGGGCCGATGATTCCGCGCCGGAAACTGTGTCCACGTCTGATGCCTTCGCCGCGTCCGAGGCCTTCGCCTTGGTCTTGCCGGCCGGGGCCGGACCGGCTGTCCCCCTGGCCGCCGTCCCGGATCCCTCTGCCTCCCCTGCGCCCTGCCCCGGCTCGGCGGCGGCGTCCGGTTGTGCCGGGTCGGGTGGTGTGGGACTTGAGGGGGATTTCGAGACCATGGTTCCTCACGGGGTTGGGTACGGGCCGGGCGCGCCGGGAGGCGCGGGGCATCAACGATGAACTCTAGCGCAGCGCGTCCGGACCGGGACGGGCCGCGTCCCGGTCCGGAGGCCGAACGCTCAGGCGGGGCTGATGACGACGAGCAGGTCTCCGCCCTGGACCTGCTGGGCGCCGTCGGCCGTGATGCGCTGGACGGTGCCGGCCGTCGGGGTGGTGATGTTCGCTTCCATCTTCATCGCCTCGATGGTGGCGACGGTGTCACCGGCGCTCACCGTCGCGCCCTCCGTAACGGTCACCGTGACCGCGCCGGCGAAGGGTGCCGCGATGTGGCCGGCATTGGACGGGTCGGCCTTTTCCGCGGCCTTGACGTCGCTCTGGACGCTGAGGTCGCGCACCGAAACGGGCCGCATCTGGCCGTTGAGGGTGCACATCACCGTGCGCAGTCCCTTCTCATCGGCGTCCGAGACGGCCTCGAGGGTCGCGATCAGCCTCACGCCCTTCTCGAGCTCGATGACGTGCTCGCCGCCCTGCTGCAGTCCGTACAGGTAGTCGGCAGTGTTCAGCACCGACACGTCGCCGTAGGTCTCCCGCGTCCGGGTGAAGTCCGCGGCCGGCCCGGGGAACAGCAGGCGGTTCAGCGTGGCCCGCCGCTGGGCGGAATCCCCGGCCAGTGCCTGCTCGTCGGCGGACTCCAGGTCAACGATGCGCGGCTTCACGGCCCGGCCCTGCAGCGCCTTGGAGCGAAACGGTTCGGGCCAGCCCCCCGGCGGGTCGCCGAGTTCGCCGTTGAGGAACCCGATCACCGAGTCGGGGATGTCGTAGTTCTGCGGGTTCTCCTGGAAGTCGGCCGGGTCGGCGTTCGCGCCGACCAGCTGGAGCGCCAGGTCGCCGACCACCTTGGAGGACGGGGTGACCTTGACCAGCCGGCCGAGGATCCGGTCCGCCGCGGTGTACATGTCCTCGATCGCCTCGAAGCGTTCGCCGAGGCCCAGGGCGATGGCCTGCTGCTTGAGGTTTGACAGCTGTCCGCCCGGGATCTCGTGCCGGTACACCCGTCCGGTCGGGCCCGGCAGCCCGGACTCGAACGGCGAGTACGTCCGCCGCACGGCCTCCCAGTAAGGTTCGAGGGAGCTGACCGCGTCAAGGTCGATCCCCGTATCCCGCGGAGTGTGGGCGAGCGCTGCCACGAGTGCCGACGCGGAGGGCTGGCTGGTGGTGCCGGCCAGCGGGGCGCTGGCGGTGTCGACGGCGTCCACCCCGGCGTCGATGGCGGCAAGGAGCGTCGCGAGCTGCCCGCCGGCGGTGTCGTGGGTGTGGAGGTGGACCGGCAGGTCGAAACGCTCGCGGAGGGCGGTCACGAGCTTCGCGGCCGCGGCGGGACGGAGCAGCCCCGCCATGTCCTTGATGGCCAGGATGTGCGCGCCTGCGGCGACCATCCGCTCGGCCAGCCCCAGGTAGTACTCGAGGGTGTAGAGGGTTTCCTTCGGGTCGAGCATGTCCGCGGTGTAGCACAGGGCCACCTCGGCCACCGCCGTGCCGGTGGCCCGGACGGCGCGGATCGCCGGTTCCATCTGGGACACGTCGTTGAGCGCGTCGAAAATCCGGAAGATGTCGATGCCCGAGGCGGCGGCCTCCTTGACGAAGGCCTCGGTCACGGCCTCCGGGTACGGGGTGTAGCCGACGGTGTTTCGCCCGCGCAGGAGCATCTGCAGGCAGATGTTGGGAATCTCCCGCCGCAGCGTATCGAGGCGGTCCCACGGATCCTCCCCGAGGAAGCGCAGGCCGACGTCGTAGGTGGCACCGCCCCAGGCCTCAACCGACAGCAGCTGCGGGGTCAGGCGTGAGACCGACCCGCCGGCGGCCGCGAGGTCGCGGGTGCGCACCCGGGTGGCGAGCAGTGACTGGTGGGCGTCCCGGAACGTGGTGTCGGTGACGGCGACGGCCTCCTGGGCGCGCAGCCGGGCGGCGAATCCCTCCGGGCCGAGCTCCTGCAGCAGCTGGCGGGACCCGGGCGGCAGGTCCTGCCCGCCCTCGGGCGCCGTGGGCAGCTTTTCCCGCGGGTCGAGGTGGGCCGGGCGCTCTCCATTGGGCTTGTTGACCGTGACGTCGGCCAGCCAGGTCAGCAGCTTGGTCCCCCGGTCCGCCGGGACCCTCGCGGTGAGCAGCTCGGGGCGTTCGTCGATGAAGGAGGTGGCAACGTTCCCGGAGATGAAGTCAGGGTCGTCGAGCACGGCCTGCAGGAAGGAGATGTTCGTTGAGACCCCGCGCACCCGGAACTCCGCCAGCGCCCGGCGGGCACGGGTGACCGCCGTGGGGTAGTCCCTGCCCCGGCAGGTCAGCTTTACGAGCATGGAGTCGAAGTGCGGGCTGATCTCCGCGCCCGCGTACACGGTGCCGCCGTCGAGGCGCACGCCCGCGCCGCCGGCTGAACGGTAGGCGGTGATCCTTCCGACGTCGGGGCGGAACCCGTTGGCCGGATCCTCGGTGGTGATCCGGCTCTGCAGGGCGGCCCCGCGGAGCTGGACCGTCTCCTGGCTCAGGCCGAGGTCGGCCAGGGTCTCCCCTGCCGCGATCCGCAGCTGGGACTGGACGAGGTCGACGTCGGTGACCTCCTCGGTCACCGTGTGCTCGACCTGGATGCGGGGGTTCATCTCAATGAACACGTGCTGGCCGGCGCGCTCACCCACGGTGTCGACGAGGAATTCGACCGTACCGGCGTTGACGTACTTCAGGGCCTTGGCGAAGGCGACGGCGTCGCGGTACAGCGCCTGGCGGATGGAGTCGTCGAGGTTCGGCGCCGGTGCGATCTCGATGACCTTCTGGTGGCGGCGCTGGAGGGAGCAATCGCGCTCGAATAGGTGCATCACGTTGCCCTCGGCATCCGCCAGGATCTGCACCTCGATGTGGCGGGGGCGCAGCACCGCCTGCTCGAGGAACATCGTCGGATCGCCGAAGGCCGATTCGGCCTCGCGCATTGCCGCCTCAAGCGCTCCCGGGAGGGCCTCGCGGGTGTCAACCCGGCGCATCCCGCGTCCTCCGCCGCCGGCGACTGCCTTGGCGAAGACCGGGAAGCCGATTTCGTCCGCCGCCGCGGTCAATTCGTCGAGGTCCGCGCTCGGCCTCGAGGATTTCAGGACCGGGATGCCGGCCTGCCGGGCGGCGTCAAGGGCCTTGACCTTGTTGCCCGCGAGTTCGAGCACGTCGGCGGGCGGCCCGACGAAGGTGATGCCCGCCTCGGCCGCGGCCCGTGCGAGGTCCGGGTTCTCGGAGAGGAAACCGTACCCGGGGTAGATGGCGTCGCATCCTGATTCCTTCGCGACGCGCACCACCTCGGCGACGTCGAGGTAGGCGCGCACCGGGTGGCCCTGCTCCCCGATCAGGTAGGCCTCATCGGCCTTCTGCCGGTGGATGGAGTTGCGGTCCTCGTATGGGAACACGGCGACGGTCTTGGCTCCCGCCTCATGCCCTGCCCGGAAGGCCCTGATGGCGATTTCGCCGCGGTTTGCTACAAGAATCTTGGAGAACATGCCGCTCCTGCTTATTTACGGTGAATATGCTGGGGAATGTGCCGATAATTCGGTGGTACGCCGTGCGGGGAAGGATTGCGTGGTTTCAGCACGAGCCTACAGTCGGTTGACCACACCCGCTCAAATTGCGTCCGAATACTGGCCGCAGGACGCGGCGCGGCATGCCGGACGGAATTACCTCCCGCGGGACCATACAATAGGGAAGCGCATCAGTGCCGCTGTGCCCGCAGCCGGAATTCCCGCGATTTAAGGTAGAGGTCCAACCAGTGCAAGTAGTGAGTATCAGCAGCCTCAAAGGCGGCGTGGGGAAAACCTCCGTGACCCTGGGGCTGGCATCGGCGGCACTCGCAGCTGGCATCCCGACCCTCGTGGTCGATCTTGACCCGCATGCCGATGCGACAACGGGCCTCGGCGTCCGCGCCGGTGGGCAGCTGGACATCGGCCGGCTCCTGAAGAACGCCCGCCGCGCCGACCTCGCGGCCAACACCGTGCCCAGTGGGTGGGTCGGGACGGCGATCGAGCAGAACCTGGCCGGCTCCGGCGTGAAGCCGGTCCTCGACGTCGCCATGGGCTCGGCCTTCTCGGGCATCTACGACCGCCCGGACCTTGGGCGCCGCGACCTGCGCCGCCTCTCTACGCTGCTCTCCCGGGTGACCGGCTACGGCCTGGTCCTCATCGACTGCCCGCCCTCGCTCAACGGACTCACCCGGATGGCCTGGACGGCGAGCAACAGGGTGCTGCTGGTGGCCGAGCCGGGCCTGTTTTCGGTGGCTGGCACCGAACGCACAATGCGCGCGATCGAACTGTTCAAGGCCGAGTACGCGCCGGGCCTGCAGACCGCCGGGATCGTGGCGAACCGGGTGCGTTCCTCCTCGAACGAGCACACCTTCCGTCTGGCGGAGATGAAGCAGATGTTCAATGACCTGCTGCTCAGCCCCACGATTGCCGAACAGGCCAACTGGCAGCAGATCCAGGGCGCGGCGCACGCGGTCCATCACTGGCCCGGCGAGTCGGCCCGGCAGGCCTCGGAATACTTCGACGAACTGCTGCGCTCCCTGGTGGGCGCCGGCCGCCTGCGCAGCCGCGTCGCCCGCCGCTGACCGCGCCGCGGAGCAAACACAGGCTAAAAAGAACAACCGCTGAGTCAGGCCGCTGACTTACGTCACCTCTCCGGGAAACGGCTGACCCGGGAAAACACCTCGAACAGGGCGATACCCGCTGTCTGATGCTCTACGGGGAGGGCGCTGTCAACGCGAGCCCACCGATGCGCGGGTGAGGGGAAGAGGATGCAGCCCGGCGGAGGCCGGTAAATCCGGCCGCTCGCCGAGGAAGGCCGGGGGCGGCCCTAGCCGATCCGGCGGGCCGTGCGGCGCTTGCTGAGCTCGTCGTCAGGGAAATCCTGGTCGGCCGCGTGCTCGCTCGGGAGCGCGGCGAGGCTTCCTTCGACCTCACGCCACACCCGGCCGACCGCGATGCCGAAGACGCCCTGCCCGCCCTGGACCAGGTCGATGACCTCGTCGGCGGAGGTGCACTCGTAGACGCTGGCGCCGTCGCTCATGAGCGTGATCTGGGCGAGGTCCTCAACGCCGCGTTCGCGCAGGTGTTCGACGGCGGTGCGGATCTGCTGGAGTGAAACCCCGGTGTCGAGGAGCCGTTTGACGACCTTGAGGACGAGGATGTCGCGGAAACCGTAGAGCCGCTGCGTGCCGGATCCTGAGGCTCCGCGGACGGCCGGTTCGACGAGTCCGGTGCGGGCCCAGTAGTCGAGCTGGCGGTAGGTGATGCCGGCGGCCTTGCACGCGGTGGGGCCGCGGTATCCGGCGTCTTCGTCGAGCACGGGGAGATCTTCGGTGAACAGGAGGCCCTGGGCGCTCGAGGGTATGCCAGTGCCCGCCGCTGCCGGGCTTTTCAGCTTACCGGCGTCACCCTTCGGACTCACGCGTGCCTCCTCATTGGGTTCCCGGGGAAGTAGCCTCTGGAGGCCGGATCTCAGGGCTCTGTTACAGTGTGCCCCGAGTTCCTCTCCGTTGCAATGGGAACCGTATGCTTTGACGTTAGATCGCGCGGGACACAAGGTCAAAGATGCGGGCCTCGAAGATTTGCGTGTCGGGCGGTCAGGGCTCGAAATCCTCGGGCTCGACGTCGGCGAGGAATTCGCGGAACTGCTTGAGTTCCTTCTCGGCCGTTTCCTGATCGCCGGTTTCCTCGTCGTCGGCCTCGGGGTCGGCGATCTCCACACCGGCTGCATCGAGGACCTGCTCCGCGCAGTAGATGCTGCAGGGGACGCGCAGGGCGACGGCCAGGGCGTCGGAGGCACGGGAGCTGACCCGGGTACCGTCGTCGAGCACGAGTTCCGCGTGGAAGACGGTGTCCTGCACTGCGACGATGCGAACCTCGGTGATGGCACGCCCCGCGGCGGCGACAACGCTGACGAGAAGGTCGTGGGTCATCGGCCGGGGCGGGACGATGCCCTGCTGGACGAACGCAATGGCACTGGCCTCAGGTGCCCCGATCCAGATGGGGATGTGCCGCTCCCCCGTCAGTTCCTTCAGCAGCACAAGGGGCTGGTTGGAGGGCAGCTCAATTCGAACTCCGACAACTTCGACTTCGATCATGGCCGGCCTAACTGTCCATTCTGGCTATCTGAGAGTAAACCAGGGCGCTGTGAAGGTTGAGGCACAATTCGCTGATCTCGCGGGCGGTTTCGGCCGCCCGGGCCTTCGAGGCCACGTCGCGGCGGGAGGCCACCGGGGCGACGACGCGTTCGACCAGTCCGAGCTCGCGGTCGGCGGCGGCCCGGAAGGGGCGCAGGTGGCGGGGTTCGATGCCGTGGCTCTCGAGCTGGACGCAGGCCTGGGTGACCTTCAGGGCATGCTCGTCGAACCGGCCCTCCACCGGGGCGATCAGCCCGAAGCTGACCAGGTCGTCGACCAGGCGGCGGGGGGCCTTGGCCTCGGCCGCGAGGGTCTCCGCGGTGAGCCTGCGGGCGTGGGAGCTGAGCTCGCGGGCCAGCTGGTCCGAGACCATCCGCGGGGACAGGCTCATTCCCCCGGGCAGCGACTCGGGCCGTTCACCGCGGTCGATGGCGTCGACGTAATCCTTGATCACCTTCAGCGGCAGGTACTGATCGCGCTGAAGGGCAAGGACGAACCGCAGGCGCTCGACGTCGGTGGGAGCGTATTTGCGGTACCCGGCACGGGTGCGCTGCGGGCTGATCAGTCCCTTTTCCTCAAGGAACCGGATCTTGGACGCCGTGACCTGCGGAAACTCCGCCGCCAGCTCCCGCAGCACTTCCCCGATATTGAGGACTCCGGGGCCGGGATGGGCCGGGGCGATGCCGACGCTGCGCCGGCTGGGCTGGGGTGTCGGCATGAAGTGGATCAGGCCTGTGCCGCGGGCTGGGAGGGCGTCTGGCCGGCCATGGTGGCGCGGGCGGCGTAGAAGGTAAGCCGGAACTTGCCAATCTGGACCTCGTTGCCGCTGCGCAGCACCACGCTGTCCACGCGGTCGTTGTTCACGTAGGTGCCGTTGAGGCTCCGGGTGTCGACGACCATGAACCCGTGGGGGGTGCGGCGGAACTCGGCGTGCTGCCGGGAGACGGTGACGTCGTCAAGGAAGATGTCGGCATTGGGGTGGCGCCCGGCCTTGGTGACGTCCTCATCCAGGAGGAACCGCGCTCCGGCGTTGGGGCCGGAATGGGCCACAAGGAGGGCGGAGCCTGCCGGCAGCGCTGCCACCGAGGCCTGTTCCTCCTTGGTGAGGTGCCGCTCAACCTCCGCGAAGGCTGCCTGCGGAGGCAGGCCGATCGTCGTAGTTTCCGGGGACTCCTCGTGGTGCCCTCCGACGTTTACGGCTGCGCTATCGTCGCCAACCATTGGTGTTTCCTCCCACATTAGGCGGCCAACCGGACAATGCCGGTTGGCCGTGAAGTACTGCCAGAGCCGGTGTGTCTAGCCTACCTGCTGTGAGTATTCCGTTGAACTCAGCAAGTCCTCGACAACCGATGCACTCTCGACCTTGATCTCCATCAGCCAGCCCTCGCCGTAGGGATCGGAGTTGATGAGGGCGGGATCGTCGTCGAGCCCCTCATTGCGTGAAACAACCTCGCCGGTGACGGGAGCGTAGATGTCGCTGACGCTCTTCGTCGACTCGACCTCCCCCACAACGTCCGCACCGGTCACCGAAGTACCGACCTCGGGCATCTGGACGTACACCACGTCGCCCAGGGCGTCCTGGGCGAAGTCGGTGATGCCCACCCGGACGATGCCGGCCGCATTGGGCTCGGTGACCCACTCGTGTTCGGCGGTGTAGTAGAGGCCTTCGGGGACGTTGCTCATGATTGCCTTTCGTCGTTCTTCGGGGGGAGGAGAGGGGCAGCGCTGCCCGAGCCGATCCTGATCGAGTATAGGCATAAATCATCGGCGGGTAGCGTGCCGTCCGGTTCGAATGAAGGCCTTATACGCTCCCCCGCGAACCTGAGGAAGTTATCCGTGCGGTACCGGATTTATTGCCCATGCGGTTTATCCCTGCCTAGGGTTAACCGCGCGATCAGGGCGGGAGGTGATCAATATGATCTCCACAAAATTGAAGACTCTCCCGGCGGCGCTGGGTGTGAGTGCGCTGCTTCTCGTTGGTTGTGGCGGGACCGGCGGTCCCGGCCCGGAGAACCCCGTCGAGGAGGTGACCCAGGACCCGACTGTGCCGGCCGCTGAGTCCGCGACAGCCGAGGCGTCCTGCGAGCCGCGCGGCGGGGAAGGAGGAGGGACCGGCGGAACCGGGACCGAAACCGAAGGCACTGGGGCCACGGATCCCGAGAGCGTTCAACCCTCGATCGGAGCCACCGGCACCGGCGCAACCGAAACCGGCGCGGCCGGAGGCGGCGAAACCGGAGCCACCGGCACCGGAGCGACCGGCACCGCAGCCACCGGCACCGATGGCACCGAAACCGGAGGCACGGGCACCGATGGCACCGAAACCGGAGGCACGGGCACCGAAACCGAGGCGGCCGATGGAACCGGCACGGGCCGGGGTACCGACGCCTGTGAGCCGACAACCGGGGCTACGGACGCCGGCGCAACCGGGACCGACAACACCGGCGGCGGGGGCACCGGGACCGAAGGCGAAGGGACCGGGCCGGAAACCGCGGGACCCGATGGCGAGGAGGAGGGCACCGGCGGCGGTTAGCCGCGGAGCGGATTTCCGGCGGCGGCCAGCGCCGGGCGGAACGGACGGCGGTCGTGAGCACACCGCTCAACGCGCCGGATAACGCAGCAGGGGCCGTTTCCGGTTGTTCCGGAAACGGCCCCTGCTGTGTTTTCTCTGTCGGGATGACAGGATTTGAACCTGCGACCCCTTGACCCCCAGTCAAGTGCGCTACCAAGCTGCGCCACATCCCGATCGGTTCAACCAGCCGGTCAAACCACCTCAATTACTGTACAGCATTTTCCGGGTGGCTCCGGACAATGCTCAGCGTTTGCGTCCCCGCTTTTCCCTCACGCGCATGCTGACCTCGATGGGTGTCCCCTCGAAACCGAAGGTTTCCCGCAGGCGGCGGGTGATGAAGCGCCGGTACCCCGGGTCGAGGAAACCTGTGGTGAAGAGCACGAACTTGGGCGGACGGCTTGAGGCCTGGGTGCCGAAGAGGATGCGTGGCTGCTTGCCCCCGCGCACCGGGTGCGGGTGGGCGGCCACGAGCTCGCCGAGGAACGCATTGAGCCGCCCCGTGGGGATACGGCGGTCCCAGGACTCGAGGGCGGTGTCAAGGGCCGGTACCAGTCGGTCCTTGTGCCAGCCGGTCAGTGCGGAGATGTTGACCCGCGGCGCCCAGTCGACGTGCGCGAGGTCCTGCTCGATCTCGCGCTCAAGGTACCGGCGGCGCTCGTCGTCGAGCAGGTCCCACTTGTTGAAGGCGAGGACCAGGGCCCGGCCGGATTCGATCGCCATGTTCAGGACGCGCACGTCCTGCTCGCTGAGGACCTCATCGACGGCCAGCAGCACAACGGCGACCTCGGCCTTCTCCAGCGCCGACTGCGTGCGCAGGGAGGCGTAGAAGTCGGCGCCCTGCTGCATGTGCACGCGGCGCCGGATGCCGGCGGTGTCGACGAAGCGCCAGGTGCGCCCGCCGAGTTCGATCATTTCGTCGACCGGGTCGCGGGTGGTGCCGGCCAGCGGGTCGACAACGACGCGGTCCGAGCCGGCGAGCTTGTTCAGGAGGGATGACTTGCCGACATTGGGCCGGCCGATCAGGGCCACCCTGCGGGGGCCGCCGGTGCGTTCGATGCCGCCGTGTTCGGAGAATTCGGGCAGGATCTCAATGACCTGGTCGAGCATGTCGGCCGTGCCCCTGCCGTGCAGGGCGGAGACCGGCCAGGGCTGGCCGAAACCGAGCCCCCACAGGAAGGAGGCGTCCGCCTCGTTCTGGATGTCGTCGACCTTATTGGCTACGAGGATGACCGGCTTCTTCTTCCGGCGGAGCATCTTCACGACCGCCTCGTCGGTCGCCGTGGCGCCCACGGTGGCGTCGACGACGAGGAGGACGGCGTCGGCCATGTCGACGGCGATCTCGGCCTGGTCGGCGACGCGCGCCGCGATGCCCTTGGCGTCGACCTCCCACCCGCCGGTGTCGACGAGGGTGAAGTTCCGCCCGTTCCACTGAGCCGGGTACGACACCCGGTCGCGGGTCACCCCGGGGGTGTCCTCAACGACCGCCTCACGGCGGCCGAGGATGCGGTTGACCAGCGTCGACTTTCCGACGTTGGGCCGGCCGACGATCGCGAGCACCGGATTGAGGCGCTGTTCGGCCTCTTCGTCGTACTCCTCGTCCCCCTGGGCGAGCAGCGCGGCGTCCTCTTCGTCGAGCTCGTAATCGGCCAGCCCGGCGCGCAGCGAGGCCGCGCGCACCTCGGCTTCGGCGTCATCGAGCGCGTCGAGGTGTTCGGCGATCTGGTCGTCGCCGGTCGGTTCAAAATCAGTGTCGGACCCGGTGGGGTCCTGGGGCGAGAGGTTCCCGCTCATGAGTGTTTTCCTTAATTCAGTCGAAACTGCTAGTGGGCGACGGTGTGGACGACGTCCAGGACGGCTTCGACCGTCTGCTCGAAGTCGAGCTCGGACGAGTCGACGGTAACGACCCCGTCGGCGGCCTGCTGGAAATTGACGACCGTCGAATCCTTGGCGTCCCGTTCGAGCACCTGCTGCTGCAGCTGGGACGAGGACTGGGTTCCGCCGAGCTGGTCACCGCGCCGCCGCAGGCGTGCCGATTCGCTGGCGGTGAGCAGGATCCGGACCTCGGCGTCGGGGGCGACGACGGTGGTGATGTCCCTGCCCTCGGCGACGATCCGGTGCCCGGCACCGGCGATCAGCGCCCGCTGGCGCCGGATCAGTTCGGCCCGTGCGCCGAGTGTCGTCGCCACGGCACTGACGGCTTCGGAGACCCGGGGTTCGCGGATCGCCGTGGTGACATCCACGCCGGCCAAGGTGACCAGCTCGCGGTCGGGGCTCGTGCTGATGTACAGCTCGATGGCCCGTGCTGCGTGCTCGACGGCGGCGGCGTCCTTGAGGTCGATCCCGGTTGAGAGGCAGTGAAGCGTCACCGCGCGGTACATGGCCCCGGTGTCGAGGTAGGCGGCGTGGAGCCGGCGTGCAACCTCCCGGCTGACGCTTGACTTGCCGGAACCGGACGGACCGTCGATGGCCACCACCAGCGACTTCCCGAGCCGGAAGTGGGAGTGGATCGTGGATTCGCTCATTGAACGACCTTCCAGCCGCGGCCGGTAAGTGACTCCGCCAGCTCGTTTCGACGGCCGGGGACAACCCAGACCTCTGCCATGCCGACCTGGCGGCCGGGTGAATGCTCAAGGCGCAGGTCCTCGATGTTGACCCCAATGTCGCCGATTTCGGTGAGGAGGCTGGCGATCTGGCCCGGCACGTCCTCGACGAGCACCGTGAGCCGGGCGAAGGATCCCGGCGGCGTGCCGTGCTTGCCCGGGATGCGTGCCTGGCCGGCGTTTCCCTCGGCCATCAGCTGCGCCATGTCGAGACGCGCGCCGGCGGCCACGGGATTTTCGAGGGTGCCGATCAGCCGGTTGAGGTCCTCCCGCACGCCGTACAGGATCCGCACGAGCTTCTCGGCGTTCGCCGAGAGGATCTGTACCCACAGGCGGGGGTCGCTGGCGGCGATGCGCGTCACGTCCCGGAGCCCGTTGCCTGCGAGGGCGAGGGAGTGTGCGGGGGTGTCGGCGAGCCGGCTGGCAACGAGGGAGGAAAGCACCTGCGGAAGGTGGGAGATCAGCGCGACCGTCTCGTCGTGCTCCTCCGGGGACATGCGCGCCGGCACGGCTCCGAGATCCACTGCGAGGGCTTCGGCGCAGCGGACCGCGGCGGGCGAACTGGCAGGGCCCGGGCACAGGACCCAGGGCATTCCGGTGAACAGTTCGGCAGTGGCAGCCACGGGACCGGACCGTTCCCGGCCGGCCATGGGGTGGGTGCCGACGTAGCGCTCAAGGATCGCCGGATCCCTTACCGCTGCCTCGACCCCCTGCAGGACAGCCGACTTGACGCTCGCAATATCGACGACGACGGCGCCGGGGTAGTCGGCGAGGGCCGAGGCGGCGAGCGCCGCGGCCACGTCGGGCGGGGCCGCCACGACGACGAGTTCGGGCGCGAGCCCGGAGGCATCCCCGAGGGCGCGCCCGGCGCCGATATCAACGGCGACCGCCTGGGTCGACGGCGAGATGTCCGAGAGTGCGACGTCGACTCCGCGGGCGCGCAGCCCCAGACCGATGCTCGCGCCGAGCAGGCCCGTGCCGATCACCAGCACCGGACCGGCAAGATGCGTTCCGTTGTCCCTTGCAGGTTCCATCCGCTAGAGGCCTACCGATGCAAGGAGGTGGCCGACCTCCTGGCGGCCCAGAACACGGATGCTTCCCTGCCGCTGGTCGTTCAGGCGGATCGGGCCGATCTGGGTGCGGACAAGACGCTCCACGGGGTGCCCGACGGCGTCGAACAGGCGGCGTACCACGCGGTTCTTCCCCGAGTGCAGCACCACCTCGACGAGGATGTGTCCGGGCGTGGAGTCGATGAGCTTGAAGGAATCGACCTTGGAGATGCCGTCCTCGAGCTCGATGCCTTCCTTCATCTGGGCGCCGATGCCCGGGCCCATCGGGCCGCGGACCTGCACGTAGTACGTTTTGGGCACTTCGTAGGACGGGTGGGTGAGCCGGTTGGTGAGCTCGCCGTCGTTGGTGAGGAGCAGGAGTCCCTCGGTTTCGGCGTCGAGCCGGCCGACGTGGAACAGCCGCTCGTTCTTGTTCTTGTTCTTGAGGAAGTTCCCGATGCTCGGACGGCCCTCGGGGTCCTCCATGGTGGAGATGACGCCGCGCGGCTTGTTGAAGACGTAGTACTTCAGGTCCTCGTTGAGCTGGAGGCGCATGCCGTCGACGTGGATTGACACCTCGGACGGGACCACCCGGACACCGAGTTCGCGCACGATGGTGCCGTCCACCTCGACCCTGCCGTCGAGGATCATCTCCTCGCAGACGCGGCGGGAGGCGACCCCTGCCGAGGCCATGACCTTCTGGAGCCGCACGCCGTCGGGGTTGTGCATGTCGAGTTCGTCGGCGGGACGGGTGGTGCGGGCGGCCTTGGGACGGCGTACCGGACCCAGGTCCTTGCCGAAGCGCTCTCCGCCAAAGGCACGGGGGCCCGATGGCTTCTGTCGAGGCTTCCCGGCGCCTGACTTCTTGGCCGCGTATCGGTCGGCGGCGGGGTTTCCGGTGCCCCGGTAGCCGGAATCGCGCCGCGCCTCCCCCGGACGGCCAGCACCACGTGCATCACCGGCGGGACGGCCCGAACGCTCGCCCGTGGGACGGCCCGCACCACGTGCATCACCGGCGGGACGGCCCGAACGCTCGCCCGTGGGACGGCCCGCACCGCGTGCGTCACCGGCGGGACGGCCCTGGGCGGGACGCCCTGCGGCGTGGCGGCCCTCGGTGGAGCGTCCGCGCCCGGCTCCAGTTCCCGCGCGCTGGGGGCGGTCATCACGCTGAGGGCGCTCGGCCCGCTCGTCGCGCTGGGGGCGGTCATCACGCTGGGGACGTGCGGCGCCTCCGGAGCGCTCGTAACCGCCGCCGGAGCGTCCACGGCCCGTACCACCTGTTGGCCTACCAGTGGACCTGCCGCCACCTCGAGCGTCGTTCCGTCCGGAGCCGGATCCTGGCGCCTGTGTCATTAAGAGTCCTTCTGGTCAGCGTTTTCAGTAAGTTGTGTCTTCATAGTCCCCAAGGTTTTCGAGGCCGGGCAGGTGGGGCGAAAGCCGCGGCAGCTCGGCTACGCTGCCGAGTCCTAATCTTTCCAGAAAATGCGGGGTGGTCCCATAAAGGACTGCCCCGGTCTCCGGGTCGGTTCCGACGGCGGCGATCAACGCCCGCTGGGTCAACGTGCGCACCACCGAATCGACGTTCACCGCACGGATTGCCGATACCCGTGCCCGCGATACGGGCTGGCGGTAGGCAATGACCGCCAGGGTCTCCAGCGCGGCCTGGGAAAGCCGTGATGACTGGCCGCCCAAAACGAAGGCCGAAACCACCGGAGCGAACCAGCTCCGGGAGTAGATGCGCCACCCGCCGCCGACGTTGCGCAGCTCAAAACCACGGGGTTGAGGATCATCGGCACTCTTCGGGCCCTTCACAGTATAACCGTCGTACTCCTGCTGGAGGTTCACGAGCATCGCCCGAACCTCCTCGGCGCCCACGGCGAGTGCCTGCGCAAGTTCCTGCTCGGTCACCGGATTCTCAACGACCATGAGCACCGCTTCGAGGGCCGCCTTCAGTCCACCGGGCTGTTCGGCGGCGGAAAAGGCCTCGGCCGCAGCGGCTTCTGCTCCGGTGGGGGCGGCCTCGTCGAGATCGGTACCGGTCACTGGATGTCCTTTCGTGTTGTGCTCTCCCCCGCGCTGGGCAGCTGCTGAGCCGCCGCGGGCGCGGGATCCGATGGGGCCGCCGGCTCGCGGCCGAGGGCATCCAGGCCTGGTGGCTCCAGGCCCAGCGGCTCCTGGTCCCCTGCCGGGACCAGGCTCACTGCTGCGTCGACTCCACGGTACCGGGCCCCACTGACTCCGGACCGTAACCCGCACCGAAGTCAGCACCGATGCTGTCAGCCGGGAAGGGCTCATCGCCGCCCGACCAGCGGATGCGCAGCTCCCCGAGCGGCTCGTCCTGGTCGAAGGAAACCACCCCGTCGCGGAACATCTCCAGGAGTGCGAGGAACCGCACCACGACCACCAGGGTCTCCGCGGCGTCGGCGGTGAGCTCCCCGAAGGACAGCGATCCGGCGTTCCGCAGGTGGGCCTCGAGCAGGCCTGCCTCCTCCCGGATGCTGACCGCCGATCCGTGGAGGTGGTCTACCCGCACGCCCTCCGGAACGGCCTCCCGGGGCTGCAGCGCAGCAGCAGCCAACGCAGCGAGGTCCTCCGCCGTGGTGGTCCAGACCAGGTCGGGAAGCAGCGCCGTGAAGGCCGGCTCAAGCGGGGTGTCCCGGGGGTACCTGTCCCCTTCGGTCTCGAACCGTTCGGCGAGCTGGCGCGAAATCTCCTTGAACGCCCGGTACTGCAGCAGGCGCGCGAACAGCAGGTCGCGGGCCTCAAGCAGCGCAATGTCCTCGTCGTCCTCCACCTCGCCGCGCGGCAGGAGCCGTGCCGCCTTGAGGTCGAGGAGCGTCGCGGCGACAACGAGGAACTCGCTGGCCTCGTCGAGCGCCCAGGAACCGTGCTCGGCCTGCATCCTGCGGATATGGGAGATGAACTCGTCGGTGACCTCGGCGAGGGCGATCTCCGTGATGTCCAGCTCCCGTTTGCTGATCAGACCCAGCAGGAGGTCGAAGGGGCCGGAGAAGTTGGTCAGGCGGACCTCGAAGACCGCCTTGCCTGCCGCTGGCGGATTCTCCGGCAGCCCCGCCGTCAGCGGCGGAGGGTGCGCGCCCTCAGCCGTGCTGCCCATGGCGGGGGGTCATCAGGGCGCGCCGCCCCTGGCGATCAGTTCCTTGGCGAGCCTGCGGTAGGCGTCGGCCCCCGGGTGGTTGCCCGCGTAGGTGGTGATCGGCTCGGCGGCCACCGTGGCATCGGCGAACTTGATGGTGCGTTTGATCACCGTCTCGAAGACCTTCTCGCCGAAGGCCTCCACGAGCCGCGCGATGACCTCCCGACTGTGGAGGGTCCGGGCGTCGTACATAGTCGCGAGCACACCGTCGACCTGCAGCCGCGGGTTGAGCCGGTCCTGGACCTTCTCGATGGTCTCAACGAGCAGGGCGACAGCGCGCAGGGCGAAGAATTCGCAGATCAGCGGAATGATGACGCCGTGGGCGGCGGTCAGCGCATTGACCGTGAGCAGTCCCAGCGAGGGCTGGCAGTCGATCAGGATGACGTCGTAATCGTCGGAGACCTTGCGCAGGGCCCGGTCGAGCACCTGTTCGCGGGCGACCTCGTTGACCAGTTGGACCTCGGCCGCGGACAGGTCGATGTTCGCCGGCAGCAGGTCGACATTCTCGAAGGCCGTCGTGTGGATGGCGTCCCGGATGTCGACCTTGCGGTCCATGAGGACGTTGTACACCGTGACGTCGAGCTCATGGGGGTTGGTGCCGAGCCCGGCGGACAGCGCGCCCTGCGGGTCGAAATCAACAAGGAGCACGCGCCGCCCGGCCTCGGCGAGCGCGGCCCCGAGGTTGATGGTGGACGTCGTCTTGCCGACACCGCCCTTCTGGTTCACCATGGCGATGATGCGGGCTGGGCCGTGGGAATCGAGGACTGCCGGCTCGGGAAATAAGGTCACCGGACGTCCGGTCGGCCCTAGTTCAGGGGTGGCGTTCTGCAGAGTTGTGGAACCCTGTTCGCTACTCACGTATTTCTCCACGCTTCCGTTTGTATCTCTACATTGCTTTTTGAGCTAATCCTTTGGTCAACGTTACAACCGGCCGGCACGCCCTCGGTGCACGAGGACCCCGGCGGGGCGCGAGCCTTGAGGTTCAACCTGAGGTCGAAAGTTGCGGGTGGATGACCACTGTCCGGCGTGGCTCGGACTCTGGATCTGTCGGGAGTGACCGCCCGCCGGTACCTCGAGTACCTCGAGTACCTCGCCGACGGTCAGCCCGAGCGGCACGGCTCCCGGTACGAATCCCCGGTCGGCCGGAATTCGAGGACCGGTGGGCGCGATAAGGGCACTCTGTATACAAAGATGCCTCGCTAAACCGTTGCGTGCCCGTGTTCTTGCGGACCACCACGTTCAGTGTATACATTGAGCGGAGGGCTGCGATCAGCACCCCAAGCCTTCCGGGAGGACTCCGATGCGCGCAAGTGACAGGGCATACGGGTCGCTGCGCGCGGACATCCTCGAGTGGCGCCTTCCCCCGGGGACGCTCCTGGCCGAGGTTGAGCAGGCCCGCCGGTTGGGCATTTCCCGCACGCCGCTTCGGGAGGCCCTCTCGCGGCTTGTGGCCGAGGGGCTGGCGGCCGCGCATTCCGGCCGCGGCGTGGTCGTGACCGGGGTGTCCCTGGCCGGTGTCGCCGACCTCTTCGAGGTCCGCCTTCCCCTCGAATGTGCAGCGGCCCGCCTCGCCGCGGCCCGGCGAGACCCGGCGGCCTTCGATGACCTGGCCGAACGCTTCGAGGCCGCGGGCGCCCTGATCTCCTCCGGCGGCACCGACCAGCACGCCTACTACGGGCTGGTCGCCGAGCTCGACGCCGCCATCGACGAAGCCGCCGCCAACCCGTACCTGGTGCAGGCCCAGCGCCAGCTCCGGACCCACCTCGTGCGCGCCCGCCGTCTGGCCCGCGACAACCCGGACCGGCTGCTCGCCTCCGCCGGCGAACACCGCCAGATCGCCGAGGCGGTCGCCCGGGGGAACGCCGAACTCGCCGCGGCCGCCGTGACCATCCACCTTTCCAACAGCCTCCACCACCTCCAGGCTTCGGTCCCCGGACCGCTCGGCGCCTGAACCCCGAAAGGAAGCACCATGGAGCTCCACCCCGTTCGAGTCCACCGCAGCGAGGATAACCTGCCCAAGGAGGGCCAGCTGGCGTACCGCATCGCGCAGGTCGCAGCCGATCCGGTCGCCGTCACCCCTGAGGCCGCCGACATGGTGATCAACCGGATCATCGACAACGCCTCGGTGGCACTCGCCTCGCTCACCCGGGCGCCGGTGAGCGCTGCCCGTGCGCAGGCGGCGAGCCACAGCGCTCCCGCCTCGGGCCGCGGGGCATCTGTGTTCGGCGTTGACACCCCCTCCTCCCCCGAATGGGCTGCCTGGGCCAACGGGGTGGCGGTGCGCGAGCTCGACTACCACGACACGTTCCTCGCCGCCGACTACTCCCACCCCGGCGACAACATCCCTCCCCTGCTGGCCGCGGCCCAGCACACCGGGGCCTCCGGGGAGGCGCTGCTGCGCGGCATCGTGACCGGCTATGAGGTCCAGGTCGATCTCGTGAAGGCCATCAGCCTTCACAAGCACAAGATCGACCACGTGGCCCACCTCGGCCCCTCGGCCGCCGCGGGGCTCGGCACCCTCCTCGGCCTCGATCCGGACACCATCTTCCACGCCGTCGGGCAGGCCCTTCACACCACCACCGCCACCCGGCAGTCCCGCAAGGGCGAAATCTCAACCTGGAAGGCCTACGCACCGGCCTTCGCCGGGAAGATGGCCATCGAGGCCGTGGACCGGGCCATGCGCGGCCAGACCTCCCCCACCCCCATCTACGAGGGTGAGGACGGCGTGATCGCCTGGCTCCTCGACGGGCCCGAGGCCCGCTACGAGGTGCCCCTGCCCGCGCCGGGCGAGCCGAAGCGGGCCATCCTCGACACCTACACCAAGGAACATTCGGCCGAATACCAGGCCCAGGCCTGGATCGACCTGGCACGGCGCCTTCACGCGGCCCACCCGGAGCTTCGGGACCCCGCCAATGTGCGCGGGATTCTGCTCTCCACCTCCCACCACACCCACTACGTCATTGGCTCGGGGGCCAACGACCCGCAGAAGTACGACCCCTCGGCTTCCCGGGAGACGCTCGATCACTCCATCCCGTACATCTTCGCCGTGGCGCTGCAGGACGGCGCCTGGCACCACGAGCGCTCCTACGCCCCGGAGCGCGCCAACCGTCCCGACACCGTCGAGCTGTGGCGGAAGGTCGAGACGACCGAAGACCCCGAGTGGACCCGCCGCTACCACTCCCTCGACATCACGGAGAAGGCCTTCGGCGGCCGCGTCGACATCACGCTGACCGACGGGCGGGTGGTCTCCGACGAGATCGCCGTCGCCGATGCCCACCCGCTCGGGGCGCGCCCGTTCGGCCGGGCCCAGTACATCGAGAAGTTCCGCACCCTGGCGGCCGGTGTCGCCGAAGACTCCGAGGTCGAGCGGTTCCTGGACGTCGTCGGGCGCCTGCCCGAGCTTCCCGCCGGCTCGCTCTCCTCGCTGAACCTCCGGGCCCGCCCCGGCCTGATCGACACCGCCGCGGCCCGCGGCGGCCTGTTCTAGGAAGGACGCCATGCTGTATTCAGCCACCACCCCCGAATCGAAGCGAGCCGCGCTGCGTGCGGGGCTCGCCTCCGGCACCCTGCAGCAGTTCCCCGGTGCCTTCAACCCCCTCTCCGCCCGCCTGATCGAGGACAAGGGATTCGACGGCGTCTACATCTCCGGGGCGGTGCTCGCCGCCGAGCTCGGCCTGCCCGATATCGGCCTCACCACCCTCACCGAAGTGGCGCAGCGGGCCGGGCAGATCGCCCGGATGACCGACCTCCCCTCGATCGTCGACGCCGACACCGGCTTCGGGGAGCCGATGAACGTCGCACGCACGGTGCAGGAACTCGAGAACGCCGGCCTGGCCGGCTGCCACATCGAGGACCAGTTCAACCCCAAGCGGTGCGGACACCTCGACGGGAAGCAGGTCGTGGATCTCGACACCGCCGCGAAGCGGATCCGCGCGGCGGTCGACGCGCGCCGCGACCCGAACTTCCTGGTCATGGCCCGCACCGACATCCGCGGCACCGACTCGCTGCGCGCCGCCCAGGACCGCGCGCGGGCGCTCGTCGACGCCGGCGCCGACGCGATCTTCCCGGAGGCCATGCGCGACCTCGAGGAGTTTCGAGCCATCCGGGCGGCCGTGGATGTGCCGATCCTCGCCAACATGACCGAGTTCGGCAAGAGCGAGCTGTTCACCACCGACCAGCTCCACGACGCGGGGGTCAATATTGTTATCTATCCGGTCACCTTGCTGCGCAGTGCCATGGGCGCCGCGGAGCGTACGCTGGACTCCATCCGGGCCAACGGCACCCAGCAGCAGGCGGTCCCGGAGATGCAGACCCGGGCCCGCCTGTACGAACTGGTGGACTACGAGGGCTACAACAGGTTCGATACGTCAGTCTTCAATTTCCAGGTTCCCGACGGGCGCTAGCGGACCTTCCGCCGGCACCGTGTTTCCACCGAAGGAGTTCGATTTGACCAGCACCCAGCCAGCTCCCCCGGCCGCACCCGAGATCCACAAGGGCCTGGCAGGGGTGACTGTCGACTACACCTCCGTCTCGAAGGTGAACCCGGAGACCAACTCCCTGCTGTACCGCGGATACCCGGTCCAGGAGCTCGCCGCTCGATGCTCCTTCGAGGAGGTGGCGTGGCTGCTGTGGCACGGCGAACTGCCCGGCACGGAGGAACTGGCTGAATTCACGGCGTTCGAGCGCGCCGGCCGGGCCCTGCCCGGAAACGTCCGGCAGGTCATCGACCTGCTGCCCCTGACGAGCCACCCGATGGATGTCGGGCGGACCGCGGTGTCGGTGCTCGGCGCCGGGCACCCGCTGGCCGGGGACAACTCCCGCCAGGCGAACCTCGAGAAGGCCGCCGCGCTCTTCGCCGCCTTCCCCGCCGTCGTCGCCTATGACCAGCGGCGCCGCCGGGGCCTTGACGTGGTGGAGCCGCGGGAGGATCTCGGGTACGCCGCGAACTTCCTGTGGATGACCTTCGGCGAGGAGGCACCGCCCGAGGTCGTCGAGGCCTTCAACATCTCGATGGTGCTCTACGCCGAGCACTCCTTCAACGCCTCGACGTTCACCGCGCGGGTCATCACCTCGACCCTGTCCGACCTGCACTCCGCGGTCACCGGGGCGATCGGCGCCTTGAAGGGCCCGCTGCACGGCGGCGCGAACGAGGCGGTGATGCATACCTTCGAGGAGATCGGGATCCGCGAGGACGAGCCGGCGGAGGACGCCGCGGCCAGGGCCAAGGCCTGGATGGAGGACGCCCTGGCGCAGAAGAAGAAGGTCATGGGCTTTGGGCACCGGGTCTACAAGAACGGTGACTCGCGCGTCCCCACCATGAAGGCGGCGCTGGATGCCATGATCCGCTACTACGGCCGGGACGAGATCCTGGGCCTCTACAGCGGGCTTGAGACCGCCATGGAGGAGGCCAAGGGAATCAAGCCGAACCTCGACTACCCGGCCGGGCCGACCTACCACCTGATGGGATTCGACACGGAGATGTTCACTCCGCTGTTCATCGCCGCCCGCATCACGGGGTGGACCGCCCACATCATGGAGCAGCTCGAGTCCAACTCACTGATCCGGCCGCTGAGCGCCTACAACGGGCCGGAGGAACGTCACGTCCCCTGAGCGATCGGCCGCTCCGGCGTCCCGTCGGTCCCGCCCGCCCGGTCGGGACTCACGGAGGCGGAAGCCACACCGACGCTGTGGGCGTCAAGGACGATGTCGGCGCTGAAGGGCTCCCGCGCGAGCACACGCGGCAGCCAGTGGGCGGCGTCCTCCCACATGCCGTCCCAGGGCGGCGCCGTCACCGGGAACCACTCCGGGGTGATTTCGTCGCTGAGACCGGCATCCCCGGTGAAACGGTCGGCCGTGAAGATCCAGGCCCGCATGTTCCACGCCGGGTTGGCCGGAAAGTCCCAGGTCACTTCGCCGAGGAACCCCAGGTCGGCCTCCTCCACGAGCAGGCCGGACTCCTCGGCCACCTCGCGCACGGCGGCCTGGGCGGGGGTCTCCCCCGGCTCGAGCTTCCCGCCGAGGGCGACGATCCGCCCGGTGCCGAAGCCCTGGTGCTTGAGGCCCAGCAGCACCTCCCGGCGACCGGCGGCGGAACGGAACAGGAAGCACAGCACCACCGGACGGAACGCCCCGGCGGGCAGGGGCTCGCCGGGCGCCGGCACCTCAGGGGCGGACGCTGATGGCATGCGGTCAGATAGCAGGGGGTCGGGTGGCAGAGCGGCGGAGCCGCCGCTTGAAGGCATCAGCTGCCCGCTCAGCCGAAGGCCCGGGGGTGGGAGGCCGCATACACTTCGCGCAGCGTCTCGGCCGTCACCAGTGTGTAGACCTGCGTCGTGGTCACCGAGGCGTGTCCGAGCAGTTCCTGGACGACGCGGACGTCGGCGCCGCCTTCGAGCAGGTGGGTGGCAAAGGAGTGCCGCAGGGTGTGCGGTGAAACCTCACGGGTGACCTGTGCCTTCCCGGCCGCAGCCTTCAGGATGGTCCAGGCGCTCTGGCGGCTCAGCCGCCCGCCGCGCATGTTGAGGAACAGGCCCGGCCCGCCCTTGCCCTTGCCGGAGAGTGCCGGCCGGCCGCGCACCAGGTAGGAGTCGATGGCCTTCGCGGCGTAGGAGCCCAGCGGCACGAGCCGTTCCTTGGAGCCCTTGCCGAACAGCCGGACGACGGCGGGGCCGCTGAGCGCCTCGTCGACCGACACGTCGTCGACGTCGAGCCCGACGGCCTCGCTGATCCGCGCCCCGGTCGAGTAGAGGAATTCGAGCAGGGCGCGGTCCCGCTGGCCCGAGGGGGTCGAAGTGTCG
This sequence comes from Arthrobacter zhaoguopingii, assembly GCF_009828595.1. Classification (GTDB taxonomy): domain Bacteria; phylum Actinomycetota; class Actinomycetes; order Actinomycetales; family Micrococcaceae; genus Arthrobacter_D; species Arthrobacter_D zhaoguopingii. The sequence goes on from NZ_WPNY01000011.1 coordinate 137,242, forward strand.
ACGGCTTCGAGGATGCGGAAAACCTCGTCCACGGAGATTGCCTTGGGAAGGCGCTGGCCGGCGGCCGGCGGATGGACGTCCCGGGCCGGGTCTGTCTCGCTCATCCCCTCAAGCGCCCAGAAGCGGTGGAGTCCGCGGACGGCCACTACGGTGCGGGCCGCCGACCTCGGGCTCAGCGGCGACTGGCCGTCCGAGCCGGTTGCGACGGCCTGCGCGAAGCCGGTCACGTCACGACGGGTGATCCTTGAGATGTCGTCGATGCCGCTGGCCTGCAGGAAGCGGTGGTAGCGCAGCAGGTCGCGCCGGTAGGCCGCAAGGGTGTTCGCGGACAGGCCCCGTTCCACGGCCATATGCTGAAGGTATTCATTGATCAGCCGGCCCGGCCGGGTGGCCTGGAACTCGTCCCCTGCGGTTTTTTCCGCTGCTGCCGGCACGATCAGTCCCGCAGGACCGCGCCGTGCGGCCACGTGCCGTGCTGGCTTGGGTGTTCCGGCCAGGGCGCGTCCGCGGGGCGCAGGCGCGCATAGCCGTCGGCGCGGGCGGCATGGGCCGCCAGGACGGCTGCCGCAGCGGACGGGCTGTGCATCCGGCCCTCAAGGACCGCCGTGACGGCTTCGTTCAGGGGCACCCACAGCAGTTCGATCTCCGCTTCCTCGTGGGTGCGGGTGTGCCGGTCGGCCTCGGGCACGGAGCCGATGCCGCGCGCGAGGTAGATCCGCAGGGCCTCGCTTGAGGATCCCGGGGAGAGGAACAGGTCGGCCAGGACGTTCCACTCCCCCGCAGTCAGGTCGGCTTCCTCGGCCAGTTCGCGCGCCGCCGCCTCCACGAAGTCCTCGCCGGGCTCGTCCAGCAGCCCGGCCGGGATCTCCCAGAGCACCATCCGGGCGGGGTGGCGGTACTGGCGGATGAGCAGGATCCGATCCTGCTCATCCATCGCCAGCACTGCCACCGCGCCAGGGTGGTCGATGTACTCCCGGGTGATTTCCTCTCCGCCGTCGTCGAGGCTGAAGGTCTCCTCGACGACGTCCCACACGTACCCGCGGTGGATCACCGCAGAACGGTGGAGCCGGCGCGGGCTCTGTTCATCGGAGAAGCGGTCGGCCGCGGGAGTCTCGCTCATCTCAGACCTTGGCGCCCCTGAGATCAAGGGCGGCCTTCACGAGTCCCGCGAAGAGCGGGTGCGGCCGCGTGGGGCGCGAACTCAGTTCGGGGTGGGCCTGGGTGGACACGTAGTACGGGTGGACGTCCCGGGGGAGCTCCGCGAACTCCACCAGCTTGCCGTCCGGCGAGGTGCCCGAGAACACGAGCCCGGCCTCGGCGATCTGGGCGCGGTACTCGTTGTTCACCTCGTAGCGGTGGCGGTGGCGCTCGGTGACGGTGGTCTTGCCGTAGGTGCCGGCGACGACGGAGCCTTCATCAAGGCGCGCCTCCCAGAGGCCAAGGCGCATGGTTCCGCCCATGTCACCCTCCCCGGCGACGATGGAGAGCTGCTCGGCCATCGTGGCGATCACGGGGAACTTGGTGTCGGGTTCGAATTCGCTCGAGGACGCGTTCTCGAGGCCGACCACGTTCCGGGCGTATTCGATGACCATGCACTGCAGTCCAAGGCACAGGCCCAGGGTGGGGACCTTGTTCTCGCGGGCGAACAGCAGGGCGCCCAGCTTGCCTTCGAGGCCGCGGATGCCGAAGCCGCCCGGAACGCAGATGGCGTCGACGCCGGCGAGGGCCTTACGGGCGCCCTCCGGGGTGTCGCATTCGTCCGAGGGCACCCAGCGGATGTTGACCTTGGCCTTGTTGGCGAAACCGCCGGCCCGCAGCGCCTCGGTGACCGAGAGGTAGGCGTCGGGCAGGTCGATGTACTTACCGACCAACGCCACCTCGACCTGGTGCTTCGGGTTGTGCACCGCGTCGAGGAGCTTGTTCCACTTGGTCCAGTTGACGTCCTTGAATTTCAGGTCGAGGGACTGGACGATGTACGCATCGAGGCCCTGCCTGTGAAGGGTCTTGGGGATGTCGTAGATGCTGGGGGCGTCGGCCGCATTCACGACGGCGTCGATGTCGACGTCGCACATGCGTCCGATCTTCTCCCGCATCGCCAGGGGGACCTCGCGGTCGGAGCGGATCACGATGGCGTCGGGCTGGATGCCGATGGAGCGGAGCATCGCGACCGAGTGCTGCGTCGGCTTGGTCTTCAGTTCCTGGGAGGGCCCGATGTAGGGAACCAGCGACACGTGGAGAAAGAAGACGTTGTTGCGTCCGATGTCCTGGCGGACCTGGCGGGCCGATTCGAGGAACGGCTGGGATTCGATGTCGCCGACGGTTCCACCGATTTCGGTGATGATGACGTCGGGAACCTTCTTCAAGGCCACCGGCTCGGCCGGCAGGCGCATGCGCCGCTTGATCTCGTCGGTGATGTGCGGGATGACCTGGACGGTGTCGCCGAGGTACTCCCCGCGGCGTTCCTTGGCGATGACGGTCGAGTACACCTGGCCGGTCGTCACGTTTGCCGAGCCGTCGAGGTTCTCGTCGAGGAACCGCTCGTAGTGGCCGATGTCGAGGTCTGTTTCGGCGCCGTCCTCGGTGACGAAGACCTCACCGTGCTGGAACGGGTTCATCGTGCCGGGATCGACATTGAGGTAGGGATCAAGCTTCTGCATGGTGACCGAGAGTCCCCGTGCCCGAAGCAGGTGACCGAGGCTTGACGCCGTCAATCCCTTGCCGAGGGAGGAGGCCACGCCACCAGTCACGAAGATGTGCTTGGTCGTCTTTGCGGACTTTGGGAACCGGGAGTTTGTTTGCTGCACCACGGAGTTCGAGCCTATCATCTGGAAGTGGTCCGCGCCGCATCCGCGAGGAGTTCCTCGGCATGGGCGCGGGCGGAGGCTGAGTCCTCCTGGCCCGCAAGCATTCGGGCAAGTTCGCGCACGCGCTCCGCCTCGGGCAGCACCTGAACATCACTGGCTGTGAATCCGCTGTCCTCCCCGTCCCCACCGGTGGAATGCACGTTCTTTGTGACACGGACATGGCGCGCCGCGAAGGCCGCCACCTGCGGCAGGTGGGTCACCACGATCACCTGGACGTGCTGGGCGAGCATGGCCAGCCGCCGGCCGATCTCGACGGCGGCCTTTCCGCCCACCCCGGCGTCAACTTCGTCGAAGACGAACGTGGGAACCGGGTCGACGGCGGCGAGCACCACCTCGATGGCGAGCATCACCCGGGAGAGTTCGCCGCCGGAGGCCCCCTTCCCGAGCGGCCGGGGGGCGGACCCGGGGTGCGGGCGCAGGTTGAAGCTGATGTCGTCGCCGCCGTGGATCGTCAGGGACTCCGCGGGGGTGACCTCGATGAGCAGCGTGGCGTCGGGCATGGCGAGGGCGCTCAGTTCGTCGCTGACCCGCTCGGCGAGGTGCCGGGCGGCCTCCTGCCGCAGGGCCGACACCGCGGCCGCACCGGCGCGCACCACGGCGTCGAGCCCCTCGATCTCCGCTTCGAGCTCCTCGACGCGGGAGGAGTCCCCGGTGAGCTCCTCAAGGCGCCGGGCGCTCTCCTCGCGCCACTGCAGGACCTCGTCGATGCTGGGGGCGTACTTGCGCACCAGCACCGCAAGCGCGGCGCGCCGGGCCTCGACCTCGGCGAGGCGCGCCGGACCTTCTCCCTCAAGGGCCGTTCCGTAGGCGGCGAGCTCTCCGGAGATGTCGGCGAGCAGATACCCGACCTCGGCCAGCCGGCCGGCGAGCGTCTCGAGCTCCTGGTCGTGCTCGGCCACCCCCTCGAGCTGCCGCTTGGCCTCGTCAACGAGGGAGACGGCGTCGACCGCGGCGCCGAAGTCCTCGGACACCAGTGCGGAATGGGCGGTCAGGGCCGCGGTCCGCAGCTCTTCGACGTTGCCCAGGCGCATCGAGTCGGCCTTCAGCGTGACGTCCTCCCCCGGCTGGGGGTCGACCTCGTCGATTTCCGCGAGGGCCGCCGTCAGGCTTTCGGCTTCCCGCGCCCGCTCCCTCGCCTCGCTCTGGAGCCGGTTGCGTTCGGCGATCGCGCCGCGCCACCGCTGGTAGCTGCCGGCGTAGGCCTCGAGTTCGGCCGCGAGCTTCGGTCCGCCGAACTTGTCGAGGGCCCCGCGCTGGGCGGCGGCGCCCTTGAGCCGCAGCTGGTCCGACTGCCCGTGCACGACGACGAGGTGCTCGCCGAGTTCCGAGAGCACCCCAACGGGCGCCGTCCTGCCGCCCACGTAGGCCCTGCTGCGGCCTTCGCTGGTCACGGTGCGCGCCAGGATCAGTTCGGCCGTGCCGTCGAACTCCTCAAGGACCGCACCGGCCTCCACTGCGCGCTCGGCGACGGCGCTGCCGTGCTCGAGGCGCACGATGGCCTCCGCCGAGGCCGACTTCGCCCCAAGGCGGACCGAACCGGCGTCCGACCGCGCGCCGAGCAGGAGGCCGAGGGCGGTGATCACCATGGTCTTTCCCGCGCCGGTTTCGCCGGTGACGACGGTCAGGCCGGGGCCCAGGGTGAGGGTCGCATCGCTGATGACGCCGAGGTCGCGGATCCGCATCTCCTCGATCATTGGAGGTGCCTTCCGGTGGAGGCGACCGGCCCGCGCCAGCCCTGGACGGGAAGCTGGAACTTCTGGACGAGCCGCTCGGAGAAGGGAGTCTGGCGGGTCCGGGCCAACCGGACCGGATTATCGGAACGCCGGACCTCCACCCGGGCGCCGGGCGGAAGGTCGATGCTGCGGCGCCCATCGCACCACAGCACGCCCCAGGCGTCCGTGCGGGTGAGGATCTCCACGGCCAGCACGGAGGTCGGAGCGACAACGAGCGGTTTCGCGAAGAGCGCGTGGGCGCTGATGGGGGCCATCAGCAGGGCTTCCACCTCCGGCCACACGATGGGGCCGCCGGAGGAGAAGGCGTAGGCGGTTGACCCGGTGGGGGTGGCAAGCACGATGCCGTCGCATCCGAAGGAGCTGACGGGCAGACCGTCGACCTCGATGACCACTTCGATCATGCGTTCCCGGTTGGCCTTCTCGATGGCCGCTTCGTTGAGTGCCCACGTTTCCCCAAGCAGGGTATCGCCCTGCCAGGCGGAGACCTCGATGGTCATCCGTTCCTCGACGCTGTAGTCGCGTTCGGCGACCCACCGGACCGCCTCGTCGAGGTCGGCGCGTTCGCTTTCGGCAAGGAAGCCGACGTGGCCGAGGTTCACCCCGAGGAGCGGGATTTCGCGGCTGCGCACCAGTTCCGCGGCGCGGAGGATGGTGCCGTCGCCGCCGAGGACCATGACCAGTTCGATGCCGTCGAGGGTGACGTCCTCCCCCAGCGTTTCGGTCGGTGCCGCGAGGGCGCCGTACGCCGCCTGGAGCCCGGAGGCCTCCTCCGGCCGCATGACGGGCGTGAGCCCGAGGGCGGAGAGCCGCGTACACGCCTGCTGGGCGGCCGCAATCGCGTCCTGCCTGCCGGTGTGCGCAAGCACCAGAATTTTCCTAGTCATTCAGCTCCGTCGTTGTCTTTCGCCCGGCCGCCGAATGCGGCGCTCGTGGAGAGCAGCCCGTCGGTCAGGCGGTCCAGGTCCTCTTCGATCCTAGGGTCCATTGTCCGATGCGGCACCCTCACCCACAGGAAGTACTCAAGATTTCCGTCCTGGCCGGGCAGGGAGCTCTGCTCCAGGCCTCGTACTTCCAGCCCAGCCGCGAGTGCCTCCCGGACCACTCCGTGCACGCCCCGCCTGCGGGCGGCCTCGGAGGTCACGACGCCCTGGCCGTTCAGGGCACCGCGTCCCACTTCGAACTGCGGCTTGATCATCAGCACGAGGTCCCCGCCCGGCACCGTGGCCGCGGCGAGGGACCGGATCACGAGCTTCAGGGAGATGAAGGACAGGTCGGCCACGGTGAGCTCGGCGGGTCCCCCGATCTCCCCCGGGTCGAGGTAGCGCACGTTGAGCCCCTCAAAGACGTGCACTCGAGGATCCTGGCGCAGCACCTGCACCAACTGGCCGTGGCCGACGTCCACCGCCGCCACCTCGCGGGCGCCGGCCCGCAGCAGCACGTCGGTAAAGCCGCCGGTGGAGGCTCCGGCGTCAAGGCAGCGCCGCCCGGCGACCGCGACGCCGGGGAAGGCGGAGAGCGCGCCGGCGAGCTTGTGTCCGGCCCGGCTCACGAACTCGGGCCCGGCGTCGGCGACCGCCAGCTCCTGGTCGCCGCTGACCGGTGCGGAGGCCTTGAGCATCACCTCGCCGGCTCGGAACACCCGCCGGGCCGTGATGAGCTGGGCCGCATGGGACCGCGAGCGTGCCAGGCCACGGGAGACAAGTTCCTGGTCCAGGCGCGCCACTGATCAGTCCTCCGCGTTGAGTTCGGTGAGCAGGGCATCGTGGAGGGTCGCGTAGAAATCCGCGTGCTCGCCCACCGGGTGTCCGCCGAGGTCCGCGAGCCTCCCGAGGACGGCGTCGACCGAGGAATCCCCTGTGGGCGGTACCTCTCCGGGCCCGGAAAACTCCGCGGCGGCACCGGCTTCGCCGTCCGGGCCCGGCATGCCACCGTCCCGGGCAGCCTCGGATGCATCAGCGGGAACGCGGCCGTCGTCGTCGCGCACGATTTCCCCCTTCGTCGGTCCTGCCATTGTCGGTTCTGCCATTGTTGCAGCGTCCCGGATTCAGGCCGCTGCGCCGGTGAAGCGGAGATCCGGCATCCGGGCCGTCTCCAGCGCGGGCGCAGCCGCCCACCACGCAGCGCAGGCCGCCCGCCAGGCGTTGAGGCTGCTTTCGCTGCCCTCCACTCGAACGGCTCCTGCCTCGACCCGGGCCGAATCGGTTCCGCAGCGGTATGCGCCGTCGTCGGCAGTCACCGGCGGGTAGGGCTCGTACAGGCCCCCAAGGTCCGGGAGCAGGTAGGTGGGACGCTCGGCGGCCACCGCAGCCAGTGCGGTGCGCACCGTGTCGACCCCGGTCAGGATCAGCGCGGTGTCCATGCCGGCCCGGTTCCCGCCGAGAATGTCGGTGTCCAGGCGGTCGCCGACGACAAGCGGGCGTTCCGACCCCAGATGGCGCGCCGCCGTGGTGAACAGCGGTGCCTCCGGCTTCCCGGCGACCACAGGACGGGTCCCTGTGGCGGCTGCGACGGCCGCCACGAGCGACCCGTTGCCGGGGGCGATCCCGCGTGCCTGCGGGATCGACATGTCGGTGTTCGTGGCAACCCAGACTGCGCCGGCCGCGATCGCATAGGACGCCTCGGCGAGGTCCCTCCAGCCGAGTTCGGGTGAGAAGCCCTGGATGACCGCGTCGGGGCCGTCCTCGGCCGAGTCCACCGGGATCAGCCGGTGGCTGCGCACCGCGTCGGCCAGGGTCCTGCTTCCGGTTACCAGCACCTTGGAGCCTGCCGGAACCAACCCGGCCAGGAGTTCGGCACCGGCGAGGGCGGACCCGAAGACCTGGTCCCCCCGGGCCGGCGCGCCAAGGCTCCTCAGGTGCGCCGCGACCTCATCGGCCGAACGCGACGCATTGTTGGTGATGTAGGCCAGCTTCACCCCCACCTCCAAGAGCTTCGTCAGCGCCTCGATGGCTCCCGCAATGGCGTGCGGGCCAGCATAAACGACGCCGTCGAGGTCCGAAAGGACCGCGTCATAGGCGCCGATCAGGGCACCCTCAGCCTCCAACGGAATCCTCGGCCGCCTTGATCGGAGCACCACCGCCGGGCGCGGTCCCGGAAGGGGCATCCCCATCCCCCGCGCCGGGGGTGCTGTCTGTGTCGTTATCCGCGGCTGGAAGGAGGGTCCCTTCGGTGCTGTCGGTCCCGGTGCCTTCCTCAACGTCGGCGCTCCCACCATCAGCGCTTGCACCATCGGTGTCGGGCCCGGCGCCCTCAGACTCGTTCGAATCACCATCGGAGTCGATAACGGAGGCGGGTGCTTCGGCTGTCACGTCCTCGGCGGCGTCCTTTTTCGGCCCGCCCAGAACCTCGGCCACCGTCGGTACCGGACGCGCTGCACCTTCCTCGTCATCGCCCAAAAGGTCGATGATGTCGGGCTCAGCTGGGTCCTCGACCCCCAGTGCGGACTCGGCCACCTTGGCCTGCTTGCGCCACTTCTCCGACTCCCCGGTGCGTCCGGCGGCATCGAGTGCATCCGCGTACGCCCGGAACAGCCGGGGACTGAAGGAGAAGGCACGGTGCAGATCCAGCTGTGGGATCTCGAGGGCGGCCACGGCTGCCTCAAGCTGGCCGAGATCGGTCCGTGCGCCGGAGACGACCATGGCGAGCTCGGCCTTGCCTGCCGCATCGAGGGTCTCGGCCTCCTCACTGCGGGCAAGGTCGAGCGCCCGGTCCGGCCGTCCCAGTCCGCGTTCACAGTCGGCCATGACCGGCAGGTGCGCATTGGAGCCACTGATCCGGCGGAAGGTCCTGAACTCCCGCAGGGCCTCGCCGTAATGGCCGGCGGCATACGCTGTAAGGCCGACCGCTTCACGGACGGCCGCGAGCCGTCCGCCGCGCCTGCTCGCGGCGAGGGCATGCTGGAACGCGAGCTCGGGATCGTCCTCGAGGAGGCGTCCGGCCATCACCAGGTGACGCGACACCCACAGTGCGCTGCGCTCCTCGAGGTTGCGGATCTGGGCACGGGTGACCCGGTCCAGCTCGTCGCCCTTCACGTCCTCGTCGATCTCCGGTGAACGTTCCCGGTCCGGCCGGTTGGAGCTGCGCAGGTCACGCGCGTTGTGCTGGCGGGGCGCGGCCGGCGGACCACTTCGGGGACCGTCCCCGGCCCCGAAGCTGCGGCGCGGCGCGGTGCCGTGCTGCCCGGCGCCCCGGCCACCGGCGCGGGGACCCCCGCCGCGTTCGTCTCGGCGACCGTCGCGCCGGTCATCACGCCGGTCATCACGCCGGTCATCGAAGCGGGAGCCGGTCCGGCCCTCACCGCGTGGGTGCTCCCCCGATCCGCCGGGACGCCGGTCGGCGCCCTGATCCGGGCGCTTGGCCCAGGCGGGCCGGTCGGCCGGGCCGCCGCTGCGTCCTCCAGCAGCACCACCGGCGCGCGGCCGGTCGGAAGCGTTACCCGAGAACGACCCGCCCCTCGAGGCGGAGCCCCTCAGCTGTGCGCCGCGGGAATCGCCACCCCGGTAGCCCCCGCCGGAGCGATGATCGCCTGCGCCGCGCCCTCCTGCACTTCGGTCCGAAGAAGTGCGGCCCTCAGTGCCGCGGCCTTCACCGGCGCGGTCAGGGCGAAGCCCGGGGCGGTCCGCATAGCGGCCACCAGCCGACGGGGCACCGGCATCCCGGCCGGCACCGGATTCACCCCGGCCCTGGTACCCGCCGCGCCCGTCGGAGCTGCGCTGTCCATCACGGGCGCCGTCGCGGCCGCGGGAGGCGCCGCCGAAACGGTTGCCTGATGTACCCGAGGAGGAGCCCGGTCCCCGCCGCTGCGGCGCAGCACCCCGGGCTCCCCCGGTCTCACCGTCGCGGCCGCCGGAATCTGCGGCCGACCTCGCCGCCCCCTTCGATCCCCACGAGTGGCGCTTCCCGGCGGCCTCGGTTTGATTCGAGTTTCCTCCGCCTGCGGGCTTTCCGTTGTCCGGGGAGTCCCCGTGCGTGCGTTCCTGCTCAGCCATGGCGGCGAAGTTCCTCTCATTTACAGCAGCCGCATCTCGCGTTCCGCTGTTCTCTATTGTTCTATAAGTCGTTTGCATCAATGCAATCACGTCCTGCCCCGGCCGCGCGATCCTGTGCGGGGTGGCACCTGCCAGGCACGCCGGCCAGCCCGGCCGGATGGCCGTGGCCCGCCAACCGTCCGCCATCCCACCGCGACATACCGTCGCTCCGGATGCGAACCACGGCGGCCCGCGGCGGCCCAGGTGCGACCGGCGAGGGGCAGCGGGCCGGCGGTAGTGCCGGCCGGGTCTGCGGCCCAGGTGGGTGCCGGTGCTGGGGTGCGTGCCGGCCCAGCGGGTTATGGGCCTGGTGGCCGTGGTGGGGGGTGGGCCCGGTCTTGTGGTGGTGGTTAAAGGGGTGCAGGCCCCACCGGTGGTGGGGCCTGCATTTTAAGGGTGGTCCGGCGGTGTCCTACTCTCCCACACTCTCTCGGGTGCAGTACCATCGGCGCTGTGGGTCTTAGCTTCCGGG
>NZ_WPNY01000012.1 GCF_009828595.1 Arthrobacter zhaoguopingii
CGGAGTGGGCCGGCCGGTGGAGGAGTCCGCCCGCGTCGTGGTCCGCCTTGCGACCCTTGGTGCGGACGGCCCCACCGGAACGCTGCAGGACGAGAACGGCAACGTTTCCTGGTAGCAGCCGGCCCAAAGTGCTGAGGTGAGCGCCCGCGCTCACCTCAGCACGTTGGGCCTGCCATCGGCTCCGAATGTTCTCCCACGCCCACGCCCTTCCGCATCAGAGAGATGACATCTTGACCAGCACCACCACACACGAATCCGCCCGAGAATCCCCACACCACCGGCCTGCCTCCTGGGGAGGCGTCATTTCCCTGGGCATCGGAATTTTCGCCATCGTGATGTCCGAATTCCTTCCGGCGAGCCTGCTGCCGCGGATCGCGGATGACCTGGAGGTATCCATCGGTGCCGCGGGCCAAAGCGTCACCGTGACCGCCATCGCCGGCGCGTTCGCGGCGCTGCTCATCGCCGTGGTGCTCCCACGGATGGACCGCCGCTTCGTCATGATCGGCCTGACCGCTCTGGCCATCCTGTCCAATGTCATCGTGGCCCTGGCACCCAGCCTGACCGTGCTGCTTCTGGCACGGGTCCTCCTCGGCATCGCGCTGGGCGGTTTCTGGGCCATGGCCACCGCGATGGCGGCCAGGCTGGTTCCCGGCGACCACCTCGGCCGGGCCCTGACCATCATCAACGCCGGCGTGTCCGTCGCGACCGTCGTCGCTGTTCCCCTTGGCGCGTGGCTGGGAGAAATCTGGGGCTGGCGCGGGGTGTTCTTCCTCGGCGCCGGCGCCGGGCTCGTCGCGCTCATCGCGCAGACGGCCACCCTGCCGCACCTCATCCCAACGGCCGTCAGCGGCCTGCGCGCCCTTGGAGCCACGCTGCGCTCGGGCCTCGTCATCGCCGGCCTCACCGCCATCCTGCTGATCTTCGGCGGCCACTTCAGCGGCTTCACCTACATCCGCCCGGCAGCGGAAAGCGTCTCGAACATCGACGCCGGGGGCCTGGCTGTCATGCTCCTGGTCTTCGGCATCGCCAATGTCCTGGGCACCGCCCTGAGCGGGCCCATCGCCGACCGGTCCCTCCGCGCCGCGGTCTTCCTGTTCCCCCTCCTGGTGGCCGCCAGCATGCTGACCATGGTCCTGACCAGCGGATCGACCGCCGGCCTGTTCATCGCCGTCGCCCTATGGGGCTTCGGCTTCGGCGGCGTCCCGACGACCGTCCTGAGTTGGGGAGCACACACCGAACCGGCACGCCTGGAACAAATCGGCGGCCTCATCGTCACCGTCGCCAATACCGCAATCGCGGTCGGCGCAATCATCGGGGGCGTGCTGGTCGACAGCGTATCGGCCAGCGCAACCCTCATCATCGGCGGTATCCTCGCCCTCCTCGGCGGACTGGTCCTCACCAGCCTCCGCCGACGAGCGAACCACATCCCCACCCCGGTAAGCAACTAAACCCCCGCCCGGCGCCGGCTCATAAGTCGAACCGCCGCCGGACGGGACCGGCTGCATCCCAGCATCACGCCGACAGTGTAGATGGCCACTGGTGAAGGTCCTTCGTTGTTTCCTGCAACGTGATGCGCAGCTCATGTCAGAGAGGTCATAGATCCGTAACAGTCGGCGCCGGGACGGGGTTGGCGATTGGTCGGTAGATCTCACGGTCGACGCACCGTCTAAGACCACGCATGATCTCCCTTTTGCTCTTGCCTTCCCCGGTGAGTCTGGTGAGAAGTACGTAGTCCGTCACACGTTCACCACACGGAAATGGTGAAATACGATCACATGTCATGGCCTTTTCGTGTCGCCAGCAATGTCTAAATTCCGCGGATCATTGGCGCCATGACAGGCTTTGGCAAGTATTGAAATAAGCCGTCCCCTGAGAAAGGTCAGGGGTTCGATTCCTCTAAGCTCCACTGTTCCCGCGGAATCCGGCGCCCTGCACTGATCGTCGAGGACTTCCCCCGGGCCGGCCGCGGCGAGGCCACATTCCCGGACTCGCCGTCCCGATCATCCTGCGACGTACAACGGAAGGGTAACGAACGCCGCATTCTCTCATTGTGCGTGGGGAGATGTGTCACTCTCGTTCGAAGAACTGGGGGACCAATGACGAACATCGCCGAGGAGGCACGCGGGACAGGCTTGCGTAAGCTCGTCGTTCTTGGACTCGCGGGATGCGCAGTGTGGTACCTGTTGGTCAAAGAGCTTGTCCAAATATTCATCCGCCAAGCTTTCATTGAATCCCGACTCTACTGCCTTGAATTTTTCTTGCCCGAGGGGTGGGACCCAGGCTTGGCGGGCCCGTACGAAGGTAGCGGCGACGAGCTGGTTTTTCCGCTTGGCATCGAATGCCGTTTCTGGGAAGTAGGCACGGTCGAAACGATCATCGTCACTGAGTACTTTGTTCTGGCAACGTTGTTCGCCCTCTTGCCGGCTGCGATTCTCGCCCTGGGTGTCATCCGTCGCCTGTATGGACGGCGAAGCTGAGCGCCCGCCCGGCCGGAACGGTCCGCAGGACACCTTTGCCTTCAGTGACGTCCGGTCCAGTGTGTAGAAACCGGACGATGCCGGGATGCCTGCTGGACGGATCCACCGCAGCGGGAGCGTGCTGACCGGGCACTAGAATCAGAGTCGAATACTTCCTAGGAGGGACCCTTGAAACACCCTGCCGTTGTAGTGCTCGGCATCGCGGGACTTCTCCTCGCCGGGTGCGGCACTGATGCCCGGGCGGACGCGACTGCCGACTACCTCACCCCGGGGGTGAAGGTGGCCGTCTCGGCGTTGACGGACGAGGAACTGCACGAGAAGGCGTTCCTCGACTACGTCCGCCGGGAACATCCGGACCTGCAGTTCACGAAGGGCGACCAGATCATCACCATCGCCATGAGCTTCTGCAGGATGTACGACCAGGGCGGGGCAGCGCAGGATGCGAGCAGCCTGATCCGCGCGGGGGACGCATGGGGTATGTACAAGACTGGGGAACTGAGGACTATTTCGGGGGCCGGTGTCGCCTCCTTCTGCCCGCAGTACGTCAACAAGTTCCGGCAGGAAATGGCGATGCCGAAGGAGCTGACCCTCGGGTGACGGGCGGTGTCCGCCCCGTCACCATTGGCCGTGCGGCACGAGGCCGGCAGCGGTCAGCCGCTGACGCTGCTAGGGTCGTTCCCGTAGGAGTTCCGTTCCCCGATGGTCCCGTCAATATTCCTGATAATGTGCTCCACTTTTTCAGCCTTGGCGACACTCCGGCCGATTCCGGCGGCCTCTTCCTTGGTGGCAGAAAGGCCCCAGGGCTTGTCATCGACCGCCTGGCGCCGATTCATCCACAAGCCCACCTCGTGGAACGTTTCGATGTCTCCCCTCGGCATGGGATCTCCTTTCGTCGGACCATTGAGCGTCACGATACCGAGCGGAGAACGACGTCGGCCACCTATTCCTTCGAGCCGTCCGGCGGTTCGGAATGCGGGCCGGAACCTCCCGGGTAATGGAATTGCGTGAAAGAATGTGCAATCAAACCCCGAGGAGGCATCGTGGCCGAGACAAGGTTGAGCGGAACCCGAAGTGCAGTGCGGGAGCAGGACAGCGATCCCGCTGTCCTAGCCCTGTCGGTCCTCACAGTGGTGGTTTCGACCGGGCTGGTCGGCGTGCGGCTGCTGGCCGGGCGCAGGGTGAAGAAGGCCGTCGCCGCGAGTGCCAGGATGCTGGCTATCGACACCGCCGTCACGCTTCACGAGAAGGCCTGGAAGCTTGCCGGGGGCGACCAGGACGTCGCCGGAGTGCATCACCGGCTTGACCGCGCCTACGCCGATGTCTCCGCTCTGGTGCTGGACCTCGGCGGGGCGGGGCGGGCTCCTTATGAGGGTCCCACCTTCGAGGAGAGGCTGCGCCTCGCGGTGGGGGAGGCCAGGACGGCGCTCGACCGCTTCGAAGCGTTCACGCCGGCGGATCCGGAACGCATCATGGCCGAGGTCAGCAGCACCCGGGACGTCCTCGAAACGGCTGTCAGGCCGCGGGCTGAGGAGGCCGGGGTGCCGTGGATGTCCGAGGAGCTGGTGTCACAGTGGGACCATCTCAACTGGGAGCCCTACCGCTTCCTCGAAGAGGGTGGCGGCGCGGACGCCCTCGCCGCGGCTGTCGACCGCTACCTTGAGGACGGCCGGTCCAATGAGGACCTGCTGGCCGCGCTGACCAGAATGAAGGGTGAGCTTGAGGACCGGCGGGACTGTGCCTATGTGATCGGCTTGCTCATCGACTTCACCTTCGACCTGGCCGAAAGCTTCGGCGCCCGCCCCTCGAAGGGGTCGCAGCGGACCTGACGGTCCGGGCCCGGGGAAAGGTCAAAGACAAGGTAGGGAAAACGGCGCCGGAAACGGAGCAGGCCTCAAACCCGGAAGGGGTCGTACCCCACTAAGCCGCACGCTCGCGTGCGCCTGCGCAGGCGGGTGCCTCGGCAGCCGCAAGCGGCGCCAGGAGCAGCTGGCGTTGGCGGTCCGTGAAAAGTTCGGGGAAGCTGATGGCCAGGTGGGCGCCGTAGAGGGAGCAGCAGATGTAGTAGATCCCATCGGTGCCGCCCATGACGGTGCTGACCAGAGCCCTGATCCGGGGCAGGTCCACGGCCCGGCCCCGGCTGGCCATTGCCCGGGCGGCCCCGTGGTAGTCGGTGTGTTCCTCGGACTCCCGGGAAGCCTCGGCGGCACCAAGAAGCTGCTCGCGGGTCCAGGGACGATCGAAGATTTGCGGTGCGGGAAGGACGGCGGTGTTCATGGTTTTCCTCGGTGGCCCGGCCTAAACGTCGTAGTCAGACTATGTGCTGCCACTGACAATTCGGCGCCGAACCCGCCCCCGGATGGGCGCGGGTCCGACGCCGAAAGAGGCCGGTCGGGGAAGCTCCGCTTTTAGCCTTCGCACTCCCTGCAGTACTTGGCGCCGTTCTTATCCAGCGCCAGCTGGCTGCGGTGGTGGACGAGGAAACAGGACATGCAGGTGAACTCGTCCTCCTGCACGGGAACGACTTCCACGAGCAGTTCGTCATCGACGACAGCTCCCGGAAGATCGAAGCCTTCGGCGGTGTCGCCGTCCTCGACATCGATCAACGCGGTCTGCGTGGTGGCGCTGCGTTGGGCCTGAATCGCTTCGAGCGATTCGTTGGCCGGCTGGTCTTCCTGCGCGACGCGGGGGGCGTCGTAATCGGTTGCCATGGGGGAATTGCTTTCTTCTAGGAATGGACGCTGCACCAGAGTACATGCCGGACCTGTGAAGGAAAGTCATGGACCGCTCCGGGCAGGAGCCCTAGAGTTGACGGTTCCGTTGTCTCCGGGGCGTCTCCGCGGAAATGGCCCCGAGTCGGCGGAACCGGCCACAACGCGTTCTCACGTTCTCTCCTCCGTCCGCGCTCTTTCAGTTACGGTTGACGGATAGACAAAACGTTACTGGAGTGAGAGGTGGGGTGGCGGGTGCCTGCAATGGACAGGTATGCCCAGCAGTGGCTGAGTATCGAAAGCGCCTCGGCCGCCGGGCTCGACGCCTATGACCTATGGCTCAACTACGCCGGGATGGGTGGCCGTCTCGATCCGCTCGACGTCGAGGCCTACCTCTACGGGCTCCTGGTGCTGCCCTCCCTTGAGCGGGACCTGGTCGCCCACGCCATCAATGAGATGCTCGAGGACCGCGGGTCCACCGTCCAGCCCGCGCCCTACAGCACGGGTGAGGTGTCGGCGGCCGCCGGTTACTCCGGCCAGCTCGGTGGCTGGCTCGACCCAGCTCTCAGTACGCTCGGTGCCGTCGGCGCAATCCAGGCCATTCAACGCGAAGCGGAGCTGCGGCGGCTTGAGTCACTGAGCAGGACCGGGCTTCTCAACACCGCGGGGGAATCGCGGTTCGACCAGATCACCCGGCGCGCCCAACGCCAGTTCGGTGTCAGTTCGTCCTCCATCGCCCTGATCACCGCGGACAGCCAGTTCATCAAGTCTCTCGCGGGACCTATCGGCCAGAACCTGCCCCGCGACGTCGCGTTCTGCAACCAGACCATTCGCGCCGACAGAATGCTCATTGTTCCGGATACGCTCAAGGACGCTGTCTTCAGCTCAAGTCCGCTGGTCCAGGGGGAGCCGCATATCCGCTTCTACGCTGGCCACCCGCTGACCGGTCCGGGCGGCTGGAGGATCGGAAGCCTGTGCGTCATCGACGACAAACCGCGGGCATTCAGCGACACTGACGCAGCCAACCTGGAATCCCTCGCGGTGCTCGCGCAGCAGGAAATCGACGCATAGGCCCAGCGCCTTACCGCCTGCGGATGCGCGCGGCGCTAGTCCTGGGGCCGGTGCCGGGCAAAGGCGACGACGGCGCCCGCAAGCAGGATGAGCGTCCCTGCGATCCCCGCCACCCGGCTGACCTTCGCCGTGCTGGCGGCCGCAGTGTCGGGCGCAGCCGCTTCGGCGGCCTCTTCCTCCGCCGGGGCCGCTGATCCTTCGGGAAGCTGGCTGGCGAAAGGTGCCGTCGCAAAGGGTGCGGTTGCGAACTTGGGCACGCTGGGCTTGAGCTTGGGCGGAACGACCACCTTCGGCGCGGGGGGTGCTGCCGGGAGGACCTGGGGCGCGGGAACCACGGGTACGGAGACCGGCGGTTGCTGCAGCACCGGTGCCACCGGGGCCACCGGGGCCACCGGGGCGGGCGCGGGCGGCGCGGGCGGAGCGGGCGGAGCGGGCGGCGCGGGCGTCGGTTCGGGCGTTGGCTCGGGCGTCGGCTCCGGGGTGGGGACTTCCGGCGGCGGTGGAGTCGTCGGTTCCACCGGCACGGTGGGCGGAGGGTCCGTCGTGGGCAGGGGCTCGGGCTCCGGCGGCCCCGGATCGGTGGGCGGCGCCGGCTCGCCCGGCGGGGGCTCCTGCTGGCCCTTCTGCTGTCCGGGTGGGACGTGTCCGTCCTTTTCCGCAGTCACCTGGACGGCGTACGCGCTCACACCGGGTGATCCCAGGAGGATCACCGTGCTCAGCGCGACCGCTCCCGCCGCCGATTTCAGCCAGCTCTCAGCCTTACGCACCGAATACTCCCCAGACTGCAGGGGCCTCCGCCCTGCGGACGTTACCTTATCCGGAGGATCCGAGGAACACACCAACAATTTACCGGGGGACGGCTCTTGCCATTTCGCCGGGTTGGTGGCAGCCGGGATGCGTTGCGCGCTGTTACGCGCCGGCACCCTCAGGGCACCCGGTGCTGGGACACGCCGGGGCGTGCCGGGTTGGAATGCAATACTCGGGGAATGAGCGTCTACTTCGAGCGCACCACCCTCTCCCCGCTGCCCGTGCGGGAGCTGTTTGAACGGTCCCGCAGCATCGACGCGCACCGGGAATCGATGGCGCACTCCCGCGAGCGGGCCGTGGCAGGGGTGACCTCAGGGACAATTTCCCTCGGCGAGCAGGTGACCTGGCGGGCGTGGCACTTCGGCCTCCCCTTTTCCATGACCAGCCGCATCACCGAAATGGAGCCGCCTCACCGGTTCGTTGACGAGCAGGTCCGGGGTCCGTTCCGCAGCTTCCGGCACGAGCACGAATTCCGCGGGGAACACGGCGGGTCGGTGATGATCGACCGCATCGAGTTCTCGGCGCCGCTGGGCCCTCTGGGGCGCGTGGCCGAGCGGATCTTCCTTGCCGCCTACCTTCAGAAGCTCATCGATGTCCGCAACGAGTACCTGGCCAAGCCCTGACCGAAGCGGGAGCGCCGCCCTTGACCGTCCGGGCGGGTGGAGATAGGTTATCGAAAATCATTAACAACGATTTTCAATAAAGGACGACGCTATGGGACCCAGAAGCGGAAAATCTCCATCGAAGCTCAAGCGGGCTTCTGCGCCGGTCATGTCCCGCGCCGAGGCCGTGTTCCTGATGGTCGTGGCGGCCGTTGTCGGAGTGGTGGCCACAGCCCTCGCCGTTTCCGAGATCCGGGCCCTCCTCAGGGGGCCGGTGACGCTGGACCTTCCCCTCCGGAATGTTGCCGCGCCCCGGGTCGACGGCGTCGTCGAGGAAGTGCGGGGGGCACGCTACAGCAGTGTCGAGGTGGCCTTCGAGTCGGTGCCCGCCACCGAGGGGCTGCTGCTCGCCGTCTCGGCGGGGCTTCAGGCCCTGATCGTCGTGGCCGTGTGCGTGCTGGTGTGGGTCCTGTGCCGGCGGATCGTGGCGGACCGGACCTTCACCCGGGGCGCGGAAGGGGCCATCGGCGTCGTGGGCATCCTCGTGGCGGTCGCCGGCACGCTGGCCCAGGCACTCGGCTCCGCCGGAAGGGACCGGCTTGTCGGGTATTCGGGCTTGTTCCCCGGGGCAGACCTCAGGACCGTCTTCTTTCTTGAGTTCAGTCCCACCCCGGTGGTCATCGGGCTGGTGATGGCGCTCTTCGCGGCCATCGTGCACCGCGGCCGGCGGCTCCAGGACGACGTCGTCGGGCTGGTCTGATGCCTGCCGAGTCCGAGGAACGCATCCATTGCCGCCTCGACGAGCTGCTCGAGGCAAGGGGTATGACCCTGACCGAGCTCAGCCGCCGGGTCGGAGTAAGCCTGGTCAACCTGTCGATCCTCAAGAACGACAGGGCCAGGGCGATCCGCTTTTCGACCCTGGCCGCGGTGTGCGAGGCGCTTGACTGCCAGGTGGGCGAGCTGCTGGTGGTGGCGGATCCCGGCTGAGCCGGCCCCGGGGCGCGGTCCATGCCGGCCAGTGCGCGCGGCGCGCTGTCCCGCTTAGCCGGAACGGTCGCCGCGGCGTCCGGCCAGCCGGGTGTACATCCGCCCCAGGGGGGCCAGCCATGACATCACGAGCGCGATCGTGAAAACCTCGCTGACCAGGGAACCGGCGCTGCCGGCCGGGATGAACTGATGGACGGTGAGCAGGGCGGCCGCCAGCAGCAACCCCTTCTTGAGGACCCGCAGCGTCGGCGGCGGCAGCGGCCGGGGCCAGGTGTAGAAACCTTCGCCCGGTTCGACGTCGTAGGTCGTCTCGGATTCCATATGCCCCCTTGCTGATGCATTCGGCCGCCCGCTCAGGTGGTGGCAGCCGGGCTCCTCATTAAGCCTACGCGGTCCGGCAGCCGGGCCGGCTGTCAGCTTCCGGCACAGCGCCGGACGGCGGCAGGGCCCGATTCCGGTGCAGCGGCGAGTCAGGCCGAGGGGCCGGTGCCCCCCGTGGCGTCCTGACTGGTCCCGGCCACAGGCGTCGGGTGCTCGTCCTGATCGAGGACCTCGCGCATCCTGGTGAGGAAGTCGATGACCGCGCGGGCGTCACCGTCGCTGAGTGAGGCGGCCACCGCCATCATGCGGGCGTGCATTCCACCCAGGGTGGCGCGGACTTCGGCATCGGAGCCCGTTGTCGGCCGGATCACCAGGGCCCTGCGGTCGGTAGGGTGGTCCTCCCGGCGGGCGTGCCCGCTGGCTACCAGCCGGTCGATGAGGGTGGTTGTGGAGGCAGAGGAAATGCCAAGCTTCGTTCCGAGGTCCTTGGGGCCGATCCGCTCACCGGCCTGCTCGGCCTGAAGGAGGAACCGGACGGCGAGCAGGTCGGTTTCGTTCATCCCCATGGAGTCCCGGGTCCGCCGCCGCATCGCGGTCTCCGCACTGCGGTAGTCCCTGAGCGCGTTGAGGACGTTCAATCCGCGCTCCCGGTCCGGCTCCGGGGCGTACCAGTAGCCGGATGAAGGTCTGGAACGCTGCTGTGCCATAGCGCAATGCTAGACCATCTGGTAGTGAGGGGGCCGAGGCGTCCAGTCCGTGGGCGCGCGTCCTGGAATCGCCCCTGGGGAGGGCGCTGCTCGCCCCTTCAGCAGCGTGCCTTGCGGAACTGTCTTGGCGCGTTCTCCGTGAATATGACAAGGCTCCCGGCATAAACCACCTAGCATGTCAAAGCCATCCCGATTTCCCGTTAGACTCGGTTGCTGCAACAGGCTTCCCAGCTCCGACACCCCCATCAGAACGGCTCCACCATGGCAACGGATTACGACGCACCCCGCAATAACGACGAGGACAAGGAAGCGGAGTCCCTCGAAGCGCTTCAGGCGAACCGTGGAAGCAGTGCGCAGTCCTCATCCGTTGACATTGAGGACGGCGACACGGCGGAGGGCATCGACCTGCCGGGGGCGGATCTCTCCGGCGAGGAACTCCTCATCCAGGTGATTCCGCCGCAGGATGATGAGTTCACCTGCGCCTCGTGTTTCCTGGTCCGGCACCGCAGCCAGATCGCACTCGAGAAGAACGGCCTGGCCTACTGCAACGAATGTGAAGGCTAGCGGCCGGGTCGCAGGCGAGCCCCGCTTCTAGGAGGCCTTGGAGCCGTACCACCAGTGGGCAGGGGCCGTTTCGGAGGCCTCGCCGCGCACCGGAAGGTGGAGAACTTCACCGGCCCGCCGGGTCCGGGTGAGCAGCATCCGCGCGCCGGCCAGCAGCGCCGCCGGAAGCGAGACCAGGGCGGCCACCGCGAGGGCGTAGATGGCAATAAAGGCATGGATCGGGGACTCGGAGAGGCCCGCGATGAAGTCCGCGCTGCACAGCCCCAGCCACAGCCAGAACAGTCCGACGGCGAAGAGCGCGGTGCGGGCACGACGGTAGCTCAACGGATACCGCACCCGTTCACGCTGCATTGTGTCTCCCCAGACTTTTGGTGTGGCCCGCACCCCCACGGGCCACCCTCCGAATACTAGCGGCCTCCTCCCCGGTTTCGGAGGTTCGAGATGGAATTGAGACCTTCCTGCCCGGTGGAGGTTCCGGCCGGCAGCATCACGTGCTCGGGACCGAGATCCTCAACCCGGTTCACGCCGAGCAGCTGCAGCGTCCGCACGGTCTGGGCGGCAAGAATTTCGATGGCCCGGTCCACCCCCGCGCGGCCCCCGGCCATCAGGCCGTAGAGGTAGGCCCTGCCGATCAGGGTGAAGTCCGCACCGAGGGCGAGCGCGGCAACGATGTCACCACCGCTCATGATTCCGGTGTCAAGGATGATGGCCGTCCTGCCCCGCAGCTCGCCTGCCACCTGCGGGAGCAGCTGGAGGGGGACCGGCGCCCGGTCGAGCTGCCGTCCGCCATGGTTGGACAGGACAATGCCATCGGCGCCGTGGTCGACCACCCGGCGGGCGTCCTCAAGGGTCTGAATGCCCTTCACCACGAGATTTCCCTTCCACACCCCGCGCAGCCAGTCGAGGTCGTCGTACGTCAGGGTCGGGTCGAACATCGAGTTGATCAGCTCAGCGACGGTTCCCGGATAGTGGGACAGCGAGGCGAAGGACAACGGCTCGTGGGTGAGGAAGTTGAACCACCAGCCGGGCCGGTAGGAGGCGTCGGCGACCGTTCGAAGAGTCAGTGCCGGAGGGATGGTCAGTCCGTTCCTGACATCCCGCAGGCGTGCTCCCGCGACGGCGGTATCGACCGTGACCATCAGGGTGTCATTGCCGGCGGCGGCCGCCCGGTCGATCAGTTCCAGCGAGCGTCCCCGGTCGGTCCACAGGTAGAGCTGGAACCAGTTGCGTCCTGCGGGGGCGGCCGCCGCGACGTCCTCGATCGAGGCGGTGCCCATGGTGGAGAGCGTGTAGGGGATGCCGGCGGCTTCGGCGGCGCGGGAGCCGGCGTACTCGCCCTCGGACTGCATCATGCGTGTGAAGCCGGTCGGCGCGATGCCGAAGGGCAGGGCGGCCGTGCCGCCCAGGATCCGGGTGGTGGTGCTGACCGTTCCTACATTGCGCAGGATGGAGGGGCGGAACTCAAGGTTGCGGAATGCGTCGCGGGCCCGGGCCAGGGAGATTTCCCCCTCCGCCGCTCCGTCCGTGTAGTCGAACGGCGCGGTGGGGGTGCGGCGCTTGGCGAGTGCGCGCAGGTCTTCAATAGTGTTGGCGCGACGGAGCCGGGCCGCGGTGCCGAACTGCGGCCGGCGGAACTGCAGGAGCGGCGCGAGGTCGGCGGTGCGGGGGATGCGGCGTCGGAGTGCGGGGGGAGTGTTCGACTGCATGGGAGGTGCCTTTGCTGGTGCCGGGCCGTCTGCTGGGCACCAGAGACTACGTGGGGAATCTGAGCCCGCGCAACGAAGGTCCAAGGGTCGGTCCGTGCCCGGCGAAAGGCCGCTCAGGCCGCGAAAAGACGGTCAGTGGCCTGAGGTTTCCCTTTTCCCGGTTGTCTACTAGACTGCACGGACTGGTCAAGCAGGAGGCCATGGAACCACCACAGTGGAGCCCAACCATGGATGAAAACGCCCAAGTACTGGATCACCCCGGCAGCGCTCGTCCCGCTGTCACGGACCCCGCGTCGCTTCCGCGAATTTCAAGACTCGCGCTCGGTGCGACCCGCCAGGTGGACGATGCGGAGTACCCTGCCGATCTTTCCGAAGTTCCCACACGCCAGCTCCGTGCGCTGTGCAACCGGATCTACCAGCTCCTTGACTGCGAATACCCGACCATGGAGACACGGGACCGGTACGAAGAACTTGTCGAGGAACTGGAGCGGAGGGAGTCCGCCGTCGAAGCGCAGGTCGAACCCGCCGGGCTGCGGGAGGTCTTCCGGGACAATGTGCTCTTCTCCCGGTTCGAGCTCTACCGCAATGGGGTGATGGCCGGCTACGTCCAGTATGAGATGAGGGGCGGTGATGTCCTGCTGCTTCACGCCGTTGTCGATCCCCGCTTCCGCAAGCTGGGCCTTGAGCCCTTCCTCATGCAGTCGGTCCTGCTCAACGCCCACCGGCGCCGCCTGGCCATCACGCCGTACTGTCCCGAGGCCCAGGAATTCCTTCGGGCGAACCCCCACTATCTCGCACTGCTTCCGCCGAGGCAGCGCCGCCGTTTCAAGGTCATTTCTGCCGCCAAGTCAGCTGCGCAGGAAGGCAGGCGGTAACCCCTCGGCAAGCGCGGCGGCTGCGCCGGCACCTCTCGGGGTCTGCCCGCAGCGGCGCTAGAGTCCCGTGGCCCGCAGGGTGATGTTCAGCCGGCCGGTGAGTCCGAGGAGGGGATCGGCGGTGCCGGCGCGGGTCCCGAGCACCCCGTGGTAGGCGAACCGTGATGGTCCGCCGAAGACGAACAGGTCGCCCGATGCCAGCACCAGATCCTGCCACGGCCGGTTCCGGTTCTCGCTGTTGCCGAAACGGAAGAGGCATTCATCGCCCAGGCTGAGGGACACCACGGGGGCGTCGGAGCGCTCATCCCTGTCCTGGTGCATTCCCATCTTCGCCGCGGCGTCGTAGAAGTTGATGAGTGCGGCGTCCGGGGAGTAGGCGTCCCCGCTGCCCGGGCCGTAGGCGGCGTCGAGCGCCGCCCGCCCCAGCGCGCCGAGGTCATCCGGAAATGGAGCGACCCGGCCGCCGCCGGCGTCGTCGGCCGTGCGGCTGTACCGGTAGGGCTGCCAGTGCCAGCCGAGGCACACTGTCCGCACCGACATTGCGCTGCCGGTGGGCATCC
The DNA here is from genome assembly GCF_009828595.1 of Arthrobacter zhaoguopingii. GTDB lineage: Bacteria > Actinomycetota > Actinomycetes > Actinomycetales > Micrococcaceae > Arthrobacter_D > Arthrobacter_D zhaoguopingii. The sequence goes on from NZ_WPNY01000012.1 coordinate 13,386, forward strand.
GTGCCGCGCGCATGGGGACCGGACCTGCCGCCCAGCCGCGGCAGGCGGCCACGAGTTCCTGCTGCTGCGCGAGCGTGAGCCAGTCCGGGACGTGCACCGCTCCGGGGGCGATTTCCTTGCGCTCCCGTGGGAAGAGGGAGTCGCCCGGGCCGGTCACGACTCTGCCGGCGCCCGCCGGCGGCGCACCGTCAACAGCAGGCGGTGCATGGTGATCACCACTGCGAGCCAGGCCAGGCCGAGGGTCCAGGCAACGACGACGTCGGTGAGCCAGTGATGGCCGAGGTAGACGCGGCTCAGACCCATGGTGACGGCGAAGAGGGTGGCCGCGGCGACGGTCAGAACGGGGGCGCGCCGTCCCCGGGACCGGCGCAGGACGAGGAGGTAGGCCACCACCCCGGCAATGACGATGGCATTGAGTGAGTGTCCGCTGGGGAAGGACGGGGAGCTTTCGAAAGGTGGGACCGCCGCGTCCAGGGGTGGCCGAAGCCGGCCTACGGCTTCCTTTCCGGCGATGGTCATCAACAGCGACCCGAAGGCCGCCGCGGCGATGATGATGACCGGGGTCCAAGACCGGCGGCGCAGCGCCAGCAGCGCCATGACCGCCACCGTGAGGATCGGCATGCCGACCGGGCCGCCGATATACGTATACCCGGTGATGAACGCGTTGAGCCAGGGCTCGCGGAGCGAGAGGGCGAGGTCAAGGGCCGGCTGATCGAGGGCCGCCACACCATCGGACTCCACGACGGATTCGTACACCTCTGAGGAGGCCGCCGTCAGGGCGGCGGCCAGGCCCCCGCCGATGAGCAGAATCAGCAGCAGGGCCCAGTGCGGTCCGACCCAGCGCACCAGCGGTGAGATCATCCGCACGAGCCATCGGCCCGCCGGAGTGACCCAGCGGGTCACATCCCTCGGGCCGACGTACTGGTTTTCCTCCGGGGTCATGGTTCGACTCTAGCGACGGTACGGGAGGATTCGCACGCTGGATTCCGCAGGGTGAACTCCTGCCCCGGGCGCCGCCGGTGCCGCTAGGCTGACCGCATGACCGACTCGACCCCCGCTGCCGACCTTCTCCGCTCCGCCCCTGTTTTCCCCCAGGACATGCCGTCCTTCGAGCCCGCGTCGGCGCCGGCGTCGCCCCTGCCGCTCTTTTTGGAGTGGCTCGAGGCGGCCGTGCGGTCCGGAATTCTTGCCCCGCACGCCGTCAACCTTGCCACCGTCGGCGAGGACGGGCTCCCGGACGCGCGGATCGTGATCCTCAAGGACGTTGACGCTTCGGGGTGGTCGGTCGCCTCGAGCACCGACAGCCCCAAGGGCCGCCAGCTTGCCACCAATCCGTCGGCGGCGCTGACCTTTTTCTGGCCCGAACTGGGGCGGCAGGTCCGGGTGCGCGGGGCTGTCAGCGTCGCCGGCCCTGAGGACAACGACAAGGACTTCCAGCGCCGGCACCCCTCGGCCCGGGCTTTGGTGCTTGCCGGACGCCAGAGCCAGGTGCTCGGGAGCCCCGGTGAGGTCGAGGCCGCCGTCGGGCGGCGGCTGGAGCAGCTCGAGGCCCAGCCCGGGCTGGGATCGGAGACCTGGGCGGTGTTCACCGTGGAACCGGCGGCCGTGGAGTTCTGGCAGGCGGACCCCGAACGGCGGCACACCCGGCTCCGCTACACCCGCACGGGGGATTCCTGGCGGACCGACCGGCTGTGGCCCTGAGTCCGGCTAGACCCGCACCACCATCTTGCCCGTGTTGGCGCCCTGCATCATTCCCAGGAAGGCCTCGACCGAGTTCTCAATGCCATCGACAACGGTCTCATCGAAGACGACGCTCCCATCGCTGAGCCAGCCGGCCATCCGCTGGGTGAATTCGGGCTGGAGATCCTGGTGCTGCCCGACAAGGAACCCCTCGAGGCGGAGGGTCCGGGTCACGATGTTTCCCATATTGCGCGGCCCCGTCGGCTCACTCTCCGTGTTGTAGGCGGAGATGGCCCCGCACAGCGCGGCCCGGCCGTCTCGGTTGAGAACGTCAAGTGCCGCCTCCAGGTGTTCCCCGCCCACATTGTCGAAGTACACGTCGATGCCGTCCGGGGCCGCGGCACGGAGCTGGTCGCCGACGGCTCCGTCCCGGTAATTGAACGCCTCGTCGAATCCGTACCTCTCCTTGAGCAGGGCCACCTTCTCCGCCGAACCCGCGGATCCGATGACCTTCGAGGCGCCCAGGAGGCGGGCGAGCTGCCCGGCCACGGAACCAACAGCCCCCGCCGCCCCGGAAATGAACACCGTTTCCCCACTCCGCAGCCCCGCAATCCGCAGCAGGCCGGCATAGGCCGTCAGCCCCGTCATGCCCGCGGCGCCGAGGTAAGCGGAGAGGGGAAGGGCGGTCTCGGGCACAGGAGTGAACTGGTCCGCCTGGCCCTGGGCGACGTCCCGCCAGCCGAGGAAGGACAGGACGGGCGTGCCCACCGGGAGCGAGTCCGCCGTCGACTCGATGACCCGTCCGACCGCGCCACCGGTCATCGCCGCTCCAAGCTGGAAGGGCGGTATGTAGGAGGGGGTGTCATTCATCCGGCCCCGCATGTACGGGTCGACGGAGATGAACTCGTTGCCGACCCGCACCTCGCCCTCCGTGAGGGCGGGCAGTTCCTCCGTGACGGTTCGGAAATCGTCCGGGGTGGGGGTTCCCACCGGCCGTGCAATCAGCTGGATCTGGGTACTGGTGGTCATGGATGGGCTCCCTGGGATGGACGGGTCGACTCTGGCGGCAACTGAAGGAGACGGCGGTTTGTTCCGTCTCTTGGAGCCGGCTGGGCTCAAAGGTGCCTCCGCCGGACCAGTGGCACCCGATGTTACCGGCTAGTAATCTGAGCCGATGCACTTACTCCTCCGCACCCTCCTCCTGCTCCTGACCTCACGCCGCCGGCCCGCACTGGATGTCTGGGGGCAGTCCTCCCTTCCGCTGCGCGTCCTGCCGACGGACATCGACATCGCGATGCATGTCAACAACGGCATGTACTTCTCCCTCATGGACCTCGGCCGCTTCGATCTGATGGTCCGCAGCGGGGTCTGGTCAAGGATGCGGCGCAGGGGCTGGAGTCCGGTGGCGGCAGGGGAGACCATCAGCTTCCGCAAGTCGCTCCGGCTGGGACAGCGGTACTCGATCGAGACGAGGATCATCGGCCTTGACGACCGGGCCGTCTACTTCGAGCAGCGGATGGTGGCGGACGGTGAAATCTATGCCCGGGCCTTCATCGCCACCCGGCTGGTGTCGGCCGGCGGGCCGGTCGAGAACGAGGAGATCCTCAAGGAGTTCGGGCACCCGCCGGCCGACCTGGTGCTCCCGGAATGGATCCACCAGTGGAGGCTGAACAATGCCCTGCCGGGGAGCCGGCGTCCGGCACCCCACTCCTGGGCGGCCTGAGGAAGGGGCTGGACGCCGGAACCGGCCGTGCCGCCGCCTCGTCGGCGGCTCGACGGGTCGGCGCGGGCGGCGCACTCCTGCCCCTGCCCCTGCATCTGCCAAGCCGTCAGGCGGGCAGGCTGCGGCGGCTTCGCACGAAGCGCCCGGCGGCGTACAGCACCAGCCCGACTGCCAGCAGAATGGCCGCGCGCAGCCAGATCGCGCCGTCCTGCTGGCTCAGCAGCAGGAGGCAGGAGCCGATGGCGAGGTAGGGGATGACGGCGGGGATGCTGAAATGGGCGTGCTCCACCCGGTCGCGTTTGAGCACCAGGACGGCGATATTGGTGGAGAGGAAGACGAACAGGAGGAGCAGCACCACCGTCTCGGCAAGGGAGGCAAGGTCTCCCGTGAGCGTGAGCGCCATGGCAGCGCCCGTGGTGACGACGATCGCCACCCAAGGGGTCCGCCGGTTCGGCAGGATCCGTCCCAGCGCGGAAGGAAGCAGGCCCTGTCCGGCCATTCCGTAGGTGAGGCGGCTGGCCATGACAAGGGCGAGCAGCGCCCCGTTGGTGACCGCGACGAGTGCCACGAGGCCGAAGAGCCATGGCGGGATGCCCGCCCCGGTGGCGGCGACGACGTCGAGCAGGGGCGAGGAGGACCCTGCAAGGTCCTTCGACGGCAGGGCGGCGGAGGCCGCAAGGCCAATCAGGAGGTAGACCACCCCGGCCGTGAGCAGGGCGCCGAAGAGGGCCCGGGGATACACGCGGCTGATCCCGCGCACCTCCTCGGCCACGTTGGCCGACACTTCGAACCCGACGAACGAGTAGTACGCAATGAGCGAGGCCCCAAGCACCGCTGCGGCCGGATTGACACCCGGGGTGAACTCGCTCACGCGGGAGACATCGCCGCCGCCGTTCAGGACGTAGAACGCCACCAGGCCGATCACCAGGAGGAGCCCGGACACCTCGATGACGGTCATGACGAGGTTGCTCCTCACCGATTCCCGAATCCCGCGAGCGTTCAGCAACCCCAGGAGCGCGAGGAACACGAGGGCAGCCGGCGTCGCCGGAACATCCACGAAGGCGGCGAGGTAGTCCCCCGTGAACGCCAGGGCGAGGCCGGCCGCGCTCGTCACCCCCGCCGCGAGCATGCAGAATCCGACCAGGTAGGAGATGAGCGGCCGGCGGAAAGCCCGCTCGGCGAATACGGCCGCTCCGCCGGCTCGGGGGTACTTGGTCACAAGCTCCGCATAGGAGCCGGCCGTGAGCAGTGCAAGTCCCAGTGCGGCCATCAGCGGCACCCAGAGGGCTCCACCCACCTCCTCGGAGATCACTCCCACGAGGGCATACACCCCGGCGCCGAGGATGTCGCCCAGGATGAAAAAGAAGAGGAGCCGCCCGGTCACGGTGCGCTTGAGTCGGGTGTCGCTGCGTAGCTCAGAAGTGGTCACTAGGGAAGTGTATTGGAAAATGCTAAGTCGGCTGATGAAACTCCTGTGTCGGGTGGAGCAGTCCGGGTCCGCCCGCCTACATTGGGACAATGAGTCCATCCGAAACGGTCCCCCTGCCTTCACCCACCCCACTGCAGCGGCTGGCCGAAGTGCACCGGGTGGGATCGACGTTCCAGGGCTGGGACGGGTCGCTTCAGCAGGTCCAGCCCGAAACCCTCGTCGCGGTTCTTGCCGCGCTCGGCGTTGCTGCCGACACCCCCGGGGCCGTCGACGCCTCGCTCGCCGAGGCTGAGGACGCGCCCTGGCGCAGGCTCCTGCCGCCGGTCGTCGTCGTCCGCGCCAGCGCCGTCGAGCCTGTTCCCCTCTCCATCCCGGCCGGGGCCGACGTCGAGGTGTGGGTCGATGCCGAGGACGGGCTCCGTTACACCGGCAGCGTGGACGGGGGGCCTGCCGGGTTCCGCACCCTCGACGGCGCTCCCCTCGAGCGGGTCAACGCCACCCTTCCGCACTCGCTGCCGCTCGGCTGGCACACCCTCCATGCCCGGGCCGGCGAACGCACCGGAACCTGCACGCTGGTGGTCACTCCCGACCGGCTGTCGACAACCGCCGAGCTGCTGAATTCACGGAACTGGGGCCTGATGGCGCAGCTGTATTCTGTTCGGTCCTCGACCTCGTGGGGGATCGGAGACCTGGCGGACCTGGGCCAGCTCGCCGGGGTGGCTGCCGAACAGGGCGCCGGCTTCGTGCTGGTGAACCCGCTGCACGCCGCCGAGCCCGCGCCGCCGGTCGAACCCTCGCCCTACCTGCCGACCACCCGGCGGTTCTTCCATCCGATGTACCTGCGCATCGAGGCCATCCCCGAGTACGCGCGGCTGGACGCGGAATCGCGCCGGATCGTGGACGGGCTCGCGGCCGGATTCCGCGACGCGAACACCACCACTGACCTGCTGGACCGCGATGCGTCCTTCGCGGCGAAGCTCACGGCCCTCGAGCTGATCTTCGCCGTGGAACGGCCGGCGCAGCGGCAGTCCGACTTGGAAGACTACTGTGCCGGGCAGGGGCAGGGGCTCGAGGACTTCGCGCTCTGGTCCGCCCTGGCCGAGACCCTCGAACCCGGGGCACCGGAGTGGGACGAGGCAGGCAGGCCGGGCACCCCGGCGGCCCGCCGGGCCCGGGAGCGGTTCGCGGCGCGGGTGGAGTTCCATCAATGGCTCCAGTGGCTGTGCGACGAGCAACTGCAGGAGGCCCAGCTGGAAGCCACCGATGCCGGAATGGCAATCGGTATTGTTCACGACCTCGCAGTCGGGGTTCACCCCAGCGGCGCCGATGCGTGGGCGCTGCGGGACGTGCTGGCCCAGGGGATCAGCGTCGGGGCCCCGCCGGACATGTTCAACCAGCACGGGCAGGACTGGAGCCAGCCGCCGTGGCACCCCGAGCGGCTGGCCGAATCCGGATATGCCGCGTTCCGAGACATGCTGCGCAATATTCTCCGGCATGCCGGAGGGATCCGGGTCGACCACATTCTCGGCCTGTTCCGCCTCTGGTGGATCCCGGCCGGAGCCGCACCCGGCGGCGGAGCCTACGTGTATTACGACCACGAGGCCCTGATCGGGATCCTCGCCCTGGAGGCGGAGCGGGCGGGGGCGCTCGTTGTCGGCGAGGACCTCGGCGTGTTCGAGCCAGGCGTCCAGGAGTATCTGGCCGAGCGCGGAATTTTTGGCACCTCCATCCTGTGGTTCGAGCAGACCGGCAGTGGACCGCGGCCCCCCGAGGAGTACCGAAGGGCCTGCCTCACCACCGTGACCACCCACGACCTCCCACCGTCGGCCGGTTACCTGGTCGGCGAGCACGTCGTGCTGCGCGAGTCCCTCGGGCTGCTCAGCCGCCCCGTCGAAGAGGAGCGCGCAGCGGATCGGGCGGTCCAGGAGAGCTTCCTGGCGCTGCTCCGCGAGCGGGGACTGCTGTCCCGCGGGGAGGCGTCGGTCCAGGAGACCGTCGAGGCGCTCCACGCGTTTATCGCGCAGTCACCGTCGGCGCTGCTCGGTGTTGCGCTCGCCGACGCTGTCGGGGAACGCCGCACGCAGAACCAGCCGGGAACCAACAATGAATACCCCAACTGGCGCATCCCGCTGGCCGACGCCGGGGGCCGGGCCGTCCTGCTCGATGAACTGGCCGAGAACCCGCGTTTCCTGTCCCTGGTGCGGGCGCTGCACCGGCCCGCTCCCGTGGCCGGGCAGGCAGCTAGGCCGGGGGGCCCGGCGGAAGGCTGATCGGGCCGGCAGAGAACGACGGCGCGGGCGGACGGCAGCTGCCGGTCAGGATCCCCGGAATCCGGTCAGTCCCCCGGAGGGGGCGGTGATCACCGCGTCGACGCCGGCCACCCGGCCTGGGGTGCTCCCGGAGCGCAGCCGGCTCAGCAGCTCGCGGAGCGCCGGTTCCGGTCCTTCGGCGACAATGTCCACAGAGCCGTCGTCGCGGTTCACTGCGGTGCCGACGAGGCCGAGCTGCTCCGCCTGGAGCCGTGTCCAGTAGCGGAAGCCCACCGCCTGTACCTCACCGGAAACGACAGCTTCGAGCCGCTGGTGCCCGCTCATGGCCTTCCCTCCCTGCCGCAGTAGAACCTGAGCACGTCCCTGATCCCACTAGACGCGCTGGTGCCAGTTGAGCCAGGAGGCGGCCTCCTGAGCGATGCCGGCCGGGACGGTGTGGGGTCCGTCGAACTCGCGGTACACCACCTCGTATCCCTCCTGCTCGAGCGCGGGGACGACCTTGCGGCTCGTCGATGAGATCGGCAGCACCGTATCGCCCGTGCCGTGCGAAATGAACATCGCCGGTTCGCCGCTGCGCGGGGCCGGCGGGATGAAGCCGGGGGAGAAGGCGACGATGCGCCGGAACAGGTCGCCGTTGGCAAGGCCCAGCCCCAGGGCGTAGGAGGCGCCGTCGGAAAAGCCGCCGATCCCGACCATCGACGGATCGATGGCGACCAGATCGAAGACCTCTGTAAGGGACCGGTTGATCACATCGACGTCGGGCCCGTAGGTCTCCCGGATGGCGTCCCAGGTGGAGCCCCGGGAGGCGGGGGAGAGGATGACGATGTTGTACTGGTCCGCGATGCGGCGCAGCAGCGCCAGCCCGCCGGCGGCGTCGCCCCCCGCGCCGTGCAGGGCGAGAAGCAGCGGAGCGGGCCGGTCGGCCTGCAGGCCTTCGGGCACGTACACGAGGGGATCACGCCGCGCCTCGAGCCCCAGGGGGTGGACCCCCTTCATCGTCCGGTCGTGCTGCGCATCCGGGTCGGGCCGCGCCGAGAGCAGCGCCGGGTTTTCCTGATTCTGCACGCTTCCTCCCGGAGGTCCGCATCCAAAAACCGCTGTCAGCAGCGCACACTGGCCGGCCCCCAGAAGAAAATCGCGGCGCGTCACCACAGATGTCAGTTTAGGGGAGGTGATGCCGTTAGGGCAGGGCCGCGGGAGAAGGTTTCGGCAGGGAACCTGCCGGTAAAACAGATCACCACCCCCGCCGGTGCGGCGGAGGTGGTGATCCGGGTAAGCGGGAGGCCCCGGGGCGGGGCCTCCCTGTGGAGATGGCCGCGGGGCGGCCGGTCGTTACTCCTTGACGGGGATGGACTGCGACTTCAGGGACTCGACGGTCGCTTCCTCGCCGGAGGCAAGGGCATCCATGAGGGTGCCGTCGCCGCCGATGGCCTTGCCGAACCCGTCCGAGACGTCGGTGTAGGTCTGGGTCATCGTCGGGCCCCAGGTGAAGTTGGGGTCGACGTTCGAGGAGGCCTCTGCGAACACATCGTAGATCTTCTGTCCGCCGAAGTACTCGACGCCACCGCTGAAGGCCTCGAGGTCCGTGGCCGACTTCGCGGCGGGGTAGAGCCCGCCGAGTTCGTTCGCCAGGGCCAGGGCTTCGGGGTCGGTGTTGAGCCACAGGGCGAACTGCGCCGCCTCGTACGGGTGCTCCGAACCCTTCAGGACCGCGGTGGAGGAACCGCCCCAGTTGCCTGCGGCCGTTCCGCCGTCTTCCCACTGCGGCATGGGCGCCACGGCCCACTTGCCCGAGGTGTCGGGGGCGCCGGTGGCCAGTGTCGAGGCACCCCACACCGCCGAGATCCAGGTCCACTGGTCACCCTCGTTGAACGAAGCGTTCCACTCGTCCGAGAAGGAGGGCAGGGTCGAAACCTGGTCCTTCTCGAGCAGTCCCTGCCAGTAGTTGGCGACCTGCTCGGACTCCTCACCGGTGAGGTTCACATCCCAGCCCTCGTCGTCGTTGGAGAACCACTGACCGCCGGCCTGCCACACATTGCCGGCGAACCAGTTCACGTCGCCGCGGGGGAAGTTGGTGATGTAGGAACCCTGGGCCTTGATCTCCTCCGCTGCGGCAGCGTATTCCTCCCACGTGGTGGGAACCTCGATGCCGGCCTGCTCGAAGAGATCCTTGCGGTAGAACATGGCCATCGGGCCGCTGTCCTGAGGCACCGCGTAGACGGCGTCGTCCTCGCCGAAGGTCACCTGGCCCCAGGTCCAGTCAACGAACTGGTCCTCGGCGTCGGAGACGTTCTCGCAGGCCGCGATGTTCTCGAGGCCGTCCTGGACGCGGAAGTTCGGCAGGGCGTCGTATTCGATCTGGCCGAGGTCCGGCGCGTTGCCGGCCTGCAGCTGGTTGAAGAAGTTCTGGTAGGTGCCCGAGTTGCCGTTCGGTCCGGTCTGCACCTCGACCTGAATGTCGGGGTTTTCCTCGTTCCACAGGTCGACAACCTTGTCCATGCCCGGAACCCAGGTGGTGAAGGTCAGGTCGACGGGACCGGACGACGGCTCGCACGAGCTGCCGCCTTCACCGCCGGCCGTGGAGTCGCCTCCGCCGCCGCCTGCGCAGCCGGCGAGGGTGAGCGCAGAGACCATGGCAAAGGCTGCGGTGGCTTTTCCGTAATGCGCGCGCATTTTCTTTTCCTATCGGTGGGGGGTGCTCCGCGGCGGTTGCCGCGGAGCAGGTTAGTGGAGGTGTTGGTGCTGGAAGCTACTTGACGCTTCCAGCGCCCAGCCCGCTGCTCCAGAAGCGCTGAAGCGCAAGGAAAGCTGCGATGAGCGGGAGGATCGAGACGAGGGCTCCAACGATCACGAGGACCCTCAATTCGGGAATCTGGCTGATCTGGCTGTTCCACGCGTAGAGGCCCAGGGTCACCGGGAACAGGGTCTGGTCGCGGAGCATGATCAGGGGCAGGAAGAAGTTGTTCCAGATCGCCACGAACTGGAACAGGAAGATTGTCACCAGCGCCGGCGCCATCAGGCGGGTGGACACGGTGAAGAACGTCCGGATCTCCCCGGAGCCGTCGAGCCGGGCGGCTTCGAGCAGTTCGCCGGGGACGCTGGCCGCCGCGTAGATGCGGGCGAGGTACACGCCGAACGGGCTGACCAGGCTCGGGAGGAACACGGCCCACAGGGTGTTGGTGAGCTTGACCTCGCTGAAGATCAGGAACAGGGGCAGGGCCAGGGCCGTGGCCGGCACCAGCACACCGCTGAGCACGATGTTGAAGATGGCCTCGCGGCCCTTGAACTCGTACTTGGCCAGGGCATAGCCGCACATGGCGGCGATGATGGTGCCAAGGAGCGCGCCCAGGCCGGCGTAGATCGCGCTGTTGAGCAGCCAGCGCCCGAACACGCCGTCGCTGTAGGTGAAGAGCCTGCCGATGTTGCTGAAGAACGTCGGGATCGACTCCATGGTGAACCACAGCGGCGCCGTGCCGGTGATCTGGCCGCCGGTCTTCGTCGAGGAGACCAGCAGCCACCAGATGGGGGTGAGGAAGTACAGGGTGAAGACACCCATGATGAGCATCGCCCCGGTGCGGGACATGATGCTGTGCCGGGGGCCGCGGGGGCCGCGGGGGGCGCTTCCCCTGCGCATTGACTTTCGGGTTGAAACTGGGGCCGCTGCTGCTACGCTCACTGGCTGACCTTCCGCTGGGTTGCCTTGAGGAAGACGAAGGAGAGGATAAACGTTGCCAGGGCCAGCACTACGGAGAACGCTGCGGCAAGGTGGTAGTTGGGCACCGACGCCGTGGTGTACACCGCGAGGTTCGGGGTGAAGGTGCTGCTGATGGCCGAGCTGAAGCTGCGAAGCGTCTGGGGTTCGGCGAGGAGCTGGAGCGTACCGATGATCGAGAACACTCCGGTGAGGATGATGGCCGGCACGACCAGGGGGATCTTGATGCGCCAGGCGATCTGGATGTTGCTGGCGCCGTCGAGCTTGGCGGCCTCATAGATCTCGGTGGGGATGGCCAGCAGCGACGAGTAGATGATCAGCATGTTGTAGCCCACGTACACCCACGTCACGACGTTGGCGATGGCCCACAGGACGAGCTCCGCGGAGAGGACGTTGACCTCCGAGGTGATCAGCCCGAACGGCGAGAGCGTCGGCGAGTAAAGGAAGCCCCACATGATCGCGGCGATGACGCCGGGAACGGCGTAGGGGGCGAAGAACGCGAGGCGGAAGAACTTCTTGCCCTTCAGCAGCGGGGAGTCCAGCAGCAGGGCGAACAGCAGGGCCAGGCCGAGCATGATCGGAACCTGGACGACGCCGAAGAGGACCACCCGTCCCACGGACCGCCAGAACTCGGTGTTCTGGAACACCTGCTGGTACTGGACGAAACCGCCGAAGACCTCCTGCGGTGCCCCGAAGGTGCCCTCCCGCTCCACCGTCAGGAGCGACTGCACCACGGCGAAGACGATCGGGATGGCGTAGAACGCCAGGAACAGGACGGCGAACGGCGCGATGAAGAGGAGCACGGCGCGGCGCTGGGCCGCGAAGGTCTTGGTTCTCCGGGGTTTCTGCGCCCCCTTGGCCAGTGCCGGAGAAATGCTTGAACTAGTCACTTTCAACATCCTTTGAGCCTGTGGGGAGGCCATTGGTTGGGTGGGCGGGGGTGGAGGTGCGGACAACCCGTACGGCGCCTGCGGGGACCACGACGACGTCGGCAACTTCCTCACCGACAATCAGTTCCTGGCCCTGGATTGCGTGTTTGTGTTCTTCGTGCGAGTGGTTGATCAGGAAGACGTAGCTCCGGTCCCCGTTGGAGCGGACGACCGTCTCCAGGCCCTCGGGGGCGGACGCGACGGTGATCCCGGCGTCGGCGGCGGCCTGGGCGAGCGTGTCGCGCAGCGCCGCCGGCTCGAGCGCGGTGGCGAGGTACCAGGCGGTGCCGGCGCCGTGCCGGTTGCGGGTGACGGCGGCGGTGCCGGCAAGGTGGCCGCCGGTGAAGGAGACCATGGCCTCGGCTCCCTCGAGGCGCAGCGCCTCGCTCCACAGCGACGCCGCGGTGCCGTTGTCCAGGGCCGGTGCGTCGCCGGGGGCCCGGGGAAGGAATTCCTCGGTGCGGATGCCGAGCAGTTCGCGGTACGCGCCGGGGTAGCCGCCGGTGCGGACCTTCTCGTTCTCGTCGACAATGCCGCTGAAGAAGGTCACGAGCGCGTGGCCGCCGCCGGCAACGTAGTCGGCCAGCGCCGCGGCGTCGCTGTCCCGCACCAGGTACAGGCCGGGCACGACGGCGAGCTTGTAGGCGGAGAGGTCGGCACCCGGGGCGACGATGTCGACGGTGATGCCTGCCTCCCACAGGGCCTTGTAGGCGGCGTGGACCTGATCGAGGTAGGCGACGTCGGAGGACGGGTGGGACTCCCGGTCGTAGGCCCACCAGGCTTCCCAGCTGAAGACCAGGGCGGCCTCGGCGGTCACGGTGCTGCCGCCAACCTCGGTGAGGCGTTCGAGGATGCCGCCCAGTTCGACGACTTCCTTCCAGACCCGAGAGTCGGTGCCGGCGTGGGGGAGCATCGCGGAGTGGAATTTCTCGCTGCCCTGGACGGAGGCGCGCCACTGGAAGAAGCACAGGCCGTCGGCCCCGCGGGCGAGGTGGGTAAGGGAGTTCCGGATCATTTCCCCGGGTGCCTTGGCGATGTTGCGCGGCTGCCAGTTCACGGCCGAGGTGGAGTGTTCCATCAGCAGCCAGGGCGAGCCCTGGGCGAGTCCGCGCGTGGCATCGGCGGCGAAGGCCAGTTCCATGGTCGGTGCCTCGAGCCGGTGGTCGAGGTAGTGGTCGTTGGCGATGACGTCCACGTGCGGCGCCCAGGACCAGTAGTCCTGGGTGCGGATGTGGGCCGTGATCATGAAGTTGGTGGTGACCGGCACGGTGCTGTGCTGCCGCAGGATCTCCGCCTCGGCCGAGTAGTAGCCGAGCAGTTCGTCGGAGCTGAAGCGGTGGAAGTCCAGGACCTGGGTGGGGTTGTACGCGGAGATGGTGGTGCGCGGAGGAAGGATCTGGTCCCACCCGGAGTAGCGCTGCGACCAGAAGGTGGTACCCCAGGCGGCGTTGAGCGCGTCGAGGGTTTCATAGCGGTTGCGGAGCCAGCCGCGGAAAGCGGACGCGGAGACGTCGCAGTAGCACAGGGCGTTGTGGCAGCCGAGTTCGTTGGAGACGTGCCAGAGCCGGACGGCGGGGTGGGCGCCGTAGCGGCGGGAGACCTGCTCGACGAGGCGCAGGGCGTGCTCGCGGTAGACCGGGGAGCTTGAACACCAGGCCTGCCGTCCGCCGGGCCACGCCCGGACTCCATCGGCGGACTGGGGGAGGATCTCGGGGTGCAGGGTGGTCAGCCAGGCCGGGGTGGAGGAGGTGCCGGTGCCGAGGTTGACGCCGATTCCGTGCTCGTGGAGCAGGTCGAGGATTTCGTCGAGGCGTTCGAACGAGTAGATCCCGGGCGAGCTTTCGAGCTCGGCCCAGCCGAAGATATTGATGGCCACGAGGTTCACGCCGGCCTGCTTCATCAGCTGGACGTCTTCCTGCCAGACCTCACGGCCCCACTGCTCGGGGTTGTAGTCGCAGCCGTAGACGAGCTTTCCGTTTCCGGACAGCTCCGTGACTGGATATTTGTTCAGGTTCAACCCTGCTCCTTCGGCTTGCTCTGCACGTGCAAGACGAGAAGGGGCCTCGTTGCCTTGAACGCTCTGTGAACGCTCCCAGAAACCGCGGAACCGAAGTCCTCTGCAATCTCTGGGAGCGTTCACAGCGTAGCAATGGCCCTGGAGGCTGTCAACGGCTGAGCGGCCTCCGGGCAGCCGGAGGCTCGGCTACAGTACAGATATGTCCCTCACCCGAATGCGAGCACGGCGCGCCACGATCAACGACGTCGCCGACGCTGCGGGGCTGTCCCGGGGCACCGTCTCCCGGGTGGTCAACGGGGAGAAATATGTCTCGGCGGAGGCGCGGATGGCCGTCGAGGCGGCGATCGCCCAAGTGGGTTACGTGCGCAATACGGCGGCCCGGAACCTGGTCACCCAGGAGTCCCGCGCGATCGGCCTGATCATCCACGAGCCGCATTCGCTCCTGTTCGAGGACCCGAACATCGGCTCGATCCTGCTGGGTGCCAATGAGGCTCTCTCCAAGGCCGACTACCAGCTGGTCACCCTCATTATCGACTCCGACCGCGACAGCCACCGGGTCGCCGACCACCTGCGTGGGGGCCTGATCGACGGCGCCGTCATCGTGTCGGCCCGCGCCTCGGATCCCATTGCCGCCGCCGTCGCCGACATCGGGCTGCCGGCCGCCTTCGTCGGGCATCCCGACGGCACCCCGGACCTGCCGTACGCGGCGATCGACAATGTCGAGGCGGCACGCACGATCACGAGCAGGCTGCTCGGCACCGGCCGCCAGCGCGTCGGCATGATCGCCAGCGCCCTGGACCGCGACTCGGGCCAGGACCGCCTCGCCGGGTTCCGGGCCGCGATGGGGGAGCGGTACAACCCCCGCCTGGTGGTTGAGTACCCCCTCTACACCTACGCGGCCGGCTTCGAGGGCATGCAGAAGCTGCTCCGCCGCGACCCGTCGATCGACGGCGTGTTCGCCGCCTCGGACGCGGTGGCCGCCGGCGCCATGACCGCGCTGCAGGAGGCCGGACGGCGGGTGCCCGAGGACGTCGGCATTGTCGGCTTCGACGACAGCAGCTGGGCCCTGCGGTGCCGGCCCCAGCTCTCCACCGTGCGCCAGCCGGCAGGGCTCCTCGGCACCACCGCGGCCGAACTGGTGCTCGCCCAGCTGATGGGCCTGCCCAGCTCGCCGCGTGTGCTCGAGACTGTCGTCATGTGGCGCGGTTCGGCCTGACCGCAGACCGCGCCTGACCGCAGACCGCGCCTGACCGCAGACCGCGCCTGACCGCAGACCGCGCCTGACCGCAGACCGCGCCCGCCCACCGGGCCGACCCCGACGCATCAGGACCCGGTGAACGGGAGGAACTCCGGAGCGACTAGCCCTCGGCCCGCCTCAGCTCGATCAGGACCGACTGCTCCGGGAACAGCACCGGCGCTTCAAGGCCCACCGAGCCCAGCAGACGCCCGCTAAGCGACAGCGGGGAGCCCTCGGCCGCCGCCTGCACCCAGGACAGGGCCGACTGCCCGTTCCCCGGAAGCTCGCGGTGGGGCGCTGCGAGCGAGATGCTGTAGGTGCCCTCAGGGTCGAGCCCGGGAAGGACGATCCGTCCCGGAGGGTAGCTGGCGCTGGAGGCGGTCAGTGAGTAGCCGAACAGGGCCGATGAGCCGTCGCGGGCGACGACGCCGCGCACGTCCATCGCCGGGTCGGGAAGGTCCGCGTAGACGGCGTGCCCGGTGTGGAGCACATCCCGCCACGCCTTGTGGACCTTGACCCACTCCGCCAGTGCGGCGGTGTCCTCGGCGCTAAGGTCCGAAATGTCCCATTCCACACCGAAGTGGCCGAAGACGGCTGTGGCGGCGCGGAAGGTCAGGCCGTGCGCGCGGCCGGTGGAGTGGGAGACGGGCCCGCCGACGTGCATGCCCATCAGCTCCGGCGGCACCAGGAGCCCCGTGTACTTCTGGTTGGGCAGGCGTTCGATGGGGTCGATGCAGTCACTCGTCCAGATGCGGTCGGTTCGAGCGAGGATGCCGAGGTCCACCCGGGCTCCGCCGGAAGCGCAGCTTTCAATCTCGAGGCCCGGGTGGCGCTGCTTCAGCTCGTCGAGCAGGCGGTACAGCGCCAGGACATTCTCGTGGATGACCGCGTGGCCGGTGCGCGCGTCAGCGCCGTCGAGCACCTCGCGGTTGTGGTCCCACTTGACATAGGAGATGTCGTTTTCGGTGAGCACCGCGTCGATTGACTTAAGGATGTAGTCGTAGGCCTCGGGGTTCGCCAGGTTGAGCACCTGCTGCTGGCGTCCGGGCACGGGCAGGCGGCCCTCGGCCTGGATGATCCAGTCCGGATGGCTGCGCGCCAGGTCGGAGTCGGGGTTGACCATCTCGGGTTCGAACCACAGCCCGAACTCCATCCCGCGCGATTTGACGTGGTCGATCAGCGGGGTCAGCCCCTCGGGCCAGACCGCGGGGTCCACGAACCAGTCGCCGAGCCCGGCTGTGTCGTCCCGGCGGCCGGAAAACCAGCCGTCGTCCAGCACGAAACGCTCGATGCCGACGGCGGCGGCCTTGTCGGCGAGGTGGGTCAGGCGCTCAAGGTTGTGATCGAAGTAGACCGCTTCCCAGGTGTTCAGCGTGACCGGGCGCGGGCGCCGCGGGTGGTTGTCGCGGAGCCGCAGTTCCTGGTGGAAGCGGGCGGCGAGCGCATTGAGCCCGTGGCCCCAGGACCCGAGGGCCTCGGGCGCGTCGTACCGGTGCCCGGGTGCGAGGACGATCTCGCCGGGGAGCAGCAGCTCCCCGGCGCCGAGGAAGGCCTCGCCGGTCGGCGTCTTCTCGACGAGCAGCTGGTGGTTCCCGCTCCAGGCGGTGTGGACGGCGTGGACCAGGCCGCGCTGGAACCCGAAGGCCGGTTCACCGGCGCCCAGCAGCAGGGTCGCGTCGGCACCGGGGCGGCCCTTCCTGCTCTCCCTGCGGTAGCTGCCCGCCGTGAGGGCATGGCGCTGGGGGCTGCGCTCGCGCAGGTGCCGGCCGGTGGTGTCCAGGACCTCCTGCGCACTGGCCGGAAGGGGGAAGATGGCCAGCAGGGAGCGGACCTCGTAGGCGATGTCGGCAGTGTTGACGACGCCGAGGCGCTGGCGGAACAGGCCCGCTTCGGTGACCGTCAGCTCGGCCTCGAGGGTCAGGCCCGCGACGGCGTCGACGGCGGTGAGCCGCACGTCGTGCGCCGTGGACTGCAGGTCGGTGGTGGTAAACGCCGCGGAGATGAACGACCCGCCGCGGTGCCCGGTGAAGCCGGCGGTTCCCTGCCAGCCGAACGACTCCTGTGGAACCAGGGTCAGACGGGCCGGGATGTCGATCCCGCCCGATACCCGCTGCGGGCGGAGGGCCGCTGCGAGGGCAACAAGCTGGTCCTCGGCGATGTCCCCCAGGGCCTCGCCCCAGTAGAGAACCGCCGGGAGACCGTTGGTGGTGGTGTCGAGCACAACGCTTGTGCCCGAACGCGAAAGGTGAAGAACGGGGGAGGACTGCATCCCTCATTTCTACTGCAAAACCGGGAACCGGCGTCAATCACCAGGCAGTGCCGGAGCGCTCCGGCGGGCCGTCCGCCACCGGCGCCGGCCGGGACTCCCCGCTAGGCCGGAAGGTCGGCCGGCGCCGGGTGGTCCGGAAGGGTGACGGTGAAGCGGGTGCCCCGGCCGAAATCGCTGCTGCAGGAGATCGTTCCGCCGTGGCCCTCGACGATGGCCTTGGTGATGGAGAGACCGAGGCCCGTGCCGGGAATTTCCGATTCCCGGGCCGAGCGGGCGCGGAAGAACTTGTCGAAGACCCTCGCGGCGTCCGCCGGGGTCATTCCGGAGCCGGTGTCCTCGACCGACAGGACCACCTCGTCGCCGTCGGGCCGGGCCGTGATGGTGACCGTGCCGCCCTCCGGGGAGTACTTGATCGCGTTCGACAGAAGATTGTCGATCGCCTGGGAGATCCGCTGCGGGTCGGTGTGCGCCCACAGCGGGGAGGGCACATCCACCCGGATGGTGATCCCCCCGGTGCGGGCCTGGGCGCTCAGAGAGCCGACGCTGGAATCCACAAGGCCCGCGATGTCGGTGCGGCGGGGGTGGATGCTCAGCGCGGCGGAGGCCGACAGCAGCAGGTCCGAGACGATCTCGAGCAGGCGCTCGGCATTGCTGTGGGCGATGTCCAGGTAGTAGGCGGTGCGCGGCGGCACCTCGTCGCCGGAGTCCTGCGCCAGTTCGAGGTTGCCGAGGATCGAGGTCAGCGGCGTCCGCAGCTCGTGGGAGACATTGGCGATCAGATCGTCCTTTGCTGCGATCGCCTCAACCAGGCCGGTGACGTCGCTCGAGGCGATGACGGCGCCGCTGAACTCGCCGGAGTCGCTCTTCATGGCCCGCGCCGCCGTGGAGAGGGCCCGCTGGTCGCTGCCCTGCCCGATCCAGATCAGGTAGTCCGCGAAGGACTCCCCGTCGACCGCCCGGCGCACCGGGCGCTTGGCCTCCGGCAGGACCGTCCGCTGATCCTGGCCGAACAGTGCGAGCGCCGACTCGTCGGTGCCGGAGCTTCCGGAGGGCAGGGCGAGCCGGTGGAGGAGGTTCTGCTGGTGGTTGGTGAGGATCGTCTCGCCCTCGGCATTGACCGCTACGACGCCGACGTCAATGGTGTCCAGCACCGTGTGCAGGAGCCGCTCGCGCTCCTTGCTCGACTTGAGCAGCTCACGCAGGATGGCATCCTTCTTCATCAGTTGCCGCTGCTGCAGGGCTACATTGGCGGTCGCGAAGCGGACCGCGAGCGCGACCGCGAGCAGTGTCACGGGGAGGAAGACCGTGCCGCTCAGCTCGGCCGCGGTGACATCCGGGAGCTTGGCCAGCAGCGGAAACCCTACGATCAGCAGGGGCCCGACGAAGCTCATGAGCACCGCCAGCCAGCCGAGGATGCCCGCGGCGGCCAGCCAGATGACCGGGAAAACTGCGAGCGCACCGAGGCCGGGAAGAATTTCCAGCCCGCTGTTGCGGGTCACGGCAATCGCCAGCAGGTCACCGACCGGGATCAGCAGGGGGGCGGCCTGGGGCAGTCTCTCCCAGGGGATCAGCCAGCAGACCAGGAACAGCGCCGCGTGGATGGCGAGTCCGAGCTGGAACCAGGGGAGGCTGAGCAGTCCCGGCCAGATGCTCGGCGCGGCCAGCACGATGCCGATGACGATGACCGTCAGGGGCAGCTGGCACAGGCCGATCCGGACCCGCGGACCGAGCCGCCGGAAGTAGAGGTTCGTCTTTGTGGTCGGGGTGGACTCGACGGGCGGAGGCTCATACAGAAAGGCTGGACGCGCGGGTTCCGTATGAAGAGAGGACATTTCTCTATTATTGCTCCCGTACGGGCAATGAGGTGCAGAAATTCGGTAAAGAAACTGCGGCAATCTTGCGTAACTTACTTAACACGAACTTCCCTTGTAGCCTGTAAAACAATCACGGGTCTCAAGGTGCACGAGGGTGAATACGTTTCACCACTCCCGGCCTCCGGCGTAAGGGAAAAATATGGGTGAGCAGGGGACTGCCGTCGTTATTGAAGACGACGAAGATGTGCGCAATCTCTTGAGCGCTGTCCTCCAGCAGTCGGGGTTCGAGGTTCACTCAGGGGCGACGGGGCGTGACGGGGTCCTCGCGGTGCGCGGCAACAGCCCCACGGTGGTGACCCTGGACGTCGGACTGCCCGATATCGACGGTTTCGAGGTGCTCCGGCGCATCCGGGCGTTCAGCGACTGCTATGTCATTATGCTGACCGCACGCGCCGATGAACTGGACACCCTCATGGCCCTTCAGTCCGGCGCCGACGATTTCCTCACCAAGCCCTTCCGGCCCCGCGAGCTGAGGGCCCGGGTCGCTGCCATGCTCCGGCGTCCGCGGGAGGCCGGAGGGCCGGCCGGCGCATCCCCCGAGGCGGGGGCGGCTCCGCAGCAGCCGGTGCTGCGCCACAACGGCCTCGTGCTCCACCAGGAGACCCGCACGGCCAAACTGTTCGACGCCGAAATCAGTTTAACGCGGAGCGAGTTCGATTTACTTCATGACCTTATGCGCAGCGGCGGGTCGGTCCGCACTAAAGCCGATTTAGTCCGTGTCGTGCGCGGCGAGCAGTACCGCGATGCGGCTTACGTTAGCGATGTGGACGAGCGGGCTGTCGAAGTGCATATCGGAAATCTTCGAAAGAAGCTCCGGGAAGATCCCCGCCAGCCCGCCTGGCTGGTGACCGTCCGGGGCGTGGGATACCGGCTGGCCCCGGAGCGGGTCGAGAACTAGAAGTCCCCACATTGCGGAAATTCCGGGCTTTCCACTCCGGTCGACCGCCCGGAGCGGAAGGCGGGTCCGCCCCGGGGACGGCTCAGCCCGCGGGAGGCCGGGCGGCGAGCGCCTGTGCCAGCGCAGACGCCGAACCGGCGCTGCTGTTGATGCGCCAGTCGGCTTCCTTGGCGAAGTGGAACCAGACCAGGGCCGTGACGTCGGGCTGGGCCGCGAGGTAGCGCACCAGGGACGTGATCCAGGCGGACTTCGAGCCGCCCGCCTCCGCCGATGCGGTCTCGGCGATCAGGATCTGCTTCCCCGGGGCGAGCCGGCGCAGCTCCGCAAGCCCTTCTCCGAACAGGGCATCGGGCTCCACCCAGGTGCTCCACGAGGCGGAGGCGCCCCAGTTGTAGCCGTCGAGCGCGACGGCGTCGACGTACTGGGCTCCGGGGTAGAGCTGATCCAGGGGCGTCGACCCCCAGTACGGCACGTTCGGATTCCATACCCAGGAGATATTGGAGGCGCCCGTGGAGGCCACGACGTCGTGCACATGGCGCCACGCCGCCGCGTAGTCGCCGGCCTCGTTGCCGTTGATCCCTTCCGCCCAGGGGTACCAGTTGCCGTTCATCTCGTGGCCGAAGCGCAGCATCACCGGGTGGCCCCACTGGGCCAGGGCGGAGCCCCACTGGCGCAGGTACGGGTCGAAGTCCCCGGCGGTGATGCGGTCCGAGGAGTAGGCGGGCTGGGCGGTGCCGCCGCCCCAGAGCCAGGGTTCCCAGGTCAGCAGGGTCACGGCCCCGCGGGACCGGACGGCGTCAAGCTCGGCCAGCGGCGGGGCCTGGGCGAAGTCCTTGTAGGACAGGACGACCGACGGCGCCTCACCGGCGAGCACGGCCACCTCGTCCAGCTCACCGGCGGCCATCGGACCGCCGGGGGTCCCGGTGCCGAAACGCAGCGGCGCCGTGCGGATCCCCGGCACGGGGGCGGGTCCGGCGGGCGGGGCGTAGGTCAGGGTGAAGGTCGCCGAGGCGAGGCCCGAGCCTGCCCGTGCCTCGATGAGCACCGGGCTGCCGGCGTCGGGAATGACAATGCCGGCGGTGAAGGATCCGGACGCGTTGGCGGTGAAGGGCACGGAGGCAGTACCGGCGGTGAGGGTGCCCTTCGACTTTTTGGGGAATCCGGTTCCGGAGACGGTGACCAGGGTCCCGGCGGGTCCGCTGGAGGCGCTGAGGGAGATGGACGCCGTGGCGGCGTGCGCCGGCTGGAGCGCCCCGGGTCCGAGCGCCGCAACGACGGCGGCAAGGCAGAGGGCGAGCGCGGTGCGGAGCAGGCGTGCCGCCAACCGGCGGGGGGCGGGCAGGGCGGTGCCCGGGGAGGCATCGTGCATGAGAGACCTTTGCTGTTCGGAAGCCCGGCTGACCGGAAAGGCCCCGTGGCTTTGCGTCACCGGCTCGCACCGGTTTTGCCCTTGTCGAAAGCGGGGCCGCAGCCGCCGCTGGAGGGCAGGTTCGCTGCCGCCCTCCCCTCCATTCTCGAACCGCCGGGAGAGCGGCACCAGAGGATTATCCGCAGGAAAGGCACAGGAAAAGCGCGGCATCCGGGCCTGGGCGGGTGCCTAGGCGGGATTGGGCTGCCAGCGGGTGACTTCGTAGGTCAGGTGGGCGAACTGGGCGAGCTGCTCCGCGCTGCGCAGGTTGAGCCGGTCCGACTGGATAAAGCGTGGCAGCAGCGGCGCCCCGGCGTCGAGGGTGACCGGGGCGATCGCCACCTGCACCTCATCGAGCAGGTTGGCGTCGAAGAACTGGCCGGCGAGGTCACCGCCGCCCATCAGCCAGATGTCCTTGTCCCCCGCAGCCTCGACGAGCTGCGGGTAGACGGCGCCGGGCTCGCCGCAGACGAACCGCACATCGGCGCCGTCCGGCCGGGGAAGGTCCCGGTTGGTGAAGACGAACGCGGGGCGGTTCCCGTAGAACTCCCGCCACCGTCCGGGGCGCTCGAGGACGCCTTCGGCCTCAAGCATCCACTCATAGGTCTTCGACCCCTGGACCAGGACCGTGATGCCGTCCAGGAAGTGCCCCTGGTGGTAGGGCTCGGGCTGATCCACGGCGAAGAGCCAGTCCATCGAACCCTCCCCGTCGGCGAGGAATCCGTTGAGGGAGGAGGCGGCTCTGTAGATCGTTTTCGTCATGGTGCGGGTCCCTTCGGTCCGGTGCGCTAAGACTAGCGCCTGGGGGCCGCCGAAGGGCCGCCCCCGAAGGAGGGATCCGCTTTAAGACGGCACGTTTGCGGCGCCGGCGGACGGTCCCGAACGCGGCGGCCCGGTGGACCCGCGCACCACCACCTCGGGGGCGCCCGGCACCAGCACATCCTCGGGGGGTGCTCCTTCGAGCTGGGCGCAGAGTGCGTCGACGGCGGCCTGCCCCAGCTCCATCAGCGGCATGGCGATGGCCGTCAGGGGAGGGTGGAGGAACCCGGCGAGGGGGAGGTCGTCATAGGAGATGACCGAGATGTCCTCGGGAATGCGCAGCCCGGCGGCATGGACGGCCGAGAGGACGCCGATCGCCTGGTTCAGGGTGCTGGCGTAGATCGCGGTCAGGTCGGGATGGTCCGCCAGGAGCCGGGTGGCTGCGGCATAGCCGCCCTGCTCGTTGAACTCCCCTGATTCGATCGAGGGTTCCGGAATCCCTGCCGCCACCGCGGCGCCGAGCAGCCCGGCCCGCCTGCTGACGGTCGGCGCGAGCTGCTCCGGACCCGAGACATGGCCGATCCGACGGTGCCCCAGCGCGAGCAGGTGGTCGAGGGCGGCCTGGCTGGCCGCCTCGATCTGCAGCGAAATGTTCCGCCCGGAGCCCGCGACGACCCGGTTCACGAACACGTGCGGAATCCGGGAGTCGGGCAGCATGCCCAACAGCGGGTGGTCGGGGCGCGCCGAGGCGATGAGGAGCCCGTCCACCCGGTGGCTCGCCACGAGGTCGGCGAACTGCCGGTCCACGCCGGAATCGGCGGAGTCCTCCGCCAGCAGCATGGCGAAGCCGCGGACCCGCGCCTGCTGGACGGCGCCGCGGGTGATGCGGGAGTAGACCGGGTTGGTGAGGTCCGGGATGAGCAGGGCAAGGGCGCGGGTACTGGCGCCGGCCAGGGCGCGGGCGCCGGTGTGCGGCTGGTAGCCGAGGTCCCGCACCGCGTCGAGGATGCGCGTGCGGGTCTCCTCCCGGATGGAGAGGGTGCGGTCGTTGTTCAGGACCCGGGAAACGACCGATTTTGTGACACCGGCATGGTTTGCCACGTCAATGAGGCGGGACCGCTGTTTCGGGTGGAGCGGAGCGTCGGCGTCGCGCACTGGACCTCCCTTCGATGCATGCGGCAGTCTGATTCTGCCATAGCAGCAGATGTGATGTTGACCTCACCCTGGAATCGCCGTAGGGTGGACGCCGCCGGGGAAAACCGGTTTTCTAGGCGTCGGACGGCCCTCCGGGGAATGGCCGGCTCCTCGGTACCCACGTCCAAAGGAGTGACCATGGCCAAAGTCGAAACAATGCAGACGGACCTTTACCGGATCCCCCTGCAGCAGACGCTGACCGACAGCATGCACGGGGTGATGCTGGATTTTGAACTCATCACCGTACGGGTGACCGACAGCGACGGGGCCGTGGGCCTGGGCTACACCTACACCGTCAACCACGGCGGCGCGGCCGTGGCCGTGATGATCGACCGCTACCTCGCGCCGCTGCTGCAGGGCCAGGACGCCGACCGCATCGAATCGCTCTGGCAGCAGATGTGGTGGGCCCTCCACTACGCGGGCCGCGGCGGACATGTGACCTCGGCGATCTCCGCAATCGACATCGCGCTGTGGGACCTCAAGGGCAAGAAGGCCCAGCAGCCTTTGTGGCGCCTCTTCGGCGGGTTTGACCCCAAGGTGCCCGTGTACGCCGGCGGGATCGACCTTCAGCTGCCGATCGAGGACCTGCTCGCCCAGGCCGACGGCTACCAGGAGCACGGGTTCCGTGCCATCAAGATGAAGGTCGGACGGCCGCAGCTGCGTGAGGACGTCGCCCGGGTGGCCCGGATGCGCGAGCACCTCGGAGAGGACTTCCCCCTGATGGTCGACGCGAACATGAAGTGGAGTGTCGACGAGTCGATCCGCGCCGCCCACGCGCTCGCCGACTTCAACCTGGTCTGGATCGAGGAGCCCACAATCCCCGACGATTTCGCCGGGTACGCCCGCATCGTCCGCGAAGGCCGCCAGCCGATCGCCGGAGGCGAGAACCTCCACACCCTGTATGAGTTCCAGCAGGCCATCACCGCCGGCGCCATCACCTTCCCTGAACCGGACGTCAGCAACTGCGGCGGCTACACCACCTTCCGGAAGGTCAGCGCCTTGGCCGAGGCGCACAACCTCCCGGTCACCTCGCACGGGGTGCACGACCTCACCGTCCACGCCCTGGCCGCGGCGCCCAACCGCACCTACATGGAGGCCCACGGATTCGGGCTCGACGCCTACCTTGCCGCGCCGCTGCGCATTGAGGACGGCTTCGCCGTGGCGCCCGAACTTCCCGGCCACGGCGTCGAGCTGGACTTCGCGTCCCTCGAACGGGTGCGTGGATGACGGTCGCGGAGGTTCGGACCCGGTGGAAAAGCACTAGCATTCCAGTTCACGGAGGGATGAGATGTCCGATCAGCTGAAAATCGTCATCACCGACTGCGACCACGACTCCATTGCCATTGAGGAGGAGCTCGCCCGCAGGCGCGGGGCCGCCCTCACCCTGGCCTCCTGCCTCACGGAGGATGACGTCATCGCCGCCGCCGCGGGAGCCGACGGGATCCTGGTGCAGTACGCGCCCATCACGGCCCGGGTGCTCGACGCCCTTCCGGGGCTCAAGGCCATCGGGCGCTACGGGGTGGGCGTCGACACGGTCGACGTCGACGCCGCCACGGCCCGCGGCGTCGCGGTGTGCAACGTGCCCGACTACGGGACCGAAGACGTCAGCGACCACGCGATTGCGCTGGCCCTGACCCTGGCCCGCGGAGTGACCCAGCTCGACCGGCGCATGCGCGCCGGCGAACACAGCCTGGCCGCGGTGCGGCCGCTGCACCGGACCGCCACCCGGGTCTTCGGCATCGTCGGGCTCGGACTCATCGGCTCGGCCACGGCCCGCAAGGCCCGGGGTATTGGGTACACGGTGATCGGTTACGAACCCCGCCTCACCCCGGGCTCGGTCACTCCCGACGGCGTTGAAGTCGTAGCGTTCGAGGAACTCCTTGCCCGCGCCGACGTCGTCTCCCTCCACGTGCCGCTGAACGCCGATACGCACCACCTCATCGACGCCGGAACCCTCGCGGCCATGAAACCCGGAGCGGTGCTGGTCAACACGTGCCGCGGCGGGGTCGTGGATACCGCGGCGGTGGTTGGTGCCCTGGAGTCGGGGCAGCTCGCCGGGGCGGGCCTCGATGTCTTCGAACAGGAACCGCTGCCGGAGGGCCACCCCCTCCTGGGTCTCGGGAACGCGGTCCTCACCCCCCACGCCGCCTGGTACAGCGAGGAGTCCTACGGCGAACTGAAGAGCCGGACCCTTGAGAACGTGCTCGATGTGTGCTCCGGAACCGTTCCGCGCAATATCCTCAACCCGAAAGTGCTCTCATGACCCCCTCCGATTCGACAATGAAGGCCGCCGTGCTCACCGCGCCGGAGACCGTCGCGGTGCAGCAGGTTCCCCTGCCCGAGGTGCCCGACGGCTGGGCGCTGATCCGGGTCGAGTACACGGGCCTGTGCGGCACCGACTTCTCCATCTACCACGGCACCCACCCGCGGGCCGCGCCGCCGCTGATCCTGGGCCACGAAATCACCGGCACGGTTGCCGTCGCCGCACCGGACGGCCCGGCCGAGGGGACCCGGGTCGTTGTAGAGCCGCTGATCACCTGCGGCACCTGCGGCCCCTGCACCAGTGGGAATTCCCACGTGTGCTCTCGCCTCAACCTCTACGGCATCGACGCGCCGGGCTCGCTGGCCGAATATGTCGCCCTCCCGGCGCGGGCGCTCCTGCCCGTCGATCCGAAGGTGCCTGCTCGGCAGGCCGCCCTCGCCGAGCCCCTGGCCGTCGCGGTGCACGCCGTCGCCCGGTCCGGGCTGTCGGGGGGCGAGCGCGTCGCCGTCTTCGGCGCCGGCCCGATCGGGCTGCTCACGGCCCTTGTCGCCCGGGAGGCCGGCGCCGGGGAGGTGTTCCTGATCGAGCCGAGCGAGGACCGCCGGGAGGCGGCCGGGCGGTTCGGTTTCTCCGTCCTCGCGCCGGGAGAGGACCCCGCCGGCACCGTCCGCTCAAGGACCGCAGGCGCGGGCGCCGATATTGTCTTCGACTCCGCGGCCCACCCTTCCGTCGCCGCCGCCCTCTCCGGGGCCGCCCGCGTGCAGGGGACCATCGTGCTCGTCGGGGTGTACAAGGAACCGGCGAAGCTCGACCTCCAGGGAATCACCTTCTCCGAGCAGACACTCATCGGTGTGCGGGTCTACACGCGGCAGGACATGGAACGGGCCGTCGGGCTGATCGAGGCCGACGTGCTGCAGCTGGACCGGCTGCCCATCGAGGTCTTCGGCCTCGGCGAGGTGCCCGAGGCCTTCACGAAGGCCATGTCGGCCGGCGGGGTCCTGAAGGTCCTCGTCGGGTCAGCGGGCGAAGAGAGCGGGGCGGCCGATGTCTAATCCCTTTGACCTCACCGGGCGCACCGCCGCCATCACCGGGGCCTCCCGCGGCATCGGCCGGGCCACTGCCCGGGCCCTGCTCGAGGCGGGAGCGGACGTGATCGCCCTGCAGCGCAGCGCGGTTTCCATCGAACTCGAGGAGACCGCCGCGCGGCTGGGCCGCCGGATCGACACTGTCCCGGTGGACCTCACCAGCGAGGAGTCGATTGCCCGGGCGATCGCCGCCGCCCTGGCCGCCTCCGAGGTGCACATCCTCGTCAACAACGCCGGGACGCAGATCCGGCACGACGCCGTTGAGTTCCCGCTGGCGGACTTCGACACCGTGATGCAGGTCAACACCCGCGCCGTCTTCCAGCTGTGCCAGGGCTTCGGTGCCCCCATGCTGGAGCGCGGCGAGGGGAAGATCGTGAACCTCGCCTCGATGCTCACCTTCCAGGGCGGGTTCCGGGTGCCGGCGTACGCGGCGTCGAAGGGCGCCGTCGGACAGCTGACCAAGGCGCTGAGCAACGAATGGGCGGGCCGGGGCGTCAACGTCAACGCCGTCGCGCCCGGCTACTTCGCCACCGACATGAACGAGGCCCTCCTGGCCGACGGGAACCGCTCGGCGCAGATCCTCGAGCGCATCCCCGCAGGACGCTGGGGGAAACCGGACGACCTGACAGGAGGAGTCGTGTTCCTTTCCTCGCGTGCCGCCGACTACATCCACGGCACCATCCTTCCGATCGACGGCGGGTGGCTGGGCCGATGACTTCTCCCGCCTCCCTCCAGCGTCCGGCCGCGGGCGAGGCCCTGCTCCGAAACCCCGTGATCGCGGTGCTCCGCGCGGGCCACGCGGACCAGTACGCCCCGGTGATTGACGCGCTCCTCGCCGGAGGGGTCACCTCGATCGAGCTGACCCTCAGCACCCCCGGCGCGCTCGAGCAGCTGCCGCGGCTCCTCGAACGGTTCGGGACCGAAGCCGAAATCGGCGTGGGTACGGTCACCAGGGTCCAGCAGGCGCACCAGGCCATCGACGCCGGAGCGGCCTACATCGTCACCCCGGTGATGGACCTTCCCACGGTGGGCCTGTGCGTTGAGCGGGGCATCCCGGTCTACCCCGGCGGCCTGACCCCCACCGAGCTGCTCGCCGGCTGGAACGCGGGGGCGACGGCGGTCAAGCTGTTCCCCGCCTCCACCGTGGGTCCCGGGTATATCGGCCAGCTGCGCGGGCCCTTCCCGGACATCGCCGTCATTCCCAGCGGCGGCATCGGCATCGCCGACGCGCCCGGCTGGATCGAGGCCGGTGCGCTCGCCGTCAGCCTCGGCGGACCGCTCCTGCAGGACGCCTTCGCCGGCGGAAGCCCGGCGGGCCTGATCCGGCGGGCCCGCGAGGTCTCCGAACTGGTGGCACGGTCACGTCCGGTGCCCGCACCGAGGGGAGCAGAGGAATGACTGCGGTGCCCGGCGGGAGCCCCGCCGGGCCCGCCGGGGTGGTCACCTTCGGTGAAACCATGGCCCTGATGAGGGCGCAGACGCCCGGGCCGCTGGCCCACGCCTCCGAGCTGGGCCTGGGCATCGGCGGTGCCGAGTCCAATGTCGCCATCGCCCTGGCCCGGCTCGGCGCCCCGGTGTCGTGGTTCGGCCGGGTGGGTGCGGACAGCCTCGGTGACCTCGTGGTCCGCGAGCTGCGTGCAGAAGGCCTCGAGGTGCGCGCGATCCGGGACCCGGCCGCGCCCACCGGGCTGATGATCAAGGAGCGGCGCACCCAGCACACCCAGAAGGTCTGGTACTACCGGGCAGGCAGTGCCGGCTCCCGCCTCGGCCCCGCCGATGTGCCGGTGGAGGAGATTGCCGCCGCCGGGCTCCTGCACGTCACGGGCATCACCCCGGCGCTGTCGGAGTCGGCCGCCGACGCCGTCGACCTCGCCGTGCAGACGGCGCGCGCAGCCGGCATCCCGGTCTCCTTCGACGTCAACTACCGCGCGGCGCTGTGGAGCCCCGAGGCCGCCTCACCCGTGCTCCGGGGTCTTGCGGGCCGGGCCGACATCCTGTTCGCCGGCGACGACGAAGCCGCCCTGCTGGTGGGCCCGGCCCAGGGGCCGCGGGAACTCGCCGGCGCGCTCGCGGAGCTTGGGCCCTCGCAGGTCGTGGTCAAGCGCGGCGCCCAGGGGTGCGCGGCCCTGGTGGACGGAGAGTACTTCGAGCAGGCCGCCATTCCGGTTCAGCCCGTGGACACCGTCGGTGCCGGTGATGCCTTCGTCGCCGGATATCTCGCCGAACGGCTGCGGGGGCTTCCGCCCCAGGAGTGCCTGCTGACGGCGGTGCGCACCGGAGCCTTCGCGTGTCTGGTGCCCGGAGACTGGGAGGGGACGCCGAGGCGCAGCGAACTCCCGCTGCTTGAAGCGACGGAGCCGGTGTCGCGCTGACCCCGGCAGCCCTGCCCGGCGCCGGTTCTAGCCGGCGGCGGAGCCGGCCCGGGTGGCTGCCGCGATAATTCCGCGCATTGAGTCGTTGAGCGTTTCCACCTGCTCCCGGGTCAGCCCGAGCCGCTCCAGCATGGTCCCCGGCACCCCGACGGCCTCCGCCCTCAAAGCGGTTCCCGTCTCCGTCAGGCGCACCGCCAGCGTCCGTTCGTTCCCGGGCACCCGGTTCCGGGTGATGTAGCCCAGGGACTCAAGGCGTTTGAGCATCGGGGAGAGGGTGGCCGGCTCCATCATGAGGATCTCGCTGATCTCCCGCAGCGACCGGTTGTCCTGCTCCCAAAGGATGAGCATCACCAGGTACTGGGGGTGGGTGAGCTTCAGTCTCTCAAGGACCGGACGGTAGGCGTTGACCACCGTCCGTGAGGCAATGGACAGCGCAAAGCAGAGCTGGCGCTCGAGCATCAGATCGTCGTCGGGTGCGGCCATGGCTCCATCCTGAGGTGAAAGGACTTCCTGCGGAATAAAGCTTAGCGTACTAACAGTTAGAGAATCTGAATGCGGAAGACCCCAACGAAACAAGCCCTCATCGGGATTGTTCGGGGCGGGCCTTTCCATCCTGACGGGCAGGCTCTGTGCGGCCTGCCGTGCCAGGGGCGCTGAGGATCCGCGCTTGTACCAACGCGGCAGGGAGTCGACCTCCCGGGCGGCAGCATAAAGATCAGGGTCTGTTTCCGGGCCCGGTGGGCCGGCTTTCCCGGCCCCACATGGTGGAAGGTAAAAATTGTGACTGAAGTAAAGACAGCCGACGTTGTCGTTATCGGCGGCGGCCCGGTTGGAGAGAACGTGGCCGATCGGGCGGTCCGGGGCGGACTGACGGCGGTGCTGGTCGAATCCGAACTGGTCGGCGGCGAGTGCTCGTACTGGGCCTGCATGCCGTCCAAGGCGCTCATCCGTTCCGGCGCCGCCCTTTCCGCCGCACTGTCCCTGCCGGGGGCGCGCGAAGCGGTGACCGGCAGTCTCGACGCCGCCCAGGTGTTCGCCCGCCGGGACGCGATGGCGGCCAACTGGGACGATGCCGGCCAGGTCAAGTGGGTGGCCCAGCAGGGGATCACCCTGGTCCGCGGCCTGGGGCGCATCTCCGGGGAGCGCGAGGTTGAGGTCACCGCCCAGGATGGGACGGTCACCACGATCCAGGCCCGCCAGGCCGTCGTGATCGCCACCGGGTCCGTGCCGGTTGTCCCCGCCATCGAGGGGCTCGATGAGACTCCGTTCTGGGGCACCCGCGAGCTTGTCTCCGCCGAGGACGTTCCGCAGTCGATCACAGTGATCGGCGCAGGCGTGGCCGGCACCGAGCTGGCCCAGGCCTTCTCCCGGCTCGGGGCGAAGGTGACGATTATTGCCCGCAGTGGAATCCTTCGGGGATTCCCGGCGCCGGCGGCCGACCTTGTGAAGAACGCACTGGAAAAGGAAGGAATCCGGGTCCTGACCGACACCGGCATCCGGACCGTTGCCAAGAACGGTGAAAACTCGGTGGCCGTCACCCTGGACAGCGGTGACACCATCGAGTCCGACAAGCTGCTCGTGGCCACAGGCCGCCGGCCGGCGCTGGACGGGCTCGGGCTCGAGGATCTTGGCCTCAGCCCCCAAGGCCTTCCCTCGGATGACACGGGGCGGGTCCGCAGCGCAGGTGACTGGCTCTATGTCCTGGGTGATGCCGCCGACAAGGTGATGCTGACCCATCAGGGCAAGTACGAAGCCCGTGCCGCCGGTGATGCCATCACCGCCCGGGCCGCCGGTACCCTCGGTGATGACGTCGAGCCGTGGAGCAAGTATGCCGCGACGGCGAACTCGTATGCGGTGCCGCAGGTGGTCTTCACCGATCCGGAGATCGCCATGGTGGGACGCACGCTCGAGCAGGCGCAGAACGACGGCGTCAACGCGTCGGAGGTCTCGCTGCCGATCGCGGTGGCCGGTTCCGCCCTCCACTCCGAGGGATACACCGGATGGGCGCAGATGATTGTTGACGAGGACCGCAGGGTCATCATCGGTGCGACCCTGGCCGGGCCGGACGTCGCTGAGATGCTCCACGCGGCGACGATCGCGATTGCCGGCGAGGTGCCGTTGGAGCGGCTCTGGCATGCGGTCCCGTCGTTCCCGACGGTCAGTGAGGTCTGGCTGCGGCTCCTCGAACAGTACGGGCTGTAAGCCAGTACGGCGGCGGATCCAGTGCGGGAGCGCGCCGGCTCCCGATGCTGGAGGCGGTGTCCCCGGGCGGTTACGAGCCCGGGGACACCTCCTCCGCATGGGTGCGCTTGTAATAGGCGCGCGAGGCGCGGACGCGCATCCCGCAGGCCGGCGTGCACCATTCCCTGCGGGGATGATCCTTCAGGAAGAACAGGAAACACCCCGGAGCCTGGCAGTCGCGCAGCTGGTGCAGCCGCTCCCCGGAGAACAGGTCGGCGGCGTCCCGGGCCAGGGCCGACAGCGCGGACCGGGGAGCGGTGCTCCGGGCCCGGGTGGACTTCGACAGCGCACCCTGCGGGGTGAGGGTCAGGACCGGTGATGCCGGGGCCAGCGCGGCGGCGCGGTTCAGGACCGCGACGGGCCCGTCGGCCGGGCTGAGACCCTTGGTGAGGTCCGAGGCGAGGGTCCGCACCGCGCTCCGCAGTTCGAGGAACAGTGCGAGGTCGGCCTCCCCGGCCTCGGCGAGCTCCTCGGCGGGCAGTTCGATCCCGTCGAGCTGCGGGGCCACTTCGAGGACCCAGGCCGCCACATCGGCCGGCGTCGAAAGTCCCTCCCGGGGCTTCCCGCGTACCGCGAAGTAGGTGTTCGCGAGGTCCAGGGCCGGAGAGTCCCGGATGACCGGAGCTCCGCCCTCATATGTCATGGGCATCTTCTCATGATAACAGTAATCGATAAACGTGAGAACAGCGCACTCCATGCTATCGCATGGCACTCCGCCCGGCTCCCTCCGTATGAGTTCCGGGACGGCGGCGTGTCCGCTGCGACACGCCGCCGCACTTCCCCGTGAAGGCGGGCCCGGTCGGCCTTCTGAGGCGCGGAGGGGCGGGGATTATGGCCCCTGCGCCGGGGCGAAGCCCCCTGCGGCGTAAACTGGAGATCTGCGGACAAGTTTGTGCCACTCCAGGCGATGTCCGCTAGGAGGTTGAATTGGCACAACGTATGGCGGACCCCACCTATCAGGCCCAGCAATGGGAGCGGCGCTACGATCCCAACATTGAAGACGTGAACCGGCTGTGCGATTCGCTCGGGGCCCTCAAGCCCGGGTCATCCGTTCCGTACATCGATCCGGTGCACGACGTCGATGGCTGTAAGATTGTCAGTCTTTTCTCGAGTCCCGGTTCATCGCTGCCCTCGGGGTTCGTCTCGTTCGAAAACGACGATCCGGCCTCCGTGCGGATCGCCGAGATCTACGAGTCCGCCGGCCTGCGCCCCGAGCAGGTCATGCCGTGGAACGCGTACCCGTGGTTCCTCGAGGAGGGCAAGGAGCGGGCGCTGTCGATGGATCAGATCGCCGACGGTGTGAAACCGCTCCTGAGTTTCCTCCAGCAGGTTCCGCGCGCCTCAGCCCTGATCGCCCACGGCGCCGACGCCCATAAGGCGGCCCGCCGGCTCATGAAACTCGAGAACCGGGCCATCTACAAGCGCGGCTTCAAGATCTATGAGGTGCGCTCCACCAGCGAGCGGGCCTTCAAGGGGACGCCGGCGAACCAGGAGATCTGGCTCAAGGAGATCCATGCGGCCTACACCGACGCCATGGGCCGCGCCGGCATCCGGGTGCGCCAGACCATCTAGGCCGCGCCGGGCCGGGGCCGTTCGTTGCCCGGATCGCCGCAGCCCGGGCCATCCCCAGAGTGTCGGTGCGCCGCGATAGCGTGGAATTCCCCCACGAACCGGAGCCAGGCATTCATGATTGAGGCGAGCAAACTCCTGCAGGTCAGCCGTATCTACATCGAACCGGAGGCGGCCGCGCTTCCCCGGGGCCAGCAGGTGCTGGCACGCTGGCCGGAGGCCGAGGTGGTCGAAGTGGCGAGCCACTGGCGTATCCCCGAGCTCAGCGGCGACGAGGCGAACGTCCGGCGCTGGGTGCGGATCAAGACCGAGGCTCTCGTCGTGGGCGTCAAGAAGTCGCTGGCGGCAAAGCCCAACGGGCGCTCCGCCGACTTCATCGCGCCGTCCACGGCGAACGGCTGCGCGATGGCCTGCGCCTACTGCTACGTCCCGCGGCACAAGGGCTACAGCAACCCCATCACGGTCTTCGCGAACATCGAGCAGATCAGCGGCTATCTCGAGCGGCACGTGGCGCGCCAGGGCATGAAGCTCGAGCCCAACCAGTGCGATGACACCGCCTGGGTCTACGACATCGGCGAGAACAGCGACTGTTCGGTCGACGCGATGGTCAGCGACAACGTCCGGGACCTCGTCGATCTCTTCGGGAGCCTGCCGACGGCCAAACTGTCCTTCGCCACCAAATACGTCAACCGGGACCTGCTCGGCTGGGACCCGCGTGGCCGGACCCGGGTACGGTTCTCCCTCATGCCCGAGCGGCTGGCGCGGATCGTCGACGTCCGCACCTCGCCCATCTCTGAGCGCCTTGCCGGGGTCAATGACTTCGTGGAGGCCGGGTACGAGGTCCACCTCAACTTCTCCCCGGTGATTGTCACGCCCGGATGGCAGGAGGAGTGGCGCTCGCTTTTCGCGCAGATCGACGCCGTCCTGACTCCGCGGGCCAAGGAGCAGCTCGCGGCGGAGGTCATTTTCCTCACCCACAACCAGCAGCTCCACGAGGTCAACCTCGGCTGGCACCCCCGCGCCGAGGAGATCCTGTGGCGGCCCGAGCTCCAGGAACAGAAGCGCTCGTCGAACGGATTCATCAACGTCCGGTACACCGCCGCCGAAAAGCGCGGCTACCTCGACGACTTCCGGGCACTGATGGGGCGCCACCTTCCGTACTGCCGCATCCGCTACGCCTTCTAGTCCGGTCACATACGACGGTTGGATTTTTCCTTGTCCGCGTATCCCCCCGGCCCTACAATCGATTCACCCCGCAACGGCCGACTCGCGCGGCTCGGTGGGCATTTTCAGGGAGAGGACGTTTCCATGATGATCCGGCCCGAGTCGGGCGGCTCCGAAACCCCTGGGCGGCGCAGGTACCAGCGACCCTCGCCCACGGCACTGCGGAACCCCGAGTCGAACAAGCTGCTGCGCGACCTTTCGGCGCGGCGCCACCAGGCGATGCAGAGCCTGACCAACCGGGCGCGGGCGAACCACCGTACACCCCCTCCGTCCACCTGAGACGGATCCGCGCCAGCTCCGCGGGAACTCCCCGGGAGCAGGCGGCGGGCAGGCAGTCAGCGGGCGGAAGGGCGGCGCGGTGACCTCCAAGCATTCCCGACCCACCAGCGCCTGGCCGGATCCGCCGCCCCTTCCGCGCCCGCTCATTATGGACCAGTTCTGGGCCGACGCGGTCTTCCTGCACTGGAGGATCCCGGTAGCAGCCGCCGCGCGTTACATGCCGCCGGGGGTGGAACCCGATGAGATCGACGGCTCCACCTGGGTCGGCCTGATCGGCTTCCGCATGGTCGGCGCCGGGCTGGGGCAGGGGATGCCCGTTCCCTACCTTGGGTCGTTCACCGAAATCAATGTCCGCCTGTATTCACGGGGGCCCGACGGCGTGCGAGGCGTCGTCTTCGTCACCCTCGACGCGTCGCGTCTGGCCGTGGTGCTGGCCGCCAGGGCCTTCGGGATCAACTACGTGTGGTCACGCTGCCGCCCGACAGGGGAGAAGGCCGGTGCCGTGGGCGGGGAGCGGTTCGGCTACGACGTCCGGCGGTTCAGGGGCCGTGCGTCCTCCTCGTTCTCGGTGCGCCCCGACCGGACCGCGGCTGCGGCTGATCCCCTTTCGCTGGAACTGACCGCCCGGTACGGGCTGCATACCGGGCTCGGCGGCCGCACGCTGTATGTCCCCAACACGCATGAACCCTGGCGCCTCTTTCCCGCCGAAGTGGTCCACCTCCGGGATTCCCTGGTGGCGGCGGCGGGCTTGGAGGTGTCGGGACCGCCCGAGTCCGTGCTCTTTTCGCCAGGGGTGCAGACCCAGTTCGGGAGGCCGGGAGTTCCGGCGGCGGGCCCGGAGAGGGGCCGGGTTCCCCGTGCCGGAAAAACCCTTGACGCCGGATGGATGCCGGCGTAAGTTACAACCAAATGGTTGTAGATCAAGTTGACGATGCCAGGCTGGACCGCCTCTTCCAGGCGTTCGCCGATGCCACCCGCCGCGATATCCTCGCCCGGGTCATCACGGGGGAGTACTCGGTGTCCGGGTTGGCCGCCCACTACGCCATGAGTTTCGCCGCAGTACAAAAGCATGTCGCGGTAATGGAGCGTGCCTCCCTCGTCACGAAGGAGAAGCGCGGAAGGGAGCAGATCGTGCGGCCTGATCTTGAGGGTGTGCAAAAGGCGCGGCGGCTGCTCGAAGAGTACGAGCTGATCTGGCGGCAGCGTGTGGACCGGATCGCTGACATTCTCGCTGAGGAAAAGGAGTAGTCCCATGACATTCATCTCTTCGCACCAGGACCCGGAGGCGCTCAGCCTCACCTTCGTCGCCGAGTTCGATGCCAGCGTCGAACGGGTATGGCAGGTCTGGGAGGACCCGCGCCAGCTCGAACGCTGGTGGGGTCCGCCCACCTACCCCGCCACCTTCCAGCGGCATGAGTTTGTGCCTGGGGGCTCCGCCAACTACTACATGACCAGCCCCGAGGGTGAGAAGTTCCACGGCTGGTGGAAGATCACGGCCATCGACGCACCCCGCCGCCTCGAGTACGACGACGGATTCGCCGACGAGAACGGCGTGCCGGACGACAAGATGGGGGCCACCCACAGCGTCATGACCCTCGAGACCGTCGAGGGCCGCACCCGGATGACCACGGTGACCGTTTTCGAGAGTGCCGAACAGCTCCAGCAGATGCTGGAGATGGGCATGGAGGAGGGGGTCCGGGAAGGGATGGGCCAGATCGACGCCCTCCTGGCCGAACCCGCGCGCGCCTGAGCAGTAGTCGCCCGGCCGGCCCGGGCCGGCCGGGACCGACGCGGGCCGCAGGTGCCGAGGCCTCAGACCATCCCGGACGGACGGATGCTCAGCGTCTCGATGGTCGCCTCCCGGGAGGCATCGGCGGCGAGCCGCACGGCCTTGGCCACCTGAGCCGGCTGGATCCAGGCCTCGGGGGAGTACTCCTTGCCCTCGAACCGGTGCAGTTCCTCCTGCATGTCGGTGGCCACCCGGCCCGGGTGGATCGAACTGACCCGCACCCCGTGCCGGCGCTCCTCCTCGCGGAGGGCATCGGTAAAGGCGCGCAGGGCGAACTTGGTGCCGCTGTAAGCAGCCGATCCGGCCCCCGAGGAGTAGCCGGAGCCTGAATTGATGGCAATGACCTGGCCGCGCGATGCGCGCAGGGCCGGAAGAAGCCGCCGGGTCAGGCCGACCACGGCGAAGAGGTTGACCGCGAAGCTTTCCTGCCACGCGTCGTCGGGAAGGTCTGCGATGGCGCCCACCCGCAGGACGCCTGCCGAGTGCACAAGCAGGTCGAGCCGCCCGATTGCCGCGCAGGCCCGCTCCACCTCCCCTGGATGCTGAAGATCCGCGGCGAAGATGCCTGCGGAGGGAAGGTCGGCGGCCAGTTCCGTCAGGGCGCGGGAGTCGCGCCCGCCCAGCAGGAGGTGGTGGGTAGGGGCGAGTTCGGCGGCGATGGCGCGGCCAATGCCGCGGGAGGCGCCCGTGACGAGGGCGACGGGGAGTTCGGTCATTGAGCCACAATAACAATCCGGCGCCAACCTGCCGGGCAGCAGATCCTTCCTTTCAGAGCGGAGATACCATAATTGCACCTATTCCGCAACCTTAGATGGTGTGTAATGAAAAATCTCAAGAAGAAATCGTCCTCCGCGCTTGCAGTGCTTGCACTCGCGGCGGGGCTGGGGATCGCGGCTCCTGGGCCGGCGTCGGCTGCCTACTGCGGCATCACTTGGGGTTCACTGCCCAAGACGGCCGCTGCTCAACCGACGGCGCCGATCACGAACGTGCGTGCCGGCCGGCACGCGTGCTTTGACCGGATGGTGATCGACCTGCGCGGGGAGCGGGTCGGCTACGACGTCCGCTATGCCCGGAGCGTCCATGCGCCCGGGTCCGGTGCGCACGTACCGCTCCGCGGTGCGGCGGACCTCTCGGTCCGCGTCAAGGCTCCCGCCTATGACGCCCGTGGTAATGCAACCTACCGGCCCTTCAACCGCAGTGATGTGGTGAGCACGGCCGGGTACAGCACCTTCCGGCAGATCGCCTACGTGGGCAGCTTCGAAGGGGAGACCACCTTCGGGCTGGGCGTGCGCGCCCGGCTTCCCTACCGCGTGTTCACCCTTGACACGCCGGGGACCGGCTCACGGCTCGTGGTCGACGTGGCCCACCGGTGGTAGCACCGGGGTTCGGCCGGGGGCGGTGATCCGCCTCCGGCTCCACCCAGGTGGCCCATCCGGACCCGGCATCCAACAGAGCCCGCAGCGGTGCCCGCACCCCTGCGGGCTCCGTCATGTTTCCCGATCCGGAGGCGCCGGGTAAGTCCGTCCCAGTATCGTTGAAGCCTGCCGGCCGTGAGCCGGCGCTCAGCCTCTGGGAAGGAAACACGTACGGATGGATGTTCCGTTTTTCGTCTGGGTCGTCACGGGCATCGGAATCGTGGGCCTGCTGGCCTTCGACTTCTTCTTCCACGTCCGCAAGGCCCACACGCCGACGCTGCGGGAATCGGCGATCTGGTCGTCCATCTATGTGGGAATCGCCGTCCTTTTCGGGTTGGGGGTCCTGGTGTTCGGCGGTCCCACCGCGGGCACCGAGTACTTCGCCGGTTACATCACCGAAAAAGCGCTGTCCGTGGACAACCTGTTCGTGTTCCTGATCATCATGTCCAGTTTCCGCGTACCGCGGGCCGACCAGCAGAAGGTGCTGCTGTTCGGCATCGTCTTCTCCCTCATCGCACGCACCGGCTTCATCTTCCTCGGTGCGGCACTGATCAACTCGTTCGCCTGGGTGTTCTACATCTTCGGATTGATCCTGCTCCTCACCGCCGGGAACCTGCTGAAGCCCGGCGGACACGACGACGACACCGAGCCGGCGATGGTGCGCCTGGCCCGGCGGTTCCTCCCCGCGTCCAAGCACTACGACGGCGACAAGCTGTTCACCATCGAGAACGGCAAGCGGGTCCTCACCCCAATGCTGCTGGTCATGATCGCCATCGGCGGAACGGACATCCTGTTCGCGCTGGACTCCATCCCGGCGATCTTCGGGCTCACGCAGAACGTGTTCATTGTCTTCACCGCCACGGCGTTCTCCCTGATGGGCCTGCGCCAGCTGTTCTTCCTCATCGACGGGTTGCTTGACCGCCTGATCTACCTTTCCTACGGCCTGGCCGTGATCCTGGGGTTCATCGGCGTCAAGCTGATCCTGCACGCGCTGCACGAGAACAACCTCCCCTTCATCAACGACGGCGAGGAGGTGCCTGTGGTGGAGGTCGGCACCGGGGTGTCCCTGACCGTGATCCTCGGAGTCCTCCTGGTGACGGTCCTGGCCTCGGTCTACAGCCCCAAGGGCAAGGCCAAGAACGCCGTCTCCGGCGCCCGGCGCCATGCCACCGACTACCTCGACCTCAACTACGAGACGGACATTGTTGAGCGCGAACGGATCTACGCGAAGCTGTGCGCCGAGGAGGCGGACCTGAAGCGGCTTCCGGAGAAGTACAAGCGCCTGATCCGCAACGAGACCGAGTTCCTCGAGCTCATCGGCAGGGCGCACGCCGAGCATGACAAGGCCCTCGCCCGCGAGCCCGGCCGCTAGCGGTACCCGCGACGCGGAGAGGGACGGCTCATCGGACGCCGGTCCTCGATGCGCCTCCACCAGTTGCGGGCGGCCCGCCGGCGGGGCACCATCGGGACATGACCAAGTACCTCATCTCCTTCCCGAGCGAAGCCATGGTGGTCAGCGCCGAGGATTTCCCGATCGTCTCCGCCGAATCCCACGCCGTGATCCAGGAGGCGAAGGATGCCGGAGTCTACGTCTTCGGCGGGGGGATCAACGAGCAGGTCGATCCGGTACTGGTCTCCGCCGACGGCTCGGTGGGCACCGAACTCTATCCGGGCTCTCAGCTCACGGGCGGGTTCCTCGTGCTCGAACTGCCGACGCGCGGGGACGCGCTCGAGTGGGCTCGAAGGATCGCGGTGGTCTGCCGTTGCCCGCAGGAGCTCCGCGAGTTCGGGTACGACCCGGAGAGCTAGCCGGACCCCGCGCTCGGAGGTGTCCCGGGGCCGGCTCAGGCGGGGCGGACCCGCACCTGGCCGCCGTCGACCTCCCACCGGGTGTCAAGGCGGACGTTCTCCAGCAGCCTGCGGTCGTGTGAGACAAGGAGAAGGGCCCCGGTGTAGCCCTCGAGGGCCGATTCGAGCTGTTCGATGGCCGGAAGGTCGAGGTGGTTCGTCGGTTCGTCGAGGACCAGGAGGTTGACCCCGCGGGCCTGAAGCAGCGCCAGCCCCGCCCGGGTCCGTTCGCCGGGCGAGAGTGAGCCCACCCGGGCCCCGGTCTGGTCAGCCTTCAGGCCGAACTTCGCCAGAAGGGTACGCACCTCGGCCTGGCTCAGCTGCGGCATCAGGCGTTCGAACGCGTCCCCCAGGGGCGCCTCCTCGTCCAGCAGACGGCGGGCCTGGTCGATCTCGCCCACGGCCACGCTGGCGCCCAGGGCCGCCGTGCCCTCCGCGGGGGCCTCGTGGCCGAGCAGGAGGCGCAGCAGGGTGGACTTCCCGGCACCGTTGGGCCCGGTGATGCCGATGCGCTCGCCCCCGTTGACCTGCAGGGACACCGGGCCGAGCGTGAAAGCGCCCCGCCGGACGGTCGCCTGGTTCAGGGTCGCCGCGACCGAACTGGACCGCGGGGCGGCGCCGATGCTGAACTGCAGCTGCCACTCCTTGCGGGGTTCCTCCACCTCATCGAGGCGGGCGATGCGCGACTCCATCTGCCGGACCTTCTGGGCCTGCTTCTCGGAGGACTCCATGCTGGCCCGGCGGCGGATCTTGTCATTGTCGGGGTTCTTCTTCATGGCGTTGCGCACACCCTGGGAGCTCCACTCCCGCTGGGTCCGGGCCCGGGCCAGGAGGTCCGACTTCCGGTCGGCGAACTCCTCGTAGGCCTCCCGGGCGTGGCGCCGGGCCACGGCCCGCTCCTCGAGGAAGGCGTCGTACCCGCCGTCGTACACGGCCACCTGGTTCTGGGCCAGATCGAGTTCGACCACCGTGGTGACGCAGCGGGCCAGGAACTCTCGGTCATGGGAGACAAGCACGACACCGCCGCGGAGGTTCTGAATGAAGGACTCAAGGCGGGCGAGGCCGTCGAGGTCAAGGTCATTGGTCGGCTCATCGAGCAGCACTAGATCAAAGCGGCTGAGCAGCAGTGCCGCCAGGGCGACGCGGGCAAGCTGGCCGCCCGACAGGGAGGTCATGAGGGCGTCCGGGGCCACACCCACCGCGAGGTCGGCCAGCACCGGCGGGATGCGCTCCTCGAGGTCCGCGGCGCCGGAGGCCAGCCAGTGATCGAGCGCGGCCGCATAGGTGTCCTCCACCTGGCGGGTTCCCGAGCCCAGCGCCTCCGCCGCCTCCTCCATGGCCGCCGTCGCGGCGGTCGCCCCGGTCCGGCGGGCCAGATAGGCAGTGACGGTCTCCCCGGGGATCCGCTCGTGCTCCTGGGGCAGCCAGCCGACGAACGCGTCAGCGGGGGCCGTGCGCACCGAACCGGCGGCGGGAGCGTCGGCGCCGGCCAGCAACCGCAGCAGCGTAGACTTCCCCGCGCCGTTCGCCCCGACCACCCCGACGACCTCTCCCGGGGACACCGTGAGGTCGAGGTCGGTGAACAGGATCCGGTGGCCGCGGCCGCCGGCGAGGGACTTGGCCACGAGTGTTGCAGTCATGGGTCCAGTCTAGGAGGCCCACCGCCCCGGGCCCGCCGGGCCGGCGGGATCCCGCGCCCGGCTAGGATGGGCGGAACCCGATCACCCACGCCGCGGGAGGACCCATGAAGACCATCTACGCGCTCCATGAAAATCCGGACTGGTTTCCGCCCTTCGCCCGGGCGTTCGAACAGGAGGGCGTCGAGGTGGTGGAGTGGGTGCTCACCGATGGAGTGCTCGACCTGGACGGCGTGCCGCCCGAAGGGATCTTCTGGTCCCGGATCAGCGCCTCGGCCCACACCCGCGGCCACGGACTGTCCAAGGACTACGCCCGCGCGGTGCTGTCCTGGCTTGAGGCCTCCGGACGCCGGACGGTCAACGGGCGGCGCGTGCTCGAGCTGGAGATGAGCAAGGTGGACCAGCTCACGGCGCTTCGGGCCGCGGGGATCGACACGCCCCGGACAGTGGCGGCCATCGGACGGCGGCGCATTCTCGAAGCTGCGGAGGCCTTCGAGGCGCCGTTCATCCTCAAACACAACCAGGGCGGCAAGGGACTGGGGGTGCGGAAGTTCGACTCCCACGCCGAACTGGCCGACTACGTCGCGTCCCCGGATTTCGAGGAGCCCGAGGACGGAATCACCCTGGTGCAGGAATACCTGCAGGCCGCCGAGCCCTTCATCACCCGCGTCGAGCTCGTCGGCGGGAGCTTTATCTACGCGATTAAGGCCGACACCGCGCGCGGCGGGTTCCAGCTCTGCCCCGCCGACGCCTGCGCCATCGACCCGGTGACGGGCCGGCCGGTTATGCCGCCGGGAGCCACTATCGCGCCGGAACCCGGCCAGCAGCTATTTTCCCGAAGAGAGGGGTTCGACTCCCCGATCATCGCCGCGTACTCCGACTTTGCCCGGCGAAACCACCTTGAGGTGTGCGGCATCGAGTTCATCGAGACCGTCGACGGGAGGGTGGTGACCTACGACGTCAACACGAACACCAACTACAACGCCGTTGTGGAGGCCGGGGCGCCGCTCTCGGGCCCGCGGGAACTCGTCCGCTACCTCGCCCGGCTCGCCGACCCGGACAGGCAGCCGGCACCGGCCTAGGATTGAGGCACGCTCCCGGAGGAGGGACACCGATGGCAGGAGACAAGGGAAAGCGCAGGGTAACGAAGAACGAGCTGCCCAGCACGCTGCAGCGGTCGGGCGGTGCCGCCCGGGCCACGTTCGCCCGGACCCTGGAGTCAGCCGAGGAGCAGTACGGCGACGGTGAGCGGGCGCACCGCACCGCGTTCGCGGCGCTGAAGCACACCCACGAGAAGGTGGGCGATCACTGGGAGCCGAAGGAGAAGAACGGCCCTTCCGATGCCCGGGCCGAAGGCGGTGCCGACTCCTCCCGAGACACGGCCGGCGGGGTTGACGCCAACGCCTCCAAGGCACACCTCTACGACCTGGCGAAGCGGCTCGGCGTGCCGGGCCGGTCGACGATGACCAAGAGCGAACTCGTCGACGCGCTGCAGAAGGCGAACGACGCCTCCACCCGCAGGGCCCGGGAGGCCGAGACGCGCTGACGGCGCACTGACCGGCCGCCGCGCCGCCCGCGGCTGCCGCTACAGCCCGTAATAGTCGCCCAGCAGCCGTTCCTCTTCGGCGGAGAGCTCCTTGTCGCTGGCCACGTCGGGGGCGTCGCTGATTCTGTCCCGGGTCCACCCGAGGTGGAGGTCTCCTCCCTCGAAACGCGAGCCGGCAAGCGGAACGAAGTGCTCCCGGGTGTTCAGCAGGCCCAGCGAGACGGTGACCCAGCCCGGCGCTCCCGAGGACTTCTCAAGGTGGACCTCATTGACGGCACCGAGTTTGGTGCCCTCGCTGTCCCACGCCGTCGCGTCCTGCAGTTCGTTGATATCAAGCTGGGCCATGGCTGCTCCGTTCGTTTTTACCATTTCAGCCCAGATCGCCGGGATGGGCAATGGCCCGTCCCGGCGCCCTCCGGGGCTATCCGGCGTTGTCCACCGCATCGCCCAGCAGCGGCAGGAACTTCTCCAGGGCCCAGGGCAGGCTCAGGGGGCTGGCCGCGGAGATCGAGAGGGTGAGGGTGTTGTTGCTGTCGGCCACGAGCGCACCCGACTTGACGGCCGGAATCTGGCCGAGCAGCGGGTCGGTGGCAACGGCGTCCTTCGTGGCTTCGTCAGGCACCCAGGTGACGAAGACATCGGATTCGAGTTCGTTGGCCCGCTCGGCCGACCAGGGGATGAAGAATTCGTCGGAACCCTCCGCAGCACTGCTGATGACCTCGGCCTGCTTCATGCCCAGCGAGGACAGGAACCGGGGGCGGTTGTCGTTGGCGGTGTAGAGGCTGACCGGCTCCGCTCCGGCGGGGTCGAGGGTGCCGTAAATGAAGCTCTTCCCCTCAAGCTGGGGGTAGTCGGCCGCGGCGTCGTCGATGGCCTTCTCCGTGTCGGCGACAAGGTCCTCGGCCTGCTCGGGCAGGCCCAGTGCCTCTCCCACGAGGCGGGTCGAGTCCTGCCACGCCGTGCCGTAGGCGGTCTCGGGGTAGGCCACGACCGGGGCGATGTCGCTGAGCGTGTCGTAGTCCTCCTGCGACAGCCCGGAATAGGCGGCGAGGATGACGTCCGGGTCGGTGGCCGCGATGTCATCGAAGGGGAGGCCGTCGGTCTCCGAGTACTGGACGGGGGCGTCGTCGCTGCCGATCGGGGCGCCAAGCTCCTCCAGTTTCGCGTCCTTCCACGGGGTCGAGCCCTGGTCGTTCCCGCCGTAGGTGTCAGTGGGCATCCCGACCGGAACCACACCGAGGGCGAGCGAGACATCGGCGTTGACCCAGGAGACCGTCGCCACCCGCTCGGGCTTTTCCTCAAGGACGGTTTCGCCGAAGGCGTGCTCGATGGTGACGGGGAACGCATCCGCCGCCCCAGCCTCGTTCCCGCCGGACCCTGCCGATTCTCCGGACGCGGGGCCGGTGGAGCAGGCCGAGAC
Source organism: Arthrobacter zhaoguopingii (assembly GCF_009828595.1). Taxonomy (GTDB): domain Bacteria; phylum Actinomycetota; class Actinomycetes; order Actinomycetales; family Micrococcaceae; genus Arthrobacter_D; species Arthrobacter_D zhaoguopingii. The sequence continues at coordinate 57,473 of NZ_WPNY01000012.1, forward strand.
GGACAGGACGGCAGCGGCCGCCAGGAGGGCGCGCGTGCGGAGGGGGGCCATGGGGCTCCTTGACTTCTTGGTGACCCTTCGGGGTCTTTCGATCAGGACAGAAGTAAGGCTAGCCTAAGCTAAGGCCGCTTGAAAAAAGTCCTTCTAGGCCGGGGCGGGAGCCGGTCAGAAGAAGTTGGCAATATAGCCGACGAAAAACAGCAGAAACAGTAGGACGATGATGCCGGTGACGGCGAGCCAGATGCGTGAGAAGCCCTTCGAGGGCCCGGCCTCGCCGTGGCCCTGCTGCGCGGCGGTGCTCGCCTCGCCGGGAGGAGTTTCCCCCGGTGGCACCCCGCCGCCGGGCTCCAGCCCGGTGAGGTTGTCGTCCTTCGGGTCGGGATTCGCTGCGGACATCTTTTCCTCCGGGTTGACCAGCGGGTGGTGGTGCTCCTTAGCCTACCCCGAGAAAGGTAAGTCTGCTTAGGATCTCAGCCGGCGGGCTGCGCTGGTTCCTCCATACGCTCCTTCGGCGCCTCCCGCTTCGGTGTCCACGACATGGTGATATTGACGCCGTCGTGCGTCTCGTTGACGAAAAGGTGAAGGTCCTCGCCCAGGAGGGCCTCGTGCTCGAAGTCGTCCCCGGCGTCGCGTGCCATCTCGCCCAGGCGGCAGATGGCTACGGCCATGGCGCGGCCCCAGTCCTGTGGGTGCTTGCTCGTCGATTCCTCGGTGGCTGTGAATTTTCTGCCGGTCGTGTTCATGTCTCTCCCTGATCCGGAGGTGGAGAACGTGCCTTCCCTCAGATGGAAAGCGTTTCCATTTTATCAGCGGGTCCGTCCGGGCGTCAGGGTGCCGCCGGGTTGCGAAAAGTCCGGGTCTCAGGACCGCAGGGCCGCGCGGGCAGCCTGGCCGATCACGGCGCTGTAGGTCGGGTAGGCGAACTTCACCCGTGCAAGGGTTGCGAGGTCGGTGCCGGCGGCCATCGCCGCGGCCACCGCCTGGATGACCTCCACCGCGTTCTCCCCGACGGAGTGGGCGCCGAGGATAAGCTCCCGGTGCCGGTCGGTCACCAGCTTGAGGAAGCCCTGTTCGCGGTCATCGATGATGGGGCGTTCCACCGCGGCGTAGGGCAGCACGACGGCGTGGCACTGGGAATCGCGGGCCCGCGCCTGGGCCTCGGTGAGGCCGACCCCCGCATAGTCGGGGTCGGTGAATCCGCCCTCGGGCAGCAGGTGGTGCGGGGTGGTGCGGTTGGCCCCCAGCACCGCGTTCTCTGCGGCGGTCTCACCTTCAAACACGGCCGCCTGTACGAGCATGCTCGATCCGTTGGCATCCCCGGCAACAAAGATGTGCGGCACGTTGGAGCGGAGGTAGTCGTCGACCGGCACGGCGGTGCGGGTCGACTCGACGGAGGCAGCCTCAAGGTTCAGCCCGTCGAGGTTCGCCGGCCACCCCGCGGCCATCACCACGGACTCCACGGAGATCTCCTCGGACTGCCCGCCGCTGCGCCAGGACAACCTCAGCGCGCCGTCCGAGGGCCGAATCGCGTCGATCCCGGCGATGCCGGTTTCCACCCGGACCCCCCGTGCGCTGAAACCCTCGGTGACGGCCGCCGCGACATCGGCGTCCTCGGTCATCAGGATCCGCGGGGCGACATCGAGGAGCAGCACCTGCGATCCAAGGGCATGAAAGATCGTGGTGAGCTGGGCGCCGGTATGGCCCCCGCCGATCACCGCGACCGACGCCGGAAGCTTCGGCATGGAAAGCACCTCATGGGGCAGGACCGCTGCCTCGGCCCCCGGAATGGGAAGGCGCCGCGCGCTGCCCCCGATGCACAGGATGATCGACCGGGCGCTGACCAATCGGTCTCCGATGGCCACCGTGTGTTCGCCGGTGAAGGAGGCATCCCCCGCGAGCAGATCGATGCCGAGCCGGTCGATGAGCGCGGGGTACCCCTTGGCGGCGAGGACCCGCTCAACAGTGGCGCGGACCCGGTCGACGGTGGTGGGCCAGTCAACCTGCGGTTCAGCGACAACGATGCCGTAGTCGTGGGCGGTGCGGACCTCGCGGAACAGCCGGGCGGTCTTGGCCAGGACACGGGTGGGAACGCAGCCGGAATTCACGCAGGTTCCGCCCAGGGCCGAGCGCTCAACCACCGCCGTGCGCGCCCCCAGCTCGGCGGCGCGCGCGGCGGCGGCCATGCCCGCAGGCCCCGCTCCAATGACGAGCACGTCGTAGGTGTAGTCCATGAGGCACTCCCTGGGTGGACGGCAGATGTACCGCTATCCTGTCGTGGATCCCCCCGCACCTCAAGGCCATGACTCCCGCGGCCGCCGGGAGTACGCTCGATGTGTGAGCACCTCTACGACGGCAGAACCGATCGTCCGGCACTCCGCGCTGAACCTGGTTCCGGCCATCGCAGCCGTCCTGTCAGGGTTCCTCCTCTTTGCCCTCGAGTACCGGGTGGCGGGGTATCTCCTGCTCGCCGCCGCGGTCGCTGCGGCCGCCCTGATCAGCCGCCCCCTGCTCAAGGACGTTGGGCTCGCGGCCCTGGGCATCACCATCATCAGCACCGTCCCGATCACCACGGACATCAGCATCGGCCACATGGCCGTCATGGGGACCGCGATGGTCCTTGCTGTCGGGCTGCCCTACGCCGTCTCCCGCTGGGTCTTCCGGGACCACGCCATCCGCTTCCCGGTCCTGACCGGCTCGAAGTGGTCCCGGACCGAACGGTGGTACCTTGCCGCCGTCGTCGTGATCGGGTACCTGATCCTGCCCGTGTACATGATCCCGACCGGGGTGTACCGGAACTGGCCGGCGGCCAGCGACGGCACAGACATCTTCAAACTGTTCCTGGGCACCAACGTCCTGGGAATCTGGGACGAACTGTTCTTCATCTGCACGCTGTTCACGCTGCTGCGCCGGCACCTGCCGGAATGGCAGGCCAACCTGCTGCAGGCGGTGGTGTTCACCTCCTTCCTGTGGGACCTCGGATTCCACGCCTGGGGCCCCTTCCTGATCTATCCCTTCGCCGTGATCCAGGGCTGGATCTTCGCGCGCACCAAGTCGCTCTCCTACATCGTCAGCGTCCACCTCCTCTTCGATTTCGTGCTGTTCCTGGTGCTGCTCCACGCCCATAACCGCTGGTTGTTCCCAATCTTCCTGTACTGACTGCAGTGAGCCGTTAGGCTGGATGCCACCGGTTCGCAGCGGCGCGCCGGGCCGCGGGCCCGTGCGGCCCGCCGGGGACAGATCTCTGGAGGAAAAGGTGCGGGAAGGGCAGCTCACAGGGCCCGTGCAACGGATGGCGGCGCTGCCTCCGGCGGTTCTCCATGTGCTTTTCGCCGCAGCCCTGGTCACGGCCGTCTACATCGGCAGGGGCACCCAGTTCGAATCCAGCGGCTACGCCCTGGCCTGGCCCGCGGCCGGGGCCGGCTTCCTCTGGGTGCTGTGGGCCTGGCCCCGCCGCGTCGGCGTGGCGTTGGCCCTGACGGGCATCTTCGTCCTCACCTCCCTGCTCAACGGGTTCACCGGCCTGCCCCCGGATGCCGCCCTCATCACCGGCTTCGGCAACCCGGTGCAGGCGCTCGCCGCCGTGTTCCTCTTCACCCGGTTCGTTCCTACGCGGACCCAGCAGAGCGTGGGGGAGTATCTGGGCCTGGCCGCGGCGGCGGTGATCGCCTCGGTGATCGGCGGCGCCGTCATCGCGGCGGGCGCCTATGCGGCAGGTTCGGGCCTCACCGTTCTCCAGGGCTTTTCGCCCTGGGTTGTCCGTAACGCCGTCTCCCTTGTCACGTTCGGAAGCTTGGCGCTGGTGGCCACCCGGACCGTGCCCGGACCGTCGCCCGCCCGGCCCTCGGCCCGCCGGTGGGTCGAATTTGTCGCTCTGGCAGGGGCCACCGCGCTGCTCTACATCGTCAGTTTCGTGCCCTCGAATCCGTTGCCGATCGCCTTCGTCACCCTTCCGGCGAACATCTGGGCGGGCCTGCGCCTGACCACCGGCTGGGCGATGGCGCACGGCCTGGCCAGCGGCACCCTTCTGGTCTGGCTGACCATCTCCGGCAACGGTCCCTTCGCCACCCTGCCAGCGGATGCCGCGGCCTATGTGGCCCAGGCATTCACCTTTGTCGCCTTCTCGGTCTCGGCGGTCCTGGCCCTCAACGGCGAGGAGCGGCTGCGCCTCATCGCCAGCCTGTCCGAGGCACACCGGGAAGCCCAGGCCGCGACCCAGCTCCGCGACGTCGTGATCGAGAAGATGTACGACGGCGTCATCGCCGTCGACGCCGCCGGCGCGGTGTTGGTGCACAACACAGCCGGGGCCCGCTGGGTGGGGGAGACCCGGCTGCGCTCGGACGTGCCCTGGACCGCGCGCTATGACTTCCGGACGACGGCCGGCGTGCCGCTGGCCGAGGAGGAGCTCCCGCTGAACCGTGCCCTCGCGGGGGAGACCGTGGAGCGGGAGAGCATCGATCTTCATCTGCCAGACGGAGAGTTGCTCCACCTCTCCGTCGACGCCGTGCCGCTGCCGGCCGGTCAGGGCGCGGTCATCGTCTTCCACAATGTCACGGTCGAGCGGCGGCACCAGCAGGACCTTGCCCGTTTCGCCTCGGTGGTGGCCCACGACCTGCTCACTCCGCTGACGGTCTTCGACGGATGGCTCGAAATCCTGGAGGACGAGGATCTCACCGAGGAGGAACGCGCAAGCGTTGTCCGGCGCCTGAGCCGGGCGAGCCTGCGCATGAGCAGCCAGATCCGGGCGCTGCTTGACTACAGCCTGGCGAAGGCGGACAAGCTCACCCCCGGACCAGTCGACGTGAACGCCGTCGTCTCGGCGATCGTCGACCTGCGCGCGGCCCTGCCTGCCGAATCGGATGCCCCGCCGGTCGACTTCCGGCTCGACCTGCGCAGCGACGTCTACGCCGACAAACGGCTGTTCACCCAGTTGATGGAAAATCTGATTGGCAACGCGGTGAAGTACGGGCCCACCAACGGCACGGCCGTGGTATCGGTCACCTCGGAAAAGGACCCCGAGACCGGCTGGACGCGGATCGCCGTGGCCGACAACGGGATCGGGGTGCCGGCCGGGGACCGCGAGCGCATCTTCACCGAGTTCCACCGGTCCCCCAACGGCGCGTCCCGCGCCCCGGGCACCGGACTCGGGCTGGCCATCTGCCGCCGGATCGTCGAAAGCCACGGCGGGGACATCCGGGTCGAATCCCCGCCCACCGGCGGCGCCGTTTTCGTCGTCACCCTCCCGGCCGCCCCGGGCCAGCTGCCCGCCGGCATCGGGGCCGCAGCCGCCGGCTCGCCGGTCCCGGCCGGGGGCGCCTCCTAGCTGCCCTCCGGAGGCCGGCCGTTCCGCGGGTAGAGCGCGGGCGACGCGGGGTGGCCCCCTCCGCCCCGCATCCCCGCAAGGATGGCGGCCATCGCCTCGATCGAGGAGTGCTCGGGACTCCAGCCCAGCACCGCGGCGGCCCGGTCGGTGCTCATCACCGGCGACTGCGCGGCCATGTCGACCCAGCCCGGGTCCGTCCGCTGCACGCCGAGGGACCAGCTCACCCCCACGACGGCCCGCAGCAGGGCCACCGGCACGTTCAGGACGCGCCGGGCGCCCAGGAGTCCCCCTACGCGGGCGGGGGTGAGCTCCGGCTCGGCCGCGATGTTGAACGCGCCCGAGGCCCGCCGGTCGACGACGCGCCAGTAGGCGTCGGCGACGTCGTCGGCATGAACGGCCTGGAACACCATCCGGTCCGGAATGGGCACCACGGGCGGAGCGACCCGGCCGAGGAACACCTTCGGAATGAGCGGACCGAGGAAGTACCGGCCGACCTCGCTGCCGGCCCCTGTCTGGAAGATCAGGCCCGGCCGCAGCCGGGCCACGGGGATCTCCGGGTAGTCGAGTTCGAAGCGGTCAAGCAGCCGTTCCTGCTCCGCCTTGTGCCGGCTGTAGTGCGAGGTGGTGATTCCTCCGGTGGGCCAGGACTCGTCCCTGCGGACGGACTTGCCGGAGGGGGAGTAGGCCCCGACCGAGGAGGCGCAGACAAACTGCCGCACGCCGGCTTCCCCGGCGGCCCGCAGGGCGTTCTCGGTGCCCAGCACATTGGTCCTGTGCATAGCGGCTTCGTCCCGGTTCGGCTGGATAGCCCAGGCGAGGTGGATGACGGCGTCGACGCCGGCCAGCGCGCCGGGGAGTCGGCGGCGGCCCTCGTCGGTGCCCACATCGAGGGTGTGCCACTCGACGCCGCTGTAGGGCGGGGCCGACTCGTCGGGGCGCCGCCGGGCGATTCCGACGATCGAGAGGAGCCCGGCATGCCCGGCCGCCGCACGGTCCGCGGCCGCCCGGTGGAGCCGCCGAAGCACAGCGGTGCCGACATTTCCGGTGGCTCCGATGACGGCAATACGCATGGGGACCGCTCCTTCTCGTCGCTTTGTTACACCGTAGTGGCTGTTCATCCAACTGGACTAGTAAGTAAGCTTATGGTGCAGTTACGGGGAGACAGTGCAGCGGCGGCCAGCCGTACGTCTGCAGCCAGGCACGTAGGTGGAGGTAGCAGTGAACAGCAAGAACGCATCCGAGGCAGGGACTCAGGAGGAGGCGACGCGCCTCAAGGCCCAGAACGCCCCGGACCCTGACGATTCGCGCAAGCCCGATGATCCGACCGAACTCGCCAAGCCGGCCTGGGGTTACATCCTCAAACGGACCGTGAGTGAGTTCAGCAAGGACCAGTGCACCGATCTTGCGGCTGCCCTTACGTTCTTCGCCGTGCTGTCAATCTTCCCTGCCATCCTTGCGCTGGTCTCCCTGCTGGGCGTCTTCGGCCAGGCGGAGGCGACCACCGCCCAGGTGATGGGCCTCGTTGAGCGGTTCGCCCCGGCAGACGCCGTCAACACCATTGAGCCCGTCGTCGACCAACTCGCCTCCTCCAACGCCGCCGGGCTCACGTTGGTCGTCGGTATCCTCGGCGCCATCTGGTCGGCCTCCGGGTATGTCGGCGCCTTCGCCCGCGCCATGAACCGGGTGTATGAAGTGCAGGAGGGACGGCCCTTCTGGAAGCTGCGCCCGATCATGCTTGCCATCACCGTGACCGTGTTGATCCTCATCGTTGCCCTGGCCCTGATGCTTGTGCTCTCGGGGCCTGTCGCGGAGGCTGTTGGCAATACGATCGGCCTCGGTGCGGCGGCCGTAGCCGTCTGGAACATCGCCAAATGGCCGGTCATGGTGGCTTTCGCTGTCGTGATGATCGCCATCCTCTACTACGGTGCTCCGAACGTGAAGCAGCCCAAGTTCCGCTGGATGAGCATGGGTGCCTTCATCGCCCTGATCGTCCTGGCCCTGACCACCACGGCCTTCTCCTTCTACGTTGCGAACTTCGGCAGCTACAACAAGACCTACGGCGCCATCGCCGGCGTGATCGTGCTGCTGCTGTGGCTGTGGATCGCGAACATCTCCCTGCTGTTCGGCGCCGAGTTCGACGCCGAGGTAGAGCGGGGACGCCAGCTCCAGGCTGGCATCGAGGCGGAGGACACCATCCAGCTCCCGCCGCGCGATACCAAGGCCACCGACAAGAAAGAAGAGAAGACCCTCAAGCTCGTCAATGACGGGCGCGAACTGCGCAACAAATACGAGCGGGAGTCCCTCCACCGATAGGACTGCATGGATCGGAGCGGAGGGGATTAGGGTACGGCACCGTTTCCTAATCCCCTCCAACGTAGGCTAGCCTTACCTCAGACCGATCCCGTGGCTGAGGAGGAACGCAGATGGCAGTGCGAGCGACCGCGCTGCCAGGGGCCGCCCCCGCCCCGGACGCCATCTCCGCCGTGGAGGGGAGCGTGCCGGGCGGACGGAAACGAAAGCTCCTCGCCGCCGCCGCCGCGCTCGCCCTGATCGGCGTCGCCTCCCTCACCCTGGGCGCCCGCCCGGTCGGGCTTGACACTTTCCTGCAGACACTCACGGCCTTCGACGCGGCCAACGGCGACCACGCCGTGGTGGCATCCCGGGTCCCCCGCACCCTTGCCGGGCTGCTCGTCGGGGCCGCCCTCGCCGCCGCCGGTGCCGCCATGCAGGGCGTGGCACGCAACCCCCTCGCCGACCCGGGCATCCTGGGCATCAACGCCGGGGCCGCCCTCGCGGTGGTTGCCGGGATCCACCTTTTCGGCGTCAGCGGGCCTTTCTGGTACCTCTGGTTCGCCTTCGCCGGGGCCGCCGCCGCGGCCGCAGCCGTCTACGCGGTCGCCGCGCTCGGCCGCGAAGGCGCAACCCCCATCAAACTCGCCCTCGCCGGGGCCGTCCTGGCCGGCGGGCTGGGCAGCCTGACCAACGCCATTCTCGTCTCACAGCAGGAAACCCTCGACCGGTTCCGCTTCTGGCAGGTGGGCACCCTTTCCGGCCGCGGCTTCGAGGTGCTCGGCACCGCCGCACCGTTCCTTGCCGCCGGGCTGGTCCTGATCCTGTGCACAGGCCGGATCCTCAATGCGCTCGCCCTCGGCGACGACGTCGCCCGGGGCCTGGGCCAGCGGGTGGCCCTCGCCCGGGCGGGCGTGGCGCTCGGCGTGGTGGTCCTGTGCGGGGCGGCCACCGCCGTGGCGGGCCCGATCGCCTTCGTCGGCCTGGTCGTCCCGCACCTCGTCCGGCTGCTGGTCGGCTCCGATTACCGGTGGGTGCTGGTCTTCTCCGCGGTCCTCGGTCCGGTGCTCCTCCTGGGTGCCGACATCCTGGGCCGGATCCTGCTCCCGCCGGGGGAGATCCAGGTGGGCATTCTGACCGCGCTCGTCGGGGCGCCGGTCTTCCTGGTGCTGATCCGCAGCCGTAAGGCTGCGGACCTGTGAGCGCCTCGACCCAGGCCGGTCGGCGGCCTGACCGCACGGCCGAGTCCGGAACCGCCGCCGGAGACCTTGCAGGAGTCTTGGCTGCGGGGCGCGCCGCACGGCGGCGGGCCCGCAGCGTCCGGGCCGGTGCGCTGGTGCTGGCCGTCGTCGTCCTGTTCGCCGTCTCGGTGCTCCTTGGCTCCTACACGGTCACCGTGCCCGACTTCTTCCGCATCCTGGGCGGGGCACAGATCCCCGGGGCCAGCTTCATCGTGCTCGAGAACAAGCTGCCGCGCGCCCTGATTGCCGTCCTCGTGGGGCTCGGTTTCGGCATGGCCGGGACGATCTTCCAGACTCTGCTCCGCAACCCCCTGGCCAGCCCCGACGTCATCGGCATCAGCTACGGGGCCAGTGCAAGTGCGGTGACAGCCATCGTTCTCTTCGGAGCCTCCGGGGCGGCGGTGTCCTTCGCCGCGGTCGCCGGTGGCCTGGCGGTGGCCGCCGCCATCTACCTGACCGCCCGCCGCGGCGGCCTCGGCGGGTACCGGCTGATCCTCGTGGGCATCGCCTTCGCTGCTGTCCTCCACGCCCTGGTGAACTTCCTGCTGACCCGCGCCGACCTCCGGACGGCGGCCGAGGCGCTGGTCTGGCTCACCGGATCCCTGAATTCAAGCAACTGGGACCGTGCCGTCCTGCTCGGGGGCGCCCTGGTGCTCCTTGTCCCCGCTGCCCTGGTGCTCTCGCGCATCCTCCAGCTCCTTGAGCTCGGCGATGACGCCGCCGCCGGACTCGGGGTGCGGGTGGAGGCCTCCCGGGCCGCCCTGATCCTGACCGGCGCCTGCCTCGCCGCCGTGTCCACCGCCGCGGCCGGTCCGGTGGCCGCCGTTGCCTTCCTCTGCGGGCCCATCGCCCGGCGCCTTGTGGGCGGACCGCCCTCCCTCGCCCTTGCAGGCCTGGTGGGCGCCGTCCTCGTCCTGGCCGCCGACTTCGTTGCGGCCAACCTGATCCCCGGCACCTCCCTTCCGGTGGGTGTACTCACCGGGGCCCTCGGGGCGCCGGTCCTGCTCTGGCTGCTGATATCCGTAAACCGATCCGGCCAGGGAGGCTGACATGGCTGATACCCCGCGAGTACCCTCCACGCTTGAGGCGCGTTCCATCACGCTCGGCTATGACGAGCGGAAGGTGGTGGACGGGCTCACCGTGGCGCTCCCGCCGGGCAGGGTCAGCGTCATCGTCGGTGCCAACGGCAGCGGAAAATCGACGCTGCTGCGGGGCCTGGCCCGGCTGCTTCGACCCTCCGGCGGGTCGGTGCTGCTCGACGGGCAGGACATCCGCTCCCTCCCCTCCCGCGCCGTGGCCCGGACCATCGGACTGCTGCCCCAGGCGCCCGTTCCGCCCGGGGGCATCACCGTCGCGGAACTCGTCGGCCGCGGCCGCTACCCCCACCAGGGCTGGTTCCGACGCTGGACCCCCGGGGACGACGCCGCCGTGGCCGAGGCCCTGAGGGTGACGGACACGCTCTCCTTCGCCGACCGCCCGGTCGATGAGCTGTCCGGCGGCCAGCGGCAGCGCGTCTGGATCGCCCTCGCACTGGCCCAGCAGACCGACATCCTGCTCCTTGACGAGCCGACCACCTTCCTCGACGTCGCCCACCAGATCGAGGTGCTCGACCTGGTCACCGACCTCAACCGGGGCGCCGGAACCACTGTGGCCATGGTGCTCCACGACCTCAACCTCGCCGCCCGCTATGCCGACCACCTGATCGTGCTCAAAGACGGGCGCCTCGCGGTGCAGGGCCCGCCGGACGCCGTCGTCACGCCCGGCCTGGTGCGTGAGGTCTTCGGCCTGCAATGCACCGTCATCGCCGACCCCGTCGCGGGAACCCCCCTCGTGGTCCCGGTGGGCCGCCATCACGCCGCGCCCGTGCCCGCCGGGGCCCGCGCCGGGGCGGCGTCATGACCGAAACCACCCGGCGCCCGGCCCGGACCGCGCCGGCGGTTCCCCCGGTGCTCGCCTTCGACGTCGAGGTGAAGAAGGTTGAAAGGATCGGCGCGAACTTCCAGCGCATCACGTTCGGCGGGGACTGCCTGCGGGACTTCGGCGTGAACGGCCCGACCTGCGACCTGCGGATCAAGGTCATCATCCCTCCGCCCGGCGGCGGCACGGTCGACCTCCCCGGCGAACTTCTGCGCGGAGCCGGCGACGGCTGGTACCAGCGCTGGCTCGGCCTTGACCCGGCCGAACGCGGCGTCATGCGCACCTACACCGTTCGAGCGTCCCGCTGCCAGGGCCCATCGCCCGAAATCGACGTGGACTTCGTCCTGCACTTCGACGCGGACGGCAGCGCCGGGCCGGCCGCTCGATGGGCTGCCGGTGCGGCCCCCGGGGCGACGCTGTGCCTGATCGGCCCGAACGCGGCGGCCGCCCGGTGTGCAACCGCCGGCGCCTACGGCGGCATCGAGTGGAAGCCCGGACTGGCGGGCTCGGTTCTCCTGGCCGGGGACGAGACGGCGGTCCCGGCCATCAGCGCAATCCTCGAATCCCTGCCACCGGATCTTGGCGGGCAGGCCTTCCTCGAAGTCGCCGACGCAGCGGACATCCAGCCCCTTGAAACCCCCTCCTCGGTGGAGGTCACCTGGCTCGTGCGCGGACGCGTGGAGCACGGCGGACTCCTGACCCAGGCCGTGCGCCGCGCCCTTCCCCCACCCGGCTGGGCCGTCCTGGCCGGGTCCGCCCCGGACCGGCAGGGCGCCCCCGGGCCCGAACCCGAGGAGGTGGACGTCGACCGCACCATCCTCTGGGAGACCCCCCAGGCGCTCTCCGCCGCGGCCTCCTCGACCGCCGAACGCCCGCCGGGGTCCCAGCCGTTCTATGCCTGGATCGCGGGGGAGGCCTCGATGGTCCGGGAGCTGCGCCGGTACCTGGTCCGCGACGTGGGCATCGACCGGAAGCAGGTCGCCTTCATGGGGTACTGGCGCCGCGGCAGGTCCGAATCTGCGTAGCGGCACGGCGTGTTGCTGCCGACACGCCCGGTGGAATATAACGGAATTGTAACTTCCGGCAAAATGAGTAAACTTGCTTGAAGTCTCAACACCGTGTATTCCCTGGTCCGTACGCCCAGCCCTGTCAGCGGACCGCCCTGACCCACCTCATGACAGGGGCGGAGGACCCACTTCCCGGCAGCACACCGCTGTCTTCGGGGTGAAGCCTTCACTGCATTGAACTGTCCGCACACAGCGGACCGGATGCCTGCATGCCCGCTAGAGGGGGCATGCAGGGTGCCGGCCCTGTGCAGTGGGGCCGAGTCGACTCTTGCTCGAACCCGACAGCTAACTTCGCAGGCGTCGCAGAGAGGCATTGAACTTGACCAACCCGGCCCTGCCCGGACGCCGCCGCGCGTCCGCAGCTGTCCTCAGCGCCACTTCAGCAACACCGGCTCCCGCCGCACCGGAAGCCGTCCCAGCCTTCCCGACCCGCCGCTCGCTGCGGCCCGAGCCGCTGCCGGTCCGCCGGCGCGAGCTGCGCCGCACGGCGGCCGCCGACACCAAGCCGGCGGGCCTCCTTCCGCGGATGCGCGCCGGAGCCCTCGTCGTCGGCCTGGCCGCCGTCGGCGCGGGCCTGGTGATGGGCGCCGTCCCCGCCCCGGCCTCAATGGACACCAAGACCTCCACGGTCCAGGCCGCCCCGGCCGCGTCCCTGCCGCAGATCACCGCCGACGCCGCCGCCGACATCGACTTCAGCCGCCAGAAAGTAGCCGGCGTGGCAATGACCAAGTCCGGCGCCACGGCCAAGACCCTCTCCACCGGGATCGCCCGCACCGGCGACAAGCCCACCCTCTCGGCGCCCCTCGAGAACCTGAGCGTCGCCTCGACCTTCGGCTACCGCGTGAACCCGCTCGGCGGCTACGCGCCCGAACTTCACACTGGCGTCGACTACGCGGGAGCGTGCGGAACCCCCGTCAAGGCCTCGGACAAGGGAGTTGTTGTCGACGCCGGCTGGCACGCCTACGGCGGCGGACAGCGGATCGTGATCGACCACGGTGACGGGCTCAAGTCCACCTACAATCACCTCAGCTCGATCGGCGTCAGCACGGGCCAGGCCATCGCCCGTGGCGCGCTGATCGGGGCCGTCGGCACCACCGGAAACTCCACCGGGTGCCACCTGCACTTCGAGGTCCTCGTCAACGACGAGAAGGTCGACCCCCTGCCCTGGCTCTAGGCCGGAACAGGCCCTCCACCGGAAGGCGCTCCGGGCGGGTTTTGGCGCGGCAGTGTCCCGCCGCAATCCCCTGCCGGCCGCCTACGGCAGGGGATTGCTGAGTATCGCCGGGTCCTTGCGACCGTAGGGCATACGCAGCCGGAGCGACTCGGGCTTCATCTCGAAGGACATGTGCGTCGCCTTGCCCAGCGGGTCGCCGTCGAGCTGCACTTCGAGCGGCTCGTGGAGCTGCACCTCGGCCCGGCTGCACTGGTAGTACTCCAGCGACGGATCCTTGCCCTTGCCCTTGGCGAAGAGCTTGCCCGCCACATTCAGCCAGCCGAACCGCCCGCGCGGCGCGACCGTCATCAGGTCGAGCAGCCCGTCGTCGATCTTGGCCCCGGGGAAGATCTCCAGGCCGCCCATGATCTTGCCGCAGTTGCCGCCCATCACGCTGCGCAGGCGGCGGTCGAAGGGGCGTCCGCCGTCGATCGTGATGGTGGTCCGGGCCGGTTTCCCCGGAAGGTTCCGGATTCCGGCATCGACGTAGGCGAGCCAGCCCACCTTGTCCTTGAGGTCGTCCCGGGTGTCGGACATAATCGCGGCGTCGTAGCCGAGGCCGGCCATGACGAGGAAGACGTGGGCCTTCTGCGCGCGGTCCACCGTGACGTGCACGACGTCGATCCTCCGTTCGGTCCCGTGGAACGCCGTATCGACGGCCTCCTCCGGGTTGTCCACGGCAATATCGAGGTTCCTCGCCAGCAGGTTGCCCGTGCCCAGCGGCACCAGGGCCATTGCGGTCCCGGTGCCCGACAGTTCCTCGGCCACGCACCGCACCGTGCCGTCGCCGCCGGCCGCGATGACGACCTCGACGCCCGCGCGCAGTGCTTCCTGCGCCTGTCCGTGGCCCGGATCCTCGACCGTGGTCTCAAGCACCAGGGGTGCCTCCCAGCCCTCCTCGGACGAAACCCGCTCCACGATCTCCCGGGCGTCCGCTCCGGTGTTCTTGATCGGATTGAGGATCAGCGCGGCCCGCTTGCCGGCACGGTCGGTGGTCGTCATGGATTCCTTTCCAGTCGCCTGTCGGGCCCCGCCTGTCACGGGTTGGCACGAGCCTACCCGGGCTGTGCCGCCGTTGGCAGACGCGATAACCTTTGCTGATGGATTTTTCCCAGCGGTATGTTGCACTCGGCGATTCCTTCACCGAAGGTGTCGGCGACCCGGACCCGGGCAGCCCCAACGGGGTGCGCGGCTGGGCCGATCGGGTCGCACAGCAGCTCATCCTGGCCGACAGCTCCTGGGGCTATGCCAACCTCGCCATCCGGGGCAAGCGGATGCGCCAGATCCTCGAGGAGCAGATCGACGACGCCGTATTGCTGCAGCCGACCCTCGTGACGATCTACGCCGGCGCCAACGACATCCTGCGCCCGCGCGTTGACATCGATGCGCTGATGGAGCACTACGACGCCGGAATCGCCCGGCTCGCCGCCACCGGCGCGGCGGTCCTCGTCTTCACCGGATTCGACTCCTCCGCCTCCGCCGTCTTCGCCAAAACCCGTGGCCGCACCGCCGTCTACAACGAGCTGCTCCGCGAAATCGCCGACCACCGCGGCGCCGACATCGTCGACTACTGGCGGATGCGCGAATTCCGGAACTGGGCCTACTGGGACGCCGACCGGATGCACATGGCCACGGCGGGCCACCTGCTCATGGCACGGAAGGTCCTCGAAACCCTCAAGGCCTCCCACAGCGTCGACCTCCCGGAGCTCGACGCCCGGCCCGCGCTGACCCGGCTCAATCAGCTCCGGGCGGACGCCCAGTGGGCACGCGACTATCTCTCCCCGTGGGTGGGGCGGCGGCTGCGGGGTGTTTCCTCGGGCGATGACCTCACGGCGAAGTACCCTGCGCTGAGCCAGCCCGACTGGTCCGGGGCTCCTGTCCGGTGAGCCGGGTTCCGCCCCCGGCTGCGGGAACAGGTCCGCTCCCCGGCATGTGTCAGGATAGGCCCATGGCACCGCCCCGATGGCTCACCCCCGACGAACGGCGGGCGTGGCTTGCGCTGTACGCTGTTTCGACGCTGCTGCCCGGAACCCTTGACGCCCACCTGTTCCGCGAGGCCCGCATCACCCTGTTCGACTACCACGTGCTGGCGATGCTCTCCGAGTCCGAGGACGAGAGCCTTCCCATGAGCGAGCTCGCCGCCCGCTCCAACGCCTCGCTGTCCCGCCTCAGCCATGTGGCCAAGAAGCTCGAGGCGCGCGGCTGGCTTTCGCGCAGACCCTCGACTCACGACGGACGGGTCACCACCGCGGTCCTGACCGCGGAGGGGATGGATGCCGTCCAGCGCCTGGCAGTGAAGCACGTCGACAAGGTGCGCGAGCTGGTCTTCGACTCCCTGGACAAACGCGACACCGCCGACCTTGAGCGGGTGGGACGGAAAATCCTCGCCGCCATCCAGGCCGACCACTGGATTCTCGGCGAGGACGGGCACACCTGAGGACTCCGCCAGGAGAGCGGGCGCGCGGGGCGCGCACGGTGCGAAAAAGGCTACCCCTTCCGGTTTGGCGCTGAGCCGGACGGCACGTAGTATGGTATGGCGTTTGGTTGAGTCGCTCCCGCCCCGGCGGAAGTGGCACAGCTACCCGTAACCACCTGGAATATTAGGCCGCCGCCGGGACATCGACCCGCGGCGCCGAATCTTCACCGTCTTCCCCGCGGCGAGGCGCCTCGGCAGGTTCTCACCCTGCCAGGTCCACCTCCGGAAAGCTGCAGTAATAACGGTGTCATTACTGGTGGCGGGACGCTTCACAAGTGATTCCGTCACGATCATCTAACTGGAGGAGAGTTATGGCAGCCCACTGCCAAGTGACCGGAGCCGAGCCCGGCTTTGGACACAGCATTTCGCACTCGCACCGCCGCACGAAGCGCCGGTTCGACCCGAACATTCAGAAGAAGCGCTACTGGGTTCCGTCCCTGCGCCGCAATGTCACGCTGCAGGTTTCTGCGCGCGGCATCAAGACCATCGACGTGCGGGGCATTGACGCCGTCGTCGCCGAGATCCAGGCGAGGGGAGTGAAGCTCTAATGGCAAAGGATAAGGACGTACGTCCCATCATTAAGCTGAAGTCCACCGCCGGAACCGGCTACACCTACGTGACCCGGAAGAACCGTCGTAACGATCCCGACCGCATGGTCCTGATGAAGTACGACCCCAAGATCCGCAAGCACGTCGAATTCCGAGAGGAGCGCTAAAGAATGGCAAAGAAGTCAAAGATTGCCCGCAACGAGCAGCGCAAGCTGATCGTTGAGCGCTACGCTGCAAAGCGCCTCGAGCTCAAGAAGACACTTGTCGACGAAAACGCTTCGGACGACGCCCGCGAAGCCGCACGCCTCGGCCTGCAGAAGCTTCCGCGCAACGCTTCCCCCGTGCGTCTCCGCAACCGCGACCAGATCGACGGTCGCCCCCGCGGAACGCTCCAGAAGTTCGGCATTTCGCGTGTGCGTTTCCGCGACATGGCCCACCGCGGCGAACTGCCCGGTGTGACCAAGTCCAGCTGGTAACCAGCACGCAGCATCAGCAGGAGAAGCCGGCGGCCCTTGGCCGCCGGCTTCTCCTGCGTTCGGGGCCGGGATTGCCAGCAGGGCCTCCGGCAGGGCGGGCGCCCTCCGAAAGCCCTGTGGGTCCCCGCGGGGGCCGTTCGGGGCCCAAATGGCACCTAATTGCGCCCGATAAAGGCGCAGGAGCGGCGCAGTTCAGGGTTTTTTCCGCCCAAGCTGGTAAGTTTTCCGACAGGGGCTTTCCGAATACCCCGAAAGCTCGTTTCAATAACCATGTCCAGGAGGACCTAAATTGGCTAAAAACCGTAGTGAACTTGTTGCCGAGGTAGCTGCCAAGGCTGACACCAGCCAGGCTGCAGTCAACAGCGTGCTTGACGCCCTGTTCGACGTCTTCGCAGAGTCCGTTGCCAAGGACGAGAAGATCAGCATCCCGGGCTGGCTCGCCGTAGAGCGCACGAGCCGCGCCGCCCGCACCGGCCGCAACCCCCAGACCGGCGAAACCATCCAGATTGCTGCCGGCCACGGCGTCAAGCTGACCGCGGGTTCGAAGCTGAAGGCCTCCGCCAAGTAACCTCCGCAGGATTCAGGACCGCTGCCGACCATCGGCAGCGGTCCTTTCCGCTTTAACCGGGCCCGCGATTGGCCCTTGTTCTACCGGGGGTAGACAATGGAACACGTGTCAACACTTGCGAAGGGCCCCCGGACGAGCGCGGAGCGCACGAAGAGCGGGACCGGCCCGGGCTTCCTTGCGGCGGCCGGAGTCCTCGTCGTCCTGGCCCTGCTGGCCGCGCTGCTGTTCTCCGGCGCCGCCGCGGCCCGCCAGCTGGGCGACCCCGGCGCGCTGACCCGCTGGGGGCTTCCCTTCGCCAAGGCGGCGAACAACCTTGGAGCCGCCGGAACCATCGGCGCCCTCGTCTTCGCCGTCGTGATCCTGCCCCGGACCGTCGGCGGCGGCCGTCCCGGCCGCACCGGCGCCGCACGGGCCGAGCATCCCGCGTTCACCCGGGCGCTGGCGCTCGCCTCGGCCGCGGCGGTGTTGTGGACCCTCGGTGCCCTTGGGGTGCTCGTGTTCACCTACTCAGACGCCGCGGGGCTCCCGCTGAGCTCGGGAGAGACCTTCACGCAGGGCCTTGGCTCCTTCATCACCGATTTCGCGGCCGGCCGGGCCTGGACCGTCACCACCATTGTCGCCGCGGTGGTGGCAACGCTGACCTTCGGCGTGCGCTCCTCCGCGGGGCTCGGGGTGGCCACCGTCCTGGCGCTGCTCGGGCTGCTTCCGGCGGCGCTCGTCGGACACGCGGCCAGCGGCGACGACCACAACGCGGCCGTGAACTCCATCGCCCTGCACCTCGTCGGGGTGTGCCTGTGGTTCGGCGGCATTATCGTCCTTGCCGTCGTCGGCGGGCGCCTCGGCGGCTCCACCCTGCCGGTCCTCAAGCGGTTCTCGGCGCTGGCCGGGTTCGCCTTCGCCCTGGTGTTCCTCTCCGGGATCGTCAACGCCAGCCTGCGCATCACCGAACTGTCCCAGCTGAGCTCGCAGTGGGGGCTGCTCGTCACCTTCAAGGCGGTCGCCACGCTCCTGCTCGGGGGCGTCGGCTGGATGCACCGGCAGTGGGTCATCCCGCAGCTTGAGGACCGGACGGGTTCGGCGGGGTCGCGGCTGAGCGCACGCCGGGTGCTGTGGCAGCTGGTCACCGTCGAATTGCTCATCATGGCGGCGGTATCCGGCGTGGCCGCGGCCCTGGGCCGGACCGCCCCGCCCCGCGGCGAGGAACTCGAGCCCAACGCCTCACCGGCACGCATCCTCACCGGATACGACCTGCCGCCCGCCCCGACGGTGGCCCGCTGGTTCACCGAGTGGAGGCCGGACTGGCTGTGGATCGCCGTCGCCCTCACCCTCGCCACTGCCTACGTCCTCGGGATGGCCAAGCTGCGCCGCCGCGGGGACCGGTGGCCGGCGCTGCGGCTCGCCTGCTGGCTGATGGGCCTTCTCCTCCTGACCTACTTCACCTCCGGCGCGCCAGCGGTCTACGGCATGGTGCTCTTCAGCGCCCACATGGTCGACCACATGGCCCTCACCATGGTGGTTCCGCTGTTCCTGGTGCTCGGGTCGCCGGTCACCTTGGCCCTGAAGGCCCTGACCCCGCGCGGGGACGGCAGCCGGGGCATCCGGGAGTGGATCCTCGTGCTGATCCACTCGCGCTTCTCGCAGCTGGTCACCCACCCGCTGTTCGCCGCCGCGAACTTCGCCGGGTCGATTGTGATCTTCTACTACTCGCCGCTGTTCGGATTCGCCCTGCGCGAGCACGTCGGCCACGAGCTGATGATCACCCACTTTCTCATCACCGGATACATCTTCGTCCTGACGATGGTGGGCACCGACCCCCTGCCCCGGCGGGCGCCCTTCCCGCTGCGCCTGCTGCTCCTGTTCGCCACGATGGCCTTCCACGCCTTCTTCGGCGTCGCGCTCACGGGCTCGGACTCGCTGCTTCAGGCGTCGTGGTTCGGCAGCATGGGCCGGGAGTGGGGCCCCTCGGCCCTCGAGGACCAGGCGATCGGCGGCGCAGTGACCTGGGGCATTGGGGAGGTGCCGACGCTGCTGCTGGCCATCGGCGTCGCGATCATGTGGTCACGGACCGACGCGCGCGACACCCGGCGCAAGGACCGGGCGGCTGACCGGAATAACGACGCCGACCTCGCCGCTTATAACAGTATGTTCGCCGACCTTGCGGCGCGTGATACGGGCGGCCGTGCCGCCGGCACCTCCACTCCCACCTCGCCCAGCCCCGCATCCCGACCGACGCCAGGAGCCACTGAATGACCGAAACCCCGATCCGTACTTCCTACCGCGTGCGGGCCTCGGAACTGGCCGGCCGCAACTGGCTCAACACCGGAGGCAGGCAGTTGCGCCTTGAGGACCTGCGCGGCAAGATCGTCCTGCTCGATTTCTGGACCTTCTGCTGCATCAACTGCCTCCACGTCATCGATGAGCTGCGGCCCCTCGAGGAACGGTACTCCGACGTCCTCGTCACGGTCGGCGTGCACTCGCCGAAATTCGAGCATGAGGCCGACCCGGTGGCGCTGGCGGCGGCCGTTGAGCGCTACGACATCCACCACCCGATCCTCGACGACCCGGACCTGCTCACCTGGCAGGCCTACACGGCCCGCGCCTGGCCTACCCTCGTCGTGATCGACCCCGAGGGCTACATCGTTGCCCACCTCTCCGGTGAGGGGCACGCGGCGGGCCTCGACTCGCTCGTCAGCGAACTCGTCGAAGAGCACACAGCCAAGGGAACCCTGCACCGCGGCGACGGGCCCTACGTGCCGGCCGAAAGCACCGCGGGCACCCTGAAGTTCCCGGGCAAGCTCCTGCCCCTGCCCGCCAGCGGGACCTACCTCGCCGCGGATACCGGGCACCACCGCCTCGTCGAACTCGAAGCGGACCTCACGACGGTGCGCCGCGTCATCGGCGCCGGCGCCAGGGGCGCTGCCGACGGCGACGCCGAGACCGCCCAGTTCAACGAACCGCAGGGCCTGGCCCTCCTGCCCGCGGACGCCGCGGAGCGCGCCGGCTACGACGTGGTCGTCGCCGACACCGTCAACCACCGCCTCCGCGGTGTCTCCCTCAGCGACGGGACGGTCCGCACCCTGGCCGGGAACGGCGTGCAGCGGCTCCTCGACTCCGGAAACCACACCAAGCCGGGCCCGGAGCACGCGGCGGCCGAAGCGGACCAGGACGACACGCCGCGGCTGCTCGACGCCCACCTCGGCACCGACGCCCTGAACATCTCGCTGTCCTCCCCCTGGGACGTCGTCTACTCAAGCGCCCTGGGCAGGGTGGTCATCGCGATGGCCGGCACCCACCAGATCTTCACCTTCGACCCGGACACCTCCAGCGTCGACATCCTCGCCGGCACCGGCCTCGAAGGCCTGCTCGACGGCGACGGGTCCACCGCCTGGTTCGCCCAGTCCTCCGGGCTGGCCGAGGACCGCGACGGCAACCTCTGGGTGGCCGACTCGGAAACCTCCTCCCTGCGCAGGCTGAGCGTCAGCCTGACGGGCGGCCGGCCCGCGGTCACGGTCGACACCCCCATCGGCACCGGCCTGTTCGACTTCGGGTTCCGGGACGGCGACGCCGGCCAGGCGCGCCTCCAGCACCCCCTCGGCGTCACGGCCCTTCCTGACGGTTCGGTGGCCATCGCCGACACCTACAACGGTGCCGTGCGCCGGTACGACCCGGCGACCGGGACGGTCTCCACCCTCGCCCGCGGGCTGGCCGAACCGTCCGACATCGTCATCGACGCCGCCCCTGACGGGGGCGAGCCGCTGCTGATCGTGGTTGAGTCCAACAAGCACCAGCTGGTGCGGCTGCCCATCCCCAAGGAGGCCCTGGCCGTCAACGAGGGCGCCTCGCAGAGCCAGCGCCCCAAGACCGCCGTCTCCAGCGGGCCGCTGGCGCTCACCGTGCGCTTCGCCGCGCCCAAGGGGCAGAAGCTTGACGACCGGTGGGGGGATCCTTCCCAGCTGAAGATCTCCGCCTCGCCCGAGACCCTCCTGGTGGCCGGGGCCGGAACCTCGGCGGGACTGACCCGGGAACTGCGCTTCTCGGAGGAGGTCCGCGAAGGGGTGCTCCACATCAGTGCCCGGGCCGCCGCGTGCGACGGCGAGCCGGGCGGGACGATCCCGGACCACGCCGCCTGCCATCTGTACCAGCAGGACTGGGGCATCCCGGTGGTGCTCGACGCCGCCGGTGACGCCGAACTGGTGCTGGACCTGCGCGGGGTTAACTGAGCGCGGCCTCCGGCGGGCCGGACGGCCCGCCGGAGGACTCAGTACTCGATCACGGGGGTGACGGTGACCGTTGAGCCGTCGATTCGCAGCCGGGCCAGGAACT
Organism: Arthrobacter zhaoguopingii; assembly: GCF_009828595.1. Lineage (GTDB taxonomy): Bacteria > Actinomycetota > Actinomycetes > Actinomycetales > Micrococcaceae > Arthrobacter_D > Arthrobacter_D zhaoguopingii. Next base: position 78,911 of record NZ_WPNY01000012.1, read on the forward strand.
CGAACGGGCGCTTCTCCGTGACGTCGGAAATGGCGCCGCTGAACAGGTCCTGCAGCCGGGTCGACAGGGTGGCCGAGCCGGCTAGGGGCGCGATGACCCACTCGCCGTCGTGCGGGTCGATCCGGACCGCCGGATAGTCGGTGATCGACCAGGAGATCTCCCCGGCCAGCCGCTGGCTGGTCTGGAAGTTGAACGGGCAGTTGGTGGGCTGGAAGACGGTCTGGGCAGCGCAGGCGTCGAGGAAGGCCCGGATTTCGGTGTCCACCGCCTTCACGAGCTTCTCCGTGGCCGCGGCCGGCAGCGCCAGCTTCGGTGCCGCGGCCCGGTCGGTCACCGCGACGGCTTTCGCCGGCGCGGTGAAGAACTCGCCCTCGAAGCCCCCTTCGACCCGCACCGGGTACAGGGACGCGAAACGGCCGCTGCCCCCGGGCAGCGCCACCCGGGCACCATTCAGCTTGGCCTCGGTGAGGTTGGCAACCGAGAAATCGACGGTGGGAAGGGTGGACGGAACGAACTCCCAGGTCGAGAAGAAGAACCACTGCGTCCCGGTCTGCTTAAGGGGGAACCGGGTGGTGTGGTCGCTTCCGTCGATGCTGTAGGTCACCGGCACATCGACATGCCCGTTCGTGGTCTCCACCGGGTCCTGCACCCGCACGTCCTCCACCGCCGCCGCGCCGCGGGCCAGGGCCGGTCCGTCGAGCAGTGCAGCATCGGCCGTGGGCGCCGACCCGTTGAGGATGCCCAGGGCCAGGCCGCCGTCCCCCTCGTTGAGCGCCGCGAGGTAGTCCCTCACCTGCTGCTGCGGCCCGTATACCCCGGCGTTGAGCACCACCACGGCAACGAAAAATCCCGCAACCGTCAGCAGGAGCGCCAGCAGCCAGGCTGACAGCACTCGGACGACGCGGGGGGTTTGCACGCTACAACGTTACCCGCTGCCGGTGCCGGACCCCGCGGCGGTTAAGCGGTTGCGGACGCCAGAACGCCGCTCCACCGGTGGCGGGGCGGCGTCCTTTCATGGTTTGGCGGCCGGGCCGGTCCGGCTCAGCCGGTGGTGTGCTTGCCGCCCGCCGCAGTGGCGCCGCCACGGGAGCTGCTGCCGGCGGGCGCCCCCGCCGGGGAACCACCGTCGTTGTTGCGGCTGGAGAAGCCGGAAGCCGTGCTGTCCCCGTCGCCGGCCTGGGCGTTGGCGATCTCCTCGGCCCGTTCCTGGTTGGCCTCCTCGGTCAGGGCCGCGCCGGCGGCCTCATCGCGGGTGAGGTTGTCGCCGGTTTCGGGGTCAAAGAGGTGCAGCTTGCGGGTGTCCAGCCAGATTTCCGCCTCCCGGCCGCCGCGGATGCGGCTGGCGGCGTCGAGGGTGACGACGACCTGGGGCCGCAGTTCGTCGGCGTCCATCTCCTTGGCCAGGTTGTTCAGCAGTTCCCGGACCTCGGGTGCGGGGTCGAAGTTGATGTACCCGTACTGCTCGTTGCCCAGCCACTCGGTGTGGGAGAGAACGGCATGGAAGGTCGAGCCGTGGCCCCGCTTGGAGTCCTCGACGAGCTTGGCGTCCTCGAAGAACTCAGGCCGCACCCCCACCAGCACTACCTTCTTGCCGGCCGCCTTCCCCGCCTTCTCCGCCGGGATGGCGAGGTCTCCCAGCGCGGTGCGCAGCACGTTGCCCTCGACGGTGGCGGGCAGGAAGTTCATCGACGGGGAGCCGATGAACCCGGCCACGAACAGGTTGCGGGGCTGTTCGTAAAGCTCCCGCGGCGAGGCGATCTGCTGCAGTTCGCCCTTCTTGAGCACGGCGACGCGGTCTCCGAGGGTCATTGCCTCGGTCTGGTCGTGCGTGACGTACACGGAGGTGACTCCGAGCCGACGCTGCATCTGCGAGATCTCCGCACGCATCTGCCCGCGGAGCTTCGCGTCAAGGTTGGACAGCGGCTCATCAAAGAGGAACGCGTCGGCCTGGCGGACGATCGCCCGCCCCATCGCCACGCGCTGGCGCTGGCCACCGGAAAGGTTTGCCGGTTTCCGCTGCAGGTGGTCCGTCAGCTCCAGCGTCGCGGCCGCCTCGCTTACCAGCTTATCGACCTCCTCCTCGCTGTGCTTGCCCTTGGCAAGCCGCAGCGGGAAGGCGATGTTCTCGTAGACGGTGAGGTGCGGGTACAGGGCGTAGTTCTGGAACACCATCGCCAGGTTGCGGTCGCGGGGCGCCTTGTCGTTGACCCGGTTCCCGTCGATCAGCAGGTCGCCGTCGGTGATGTCCTCGAGGCCGACGATCATGCGCAGCAGTGTCGACTTCCCGCAGCCGGAGGGGCCGACGAGGATGATGAACTCGCCGTCGGCGATGTCGATGCTGATGTCGTTGACGGCGGGGAACCCGTCGCCGTACTTCTTGACGAGGTGGTTGAGGGTAATTGAAGCCATGGGAGGAAATCCTTTTCTTGATCCGGGGCGTCAGCCCTTGACGGCGCCCGAGGTCAGGCCTGAGACGATTTGACGCTGGAACGCCAGTACCAGCACGACGACGGGGATGGTGACGATGATGGCCGCCGCGGAAATCGCCCCGGTCGGCTCCTCGAACTGCGAGGCGCCGGTGAAAAACGCCAGCGCCGCCGGCACCGGCCGCGCCACCTCCGTGGAGGTCAGTGAGATGCCGTACACGAAGTCGTTCCAGGCGATGAAGAAGGCGATGATTGCCGTCGTGAAGACGCCCGGTGCGGCGAGGGGAACGATCGCCTTCCGGAACGCCTGCCAGGTGGTGGCGCCGTCGACCTGCGCCGCCTGCTCCAGCTCCCAGGGGATCTGCCGGAAGAACGCGGCGAGGGTCCAGATGGAGATGGGAAGGGTCAGCGAGAGGTAGGGAATGATCAGCCCGGGCCACGTGTCGTACAGGCCGATGGACCGCCACAGGTTGAACAGCGGTGTCACGATCGAGATGACGGGGAAGATCGAGACCGCCAGCGCGGTGGTCAGCACGAGCTTCTTGCCGGGGAAGTCAAGACGGGCAATCGCATAAGCGCACAGGGTGGCCAGCACGACGGCGATGAAGGTGGAAATCAGGCAGATGCCAATCGAGTTGCGCAGGGCGCTCAGGAACAGCCCCTGGGCGTCGCCGACCAGGATCTGCTCGTAGTTGCCGGTGGTTGCCTGCCCTGCCGAGGGCAGGAACTTCCGGTTCGTCAGGTCACTGGGCGCCTTGAACGAGGTGGCGAGGATGGACGCCACGGGGAACAGGGCGTAGACAGCGACGAGCACGCTGACGATGCCCCATAGAACCTTCGATTTTGTACTTGTCATCACTTACCTCCCTGGGCCCCGGCGAGGTCCACCTTGAACAGCTTGATGGCGACGAAGCAGATGATCAGGACGCACAGGAACAGAAGTACGGACACCGCCGAGCCGAGGCCGATCTCCAGCCTGCTGATCGACTGCCGGTAGGCCAGCAGCGAGAGCACCTCTGTGCCGTAGGCGCCGTTGGTCATGATGAACACGTTGTCGAAGATGCGGAAAGCGTCCAACGCCCGGAACAGCACAGCGACCATGATCGCGGCCTTCATGTTCGGGATGATGACCTTGCGCATCTGCTCCCACCAGGTCGCGCCGTCGACCTTGGCCGCCTCGGTCAGCTCATCGGGAACCTGGGCCAGCCCGGCCAGCAGGAGCAGCGAGATGAACGGGGTGGTCTTCCAGATCTCCGAGGCCATGATCACGAACAGTGCCGTGGGCCCCTGGGCGAACCAGTTGAGGTCGGCGTCGATGCCCGGAAGCCAGGCGAACCAGCTGTTCACGTAGCCCGAGTTGATGTCGAAGGCGTAGAACCAGGCGAAGGCCGAGACCACGGTGATGATGCCGTAGGGCACCAGGATCGCCGTGCGCAGCGGACCGCGCACCGCCTTCAGGGCCTTGTGCATCACCAGGGCGAGGGCGAACCCGAGGACGAGTTCGACCGCGACGGTGATAACGGTGATCAGGAGGGTGACGCCGAGGTCCGTCCACCACACGTTATCGGTCAGGATGACCGCGTAGTTGCCCAGTCCAATGAACTCCCGCTCGCCGGGAGCGGTGAGGCGGAACTGGAACAGGGACTCGTAGATGGCCTGGAGGATGGGATACAGGGTCACCGCCAGCATGACAATGAACGCCGGTCCGGCGAGCATCCAGCCGAGCCGGCGCTCGGCGCGGACGCGGTCGCTGTACTGGGCAGTGGCCTTCTTGTCGGAGGGTCCGCCTGGCCCGACGCCCGGTGATGTGTCCGGCTCAAGGTCGGGGCTGACGGGTCTTGCCGGTATTGCAGAAGTCACAGCAGTTGCTCCCCTCGGAGGACGGAGATGATGAATTCGGTTGAATTTTCCGGGGTCGTCTCAGGATTGACGCCGGACGGCGGGGCCCAGGTCTGCTGGATGCCCGTGGAGACCTCGTTGTAGAACGGGGTCTGAGGGCGCGGAGCCGACTGTTCAAGGGACTCCCTGATGGTGTCCGCCATGGGGAAGGTCTCCTCAATCCGTGGATCCTCGTAGGCTTCGGTGTTGGCCGGCGGGTTGCCGTTGGTGACGAAGTATTCGGCCTGATTCTCCGGTGAAACGATGCATTCGATCGCCTCGTAGGCGAGCTCCGGGCTGTCGCTGGCAGCCCCGACGCCGAGGCTGATGCCGCCCAGCGGCGGAGCTGATTCCTCGCCCTCGGTGACCTGGGGGTAGACGCCCCAGCCGATGTCCTCGATCAGTGATGCGTCAAGGGTTCCTGCCTCGACCGCGCCGTTGGTGGCGGGCCAGACGAAGGGCCAGTTCACCATGAACGAGCCGTTGTCTCCCTGGAAGTTGATCATTGAGGTGTTCTCGTCCTGGGTTGCCAGACCGGGACCGCCGAGTCCCTCGTCGCCGATCGTGGAGACGATCCGGGCCGCTTCGACCCCCGCGGGGGAGGTGAGGGCAAGCTCGATCTCGTCGGAGGTCGCCTCCGGGTCGACGATGATCGACTGCCCGCCGGATTCGATTAGGGCGTTCACCCAGACGGTCATCGACTCGGCTTGCGCGCCCTGGACGCCGAGGTATTTGTCCTGCTCGGCGGCGGCGTCGATCAGCTGATCCCAGGTGACCGGCTTGGACATGTCCAGGCCGGCAGCCTCGGCCACCGACTTGCGGTACCAGAGAATCTGGGTGTTGGCCCAGAAGGGAATGGCGACCAGCTCGTCCTTCCAGGTGGCTCCCGCGAGGGCCCCCTCGACAACGTTCTGCGTGGTGCTCTCTGCGACGTCATCGGGCACAGGAGCAAGAAAGCCCGGCTCCGCGAGTTCGGGGATGAACGGCGGGTCCAGGCTCATGATGTCGAGGGAGGAGTCTCCGGCTGCGAGGCGCCGGGCGAGCTGTTCGCGCTGGGAGGCGGCGTCGCTGGGGAGGAGGGAGGTCTCGATCCGGTAGGCGCCCTCGGCCTCCTCGGTGCAGCGCTCCGCGATGTCGGCCTGACCGCCGGCGTCCGGGTTGATGTACCAGGTCAGGGTCTTGGTGCCGTCCGCGGGGCCACATCCGCTCAGGAGCAGCGTGCCTGCCAGCACCGACGCCACGGTGCCGGCGCGCGATCGATTGCGGGTGGAATTTCGTTTCCTTGTCGGCATACCTACCGAGCCTCCACATCTTTGTAGACAACCCAGCCGACGCTTCAAGCGAGGCGTCAGCCCAGACAACCAGCGTGCTTTTTGACCATAAGCCCCGAGCGCGGAATGCGCTAGACAGGAGGCTTATGAATCAAAGTCAGCGGGACGGGTGTGTCAGGGGATGCGGAAAGCGATCGTCAGTGACGGGGGGATAACAGAGGCATAACGGGGTCGGTCCGGCGGCAGCGGCGCGTAGCGGGCGGCGGCGTCCACGGCGTGCATCGCCGCTTAGCGGGCGGCGGCGTCCACGGCGTGCGGCGGGCGCTGCAGGCCTGCGGTCACGGCTTCGGCAGGATCGGTGCCCTGCTGGAGAATCCGGTTGTCGGCGTCGACATGGACCACCGATGGGACGTAGGCCCGGGCTTCCTCGTCAGTCATCGACGCGTAGGTGATGAGGATGACGAGGTCCCCCCGGTGAACCAGGTGGGCTGCTGCCCCGTTGATGCCAATAACCCCGGAGCCGCGCTCGCCGGCGATGGTGTAGGTCTCAAGGCGTGCACCGTTGGTGATGTCGACGATCGACACGAGCTCGCCGGGGAGAATATCGGCGGCATCGAGAAGATCGAGGTCGACGGTCACCGAGCCGACGTAGTGAAGGTCGGCGTGCGTCACCGTGGCCCGGTGGATCTTGGATTTAAACATTGTCCGGTTCATCAGGATCAAGGATACTGCCGCCGGTGAGGCGCCAAGGACGGGATCGCTCACAGCGCACAAGGCACGGGCTGCGGAGGGCCGCGGCAGGGGAAGGGAGAGCGGGCGACGGGAATCGAACCCGCGTATCGAGCTTGGGAAGCTAGCGCTCTACCATTGAGCTACGCCCGCACTGCGGTTGAACCGCTCCATAACCCTACAACATTTCGGCGGGGCCGGCCGCGACCGCCGCACTCCGGCGCGGCAGGCCCGGTTCCGGCGGGGAACGGGCGGTGCCTGCACCTGCACCTGCGCCTGCGCCGGGCGGTCGACCCGCGGTCAGCCGGTCGACCCGCGGTCAGCCGGTCGACCCGCGGCGGGCGAAGCCCACGGTTCGGGCGGTCAGCCGGTCGACCCGCGCCGGGCGCGTTCGATCAGTTCCTTCCACGGCTCATCGAGCCGGCTCTCCGGCAGGGTCACCTCCTGGTACCCGATCACGATGTGATAGACGTAACGGTCGCGCTGGTCCCGGTCCGGCCGGGATTCCTCCTGCTGAGGCGCCTCCGCCGCCCGGCCGGCCAGCGGGAGCCACCGCTCCTCGGCCTCGGCGGGGCTCACCTCAAGGCTCCAGGTCCGGGTCATGCCGGCGAAGCCCCCCGACCGGGAGATCTCGATCCTCACCCGGTCACCTCCACCTTCGCCCACGCCTGCCTCACCGCTTCGTGCTCCTCCGAGTCCTGCCCGAACCGAGCACGGGCCGCTTCCTGCGTCACATCGGCGAAGAGCCGGAAGCCGCTGTTGGCCTGGATTCCGCCGCCGACCGCGGCGTCGAACCAGATCCTGCCCGCCCGCTCCCACGCGAAGCCGCCCAGCTGCAGCGCCGTGAGGTAGAAGGCGTGGTTGGGGATGCCGGAGTTGATGTGGACGCCGCCGTTGTCGGAGGTGGTGATCACGAAATCCGACATGGTCGCGGGCTGGGGATCCCGGCCAAGCACGTCGTCGTCGTAGGCGGTTCCCGGGGCGGCCAGGGCCCGCAGGGCCCGGCCCTGCACCTGGTCGGTGAAGATGCCCTCGCCCACGAGCCAGCTTGCCTGCTCCACGGTCTGTCCGAGGTGGTGCTGTTCGACGAGCACGCCGAAGACGTCCGAGAGGGATTCATTGAGCGCCCCCGACTGGCCCTCGTACACCAGGTTGGTCGAGTACTGGGTGAAGCCGTGGGTCAGTTCGTGGCTGATCACCGTCAGCGACCGGGTGAAGCGGCCGAAGACGTCGCCGTCGCCGTCGCCGAACACCATGCGTTCGCCGTCCCAGAACGCGTTGTCGTACAGCTCCCCGTAGTGCACCGTCGCCTTCAGGGGCAGGCCGGCGCCGTCGATGGACGCCCTTCCGAACACCTGGCGGAAGAGGGCATCGGTGGCACCCAGGCCGTCGTAGGCCTCATCGGTGGCCTCGTCCCCGGTTGCACCGTCGCCCTCGCCCCGAACCAGTGTGCCGGGCAGGATTTCCTGCCTTCCGGCGTCGGAGATCCGGCGCTCCAGCGGCCCGCCCACCGCGGTCCGCGGCGGAACCGGCGCCGCGAAAGCCTCCTCCCGGTCGGCCAGCAGGGGGTCGAGCTGCACGAGGGCCCTGCGGGCGGCCCGCGCCGCCACCGCGTGCCGGGGGTCATCCACCGCCGCCAGATGGGCCAGCAGGTGGGGCGGGACGATGCTGCAGTGCGGATGCGGGTGCATGGGCCTCCTCGGTTGGTCCCAACCTAGACCCCGGCACCGACGCCCATCAATGACCCGCCGCCGCGACACCCTCTCCCGTGGCGGTGGACCGCGGTGGAGCTGGTCGTACTGTTGAGCCATGAGTGTCGAGAAGAACACCCGCAGCCTCGAGGCCGGGATCGAACGGGATTTCGCGGACAAGATGAGCTACGGCTCCTACCTGCGCCTTGACCTGCTGCTCGCCGCACAGCAGCCGGTCAGCCGGCCCGAGCACCACGACGAAATGCTCTTCATCATCCAGCACCAGACCTCGGAACTGTGGCTCAAGCTCGTCCTTCACGAACTCGGCGCGGTCCGCCGGTTCCTGCGCGCCGACGACCTGCGCGCCGCCATGAAGGGCATCGCCCGGATCAAGCACATCCAGCGCTCGCTCACCGAACAGTGGTCGGTGCTGGCAACCCTGACCCCTTCGGAGTACGCCGCATTCCGTGGCGACCTTGGCTCGGCGAGCGGTTTCCAGTCCTACCAGTACCGGGCGGTGGAGTTCCTGCTCGGCAACAAGAACGAGGCGATGCTGGCGGTGTTCGCCGACGACGAGGCCGCGCACTCACTGCTCTCGGGCCTGCTCACCGAAAGCAGCATCTACGACGAGTTCATCGCCTACCTCGCCCGGCGCGGCTACGCGGTTCCGGAGGAACTGCTGCACCGCGACGTGAGCACCGCCCACGTCTTCACCCCCGCGCTCGTCCAGGTGTACAAGGAGGTGTACGAGAACGCGGCGGCCAACTGGGATGTCTACGAGGCCTGCGAGGAGCTCGTCGACCTCGAGGACAATTTCCAGCTGTGGCGGTTCCGGCACCTGAAGACCGTTGCCCGCACCATCGGCTTCAAGCAGGGCACCGGCGGCTCCTCCGGCGTCGGCTTCCTGCAGCGGGCGCTGGAGCTGACCTTCTTCCCGGAGCTGTTCGCCGTGCGCACCGAGATCGGCCGCTGACTCCTGTAGTTTTGTAGCGTGCTGTTCTCCGACCGTGATATTCGTGCCGAAATTTCCGCCTCCCGCATCGAGCTGGATCCCTACGACCCGGCGATGGTCCAGCCGTCCAGCGTCGACGTGCGGATCGATCGGTACTTCAGGTTGTTCGATAACCACAAGTACGCCCACATCGACCCGGCCGAGGACCAGCCGGACCTGACCCGGCTCGTCGAGGTCGCCCCGGACGAGCCGTTCATCCTCCACCCGGGCGAGTTCGTGCTGGGGTCGACCTACGAAGCGGTGACCCTGCCCGACGACGTCGCGGCGCGGCTCGAGGGCAAGTCCTCCCTGGGGCGCCTGGGCCTGCTCACCCACTCCACGGCCGGGTTCATCGATCCGGGATTCTCCGGCCATGTCACCCTCGAGCTCTCCAATATGGCGACCCTGCCGATCAAGCTCTGGCCGGGCTCCAAGATCGGCCAGCTGTGCTTCTTCCGGCTGACCTCCCCGGCGGAGCACGCGTACGGGTCGGGCGAGTACGGCAACCGGTACCAGGGCCAGCGCGGCCCCACCGCCTCCCGCAGCCACCTCAACTTCCACAGGACGTCGATCTAGCCCTGTCCTGGGCACCTTCCACCGGGCCCCTTCCACCGGGCCCCTTTCGCCCGGCCGCGCCCTCAATGCGCCGAGTGTGCAGATAACCACCCTCCGGGGCACGTAGAGCGTGGTGATCTACAGTTTCGGTGGGGAGCACGGGCGTCGGTGCCCGCTCCCGGCATCCACATAGCGCGGATCCGACGTCGATGGCCCCGGCATCTTCCGGACACTGGCCGCATGCGCTCTCCACAACCCCTGCCACGGGCCCTCTCCGGCCGCTCCTTCACCCTCGAGGAGGCGAGGTTGACCGGTGTCTCACGACGGCGGACCGAATCCTCCGACCTCACCACACCCAGCCGGGGGATACGGGTGCCGTGGGGCGCAACCCAGGCGCTCGCCGACTCCTTGCGCCCGCTGCTCGCAGTGACCCCGGGGGCGGTTGTCGGGTTTTCGACGGCCGCACGTCTGTGGGGGTTTCCCCTGCCGGGTGACCTCGGGCCCGGCTTTGCCGTCCATCTCATCTGTCCGCACGGGACGTCGGCCCCTCGCCGAAAGGGCGTGCGGGGCCATTCGATGACGCTTCCGCCGACGGAGACGACAACGCTCGACGGTATTGCGGTCACCACCCCGGCCCGGACCTGGTTCGACCTTGCACAGCTCATTCCAGTCGATGCCCTGGTAGCGGCCGGGGACCACGTGGTGAACCGGAACAACAGGATCTTCGCGGAGAAGCGGGACGCCATGGCTTCCGTCGAAGAGTTGTCGCAGCTGCTGACGACCCATCGAGGGACACGGGGAGTGCGCACTGCGCGGGAGGCGTTGCCGCTGCTCCGGGTGGGATGTGATTCCGCACCCGAGACTCTGCTCCGTCTTGCCCTCGTCCGGGCGGAGCTTCCAGAACCTGTGCTGGGATGGGTCATCACCGACGAAGCCGGAGGTCACGTCGTATGGCCAGATCTCGCGTACCCGAAGTACAAGGTCGCCATCCAGTACGACGGCGCACACCACTTCGAGCGGGAGCGACAGGAGCTGGACATCGCGCGCAATGAAGCGACGGTCCGGGCCGGGTGGACCCAGGTCATCATCACCGCACGCCTCATGGACGCTTTCGGTTCAGCAGCGGCGGTGGTGAAGGTGCGGGACGCCCTGATGCGAAACGGCTGGGACGGACGCCGCCTGGTCGAGTGAGTGAAAATCCACGGCGGCCGTTCCGCGGGCGGCGCTGTCCGCGCTGTCTCGCCGTCGTCGTCCTCAGGTTGAAACGGCAGCTCACCACGTTCTGGGCGCTTCGAAGCGTGGTGTGCTGCGGTTTCGGCGGAGTGCCGCCGAAGGCGGTGGCGTGCAGTTTCGGTGCCGGGGAGCAGCGAGCGGACGCTCCGGATGGCGAACGACGGGCGCCTCAGGCCTCCGGGACGACGGCCGGAGCCACCTGCGCCGGAGGCTTCACCGGCAGGAGCAGGAGCAGGCCCACCAGCAGCACGACCAGGATCCCGAGGATGCCGTACCGCTGCGCGCCGAAGATGCCGATCGACAGGGCGAACAGGGTCGGGGCGAGGAAACTGACGGCGCGCCCGGTCGTGGCGTACAGCCCGAACAGCTCCCCCTCGCCTCCCTCCGGGGCCAGCCGGGCAAGGTACGCCCGCGAGGATGCCTGGGCGGGACCGACGAACAGGGTCAGCAGGAGGCCGAACACCCAGAAGGTGGTGTCGCCCGACCACGCCATGCCGAAGAAGGAATACGTCTCGGCACCGAGGATCAGGACCGCGGAGCCGGCGACCAGCAGGCCGATCAGCGAGGCCGCGATCACCCGCTTGGGCCCGACCCGGTCATCGAAGTACCCGCCGACGACGGCGCCCAGCGCGGCGACCACATTGCCTGCGATGGCGAAGACGATCACCTGGCTCAGCTCGAAGCCGAAGGTGCCGGCAGCGATGATCCCGCCGAAGGTGAAGACGGCGGCGAGGCCATCGCGGAAGACCGCGCTGGCCAGCAGGAAGAAAATGGTGTGGGGGCTGGTCCGGTAGATGGCCTTCACCCGCCGGATCAGCAGCCCGTAGGAGGCGAAGAAGCCGAGCTGCGCCGCTTTCGGTTGCCGGGGCACCTCGGGCACGGCGAACATAACGGGCAGGGCGAAGGCGAGGAACCACAGGGCGGAGAAGACCGCCACCAGGCGGATGTTGAGGGCGTCCTCGGTCGAGGACCCGGCCCAATCCACCACCGGCTGGACGAAGGCTACGAGGACGATGACCAGGGCGATGATGCCGCCCACGTACCCCATGGCCCAGCCGAAGCCGCTGATCCGGCCGACGCTGGCCGGAGTGGAGATCTGGGAGAGCATGGCGTTGTAGTTCACGCCGGCGAACTCGAAGAAGATATTCGCGGCGGCGATCAGGGCCACGCCGAGGAGAAGCAGTTCGGGCCGGGGGAAGACGAAGAAGCACAGCCCTGTGAGCAGGGCCACGACCAGGCTGTTCACGCCGAGCCAGAGCTTCCGGCGGCCCCCGTTGTCCGACCGCTGGCCGGTGACCGGCGCGAGAAGGGCGATCAGCAGGCCGGCGGCGGCGAGTCCCCAGCCCAGGGTGGAGGAGGCCCGTTCCTCCCCGCCGAAGGCGTCGGAGGTCAGGTACACGGTGAACACGAACGTGGTCATCACCGCGTTGAAGGCCGCGGAGCCCCAGTCCCACGAGGCCCAGGACAGGACCTGCCGCGAGAGGATCGGAGCGGGCCGGTCCGGTGGCGCCGGATCAGCGCTCTTCACGGGCATCGGCAGCTGCTGGTCCTTCGTCATAGGGTGAATGCTACCGGCGCCCCGACCCGACGCCCGGCCGGCGCGTTCGGCGGGTTTCCGTGCAGCTTACCCCGGGCTCAGGTGAGGTCGCGGGTCTTCTCGAACCGCTCGATAGCCTTCTGCATGGTGCGGTTGGTGAACACCTGGATGGTGGTCCTGATGGCACCGGAGATCAGGGCGAAAGCAAGTGCGGAACGTACGGTGTTCTCAAGTCCCTCGGTCCCCTTGGGGGAGGCCTCCCCGGTGATCTTCTCCCACAGGAAGTCGACAAGCTTGCTGGCGACAATCCCAGCGCCGAGGCCCATTCCGGTACCGAGCAGTTTAATCAGCAGGTGCATTGCGTCTCCTTGGGTTGACTGAATCTCAAACAAGCCTAGCGGTGCCGGGCCCGGGCGGCACCGCGGGGGAGAACCGCACGGGCGCCCCCGGCGGGACCAGGTGTAGACTCGGTCGCGCAAACATACGACAGGGGAGCGCCGACCGGACGCAGCAGAGCTGCCGACGGAACCGGGCGCTGAGAGTGCGGACCACCGCAGACCCTCGAACCTGATCCGGTTAGTACCGGCGAAGGGAGTCGAGTTCTCAGGGCGAACGCCGCCGGCACGCGTGCCGTGGGCGGAGCGCCCTCCCCTCCTGTACCTCAGGAGGATTCCACCATGGCTCTCACCAAGGCCACCACCGGCACGGGCACGTCCCCGCGCCGCTTCCAATGGCGCGTTGTCGACATCGTCGTCGCGTCTGTCCTCGGCGTCGCCGTCGGCGTCATCTTTTTCGCCTGGTCCGCCGGCTACAGCGGCGTCCAGCTGCTGACCAGCGCGTTCCCTCCGCTTACCGGGCTCTACACCGGGGGCTGGCTGATCGCCGGGGTGCTCGGCGGCCTGATCATCCGCAAGCCGGGCGCCGCCATCTACTGCGAGGTCCTCGCCGCCGCCGTTTCGGCCCTGCTCGGCACCCAGTTCGGGCTGTCGGTGCTGCTCTCGGGCTTCGTCCAGGGCCTCGGCGCGGAACTGGTGTTCCTGCTGTTCCTGTACCGGAGGTGGAACCTTGGGGTGGCCCTGCTGGCCGGGCTCGGCGCCGGCATCGCCCTGGCCATGAGCGAGAACATCCTCTACAACGCCCTCTGGTCCGTGGAGTATCAGCTGCTGTACGTGCTGTTCGCCTCGGTCTCGGGCATCCTCATCGCCGGCCTGCTGTCCTGGTTTGCCGTGCGCGGGCTGGCGAAGACCGGGGTGCTTTCCTCCTTCGCCGCCGGACGCACGGCGGACCGGTGACCCCGGGCTCCACCCGCCCGGTCGCCGCCACCGCCGAGGGGTGGGGGTGGCGGCACGCCGGGCGGCCGGGCTTCGCGGTGCGGGGCGTCGACCTGCACGTCGAACCCGGCGAGCGGGTGCTGCTGCTGGGCGCGTCGGGATCGGGCAAATCGACCCTGCTCTCCGCGCTCGCCGGCGTCCTGGGCGACGCCGAGGAGGGCGAGCAGGAGGGCAGGATCCTGCTCGACGGCGAACCGCCCGCGGCCCGCCGCGGCCGGGCCGGGCTGGTGCTTCAGGACCCGGACTCCCAGATCGTGCTCGCCCGGGTCGGGGACGAGGTGGCCTTCGGGGCCGAGAACCTTTCGGTGCCGCGCCCGGAGATCTGGCGGCGCGTCCGGGAGTCCCTCGACGACGTCGGTCTCGACGTTCCGCTCGACCGCTCCACCTCCGCGCTCTCGGGAGGGCAGAAACAGCGGCTCGCCCTCGCGGCGGTCCTTGCCATGCGGCCGGGGCTGCTGCTCCTCGACGAGCCGACGGCCAACCTGGACCCGCAGGGCATCACCGAGGTGCGCGACGCGGTGGTGCGCACCCTCGACCGGACGAACGCGACCCTGGTCGTCGTCGAACACCGGGTGGCGGTATGGGCCGACGTCGTCGACCGGGTTGTGGTCCTCGGTGCGGGCGGCGGCATTCTCGCCGACGGCCCGCCCGCAGCGGTGCTGGGAGACCCGGCCACCCGCTCGGTGCTCGCGGCTGCCGGGGTGTGGATCCCCGGCTGGCGTCCGCCGCTGGCGGAGGTACCGGGAACGCGGACTCCGGGACCGGAGCTGCTGGCCGCCCGCGGGCTCTCCGTGGCGCGCACCCGGCGGGGCCCGGTGGTCCTTGAGGGGGTGGACCTGTCCCTGCCGGAGGGCTCGGCGCTCAGCATTGTCGGGGCGAACGGGTCGGGCAAGTCCACGCTGGCCCTGACCCTCGCCGGCCTGCTGCGCGCCCGCGCGGGAACCGTCACCGCCGCCGATACGCTGGCCCGCGGCGCCGGGCCGGACCCGGCGCGGTGGAAGTCCGCCCAGCTGGTGCAGCGCATCGGATCCGTCTTCCAGGACCCCGAGCACCAGTTCCTCACAGGCACCGTCGCGCAGGAGCTTGAATTCGGGCCACGCTCGGCCCGGATCTCCGCCGCCGAATACGGTCCCCGGATCGAGGCCCTGGCCGAGCGGCTGCGGCTGACCCACCTGCTGCGCGCCAACCCGTTCACGCTCTCCGGCGGGGAGAAACGGAGGCTGTCGGTGGCGACCGTGCTCGCCACCCGGCCCGCTGTCCTGGTGCTCGATGAGCCGACATTCGGCCAGGACGCCGGAACCTGGGCCGAACTGGTGGGCCTGCTGCGCGGGCTCGTCGCGGAGGGACGCATCGTGGTGTCAGTGACCCACGACGATGACTTCACCCGGGCCCTCGGCGGCGGCATCCTCGAGGTGCGCGCCGGCAGCGCCGGGCTGACGGCGGCGGCATGAGCGCGGACCTCTCGGCGCCCGTTCTCAGCGGGGCGGTGCTGCTGCGGGCCAACCCGCTCTCGAAGCTGTTCGCCGCGGCAATCGTGACGGTGGCGGTCATGCTCAGCATCGACTGGGTCAGCGCCGCCGTCGTGCTCTCCGGGGAACTGCTGCTGATGCCCCTGCTGGGGATCAGTGTCCGCAGGCTTCTGCTGCGGATCTGGCCGCTGGTGGCCGCGGCGGCGGTAGGCGGGTACGGCACGGCTCTGCTGGCCGAGAAGACGGGACGCGTGCTCCTTGACGCCGGACCCTTTCTCTTCACCGAGGGCTCGGTGGGCGCCGGCATCGCGGTGGCCCTGCGCGGGCTGGCCGTGGCCCTGCCCGGCATCTTCCTCCTGATCTCGACCGACCCGACCGACCTCGCCGATGCCCTGGGGCAGAAGCTGCGCCTGCCGCACCGGTTCGTCCTGAGCGCGCTAGCCGCGATGCGGCTCGCCGGTCTCCTGCTCGATCAGTGGCGCATGCTCGGTCTGGCCCGCCACGCCCGCGGCGCCGGACCGGATGGGAGCCCTCTCGCCCGCGTGCGGGACTTCCTGGGCCAGTCCTTCGGGCTGCTGGTCCAGGCGATCCGCCGGGCCACCCGCCTCGCCGTGGCCATGGAGGCCCGCGGCTTCGGAGCCGGTCCGCGGACCTGGGCGCGGCAGAGCACGTTCAGTGCCGTCGATCTCTGGGTTGCCGCTGCAGGTACCGCGCTCGCCGCGGCCGCGGTGACCGCCGCGGTGGCGGCCGGGACCTGGAGCCTGCTCCTGACCTGAGGTCCGGAGCCCAGAGCCGGTGCAGGGGAGCCGCGGTCAGAGGAACCGGTCGACCAGCGCCGCGAGTTCCGCGGTGAGCTCCGGTGCCGTGGGGATGGCCGTACCGTCAATTGCCGTCACTGGCGTCAGCAGCCGGATGCTCGAAATCAGCCAGACGGCGTCAGCCTCCAGCAGGTCCTTCGGCTCCAGCGGGCCGTAACCGAGCTGCCAGCCGGTCTCGGCCGCCGCCTTGAACAACGCACCCTGGGAGGTTCCGGGCAGGATTCCGCTCTCTAGCTGGGGCGTCACGAGCGTCTTGACGCCGCCGCGGTGGCGGGCGGTCAGCACCGTGGAGGTGGGCCCCTCGAGGACCTTCCCGTCGGAGGAGGTGAAGATGACGTCGTCGGCGCCGTGTTCCTTCGCGTGGCGGATGGCCGCCATGTTCACCGCGTAGGAGAGGGTCTTGGCGCCCAGCAGCAGCCAGGGGGCGTGCTGGGCGGCGGTGCTGTCATAGCCGCGGTCGAGCAGCAGCACCGAAACGCCGGTTTCCCGCTGCCGGCGCGTGGCGGCCGGGACGGGGGAGACGGAAACCCATGCCGTGGGCCCTGCGCCCTCTAGCCCGCGGGTGGCGATCAGCTTCACCACGGCCTCGGGCTGGCCGGGGGCTGACGCGGCGTACTCCGTGAGCGCGGTGCGGATGGCCCGGCTCCACACTTCCGCGCCAGGAATCTCCAGGCGCAGGGCCTCGGCCGACGACGCCAGCCGTGCAAGGTGCGCCTGTTCCTTGCGGACGCCTCCGTCGACGGCGAGCAGGGATTCGAAGACGCCGTCGCCGCGCGTCGCGCCCTGGTCGGTGGCCATGAGCTGGGGCTGGGACGCATCGACGACGCGGCCGTGCTCGAAGGCTGGATCAAGGAACACCAGAACTGTCATGCCGCCAGCATAACGACCGCGGCGGGTCTCAGTCGGGGAAGCGGGACCCGAGGGCCGACAGCACGCCGAAGGCCTTGGTGCGCACTTCCTCCCATTCCTCCTCGGGCACGGAGTCGGCGGTGATCGCCCCGCCGACGCCGAGCGAGACCCGGGTGGCCCGGCCGTCGTCCTCGAGGACGAGGGTGCGGATGACGACGGCGAGGTCCGCCGCGCCGGTCAGGGAGAAGTAGCCGGCCGCCCCGGAATAGGCGCCCCGCGGAGCCCCCTCCAGCCGGTCGAGCAGGGCCATGGTGCTGATCTTCGGCGCCCCGGTCATCGACCCGGCGGGGAACGCCGCGGAGACGGCCTCCGCGCGTGAGGACCCCGGCCGCAGCCGGGCGTCGATGGTGCTGACCATCTGGTGCACGGTGGCGTAGCTTTCAATGGCGCACAGGCGGCTGACCGTCACGGAACCCGGGACGGCGAAGTGCGAGAGGTCGTTGCGCAGCAGGTCGACGATCATGATGTTCTCCGCGCGGTCCTTCAGCGACGTAGCGAGGTCCCGCCGGAGGGCTTCGTCCTCCGCCGGGTCGGCGGAGCGGCGCCGGGTGCCCTTGATGGGCTCGGCGCGCAGGAACCCGTCGGCGTCGAGCCGCAGGAACCGCTCGGGGGAGGTGCTGGCGAGCACGGCGCCGGGGAAGCGCAGCAGGTGGGCGAAGGGCGCGGGGTTGGCCTCCCGCAGCGCCAGGTACAGCGGCAGCGGGTCGACGGCGTCTTCGAGCCGGGCCTCCAGCACGGTGGTCAGGCAGACCTCGTAGGTGTTGCCCTCCCCGATCTCGGCCTGGGATTCCTGAACCTTGCCGAGATACCCGGCGCGGGTGTCGCGGGCGGTGAAGACGGGGGCCGGTCCGGCCGGCGCGGTGTTCCGGGTGGCGCGGCTTCCCGGGGCCGGGGCGCCGAGCACCGCGGCCCGGGCGGCCTCGAGCCAGCGTCCGCACTCCGGGTCGGCCGTGCCGTCGCCGAGGGTGAGCAGGAAGGTGCACCGCTGCTGGTGGTCGACGACGACGGCGCGCCCGGCGAAGATCAGCGCCGCGTCGGGAAGCGGAGCCGCCGGCAGGGACGTTCCTCCAGTCTCCCGCTTCAGTTCGTAGCCGAGGTAGCCCAGCCAGCCGAGGGCGAAGCCGCACTCATAGCCGGCGGGCGCGCGCATGCTGCCGCGGCCCCAGACGCCGTCGAGCCAGCGGAAGAACTGCCCGGAGATGCGCGCCGTGACGGCACCCGCGGTGACCTCGCTGAGGCCGGCGCGGTGGCGGACCGACTGGCCGTACCGGCCGCCGTCGTCGGCCAGGATGGTGAACCGGCTGCGCTCCGGTGCGGTGGTTAACCCGGCGTCGGAGCTGTCGAGCCACACCGCCGAGGGCGATGAGCCGTACAGTTCGGCGAACACCTCCGGGGTCGAGGGTTCATGCTCCAGGCGCTCGGCGTGGACCCGCAGGCCGCGGCGCCCGGCGCGCTCCGGGGACATGGGGGCGGCCCAGCGCGGCAGCCCGGACAGGGCCAGCCGGACCTCGTGCGGGGTGCCTCTGCCGCTGTGGCCTTGCACGATGAGGTCCGCGTTGCCGGCCGGGTCGTCCTGGGCGAGCCAGGCGAGTTCCTGCTCGGCCCAGCGCTGCCAGAACGGGGCGAACGTGTCGCCGTCCCGGGTGAGGGCGCTGTTGCGGCGGGCGTCGTCGGGCGCCTCGACCCACAGGGCGGCGTCGAGGTATGGCCGGGCGGCGGCGCAGGAGGCCCCGACGCCTTCCACGAGAACGATCTCGGCCGGTTCGGTGCTCCGCAGCGGGCCGTCGGTTCCGTGCTCCCAGTCCCAGGCGTGCCAGGTGGCCGTGCCCCCGGCGGCCAGGGGGCGCAGGACCGACTCGACGTAGCGGTCCAGGCCCCCGGCGAGTCCGTCCCAGCCGGGGTAGATCTCCTCGAGGTGGAACAGGCTCACGCGGTGGTGTTCGCGCAGCAGCGCCGCGAGTTCCACGGCCAGGGTGGTCTTGCCCGCGCCGGAACGCCCGTCCACGGCGAGGATGAGGGGGACGCCGGCGCGGCCGGAATGGGCTTCCATTGCTACTTCCACCGGGTGCCGGGGGGCAGGCGGGGGATGGCGCAGGGAGGGGCATCAGGCGAAGGCAAGGAGCACCCCCACGGTGACGAAAAGGGAGCCGAAGACCCGGTTGAGGGCCTTCTGCCCGCGGTGGCTGCGGGTGTAGCGCTGGAAGGAGCGTGCCGCGGCGGCGTAGAAGAACCACATCACCAGCACGTCGATGGCCACCACCGTTCCCGCAAGCACGCCGTACTGGCCCAGCAGCGGCTTCTGGGGTTCGATGAACTGCGGGATGAATGCCAGGAAGAAGACGACCGCCTTCGGGTTGAGCAGGTTCACCCACAGCCCGCGCCGGAACATGGAGAGCGGGCCCTCCAGACGGCGGGTGGAGGCGGTTTCCTCGGGCTCCGGTGCCGCCAGGAACTTCCGGACGCCGAGATAGATCAGGTACGCGGCGCCCGCATAGCGGATGATGCTGAAGGCCACCGGGGAGCTGGCGACGAGCAGCCCGAGCCCGGCCGCGACGACGAGAATGTGGATCAGGAGCCCGGCCTGCTGGCCGGCGATGCCCCAGATCGCCCGGCGGAAGCCGACAGTGAGCGCGTTGCTCATGGTGTTCACCGCGCCGGCGCCGGGGGTGAAGCTGATGAGGGTGCCGGCGCCCAGGAGCGCGAGCCAGACCGAGGGGTTCACCTGTTCATAGTAATTCGTGGCCGCTGCCGGTCCCGCCTTCGGGCCCGGGTCAGGGGCGGGCTAGGATCTCCGTGCTCGGCATGAGGAAGGTGGCCTCCGGCGCGCGCCCCCACGCGAGCCACCCGGCCGAGATGCGTTCGAGGTCGTCCCGGTCTGCAAGTCCCCGTTCCAGCGCCTGGTCGGCGAACGCCGAGTGAAGCACCCGTGCGGCCCAGGACTCCGAGTGAGCGCGGCGGCGTTCGTCGGTGGCGTAGAGCCAGTTCGAGGAGGAAACCTCGACGTCCTGGAACCCGGCGTCCTGCGCCCAGCCGAGCAGGCGGCGTCCGGCGTCGGGTTCGGCACCGTTGCCGCGGGCGATCCGCTGGTAGAGCTCCATCCACTCGTCCAGCTCCGGAAGCCGGGGGTACCAGGTCATGGCGGCGTAGTCGGCGTCGCGTACCGCCACCAGTCCGCCGGGGCGGGCGACCCGGCGCATCTCGCGCAGGGCCGCCACCGGATCGGCAAGGTGGTGCAGGACCTGGTGGGCGTGGACGAGGTCGAAGCTCTCATCGGGGAAGTCGAGGTCGTAGACGTTCCCGGTCTGGAAGCGCACAGTGGGCAGGTCCGCGGCGAGGCCGGCGGCCTCGGCCACCACCTCGGGCGAGCGGTCGAGGCCCGTCACGGTACCGGGGGCAACGGCGCGCGCCAGGTCGGCGGTGATGCTCCCGGGCCCGCAGCCCACATCGAGCACGTCCATGCCCGGCCGCAGGTGCCCGATCAGGTAGGCGCCGGAATCCGCGAGGGTGCGGGCGGCGTGTGCCTGGGTGACGCTGGGGTGGTGGCCGTGGGAGTACACCTCGCTGTTCATGGTCCGAGGGTAGCGCCCGGTGCCGGTCTGGGCAGCCTCCCGGCGTCATTCTTCGCAGTAATCGTTGCCGCGGTGATGCGCTCCAGCATCGTGCTCAGCAGGGCGAGCTCGTCGTCGCTGAACTGATCGAGCGCCGCCGAAATGTGCTGCGCGAGGGGCGCGAAGAGCCGTGACCCGGCAGCCTGCGCCTTCTCGGTCATCTCCAGGTGCACCTGCCGGCGGTCGATGTCGCTGCGGGCGCGGGTGACGTGCCCGGCGGTGGTGAGCCGGTCGATCAGGGCCGTCGTCGCGGGGGAACTGAGGTTCAGTTCCTCACGCAGCCTGCCCGGAGTGACAGTTGTCCCCGACCGGGCCGCCCCGACGAGGATGCCCAGGGCGTGCAGGTCGGTCCGGTGCAGGGCGTCCTTGGCGCTGACCACATCGACATAGCGCTCGGTCTCCGCCGTGAACTGCTGCAGGAGGGCCAGGATGGCCGCCCGGTTGTCCTTACCCACTGTTGCACCTCGCTTCCCGTTCCTACTCTAGGCCCCTTCCGCATTTATCTCCATCATGGATATACTCGACCGCAGAGATAATTACTTTGGAAGGCCCATCATGAAAAGCACCTGGCTGCGCGTCCTGCTCCCGGCCCTCATCGTCCTGGTCTGGCTGGTCGGCGCCGGCTTCGGCGGCCCCACCTTCGGCCGGCTCGAGGAGGTCTCGAGCAACGACCAGGCGTCCTTCCTGCCCGCAAGCGCCGAGTCCACTGCCGCCGGCGAATTCGAGGAGCAGTTCCGGGACTCCGACGCGGTGCCGGCCGTTCTCGTCGCCGAGTCCGCGCAGGACATCGCGCCCGGTGAGCTCGGCGCCTACGCCGCCGTCGCAGGGCAGCTCGCCGAGGTCGAGGGCCTCGAGGCGCCGGCCGGCGGCGGCCCCACCGTCGTCGGGCCCATCCCGTCGGAGGACCTCGGCGCCGTGCAGTACCTCGCCTTCGTCTCGGCCGACGCCGAACTGGGCGAGGTGGTCGCCGAGCTGCGGGAGGTGCTCAATGCGGAACTGCCAGACGGCGCCACCGGCTACGTCACCGGGCCGGCGGGGTTCACCGCCGACTTGGTCAGCGCCTTCGGCGGCATCGACGGGATCCTGCTCGGTGTGGCGCTGGGCTGCGTGTTCCTCATCCTGCTCGGCGTCTACCGCTCCCTGGTGCTGCCGTTCCTTGTCCTGCTGACCTCGGTGTTCGCCCTGGCCACCTCCATTCTCGTGGTGTTCGCCTTCGCCAAGTGGGACTGGATCCAGCTCAGCGGCCAGAGCCAGGGCATCCTCTCCATCCTCGTGATCGGCGCGGCGACCGACTACGCGCTGCTCCTGGTGGCCCGTTTCCGGGAGAGCCTGGGGGAGGTGCAGTCCACCTGGGAGGCCATGAAGCGGGCCTACCGCGGATCGGTTGAGCCCATCGCGGCCTCGGCGGCCACCGTGATCCTGGGGCTGTTGTGCCTTCTCTTCTCCGACCTGAACTCGAACCGCAGCCTCGGGCCCATCGCTGCCATCGGCATCGTCTTCTCCCTGGCGGCCGCGCTGAGCCTGCTCCCAGCCCTTCTGCTGATCTTCGGCCGCGCCGCCTTCTGGCCGCTGCGGCCGAAGGTGGGGGCCACCGCCCGGAACGCCTCCACCGGCGGGCCCGCGGGCACCGAGGGCCTGCGCGGGCTGTGGCGGGCGGCCGCCGTCCTGGTGGCCCGCCGGTACCGTGCGGTCTGGATCGGCTCCCTGGTCATCCTGGGGGCCGGAGCGCTCGGGCTCACCCAGCTGCAGGCCAGCGGTGTACCGCAGTCGGAAGTGATCCTGAGCTCATCCAACGCCGTCGACGGGCAGGAAGCGCTCGGCCGCCACTTCGACGCAGGCGCCGGCAGCCCGATCGCCGTCATCGCCCCCGAAGAGGACCGGGACCGCGTCCTGGACCTCGTCGGGGACACCCCCGGCATCTCCGAGGCGGCCCTCGCCACCGACCCCGCCGGAGCCGTCGAGGTCAACGACGGCCGGGTGCTGATCAGCGGCACGCTGCAGTTCCAGGCCGACTCCGAGGACGCCGAGAACGTGGTGCGGGACCTCCGCGCCGAACTGGAGCAGCAGAGCCCCGACTCGCTGGTCGGAGGCGTGACGGCGATCGCCGTCGACACCAACGACACCGCGGTGGCCGACCTGGGCAAGATCATCCCCATCGTCCTCGCCGTCATCCTGGTGGTCCTGATGCTCCTGCTGCGCGCCGTCGTGGCGCCGGTGCTGCTGATCCTGAGCGTCGTGCTCTCGTATGCGACGGCCCTGGGCGTCTCGGCGCTGGTCTTCAACAACCTGCTCGGCTTTGACGGGGCCGACGCCTCCGTGCCGCTGTTCGGCTTCGTGTTCCTCGTGGCGCTGGGGGTGGATTACAACATCTTCCTCATGACCCGGGTCCGCGAGGAGTCGCTGCGGCTCGGCACCCGGCCCGGGATCCTGCGCGGGCTGGGCGTGACCGGCGGCGTCATCACCTCCGCGGGGGTGGTGCTGGCGGCCACCTTCGCCGCCCTGGGCGTCATCCCGATCCTCTTCCTCGCGCAGATCGCCTTCATCGTCGCCTTCGGCGTGCTGCTTGACACCATTCTGGTGCGGTCGCTGCTGGTGCCGGCGCTGGCCTATGACCTGGGCCCGCGCATCTGGTGGCCCTCCGCGCTGGCCAAGGGCCAGGCGCCGGCCCACCGCGCCGCCGGGCCCGACACCGGTGAGCACGAGCACCGTGAGGTGGCGGCCCACCGCGCCTGAGTCCAGCCGCCCGGAGGCCTGCCCCGAGGCGGGCAAGGCGGGAGCACCCGCGTCGGCCGACACTCCGGACATCGCCCCGCCCGGAGCCAATGACTGGTCCTGCAAGCCCAGCGCCGAGCACCCGCGGCCCGTGGTGCTGGTTCCCGGCACCTTCGAGAGCATGGCGAAGAACTGGTCGACTCTCTCGCCCCGCCTGGCGGCCGAGGGCTACTGCGTCTTCGCCCTCAACTACGGCACCACCAACGGCGTCGACGCCACCGGGCCCATTGCCGACTCCGCCGGAGAGCTCGCCTCCTTCGTTGACGGGGTGCTGGGCGCCACCGGGGCCCAGAAAGTGGACATGGTGGGGCACAGCCAGGGCGGAATGATGCCCCGGTACTACCTCGGGTTCCTCGGCGGAGCGAAAAAGGTCAATCACCTCGTCGGGATTGCGTCGTCCAACCACGGAACCGAAGGGGTTATTGCGCCGACGCCGGACCAGGTCCCTCTGGGCACCGGCGACGCGGGTTTCCTCTGCCAGGCGTGCGCGGACCAGGAAGCGGGGTCGGCCTTCCTTGCGAAGCTGAACTCGATCGGCGACACGGTCAACGGGCCGTTCTACACCGTGCTTTCCACGAAGTACGACGAGGTCGTCACTCCCTATCCGAGCCAGTTCCTCAGCGGGCCGGCCCGGCAGGTTACGAACATCACCCTTCAGGACAAGTGCCCGCTCGACCCGATCGAGCACGACCAGGCGCCCAACGATCCGGTGGTACACCAACTGGTCAGCCACGCCCTGGCCTCCAAGGGCCCGGCGAGCCCCCTGTATCAGCCGGAATGTTTCCCAACATTTCAAAGTTGAGCAGGGCAGGCTCAACTTTGGTTTGACTCTCGTCGAGGGCGGAGTACAGTTGAGTGAAGAACGCTCAATCTACGCGCCCGGCGGTTGAGCGGCCAGCACATTCCCGGGCTGTCGAAAGGAAACTTGCATGTCACGTGCAGTAGGCATTGACCTCGGAACCACCAACTCAGTTGTTTCAGTCCTCGAAGGCGGCGAGCCCACCGTTATCGCGAACGCCGAGGGCGCGCGCACCACGCCCTCCATCGTTGCGTTCTCCAAGGCCGGTGAGGTGCTGGTCGGCGAAATCGCCAAGCGCCAGGCCGTCAACAACATCGACCGCACCATCGCGTCGGTCAAGCGCCACATGGGCACCGACTGGTCCATCCCCGTCGACGACAAGAAGTACACCGCCCAGGAAATCTCGGCCCGCATCCTTCAGAAGCTGAAGACCGACGCCGAGTCCTACCTTGGCGAGAAGGTGACCGACGCCGTCATCACCGTTCCCGCGTACTTCAACGACGCCGAGCGCCAGGCCACCAAGGAGGCCGGCGAGATCGCAGGCCTGAAGGTGCTGCGCATCGTCAATGAGCCCACCGCCGCCGCGCTCGCGTACGGCCTGGACAAGGGCAAGGAAGACGAGCTCATCCTCGTGTTCGACCTCGGCGGCGGAACCTTCGACGTCTCCCTGCTCGAAGTCGGCAAGGACGAGGACCAGTTCTCCACCATCCAGGTCCGCTCCACCTCCGGTGACAACCGCCTGGGCGGCGACGACTGGGATCAGCGCGTCGTCGACTTCCTGCTCGCGCAGGCCAAGGCCAAGGGTGCCGACCTGTCCAAGGACAAGATCGCCCTGCAGCGCCTGAAGGAGGCCGCGGAGCAGGCCAAGAAGGAACTCTCTTCGGCCACCTCGACCAACATCTCCCTGCAGTACCTCTCCGTCACCCCGGAGGGACCGGTGCACCTGGACGAGCACCTCTCCCGCGCCAAGTTCCAGGACCTCACCAAGGACCTGCTCGACCGCACGAAGAAGCCGTTCCACGATGTGATCTCCGAGGCAGGCATCAAGGTCTCGGACATCAACCACATCATCTTGGTCGGCGGCTCCACCCGCATGCCCGCGGTCTCCGAGCTGGTCAAGGAGCTCGCCGGCGGCAAGGAGCCCAACAAGGGCGTCAACCCCGATGAGGTCGTCGCGGTCGGCGCCGCACTGCAGGCCGGTGTGCTGAAGGGCGAGCGCAAGGACGTCCTGCTGATCGACGTCACCCCGCTCTCCCTCGGCATCGAAACCAAGGGCGGCATGATGACCAAGCTCATCGAGCGCAACACCGCCATCCCGACCAAGCGGTCCGAGACCTTCACCACCGCCGACGACAACCAGCCGTCCGTGGCGATCCAGGTCTTCCAGGGCGAGCGCGAGTTCACCCGCGACAACAAGCCGCTGGGCACCTTCGAGCTGACCGGCATCGCGCCGGCCCCGCGCGGAGTGCCGCAGGTCGAGGTCACCTTCGACATCGACGCCAACGGCATCGTGCACGTGTCCGCCAAGGACAAGGGCACCGGCACCGAGCAGTCGATGACCATCACCGGTGGCTCCTCCCTTTCCAAGGAAGACATCGACCGCATGGTCCGCGAGGCCGAGGAGCACGCAGCCGAGGACAAGGCCCGCCGTGAGGCAGCCGACACCCGCAATGCCGCCGAGCAGCTCGCCTACTCCGTCGACAAGCTCATCGCCGACAACTCGGACAAGCTGCCCGAGGAGGTTAAGACCGAGGTTCAGGCCGACGTCGACGCCCTCAAGAAGGCGCTCGAGTCCCAGGACAACGAGGACGAGGTGAAGACCGCGTTCGAGAAGCTGCAGGCCTCCCAGTCCAAGCTCGGCGAAGCCATCTACGCCTCCGCCCAGCAGGACGGACAGAGCGGCCCCGGAGCATCGGCCGACGGATCCGGCCCCGCCCCGGCGGAGGACGATGACATCGTTGACGCCGAGGTTGTCGACGAAGAAAAGAAGTAACCATGCCGCACCACGGAAATGAAGAAGAGCACCAGTCAGAGCCAGTGAGCTTCCGGGACAACCGCAAGATCGACCCTGAAACGGGCGCCGTCCGTGGGCAGCAGAAGGACGCCGGCGACCCGGCACCGGCCGAGCCGGTGTCCGGGGCGGCCGGGGAGCAGGCGCCCCCGGCGCCGGCCGTCCCGGACTCCGCCGACGGCGACGCGCTCGCCCAGGCCGAGGCCATCCTCAACGAGGCCGGCGAGGGCGAGGACGCGCCGGTGACGGAGGTCATCGCCGAACTGCGCAACGACCTGCTCCGGCTGCAGGCCGAGTACGTCAACTACCGGCGCCGCGTCGAGCGGGACCGCGACGTTGCACGCGATCAGGCCGTCATCGGCGTTCTGAACTCGCTGATGCCGGTCCTCGACGACATCGACGCCGCGCGCCAGCACGGCGACCTTGCCGACGGACCGTTCGCGGCGATCGCGGGCAAGTTCGAAAACGCCCTCAAGGCGTACGAGCTGACCCGCATCGACGAGACCGGCGTGGCGTTCGACCCGAACATCCACGAGGCGCTCATCCAGCAGCCCAGCGCGGACGTCCAGGCCGACAGCGTCAGCCAGGTACTCCGCGCCGGCTACCGCAAGGGCGACCGCGTGCTGCGGGCGGCGCAAGTGATCGTCGCAGTACCGGAGTAAGCTCCGTCAATGCTGGCCGGGTCCCCGGACGGCGGCAACGAAACTTCCCGCTCGCAGAGCTCGCCGGAAGTATTAAAGCCGCCTTCCCCGGGAACCCGGCCAGCGTCGGCAGTGCCTCCTGCAGGTACTGTTCCCTACATCGTTAAGAAGCAGTGAAAGGAGACTCCAATTGGCTAGTCAGGATTGGGTCGATAAGGATTTTTACAAGATCCTCGGTGTCTCCAAGGACGCGACCGACGCCGACATCAAAAAGGCGTACCGCAAACTCGCCCGCAAGCACCACCCTGACCAGAACCAGGGCGACGCCGGGTCCGAACGCATGTTCAAGGACGTCTCCGAGGCGTACTCCGTGCTGTCCGACTCCGAGCAGCGCCAGCAGTACGACGCCATCCGCGCCATGGGCGGCGGCGCCCGCTTCACCGCCGCCGGCGCCGGGGCGCCGGGCGGCAGCGCCGGCTTCGAGGACATCTTCGGAAACCTCTTCGGCCAGAGCGCCGGGCCCCGCACCCGCGGCGGCAACAGCTACAGCAACCTCCCGCCCGAGTTCGCCGACCTCTTCGGCGGCGGCGGCGGCGGGTTCGGCGGCGGCTTCGACGCGCCGCCGCGCAAGGGCGCCGACCGCACCGCCAGCACCACCATCTCTTTCGCCGGGTCCATCAAGGGCACCACCATCGGACTGCGCGAGCCCTCCGGGGAGGTCATCGACGTCCGCATCCCGGCCGGCATCAAGGACGGCCAGAAGGTGCGGGTGCGCGGACGCGGCCAGTCGGGGCCGGCGGGCAGCGGCGACCTCATGGTCACGGTGAACGTCAAGGATCATCCGCTCTTCCAGCGCGACGGCGACAACATCAAGGTCCACGTGCCCGTGACCTTTCCTGAGGCAGCACTCGGCGCGCAGATCGAAGTGCCGACCATCACCGGCGACCTGGTCAAGATGAAGGTCCCGCCGGGTACCCCCTCGGGCAGGACGCTGAGGCTCAAGGGCCGCGGGGTGTCCACACCGAAGGTGACCGGGGACCTGCTTGTGACCATCGACGTCGTGGTGCCCCAGAACCTCTCCAAGGAGGCCGCCGCCGCGGTTGAGGCGTTCGCCGCCGCGACCGCCGACGCCAACCCCCGCGCGGGCCTGGCGGCCAAGGCCCGGCTCTAACCGCACACCCGTCCCCCGCACGCGGCACCCGGAAGGAGGCCATCATGGATAGTCAGATGCCGATCTATGTCATCTCGGTCGCCGCCGAGCTGGCCGACATGCACCCGCAGACGCTGCGCCAGTACGACCGGCTCGGCCTCGTCACACCGAGCCGGGCTCCCGGGCGCGCCCGGCGGTACTCCCAGAAGGACGTCAGCACCCTCCGCGAGATCCAGCGGCTGTCCCACGAAGGGGTTTCCCTCGAAGGGATCCGCCGCATCCTCGAACTCGAGAACCAGGTGTCGGCGCTGCAGCAGAGGGTCCGGGAACTCAGCTCCGAACTGGCGCAGCGCCGCGGTCAGCCCGATCCCAGCCGGGTGTTCGCCGCCGGGCTGGCCGGCGACGTCGTCACCCTGGCCCGGGGCCAGCGCCCGCGGGCCCGCAGCCAGGCCGTCATGGTCTGGCGCCCGGACATCGCCCGCAACTGAGCGGACGGCACGGCCCGGTGGATTTCAGCGGCCAAAATCTGGAAATCGCCGCACCCGCAGGGCACACTAGAGGCATGCTCCGCTCCCGCTCCCCGAGGACCCTGTACTGATGGACGGATTTCTTCAGCTGCTGATGGTGTTCGGCATCATCCTGCTCCTCATGGGCCTGACCTCCACCGCGCTGCTCTGGCTGGCCGTCCGGCGGATCCGGCGTTCAGGACTGATGCGGCGCGCGGCCGATAACGGCGTCCTGACCCTTCACTCCCTCGCCATGGACCGGACCGTGAGGGAGCCGGCCCGGCTGGCCCTGGAGCTCCGCCGCTCCAATCAGGCCAACCGGCGGGCCCTCGCCGAAGCCGTGCAACGCGGCTGGCCGGTGGGCAACCTGCCCGCCGCCGCGGAAGAGCTCGAACGGGCCGCCGCCTCCGTCGGAGACCACCTGCGCATGGCCGACCGGGAGCCGAACCGGGCCCTGAAACGGGAACTGACGGCGGACCTCGCCCGTCATGTGCGCTCCCTTGAGGGACTCTCGGTTGACCTCCGGCGCTGCCTGCTGCGGGGTTCAGGCTCCATGGACCGGCTCGAGCTGGAACGCAGCGGTGCCCGGCTGACCATGGAGATCAGCGCCATGCATTCATGGCTTACCGCCTACGGGGTCCGGAGGGCGTCATGACGGCGCCGCTCCGCCGCTCCTAGGCCCCGGCAGGGCAGCGATGTCCCTTTCCCGGCGCATCTCGCGGATCGTCCGCGCCAACAAGGCCGCCGCCCAGCCCGTCGAGGACCCTCGGGTGACCGCAGCCAACGCACAGCGGGCGCAGCACGCAGCCCTGGATCAGGCACGGCGGGGAGCCGCCGATGTCGCCGCGCACCGGCGCCGCCTCGAAATCCTGGCCGGCGAGGCCGCCGCGCGGGTGCGCCACTTCGAGGCGCACGCCGCGGCCGCGGTCGCCCGTGGCGATGACAACGCCGCCCGGGAAGCCCTGCGAGCCCAGCTGGGTGCCGCGAAGCACCTGCAGACCCTCAGCGGGCAGCTTCAGGAGATCGACGTTCAGGCCCGGCGGCTCGCCGCCGACGTCGCACGGCTTGAGGAACGGATGTCCGACAGCTGGCTCCGGCACCAGGCCCTGCTGGCCCAGCAGGCCGCGGCCGAGGCCTCGGTGCGGGCCCAGGAGGCACTGCGCGCCTCGGCGGGCCCGATCGGGGGCGGGGAGCTCGCCGCCCGGGAAGCCGAGCGGGAGGTGCGCCGCCTGCAGGCACTCGCCGCCGCCCGTGAGGAACTGGCCTGGTCGGATCCTTCCTCACAGCGGGTCCAGGAGGCGTTCGAGGAGCTCGAGGCCGACTCCGCTGCGCGCCTTGAGCTGGCCCGGCTCAAGGAACAGCGGGCTAGAGGCTTTCGTCCCGGGCCGCAGTAAGGGCCTGCAGCACCGCGTCGTCAATATCGTCGACTGTCTTCAGGCGGATCCGCCAGCGGAACGGATCGTCCTTGGCCGCCCGCGCCGGCTCGGCGCGCGGATCGTTCGGGCGGGCGAAGCGCAGGAACACGTCGACGGCGGACTTCGTCGCCGGGGTGACCTGCGCGAACTTCCGGCGCGCCGTCTGCAGTGAGGTGTAGGTCTTGCGCATCTGCACCTCGACGCCGTCGGTGTCGAGTGCCCAGGCGAGGAGCCGGTCCCCGATGGGCCGCAGCGCCTGCCGGTCCGCGTACTGGCCCTCGTACAGTTCGTCTCCGGATCGAAGGATGAAATCCGGGTAGCCGAACATCGCCCAGTCCACGCTCATCAGGCTGTAGCCGGTCACCCCCTGGGGTTTCAGCCAGGCCGCGAGCGCCGCCCGGGAGTCGACGCCGGCGCAGCGGGCGGCCTCCACCCACTCCTCAACGCTGCGGCCCGTGGTGCGCTGGAGCCGTTCCGCATTCTTGTCGGCCATCGCCTGCCAGGTCTTAATCTCGCCCATTGCCCCAGCGTAGCCGGACCGCCCTCAACCCTGCGTTGGTACACTCGCCGCATGGAGCTGAACGGATCCCACTTCCTTGTCGTCGGTGCCACCGGAGTGCTGGGATCCGCGCTCGCGCGCGGCCTTGCCGCCCGGGGAGCCCTCCTGACCCTGAGTGGACGGTCGGAGGCCAAGCTGGCCGCCCTTGCCGGCGAGTTGGGCGGTGCCGCTGCCGGCACCGTCGCGGCCGACCTCGGCCGGCTCAGCGCACCCTCGGATATCGCGGCGGCCGCATACGGACGGGAGCTGAACGGCATCATCTTCGCCGCCGGCGTCGTCGCCTTCGGGCCGGCCGTGGAGGTCGACGACGACACCCTGGATGAGCTGATGCTGGTGAACCTGCTCGGGTACATGCGCCTGATGCGCCAGCTGGCGCCGCGGCTGGCCGAAGACTCCGTCGTCGTCCAGCTCAGCGCCGTCGTCGCCGAGCGGCCCACCGCGGGCATGGCCGCCTACTCCGCCACCAAGGCGGCACTGAGCGCCTACGGCAAGGCACTCAGCCTTGAACTGCGCCGCCAGGGATCCCGGGTGCTGGATGTGCGCCCCCCGCACACGGAGACCGGCCTGACCGAACGGACCCTCGCGGGCACCGCCCCGCGGCTGCCGCAGGGCAAGGATCCGCAGGCCGTCGCCGAGCGCATCATCGCTGCCATGGTGGACGGCGAGAAGGACTTGGCCTCTACGGCGTTCTGAGCCGCCGGACCCGGATGCGGTGTCGAAGGCCGGCCAGCGGCTCATGCCACGACCTTGATGTTGACGGACCGGGTGTTCGGGGACGACATCAGGCTGAACGCCAGGAAGGAGTAATGCTCGGCGCTGCGGGCGGTCGAGATGTCGCAGGATGCGATCGCCTCCTGCATGCCCACCGCCGTCGGGGCGAAGCCATCCTTTCCCGCAGGGTCACGGGCGGCCGGGACAGGGTCGGGAGTATCCACGGCGACAGGGTGAAAGGGCTGACCTGGATGTATGTTCGAGGCCCAGCTCGCTAAAGGATGCGCGGATCGTTACGCCGGCGGCCTTGGCGTCATACGGGCAGGGACTCTGGCCTCCACCGCCGGCTCGGTGTAGAACAGAACGACGGCGGCGGTCCGCCGCACGAAGCTGCCCGGCCGGACTCGGAAAGGATCCAGCGAATGAGCGAAGCGACAGGGATCGTTCCCACGGCGGCGCCCTCGGGCACCGGCTGCGTCGAGTGCCTCGGCAGTCAGGGGTGGTGGCTGCACCTGCGGCGGTGCGCCCAGTGCGGGCACATCGGGTGCTGCGACTCCTCGCCGAGCCAGCATGCGAGCCGGCATTCGGCGGAGTCCGGCCATCCCATCATCGCCTCCTTCGAGCCGGGTGAGGACTGGTTCTGGAACTATGAGACCGGTTCCTACACGCAGGGAATGAAGCTTGCGCCGCCCCAGCACCGCCCGTTGAAGCAGGGCTCGCCGGGGCCGGCAGGGGCTGTTCCCCGCGACTGGGTCACAAAGCTCCACTGAACCGCTCCACTGAACCGCTCCACTGAACCGCTGCACTGAACCGCTGCAGGGACGCGCTCCGGGCGGTGCCGCAATGCGGACCTACCCGGTGGGCAGGTCCGTGCGGCGGTAGGTGAGGTCAAAGACCATGCGTCCGGCCTCGAGCGCCTTGTTCTCGAAGCTGGTCAGCGGGCGGCCCTCGTACCGCGGAGCCCAGCCGCCCAGGGTGTCAGTGCCCTCGTTGATTCCGGTGTTGCCGGTGCTGACGGGGTCTTTGCCTTCACGGACCGGGGCGCCGCCGACCACCGATTCCACACCGCTCTCCCATACCTGGGTGAGGGGGCTCATCTCTCCGGTGCGCTCGCCGGCGTGGAGGTTGCCGAACATCGGCGAGGCGTTGAGGGCCGAGCGCATCTGCACGGCGTAGTCGGACCAGTCGGTGGCCAGCCGGAACAGTCCCCCGGGTTCAAGCACCCGGGCGGCGAGCTCGACGAAGCTTTCCTTCACCAGGCGCCGCTTCCGGTGGCGCACCTTGTGCCAGGGGTCCGGGAAGTAGACCCAGAGTTCGCTGAGCGAGGCCGGCTCGAGCATTCCCGCCAGGGCCTCGGGGGCGTTGACCTGGGCCACCCGGACGTTGGTCAGGCCTTTCTGGCTGATCCGCAGCATCGTCTGGGCAAGCCCGGGGCGGTACACCTCTAAGGCCAGGAAGTTGCGGTCCGGGTTCAGCTCGGCGGCATGGGTGATCGCCTCACCGAGCCCGGAGCCGACCTCCACCACGAGCGGGGCGTGCCGGCCGAAGGCAGCGGTCGCGTCGAACCGGTACTCCGGGTCCACCGACGTGTCGGCGGACACGCGCGGCACGTCGATCAGGTAGTCCCCGGCGAGTTCGGCCCACGCCTCGCGGCGGCGGCCCTGGAGCCGGGAACCGCGTCGAACGAAGGACACGGGGTGGCCGCGGGGCGGTTCGGGTGTTTCGGGATCTGCCGGGGTGGTTGCCGGGGCGTTGGGCTCGGTGCTCATCACCCTCAAGGCTACCGCCCGGCGTGCCCGGCGCGGGGCGGCCGGGCGGTCAGCCGACACCCGCCGCGGCGAGGGACGCCAGCCGGGACAGCGCCAGCTGGGCGTACAGGGCGGCGCCGTCGGCCAGGACATTGTCGTCGAACACGGCCAGGGGCGAGTGGTTGAACGGTGCCGACTGAGGGTCGGCGCCCGGGGGAGTGGCGGCGAGGAAGACGAAGCTGCCGGGGACCGCCTCCAGGATGCGCGAGAAGTCCTCGGAACCGCTCAGGGGCTGCTGCATCTCCGAGTACCGGCCGGGGCCGAAGAGCGCGTCAACCTGCTCCTGCGCGTGGAGCGTCTCCGAGAGGTTCGTCACCGTCAGCGGGTACTCGGTCTCGTAGTCGACGTCGGCCTCCAGCCCGTGCGCCTCGGCGATGCCGCGCACCAGGCGCGGGGCGATGGCGGCCATCTTCTCCCGGTTTTCCGCCGAGAAGGTCCGCACGGTGGCCTCGATCCGGGCCGTGTCGGGAATGATGTTCCGCTTCGTGCCCGCCCGAAGCACCCCTACGGAGATCACCACCGGGTCGAACATATTGAACTGCCGGGTCACCATCACCTGCAGCTGCGTGACGATTTCGGCGGCCACGGTGACCGGGTCCTTCGCGGTGTGCGGGGCCGAGCCGTGGCCGCCGGCGCCGCGGACCGTCACCATGAGCCCGTCCGAGGCCGACATCAGCGTGCCGCCCCTGCTGGCGAAGATCCCGTTGGGCAGCAGAGAGGAGGTCACATGGAGTCCGTAGGCCGCATCAGGCAGCCGGCCGGAGGCCTCGAGGACGCCCTCGCGGATCATCACCGCCGCGCCGTCGTACCCTTCCTCACCGGGCTGGAACATGAGCACGACGTCGCCGGCCAGCTCGTCCCGGTAAGCGGCGAGCAGGCCGGCGGCACCGGCGAGCATCGAGGTGTGCAGGTCGTGCCCGCAGGCGTGCATGACGCCGTCGATGGTGGAGGAGAACTGCTCTCCGGTGCGTTCCTGCACCGGGAGGGCGTCCATGTCGCCGCGCAGCAGCACGGTCGGCCGCCGGCCGGCCGAGGCGGCGGTGCCGCGCAGCACGGCGGTGACGGAGGTGGTCTCCGTGCCGAGGGTCACCTCGTACGGGAGGCCCTCAAGGGATTCGAGGACCTTCTGCTGGGTCCGCGGCAGCGACAGCCCGATCTCGGGTTCCCGGTGGAGACGGTGCCGCAGATCGGTCAGGCCGCCGTGGAGCTGGCGTGCCTCCTCGAGCAGGCTGGCGGGGGTTGCGGTCACGAAGGTCCTCCCGGTGGATTCTGTCGATGATTCCCCTGGTGTGGGTCCTCACACCCTCCCAGACGGTGCCGGAAAACGGGAGGGGTGAGGCGCCTCCGGGGCGGTGCGCGTCAGTCGGGGGCCGTTCCGGCTGGTAAGGTGGAAGGACATGCCTGCGTATCCCGGAGGCCGGAGACGGCCCCGATACCCGCAGCCTGCGTCGATGAGCGCTTTCTTTTGTCCCGCATCCAGCTTCCCGTATGGAAGCGCGGTGGACACTGTCTGACTTTTCTTCGGCGAACCCCTGTGCCAACCGGCGCCGGGGAAGATGAGAAGAAAGTTCGTGTATATACATGACTACTTTTGCCGCCCTTGGTGTGCCCAAAGCGCTGGTTTCGAACCTGACCGCGCAGGGAATCACCGAACCTTTCCCCATCCAGGTGAAGACCCTCCCCGACA
Source organism: Arthrobacter zhaoguopingii (assembly GCF_009828595.1). GTDB lineage: Bacteria > Actinomycetota > Actinomycetes > Actinomycetales > Micrococcaceae > Arthrobacter_D > Arthrobacter_D zhaoguopingii. The sequence continues at coordinate 113,416 of NZ_WPNY01000012.1, forward strand.
CCCTCGCGGGACGCGACGTCCTCGGCCGCGGCCGCACCGGCTCGGGAAAGACGCTCGCTTTTGCCCTTCCCATGGTGTCCCGGCTCGCCGAGCAGGAGGCCGCCTACCGGCGCAAGCCCGGACGCCCGCTGGCACTGATCCTCGCCCCGACCCGCGAGCTGGCCACCCAGATCAACAACACCGTTGAGCCCCTGGCCAACGAGCTGGGCCTGAACACCACCGTCATCTACGGCGGGGTCTCCCAGCAGCGCCAGGAGAAGGCACTGCGGGCCGGCGTCGACATCGTCATCGCCTGCCCAGGCCGCCTCGAGGACCTGATGCGCCAGAAGCTCATCACCCTTGAATCGGTGGAGATCACCATCCTCGACGAGGCCGACCACATGGCCGACCTGGGCTTCCTGCCCGTCGTGAAGAAGATCATGGACACCACGCCCACCGAGGGCCAGCGCCTGCTGTTCTCGGCGACGCTCGACAACGGCGTGGACAAGCTCGTCAACCGCTACCTGAGCAAGCCCGTCACCCACTCGGTCGACGACCCCCAGGCCGCGGTCACCACGATGGAGCACCACGTGCTGCTCATCGGCGACCAGACCCAGAAGAAGCAGCTGATCGTCCAGCTTGCCTCCGGCACCGGGCGCCGCCTGCTGTTCATGCGCACCAAGCACCACGCCCGCAAGCTGGCCAAGACCCTCACCGACGCCGGCATCCCCGCCGTCGATCTCCACGGCAACCTCTCGCAGAACGCCCGTGACCGGAACCTTGCGGAGTTCTCCAGCGGCGATGTGCGCGTCCTCGTGGCGACCGACGTCGCCGCCCGCGGCGTGCACGTCGACGACGTCGAACTCGTCGTGCACGTCGACCCGCCCACCGAGCACAAGGCCTACCTCCACCGATCGGGCCGCACCGCCCGCGCCGGGTCCTCGGGCACCGTCGTGACGATCACCCTGCCGGAGCAGAAGTCGGAGGTGCAGAAGCTGATGCGCGCCGCCGGCGTCGACGTCGCCTTCGAAAACGTCAAGGCAACCTCGCCGCTGGTCGGCAAGCTGATCGGTGACGTCGCAGAGAAGATCGATCCGCGCACCCGCGCCGCACTGATCGCCCAGCGGGACACCGCCCGCGGCGAGGGCACCTCCACCGGAGCCAACGCCCAGCGCAAGCGCGCCCGCCGCGGCGCCGCAGCACCCGCCGCCGGCGGACGCGGCGGCAGGGGTGGCCGTGGACGTGTCGCGGCCGAGGCGCAGCCCGCCCAGGGCAACCGCGCCGACCGCCGCAAGGACCAGCCGCAGGCACCGCGCTTCGGCACCGAGGCAGGCGCCGGCGCAGGCCGCCGCCGCTCCGCCGAGGGCCGTCCCGCAGCCGACACCGCCGGAACCCGCAGCCGCCGTCCCGCAACGGGCCAGCGCGCCGCCGACGTCGCCCCGCGCCGTCCGGCGGCCGCCGGCGGAACGTCCTCGGGCCAGCGCAGTCACGCACCGGCCGCAGCGGGCCGTCCCGCCAGCGCCGGGCGCTCCGGTGGCTCGCGGAGGGCGAGTGCGCCGGCGTCGAACGACCGCCGCACGCGCTAAGCTCCGCTGATCCGCCAGCTGAAAGGCCCCTTCCCGTGCGGGAAGGGGCCTTTTCTGCTGTGCGGGGCGTCTCGCTGCGTTGGGGGGCCCGCCGAGTTTGCAGATAACCACGCTCCCGGGGGACGAAGCGTGGTGAAATGCAGTTTCGGGGAGGTGCTGCGGGGTGTGGATGCGCGGGGGGCACTTCCGCCGAGTTGGCAGATAACCACGCTCCCGCGGGGTCGAAGCGTGGTGAGCTGCAGTTTCGGGCGTGAGGAAGCCTGGTGAGCTGCCGTTTTGTCGGGGGCCGAGGGGCCGCGGTGCAGATCCCCCGACGCCGCACCCGGCAATGCGCGACAATGGGCCCATGAATACACTCCTGAACGTGATCTGGCTGCTCTTCGGCGGTATCTGGCTGGCCCTTGGCTACTTCGCCGCCGGAATCCTGTGCTGCGTCCTGATCATCACGATCCCCTTCGGAATTGCCTCCTTCCGGATCGGCCTCTACGCCCTGTGGCCGTTCGGGCGGACGGTGGTAGACCGCGGCGGGCAGGTGTCCTTCTTCTCCACCCTGGGCAACGTCATCTGGCTGCTCGTCGCGGGGATCTGGATCGCCATCGGGCACGTCCTCACGGCGATCCCCATGTTTGTGAGCATCATCGGGATTCCCCTGGGCATCGCCAACCTCAAGCTCATTCCCGTGTCACTGATGCCGCTGGGCAAGGTCATTGTGGAGACGCGCGGCACGCGAATCCCCCAGTATCGCTGACCCCGGGCCGGAACCCCGCCGAGTTGGCAGCTCACCACGCTTAGGCAGGATCGAAGCGTGGTGAGCTGCTCTTTCGGCGGAGGTGGGTGGTGCAGAGCGTGGTGAGCCGCACCTTCGGCGGGGCCGGGTTTCTAGGAGCCGGCTCCCCGAAGGAACGCCTCCATGAGCGGCCCGCCCGAGGTCGAGCCGAGCTCTCCCTCTTCGACAAAGACCGCGACGGCGAGGTCACCCTGCAGTGCGACGATCCACGCATGGGTGCGCGGCGGGGTCTCGCTGCCGAACTCCGCGGTCCCGGTCTTCGCGTGCACGGGATCCCCTGGAACGCCGGCGAGCATACCGGCACCGCCCTCGGTGACCACGGCGCGCATCAGTGCCCGCAGGGTGGCGGCCTCCTCCGCGGTCAGTTTGCTGGGTTCGACCGGCGCGCTGGACGGGGATGCCTCTCCCGAAGGCTCGGAGGACGGGGACGCCGACGAGGATGCCGACGGCGCGGAGCCCGAAGACGACGCCTCGTCCTGCCCGCCCGCCAGCACCGTCGGGGTGACCCTGGCGCCCTTGCCGACGCTCGCGGCCATCGTCGCGAGCGCCAGCGGCGAGACGAGGATTTCGCCCTGCCCGATCATCGACGCGGCGTGCGCGGTTCCCTCCGCCTCGGCGGGAACGACGCCGAAGAAGGCCGGCGTGCCGATTGAGGCTTCGATCCCGATGCCGAGGTCAGCGGCTGCCGAGGCGAGTTCCTGCTGGGACACCTGATCGCGGTTGGAGATGAACCCGGTGTTGCAGGACTGCGCGAAGCTCTGGAGCAGTGGGATCGTTCCGGTGAACTGCGCCGGGTAGGTGCTCGCATTGTTGAAGCTGCGCCCGTCGACGGTGAGCTCGGCGGGGCAGTCGGTGGGGGACTCCGGGGTGAGGCCCTTGCGCAGCAGCGCGAGGGTGGTCGCGATCTTGAAGGTGGACCCCGGCGGGTACTGCCCGAGCAGCGCGGTGGGCAGGCCTTCACTGCCGGGTCCGTTTGCGGCGGTCAGGACTTCCCCGGTGCTGGGGCGGATGGCGACAATCGAGGACGCCGAGGGCTCCTCGGCGAGGACCTCCTCGGCAAGGGTCTGTAGCTTCGCGTCGAGCGTGGTGGCGAGCGGCTTTCCATCCACCGGGGACTTGGCGAACAGCGACCGGGGTGTCAGGGTGTTCCCGTCCCCGAGAACCGCGGTGATTCTTACCCCGGGGGTTCCGGCGAGCAGTTCGTTGAGCTGGCGCTGCAGGCCGGAAAGGCCGGTGATATCCCCGGCCTCGAGCTTCCCGCCGGACTGCTCGATCAGTTCGGCCGTCGGTTCCCCGACGGTGCCCAGCAGCTCACGGGCGAAGGCCCGGGTCGGCGCCAGTTCACGGAAATCCTGAAGGGCAACGGCCCCCGGAATGGCGTCGATGGCGGCGCGGTCGGCTGCGAGCGGGGCGTCCTCGCGCAGCACGATGGCCTCGACGAACGCCTCCGCGCCGGCGGCGGCCACCTGCTCCGCGTAGGACGCCGGATCGATCTCCACGAGTGCGGCGAGTGCACGCGCCGCGGCGTCGTGCCCGTCTTCGGGGGCTTTGGTCTTGTCGATGCCGACCCGCAGGACCGTGCGCTCGGTGACCAGCACCTCGCCGTCGGCGCCGGTGATGTCGCCCCGGTCAGCAGGAATTTCCTCACGGGCGAGGTGTTCATCGACTCGCAGTTCCGGGACGAAGATGGCCGGGTCCCATTCGGCCTGCCACTCGTCCTCCTCCCGGGAGAGCTCCACGGACGTCGAGTAGGTCCAGTCCTCGTCCGAGGCGTCGACATCCCACACATAGTCGAGGGTGGCCGTCGCGGTGTCCTCACCAGTTGACTCCACGCCGTCCACGGCCACTCTGGGCTTCAGCGGTGCGAGTGCCTCGGTGATGGAGCCCAGGTCCGTGGTGACATCCTCGGCCCTGACCGCGGTGAAGGCCGAGCCCCCGACGTCGAGCTTGGACAGGCCCGCGGCGAGCCTTTTCGCGGCATCGGCAGCGCTTGGCCGGTCGTCGGCGCAGGCGGCGAGCGAGGCCGCCAGGACGGTGGTGGTCAGGACGGCGGTCAGTCGATGAAATTTCCCCATCGGGCCATTATGGCCGACAGCGGCCCCTCTCCGGACCGGGCTCGAAAGAACGACGGCAGGCCGGGCGGTCACCGGCCGTTTCGCTGGAGGCGAATCGGGCATAAGAACCGGCACGAGAAGGTTGAGTCAGGTACACTCAACTTAGGTTTTGGAAGGTGTTCCGATCAGGAACATCGTCGATAGCGAAGGATGGGTCCATGGACGCAAAATTCACCACCAAGAGCCAGGAGGCTCTTTCGGCTGCGGCAATGAACGCTTCGACGGCGGGCAACGCCCAGGTCGAAACGCCGCACTTCCTCAAGGTGCTGATGGACCAGCGGGAGGGCATCGCCGTGGCACTGCTCAAGGCGGCCGGCGCCTCGCCCGACGACATCAGCGTGCAGGCGAGCACGGCCATCCGCGCACTGCCCTCCTCCTCGGGATCGAGCGTGGCCCAGGCCCAGTTCTCCCGGGGCGCCCTCCAGGTGATTTCCGCTGCCCAGCAGGAGGCCGAAGCGCTGGGGGACCAGTTCGTCTCAACCGAGCACCTGCTGCTCGGGCTTGCCGCCGACGCCGGACCTGCCGGAAGGATTCTGCGCGAGGCCGGAATTTCCCGCGACGCGCTCGCGGCCGCGCTCCCCGGCGTCCGGGGCGACCGCAGGGTGACCTCCGCCGACCCGGAAAACACCTTCCAGGCCCTCGAGAAGTTCGGCGTCGACCTTACCGATCTGGCGCGGGCGGGCAGGCTCGACCCGGTGATCGGACGTGATTCGGAGATCCGCCGCGTCGTGCAGGTGCTCTCGCGCCGCACCAAGAACAACCCGGTGCTGATCGGGGAGCCGGGCGTCGGCAAGACGGCCGTCGTTGAAGGCCTCGCGCAGCGCATGGTCGCCGGGGACGTTCCGGAGTCCCTCCGTGGCAAGTCCCTCATCAGCCTCGACCTCGGCTCGATGATTGCCGGCGCAAAGTACCGGGGCGAATTCGAGGAGCGGCTGAAGGCCGTGCTCGAGGAGATCCGCTCCTCCAACGGACAGGTCGTCACCTTCATCGACGAACTGCACACCGTGGTCGGTGCCGGTGCCTCCGAGGGCTCGATGGATGCAGGCAACATGCTCAAGCCCATGCTCGCCCGTGGCGAGCTGCGCCTGATCGGCGCCACGACCCTCGACGAGTACCGCGAGAACGTGGAGAAGGACCCGGCGCTGGAGCGGCGCTTCCAGCAGGTCTACGTGGGGGAGCCGTCGGTGGAGGACACCATCGGCATCCTCCGCGGGCTCAAGGAACGCTACGAGGCCCACCACAAGGTCTCCATCGCCGACTCCGCCCTGGTGGCAGCAGCGACCTTGTCCAACCGGTACATCTCCGGGCGGCAGCTGCCCGACAAGGCCATCGACCTCGTCGACGAGGCGGCGTCGCGCCTGCGCATGGAGATCGACTCCGCCCCGGTGGAGATCGACGAGCTGCGCCGGGCCATCGACAGGATGCGGATGGAGGAGCTCGCGCTGGAGCGTGAGACGGACGAGGCCTCCCAGGAGCGGCTCGAGGACCTGCGCGCCGTGATGGCGGACCGGCAGGAGCAGCTCTCGGCGCTCAATGCCCGGTGGGAGGCCGAGAAGGCGGGCCTGAACCGGGTCGGTGACCTGAAGGCGTCCCTCGACGAGCTGCGCTCACAGGCAGACAAGGCCCAGCGCGAGGGCGACCTGGAGACGGCCTCGCGGATCCTGTACGGGGAGATTCCGCAGGTGCAGCGGGAGCTCGACGCCGCCCAGGCAGCCGAGCAGGAATCGGCCGGGGAGGCCCCGGAGCTGATGGTGGCCGAAGAGGTGACGGCCAACGACATTGCGGAAGTCATCTCCGCGTGGACCGGCATTCCGGCCGGCCGCATGCTGCAGGGGGAGTCCCAGAAGCTCCTGCACATGGAGGAGGTTATCGGCTCCCGGCTGATCGGCCAGTCCAAGGCGGTCGCGTCGGTCTCGGATGCGGTGCGCCGTGCCCGGGCCGGAGTTTCCGACCCGAACCGGCCCACCGGCTCCTTCCTGTTCCTCGGCCCGACCGGTGTGGGCAAGACCGAACTCGCGAAGGCGCTGGCGGACTTCCTGTTCGACGACGAACGCTCCATGGTGCGCATCGATATGTCCGAATACTCCGAGAAGCACTCGGTCGCCCGGCTCGTTGGCGCGCCTCCGGGCTATGTCGGTTACGAGGAGGGCGGCCAGCTCACGGAGGCGGTGCGCCGCCGTCCCTACAGCGTCGTGCTGCTCGACGAGGTGGAGAAGGCGCACCCGGAGGTCTTCGACATCCTCCTGCAGGTGCTCGACGACGGCCGCCTGACGGACGGGCAGGGACGCACCGTGGATTTCCGCAATGTCATCCTGGTTCTGACCTCCAACCTGGGCTCACAGTTCCTGATGGATCCCTCGCTCGATGACGCGGCCCGCCGCCAGGTCGTGATGGCGACGGTGAACGCCAGCTTCCGGCCGGAGTTCCTCAACCGCCTGGACGACGTGATCATCTTCGACGCGCTCAGCCTCGATGAGCTGTCGAAGATCGTCGACCTTCAGGTTGAGGCGCTGGGCAAGCGGCTGCAGGAGCGCCGACTCACCCTCGAGGTGACGCCGGCGGCAAGCGAGTGGCTGGCCCTCACCGGGTTCGACCCCGCCTACGGTGCCCGGCCCCTGCGCCGGCTCGTGCAGCGGGAGATCGGCGACCAGCTCGCCCGGGGCATCCTCGCCGGCGAGATCACCGACGGGGACCGGGTCCTGGTCGACCGGGACGGCGATGGAAGTGCCGACGGCCAGCGGGAGGGGCTCAGCCTGCGCGCCGTCGCCTGATCGGGCGGGCCCACAGCCCTCCTCCAGCAGGCCGGGGCTACTCGGTGAGCAGGCTCCGGCTCAGCGTCGCACCGTCCTGCAGGACGGCGAAGCAGTCAACCCGGCGGTCGCCGTCGGCCCAGGTGCCTTCGGTGGGCGTCACGCGCAGCAGCTCGATCCTGCCTGCTCCGGCCGCGACGCCGGAGTCGATCGGGGCGGTATCACAGGCCGAGTCGGCCCGGGCGCCGAGCTGGTTCCGGCCGGGGAATTCGGCGTCGTCCGGATAAAACTCCGAGGCGATCAGCTGGGCCCGGTGCGGCGTCGAGCAGGTCACGATGGTGACATCGCTCTCGATGTCGGTGAAATCGAGGAGGCAGTGGCCGGCGGTCAGGACCGACGGCGGGACGTCTTCGGCAATCACTCCGTCGGCGCCGGCCGCGGTTGGGATGTCCTCGGGCGACTGAGGGTCGACGGCGCCGGTCAGGCCGCGCACCAGACTGATGGCCGCCCAGATGAGCAGGGCCAGGACCGCGATGCCGCCGAGGACGAGGAGCGCCACCGGGCGCCGGGACTTCTCCCGGCGCTCACGGGACCGCGCCCGCCGCGGGCCCACGGGTTCGCCGGCGTCGCCGACCGGCGCCCAGGTGGACCGGCGGGCACCGGGCTCGGCCGCCGGTCCGGCGGTCTCCGGTGCTCCGGATGCGCTGCGGGAGACGGCGGTCGCGCCGGCCCGTCCGGCGGCACCGGTCGAAGCGGCGGGGCCGACGCCGAGAGCGGCCGGATCGGTTCCCGCGAGGAGACCGGAGTGGGCGGCACCCGATCCGACCACCACCGGTTCAGGAACGGAGGCGAGCCTGGGGTCCTCGGCATCCTCGGTACCGGCTGCCCATGAGCCGGCCGCGCCGGTGTCCTTGGCGGAACCGTCCGCGGGAGAATTAGGGGTGGACGGGTGAACGGGAGAAGGGCCTGGAGAGGACCCCGAGGACCCCGAGGAGCCGTTGGGAGCGGAGCGCTCCCCGGCGGGCCCGGGGGTGGACTCCCCTCCGGCGGAGTTGCTCCCTTTGTCCGGGATGGACGGGCCGGTTGACTCACCCGCCGCGGATGCGCCGGACCGGGGCTCACTGCTCTGGGTCGTACTGCCTTGGGTCTCACTGCTCCGGGGGGTGGCTTCCGCCGCATCACCGGCCGGGCCGCCTGCAGGCGCAGTGCCCGACGGCGCCGCCGTTACAGTCGGCGCGCTGGCGGGCAGGGGGCCGGCCAGGAGGGCGGCGTCCTCGGCCTCCTCCGCCACTGATTGGGCCTCCGCCGCCGCTTCATCGAGGGCCGCGGCCTCGGCCGCGGTCCTGCTGACGGACGCAGGCGCCAGCACCGGTTCGGGGAGCGTCAGGTCCTCCGCCGTCACCGACAGTTCGGGTTCCGCCGGTGCGCCGGCAGCGTTGGCCTCCGCGGCGCCCCCGGGCTCGGCGGCGCCGGCCTCCGGAGCCGCATCCCGGGCCTCATCCTGGTGCCCGCCGGCGTCCGGTTTCCCCTGATCCTCCGGGCCACGCTGGGCGTTCTCCCGATTCTTCGTAGCCAACCGTTGTCTCCTCGGAGGGTTTTGGTTCTGCGCCCGGAAATGGGCCCTTAGGGCAGAACTCTATCCAAATTTGCGCCGTTCGGGCGCTGATCTCCGCCCGCCGGCACGCGCCCTTCCGAGGCGGCGGGAGGGCGATCCGTCATGCACGTCACAACGGCACGCGGACTCACGTTAAAGCATGTAACCTATAGTTACGATAAATTGACCAATTACTCCGGGGCCTCGCTGCAGCCTTGGGCCTTTGTGCCCCAGTGACCACCTCCGGATCGACGCACAAAGGGGGTCACGCCATGGGGCGCGGCCGTCAAAAGGCAAAAGCTACCAAGCAGGCGCGGGACATGAAGTACTTCAGCCCCGCGACCGACTACACGGCACTGCAGCGCGAGCTCACAGGCCCTGGTAGCCATGCCTCAAACCGACGCAGTGAACCTCTCGAACCGGTTGAGCCGGACTATTCGGAGTATGCGGACAAGTATGCGGACGAATTCGACGACGACGGAGAAGACGGTTCCCGGCGCACGGGATAGTTTCCACCGCGCCGGATAATCTTTGAATCCCCGCTACGGGTTTTCGCAGGTCGGCAGCAAATAGACATCGAAAGAGCGGTGCACCTGGTGCACCGCTCTTTCGTTCGTCCTTTTTGCCGGGCTTTCCGGCTTCCGGTCAGGCGTAGGAGCCCACCAGCCGGACAGCTCCGCCGTCGACGCCCTTGGCGCCCTGCACGTAGTCCGGTCCGTCGGCCCGCACCGATCCGGCGGCGGAGCCCACGGTGCCCATGGCCCAGGCGGGGACGCCGCGCTCGGCGAGGCGCGCCAGGGCGGCGTCGGCTCCCTCGGCCCCCACGATGGCCACCATTCCGACACCCAGGTTCAGGGTGCGCTCCAGGTCCGGCAGGGGCACGTTGCCGAGCTCGGAGACGAGCGAGAAGATCGGCGGCAGTGCCCAGGTGGAGCGGTCCACGGTGGCCTCCATGCCGCGGGGGAGGACCCGGGCGAGGTTCGCGGCGAGGCCGCCGCCGGTGACATGGCTGAACCCGTGCACGGCGGCGCCGGTGGTGCGGGCGAGGTCGAGGCAGTCGGCGGCGTAGATGCGCGTCGGCTCGAGCAGTTCCTCGCCCAGCGTGCGGCCCAGTTCAGAAACCTGGCGGTCAAGGGCCCACCCGGCCGAGTTGATGACGCGTCGCACGAGGGAGTAGCCGTTGGAGTGGAGGCCCGAGGCGGCCATGCCGATCACGACGTCACCCTCCCGCACGCGGTCCGGGCCGAGCAGCCCGTCGGCCTCCACGACACCGGTGGCCGCACCGGCGACGTCGTACTCGTGCTCTCCGAGCAGGCCGGGGTGCTCGGCGGTCTCCCCGCCCACCAGGGCGGTTCCGGCGACCGAGCAGGCGGCGGCGATGCCGCGGACAATGGCGGCGATGCGCTCGGGCACCACCTTGCCGCAGGCGATGTAGTCGGTCATGTAGAGCGGCTCGGCACCGACCACCACGATGTCGTCGACGACCATGCCCACCAGGTCGAAGCCGATGGTGTCGTGGATGTCCATGGCCTGGGCGATGGCGACCTTGGTGCCGACGCCGTCGGTGGAGGTCGCCAGCAGCGGCCGCCTGTAGGTCAGCAGCTTCGACACGTCGTACAGGCCGGCGAACCCGCCGACGCCCCCGATCACCTCGGCGCCGTGGGTGGCCTTGACCGCGCCCTTCATCAGCTCGACGGCGCGGTCACCGGCCTCGACGTCCACTCCTGCACTTGCGTAGGTGATCGGATTGGGGGAGGGGGTCATACCCGTTCTTTCCTGTCTGCGTCGGTGAGTACAGCTTCGAATTCGGTGTCGGGCCCGGGCTCGCACCCGTCGGCGTCGTCGGCCGGGTTGCGCTCCAGGAGGTTCTTGCCCAGGCGGTCGGCGGCGGGGAGCTCGATGGGGTAGCTGCCGGTGAAGCAGGCCGTGCACAGCCGTTCGCGGGGCTGCTGGGTGGCGGCGATCATGCCGTCCTCGGAGATGTAGGCGAGGCTGTCGGCGCCGATCGACTTGCTGATCTCCTCGACCGCGGCCCCGTTGGCGATCAGTTCGGCGCGGGAGGCGAAGTCGATCCCGTAGAAGCAGGGCCAGCGGACCGGCGGGGAGGAGATCTTGACGTGGACCTCGGCCGCGCCGGCCTCCCGCAGCATCCGCACCACGGCCCGCTGCGTGTTGCCGCGCACGATGGAGTCGTCGACCACGATGATGCGCTTGCCGCGGATCACCGATTCCAGGGCGTTGAGCTTGAGCTTGATGCCCAGCTGCCGCAGGGTCTGGCTGGGCTGGATGAAGGTGCGGCCCACGTAGGCGTTCTTGACGAAGCCGTGGGCGAAGGGGATGCCCGACTCTTCGGCGAATCCGACGGCGGCGGGGGTGCCCGATTCGGGCACCGGAATGACAATGTCGGCCCCGGCGGAGTTCTCCCGCGCCAGCTGCCGGCCCATCTCCACCCGGGATTCGTACACCGAGCGTCCGGCGATGGCGGCGTCGGGGCGGGCCAGATATACGTACTCGAAGACGCAGCCGGCCGCCGTTGAGGTCCCGAAGCGGCTTGAGCGGACCCCGTCCTCGTCGATGGCGATGAATTCCCCGGGCTCGATCTCCCGGATGAAGCTCGCACCCACGGTGGCCAGCGCGGCCTGCTCGGAGGCAACGACCCAGCCGCGCTCGAGGCGGCCGAGCACCAGCGGGCGCACCCCGTAGGTGTCCCGTGCCGCGTAGAGGGTTCCCTCGTCCATGAATACGAAGCAGAAGGCGCCGCGGATGTTCGGCAGCAGCTCCATCGCCGTTTCCTCGAGCGAGCGGCCCTCATCGCCGGCCAGCAGTGCCGTGACCAGGGCGGTGTCGGTGGTGTTGCCCTGGGCGATCTCCCCGGAACGGGGTACGCCGTGCCGGTCAAGGACCATCTGGTACAGCTCTGCGGAGTTGGTCAGGTTGCCGTTGTGGGCCAGGGCGACGGTGCCCGCGGCGGTGGCGCCCAGGGTGGGCTGGGCGTTGGCCCACTGCGAGGCGCCGGTGGTGGAGTACCGGCAGTGGCCGACGGCGATGTGGCCGGTGAGCGTGTTCAGGGTGGTCTCGTCGAACACCTGGGACACCAGACCCATGTCCTTGTACACATTGATGCGCGCCCCGTCGCTGGTGGCGATGCCGGCGGACTCCTGCCCCCTGTGCTGCAGGGCGTACAGGCCGTAGTAAGTCAGCTTGGCCACCTCTTCCCCCGGGGCCCAGACACCGAAAACGCCGCAGGCATCCTGGGGGCCTTTTTCGTTGGGGAGAAGATCGTGGGTAAGTTTTCCATCACCGCGCACCATGGACCCATTCTCTCACGGGCCGGATACGGCACCCGAACGTGACGGCGGCCGGCTTCTGCAGCTGTCGAAAAAGTCTTCCAATCCCTTGACTTGTATACGGCGTACACCTAGCGTTGGGTTCAGATGGTGTACGCCGTACGCCACGCACCCGAGAGAGTGGAAAATGACCTCACTGCGAAGGACCGCCGCCGCCGCCGGCGTCCTCTTCCTCATCACGCACGTCACGTCGATCGCGGCGCGGCTGCTCTACGTTCCGGCGCTTGGCAATCCGGAGTACATCACCGGCTCGGGGCCGGAATCGCTGGTGGTCCTGGCCGCCTTCCTCGACGTGCTGCTCGTGGTGGCCATCGTTGGAACCGGCGTTGCCCTCTACCCCGTGGTCCGGCGGCAGAACGAAGGCATCGCCCTGGGGTATGTGGCGCTGCGTACCCTCGAGGGTGCGGTGATCACCGCCGGCGTCGTCTCCCTCCTGACGCTCGTGACGCTGCGGCAGGACCTGCCGCAGGCGGGCCCGGAGACGCTCGCCCTCGGCAGCGCCCTGGTCGCCTTCAACAACTGGACCTTCCTCGTCGGGCCGAGTTTCATCTGCGGAACGAACACCCTGCTCCTGGCCTACCTGCTCTACCGGTCCGGGCTGGTGCCCCGGTTCATCGCCGTGCTGGGGCTGGTGGGAGGGCCCCTGGTCTTCGCCTCGGGGGCGGCCCAGATGTTCGGCCTCTACGGGCAGGTCTCTGTGTGGGCGGCGGTGGCGGCCCTCCCGGTGTTCGCCTGGGAGGTGTGCCTCGCGGTCTACCTGATCGCCAGGGGCTTCCGGTCCCCGGCCGTGGCGGCACTCGACGCGGCCCGGACGCCGGGCGACCGCGTTCCCGCCTAGTCCGGGGCGTACCCGTCGGGGACATCCCGGCGGGCGGGTGATGCGGCGGGGACCGTGCCTAGCGGCGCGGTCCCCGCCGTTCCGGTGTCCGGCGGCGCGGGCCGGGAAGGCGGCCTGCGCGACCGGTGGCGGTGCGGCCGGCGCGTCAGTGGACGGTTTTCGCCGCCTCAGGTTTCGACGGGTGGGTTTTGGTCCCCTGCGAGGTCCAGCCCCGCGCGTGAAGCTGCTCGAAACCGTCGAGGAGCAGGTCGAGGGCGAACTCGAACTCGAACTGGTCGTCGCAGCCGTGCCCGACCACCGACCCCTCGTCGTGCGTCACCGACGTAGCGATCGCCACCACGTTCGGGTAACGCTGGGCCGCCTGCCGGAGCATCTCGGCCCGGTCGGTGTCCGTTACGGCCGGCGCCGGGGCCGCGGGGTCCTCGAACAGTTCCTGGGTGAATCCCCACATCCGTCCGCCGAGGGCGTGCATGGCGTGGTGGGTGAGGTCCAGGGACAGTCCGCCGGCCAGGAACACGCCGACGAAAGAATCCATGTAGTCGAGCACCACGGGGGTCATGCCGGTGCGGGTCTCGATCGCCCGGCGGGCCCAGGTATGCCGCTGCAGGGCGCGCCGCGCCGAGAGGACCCTCGACCGCACGCCGCTCTTCCAGTCGGCGTCGGGTGCCGGAGGGCCGATCTCGCCGACGATGACGTCGACCATGCCGTCGAGGAGTTCCTCCTTGTTGGCGACGTGCTTGTAGAGGGCCATCGGCACCACCCGGAGCTCCTGGGCCAGCCGGCGCATGCTGAGCGACTCGATGCCGATCTCGTCGGCAAGGGCCACCGCGGCCCCCAGTACCCGGGCCCTGTTCAGGCGCGGGCGCGGCCGTGCCTCGATGGGGTCCGTCATTGCCACCGCCTTTTCTTGTGCCGCACACCCGGTCGCATCATCAGGAGTACAGCGTACGCCTCGGGGTCGGCGGGCGGAACCGGCCGGGGGAGGGCGGGCTCAGGCGTCGTCGTCAACGGGGTCGGCCGAGAGGCGGCGGGCCCGGCGCACACTGCGCCGGTCGAGCACCAGGACCACGAGGGCACCAAGCAGCAGCCCGGGCAGTGCGAGGACGACGAAAAAGAACCCCAGAACGGATTCGCGGGTCAGGGTGGGATCGGGCGGACTCGTGTAGGCGATGATGAGTGCTGCGATGAAGCCGACCGCCACTCCAAGCAGCATGAACGGGGCGAACCGGGGGGCGCGGCGCACGCTCACCTCCCGGCGCTCGGCGGGGCGCTCGGCGGGTCGCTCAGCGGGGTGCTCAGCGGGGTGCCCGGACGGGCTGTCGGACGGCGGGGTCTCGGAGCTCATGAATTAAGGCTACCGGCGATCAGCCGGTCCGTTCGACCAACTGATAGCCGTCCTCGGCGAACACCAGGGTGTAGGCGGTACCCGGGTAGGTCTCCTCGGCGTGTGCCTCGGCGTCGGCCGGGGGAAGCGTGCCCCAGCTCCAGTCCTCGGCGTCGACGAGGAGGAAGTCGGGGGCCGGGTTGGTGTTCCCGATCCAGTACACCTCGGCTCGGGGCACGAGGTAGGCCATCAGCCCCACCCCGGTCTCCACGCTGGCGCCGGGGGGCACCGCATCGATCAGCCGGTGCGCGGCGTCCCAGCGGGGGGACTGCCGGTAGGTCCGGGGGTCGGCGAGCTCCGCCAGGGACTGGGCGGGCAGCAGGGCCAGCGCGGCGGCCGCGGCGCCGGCGCACCCGGCGCCGGCGAGGACCCGCGGCAGGGTGCGCCCGCTGCGCCGGAGCCTGGCCGCGGCGTCGATCAGAGCCAGGAAGAGCACGGGCATGAGCACGGCGCTGTAATGCCAGCCCGGCCCCCAGTAACCCACCTCGGTGGAGGCGAAGCGCCAGAGCAGGGTCGGCACCAGGACCAGCGCCAGCGGGGAGCGCAGGAAGACCACCCCGCCGGCCAGCAGGAGCAGGAGCGCCGTCTCGTACTTGGGTGCCCCGGAGAAGAAGTCGGCCGCCGCCTGAACAGGGTCGGCCAGCATCGCCGCCGCGTCGACGCGGCCGGCGTAGTCGTAGGATCCCCCCGAGTTCAGGGCCGGCAGAATCACCTGCACCGAGAGCAGGAGCCACAGGGCGCCCCAGCACGCGAGCCACAGCCCGGCCGCGTGCCGGAAGCGCAGCGCCACCACGAGGCCGAGCGCGATCACCGTCAGGCCCAGGTCCTCCTTCACGAAGACCAGCAGGGAACCCCAAGCCAGGGCCGCGGCAAGGCGCCGGCGGATCAGCGCCTCGCAGCTGAGGGCGAGCAGCGGGACGGCGAACGCGATCTCGTGGAACTGGGCCGCGGCGGCGGCCTGCAGCCCCCAGGACAGGCCGTAGGCCAGCCCGACGGCGGTCCCGCCGGCCCGACCCAGCTCCCGCAACCCGGTGCGGGCGACGACGAACACCGAGAGCCCGAACAGCAGGTTCTGCAGCACGAGGAGGGCGAAGGCCGAGGGGGCCAGGGCGTACACGGGCCCGAGCAGGACCAGCAGCGGATGGAAGTGATCCCCGAGCAGGTTGAAGGACTCGCCCTTGATCGGGACGATGGGCGCGTGGAATCCCGCGTAGGCCTTGGCGAGCTGGGTGAAGATCCCCAGGTCCCACGACGGCGACTCGAGCCGGTGCCACTGCGCGGTGGAGTAGGCGCAGTAGAGAACCGTGACCGCACCGGCAATCAGCCAGGCGCCAGCGGGCTGGCGCCGGACGGCGCCGCCGGCCGCGGCGGCCAGGGCGGCGGCGCGGGCCGGGCCC
>NZ_WPNY01000013.1 GCF_009828595.1 Arthrobacter zhaoguopingii
ATCGTCGTCGCCTCCGGGCGCTTGGGAGTGATCCCGTCGCCCGCGGAGCGGTTGTGCAGCCGCCGCAGCACCCACGGCACCAAGTACTCGCGGGCCCAGACAGCATCCTCGGTGCGGGCCATGCGCCAGGTCCTCGGCGGAAGCGGCTTGGCCTGCATCGGTTCCAGGGTGTGGTTCACGGCGAGCGTATCGAGGACCATCATTGCCACCGTGTGGTGCCCCAGGGGCGAGAAGTGAAGGCGGTCCTCGGCCCACATGCCCGGATCGGAAAGCTGCCGCAGTGCCCACATATCGGCGATAACGGCGTCGTGCCGTGCGGCGATGACGCGGAGGTTTTCATTGAGGACCGCCATCTTCAGGCGCATCCCCCCTAGGACCGTGTCGCGTACGTCCGGCCCGGTGAAGAGCACGACCGTCGCGCCGCCGCTGCCGAGGTCCTGCACAGCCGCATCGAGGCGGGCCGCCATCCGGTCCGGATCCGCTCCGGGACGCAGCAGGTCGTTGCCGCCTGCCGAAATGCTCACGAGGTCCGGCTTTAGTGCCAGCGCGGGCCCGACCTGCTGATCGATGATCTGCTGGAGCAGCCGTCCGCGCACCGCGAGGTTCGCATAGGAAAAGCTGCTGCAGCCGCAGCCGAGCTCCTCGGCCACCCGGTCGGCCCAGCCCCGGTTCCCGCCGAGGCTATCGGTGCTTGGGTCACCGATGCCCTCGGTGAAGGAATCCCCCAGGGCGACGTAGCGCCGCCAAGGGTGCGGTACCGCGACGGCGACGGCCTCCGTGGAGGAGATGTCGGCCGGATGGACTGGCTGAATTTCGCTCACCTGTCCATCCTGCCAAGCCGGGACCGCCCAACGCGACCCTAGGTAGCCTCCTCGACCTGTATGTGACGCCTGCGCCCGGTGCAGCGCTTGGGCAACCCTCACCGGGCATTTTCTCGGGCGGGGTATACGCGACTGAAGGGCGCCAAATTCCACCTGGGATTTGTCGTTTCTCAAAGTCGTCTGCGCGACTTCCCAAAGTCGACTGCACGGGCGCAGAGCGACCGCCTTTCGGACCCGCTGCGCAGGAAGGGTCAGCCTGGCCCTCCTGCTCTTGTCTGCAATTTTGATGGCGATACTGTTGCGTCATGACAAACTCCTACGACCAAGGCGATCTGAATATTTACGGTGCCGAGGATGACTTCGAGATGGACACCATCCTCGATGCGATGGACAAGGCGACTTCGTCGACATCGCTCGACTCCGCTGAGCCTGCGGGCAAGGACTGGAGTCGGCTCCTTGCGGTGCCGAGACGTGCTGCAAGTGGTCTGACCCGCGCGGATCTGCCGAATGAGCCGGGGGTTTACCTGTGGTCACGTGGTGGGGCGCCGCAGTATGTCGGCACGGCGACAAGTCTGCAGAAGCGGCTCTCGACGCACCTTGGCGGAGGTGTGAGCCTCGCGGGATCTTCGTTGCGTCGGAACGTATGTGAACTGCTGTTTCAGATCCCGCCCAATATCACGGGCAGTCCGACTCGGCAGAAAGTGACGACTGGGCAGGCGACAGCGATTCGGAGCTGGCTGCTGGGCTGTGACGTTTCCTGGCTCCGAGCGCGTACTGAGCGTGACGCTGCGGCGTTGGAGGCTCGGCTTCGGCATGTATTTCGGCCGCCGTTGAACCGGGTGTAGCCCTCGAGCCACGGACAGCGAGGCCACCACGGCTATCCGCGCCTATCAGGCGATACTGCGTGCTATAGCGGACTTGCTAGCCGATGGTTCACCGGACGTGGCCGGCGGATTCCATGAGGCGTTCGACAGCATCAGCCAGTTCTGAAAGCGGTCGGCGTCCGTCGAGCTCAAGGGTTGCACCCTGTCGAAGCAGCGGTTCGACGTCGAGGACCTGCTGGCGGATCACGGACTGCTCTGTCTCTACGTTGCCGTAGGGATTGCTGGTACGAGTGGATACGCGCTCGATGAGCACTTCCACCGGTGCGCTGAGGAGTACGACGGCCTCGAAACGGTTATAAAAGCGTCCCTGGTTCTCGACAGTTCCCGAGATGACTACAGACGAGTTCGAAGCGAGGTACGCGGCCATGCGCGTTTCGTTCCACGTGCCGTCTACAAGCACCCAGCCGTCATAGTCGGTGTCGAGCGTCTAGTGGCCCCGCCGGGATAGCTCGCCCAGCACCGTTGTCTTTCCCGTGCCCGACATGCCGGTAATCAAGACTCGAGACATGAGCTCAGCCTATCCACACAACAGTTGCCCGGAGAGGAATGGTGAGTTCAGTCGGTCGTTGCAACACCCCCTATTGAAGTGAGGTGTTGTGAGTGGCGTCGAAGAAGGAACGACTCGAACAGGAGGCGCGGTTCTGGGTGTTGATGGCCCAAGGATCGACGCTGACAGCGGCCTGTGATGCTGTGGGGGTGAATCGACGAACTGGACACCGTTGGCGCCAAGCAACCGGCGGCCGTATCCCGCGCGCGAAACCAGAGCCTTCAGGCCGGTACCTCTGCCTGGAGGAACGACTGCGAATAGCGGACCTGCACCTGGCCGGGTGTGGTGTTCGGGCGATCGTCCGGGAAATAGGCAGGTGTGCTTCGACGGTCAGCCGCGAGTTGCAGCGGAACAACCCACGCATGGCTCTGCGGGGACGGGCCTCGAACCGGGTGAAGTACGCCCCGTACGCTGCGCAGAAAAGAGCTGAGTTATCGGGCCGGCGGCCGAAGGCAAGCAAGTTCGATGACCTGGAACTTAGCCTGGTTGGTGCAGGCTAAGTTGTGTGTGAAGTGGAGCCCGGAGCAGATCAGTGACCACCTTGCCATGGCTTGTGGTGACCGGCAGGAGTTGCAGGTGAGTCCAGAGACGATCTACCAGGCTCTGTACGTTCAGGGCCGCGGCCATCTGCGCGCTGACCTGCATCAACACCTGCGCACCGGGCGTGCGGTGAGGCGTCCCAGGCGCTCCACCACGGCGAAGAGTTCGGGGAAGATCCCGGACATGATCCTCATCAGCGAACGCCCCGCAGAGGTCGCCGACCGTGCCGTGCCCGGCCATTGGGAAGGTGACTTGGTGCTCGGTTCGAACTGCCGGTCAGCTATCGCGACCCTCGTTGAACGCCAGACACGATTCGCGATGCTCATCCATTTGCCAGGGGATCACAGTGCGATCACCGTCAGGGATTCTTTGTTGGCCGCCATCAAGACCCTCCCGGCGCACCTGGCCAGATCCCTGACCTGGGATCAGGGCACCGAGATGGCCCGGCACCGCCAAATCAGCATGGCCACGAAGATGGCGATCTACTTCTGCGATCCGCATTCGCCGTGGCAGCGTGGCTCAAACGAGAATCTCAATGGTTTGCTGCGCCAGTACTTCCCGAAGGGCACAGACCTTTCCGTTCACTCACCCCAGCGCCTGCTCGAGGTCGCCACCGAACTCAATGACCGGCCGCGTAAAACCCTCGGCGGAATCACCCCCGCACACGCCATGCAACAACTACTGTTCAAACCAGAAAACCCGACCGTTGCAACGACCGCTTGAATACACCATCGGGTCACGAGACGGCTCTGCGCCGATCACTGGCGTTCTATCGCTTCAGATTTCCCGGAGCCAGGTGTTTGCCCGGGTGACGGCCCGGTCGATCTCCTGTGGCGGCCGACCGCTGAGGAGGTAGAAGGCAACCTGCTGCAACCGGAAGGTGTTCCGCCGGACAGATGCCCGGCGAACCTCGGAAAGAGGAGCGAGAAGTGGCAGCTTGTCCCACCCGTTCCAAACCCCGACACAGGCCAGGTCAGTGGAGCGGTCGCTGCGCGAGGCTAGATCCCAATCCAGCACACCGGTGATGTGGCCGCCTTCCCAGAACACGTTGTGACCCCCGAGGTCACCGTGGGAGAACACCTTCTCACCCGGCCCGAGGTCCGCCAGGGCAGCAACGGCATCCAAGGCCCGCCCCTGTACGTCCGGGGCCAGACGCGGAATGACCTCATCGAGTTGGATCTGGTACCAGTCGGCTCCCCCGCAGAAGGACAGAGGTTCGGTCAGCAGTCCGTCTATCGGCCCGGTGGGGATGGAGGACACTTCGGTGAGCAGGCGCTCCAGCTCGCCCGGCTCCCCGTCCCGTGCCGGGCAGGGTGCTCCGGGTATCAGCTGGGTTGCGACAGCGGACAACCCGTTGACCTCCACGACCGGGCCCAACGACCTCGGCAGAAGGAGCCCGACCGAAGCCGGGATGCGGTCCACCAGCTCCTGGCGCTTCCGCATTGTGGCCGCCATGTCCGGGTCACGACCAACCCGGACCGCGGCACTGCCGTCCAGCAGGACCACGACATGGGCCGACCCAATGTCCACAACCGACCGGGCAGCCGCCTGCGCAGCCGGCGGCAGACCGCCGACAGCGGCATCCACGACGTCGTGCAGCCGCCCGTCCTCGATACTCCCCATCACCCGACGGTAACAGGGCAGTAAGTGCTCTACAGGGATCAGCGGTAGAGACTCCTGAGCAAAGCGGCGGGTGGGATTGTTCAGATTCAGGCCGCATGGACAGGGGCCGATGGTGTGTCCCGGACGGGCCGGGAGACCAGTCCCTGGCGGCGGTACCGGAGAATTGCCGCATTGGAACCGCCCGAGACAGCGCCCGCTGAGGGATCCCTGATGGCCAGGTACTTCTAGGCCGTCCGGTTGACCCGGTAGACGTCGCGCACCCCGAGGTTTATAAGCGTCACGGCGATGATGCCGATGCCGCAGACCAGCAGCAGCAGCCCCGGTGAAAAGGAGGTGGCCAGCGCCCCGATGGACACGTAGGCGATCGGAATGGCGACCCTCTCCCCGATGGAGTTGAAGGCCATTACCCGGCCCAGCACCTCATCCGGAATGTGCTGTTGCAGCACCGTCGACCAGCAGATGATGGAGACATCCAAGGCGACCCCCGCGAAGGCGGCTGCGCCCATCACCGCCCACAGGGGCAGCTGGAATCCAAGGGCCAGCAGCGGCAGGGCCAGGGCGCCGCTGCAGGCCACGGAGACCGCCAGCAGGTGCCGCGGCTTCCAGCGAAGCGAAACGACCGTGCCGGCGACCAGGCCGAAGGCCAGCGCCCCATGGATCAGGCCCCAGGAACCCGCCCCGTCGTACTCGAGGGAGGCCAATACCGGCCCGAGGAGCTGGAAGCCGGCCAGCCAGAACGCCACGAGAACGGTCCCGCAGGCGGTGAAGGTCCATAGCCAGGTGCGGCCGATGAATCCCTGCCACCCCAGCTTCAGGTCCTCCACAACGCTGGTCGGAGCCGACCGCTCCGTGCGGCCCAGCTTCAGACCCCGGATCAGCAGCGCCGCGATGACGAAGCTCACCGCATCCCACAACAGCGCCCACCCCGCACCGGCCGTGGCCACCAGGACCCCGCCTACGACCGGGGCCAGGATCCGCACCACATTGCCGGGCAGGCGCAGATACGAATTCGCCTGCTGCAGCAGCTCCTCCGGAACCACCTGCTTCACGATGCCCTGGGCCGCCGGGGCGTTGAAGGCCATAAAGATGCCCGAGACCGCGGCGGCAATAATCAGCGGCGTGCTGGCGAAACCGAAAAGCACCGCCCACGCGACGAGCCCCTGAGTGGCACCAAGGCCCAGGTTCGAGACGAAAATAATGCTGATCCTGGACCAGCGGTCCGCTGAAATTCCTCCCACGATAAGGAAAATGATCGTCGGAATGGAATTCGCGGCCAGAACAATACCCAGGTTTAGCGGCGTCCCGCCGATCTGCAGCACCGCAAACGCCAGGGCGATCGGTGCCATGCCGTTACCGGTGGCCGAGACCAGATTCGATGCCAGAACCCGCCGGAACACCGGAAGCGCCAGCGGCGATCTCACGGCGGCACTTACCGGATTGTCCTCAGACGTGGTTTGCATACGCAGACTGTACAAGTCCTCCCCGCACGAAAACGTCAGGGCCGAAGCGCGCCGCCCGATCTCAATCCTCACCCTTGACCGGTCCTGGACCACGAATGCCGCCGTAGGCCCGCCCGCGAATGTGTCCGTTGAGGGATCGATCTAAGGGCACCGAAAGCGCCCCGCTCTGATTTGTACTGTGAAGGGAGCTGGTCGTGATTTCAAGTACAAAAGGAACATGCACATCGTGACTGAGCCCAAGGGAATCGATATGAAGCTCCCGGCAGCCTTCTTGCTTCCTACCTTGCCATCGTCGTGGCGCTGTTCTTAGTCGACGTGTTGGTTGTGGACTTCCTACCGCACTGGGCGTTTCCACTGATGACCTTGCCTGGGCTCATCAGCCTCATCGTGGTGGAGAGGAAAAGGAGCCGGCGTAGCTCCGAGTAGCTGCGAAGCAGCACTCCGGTAACCATCGCTTAAGCCACCGATAAGGCGTGCCAGTTGAGGAACGGCTTACGGACCCCCGCGCCTTCTCGAGGGAGGGGTGCTTGCTGGCATTTCTGAAGTATGCGCTTGACAAATCGGGCGGACGATCAGGTAATGAAGTATCTACTTCAGATCGGAGCCTCATGTCAGGCGGTCAAGCCCATTCCGTACCTCCTCGGAAGGTCGCCGGTAAGGATGCGCTTGCGGCGTTGGCCGTACCGGCCCGGTTTGCGATTCTGGATCACCTGCTGGCCTCGGGGCCCGCTACCGCGAGTCAGTGCGCGAAGGTCGTGGGTGAGACTGCTTCGAACTGCTCCTGGCACCTTCGGGCCTTGGCGAAGGTCGGGCTCGTTGAGCGTGCGGAAACCGCAGCCGGTGACGGCAGGGACCGTCCGTGGAAGGCCACAGCGACCGGTTTTGATTTTTCCGGCGACGGCACCCCGGCCGGGGAGCTGGCTGGCACCGCACTCGAGAGTGTGGCGGCACGCAACGCAAATGCCGCGTTCGACCGTTACCTAGCCCACCGGAGCGAATTGTCGAAGGAATGGCAGGATGCGGCGGGAACCCACCGGTACCATCTGGTGCTCACCGCGGCGGAGCTGACCGCTCTTCTGGCGTCGATCGATGACCTCGTCCGGCCCTACGTTAGGCCGCACCGCGCCGAACTACCGCAGGGCAGTCAGGTGGTGCAGTTGCAGATACGGTCTTTCCCCGACAACCCTGCCGACGGCGATGTGTAGCAGTGCTGCGCCTGCTGCGTGATCGACGTATCGCGGGACTGGCCGGGGCGGGCTTTCTAGCTGAAGCAGGCGATTGGATGCTGCTGATCGCCCTGCCGCTTTACGTACTGGAACTCACCGGATCCCCGCTGGTCACCGCGACGGTTTTTGTCCTCGGACTGGCGCCGACCATCGTCGCCGGGCCCCTGGCAGGGGTGCTGGTGGACCGTAGCGAGCCCTGGAAACTCATGACCATCACCGCCGGACTGCAGGCTCTGTTCCTGGTCCCGCTTCTGGCCGTGGACGACACCACAGATTTTTGGATCCTGTACAGCGTGGTAGTCATCGAATCCGTGCTCGGAACGATCATCGAACCCTGCAGAGCCACCACCGCCGCCGCCCTCGTTCCCTTGGATCAGCTCGCGCAAATCAACCAGCTCATGGGTTTGCTCTCCAGCCTCGCGCGTCTGCTCGGCAGCCCTATCGGCGGACTCATCCTCGCCGCGGGCGGTTTCGACGCCATCATTTGCGCGAATGCAGGCACCTTCCTCGCTGCGGCCGTCATCTTCGCCCTTGGCACCCGTGGACGACAAAAACCAGCACAAGAAAACCTGGGCGCAGGCTCTTATACAAGCCCCTGGGCCGACCTGGTCGAAGGCCTGCAAATCACTGCCGGGACACCGGCTCTGCGCGATGTGATGAGTGTGGTGTGCTTCGTCGCTCTCGCCCAGGGCGGCTTCGTCCTCTTGTTCGTGCTCTTTGTCACCCAGGAACTCCACGGCAATGAAGCCGACGTCGGCGTCCTGCGCGGCGTGCAGGCCATCGGCGCGCTCACGGGAGGGGCGTTACTCGGGCTGATCATCAACCGCATCTCACCACGAAGACTCATCTCAGGATCACTCATCATCTTCAGCGCCCTGTCACTAACGATCTGGAACCTGCCCGCGCTGACCACCAGCTTCCCGATCTACATCGGGCTCTTCATCCTCATTGGTGTTCCCGGGGTATCCCTCATGACCGGCCTGGTGACCGTCCTCCAAAGCACCTGCGAGCCGGGGGCGCGGGGACGGGTCCTCAGCACCTACTTCGCTCTCTTCGGAGCAATGCAAGCCATCGGCACGCTCCTTGCAGGCTTCCTGGGAACCGGGCCAGGACTGACCATTGGCCTGCAGATACAGGGCCTTCTCTACGCCGTCGCGGCACTTATGGCGCTCCGCCTAAAAACCCCAGCTCAACCATAACCAGCCAGCTACCTGCACCAGACACGGAACTTATACCGGCTCAAGAGGTCGGTACGGCCCCTCAGGCAAATCGACCCTCACCGCGTCGCCCGCGACAACTTCACCGTCGTTGAGGACGATTCCCATAATGCCTGCCTTGCGGATGACACTCCCGGCATCGTCTTTCGACAGAACAGCTTTGAGCAATCGGGGCTGGAACCGGTTGATCTGAGGACAGGGATTCCTCAGACCCGTCACCTCTATGACTGCTTCGGACCCAATCCGGACAATGGTGCCGCGGGGAAGGCGCAGCAGGTCCAAGCCGCGGGTGGTGATGTTCTCCCCCAAGTCGGCCGCGCCCACCTGGAATCCCGCATCCCTTAATTCGTCGAAAAGCTCGGCTTGAATGAGGTGGACCTGCCGAAGATTCGGTTGGGCCGGATCGGCCCGGACCCGCGAGAGGTGCTGCACCGTGCTGCCAGCGTGAGCATCCCCCTCCACCCCAAGCCCTGCCCGAAGAATAATCGACTGACAGAGACTCTTGCTGAACTTGTGCTCAGGGCTCCGACTGACTGATTCAACCAATCCCTCCCCCGCCGGCAGATCCATTGTCAGTACTCCCAAAGGTAGATTTCGCTGATTCAGACCACACACCACGAGTGTGCAGCTGACTACAAAACGAGCCTACCGGCGGCCGAAACGCGGACTTGGAAGTCGGCTCTAGCCGAGCGGCCGTTTAGCCAAGCTCGCATCACCTGGCCGCGGTGAGCTTGGGGGCAGGATTCTCTCAAACCAGAAGGGCCGTCCCTGGCCCATTACCGACCCGACCTATGCGTGTGTGCAGGCCAGCTGGTGGAGCTGGGACAGGCCGTGATCACCCGAGCAGTCGGAGCCAGACGCGCGTCCGCACCGCCCGAAAGCGCCCGCTGAGGAATTCCTCAGCGGGACAGCGTCACATGACCGCCTAGGCGAGGCGCTTCTGTCCCGTCATGGGTTCAGATGAGCGTGGTCGTGCTGCCATGGATCACCAGTGCCTGGCCATCTCGAAGCGGCCAGTACGGCTGATTCGTCCGGTCATATCGGGAGGCCACCCGGGTGAGGGCTTCGCTTTCGGGATGTTCCGGGGACTGAATGTGGGGCACGAGGGGGCGGTCGAGGATGTTCAGACCATCGAACCTGACACTGCCGTATGTGGCCAGGCAGTCAGTCGTTGAGTCACACTCTTCCAAGCCCGACAGGGTGGGACCGAGAATGCAGGCACCGGCGCTGAAACCGGCGTAAACGAACGCATCCTCCTCGAGACGATTCACGATGACCTCATCCATACCTGAGAGCGCCATGGCCGCACGCAGCATGAAGACGTTCCCGCCGCGGACCCACAGGAACTCAGGATCGCCGAGATGCGCAGCGAGCGTTCCTGCGTCGTGCTTACGGAGATCGAGCTCCTGGGCGGCGAGTCCCAGAGCCTGGAGGTTCGCTATCTGCCGTTCGGCCTCCCGGTGCCGCACCTCATCATCAACCCCGTCGAGGGCATTGAGGATGACCCAGCCGCGCCTGTCACCCCGAACCAGGTCCGAAAGCACCTCAGGATGGCTGCCCAGCTGATATGACGATAGGTAAAGACGCATGGGAGTCATTGTCCCGGCTCTCACACACCTGGGGATCCAAGCAGTTCACCGCGCCGAGCGTGTCCTTCAGCGCATACACACCGCCCCGGCACCGATACCAGGCGGGCACTCGAAGTACATGGCGGCGTGCCCCTCCTTGCACTGAATCTTTTGGCAAGCGGGGTTTGGCGACACGGTGCCCACGCCCCGGACGAGAGCATCAAGGTGTCTAGTCTTGGCGGATGGGGAAACAAGAAACTCATAGAGAAGGTCCGACCGGCCCAGTGGAGCGGGTGCAGATCAGGGACCTCGGGGCACCAGCATCCGAAAGCCCTGCCTTCAACAGCGGCGCCACAGTCCATTCCAGCGGCCTGGGCGGCGTTGACGGCCAGCTTGCGGAAGGAACGCCGACCCGCGGAGGTCCGGCCCCGTACCCGCGCAGCATGCTGGCGGCATGGGCCGGTGTTGCCGCGTTCGGGTACTGCATCCTCTATACCGCGGCAACCTCCTCGCTGCCGGCGGAGACACCCCCGGATCAGGTCCAGTCCGTCTCACAGCCCGTCTGCAAAGTCGTGAACGGCCCCGGAATGCAACCTTCGAAAGAAGTGTCCATGGGCGCCTGCACCCCGGGGAGCGGGCAGGAGGCAGACGGCGCCCCGGCCCATCCGGTATCGGCGTGTGAGGCGATCGGGGGCCGGCCCCAGCCTCCCCGGCCGCTTACCGACGACGGGGAAAGGGTCCCCGCGACAGGAACGCCGCTGCCGGCGGGCCAGTCAGTTTATGCCCGGGTTGATAACGCCGAGGGAACCCCTGGGACGATAACGGAGGTCGGCATAATGTACCGCGACGGAACCATCGCAGTCTGCGGCCCCCTAGAGTGGCCCTATGCCCATGCGGGCCAGACCCTCACCCAGCACCTCCCGTCGGATGAGAGCCTCGGGGCACTGGCCGAGGGTGAAAGCTATGCCTACGAGCTCACCCCCGCAGGCACCCTGGAATTGGCAGGCCTGCGTCACCCGGACGGGACGATAGCGCCGCTGCCTGCGGCACAGGGATAAGACCCGATACACCGCTGGTCCTCGCCGTCGCATAGTCAGATCACGTCATCTTCGCTCTACCGCCGAGCTTCGCCGCCGCTGCCCCGAAAGGCTCCTTCGAGACTCTTAAGTCTGATCGTGGCGATGGTGTTCATGAATCATTCACTCCCGGTGACTGCCTCGCCTGAGCTGCTCGGCGAGGATTGGAGGTCCAATATTTGCCCTCTGCAACCTCATCCCCATCGTCCTCCAAGCGCGGAAGAGCCACATGGGCGCTGATCCACGCCTTGGCCCTCATTCAGACCATCAATAGTTTCAGAACAAGCGACCAGCGACCAAAGAGCAACCTTACTGTTGCGTCGGCTGCTCGAATCCGCCGGAGGATCATTGCGCATATCATCGTACGGGTCTTACGTGCATGCGTTTGTCGAGGACTCATATAGCGCTTCCGCAAAGCGCTGGCGTGCATGGTGAGGGAACGGCAAAAGCGACACGACCGGGATGTAATTAGCGTATCCATCCGACAGGGAGGGTGAACTGAACATTGCAGGCTATCCAGGACGTGGATCCGCCCCCTCGATGTCGTGGCACACTTTTGGACTGATCCTGGACTCCTGTCTCGGTTCTTCAAACCCCGGTTCCCGAGCCGGGCGCTCCGCCCGGAGCATCGTTCTTTGGCTCCGGCCAGCCCCCGGGGCGGCTTTGCGTGCCGGGGTTCCGCCCGGCATGGCGTTTGTGCTGCCGCGCAAGGCGCGCCTTCGTTCCGGCCCGCCGGAAGATCCCCACCGTAAGGCGGGCTACGAGCACCATTGCGGTGACAGAGAACAGACCGAAGAAGAGGCCGCCCAAGAGCAGCAACCAGGCCACACCGGCCGAATACTCCACCAGGTAATCGCTGCTTCTCCTAGGGCCCGGCACAAGCACCTCAGCTGGAGGCTCCACAATTCCCGTCAACCATCCAATAGACTCCATGGCGTAGCCGAAGGAAATCGCACCTAAAACGACGCACACAGGCACAAGCATCGCATTAAGCAACCCCCTGCCGAACCGATCCTCAGTCGATAACGACTCCTTGAAAGACTCCCTAAAAGACTCCACTGTCCCCCCTCATACGCCACCGCAGCGACGCCTCAAATGCATCGTCTCGCCCGCCACTGTACCGGCGCCGGACCGGCCGTGCCGTATTTTCGAACCCCGTACCTGGCGGACGGTAAACATTCCGGCTGTTTTCTGCCGCGTTGGGCCGCCCGGAAAAGTGTCCGCTGAGGGATCCTCTCGCGGGAACCACCCGTCGTTGCGGAGCGCCTTTCGTTCGTCTTTCCCACCTTCCGATTGATGGGGATTGTTGCGACTCCGCCTAAAGCCCCCGCACCGACGAACACTAGGACGCCGATCCACTCGAAAAGCTGACAGGCGAACAATCACATCACCACGAAAAGAGAGTTCAAAATCAAAGTTCCATCAGCATGTTCAAGCTTCCTCCTAGGGCCCGGCGGAAGTGAGGCATCGCTGGCTATTCCTAGTACACACTGAAAAATCCTGACTGCCATTCGAACCTCAAGCTAGGCTTCAAGAATGACTGATATGCAGCGCTCCAACCGGTCATTCTCATCGTGGTGTCGCTTTTGATTGGGCTGGCATTGATTTTCATTAGGGTCTACACCCGCGACTCGATCGGCTACTTTGCCAGCTGGCTCGTGGCGAGTGTTGGCATCGTGCTTGCGATTGTGCCCGCTGCGCTTTTGCGTAGGAAGCGTAACCGTCAGCAAAAGTAGCCGAGGCACAGGCCACCAGGACGACGTCCGTACGAGGATCCTGCTCGGGGACGCTGCGCGGTTTGAAGAACAAGGTCACCAAGGTGTACCTCGAAGGTCAATGCCTCCGTGCGGCCACTGGCTGACATCACATACTGCGGAGCAGATGAGATTCGGCCCGCCTTCCGACACGATGACGGATTTCTGGTCCAGGCGGGATAAACACCTCTCGGTGGCGTAAACCGGCACCCATCCCGTCGATTCATAGAACGGAACCACCTCCTGCCGGCATCCCAGAAAGCCGAAGTCGACCTTGGCCTCATCACACATCACCTGTTGAGCATGCCGCATTACTCTGCCGCCGAGGCCAGTGCCGCGTGCACGCTCATCGACCAGCACACCTCCCGTGCCAGCGACGACAATGTCATGTGCGCCTACTCCAATCAGCCGAGGCTGGAAGCCCACATGGGCTGCCAATACGGGGCCTCGGAATGCCAGGACGTGAAAGTCCGCTGGTGAATAGCCGTAAGGCGCATCGGGGTTCCACCGGCCGTACTCGCTCAGGTACTCACTGTCGAAAAGCCCCGCCAGCGCCACAAGCTCCGCAACGTCCAAGTCTCTGTGACGCTTTGTCCTGATGGTTTCCTCCATCGTCCGAGCGTATATCTGCGCACCCGATGAGCCGCTACCACTGCAGCGTCCCCTAGGGCGCCCTCCCAGGCGTCTTCCATTGACGAGGCACGAGGCATTTTAAGTGTGGAACTCGTTACTAGGTCTAAAAATTTCGGGAAATCCAAGTATCGCCACAGGACAAGGTCGTCGGCGGGCTCTAATTCTGCTCTGTCTGGCGCGGAGAAGTGAGATCCACAGCAATAGAGCGTACTACGCGCACGGATCTACTGCGGGGGCAGGTGACAGTTTGTAGGCCCGCAGCACAGGTCTTGTAGCGGTTGGGCGGCCTCTACCGGGCATTTTCTCGAGCTGGGTATACGCGAATCGATCAGGGCAGCTTCTATATAAGAACTTTGCAGTCGGAGGTTCACTGGAGGAGTGTCGCGGTGGGGGAACGGCTTACGGACAACCTTCTCCTTATCATTTCCGCATGAAGACTCCGATGCATGGCAGTGAGTAAGGAAAAGGAGCACCTGTTGTGGTTCACCCACCCGCACCACCGCCGGTCAGGGATTCACTGACAATTTTCGTCGACGGTGAGGAAGTGCCAGGACTGATCGTGTACGGACTGGCGGCACCCTCACTGGATGCTGTGTCCGGCTTCCCGTCAGAGGCATGGATCGCCAGTCCCAGTCCTGAGCACTTTGTCCTACACGGCGAGGGCTGGAAAGTGTTCCTCTGGGAGGTGCCCATCATCATCTGGCCCACCGGGGCAGCATTTCAGACGGCCGTCCGCCAGACCCTGCAGGCGATGATCGACAATGGCTGCAGGGTTGCATGGATCGGTGCGGAAGGAGTGCCCTTCTGCAACCCGCCCGCTCTTTTCGACCCTGAATGCATGTCCGACGGAGTCCTGGCATGGATGACCGACACCGGACACTTTGACTGCCCACTTGATCCCGATAAACCAATATCTCCAGTCGCAGCCGAAATACTGTGCCAGCTGAGAACCCATGCGGAAGGACTAGCGGACGCGATCTAGGCCCACAGGCTCATCGACGGCCTCTGCATCTGCGCGTGACCCAACCCGGGAAAGCACCCGCTGAGGGACCGGCTTATGGACCCGTACTGTTGTTGCAAGGCAGGCCGGTGGAGTGGGCTGTTGGCCACGGAAGGACCCAATGCCGTTCTCAGCACACCGCTTTCCGGTCGGGTACGGATGGGCATCCGTTGCTGAGCATGCGGCTTATGCGGCGATCAGCATCCTGTCCGTCTGGTGCTGCCCTTGCGCGACACTGAGTGGGCCCAGCAGCAGTTGGAGTTGACGGTCGGTGAAGAGGTTGGGCAGGCTGATTGCCAGGTGTGCACCCTGCAGCGCACCGCAGATGTAGTGGGTGCCCGCGGTGCCTCCCATCACCGCGGCGACCATCCGACGGATGCCGGGCAGATCGACGGCTCCGGCGAGACGGGATATCACCTTGGCAGCGGGTGCATAGTCACTGTGGGACTGTGCTACCCGGCTTGCTTCACACACAGCGAGCAATTGCTCGGGCGTCCAGGGGTGATCGAAAATCTGCGATGACGGAACAATGGGGGTTTTCATGACGCTCCTCGGGGCCCCTGTGATACCGGTCTGTCCGCAGATGTCTGTTCGGGAGGGAACCATACGGCTCCAACCCCGGACGGAGTATTGCCGGCTTTGATTTCAGCTTGCCCGGTTGTCGTTAACCGCCCCGAAATACCGGTGGCCGTAGGCGAAGCGCCCAGGCAGCACCTGCCTGACCGGTCTGCCGAGCTCCGCCCGGTTCCGACGCCAAGCACGGTCACAAAATCGAATCCTGCGTGGTCTTCAGTAGTAGGACCGGCTGCTGCTTCCGCAGGAGCCGGTCTTCCATCCATAAAACGAGGGAAGACATGATGCACACATCGAATGAATTTGAAGGCCAGTTAGTTATCGACGTCCTTTCGGCAGTGACTGCCGCGCCGATCCCGACCGGCGCCGAGGCGATGACCATCCTGGTCACATTGAAGCCGGGAAGCATCGGATCCCCTCCGCACCGGCACAGCGGTCCCGCCTACGGGTACGTCGTCGAGGGCGAAATGGTCTTTGAACTGGAAGGTGAGCCGCAGCGCGTTGTCAAAGCCGGTAAAACCTTCTGGGAACCGGGCGGAGATGTCATCCATTACCAGGACGGGAACAACCTCTTGGACCGGGAAACGAAGTTCGTGGTGACGATGTTCTGCGCCCCGGGCCAGCCCATGCTCGTCGTCGTCCCGGACGAGGAACTCGAGCAGCGCAAAGACCGCCGTGCGCCCCGGCCGGACTAGCGGCGATGCTCCAGGGGCGGCTCTGCGCACTCGCCACCGCCGGGTCCTGCGTCATGCACGTGTCGCAGATCGGCAGCCACCACCCATGGTGGCTCAACGTGCTCATGATTGTGATGGTAGCGGTCTGCCTTCCATGCGCGGTGCATATTTGACGCCGGCCGACCACACCCGTGCTTCACCAAGTCATGATCTCCGCATTGTCGATGGCGGTACTGCATGCCGGTCTCATGCTGGCACCGGGTACGTCGGCCCCGCGGGGCCACTCCCACGGAAACGGGTCAGCGGCGGCAGCTCCGGTAACCGATGCGGTCAATGAACAGACTCTGGGTGTCATCGGCCTCGAAATTGGAACGGCGATGCTGGCATCAACACTTGTCGCCCGGATCTGGAGCAACGTCCAGCGAACCGCCGCCGCACCGAACCTGCCGTAAGCACATTAGGCAGGCAAGGTGCGCGGCGGGTCCGCGGCAGGTAATTGACTGAATTTCTCCGGCAGAGGCCGATCAGGGTTCTCTCATCCCTCGCCATGTCCATGTCGGCGGCATTCCGCGTCGTACGGCTCCGAACAGGTCGGTGATGTCGCCCCTGACTATGGACCTGGCCCAACATAATCAACCCATTTGGACCATGGAGCTCCCGGGTGGAACAGGAGTTGCCGTTGCTCCGATCGCCGGTCAGGAGCACGATGCTCACCACATCCTCTTCCTTGGATACGTCACAAACCGGAGCTGCTTCCTGTCTTAGCTGATGATTCATCAGACAGGAGAAGATGTTGAAAAAGATTCTGATCGTGGGCGCGGGATATGCGGGTTTCTACACTGCATGGAAACTTGAGAAGTCCCTGCGCAAGGGTGAGGCCGAGGTTACGGTGGTCGATCCTCGCCCCTACATGACCTACCAACCATTCCTTCCCGAAGTTACCGCGGGATCCGTTGAGGCGCGCCACGTAGCGATCTCCCTTCGCCGTCATCTGTGGCGCACGACGGTGATCGCAGGATCAGTGACGAGCCTCGACCACGCGCACCGCACTGCTACGGTGATGCCGCTCAGCGGGCTGGAACAGTCCATTCACTACGACACTGTGGTGGTCACCGCAGGCGCTGTCTCACGTGTTTTCCCGATTCCGGGCGTGGCTGACTACGCGATCGGTCTGAAAACGGTGGAGGAAGCAGTCGCGATCCGTGATCAGCTGATGACCGCATTCGACCGCGCGTCGACCATGCCCATGGGACCCGAGCGGCGCAAGGCACTGACGGTAACGGTCGTTGGCGGAGGTTTCTCGGGAGTGGAACTTTTCGGAGAACTCCTTTCGCTGGCGCACACCCTCGAGAAGTCGTACCCCGGCATCGAGCGCGAGGACCTCAATTTCCACCTGATTGAGGCCAACAAGCGGATTCTTCCCGAAGTCACCGACGGCCCGGGCCGCTGGGTCGTGCGTCATCTGACCGAACGAGGCGGGACCATCCACCTCAACACACAGCTGACGTCCGCAATCGACGGGCACATCATCCTGTCCGACGGGAAGGAGTACGACTCGGACATGCTGGTGTGGGCAGCAGGAAATGCCGCCAATCCTGTTGTTGCAGCACACACTGACCTCCCTATCGACGAACGTGGCTACCTGCGGGTCCGCGCGGACCTCCGCGTCGGCACGGACGACTCCCCCATTGAGGGAGCATGGGGAGCCGGTGACAATGCCTCGGTCCCCGACCTGGCGTCCTCCAATCCGGGTGCACGAACAGTGCCCAACGCGCAGCACTCCGTCCGACAGGGCAAACTCCTGGCCAAGAACCTTGCCGCTGACCTCCGAGGCGAGCCTCTGCTGCAGTACAGGCACAGCAGCCTGGGGGTCGTCGCCACCCTCGGCCTGGGCATGGGAGTCTTCCAGTTCCGGCGAATCATCATTAAGGGATTCCCCGCATGGGTGATGCACCGCGGTTACCACGTGCTGGCCGTCCCCACCTGGGAACGAAAGATCCGGGTACTCCTTGTCTGGACCGGAGCCGCGCTTTTCGGCCGGGATATCGTCTCAATCCAGGCCGTACAGCATCCACGCGACGTCTTTACCGCAAGCACCAAACCCTCCCGCTGATCGGCACCGCAACAGACTTACGGCGGCACGACACCGCTTGCGCCCGCCAGCTGCACCTCGCCCCGTTGAAGCCGCGAACCCATCCGTAACACTTCCCTCAGCTGGAGAGGGCCCCTCCCATCCGTAGACCTGACCGGCCCAAAGCCGAGGACTTAAAATGACTTCCACCAGCACCCGGCCCCGCACAGTGATCCGCCGTTTGAACGCTTTGGGCAAATCACAGACCCGCTACAGCTCGATCATGAAATGGGGCACCAATAAGGCCGTACCCACCCACTGGTCCCTCATGTTCGGTGAGGTGGCGATCTACTCATTTGTGGTGCTGCTGCTGACCGGGGCGTTTCTCACCTTCTTTTACACACCATCCATGGAAACAGTCCGGTATCAGGGCAGTTATGCACCGCTCATCGGCGTGGAAATGTCCCGGGCACTCCACTCCACTCTCGACCTGTCATTCGACGTCCGCGGCGGACTTCTGATGCGCCAGGCACACCACTGGGCGGGCCTGCTCTTCATGGTGGCACTGGTTATGCATGTCCTGAGAGTGTTCTTCACAGGAGCATTCCGGAAGCCCAGGCAGGCCGCATGGGTCGTGCTGATCGGCATCTTCCTGGCAAGTCTGGCCACTGGGCTGACAGGCTACATACTGCCCGATGACATGCTCTCAGGATTGAGCCTGCTGATCATGGACGGCACCTTCAAAGCTATTCCCGTGATCGGCTCGTCACTGAGCTATCTCGTCTTCGGCGGCCCCTACCCGGGCCAGGTGATCCTGAGCCGGCTCACCACCCTGCATGTCCTCATCCTTCCCCTTGGGATCATCAGCCTCGCAGCAGTCCGGGCCGCACTGGCCCTGCTGCACAAACCAATGCAGTTCCCCGGACCCGGGCGCAGCGATCGAAGCATTGTCGGTGAGCCCCTGCTGCCGACCCGGGCGGCGAAGAGCGCCGGATTCATGTTCGTCCTTTCCGGGTTCATCCTGCTCATCGGGGGGACCGCGACGATCAACCCCATCTGGCTGTACGGTCCGTCCGACCCCGGTAATGCCGGCGCAGGATCCCAACCGGATTGGTACTTCGGATTCATCGACGGTGCGCTGCGTCTGGTGCCACCGGGATGGGAAATCACTGTCATGGGCGGAACAGTTTCCCTGGCGCTGCTGGCACCGATGACCGTCGTCGGGCTATTCCTCCTGGCCGTCACCGCCTACCCATTCCTGGAGCGCTGGATCAGCGCCGACACCACCGAGCACCACCTCCTGGAGCGCCCACGCAACAACCCCACACGCACCGCCATCGGCGCGGCCGGTCTGGGCTTTGTTGGTGTGCTCTGGGCCGCGGGCAGCGCCGACGTGGCCGCGCGGGCTCTCTCTCTCGCTTTGGAGGACCTCCTCCACGCTTATCAGGTCCTTCTGGTCCTCGGCCCGGTCATCGCGTTTTCCGTCACCCGCAGAGTCTGCCTCGCCCTTCAAAGGAAGGACCGCGAAATTGTGATCCACGGCCGAGAGACCGGACGAATAGTCCGCCTGCCACACGGCGAATTCGTCGAAGTGCACCAACCCGTGACTGCGTACGAACGCTGGAAGCTTGTGAGCTACGATCCATCGGCCCCACTGCACCCAGCAGCCTCCGGAGATTCAGTGCAACGACGCTCCATCGTGCAGAGGCTGCGCATGCGGGCCTCGGGGTGGTTTTTCGAGTACAGGATGGACCCGGCAACACCCGCGCAACTCGGGAAGGGACCGGCGGAACTGTACCGGCAGGAACTATCGGATCGTCTTGACGCCGAAGCACTGGCACCAACCCCCGGAAGTGATTTCCCGGTAGCTGCTTCGAAGGCCGATCGCAATCAATAATCCCCTCACGACGGCTCGTGAAATGACGAGAGAACCGAGGAAGCAGCGCACGAGCATCCAATGGCATCAACTGTCTTACGGCACATAATGAGGCTTCCGATAAGTTGTCACCTCCCCACCGGGCACCATCAGCGTCGCGGGCCGGGCCGCAAAGACCGGCCGGCGTGAAGCGGCGGCAATACGTTGTGAGAACCAGCTCGGCATGGCTCGTAAACACACGGTCCCCACCGGGGGACCACGGCTGCGACGACCAGAGTCATCCGGATGCTGCATACCGCAGCCCTGGCTACTCACGCCGTGGAGCTACATCAACAAGGGTAATCAGTGTTTCAGGTTAGGAGGTGTTCCACTGCTCCAGCTTGTCCGGGTTGGTGACAATCCAAATGTTGATGATCTTGTCGGCTTCCACATTTACGCTGAGCACACCGATTACGCGTTCGGCATGCCTGAAGATGAGCCCGGATCCACCATTGACTGAACGAGCGGACACGGTCATTACCGGAGCCTCTATCAGCATCTGGATCAGCTTGCGGGATGCGGCTTCCGCACCCTCGACCGGTCCTGCTACGGCACCGCACTTGCCCCCGCTGTCGACCAGAAGCGTCACCAGGGGATGGAGCATGCACCCCACGGCATGTTCGTCCCGTGCCTCGCATGCCTTCAGGAGATTGAGGACCATCTGGCGTTGGCGTTCTGCCGACACCTCGTTTTTCCGGCGGTCCTGAATGTGAAGGCGTGCTGACTTCGCGAGCCGGCGCGTCTCTACAGGTGATCGTCCGACGACATCCGCTATCCCTTTATAACCAACCCCAAAAACATCGTGGAGGATGAAAGCGACCCGCTCCTCAGCGGTCAGGGAGTCAAGCACCACCATGAGCAGCATGTTCACGGATTCGTCGAGCGTATAGCGGTCTTTCGGGTTTTGACCCGACGAGAGCTCCTCAAGGGGTGGGAAGGGCACTGGCTCGGGCAACCAGTTCCCCCGATAGCCGGCCCGGCGCGATGGCTTAACACTCAGACGCTCAAGACACACTTTGGAAACCGCTTCGGTCAGCCACTCCTGGGGCGATCCGATATCCGCCCGTTCCTCGGAAGTAAGGTTCAGCCACCGTTCGAACGCCTCCGCCACAGCGAGGTTCGCCTCGAAACTCAATCCGAGCATCCGGAACGCGATGCCAGCTAACCGTTGCCTTTCGCCTTCAAGGTCCTGTGAATAGGGCGCGCAGTTGTCGTCGTGCTCGTCATCGTGCAAGGGCTTCTCGTCTCAGGTTGTCCGGGAGATGCGTGCGGTGAACCTCACGCAGGATGGATCCGGTGCAGCTTTTGGGGGCTCATCATCCACATCAGCTGTGCGATTCCGGTTGGACCTACAGTGATGGCGAGAGCCGTTGTCGCCTGCCCGTCCTCCATCAGAACGGCTGACGGTTGACCATTGAGCTCGACCCATCCGACGGACTTGCCATTCCAGAAGTGGGAGGAGAAGGACGCGATGAACCGAGCGACGCGGGCTCGGCCCTTCACAGGAATTCGGGCGGCCAGTTTCACGCCGTTGCCGTCGGAGTAGCTCACCACATCCTGCGCGAAAAGGTCCTCGAGCGCAGTGACATCACCGTATTGAGCCGCACGCAGGAACGCCGTCAGAAGGCGCTTTTGCTCGGTGGGCGCGACCGGCACATGCCGCTCCGAGACAAGACGCTTGCGCGCCCGGGACACGAGCTGCCGGACGGCGGGTTCCTTCATCAGCACAATCTGCGCGATCTGCCGGTAGGGATAATCGAACGCTTCGCGGAGAATGTAGGCGGCTCGTTCCGTCGGAGTCAACTTCTCCAGCAGCAGCAGGATTGCGAAGCCGAGCGCCTCACCTCGTTCGGCACCCAGTGCGGGGTCGGACTCCGTGTTCACGGGTTCAGGAAGCCACGGACCGATGTACGTTTCACGTCGGGAATGCGCCGACTGGGACACGTTGATCGCAAGCCGCGTCGATATCGTCGCAAGGAACGCCCCCGGTTCCCGCACCTCTGACCGGTCACAGGTCTGCCACCGCACCCATACGTCCTGGACGATATCCTCAGCATCCGATGCGCTTCCGAGCATCCGATAAGCAATCCCGAAGAGCCGGCCCCGGTGGAGTGCGAAGACCGCCTCAGCTTCATCCAAACTCCCTGAACCCCCGGCTGGCAGGAACTCCCCGGATTTTTCGCGGGCTTCATCGCCTGCCCGCAGTCCGTGCCCTCCGGAATCGTCTGACCCGTCCGGCATCCGATGACGTCGACCTTCGGTGCTGCCTGATCCATACCCCGACATACCACTCCCAACGACAACAGTCCTCGATCGGGATTCCCTCCCGTTAACAAGGACAAGACAGGAACACCAAACGTGACACGTGCTGCAAGCCCCTACCTCCGCAGCGTCTATCACGTGAGACCGGCCGCCCGGCTGTCACACCCACTACCGGATCCCGGTCGTCGTTGGTAGCCCGGCCACAGCCGAAGCTAGGAGCTCCATCAAGGACTCCTTCTGCTTCCCGTCAGAGCCATCCGGGCAGAACGGTGTCACAAAAGCCAGAGACCCCTTGTCATACCTGTACCGGATCCGATTCCACCCTTCGGGGTGAACGGACAGCGCGAAGCGCTGCACCCAGATCGGACGATGAAAGGACCAAGAATGAAAATTGTTGTTATCGGCGGCAGCGGCCTGATCGGCTCGAAGCTCGTCACGAAGCTCACCGAACACGGACACGAAGCGGTCTCGGCCTCACCCAACACCGGAGTGGACACGCTCACCGGAGAAGGACTGGCCGAGGTCCTCGAGGGTGCACAGGTTGTCATTGACGTGTCAAATTCGCCGTCCTTCGAAGATGAAGCCGTCCTGAACTTCTTTGAGACCTCAACCAGCAATCTCCTGGCAGCGGAAGTCCGTGCCGGAGTCCGCCACCACGTTGCGCTGTCTGTCGTCGGCACCGAGCGAATGGCCGCCAGCGGGTACTTCCGGGCGAAGATCGCCCAGGAAAAGCTCATCAAGGAAGGCCCGGTCCCCTACTCCATCGTCCATGCAACGCAGTTCTTCGAATTCGTGAAGAGCATCGCCCAGGCCGCAACCGTCGGCGACGAGGTCCACCTGGCCCCGGTCTCCATCCGGCCCATGGCAGCCGAGGACGTCGCAACAGCCGTCGGGTGTACCAGCGTCGGTGAACCCCTCAATGGCACCCACGAGATCGCCGGGCCCGAGGAATTCAAGCTCGACGAATTGATCCGCCAGGGGCTGGCCGCACGCGGCGATTCCCGCATCGTGGTGGCCGACCCCCACGCCCCGTACTTCGGCATGGAACTGGCCGACACCACCCTCGTGCCAGGGCCGGACGCCACCCTGTTCACCACCCGGTTCGAGGAATGGCTCAAGGAGCCCGTGCCCCAGGGAAAATAGCCGCTACCGGGCGTAGTTCTCCCTACCCGGAAGGCCTGACCGCGGCCACCCCTCCACCGGCGCCGATGACACGATTTCCTGTCGCCGGCGCCGGCGGCACCCCGGTCTTTCGCGTGCCACAACCGGCATGCCTTTCTGACCTATGCCTGGACCGCCCGTCGCCGGGCGAATCAAACCCCTGACACGGAAGGACCACTACGAGATACGCCGATCACCGGACTTCATCCGCGGCACCGCGTAGCAGATACGCGCGGTACAGGCCCGGCCCGCCGCACCACGCGGGCACCCGGGGAAACCACCTATCCCATCAACCGCAAGGAAAGCATCATGACAGTGCGCGTCGCCATCAATGGCTTCGGTCGTATAGGCCGCAGCTTCCTCCGGGCAGCTCTCCAACAGAACGCATCTTTCGAGGTAGTAGCCGTCAACGACCTCGCAGACCCTGAAACTCTTGCCCACCTGCTGCGCTACGACTCCGTCGGCGGCAAACTCTCCGAACCCATCACGCACGAGGAGGCTCGCCTGATTGTCGGCGGCCACGCGATCCAGGTGTTCAGGCAGAAGAATCCCGCCGATCTGCCCTGGGCGGCGCTGAAGGTTGACGTCGTCATCGAGTCCACGGGGTTCTTCACCAAGGGTTCTGACACCGCACGGCACCTGGCGGCAGGAGCGAAAAAGGTCATTATCTCCGCGCCGGCCACGGGCGAGGACATCACGCTCCTGCTGGGGGTGAACGACGACCAGTACGAGCCCGGAAAGCACCACATCATCTCCAACGCTTCATGCACGACGAACTCCGTAGGAACCATTGCCAAGGTTCTTCATGAGGCATTCGGGATCGAACGTGCACTCATGACCACAATCCACGCATACACCGCAGACCAGAACCTCCACGACGGACCCCACAAAGACCTCCGCCGGGCCCGCGCCGCAGCCATCAACATCGTGCCAAACTCCACGGGAGCAGCACGAGCCATCGGCGTCGTCATGCCAGAACTCAACGGAAAGATCGACGGATACGCAATGCGGGTACCGGTACCCGTCGGCTCCGCCACCGATCTGACAGCAACCCTGAGCCGGGAAGCATCCGAAGAGGAGATCAACGCCGCCTTCAAAGCGGCGGCAGAGGGGCCAATGAAGGCTTATCTCACCTACACGGAAGACCCCATCGTCTCTTCCGATATCGTCGGGAACCCCTCATCATCCATCTTCGATGCAGGGCTCACCAAAGCCATCGGCGACCAAGTCAAAATTGTCGCCTGGTATGACAACGAGTGGGGCTTCTCCAATCGCCTGGTCGACCTCACACATCTGGTCGGCTCGGGTCTCACGCCGTCTGCAGGCAGCCGGGCATGAGCGCACCTTCCGCCGGCGGCGCCGACACGATGCCCCGCTCGATGCAAGACGCCCGGTGTGTTTCAGGACACGAGACACCATGAAACCATTCTGCGGACACCAGCTCGTATGCCGCCGCCACAGGCGATGGTCGAATGCCTGCGTGACGACGGTTGGTGGATCCACCTCCGTCGATGCGTCCGGTGCGGAGATATCGGCTGCTGCGACGATTCGCCGTCACGGCACGCAACTGCACACTTCCATGCCACCGGACGCCCCGACATCCGCAGCTTCAGCCTCGTCGATGGTGAAGACGTCGGTGCCGCCTATCTCGACGAGGCGGCGCACGCCTGTGGACGTAGTGATGCCGGTAAGCGCCGTGACGACATCATCGACAGCGACGAATTGTATCTGCTTCGAGGGGAGCCTTACGGTGCCTTGAACATCGGTGTTCCAGCCCACGAGGTCGTGCACGAATTCGAAGAACTGCGTGGAGCGGAGGAAGGCGTAGGGCACGGCTCCCTGCGCTCACCGGTTGTCACAAAGCGGAGTGCGGTGCTGTCTATATCTGTATCGGAAGCTGTCCTGTCCATGGCCTTATCACCGTGGATACCGACGGCCGGGACTTGAGGAGAGGTCGGCTGTGAGAATCGTTGTCATTGGCGGCACCGGAATGATTGGCTCGGAAGTCGTAGACAAACTGGCGGAGCACGGGCACGATGCTGTGGTCGCTTCCCCACGGACGGGAGTCGACACTCTTACCCGCCGTGGCCTTGCGGAGGCCCTGGATGGGGCCCAGGCCGTCGTGGATGCCTCCAACTCCCCGTCATTTCATGATGCGGCGACCCTGGAGTTTTTCACCCGTTCCACGGGCAACCTCCTGTCGGCGGAGGCCGTGGCGGGTGTATCCCACCACGTGACGCTGTCTCCGGTGGGCACGGAGCGTCTGGCGGAGAGCGGTTATTTCCGGGCCAAGATGGCACAGGAGAACCTTATCCGGCAGTCCCCGACTCCCTTCTCCGTAGTGCATTCGACCCAGTTCTACGAATTCGTCGGGACCATTGCCCGGGCGGCGACGGAGGGCAGCAGCGTGCGGCTCGCGCCGGTCCTGATTCAGCCTGTCGCCGCAGAGGATGCAGCGGAGGCGGTAGCCCAGGTGGCGGCTGGGGCTCCGTTGAACGGCCTGATCGAGGTCGCCGGCCCCGAGCAGTTCCGTCTTGACGACCTGATTCGACGCCGGCTCCGCCAGAGCAAGGATTCACGCCGGGTTCTCACTGACCCCCACGCCCGCTTCTTCGGGGCGGCCCTGGATGAGAGGACCCTGTTGCCCGGGGAGGCAGCGACCATCCTTCCCCTTCGCTTTCAGTCGTGGCTTGGCCAGTGGAGCCAGTCCCTGGTGCAATGGCGATGAGCGCAGACTGTGGGCCAGTCGACCAGAAGGGATCGACACGGCCAGATGGTTCGGGTTGTTTGGGAATGAGAGCTTTATTCCCAGCGCACTGGGGAACCGCCGGAAGGAAGTAGCGCGACGAAGGTGTCAGGGGAGACTACCGACGGGGGGACGGGCTACGGCTGCAATGGCTCGCCGGAGTATATCCGCCGAGCCGTGGAGCGGTCGCTTGGCCATGGGGTACCGATGTGACCGATCTCTACTACCTGCCCCGGGTCGACCCAAGGTGCCGATACCGGCGGAGTCTAGGACCTAAGTGGGCCCGCATCGTAGGATGTCCGCCTCGGATGGCCGCGGTTCCAGCCTGATGCATTTACCGCCACCCGGCGCCTGGTGAAGCGAATTGGGCATCGCCATGGACAAGGGTGCCAGCGTTTCCTAGGTGGCCCTGGCTTGGATCCTCCCTCAGGGCGTCGTCCCCATTCCTGGCACGCGCAGCCGGTCCGGGTGGGGCGAGAACGCTGCCGCTGTATTCGTCGACCTGGACGAGGGTGACCGCCTCGCCTTGCTGGCGCGTTCCCGGCCGGTGGCATCGTCGGCAAGAGTGACCTGACGAACGTCCCTCCAGGAGTGGACCGCTGAGCCTCGGTGGGAGGCACACGGAACCAGCTGGCTCAAGCTCTCTGACCAACGATCCGTCCTGCCTGAACGCGGCAGGACGGATCGCCCGGTTACTCCACGAGCTTGCCGTCCACGGACACCTCTTCCATGAGGGCAACGATGTCTGCAGGGATCGGTGGAATCTCCTCGTGAGCGATACCGCCTTGGGGCGACCAGACGAGGTTGACCTGGAGTGCGGGGTCGATATCCGGAAAATCGCTGCGGTTATGGGCGCCACGGGTTTCCCGGCGCTCGAGCGCGGCCTCAAGGGTCGCGCGCGCGGCCAGTGCTGCCGATTTGAGATCGAACGCGTGGGCCAGATCCTGATAGCCCGCAATGTCAGGATGAACACCGATGTTTTCCATCCTGGCTTCAATGAGGTCGAGCTCGGCAATCCCGGCGCGAAGTCCCTCCTCGTCCCGCACAACTCCCGCGTGGGCTGTCATCGTGTCCCGGATGGCGCGCTGCAGGGCGCGCACGTTTTCCGGCCCGTCGGCGGCCAATAGTGCGGCGATTTCAGTGCGCGCCTGGGTGATCGAACTGGCTGAGCGAAGGTGGGCGGTCAACTCCGAGGAGTAGGCCGCTGCGGCCTGGCCTACGATGCGCCCGAAGACCAACAGTTCGATCAGCGAATTGCCGCCGAGCCTGTTCGCTCCGTGCAGCCCGCTGGAGGCCTCTCCGATGGCATAGAGACCATCGACATCGGTCCCATGGTCGTCGGGGCGGACCCACACGCCGCCCATGGAGTAGTGGGCGGTAGGGGCGATTTCGATTGGGTCCCTTGTGATGTCGAGCATCTGCAGTTCGAGCATTGTCTGGTAGACCCGGGGCAGCCTGGCCATGATCGTTTCCCGGGGCAGATGGGAGACATCAAGCCATACGCCCCCGTTGGGAGTGCCCCGTCCTTCCTTGATCTCGGTGTAGCAGGCAAGGGCCACACGGTCCCTGGTGGAGAGCTCCATCCGCTCCGGGTCGTACCGTGCCATGAACCGCTCACCCAAAGCATTGCGCAGAATCCCGCCCTCCCCACGGGCGGCTTCGCTGATCAGCGTCCCGGCCGCGTTTTCGGGCTCGATGATTCCGGAGGGATGGAACTGAACGAGTTCAGGATCGCGCAGGCGCCCGCCGGCTTCGACGGCGAGGCGGAACGAGTCGCCTGTGTTTTCATCACGTCTGGACGAGGTGCGCCGCCAGATTCGGTTGTGGCCTCCGGCCGCTAGGATCACAGCGTCGGCGTGGATGAGGTACTGGGTTCCGTTGTGAAGGTCAAAACCGTAGGCGCCGAAAACCGCATTGTCATGCACGAGAAGGCGGGTGACGTAGACGGTATCGAGGATGGGGATCTCGAGTTGCGTGGCCCGGCTGATCAGGGTGCGCTGGATTTCAAGGCCGGTGTAGTCTCCCGCGAAGGCTGTGCGTCGGAATTTGTGGGCTCCGAAAAACCGCTGTGAGATGCGTCCGTCGCCCTCGCGCTCGAAAGGCATGCCGTAGCGCTCCAAATCCTCGATTCCGCGTCGGGCTCCCTCTGTCACGATTTGAACGGTGTGAGGGTTGGCAAGCAGATAGCTTTCCTTGAGTGTGTCGGCGGCGTGCTGCTGCCAGCTGTCCTCGGGGTCCATAGTGCTCAAGGCCGCATTGATGCCTCCGGCTGCAAGCGAGGTATGGGCATCGGACTTCGCCCGTTTACCAACGACCAGGACGTCCGTTCCGCTTTCGGCGAGCTCGATGGCTGCGCGCAGCCCTGACCCGCCCGCGCCGATGACGAGCACGGAAGTGGAGAGGCGTCGCTCGGGGTTGTTCATGGCTGCTCCTTCGACCGGTCTTCCGGTCACGTCTGGTATGAGTTCTGTTCTGGGAATGTTTTGGCGGCGGGGTCTTAAGGTGAGACAGGATGCACGGCGGATGTGTGACGGCCCGGCGTGGGTGTTCCGTCCGTCGCGCCCGCCGGTGTTCTAGCCCGGCGGTCCGCAGAACGACGACCTGAAGCAAGGTCCGCCCCTTTCGGCGGGCGGCGGACACTAAGCTGCCGCTGAGACGGAGTTACTTCAAGTATGCCGTGGTCCTCACGGCTGACGACGAGCCGCCGGCTGAGGTGGTTGGCGCCCTGCCGGTGACTGCTCGGTGAAATGACACCTCTCCGGGGATGGCTGGCCTGTAGGCGATCCGGCGGAAAGTGCACTGGTTGGCTGACGGACCCGCGGGCAGGGGCGGCGGCCCTTCCGCTCAACGGCTGCTGGCTGCCACAGGTCTGATGGGACGAAGGTTCTCCGGTCCGGTTCGCCGGCCGGGGTGCGTCAACGGGGCGCGTCAACGGGGCACCGCCCGCGTGTACGCCCTGAAAATGTGGGATGTTGCAGACAGCGGCCAGGCTTCGTGTGGTCGAAGGGTGGGCCTGTCTCTGGCCGCCGACAAACCCGGGGCCTGCAGTATCAGGGGCCGTCCTCCCCCATGCGGCCCGCCGGGTTGCACCGCAGACCACAGCGGACCAGCCGTAGAAGGAGACATCGCCTGCCTTTCGGTG
The DNA here is from genome assembly GCF_009828595.1 of Arthrobacter zhaoguopingii. GTDB lineage: Bacteria > Actinomycetota > Actinomycetes > Actinomycetales > Micrococcaceae > Arthrobacter_D > Arthrobacter_D zhaoguopingii. Next base: position 28,894 of record NZ_WPNY01000013.1, read on the forward strand.
GGTTGCGCCTTTTCGACAACCTGCTGCGGTCCCTGCGCTGTCACAGAAAGCCGGGGCATCTGGTCTTTTTTGCGACACCAGAGAAGGGACGGCCCTTTCATGAATCATCGGATTGCATGGCCGCAGCAGCTGACTCTACGCCTCAGCCCCAGGTTCAAGTCCCCGCTCCGCCAAGCAATCGCCGGGCGTGCGGGATGGAAGGCGGCGCCGGCCCATTGGTCCTTCATGTTCGCAGAACTGGCGGTCTATTCATTTCTCGTCCTGACCATCAGCGGCGTGTTTTTGATGTTCTTCTTCGAACCCTCGATGCAGACGGTTCGATATACCGGCCCGTACGCGCCCTTGAAGGGCGCCCAAATGTCCGGGGCCCTGGACTCCACGCTCCACCTCACTTTCGAGGTTCGGGGCGGGCTCCTGATGCGTCAGGTGCATCATTGGTCGGCCCTCCTGTTTATGGCGGGGCTGGTCCTCCACATGCTGCGCAGTTTCTTCACAGGCGCTTTCCGCAGGCCCCGCCGCACCGCCTGGGTGATGCTCGTGCTGACGTTCATCACGGGGCTCGGATTGGGCCTGACCGGCTACACCCTGCCCGATGACATGCTTTCTGGGCTCAGCCTGGCCATACTCGACGGCACTGTGAAGTCCGTCCCGTTCATTGGGTCGGCGCTGTCGTCCTTCGCCTTCGGCGGTGCTTTTCCCGGGGAGGTGATCATCGGCCGCCTCTATACCCTCCACGTGGTGATTCTTCCCCTGCTCGCTGCCGGGCTCGGTGCAGCGCAGTTGCTTCTGACCTTCGTGCACAAGCACACGCAGTTTCCGGCTCCTGGGCGGACGAATAGTAACGTGGTCGGCGAACCCCTCCTGCCGACGCGGGCGACGAAAAGTGGAGGGTTCCTCCTCACTGTGGCAGGCCTCACCGTGCTGACTGCGGCAACGATGACCATCAATCCGGTGTGGCTCTACGGACCCGCCGACCCCGGAAATGCAACAGCAGGCGCCCAGCCTGATTGGTGCTTCGGATTCATTGACGGCGCGTTGCGGCTGATCCCTCCCGGATGGGAATTGCAGTGGCTGGGGGGCACCTGGCCGCTGGCAATGCTTGTCCCCATCGCTGTGGTCGGACTCTTTTTCGCGGTGGTGCTCGCCTATCCGTTCCTGGAGGGATGGCTCACCAATGACGTACGCCAGCATCACCTGCTTGAGCGGCCACGGAACAATCCGACGAGGACGGCCATCGGCGTCGCAGGGATGACGTTTGTCGGCGGCCTGTGGGGTGCAGGAAGCGCCGACGTGGCGGCGCTTCAGCTGTCTCTGTCACTGGAATCAGTCATTTATTTCTTCAGGTTCATGACGCTCCTGGGGCCGTTCGTCGCTTTCGCCGTGACCCGTCGAATCTGCCTCGCGCTGCAGCGCAAGGATCGCGAGGTGGTTCTACACGGTGTCGAAACCGGGCGGATTGTGCGTTTGCCGCATGGTGAGTTCATCGAGGTTCACCAGCCCCTCGACCGCTTTGACCGGTGGAGGCTGCTCGATTTTGACCCGGCCGCAGCCACGTCGCCGATCGGGGCAACCGACCGGCCGGTATCGCGGGTCGGCCGCCGGCGGACCAGTCTCTCGCATTGGTTCTTCGAATATCGGCTTCATCCGGTCACGCCCGCGGATTTGGCGGGCGGCCCAGTGAAAGAGCCTTGCGCCCCAGAACATCAGGAGGACGAGCAACGCGCCGGAAGAACGGACGACAAGGCAGCCTGATTTCCCCGCCCTTCAGGTGATCAGCTCCTGGCGGGACCCTGATTACTTCACCCCTGAGGAGCGGGCAGCGCTGTCCCTCGTTGAAAAGACCACGCTGACCGCCCCGACCTCCCCTGCCCCCTGTGAGGTCAGCGAGGAACTGCGGGTCCTAGGTGATGAACGGGCTGCAGCCGTTCAGTGGAGCACCATCGCCATCAACATTTACAACCGGGGGTCCATCGCCAGCCGGTTCACAATCAAGCACTAGAGCTTTGAGAGCCTGTCAGGCGTCAGACTGCCGGGCCGAGGGCTCGCTTTCTGCCCTGGGTGAAGCTTTACGTTAGTGCGAGCCCTCCATCGACAGCCATCACCTGGCCCGTTACCCACGATGCACTCGGATCGACAAACCGCAGAATCCACTCCGCGACTTCAACGGCATTGCCCCGCCGGCCCAACGGTACGCGTGCGGCTTCCTCGTCCTTGACCTGGGAGATCAGCTCATCGGAAAGTCCTGCGGACGCCAGAGCGTCGCTCTCGGTCGGCCCCGGAGCCACGGCATTAACCCGGACCCGGTGCGGGGCAAGCTCCAGCGCCCAACTGCGGGTGAGCTGTTCAATTGCTGCCTTTGTTGCCCCGTAATGTCCGGCGCCCGGAGCCGGAACATGACCGAAGGTGCTCGAGACATTGACAATCGTGCCTTGGGCTTGCACCAAGTGCGGCAGCGCTGCGCGGGCGAGCAGGCTCGGCGCTGCAACATTGGTGATGAAAAGGTCGTCGATGCGCTCAGAGGTCACCTCCGCCAGGGGCATGGCCGCAAAAACCCCGGCATTGTTGATCAGGGCATCAAGTCCGCCCCACCGCTCAACAGCCGCGTGAACGATCTCCGGTGCCGCGGTTCCTCCGCGGATGTCCGCCGCGAACGGTACGACAGTTGGGTATCCCTCTGCGGTGTCGGTCAGAGCCTCGAGTCGGCGGCCGACGGCAAGGACGTTCGCCCCGGCTGAGCCCAAGGCCTGGGTGGTGGCCCTGCCGATGCCCGATCCGGCGCCAGTCACAATGACGGTCAATCCTGAAATATTTGTTCGATGTTCGTTGATCATCGAACGACACTATCACCGGATGCGGGTTACCATCGACAGATGCACCAGGCCGACGACATCACCCTTACGCGTGTACTGGCCGCGTTGAGCGATCCAACCCGCGCAGGCCTGGTGCGCATACTGGCCGATGGCGTCGAGCGGTCCTGGGGTGACCTGCGCGCCCCGGTGGCCAAGTCGACCTTGAGCTATCATCTGAAATTGCTGCGCGAAGCTGGAGTGACCACCACGAGGCGTGAGGGCACCCGCTGTTTCGTCCGGCTCCGCACAGCCGAATTGGAATCCCGGCTTCCCGGCCTCCTGCCGGTGGTGCTTGCAGCGGCCGAAGCCGAGGGAGTCGGTGCCGACGTGAAGCTCGTGCACAACTGAGAAGACCGGCCGCACCGGCAGGACAGGGCAGTCGCGCAGCCGTCGAAGACAGGCAACGAGCAGTCTCGGCCGTCCATGCCACCGTCGCAGGCATGCGGCAAAGCGCGAACCCGGGCCGACATTGCCCGCAGGGCCCTCCTACCTTCGCGGCGGCCGAAGACATCGTCCAGGCCACTTAGATCCGCCGCCTCATGAGGCTTGACCGGTTGCCCCCGAGTCCGTGACGAAGCCGTCCGCTACTGGTTTGGGGGCCCTCCATGCGCAACACATGCATGGGTGTCTCCCTCGGCTCGAATCGCTTCCACCTGAGGCGCCAATCTGCGGTCTTGTCACAGAAATGGAGACCGCTTGGTCCTAGCTCTTAGTCACCGCGATGTGCCAGTGACCAGTTCCGAAGGAAGGAAGTCCACTATGTCCCACCACGTGCTGGAGCCGGAAGCGCAGGCATTCGCTGACGCTACCGCGAAGCCGCCCCGTCTGGCAGACCTTGGAGTTGAGGGAGCGCGCACTCTCCTCGACGATGTGCAATCAGCGCCAATCGCTTTGCTCGACGTTGATGAGGAATGGATTGACGTCGCGGCTGCGGTTGGTGATGTGCGGGTTCGCATCGTCAGGCCGCAGGGCAGTGCTGGCGTGTTGCCGGTTCTTCTCTACGTGCATGGTGGTGGGTGGGTCCTGGGCAACGCTGGAACCCACGACCGCTTGGTGCGCGAGCTTGCCGTCGGCGCCCACGCTGCTGTGGTGTTCGTTGAGTATGATCGGAGCCCGGAAGCCCAGTACCCGGTCGCCATTGAGCAGGCCTACGCCACCGCCCAGTGGATTACAGGTCACGGTCATGCCAAGGGGCTCGATGCCAAGCGGCTCGCTGTCGCCGGCGACTCTGTCGGTGGCGACATGGCCGCTGTGCTCGCCATTCTGGCAAAAAAACGCGGCGACGTGACTTTCATCCACCAGTCGCTGTTCTACCCGGTGACGGATGCCGGTCAGGACACCGAAAGCTACCGCGAGTTCGCCGACGGGCCCCACCTTACGGCGAAAGCAATGGCATGGTTTTGGGACTGCTACGTGCCCGACGCGAACCTTCGCAAGCAGTCAACAGTCTCGCCGCTCCAAGCGACCCGTGAGGAGCTCGTCGGGCTGCCTGAGGCCTTCCTCATCGTCGATGAAAATGACGTCCTCCGCGACGAGGGCGAGGCATATGGCCGCAGGCTCATTGAAGCCGGCGTCCGCACCACGACCGTGCGCTACAACGCCGCGCTCCACGATTTCATGATGCTCAACCCCCTTCGATCTACCGCAGCCAGCACTGCCGCTGTGGAACAGGCCATCTCCGTGTTGCGCAAGACATTCGCTAACCACTAACCCCCCCCCACCCACACCAAGAACTGATTGGAACCAAGCACATGACTAACCAGAAGCCAACTATCGTGCTCGTACACGGAGCGTTCGCGGAATCTGCATCCTGGAACGATGTGATCGCCCGGCTGCAGGAACACGGAGTCACCGCTGTCGCGGCTGCGAACCCGCTGCGTAGTCTCGCCGGCGACGCCGCATACGTGCGCGACGTCATCGCCTCCGTCGGGGGTCCCGTCGTCCTCGTCGGTCACTCCTACGGAGGGCTCGTCATCACGGAGGCAGCAGCCCGTAACGATGCAGTCGTCGGACTCGTGTACGTCGCTGCTTTTGTTCCGGAGACGGGTCAGAGCGCACTTCAGCTATCGACCAGCGAGCCGGGTAGCTCACTCGGCAGCGCTCTCGCCGCGTACCCGGTTGCTACCGGCGGCAACGAGTTCGCGATCCGGCAGGAGCTGTACCATCACCAGTTCGCAGCCGACGTCCCAGCGGCCGAGGCTGCGCTGATGGCGGCGACTCAACGCCCCGTCACTGAGGCCGCGCTCTCTGAGGGGCTGCCGACAGACCGACCGGCTTGGAAGGACATTCCTTCCTGGCATGTATTCGGTGACCAGGACCTCAACATCCCGGTCACGGTTCACCGCGCCGGGGCAGAGCGCGCAGCCTCACAGGGCACCCACGAGATTACTGGCGCTTCGCACGCACTGTCAGTCTCGCAGCCTGACGCCGTCGCAGCAGTGATTGCGGAAGCAGGCAAAGCTTACATCCTCGGCCAATCCGTTAGTGCGTGAACCACCGGTGGGTGCCTCGCTCCTCCAGGGAGCGTGGCACCTGCCGTGTCGCTTAGCTTCACCGTTTTCACTCTCTAACCGTTCTCACTCTCTAACGCGGAGCTTACGATGCCTTTGCCCGTTCACTCGACTCGCACGATCGACGCCGGTGAGTTGTCCGTTGCATATGTTGACGCCGGCGATCCGACCGCCACACCCGTCGTTCTTCTGCACGGTTTCCCGTACGACATCCACAGTTATACCGACGTCATACCTCGGCTCACTGATGAGGGCCTGCGTGTGCTCGTTCCTTACCTGCGTGGCCACGGACCAACACGCTTTCTGAGCAAGCAGGTGGAGAAGTCCGGTCAGCAAGCGGCCCTCGCCGCGGATCTCTCCGCGTTCATCAGCACGCTCAACCTCGGCAGCCCTATCTTGGCTGGCTACGACTGGGGTGGGCGGGCCGCATGCGCAGTGGCGGCCCTCTGGCCCGATAAAGTGGCAGGACTGGTATCGGTCAACGGGTACCTCGTCCAGGACATCGCCGCATCGCAGCTGCCGCTCGAACCCGAGCTCGAGGCGGGCTTCTGGTACTTCTGGTACTTTGCTACCGAGCGGGGTCGAGTTGGTCTCCGCAAGCATCGCCGCGAGATTGCGGAAGTGATCTGGAAGCGCAACTCCCCCGCCTGGGCGTTCAGCCCCGACGAGTTGGACCGGTCTGCGCAAGCCTTCGACAACCCCGATTACGTCGATATAGTCATCCACTCATACCGCCACCGGCTCGGGTACGCGCCGGGAGCCCCTCAGTTCGAGAGCATCGAACGTCGTTTAAGCCAGCAGCCTGAGATCTCCGTCCCAACGATCACACTCGACGGGCTCGCCGACGGCAACTTTCCCGCCACGGACGGGTCCGCGCAGGCGCGCCATTTCATTGGTTTTCGGGAGCACCGGCAGGTGCCCCAGGCGGGCCACAATCTCCCAGCCGAGCAACCTCAGGCATTTGCCGATGCAATCCTCGCCATGAAAAAGATTTCCAAGGAATCCCGGTAATTGTGCACCCCGGGAAAGTGCCTCTGTCGTCCCCATAGTGGGTGCTAGCCCTCGCCGGGAGGGCATGCGCCCCTGCCAGTTGCCCCTCGGAACTGGTGGCGTTGAAAAACCCACGTCGACATCGACGCCGCGGGTGGCATGTAAGGATCAACCGAGCGCATTGCGAATGCCTCGGGCGCTAGCACCTCGATGGCTTATTTCGGGGACACAGACTGCCCCGAGCTCCAAATCCGGGGCCCGGGGCGGTGTCGGTGGCGGGTGGGACCAGCCGTTTTCTGCTTGGCGCAGACCCGAAGGTCGCCGGAAACCCGGTGTTCCCGCTCTTACCCCGCGGCGGACCGGGGAGCTGTGTAGCTCCTACGTACTTCGACCGGGTAACTGCCGAATGAGTGACGTGTGATGCAGGAAAACAAGCGACCTCATAAGGGGGCGTCGATGGACCGGTCGACGCTCGGGTCAACAGGCGGATGCACTTAAGCCACCCGACTGCTGGGCCACGCGAAGCTGCTGTCTCCTTCGGCGGGTTAACGCCGCAGCCGTTCGAAAAGCAACCGGGTGGAATCTGATGGCAATACTTCAAGCTCGTTCAAGGCCGCTGCGCAACGCTTGAAGTAGGTGGTGATCTGATCGTTGTCGCCCAAAGCGCTAGCGGTGTGCATCAACAGCCGCCACGCGCCCTCCTTGAAAGGGTCCCGGGCCACGACTTGCTCGGCCAGGGAGGCCGCCTGCTCGTAGTGTTCCTGGTCGAACGCCAACAGCCCTGCCTGTAGGCGGGCTTGAACAACCTGATCCTCGAGGTATTCGCGTCGCTGCCGCGCCCACGGAAAGTCCACATTAGGCAGATATTCACCGCGATCGATAATGGAAAGTGCTCGTAAGAGAGTCTCAAGCTTTTCTGATCCGGTGAGTCTGGCGGCTTCAGATAAGAGCGATAGGAACTGGGCAGATTCACTGTCGATGATTACTGGAATGTGGAAGGCGAGCAGGTCCGCGGAGAATGACGGGCCGGTCCCCGCGGGTAACACTTCCCTTAGTCTGTGAGTGATCTGCCGCAGGTACGCCCGCGATGACTCATCCATGCGGCCGTCAAACAGGGCCTCCAACAGTTCCTCGCGTGTGGCGCGGTAACCGGGGACCGTTGCTAAATAGGCGAGGAGTGTCGCGCTTCTTGCCAGGCGAGGCCTCGACTCTTCTCCCTCAACGAGGATGCGCAGGGAGCCGAACTCAGAGAGGGAGATGACCGGGCGCGCCTGCCGGTCGACGGGAACGCCGCGTTTGCGTAAGGCTCGACCCAACTCGTGCCAGCGCGAATCAACGCCGCTTTCGGCATCCAAGCGGCGTGAGACGACGCCCTGGAAGTCGGACAGCGCGAGGAGCAGTTGGTGGTTGGAGCCCTGTTCGGCGGCTGCTGCAAGTGCCAGATCGGATGCGGCGTCTGATTCTGCTTCATGGCCCCGCCGCCACTCGGCTTCAGCCAGGTAGGCTGCGGCAGCAGGCAATTCAAGAATGCGGTGCCCTTCTTGCATGCTGTCAACAGCACGCTGAAGGACTTGAGCGGCACGGCCTTCATCCGATGCGGACATGAGGAACAACAGTCCCCACGCCGTGTCCACCGATTCCCCAATGAAGGCGTAGGAACGTCCGCCCGAGTTCTCTACCCGATCAAGGATCTCGCCCGCGGCGTTGACATTGTGACTGACCCGAAGTTCGAGCTTCACCTCAACCAGCAGGTTGAGCCACTCCATGACTAACGACCCGCTGGCCTTGATCAGGTCCCTGCCGTGGGCAAGAATCCGGCGGGCTTCTGCCTCGTCGGCGAGATCGACCATGATCTCTGGACCCGCGACCCCGTGCATCCAGGCCTGAGATCGGGCTTCTGGGCTGTATGACCGGTACAGGTTCAGGGCCTGTTCCAAGTGGCCAGTTGCCCTGAGGGTCGCGGCCTTCCACGGAGTGGAAACGGCGGCGGCCCAGGGCGAAGGGTTTTGTTGGTTAGCTTCGCGGAGCCTCCCCCGTACGTAGTGGGTCCGCATTATGAGGGCGTCGAGGGGTCCTCCGGTTAGGCGCGGAACAGTAAGGCCGGCAGGCTCGGGCTTCAGCGCGGATAGCGACAACAGGTATGACGCCGCGTCTACTTCGGGGCTTCGTGGTGCGGAAGTGAGGACGGCCTTCATCTCATCGACCCGCCCCAAGTGCCAGTAGCACCACGCCATGATGCTTGCACCGGTGGGAGAGGTGGCGGCTAGCTGCTTGCGGGCACCTGCCGATTCAAGTCTGTCGGCTACCGAGCAACCCCGGGCGTAGTCATCGTCGGCGATGGCGAGCATGAGTTCCCCTACCGCCAGCTCCGAGGTTTGACTGTCTTTTGCTGAGGCGAGGATTCGAAGCCACTTTTTCGCAACGGGGTAGTCGAGCCGTGCAATAACACCGATGATGGCGCGTCCTGCGGGCTCTACCGCGTCGTCCAACGCGCCGGCTAGCAGCAGCTGCTCCACGCATTCCTCGAAGTTTCCCTCCGCGCGCATCAAGTCGGCGAAGACCAGGCGCAGGCTTCGGAGGTCTTCGCCGTCGCGACGTCTCAAGAGGGTCAGGAGGTACTCACGGAATCGTGGGTGGCAACGCATGCTGGCGGACCCGGCTCTCCAGGAGACAGGCAGATGTTGTGCGTATAGCCCCTTCAGTCGTTCACCAGCCCCGACCTCACCGAGCTTTTCTGCCCGAGCGGCCGTCACCTCTTCAAGCATCGACGTGGTGATGAGAAAATCTCGTTCCTCGGCCGTAAGGCGGGCAAGGATCTGAGAAGCCAAGTAACCATGGAGCGGATCCGCCTCACCGCCGGTCCCCACTACGTGCTCACGCGCGCGCCACGCCTCGAACAATATCCCGGTAACCCATCCGCCCGTGGACTCCACGGCACGCGCTGGATCAATGTCGAGCATCCCGTACTGTGCCAGGGCGTCGGCCGCTTCGTCGGTGTTGAAGGCCAACTGAGACTCTCCAACGATAGCTACCTGATCTACGCCTACGTCGGAGCCGACATCGAGTGGCACGTCCAGGCGGCTCAGGAGCAGAACCTTCAGCGTGCGCGGTGCGTAGCGTGCGATGGCCCGGACAAGAGAAATGGACTCTTCAGCGCCCGCGAGTTGCTCAAGTCCGTCCAAGACAAGCACGAGGGGTTCACCGGCCACTGCTTCAACCAGCAAACCCGTAGCCTCCTCGTGCCCCAGCCCCGCGGCGAGCACGTTGGTTACAAGGCCGCGCAGGTGTGGTGCTTCGTTCGCAAACGCCGACTCGAGATACAGCAGCAGCCGCCCGGGGGCGCGGTCGGTGCTGTCCAACGTTATCCAGACCACGGGACGTTCCTGCTCTTCCAAAGCCTGGATAGCCGCCGTAGTCTTGCCGGCCCCCGCTGTGGCGGTGATGCACACAATTCGGTGTGAACGCATCAGGCCGAGGATCCTGTCCGTCAACCGGGCGCGCGCAATCAGCCGCTCTGTCACAGGCGGCGTCTCAATTTTGCTGCGCACGATGAGCACAGGGCCACGTTCGGCATCATGAGGGCCTGTCATACGCCTCAATTTTAGCGCCGCCCTCGAGCCCCTCAGATAGTGGGCTGCCCAGATTTCGGGACCGTTAACGGCAGCCGGTCAGGCTGGCTGCACAGGTCAAGCACCTTAGTGCGGGGCCAGATGTGAAAGATCCCCCTCGCGAGCGAACGCCCGCGATCAGTCACTTACTCCAAGGGCTTGCCAAGGAAGATCATGAAGATGTCACCTCCCATTTTGCCGATCTCTGATCGCCGGCAGATACGCGAGCAGGTGCTCGCGGCCTGCGGATGAATTCGGAGAGCTGCGCTTCACGCCGACCATGCCCTGGTGCCGAGGTAATCCTCGGCCCTCCCCCGCGGCAGCACGACAGTCAGCGTGAATAGGAGCCACCGTAGGCATCCAGACCAGGTGTGTCCCACTACACGGAGCGCACTTGCCTTTCAGTCTGGTCCCCCTTCATCGACCGGCGGATTTAGCCGCTCCCGATGCCAATCGATGCCGTGGAGAACCTGGCCCAAAGAAGGGACGCGTTTGGAACTGCATATCCCTGGATACAGCACTGAACGCTAATCCGCTTCAGCGCGCGGCAGGCGTGCACATCAGTCCACACCCGCATCCGGCCACTACCCCTCACCACGCGGACGGTGCCTGGCGGCACGCAGATACCCGTACTGGTTGGGCCCTGATGACCAGATAGCAAACCCCGTCTATGCGAGAGATCGAGACATGGAAATTAAGGACAGCGCCAATTCGCAGGATCTCGAGCGCGCAACAGTGACCTTCGAGGCGGTGCGCCCGCGGCTCTTTGGCATTGCGTACAGGATGCTTGGAAGCGCCGCCGAGGCCGAAGACGTCGTTCAAGACACCTGGATCCGCTGGCAGTCCACCGACCGGGCAGTAGTGCGCCATCCACCAGCGTTCCTGGCGACGACCGCGACACGGCTGGCCATCAATGTTGCCGCCTCTGCACGGTTACGCAGGGAAACGTACATCGGACCCTGGCTCCCGGAACCCGTAGACACCACCTGCGATCCCGCCCTCGGAGCGGAACAGACGGAGTCACTCGGATTTGCGGTGCTGCTCATGTTGGAGGAGCTCTCACCGACAGAGCGTGCCGCCTATATATTAAGGGAGGCTTTCGATTACCCGTACGGGCAGATCGCGCAAATCCTCAACCTAAAAGAAGCCAACGCGCGCCAACTGGTCAGCCGGGCTCGCAAGCACCTCACACCCGAACGCCTGAGCTCTACCGGTTCCACCGGTTCCACCGAACAGCAAAGCTTGCTCACCGCCTTCCTCAACGCGGCGCGCACAGGCAATTTAGGTGCACTCGAAGACCTCCTTACCCCTGACTGTCACAACTAGTCGGTCTCGGTTGTCGAATCTGTAACGGCTCTGCCTAACCTCTGACGCACGGCCACCGACGCTCAAAAGGAGAGATTTCGTTGAAACGCATGAAGCACATGGAAGCGGCAGCGCTATGGCCAGACGGGCATCTGCGCCCGCAACCGGTGGGGCGCAGCGGGGTGCTGCGGGGTCGATGGGCGGGTAGATCGTGAGCGAGATCAGGATGGGCACGGCGTCCGGACGGTGGATCCTGCTGGCCACGGTACTGGGCTCCAGCATCGCGGGGATCGACGCCACGGTGGTGAACGTCGCCCTGCCTACCATCGGATCGGACCTCGGCGAGGACTTCGCCGCACTGCAGTGGATGGTGACCGGCTACACCCTGACGCTCGCCTCCTTCATCCTGATGGGAGGCTCCCTCGGGGACATGTTCGGGCGGAAGCGCGTCTTCGTGGTCGGGGTCATCTGGTTCGCTGTCGCATCGCTGCTGTGCGGGCTCGCTCCGGACGCCGGCCTGCTTATCGCGGCGCGGGCCCTTCAGGGTGTGGGTGGGGCGCTGCTCACGCCGGGGAGCCTCGCCATCATTCAGGCTGGGTTCTCGGGTGAGGACCGCGCGCGGGCCATCGGCGCCTGGTCGGGCCTCGGTGGTGTTGCGACCGCGATCGGTCCCTTCCTCGGTGGCTGGCTCGTGGAGAGCGTCTCCTGGCGTTGGGTGTTCCTCATAAACGTGCCCCTTGCCGCCGTCGTGGTCTGGATCGCCGTACGGCATGTCCCGGAAAGCCGCGACGACGCCGCGACGGGTCGGCTCGATATCGCCGGAGCCGTCTTCGGCGCCCTGGCCCTCGCGGGCACCACCTACGCGTTTATCGAGGCGCCAACCCGGGGCTTTGGCTCGCCGCCCGTCCTGGCGAGTGCCGTCCTGGGCATCCTCGCTGCCGTGGCATTCCTGGTCGTGGAGTGGCGCACGGCGCATCCGATGCTCCCGCTGCGGATCTTCGCCAATCGTCAGTTCAGTGCCGCTAACGCCGTCACCTTCCTCATCTACGCCGTCTTCGGCAGCATCTTCTTCCTGCTCGTCCTCCACCTCCAGGTCGTGTCGGGCTTCAGCCCGGTCGGGGCCGGGACCTCGATGCTGCCGATAACGGCCCTCATGCTCGTCCTGTCCCCCCGTGCGGGAGCGCTCGGTGCGCGGATCGGGCCGAGGATACCCATGACCGTGGGGCCACTGTTGTGTGCGGTGGCGCTGGTCCTCATGCTGCGAATCGGGCCTGGGGCCTCCTACATCCTGGACGTGCTGCCGCCTGTGGTCCTGTTGGGGTTGGGCCTCTCGCTACTCGTGGCCCCGCTTACGTCGGCGGCCCTGACCGCGGTGCCCGACCATCAGGCCGGCCTGGCGTCAGGGGTGAACAATGCCGTGGCCCGCGCGGCGGGCCTCGTGGCCATCTCCGTCCTCCCGGCCGCCGTCGGGCTCACCGGTGACGCCTACAGCGACCCGCCGGTGTTTTCGGCAGGGTTCGCCTCGGCCTGCATGATCGGTGCCGTGGTGCTGGTGCTCGGCGGCATCCTCGCCGCGGCCACCATCCGGAACCCCGCCGCCACTCGTGATCAAGCCGGTCCCGAGAGGGTGCACCCGATGCATTGCGACGTGGCGGGGACACCTGCCGCTCCAGGCGCCTTGCACGAGGCGCGCAGCGGAACGCCCCGAGGCCGGTCGGACGGCACGCAGGCTTCCTCGAAGAAGCCCGGTCAGCCAACGCCCGTACCCGTATCAAAGCAAAAGCTTCTCGAACACTGATGGGCGCAGCGTCTGGTTCTAGCAGCACCGTCGCCCCGATCCTAAGCGTACGAAGACGCAGCTGTAGGGGCATTGTCACAAATCTGAGCGATGTCCTGTCATACCTGTACCGAACTCGATCTCTGCCATCGCAGGCACTGGGATGGCGCAAAGCACCATCTCCAGATCGGCCAATGAAAGGGTAAAAATGAAAATTGTTGTTATCGGGGGTAGCGGCCTGATCGGGTCGAAGCTCATTACGAAGCTCACCGAACACGGACACGAAGCAATTTCGGCCTCACCGAATACCGGTGTGAACACGCTTACCGGAGAGGGTCTGGCTGAAGTTCTCCAAGGAGCAGAAGTTGTCATCGATGTTTCGAACTCTCCCTCGTTCGAAGATGAAGCCGTTCTGAACTTCTTCACAACCTCAACGAGGAATCTCCTCGCGGCAGAAGCCAGCGCTGGAGTTCGCCACCATGTCGCCCTGTCCGTCGTGGGTACGGAGCGAATGGCTGCCAGTGGGTACTTTCGAGCGAAGATAGCTCAGGAAAAACTCATCACGGAAGGCCCAATTCCTTTTTCCATCGTTCATGCGACGCAGTTCTTCGAGTTTGTGAAGAGCATCGCACAGGCCGCAACTGTGGGCGACGAGGTTCACCTGGCCCCCGTTTCTATCCAGCCCATAGCGGCGGAAGACGTTGCCACAGCAGTCGCACGCACCAGCGTGGGGGAACCTCTCAACGCGATCCACGAGATCGCCGGCCCGGAGGAGTTCACGCTCGATGATCTGATCCGCCAGGGACTGGCTGCACGCGGCGACTCTCGCACCGTCGTTGCCGACCCACACGCGCTCTACTTCGGCATGGAACTGAGCGACACCACGCTGGTACCAGGACCTGACGCCACCTTGTTCACTACCCGCTTCGAGAACTGGCTGAAGGAGCCGGTCCCCGAAGGTAAGTAGTCCACCCCTTTTGTCAGGGTTCCTGCATCATCATCAGCTATCGCGTCCGAAAGAGGTCACGTCATGACTCACCCCAACAGAATCAACTCTCTGGCACCAAGCGTTTATGACGCTCTGCTGGTTCTTAGTCAGGAAAGCGAGGAGTTCGCCGAGCGCGCCGGACTGAGTCCTGGCGTGGCCGAGCTCGTGAAAATCAGGGCGTCTCAAATTAACGGATGCGCCTTCTGCCTCCGTATGCACAGCAAGCAGGCGAGAGAGCAGGGCGAAACCCCCGATCGACTCGCGGTCCTCAGCGCATGGAGGGAAACCGAGTACTTCACGCCCGAGGAACGCGCTGCCCTCTCACTGACAGAGAAGACCACGCTCATAGCCACCGCCGGCTCACCATACGAGCATGAGCGCGAGCAAATGGTCCTCAGCAACGATCAGATCGCCGCCGTCCAGTGGATCGTCATCGCCATCAACGCGTTCAATCGTGTTGCAGTCATCAGCGAGTTCAACGTCAAACCCTAGTCTGATCATGCGCTTCCGGTGTAGGCGGGCGACCGAAAGCATCGACTGCCTTCACCGGAAGTGCAGCTAACCCGGTTCACCATTGCCGGCAGACCAGCACCACGGCTCTACAAGCGTCTACCATCTCCACCCCCAAGGTAACTGCTCCGTAGCAAGGAGACGTGGGACGATCTCCCCTACGTGTGCCTTAGCCGTCTACCGAAGACTGAAGTCGCGTCACTTGGACTGCTCGGCTTCAGCTGTCTTGCCCCGCCCCATCGAGGCCAAGGTCCATCGACTGCTGCCATGGGCGCTGCCCCATGGCTGACGTCGGTCGCTAGTGCGGCGGCCACAGCTTCTCGCCCAAGTGGGGTGTCTCAGACGCGCTCAACGAGGGTTTCGGCGAGCTCCGCTGGCCGGTCGCCAGGGTCCCGCAACTCCTGCTCATTAGCAACTTCCGCAGAGCCAGCGCCCGGTATAAAAATGGGTGGAGTGAACAGGAGTTTATCGGCGCCTCAGACACCCTTACGGAGGAAAAGGTCTCCGTCGACGGGGATACTGTCACTGCTTTAGGTGACCGGAGGAGCACGCATTCGAATGGCCGGTCGAGCGTCGCCTCCCGGGCCTTTGGTGGCGATTTATCGCTCAAAACCATCCGCGACGGTTGAACCAGCCCCGCAGCCGACCGGCCAATAAGGCGGACGCCGTCGACACGGCGTCCGCCTCACCTTGACGGCCCACGATCGAAGGACAATCTAGATGACCAGTGCACCGATGCGCCTTGGGTTAGCCCAGATGCGGCCGAGGAACCCTTCTGAGGAGCATCGAGGAGCATCCCCGCTCGAGCTGTTCTTCGATCTCGTGTTCGTTGTAGCCGTCTCCCGTGCCTCCGCCGAACTACACCACGCCGAGGCTGAACAGCACATCGCCAGCGGCACCGGCGCCTATCTCATGATCCTTTTCGCCATCTGGTGGGCCTGGATGAACTTCACCTGGTTCGCCACTGCGTTCGACACGGACGATTGGCTGTATCGGGTGCTCACCATCGTCCAAATGAGCGGCGTGCTCGTCATTGCCGCAGGCGCAAGCGACGCGATGACGGAAAGTGACTTTTGGCTTGTCACCATCGGATACGCCATCATGCGTCTGGCCATGGTTGCGCAATGGCTCCGCGCGGCTCACGGCGACGCGCCCCTGAGACGAACAGCTCTGAAGTACGCGATCGGCATCTCCGTCGTCCAAGTGCTCTGGTTGGCGCGGCTCGCTCTGCCGGAGCAGGGCGGCATCCCAGTGTTCCTGGTGCTGGTCCTCATTGAAATCGCTGTGCCGATCTGGGCGGAAAGCTCCCGCCCCACACCATGGCATCCCCATCACATCGCTGAACGATACGGACTCTTCACCCTGATTCTGCTTGGCGAGTCCATTCTCGCTTCCGCCAACGCAATCATCGACGCAGCCGAAAGCAGCGAGCACATTTCGCCCTTAATTGCCGTCGCTGTAAGCGGACTCGTGATCGCAAGCGGCATGTGGTGGATCTACTTTGCTCGCAGCCATCACGATCAATTCGATCGACTCCGAAACTCGCTCGTGTTCGGGTACGCCCATTACGCCATTTTTGCGGCGGCCGGCGCGTTCTCCGCTGGCATTGAAGTTGCGATCGACTACGAAACTGCCGCCACCGCCCTAGCCTCAACCGAGGCCGCTGCCACCCTGACCGTACCTGTCAGCTCGTTCATCCTCGGCATCTGGCTCCTTACCCTGAGGAGTTCCCTCACCCGGGCACAGAACGTCACCATCCCAGCCCTAGCCGTCTTGATCGGACTCAGCGCCCTGGCACCGCAAAGCCTCTTCCTGACCGCCGTGGCAATCATTGCCATCGTCATCACTTTGGAGATACGAGTCTCAGATCCGGCACTCGCGTAGCGCCATCTTCGATACGTCGTATACAGACGCCAATCGCGACCGTGGCCCACTTGGGCACGTCGGGGCCACCCTGCGCGTCGACCTGCCGAAGCTAGGAGCAGAGGTCAGCTACGCTCGAACCATCGCTGAATACCTGGCACACGACGGTGAGGCCGCTGGCACGATTTTTGCCCTATACATATCGATGCCCGCCGAGCCCGGACAGCCAAGGCCTCACGCCGCAACCATCGCGGCACTTACCGGGTCCTTAACCGAGCGAGGAATGTCCATCCGTGACGGGCTCCTCGTGGGAAATGACACAGTGTCGCCGTACGACGGTGATCCCCCAGGCACCGTCCCTGCGTTCAACGTCGATGCCTAATCACGTCCGCCATGTGCAGCTTCAACACGGACTCTCCGTGGCTGTTTCGCCCGAGCTGCTCAGAAAGATAACCAGGTGAAGAACCCTCACAAAAATCATGCAGCTACCCAGCCGCTCCCTCATGAACCAGTAAGAAAGCCCAACCCGGGCTTCGCGACAGAAAGGCGGCACCCAGCCCCGGAAAACCCCAACCCAGCCACCAGAACCGGCACCCGGACCGCAGAATTGGGCCGGCTGTCCACAGTCAGAGCGCAAAAGGGCCTCTGACTAGGGGAAACATGTGCCCGAAGTGGGACTCGAACCGGACTCCCGCCCTTGAATTCCCGCCACTCCCCCAAGAACGTCCCCAGTTCGGCCCAGTCCGGCACCGGTACGGCCCAATCCGAAACCCGAGGTGTGGACACTGTCCACACCCCCGTTTCTCCCCCCCCCCCCCCCCCCGAAGGCCTTCCCGACGAGCCACACCCCGTATGGACAGGGTGCGGCGCTTCTTTCCAGGACGAAGCGAACTTGTTGAACCGGGCGTAGTCACATCCGATCCGCCCGGGGCCATCAGTCGTCACCGGCGAACGCCGACGAGCCTCGGTCAGCCCCCGTCCTTCCCTGTCCATGCTCCGGCACGGCACGAGCGTCGAGGCCGCGGAGTATCTTGGCACCTACGTTCCCCACTTGCTTCGCTCTCGAATTCTCCTGCTGTTACTTTGCCCGAGCCGCGCTGAACTTCATGGCAGACGCTCCCTTGATATGCGCTGTGCGCCCGTATTCGCAGGGCTGCGCCGTCCCTTTCGGCCTTTGAGGCTCCTGCCTGCTCCTCCCTGGGCAAGTCTGCGCCGTCGGTCGAAATGTCGCAGTAACTTTCCCTCCTGAGTGGGTGACATTGGCTATCGTTCTCTCAAACGACAATCTCCTCCCCCTGGAATTGGAGCTTGATGGACAGGCTGGAGCCGCCGGTCAGCCTTATTGGACGATCCGACGACAAAGCCTGGCTCACGAGTCTTTTCAGGGCAGCTGCTGAAGGACACGGAACAGCCGGGGTCGTACGTGGAGACGCCGGTGTCGGCAAGACCTTCCTCATATCCTCGGTCCTGGCCGAGTATCCGCAGCTCCCAATGACGCTGATAGCCGGCGTCGAAGCAGAAGCCGACCTTCCCTATGCTGCGCTCCAGAGAATGATTCTGACCCACCGGGCGGCCCTTGATGACCTCACCGAGGCCCAGCGCTCAGCGCTCCTTGTGGCGTGCGGGCTGGCGAGCGGCCCTCCAGCCTCTAAATCCTTGGTCGGCCTCGGGTTGTTGAATCTCCTTGCGCGGGTCTCGGAAGAAGCCCCCTTCGCATGCTTTATCGATGATGCGCAGTGGGTGGATCGCGAGTCACTGGATGCTTTTGCCTTCGTAGCGCGGCGCATCCTGGCCGAACGGCTCGTGGTGTTGTTTGCCGTCCGGAGCAATGACGCGGAGCCAACTCCTTTGGACGACCTCCCTGCACGAACCCTCGCGGGCCTAAACCGCGCCGACGCCTTGACGCTGCTCGAAACCTCGTCCTCCCAAGCACTGGACCCGCGTGTCGCTGACCAGATCGTCGACGCGACAGGGGGCAATCCACTCGCCCTAGTGGATTTGCTTACGGACCTCACGGAACGCCAGCTACGCGGTGAAGAACTTCTTCCCGAGCCGGTACCGCTGGGGAAGCACCTGGAAGCGCATTACCTCAGGCAGGGCCGCCAGCTGCCGCAGGAGACACAGATGTGGCTTTTGGCAGCAGCCATAGAGCCAGAGGGCAACCTTGAGGCGATCACAGCTGCCAGTGATGCCTTGGGTCTGCAGGATAATGCTTCACGCGCAGCAGAACTGGCCGGCCTGGTTCGTGTCGATTCAACCGTGACGTTCCGCCATCCGCTCGTGCGTTCAGCCATATACAACGGTTCGCCCAGTCATGACACCCGAGCCATGCACCTGCACCTTGCGCATGCAGCCGAGCGGCGCGGTGACACCTACAGATGGGTAACACACCGGGCGGCGGCCACTATCGGACCGGATGATGAGGTTGCAGACGCGCTTGAGGAAGCAGCGGATATGGCAACGAAGCGCGGCGGCTATATGAGTCGAACGAACCTGCTAGTTCGTTCAGCGGCCCTCACTTCCGCCCAGACAGTCAAGAACCTGCGCCTTCTCGCTGCCGGAGAATCGGCGATCGCGGCAGGCGCACCCGCGCAGGCAGGAGCGCTGCTGAGGACTTTGGACCCCGATGGACTCGACGACTTGGCTCGAGGGCGGCTCTTCATGGCCAGGTGCGACCTGGACACTCTTGCGCCCGTGCCGGGTCCTATCTACGCGCATCGTCCTCAACGACTGTTGGTTGCGGCCCGGCTCTTCCGCTCCACCGCCCCGGCGCGGGCCAAACAGGCCATTGCCAGCGCTTACTGGGCGCTCGTTCAGGCCGACGATATGGTGCAGGGGACGTCCTCCCGGGAGGTTGCCGAGGAAGCGCGTCGAATCTGCGAAACGGCCCCGGGTACCGATCTGCCCACTCAGGCCCTTATCGCTTTAAGCACCCTCGTCCTTGAAGGACCTGCGGCGGCGGCCTCCCTCGTCCGCGCAACAATCGATCAGGCAACAGCACCTGGAATTCCCGACGAGGACATCCTGCAGTCCTTCATTTCCGTTGCATATGCCGCGTGCCTTTTCAGAGATCCGGAATCAAGCGAAGCGGTTCTTCAGCGCGCGGAACACGCTGCACGGAATCTCGGCGCCACCCTGGTCCTTTGCCGCATCCTTCTCCTCGGCGCGTACCTCAATATGCGGCAAGGCAGGATCCGCGAGGGCAGCGAGCGTCTCAACAGTGCGGCGGAGATTATCTCTTTCATGGGACTCCCCAAGGTGTGGGCCGCCATGGTCACGTCCCTGCCGGTACTCCGCGGATGGCTCGGCGATGAATCAATCACCAGGGAGGACGAGGTCTCCGCCGAGGCAAGAGCTTACGGGTACGGCCTAAGCGGTTCCTCCCGCCTCATCGGGACCCTTTTGCTCCGAGCATCGGAAGGCCGCTATGTCGAAGCGTGGAACGCCGGCCGCCAAATCAGGCATGATGACCCGTTCTTCACCGGCGCCTTGTACCTGCCTGACCTTGTTGAATGTGCGGCACGCGCCGGCGATCATCAATCGGCGAACGACCTCCTTCTACGCTTGCGGGAGGAAAGCCACCACTCCAAGAGTAAGTGGGCGGAAGGGCTTGAAGAACGAAGCATGACCCATCTCGACGACGACACACCCGCCCCGCACTTCGAACGCGCCCTGGAATTGCTTACCGGGCCCGCTCTGGAAATGGATGCCGCGCGCACACACCTGCTGTACGGAGAATGGCTTCGCCGCCGGCGCCGCCGGACCGAAGCCGCCGCTCACCTATTCGATGGATTTGAAATTTTCCAGCGGCTTGGCGCGCCGGGTTGGTCGGCGCGGGCGCGCCGGGAACTAGCCGCACTCGGAGAAACACTCGGGCACAACAAACAAACCCTCGCTGCGACGCTTACGCCACAGGAGCTGTCCGTGGCCAGGCTTGCCGCAGCGGGCAACACCAACGCCGACATCGCGGCCGAACTGTTCCTCAGTTCCCACACCGTGGACTACCACCTGCGGAAGGTGTTCCGAAAGCTCGGGGTAACTTCGCGCAGGCAGCTCCACAAAATCAACCTCGACTGAGGTGCGCCGCCGGGAGGCGGACCGCCGCGGCCCGAACACCGCCATCACTTCTGGCCTATATGGGTTCGTAGTGGTCTCGCCACAATCGCGTAGGGTGCCGCGCAGGGACTGGGCAGCTGGTCAGTCCAAGCGTGTAGCCCCACAGCGCGACGTGCACCTTCGGACTGTGCACCGCACGCGATGCGGGCTGTTCCCTCGCCGTGGGACCTTCGGAAGGGACCCTGCTGGCACCGAACCGAAGGAAACATCTCCATGAGCTACGTGACCACCGAAGATGGAACGCAGATTTTCTACAAGGACTGGGGACCGGCCGATGGAACCCCCGTCCTGCTCAGCCACGGCTGGCCGCTGAACGCCGATGCCTGGGACAGCCAGGCCCTCTTCCTCGCCGAAAACGGATGCCGCGTCATTGCCCATGACCGCCGCGGGCACGGCCGCTCCACGCAGACCTGGGCCGGCAATGAAATGGACACCTACGCCGACGACCTTGCCGTGGTACTGGACTCGCTCGACCTCAACGGTGTCACTCTCGTGGGCCACTCCACCGGTGGAGGGGAGGTCGCCCACTATGTGGGCCGGCACGGCCCGGCACGGGTCGCGAAGCTTGTGCTCGTGTCAGCAGTTCCTCCGCTCATGCTGCGGACCGATGACAATCCCGAAGGCCTGCCGGTGGAGGTGTTCGACGATATCCGGGCAGGCGAACGCGCTTCACGCTCCCAGCTGTACCGGGACTTGGCCGACGGCCCGTTCTTCGGTCACAACCGGCGCGGCGATGTCCCGCAGGGCATACGGGACGCCTTTTGGCTGCAGGGAATGGCCTCGGGCCACCGCGCTGCCTATGAATGCATCGCCGCCTTCTCGGCAACCGACTTCCGCGAGGACCTGGCCAAGATCAACGTGCCCACCCTCGTCATTCACGGCGACGACGACCAGATCGTTCCGTTCGAGGTCGGCGGCCAGCGCTCCGCGAAGCTCATCTCCGGCGCCGACCTGAAGGTCTATGACAATGCCGGTCACGCGCTGCCCGACACCGAGAAGGAACGCCTCTCTCGCGACCTCCTCGACTTCATCCATTCCTGAGCTCGCAGAGAAAGGCAAGCGAAAATGAACCCGCCGACTGAACCCAAACCACCGATCGTCCTGGTCCATGGGCTGTGGATGACCCCGTCCAGCTGGGACACATGGGCCGGAAGATTCCGCGGTCTCGGCCATGAGGTCATCGTGCCGGGCTGGCCGGGTGTCGATGACCGGTCCCCGGACAGCGTCCGCTACGACCCAAGTGCACTTGAAGGCGTCGGCATCAAGGAGATCGTCGACCATTATGACCGGATCATCCGGGCTATGCCCGAGCAGCCGATCATCATGGGCCACTCCTTCGGCGGAATCTTCGTTCAGATGCTCCTTGACCGCGGACTGGGGATCGCCGGGGTCGGAGTCGAACCCGGGCAGCCTGCAGGGGTGCTCGCTCTGCCGTTCTCAACACTGCGAACCGGCCTGCCGATCCTGTCGAATCCGTTCCGGATCAACAAGGCCAACCGGTTCACCAAACGCCACTTCCACTACACCTTCGGAAACGACCTCAACCGAGCCGACTCCGACAGGGAATGGGAATCAAGCGCCATCAACTCCGTGAACCGGGTCTTCTTCGAAGGCGTGCTCTCCCTCCCAAAGCAAAAGACCGGAATCACCAAAGTCGACTTCCTCAAGCCGGACCGGGCCCCGCTCCTGCTCATCTCCGGCGGCATCGACCACGTTGCCCCGCCGGCGATCCAAAAAGCGGCGCTCAAAAAGTACGCGCAGGGACCGTCGGTGGTCGAACGCGTCGAGTTCCCGGGACGCACCCACCGCATCGTGAGCCAGGACGGATGGGAAGAAGTCGCGGACTACGCCCTCAGCTGGTCGCTGCAGCATGCGGCCGCCCGTGACACCCAGCACCACCAATAGTCAGGTCCCGCGAGTGTGGAGCAGCTCCGGATCACCCACATCGGTGGGCCGACGGCCCTGGTCGAACTGGACGGGTGGAGGATCCTTACCGATCCGACCTTTGATGGTCCGGGCCGCCGGTACCGCTTTGGACTTGGCACGTCATCGGTAAAAACCGGCCGCCCGGCACTGCAGCCCGCCGACCTCGGGCCGGTCGACGCGGTTCTGCTCTCACACGATCACCACGCGGACAACCTGGACAACCGCGGACGCCAGATGCTTTCGTCCGTGCCAACGGTAGTGACCACCAGAAGTGGTGCAAAACGGTTGGCATTGCCCAACACCCATGGGCTTCGCCCATGGGAGCAGATGACGCTGCGCAAGCCCGGGATCTCACCGCTTCGCATCATCGCCACCCCGGCCCGCCACGGGCCCGCCCTTAGCCTGCCTGTCGTCGGCCAGACCCTCGGTTTCGCGCTCCAGCGCCCCGGGGAGGACACCCTCGCCCTCTGGATGTCGGGGGACTCCGTCCTTTACCGCGGCCTTAGGGACGTCGCGCGCCGGTTCGAGATCGACGTCGCACTGCTGCACCTGGGCGCTGTCCGGTTCCGGGTCACCGGACCGGTCAGGTACACCATGAACGCCCGGGACGCCGCCCGGCTGCTCAAACTCATCCGCCCCCAGGTGGCGATACCTGTCCACTACGAAGGCTGGAGCCACTTCAGCGAAGGCCGCAGCCTCGCCCTCAAACAGCTCCACACACGGCCCGACAAGATTACGGAGGTCCTCTGGCTTCCCCCCGGCCGCCCCGTCCCCATCCCGCTCAGATCAACCCGGCCCGCCCCCACCTGAACCAGCCCCGAAGGAAGATCACCATGATCACGCCCGTCCTCCACCGCATCAAACGGTGGCTCAGCCTCCGCTCACTCCTGGCCGCATTCATCGCGGCGGCCGTCATCGCCGCACCCGCGGCCGCTTCCCTGCCCGCCACCTCGGGCCACGATGAGCAAAAACCCACCCTCGTCTTCGTTCATGGAGCCTTCGCCGACTCCTCAGGATGGGCGGAAGTAGCCGGCCGCTACCTGGACGCGGGATACCCGGTGCACGCCGTTTCCAATCCGCTGCGCGGGATCCAGTACGACAGCGCCTACCTGAAAAGCTACCTGGCCACCATCAAAGGGCCCGTCGTGCTCATCGGACATTCCTACGGCGGCGCGGTGATAACCAACGCCGCCACCGGGAATCCGAACGTCGAAGCCCTGGTATATATTGCCGCCTACGCACTGGACGGGAAGGAGACGGTACAGGCCGCGAACACCCTTGGCGGCGGCCAGACGGAAGTTACCAACCACCTGGTGATCCGGCCCTTCCCCGGTGCCCAGGAAGGCGACGCCGACGCCTACATCGACCCGGCCCACTTCGCCCGCCTGTTCGCCCAGGATCTCCCCAAGCAGGTCACCGACTTCATGGGCGTCAGCCAGCGGCCCGGCGCCCTGGCCTCACTCGTCACGCCCTCGGGCGCGCCCGCCTGGAAGGAGATTCCCTCCTGGTACATGGTCGCCCGCAATGACAACATCATCCCCCCGGAGGCGCAACGGGTGATGGCAGACCGGGCCGGCGCCACCACTGTGGAGGTCAAGAGCTCCCATGTGCCCATGATGTCCCGTCCGTCCAAGGTAGTCGACCTGATCGACCGGGCCATCGACGGAACCCATTGACGCAACACGAGGACGGCTGGGGCTGCACAGCCACCCCAGCCGTCCAGCCAAACACCCTGATCCGGCAGCTTCTGAATGGAGCGGCCAACGAGAGGAACACATTATGGACCAGTCCTTGGACGGTGACGTCGTATTCGTTACCGGAGCGAGCGGAGGCCTGGGCACCGAATTTGTCCTGCAGGCCCTCGGCCGCGGGGCCGACCGGGTGTACGCGGCATCCCGCGCGCCCGTTCGCGGGGATGACCCGAAGGTTGTGCCAGTGCAGCTGGACATCACCAGCGATGCGTCCGTCGAAGCAGCCACGGCAACGGCAGCAGATACGACCATCGTCATCAACAGTGCCGGCATCGCCGCGCTGGAGCCCATCACGTCCGTCGACTTCGACGCCATCCACAGCATGTTCGAGACGAACTTCTTCGGCGCCCTGCGGGTCGCGCGCTCATTCGCCCCGGTCCTTGCAGCTAACGGTGGCGGAACACTGCTGAACGTCGTTTCAGTTGGGGCCTGGTACCACCGCGGCGGGGCCTACGCCGCATCGAAGGCAGCCCTCTGGTCCGCGACCAACGCCCTCCGCCTCGAACTCGCACCCTCCAACACCACCGTCATCGGACTGTACATGGGCTTTACCCGCACGACGATGACCGAGGGCCTGCCCGGGGACATGAATGAACCCGCGGACATTGTGCGGATCGCTTTGGACGGCATCCGCGACGGCCGTTATGAAATACTCGCGGACCAAATCACCCGGGACATCCACGCCCGCCTCTGCGAACCGGTCGAGGCGATATACGCCGAGCTTCACAAGTAGAAAACCGGGCCGCTGCGCTTGTTTCCACGTTTCCCCTGCGCATCCCTGCTCGTTCCGATGGGGACGCCCGGCCGCATTTTGTGTACCCATAGCCGCCAGCGACCACACCGGACGTCGCAGCAACCTGAGTCTCGTTGTGATGGTGCTTGTGAGCCACAAACTTTAGGTGGATGCTTCGACTGAGCCACTCGAGGAGCATGACCAAACCAAAAACCCTCACCGCAGTGATGCAGCTACCCCGCCCCTCCCCCATGAAGTAGAAGAGAGCTCAAACCGGGCTCCGCGAGAGAAAGGAGGCACCAGCCCGCAGGAAAACCCCAAGCAGCCGCCAAAACCGGCACCCGGACCGCAGAATTGGGCCGGCTGTCCACAGTCAGAGAGCAAAAAGGTCTCTGACTAGGGGGAACATGTGCCCGAAGTGGGACTCGAACCGGACTCCAGGTCCCGGAAACCCGCCACTCCCCAGAAAACATCCGCAATCCGGGCCAGTCCGGCACCGGTACGGCCCAGTCCGAGACCCAAAGTGTGGACACTGTCCACACCCCCCCACTTCTCCCCCACCGGACGCCTTACCGGACAACCGCACCTCGCATGGACAGGGGGCGGAGCTTCTTTGAAGCGAACTTATAGGACCGGACGTACCTTCCGGTCCGGTCCGGCGTCGGGCATCGGGCATCGGGCATCGGTCGTCACCGAGCACGGCAGGGTCCTGCTCGTGGTGGACCAGCCAGCCACCATCGGGGCACTGCCGGTCGCTGTCGCCCAGACCGCCGGCGTCGCAACGGCCGGGCACTCTCGTTAACTAGAATGGTCGACCTGGCTAGGAGCAAGTGCCGTGTGCGCATGGCAAAATAGTTCTCTCGAGGGTGTCTGAAGCCCGGGCGGGCCCCGGGCCGTACACCGCCCGGGCCCTTATGGGACCGTATGGTATGAGCGAAAACGACAGCGGCCGTGATGAAGGTGCCCCTCCGCGGAACGGGGTGAACGACCATGCCTGGGAGCGGGAACACCGCCACCCCACTGCTGAGCAAGCGAAGGCCATTGTCTACCGTCGCAGGGACGCTGAAGCGAAGCTCAGGCAGCATCAGCAGGAGGCCCGACAGAAGGCCGACGAAGAATCGGAAGAGCACCACGAGTAGGGATAGTTCCTTCAGCCCGGTCTCGAAAAGTCGGGGACATCAGAGCCGTCCAAGGCGACGCCCTGGAGAAAAACACCGATGCGGCACTCCGGATGGGCCGGCATCAAGACGCACCAGCAGGGTTCTTCGCGCCGTGTGGTGAGACCCGGGCAGGACGCTGAAGAACAGCCGGCCATCAAACCGGAGGCACAAACGTTCGGGCAGCTTCGAGTCGTAACGGGGATCGCACTCGAAGCTGCACCGAACGGTGACTCAAGGGTACGGGATCAGGGTGTCGTATGGTGAGTTATCGGCGATGGTGCTCGAACATTTCTCTTCCGACGGTTGATTTTGCTCAAACTCATGTTGGGTCGCGTTGGAACCATAAAAGGGTTGCGTGTCGGCCAGCAAATCTACCTAAGCTGTTCAAATGGAGAGAGGAATCATCGATGATAGGAGATAGCAATATCACACCAATCTTATAGCCAAGGGAGCTTGGTTGAAGGCTTCCCAAATCATCGGGTAGCCGCCGTCCGGAGGGAACGATATACCTCTGCGTTCGCCACACCACTCGAATCGTCTTAATGCGCTGCGCGCACGATGGTGAGGAGACATTACGTCTCAGGGCCCGGGCTGAGACTCAGGGGCAGGAACTGAGAAAGAAAAGGGGATAATCATGGAACGGTTGAGCGCAGACGAGTTGGAACAGAGAGCTCGAAATGCATTGCCGCCGGCTGTGTACGATTTCGTTGCGGCGGGCGCAGGAACAGAGCGGTCGCTTCGTAGCAATCGAGAAGCCTGGAGTCAGCAACAGATTGTCCCTCGTGTGCTGCAGAGCGCATCAGATGTTTCCACCGGGGTGCAGGTGAACGGTACAGCGCTGACCTCTCCTATCCTGCTGGCGCCTACCGGACGCCAGCTTGCCATCCATCCTGATGGCGAAATGGGCGGCGCACGGGCAGCCGCTAACTTTGGGACGGTCTACACTCTTGCGACTTCGGCGACGACAGATCTGCATGATGTCGCAAAAACAGGGGCGCAGTTATGGCAGCAGCTGTACGTCAGCACCGACCGCGATTGGACTTCCATGGTCATGGCGGAGTGCGCGCGGGTGGGTTTCCAGCGGGTTGTCATTACAGTTGACCGTGCACGAGAGGCGTACCGCCCTCGCGCAGCTCGTCATGGCGGCATCGGCCCGCTCCCGTCAGGGGTGGCGGTGACCAGTCATCGCGGTGATGGCTCCACCCGGACGTCCGAACCAGGCGTCTGGGACGCGTCATTGAAGTGGGGTGATGTGAGCGAGCTCATCCGGGAGTCCTCAATCCCGGTCGCCGTCAAGGGCGTACTGCATCCAGCTGATGCTCAAATGGCTGTCGAGGCAGGAGCATCGGAGGTGATTGTTTCTAACCATGGGGGTCGCCAAATCGACGGGGTTATTCCCACCGCTGACGCCTTATCTAACGTGGTTGCTGCAGTGGATGGAGCAGTTCCTGTCTACGTCGATGGTGGTATCCGATCGGGTAGCGATGTGTTCCGCGCCGTTGCGCTCGGCGCGGCGGCTGTCCTGGTTGGCAGGCCGTATCTCTGGGCAATGGCGATAGCCGGGCAGCATGGGGTTGAGCAGCTCCTCCACACTATGACGGAGGAGTTGAGGGAAGTAATGACCCTTGCGGGCTGCTCGACGGTGGACGATATCACCCGTGATCACCTAGCTCCCCTGAATCTCATTAGGTAGCAAACCACCGCCAACCCCGGCATCCTCCAGCAACAAACTTCAATTGGTTCGGCCATATGCCCCCAATTCGTTCTGGCGCTAGGCGCAGTTACCACGACTAGGGAGAAAACAAAAGAAGCCCGCAACTCTCTGCGAGAAATTTGCCGTTTGCTCTAGCAACTAAGTATGTATCTGTGTAACTTATGTTACGCACGTTACGTTGATCTTCAGTGCTGCAGATCACTTATGGGGGGAACCATGGTTGTGATGGAAAAGCTCGGCTGTGTTGAAAAAGCGGTCCTGTGAGGTCCAAAGTCCGCCTGCTCGACACCGAGTTTCGACTCGAGGTCACGGAGCCTTGGACATTGGCGCACGTCGATGCATTCATGGAAGCTTATGCCGGCGTGTCAGGTTCCCTTTCGGCTCAGCAGGAGCCGACCAAAATCATCAAAATCACTCAAGTCCCCCATCCGGGGATCCCGGCGGCTCCTGAATGCGAACGGCGTGCCGTGCATCGCAGCAAGCACCCCCGTTGGTCTTTCGACGCCACAGCCCATTCCGACCGACCGGGATGGTGGTTTTGGGAGGGCCGTGACTTCGGTGTGCGCAGCGACCCGCCCTCGGATTACGTTGGCGACGACCTTCGCGCCGTCGAGAAGTGGTCGTTCGCTGTCTTGTCCGATGGTGACCGCGCAGCTGCAGGCGAGGCACTGTTCCACCTTTTGCGTTCGTTGGCTCTCGTCGTTCGCGGCGTACGGGGCACCCGCTTGCTTCATGCCAGTGGTATCGTCCGTCCCCGCGATGGTAACGCTGTGCTGTTCACTGGTGCCGTCTCCGCCGGTAAGACCACGTTGATGACTAACGCGGTTCTAGAGCATGGCGTTGTTCCACTAACTAATGATCGAGCCTGGATCCATCTGTCAAACAACGATGGGGCGCCGCCTCGTGTTCACACCTGGCCCTCTTATGCCAGCTTCTGCGAGGGAACCCTGCTCGGATATCCGCAGCTGGAAGAGGCGGCACTTGCGTTTGAGCATGGAGAATCTTTACTCCGTGTCAGTCCGAATTCTCAACCGCTTCGGCCTCTCTTCGACAAAGACTCCAAGCGCATTTACCCGATGTCATGGTTCACCAACGCGGTCGACGTCCGATTCGCGGCGGAAGCTGAACTTGGCGTCATCGCCCTGTCGCGGGTCGATCCGACCCTCGACGAGCCCTCCCTGCGGGAGCTCAATCCACTCCATGATCAGCGTGACCACGACGAGATTGTGGCCGTACTGCTCAGCGAGCAGTTCGATACGAGTGAACCCTCCTTCCTTCAATGGCACGGTCTGGCGCTTGATAAAGACCCCATTGACGTTGAAGATCTAGTCCAAGGGTGCGCGCGGTCGGGGGTGCGCTTCGTTGCGCTGAGTCTGCGTCCCAGCGATTTATCCGTCCTAAGGGATCTGCTGTGACGCCATCGACGGTCTCAGTTACTTTCTGCGGAGAACCACCAACGCTGAACCCGCTGGTTCACGCGGGAAAACATCTCGCCACGGCCACGGTGATGGCGCCCATATTGCACTCATTAGTAAAGGTTGGACCGGACGGGCGCTACCGCGGCCAACTTGCCTTCGATGTGCCCCACCCGACCGAGGGCGGGCACTGTCTGCACTACCGGATTCGTGAAAATGCCCGATGGCACGACGGCGTTCCGATCAGCGTTGACGACGTCCGCTTCACCTGGGAAATCATGCTCGACCCCGGATCCGGCGTGCCTGAACGTGACGGGTATAACCTCGTCAGGGATATTCGCCACGTCTCGGATCGCGAGTTTGTCCTCGAGCTGGATCGGCCATACAGCGCGGCTAGCGACCTGTTCACGTCAACAACCGGCGCCATCATGCCGGCCCATCTCCTTCGCAATGTCGACTTTGAGTCAGATTGGCCCTCCTCAGTCCGCCCCGCCAGCGGTCCGTACCGCTACCATGGGCGCACGGATTCTGGACTGGTGCTCCATCAAAATCCTTCCCACGTTGCCCCTGCAACCATTGATCAGATCCAGGTTCGCTTCGCAACCACCGACGCCGAACGCGCCGAACTCGTCATGCGCGGCGAGGTGGATGTCGCCACCTTCGATCGCAGGGACGTGGCTGAGCAGGTTGTCGAGGCCGCTCGTGTGCCTCTGACGCTTGTATCAGCACCCAGCGCACAGTTCGAAATCCTTCTTTTCAACACGCGACGTGGTGTGTTCGCCTCCCGGGAACGGCGTCGATCCTGGGCCACAGGTCTCGACCGCCACGCGATTGCTGCAGATGCGGTTGGCGACACCCCTCTCAACGCATTGCTCCGGCGCCCTGGCGAGAACGGTTATGAACCTGCGTTTAGCAACCTCACTGCCGCGGATTGTGACGAGGCTGAGCGCGAACGCGATCAGCCTCGCCGCTTGTCCTCAGGCCCCGTGCGGCTGATCGCCGTCCAAACACCGACCAGGATGGCGGCAGTGCGCCACATCGAGCGGTTTGCCGCACGGTCCCAATTGGGGCTCGTCGTTGATTGGGTGGAATCGCGCGATTTGGTCGCCCGTCTGCGCCAGGGCAACTTCGATGCGGCACTGATTGGACTCGCCGGCAACCCCGATCCAGCTGGCCATGCCACCCTGTGGAGGTCAGTTGAGGACGGTGGCCAGAATTACGCCGGCATTGCCGACCGGGCAATCGACAAGGCTTTCACGCGGCTGCTTGAGGCCGTAGACCCCGAAGACCGACAGCAAACCGTACGGGAAGCCGAACGTGCTCTCGCCGCCGCCGTTCCTGCCGTACCGCTCTATACCTACCCGACCGTCCTCGTGCATCACGACGGACTCCTAGGTCCTGCCCCCTACCCTTA
Source organism: Arthrobacter zhaoguopingii (assembly GCF_009828595.1). Lineage (GTDB taxonomy): Bacteria > Actinomycetota > Actinomycetes > Actinomycetales > Micrococcaceae > Arthrobacter_D > Arthrobacter_D zhaoguopingii. The sequence continues at coordinate 59,523 of NZ_WPNY01000013.1, forward strand.
CCAATCCGGCCACCTTGTCGAGGTGGAGACGTGGAAATGGAGGGGGTGCAACCCACAGAACAGAGAGGAGGATTCTCATGGCTGTCATTCGCATCACCATCACCAAGCCGAACAAGAAGTAAGTCGATCGGCCGACTTAGGGGTGCGGGTCTCACACGGCCCGCACCCCGCAATCAACAGGAGAACGGGCAAATGAGCATCAACAAGATCTCTCAGGCTGCAGAGTTTCGTGTCGACTGGAGCACTGATCCCATTGACGGCGGCGCCGTGGCACTTCTTTCCTTCGACGACCCTGACCGATGGCACGCCTCCGCGTACCACGCAGCGGCTGTCGACGAGATTCTTGCTGATCATCCCAATGCTCGAGTGCGTGTTCGCGTTGCTGATCGTGCGCACCCGGGGGGCGGATGGTCGCCCTACATGTCCTATGTCGCTCTCGGGGCCGACGATCTATATGCTGCCCCCGAATCTCCCACACGGATTCTTGATGCGCCTTTGGACGCTGCCCACCCACACATCGATGCCGTGCGTACCTGGCTACTTCTTGCGCTTCGTGCTGGGTATGGGGACAAGCTCAGCACGACTTCCGCTGAGTTGTGGCTGAATTCCGCCCCGCTCTCCGGTCGCTGGACATCGTTGGTGGCACTGGAAGACGAGCGTCCGGTGGGACATCTGACCCTCGCCCCAGGCGTTCTGCGCGCGGAGGCAATCCCGATTCGCTACTCCGAAATCATCGACACTCTCGTCGATCTGACGGACCGAGGAAGACGTCGTCTGGTCGAATCGGCTCTGGTAGCCAGAGCAGGTGAGCTGGCCGCGGAAAGAAATGAGGATCTCCTTGGAAGCGTAGTCCACCCTGATGGACCGGACGGCCCAGGCTGGCGCATTGTGGACCGCCTAGTCGCCCAAGGGTGGCGCCACATCGAGACTATCTGGACACGGGAGGTAGCATGATCGACCACGACTGGCTCATCCATCATCTCGGGTTGAGCCCGACAGAGACTCCCTATCAGGCGTTCCGAGTCGCCGACGCATTGCATCAAGGGGTCGGTGTGCTGTACCTATCCACTGTCGAGGAACGTGGTTATCCAATCTTGAGTCCGGCGGCGCGTGCACTCCTGGACCGCCAGCGTCACCGCCTTCACGTGTTGGACAAGTACGCCCGGCTTGCCTGTGAGGTCGCGCCCTCCAGCCAGATTGTGAAGGGCGCGACGATACGGTCCCTTTATAAGAATCCGCTGTGCCGTTCCCAGACTGATGTAGACCTAGCCTTTGCAGACCCGATTGATCTTTGGCGCGCAGCCGCGCGCATCAGGGCGACCGATGACTTCTCGGACCCGGACCTCACCCTGATGGAAGGTGACCCTTCACAGGCCTACATCGCCTTCGAGCGGCCCGCGCCGGACATATTCTTCGAGAAACCGGTGCTCGTAGAGTTATCCGCCACGCCGTTCTACGGTGACGGACGCCATGTATCGGTGCGGGCCGCGGTCCCGGCCAATCCTCTTGAAACCTCATTGCTCGCCATCTGTGAGGAAAGGTTCCAACGGGCGTTCCATCTACGTGACCTCATCGATGCGGCGCTGCTGCTTGAGGCCCTCGAATTAACAGCACCCGGGTGGGCAACCAATCAGTCCGATCTCCTTGAGCGTTACGCACTCGCGCCAGAGCTCCAGGAGCTATGGGGACTTGCTGCAGATACGGGCTTAGCGAGTGTGCCGCCGATCTGGCTAGATGCTGCACGGCGGGCCGAGGACTCAAAGCGCAACCAGGGCCGCAGCCCATCGCGAGCACCCAACCTCCATGGCCTGCTCGTGGACGACGCACCGCAGGGCGGTGAAACGCCGTTCCTACTCGAGCGTTCAGGCGAAAAACCACTCCTCCTGACCACTGTCGGGACTTTCCTGCTGACGTCCACTCCCGAAGTGAGTACGGATGAGGTCAGCCGGGCCCGCGCCGCCGTAGCCCAGTCCCAGGTGATTTATGTCGGCTGACCTGTCCACCCAGTCGCCGAGCCCGGCGCCAGCAGTCCAGGTTGACGGGCTGGGCCGCACCTTTGGTAGTGGCCCGAACCGTAAAGTAGCGCTCGATCGGGTCAACCTGACGGTGAAGGTTGGAGAGATTCACGGTCTGCTCGGCCCCAACGGCGCCGGGAAGTCGACTCTCTCGCGCATCCTTTCAACGATCATCGTGCCGACCTCCGGCACGGCGCGTGTGATGGGTCACAACGTCGCGACCGATCCGAGCGCGGTCCGTCGGTCGATCGCACTCGTGCTTGGAGGCGATCGTGGACTCTATGGTCGCCTTACCCCACAGGAGAATCTCGAGTTCTGGTGTGTAGCCAACGGCGTACGTGGACGGCGTCGCGCACAGGAGCGTGCGAAACAGGCCCTTGAACGAGTCGGACTGGCAGGTGTAGACCGCCGAGTCGAGAGCTTCAGTCGTGGTATGAAACAGCGGGTACATCTCGCCCGTGCCCTGGCAGTTGAGCCCGACGTACTAATTCTCGACGAACCGACGATGGGGCTTGACCCGGTAGCCGCACTCGCGTTGAGGCGTCTTGTGCTTGATGCTCGTGCGGCAGGTTCGACCGTGTTGCTGGCTACCCACGACATGGCCGAGGCGCAAGCGATCTGTGACCGAGTAAGCCTTCTTGACGCTGGACGGATCGGGTTCAGTGCCACCCCCGCCGAGCTGCGTCGGCAGTCCGGAGGGGCGCGAGTCCGGTTCGACGAACCGTTGCCTTCTGGGGTGCTGCAGCAGGTCCATGTGGCTCTCTCCCGGCTGGACGGTGGCCTGCAGGTCACCGAGGAAAATGGCACAACGACGATTACCGTCCCACAACCTCAACAAATGGCTGGAGTTCTCAACGCGGTGCTCGCTACGGGTACGACGGCGTTTGCAGTGATGCCGCCATCGCTGGAGGACGTGTATCTCGCAGCCGTAGGTGATCGGGGGCTTCATGTCGATTGACTTGTTCCAGCCCTTCCGGGTCGGCGCCGCTGCCTGCCGTATACAAACCCGAACGCTTGTGCGCACCCCCGTGGAACTGATGACGATGGCGCTAGTTCCGCTCCAGATCCTTGGAATACTGGCGGTGATCCGCGCGGCGGGCCGACCGGACCTCGAGGTTGTCGCCGTCGTCGCCCCCGGGCTCATGGCCACTTGGCAAAATGCGCTCTACGTAGTCGGTGACCTCGTCACCAAGGATCGTGACAGCGGTCGATTGGAAATGTTGGCGGCGGCCCGTGCGCCGTATTTCACCTATCTACTCGGGAGGACGGCGGCGGTCAGTGGGTACTCCGTCGTCGTCTTCGCCCTGAGTCTCGCACTGGGCGGATTCGTCCTGGGGGTGCCGGTTACTGTGGACACGCTCCCGCTCACCGCGCTCATGGTGGTAGCAACGGCTACGGCGACAGGGTGCGTAGGTATTCTTCTAGCCGTTTTCTTTGTACGAACCCATAATCCGCACACCTATCAGAACGCTCTTGGTTACCCAATTTTCATCCTTGGCGGCGTGCTGGTGCCGATCGATGTGTATCCGGACTGGCTCGAGGCACTCGGGCACCTTGTATACCTCTCATGGGCAGCTGACCTGCTCCGGTCCCTGCTGATCGGTGAAATACCGAGCAACTGGTGGGCCGCCGTCGTGGTCGTGCTGGGAACGGCGCTCGTAGCCGGGGGTCTCGGAAGCTGGGTGATCTCACGTGCCGTTGACCGGCTACGTGTGGAGGGCGCATTCGATGGCATCTGATCAGCCACGCTCCACGTCAACCGGAATTATCGAGACACCTGGGAATCGCCGCCTGTCTCAAGTTGCCCTGCTCCTCCTGCTTTCGGGCCGCACGGGTGCAGCTGACTTCCGCCGTCGTTACACATGGCGGACCTGGATCCTCGGGTGGCTCGCCCGCGGGATCCTTGAGGTGCTTTTCTTCGCTTCAATCGGCGCCATGCTGCAGGACCCTCAAGTCACCCTCTACCTGGTCATTGGGCGTTCGCTCCTGATCGGTGCCACCGAAACCATGCTTGCGATTCAAACTGTTGGCTGGGAGCGGCAGGACGGGACAATGCCTTTCCTGCTCATCGGCACTGCCCCGGCGTGGCCGGCCTTTGTAGGTAGGGCGCTGCAATGGTTACCCAGTGCCACCGCCACGCCGCTGTTGCTCTTATTCGTGCTGGGTCCGATCCTAGGTCTGCGCTACGACCTTGAATCTGCCTTAATCACCGCGGTCGCCGTTCCGCTATGCGCACTCTCCTCTTTTGGATTCTCCATGGCAGTCGCTGCCGCGGTGATCGTATGGCCCGCCGCGCGCAACCTCGTCGCTAACGTGGCGGCCGCCACAATTGCGCTGTTCTGTGGGGCATTCGTGCCAGTTTCCCACTGGCCGGAGGCGGTTCAAGGGATGGCGCAGGTTGTGCCGCTTACCCACATCATCGACACCGTCACATCCGCATTGCTCAATCACGACGCTTCGTCGGCAGTGTGGCGGTTTGCGCTGGCCTTCGGCCTCGGTGCTGCCTGGCTCCTGGTTGGAATTTTTCTCCTTGAGCGGTTTGTGGAGCGCGGCCGACGAACCACGGTCTCGCACCCAGACGACTGAATCCCCAGCCAATTCCGAACCAGCCACCTCAAAGGAGTGTGCCGAATGAAAGCTTCACCCAACAAGCCGGTAACCCCGCCTGACCTTCTCTCGCTCCTTGAGCAACCTGGACTGGTGCGCCTTATGGAGGTGCACGATCCGATCTCGGCGATGATTGTCGCGGGAGCCACAGGCCGCCGCGCCGACGGGCAGCCAGCCACCTTCGACGGATTCTGGTCAAGTTCGCTTACCGACTCCACCAGCCGCGGCTACCCCGATAACGAGGTTCTAAGCGTTCGGAGCAGACTTGACCGGCTCAGTGAAATCTTCGCCGCCGCCCGCCGCCCGCTACTAATGGATGGCGACACCGGTGGCCAACCAGAGCACTTCTACTTCATGGTCCGCGACCTGGAGTTGGCAGGAGTTGATGGGGTCGTAATTGAGGATAAGGCCGGCCTTAAGCAGAACTCGCTGCTCGGTCCCGGCGCGGGGCAGCGGATCGCAGACGTAGAGGAATTTCAGCATCGCCTCACGGCCGGGGGTGCAGCCCGGGTCAACCCACGTTTTCAAGTCATCGCTCGTCTAGAGTCGCTCATCCTCGGACTTGGCGCGGCCGATGCACACCGCCGGGCCGATGCGTACCTGGAGGCGGGCGCGACAGGGATCCTTATCCACAGCAAGGCAAAACGAGCTGAAGAAGTCGTGGCGTTCGCCCGCGAGTTCAAGGTGAAACATAGTGATGTACCGCTTTTCTGCGTACCGACGACGTACAACCGGATCACGGACGACGAACTGTATTCCGCGGGATGTGACGTCGTGATCTATGCCAACCACATGCTGCGTGCTGCTTATAGGTCCATGGACCAGCTGGCTCGCTGCGTCCTCGATCACGGCCGGGCTTACGAGGCAGAGGAGATCTGTGAGGATGTCACTCGGCTCCTCAACCTGGGACTTCCTATCATCCCGGAACTCGAGGCACGCCGTGCAGGCTGAACCTCGGCGCCGGATGCTGCTCGGAGCGTACATCACCTACGCTTACGGACACCATCCTGCGGCCTGGCGTCATCCCGGTAGCGAGGGCGCCGCACCGTCATCGCTAAGCCACTACGCGGCACTTGCATCCACGGCGGAAGAAGGTCTGCTCGACTTCCTCTTTCTTGCGGATACTCCCTCAGTTTTCAACGACGAGCGGCACGGGCGCAGCGCGCGAGTGGTCGGGCTGGAGCCCCTGACTCTGCTGTCGGCGCTCGCGCCGTTGACACGGGACATCGGGCTCCTAGCCACGGTGTCAACGAGCTTCAGCGAGCCCTACAATGTCGCGCGCCAGTTCGCCTCGCTCGACCACCTTAGCGGTGGGCGCGCCGGATGGAACATCGTAACCTCCTCAAAGGAGGCTGCAGCAGCCAGTTTTGGTCGCCCGGGATTGCCTGCCCACGCCGAGCGCTACGCCCGCGCTGAGGAGTTTGTTGAGGTGGTATGCGCCCTTTGGGAGAGCTGGCATCCGGACGCATTCGTGAGGGATCGGGAAACGGGCCGTTATTACCGTCCTGAAGCTCGGCGGCCCGTATCATTCCACGGCCGACACGTCTCGGCGTTCGGCGAGCTGAATGTCGAGCCACCCCCGCAGGGGCGTCCCGTACTTGTGCAGGCTGGAGCATCGGGGCCGGGTCTCCGGCTCGGTGCGCGGTGGGCCGATCTGATCTTCACATCGGCCTCGGATCTAACCAAAGCACGTCATTACAAGTCAGCCCTTGACGCGGCTATGAGACAGGTAGGGCGCAAGGTTCCAGGTCCTCTCGTGCTGCCAGGCGTGTCGATCTACGGCGCAGAGACACTCGCCGCGGCGGAGCGTCGATTCGCCGAGCTGAATGATCTCGTGCATCCGGAACACGCCCTCAGCATGCTCAGTGACCAGTTAGGCACCGATGTCACGGGGTTCCCTTCGAATCAGCCGCTACCGACCGAGTTGCCACTCTCCAACGGCAACCTCAGCAAGCGTGCGCACATCCTCGAAATCGTTCGCGACGAACCCAACCTCACTCTGGAGGCGCTCTCGCGTCGGATCGCTGCTGCCCGTAGCCACTTAGTGCTTATTGGATCCTGGGACAGTGTCACCGACACGCTGGTGGAGTGGTTCCAGTCCGGTGTGTGTGACGGATTCAATCTGATGCCCCCGGTTTTGCCGTTCGACCTTGAGGGCGTTGTCGCTGAGATCGTCCCACGCTTGCAAAGGCGTGGAGTATTTGCGACCTCCAGTCCCGATGGGCCGTTACGTCGCCGACTCCTAACCTCCTTGACCAACACATCCGCATTAACCAACACATCCCTATGAAAGGAAAAAAATTGATGAGAGACGACCTGATTCTCGAAGACACCACACTGCGCGATGGTGAGCAGGCGCCCGGGGTCGCATTCGCCGACGTCACTAAAGTCCGCATCTTCAATGCTTTGGTGGACGCTGGGTTGAAATGGATCGAGGCGGGTATCCCAGCAATGGGTGGTCACGATGTCCGCGCCATGCAAGAGATGCTTGAGCGGCGCGACGAGGTCAACCTCGTTGCGTGGAACCGTGGCGTGCGGGCCGATATTGAGTACTCGCTCTCCCTTGGGTTCCGTGCGATTCATATGGGCCTGCCGACCTCAAACATTCACCTCGCAAACAGCGTGAAGAAAGATCGAGCGTGGCTCCTTTCGACCGCGGCCGACATGGTGAAGTTGGCGAAGGACCAGGGCGCGTTTGTTTCGATTAGCGCGGAGGATATGGGTCGCACCGATATCGAGTTCCTTCAGGAATACGCTGTAGTGGTTCAGGAAGCGGGCGCGGATCGGCTTCGCCTTTCTGACACTATCGGGATCCTCGATCCCGCGGGGTACGGGGAGCGCGTCGCCGCCGTCGCCTCCGCGGCTACGATCGACCTGCAGTGCCACTGCCACAATGACTTCGGTCTGGCCATCGCCAACACTTTGGCCGGGCTCGCGGCCGGTGCCCGCTACTTCCATGTGACAGTCAACGCGATCGGTGAACGGGCCGGCATGCCGGACCTGGCCCAGATGGTCATGGCCCTACGTCAGTTCCACAACCGTGATTTAGGGATCCGGCTGGACCACCTCGAGAGGCTTTCCGCGGTACTTGCAGAGGCGACTGGGGTGACTGTTCCGCCTTGGCAGCCGATCGTGGGATCGAATGTGTTCGCACACGAGTCCGGGATCCACACTAACGGTATGCTGCGGGATTCGAGCACATTCGAGCCGTTTCCTCCCGAGCTGGTCGGTGGGACGCGGCAGCTCGTGGTCGGCAAACACTCGGGTCGTCGCATGATCGAGCACGTGCTAGCCAACTTCGGCATAGAAGCCGAACCCGAGCACCTCGACGCATGCCTCACGGCAGTTCGAGACCGCTCCGTGGAAAAGCAGGGATTGATCTCCGATGACGAACTCATCGGGATTCTCAAGGAGGTGCAAGGTGCCCCCGCGGGCCACTGAGCGCCTGCTGGACGGCGGCAGCACCGCTGAGCCGGGCCCGTCAGCGGGGGAAAACTTGATTGAGCGTATCCTGGCGACCCATTCAACCGATCCGATCGCACCCGGAAATCTGGTGACAGTGGAAGTTGACCGAGTCTACGTACAGGATGGGAATTCACCGACCATCGCGCGTCTCTGGGAGAAACATGGGCTTGGGGCGGTGCACGACCCGAGCCGAGTTGCATTTGTCGTGGACCACAGCGTTCTGCCGCCGAATGTCGCTATTGCCGACCGACTCGCCGAAGCCCGGCGCTTTGCTCATTCCCTTGGGGTTGACTTCCTATCGGACGGCCAAGGAGTGAGTCATCTGGTGGCACTAGAGAAGGGGTGGTTTCGTCCGGGAAGTATCGTCGTCGGATCGGACAGCCATACGTGCCTCGGTGGTGCTGTGCAGGCGCTGGCGCTCGGCATGGGCGCCACCGACGTCGCTGCCATCATGGCGACGAACCGTACTTGGCTTCGGGTACCGGAAACTGTGGTGCTCGAGGTGACGGGCACACCCCACCGTTTGACCACGGCCAAGGACGTTCTGCTTCACGTGCTGAGATCCGTTCCGATGGACACCTGGCTCTACCGAGCAGTCGAGTGGTGCGGCGAGTGGCCCGAGGGGCTCAGCGATGACGAGGCCGCCACCGTCGCCAGCATGGGGGTCGAGATGGGTGCAAAATGTGTTTTTCTTCCACCGCGGCCCACTCCGCTTGGCGCGGCGCTCTCCCCCACAGGTCGCGGGGACGCGGTCGCGACCGTTCACCTCGACGTGAGCGGACTGACCCCACTAGTAGCGCTGCCGCATCTGCCCGGGAACGTCGCAACACTCGACGAGGTTGCCGGGACTCGCGTCGGACAGGTCTTCGTCGGTACCTGCACCAACGGACACACCGAGGATATCGCCGCCGCCGCCGAATTTCTGCGAGCTAGGCGGGTCCACCCAGACGTAATGACGGTCGTGACGCCAGCGTCACGGGCGGTCGAGAAGCGATCTGCTGAGAGTGGTGCGCTTGAGGCCTTGCGCGAGGCCGGCGTCATCACGACGCCGCCGGGGTGTGGAGCGTGCGTCGGGGTACAGGGTCCAGTGCCAGCAAGTGGGTTACCGGTACTGACAACCATGAATCGGAACTTCAAGGGTCGAATGGGTAACCCGGCGGCTCCGATTTACCTCGCATCCCCAATCGTGGCTGCGGCGACAGCACTCCTAGGCCGCATTCCCACCCTTGCGGAGTTGGAGGAACTGACATGAGTCCCCTACGTCTCCGTCGCGTCACGGGAGTCATCTCCACCGACGACATCATCCCTGGGCGTTATAAGCACATGTACACAGATCCGGCTGACATGGCTCCCCATATCTTCGAGCACCGGTTTCCCGGGATGGCCGAGACATTCCGCTCTGGCGACGCGCTCGTCGGGGACGCGGTGATGGGTATCGGTAGTTCACGCGAGCAGGCAGTAAGCGCACTGCAGGCCGCGGGTGTCACTTTGGTGCTGGCTCCCGCGTTCGGCCGCATCTTTTTTCGAAATTGTTGGAACCTCGGCGTACCCGCTATCGAGCTTGACACCGACGATCTACCAGATGGTGGGCGAGCGGTTCTTGACTTGGAGCGCGGCGTTCTCAAGGTAGCCGGACGAAGCCATCCATTCACGCCACCGCCGCTTATGATGCGCAGAATGGCTTCCCGCGGAGGCTTGCTCTCCGTAATCACCAACCAGGAGGATTTTCATGCCTGATGGCGCCAAATTTGACGGTCTTGCCGATGACTACGACCGTTACCGTCCCCGTTATCCGTCCGATCTCCTTGATACTGCGCTTGGGATGACGCGCCACAACTTGCGGGTGGTCGATGCAGGTGCGGGGACCGGAATCTCCTTGGAGTGGGTGCTGCCCGCACTCGTCGGCCCGGAAGTGTATGCCATCGATATTTCAAGAGACATGGTCGAAGCGGGAAAGCGGAAGTTCCCGGGCTTGAATTGGATGGTAGGCCGCATAGAAGATGTCCTGTCGACGGTCACCGACGTTGACCTCATCATTGCGGGACAGGCCTACCAATGGTTCGATCGACCTGCCTTCCTGCAAGCGGCCCGGAAGGTCCTTCGGGCGGGTGGTCGTGTGATCGTAGTTCAAAACAACCGCGACCACAGCCGAAGCCCATTCCTGTCGGCGTACGAAGGTCTGCTCGAAGAGCGGAGCCCGGGGTACAGTCGCCGCTATCGCGACATTGATGTCGCGCAGGAGCTGGCAGACGGATTTGACGTAGGGTTGGACGCGGTAATCCGAGCTGAGTCGCGATGGAATCAAGCAATGACCGTTGACAGCTTTGTCGGGATGGCGTCGAGCTCGACTCAGGCCCAACGAGCTGTCGCTGCGGTCGGGCCGGTCTTCCTTAAGGAAGTGCACGCACTCGTCGAGAGTTACGCCGTCGACGGTGTGGTGGTATTTCCATATCACACAGAGCTTTTTGTCATTCAGCCATGGTGACGCCCACTGCGACCGCGGGTCTGGGTGCAGATGGCACGAGCATATAGGTAGGGCTAAAGCCCGGCCAGCTTGGCCTTGAGCAAATGCTTATAGGACCATCAAGAGGGCTGGGCTCCATGAGTCCGGTCTTCCTGATGATGTTCGACGAGAAGTTTCCCATAGCGGAGGTCCGCTCCAGCTCGGTTCCTGGCTGCGTGGTGTTTGCGTGAGCAACCGCTTCGGCAACGACCGCACAACAATCATCCGCGCCAGCTACCGGTTGGCTGGACGTCGTCCTCCCCGCAGGTCGGCCTCCATCATAACCGCGTAGAGGACCTGATCGATGCGGCGACGCCGCTCCAGCAGGGCCGGGAAAAACCAGCCGGCCCGCAGCTCAAGAAACTTCGGATTCAGGTCCCCCGCGTGGTCGTCAACGTCCCGGCCCGGGAGCCGTTCCGCTGCACCGCGCGGTCCCCGGTCCGCTGGAGCGGGGCGGCGCCGATGAACGCGGTCGCCTGCGCGTCAATGAGCTGCTGGTACAGCATTTCCGGGGCGGCGCAGATCCGATCCGACCGGGGCGGCGCAGATCCGATCCGAGACGTCGGTGAGTTTCAGGGGGATGCGTCGCGGCACTGTGGAGCGCTGCCCGAAGCGATCCATTAGGTCGAATCGTTCGCCGAGGATCACTCAATATCGACCCGCATTTTCGCGGTCAGAGGCAAGGGTGATTCCATACCTTGGATGTGGCTTCCCTGAACGCGTATGTGTATGCAACAAGTCGCTCTTGGCGTACATCGGATGGAGAACCTTAGATCCATGAGCCGACAGATACGAAGCATCGACTGCCCGCCTCTCCTCGATCACCTAACTGAAAGCCCGTGGACCCGACGATATTTAAGCCACGGATGACCGTTGAGGACTGGCGGTCCTACGCGCAGGCACGCAGCAAAGCGGCAGTCAAAAGCGATTATTCCTATTGCACTACCTCTGGCTTTGAGGCAAACCCTCCCATATTCACCTCCGACATTTAATGAACCCTTGTCAGCCATTGGCGAGGGGTGCACAATGATCTGCATCAGCCACCGAAGCAAGGGAGAAGTCACCATGAACAAGGACGCTCGGGCCATGTCTCTGCGCCTACCTGAAGAGTTGATTCAGAAAATAGCTGATGAGCTCGGCGTTCGCAATCTGGACCGCATCCCCCGGGACATCAATATCAAGGCCGGAAGTCACCCCTTCGTGACTCTATCCATCGAAGAAGTCACTCCCCAGGGGCGCCAATTTCCGTCGCTCGAGGTAAGTATCATTGCCTGATTCAACTGGGATTCGTCGTGCCCGCCCCGCTGGATGTGATGGAAACCCATGGCGGATTTGACTGATGCTACCGACTTGCTGCGCGAACTGGGACTCAGCCGAGAAGCCATCTTGCAGCACGAAGCTCTTCCTTTTCGCGGTCCGCCAACTGCCTATCTTTCGGGGTCGCTCGTGGAGGGCCTCGGAAATTATGGCTCGGACATAGACGTCTTTGTTATAGATGGATCTTGGCCTCGATCTGTACTTACTATCTCAAGGCAAAGGTGCCGGATCGGAATCCGTTTTCATGAGCATCGTCGGATTGACTACGAATATTGGGATCCCGAACGCGTCCATCAACTAGCTAATCGACTTAATAATCTACATGTAGGCGAACGTTTTGTTGCTGATAGCTTTTTACCTGAAGAGGAGCACTTCATACACCGGCTGATTACCGGGCTGGCACTAAACGACGCTGCAGGGCTCCAAGAGTGGCAGAGCAGATTTGATTCCGATTTGTTTCGACGATTCCTTACCCAGCAGGCGGTCCACAGAATAGACGGCGCCTTGGAAGATGTCTGGGGAATGGTGGATAGTGCTGATTGGGACTCCGCGTTACTCCGGGCGCGGGATCTTGTCGGCCTCGGCGCCGATCTCTGGAACCACTCTCATGGATCTACAAACAGCGCGGTCAAGTGGCGTGCACGACTCTTGGCCCTCACCGATCCCTCCGGTACCGTCCACCGCAGATTTTGGGCATTACAGAATTGCGAACATCCGGAAAGGGAAGAAGGCGCCGTCCGCGCTTATGTCCACAAATGTGCTGCCTTCGCCGAAGAGCTCGTTGAGGAGGTACAGAGCTGATCCCGATTAGTGTCCGCGGCACCGACGTGCCCGTTCGTGACCTTCGCGTCCGTTATCGACAGACGAGCGGTCAGCCGGTTCTCGTCCGCGAGAATCGCTTCCTGTTCCTCGACGCGACCGGTGCGAGCATCTGGAGGGCCATAGATGGAAAGGCAACAGTCGCTGACATTGCGGTCGTTCTTGCTGATAATTCACGAATGCGCCCTGGCGAAGCGCTGGTGGCGGTGGTGTCGCTCGTATTTGAGTTGGAGAAAGTGGGTTACTGCAGGCGCCAGAGATGACGATCTTTCCGTCAAGAATTCGTTTCGCGGTCAAAGTTTTTCCAGCAGGACCGCAAAAGAGCTGGCACATTGTGCGGCTCTTTCGCGGCAAATATCGTGCAGGTGATCAACGGATGCAGAGTCGCCTAGGGCGACATTGTGCAGGTCGTCAGGAGCGGTCCAGGCTGCTGACCCGATCCCAGAAGCGGCTTCGATCATCGAATCGTAGTTAGTCGTGAATATTGGAAATTTTAGGTCGCGAAGTGCCACAGGCCTCGAGCTACTCTTCAATTGGAGGCTTTCGATAGTAGCCTCCATCCAATCTTGAGACGCTTGGTGGCCTAACTCATCAATCTTTGCCTTGACCATACCGGCTGTTTTTATGAGCGTAGAAGTGTCATCGGACGATCTCGCGCACGACAACGCGGTGTCGATTATGGTCGCCCACTCCTCCGTAGCCGCTTACGACACTTTCTGGGCGTGAGCTCTCATCAGGAAAGCCGAACCAATTCGAGCAGGGCGCCGCGTTCGTGGCGTGCATCGCCAGTCCGACCCCGACTACCGCAACAATTTTTCCGTTGGCTAATGCCTGCTTCAGTTCGTCCAGGTGGGTTTGAGATGCTCTCCGCGCCCGTTTGAACGTGCGGCTCCTTGTGCGGCGCCTGAAGGCCGAAGGACTCACCTTCCATTCGAACGATGATCAGCGACCCCCCCGTTGACCCGCTCCGGCCGGCAAGCCCTGAGGCTCCCCGCCTGCTGGCTTGGCTGGAGGCCGAACTCGGGCCCGTCCTTGTAGCCTCCAGCGAGCAAGCCGGGAGTCGCCGCGACCTACGTCCGCTAGTGGTGGAGGTACTCATGAGCCATTCACCCTCGGTGGCCACCTTGCCTGAGCTGCTCGGGGAGGATGATCAGGTCCTAAACCCCGCCGAAGTCATGTACCTACACCGCCACTCCTCCATGAAGTAGTAAGAACGCCCAACCCGGGCTTCGCGACAGAATGGACGCACCCAGGCCCCAGGAAAAATCCAAAACAGCCACCAGAACCGGCACCCGGACCGCAGAATTGGGCCGGCTGTCCACAGTCAGAGAGCAAAAAGGTCTCTGACTAGGGGGAACATGTGCCCGAAGTGGGACTCGAACCGGACTCAGGGCCTGTAAATCCGCCACTCCCCCGAAAACATCCGCAATCCGACTCAGTCCGGCACCGGTCCGACCCAGTCCGAGACCCAAAGTGTGGACACTGTCCACACCCGGAGTTCTCCCCCACCAGGAGACATTCCTGACAACCGTTCTCCCGATCGACATAGTGGAGCGCCTCTTTCCAAGACGAAGCGAACTTACCTAGCCAGGCGCGTTTTCACATCCGATGCGCCATCGGTCATCGGTTGTCACCAGCCAACTGAGAGGAATTTCATGCAAAGCCCTGTCCTCCCTGTATCCATTCTCCTGCCGGCCGCCGGTGCACTCCGGCCCCTGAGTCCCCAGCGGATCACCAGGTCCACCGCTAATAGCATCGCGAACGACGAGCTGATTCGTTCGACCTCATCAAAGGTCACTTTCGTTCGCCTCTCCGTCCTTATCGCGTTCGAGGTCGGTTGGCACGATCACCGCCCGAATCACTCCAAGGGCCCGGTCCTGGAATTCCTCATCTCCAATATCATCGGACAGCAATTGGTCAGCCGCTCGGTAAACACCGTCCTCACATTCCCGGGACGCCGGCTCCTCAGGACAGCTGACGGCTTCGCCGTCAAAGTTGATGCCTGCATGCGGCATGCAGGCCGAGGTGGCGAGCACCGCAGCGAGGGTGAAGGGGAGGAGAACTAACCTGGGCATGGGAATCCCGACCCGGCGGATGGTCGCCGCCGTGAGGGACAGTAACGAGTTCGCGGGGGCTTCCCCGGGCGCGCCCCAAGACACATTTGAGACGGAACTTTGAAGTACACCGTGAATGCCCGGACGCCCGGTGGCAAGGGTTTTACCGATTGGAGGCTTCGCCAGATCCGGTCATGTAGCCCCAGTCCATGTTTTCTCTGCAGAACGATGAACGCACGTCGTAACGCCTGAAGCCCCACGGTTTAGACCGCCATACAGCAAAGGGGCCCCCAGATGGGAGCCCCTTTAGTTTTGTGCCTTCTAGCCTAGGTTTTGAATCGCGTAGTCGGCTTCCTCCGGCGTGAATTTTTCACCGAACTCCGATGTCAGCTGTTCGCGGATTCCCTCGGGAGACATGGACATAGTCTCCTGGTAGTCCTTGGCCTTCGCCAGGGCATTCGCGTTGTAGTCGGCCACGAGGTTATCGACCGCATATTGCGCTGCTTCAGGCGAGAACTTTTCACCGAATTCCGATGTGAGTTGCTCGTAGATGCCGGCCTTGCTCATGTGCATCATCTTGGAGTAGGACTCCGCTTTGTTCAGCGCGGACTTGTACTCGGTAGGAACTGCAGGGGCTGCCGGTTTTGCGGGGGCTGCCGGTTTTGCGGGCGCCGCCGTTTCTGCGGGCGCCGCCGTTTCTGGGGGCGCCGCCGTTTCTGCGGGGGCCGTAGCAGCAGGTGCCGCTGCCGATGCGTCCGCGCTAGGAGCGACGGCAGCGGAAGGCTCGTCCTTACCAGCATTGGCAATCGACGAAATGATCATGAGCCCGATGATGATCAAAGGGAGTAGGAAGCGCTTCTTCTTGAACCAAGGCCGCGTAGCCTTACGGTACGCCTTGTCTGCTGCCGCTTGGGCTTTACCGTCACGCGGAGCGCTCGGCACCGTTGAATACTCTGTCATTACAAATCCTGTCTAACTATTTTGGCTGATTTCTCTGGGTGGCGTCTCTGCCGCTTCATCACTGAGATATAGCCTTGCGTCAGACCAAATGACAGGTCAGTCCCCCCAGCCAAACTATAGCGCCAACCTCAGCCCAGGCTGTTAATGCTAATTCTGTATGGCTGGGGAACCCGGCTTGGCCTAAGCAATCTTCCGTAATGCGGTGCATCTGCGAGCGCAGATCGCAACGCATTATTCGGACACTACGGCGAGCGTTTGGTGCGCCCGGTAGCCCGGCAGGCAGGAGATGCGAAAATGAGAGGAGCGGTACCGGGCCGCTCGAAAGGGCAGGACATGTCAGGCTTCACTCCGAACTGCGCCGTAAAGGGTGTGCGCACCGCCGGGCAGTTCGCCCACGCCACCCACGCAGAGTCGGCGTCAGCCTCGGTGGATATTCCGCCCTCGTCGCCGAGCAGGAGCTGTCCCCCGCAGCCGTCGCAGCACCTCCCGCGTCCGAGCCCGCACCGGTGGCCCGCGAACGCCTGCTCCCCCCTCCGGGCCGCCGAGCAGCTCACCGACATGGACCGCGCACTGGCCGCCTACGCATCGCGCACGGTGAAGTCCGGCATCTGGCAGGACTACCTCCCCGCCCACGGTGACCGCCTGCCCAGCCGCGGCGAGCTCCTTGCCGCTGTGCGCGCCTTCGAGGAGGCACCCGTCCGCCTGGCGAACCTTCCGTCCGTGAGGACCGCCACCGACGCCATCGAACAGCGCAAGGCCGAATACTTTGCCCAGCGCCGCAACCACGAGCGCGCCCACGGCACCCTGGCCGGCTTCCCACTCCCCCGCCCGGACATCACCGCCGAACACGCGGCCCTGGCTGCTGCGGCGCCGGGTATTCTCCACCCCGACGTAGCGCTTTCTAGGTCCTGCCGCACGCGTGAGGGCGGACCATCCGCATGCGACCGGGGCAAGGGGTCCTGCGCCCGATCCAGCTATGAGCCGGGCCGGTATGCGGACCACCGATCGCAGCACCATTGAACTCAGCAGTCACCATAGTCACGCATCTCCGCAACCGGGACGCACCAATGAAGATCCTCGGCTCGACACATAGAGCTGCAGATGGCTCGCGCCCTGGCCGCCGCCCACAGAGGCGTCACGTAGGGCCCCACCACGCCACCTGGCGGGCGAAGGTTCATAAGGCCAGCTCGAGGACGCGGGCGTGCTCGCGGGCCAGGGTGGTGGGGCGCCGGAAGTCGTAGACCTCAACGGTTCTTGGTTTGGAGCGCGCCGAATCGGATGTGGGGGCTGCAGGCGGCTTGGTCATCTAGTCGACGACCAGCCTGTTTCGGGAGGGGCTGGAACACATGATGATCATGGGTGCGGAGCCGACAACAATCCTCCCCGCAGCCGGATAGGATGAATCCGCTGCGCGGCGCCCGCATCCCGGGCCCTGAACCGCAACTCTGACCATTCTGCTGGGGGAACTATGAAGACAATACCTGCTTATGCCCTGTTCGCTGCCGCCATACTGACCTTGAGCGGGTGCAGCACCCCGGCTGAATCGGCTGAGGTGACCTCCTCGAAGTCGCCGTCAGCGGAGTCGATAGTCGAGCCGGCACCGGACAAGACCACTCCGGATGACAAAGGAACCTCCATGCCCTTGGAATCGAGCTGCGTTGCTGTCCTCGAGCCGGACGGCGGCCTCGTTATTGAGGCTCTTGAGTTCCTGGAGGCGGTGGAGGAAATGAACGACGAAACCGTTGAGGGCGCCAACGACATCTATACCCGGATCGGAGATGTGGAGCAGACCGCCAAAGCCGAGCTGGCTGCACCTCTCGATGAGATGCAGCTCCCCTTGCGGGAATTCGTCCAAGCCAGCCAAAGTGGCGATACTTGGCACCTCGACGCAGAGGCGTTCAAGGATGGGGCCCGCGAAGTTGCCGAAACCTGCCGAGGTCACCTTCCCACCGAAGTTGTCGCCGAACCTGAGCCGGCCGAAGCGTCGTTCGAGATCACCGGTGACTACGCCGCGGATCTTGCAGCCCAGGGCATGGCGCCGGATTCGGCTGAGGGTTCGGCCCAGGGGTTCCGCGACTTCATGGCACGGAAGGTCTGTGAGAGAGCCGTCGATGCCCCAGCACCGCTGACATGGGAGAGGGACATAACTCTGATCCGTGGGCAGCCACAGATCACCGACGACATTCTGCGCCTCACTGCGGCCTATGACTGCCCGGAACGCTCGGGGGACCTGGAAGAGCTGCTGGGCAGGCTGCCCGCCGACAGCTGACACCTCGGGCTCAGTGGCCGCCGGCTCATGTGGAACATAGTACCCTTCTTCACGGAGACGGAGGACGCCAACGAACGTGTGGCCGGCGCCAAGGCGATGGGCTCTGTCCTGTGCCTTCTCCCCCGTCTGCAGGTGGTGATCCTGTGCAGCGTCTCCGTGCAGCAGACCTGGGCGAAGCACTTGGCGGACCGGGTGCCGCGCGCCATCACGATCAAGGCTCCGGGCGTCGGCCCGCAGGCATTGACCAAACGCGCCAAGCAGGAGGAGTTCCGCCCGGCAGTCCAACGTGCCAAGGGTTTGGTCGGCTGACGGTGTGAAACGGGGCTGGACAACGCAGCGGGCGCCAAGGTCTATGACCCGGACGCCCGCTTTCAAGTCCCACAACTGAGCAATGCTCGGATACGAGAGTTGTCACTTGGCCAAGATGATTGTCAGTTGGCCAACTAACTTGTCACTTCACCGTTTCCGCCAACGAGGTTCGTTTCCGCCAAGTAGGACCGGATCTCGCACCCTCAGAACGACCATTCGTCGTCCTCGGTGTTGACCGCTTTACCGATGACGTACGAGGAGCCCGAGCCGGAGAAGAAGTCGTGGTTCTCGTCAGCGTTCGGTGAGAGCGCCGAAAGGATCGCCGGGTTCACATCGGTCACGGTGGAGGGGAACATCGCCTCGTAGCCCAGGTTCATCAGGGCCTTGTTGGCGTTGTAGTGGAGGAACTTCTTGACGTCCTCGGCCAGGCCGACGGAGTCGTAGAGGTCGTGCGTGTACTGGACCTCATTCTCGTACAGCTCGAACAGCAGCTCGTAGGTGTAGTCCTTGATCTCCTGCTTGCGCGCCTCGGACTGTCCCTCGAGGCCCTTCTGGAACTTGTAGCCGATGTAGTAGCCGTGCACGGCCTCGTCGCGGATGATCAGGCGGATCAGGTCGGCCGTGTTCGTCAGCTTCGCCCGTGAGGACCAGTACATCGGCAGGTAGAACCCGGAGTAGAACAGGAAGCTCTCCAGCAGCGTGGAGGCCACCTTGCGCTTCAGCGGATCATCGCCCTGGTAGTAGTCCATGACGATCTGCGCCTTCTTCTGAAGGTTCACATTCTCGGTGGACCAGCGGAAGGCCTCGTCGATCTCCTTGGTGGAGGCCAGCGTCGAGAAGATCGAGGAGTAGCTCTTGGCGTGCACCGACTCCATGAACGCGATGTTGGTGTACACCGCCTCTTCCTGCCGCGTGATGGCGTCCGGGATCAGGCTGACGGCACCTACGGTGGCCTGCACCGTCTCGAGCAGGGTGAGCCCGGTGAACACGCGCATGGTGAGCTGCTGCTCGTCCGGGGTCAGCGTGGCCCACGACTGGACGTCGTTGGACAGGGGCACCTTCTCCGGCAGCCAGAAGTTGTTGACGAGGCGGTTCCAGACCTCGACATCCTTTTCGTCCCGGATGCGGTTCCAGTTGATGGCTGCCACGTTGCTGGCGAGAAGAGTTTGGGACACGGGGTTCCTTCGATCTAAAGAGGTTGGTTCTCCTCCCTATGCGTCCCGGACGCCGACGGCCGACATTGGGCCCGGTCCTCAGATCCGGCCAAGCAGTTCAGCCTTCTTCGCAGCGAACTCCGCCTCGCTGACAATCCCGGCATCACGAAGCTTCCCGAGCTTCTCCAGGTGCGCGAAAACATCCTCCTCCGGCGCCGGGGCGGTCTGCACAACGACCGGCTGGTGCAGTGCCCGCTGGGCCTGCTCGATGGCGTCCCGGAGCTTCAGGAACGCATATTCGTCTGGCGCGTTGAAGGACATCGTGTTCTCGTCGCCCATCGCGTCCCAGGACTGCCGGCCGAAAGCGCTTCGGACATCGTTAGCCCCGGCGAAGGAGAACTGGATGAACCCGCTCATCACGAGGCCGGCCGGCTTCATCTGGACACTCGTGATGGCTGTCAGAGGGATCCGCTTCACGCCCTTTCCAACGATGCCCCTGCCCAGACCGACCCACTGCAGGGTGACATAGTGCCGGTCGAAGGCGACGTAGCCCATGCCTGCGGAGCGGGCCAGCACGGCATCAGCCGGGATCTTGTACTTGGCCCGGTACTTTTCGTCCTTGAGTGTCTCCACCCCCGGTTCGCCTTCGGCTCCTTCAGCCTCTTCAGCCTGAGGCTCCTCGGGCAGCGAGCCCTGGACACCGCGGCGCTGCTCGTCCTCGAGGAGATGTTTGAGCTGCGCGAAAAGCCCCTCATCCTGCGACCCGAAGATGATCTCCTGGCGGTCACCGAACTTACCGCCTTCACGACTGAACCGTATATATCCCGCGGTCATTGAGCGAGCGGACCTGAAGTCGATTGGAGCGAGGTCCTGCACCGGAATGACGACTGCTTTCGTTATCGTCATCTTCACGGTGAGGAGACCGTCGGCGTATGCGGCCCAGCCCTGTCGACCATTCCAGATGGGAACCCCCATCAGAATCCCGTGTTTCCGGCGCACCTTGGCGCTGCGCTCTTCCTGGTTGTTGCCCATGCCGGGCCCCCTCCCCTGTGAGATGTCCTCCCCGAGCATAGAGCGGAAAGCTGTTGCTGGCCGCTAGGCTTTCCGCAGCCAACGAAAGGGACGAGATGCCGCAGGGACGCAGCGACGAGCAGTGGGAGCGGATGATGGAGGCCGGACGGTACATCATGATCCGCACAGCCAAGCGCGGGAGTTTGATCCCGTACGGCGAGTTCAATAAAGCCCTCGCCGAGGACGCCGAGGTTGCGCCGTTCGATCTGTCCCGTGACGGTGAGCGAAACGCACTCGGAGC
The DNA here is from genome assembly GCF_009828595.1 of Arthrobacter zhaoguopingii. GTDB lineage: Bacteria > Actinomycetota > Actinomycetes > Actinomycetales > Micrococcaceae > Arthrobacter_D > Arthrobacter_D zhaoguopingii. The sequence continues at coordinate 80,307 of NZ_WPNY01000013.1, forward strand.
CCTCCTGGCGGACATCGTGAAAGACGATCCTGACCACAAGAAGTACATGCTGTCCTCGGTTGTCGCACTGGCGACACTCGACGCCCCTGGGAAGGGCTTCTATTCACTCGCCGAGCACCTCGAGCACTTGGAGGCAGGTGCCAACGCGACCAGGAAGCACGACGTGTGGGTCAAGCAGGCGGAGCTCACGCACGAGCACTACCGGCGCACACCCAGGACATGAAATAGCCCCGGCGGAAAGAATCTACCGGGGCCATTCGTCAGGGCACTACAGCATGCAGGAGACGCAGTTGTCCACCTCCCGTTGAACCCGCGTGCGTCGGCGGCAATTACACCTACCAGAACCTGGGGGGGCATTACCTGCGAGGAGCAAAAACTATTCTGCAGATCGTGCTGGACGCCGGGGAGCCTTACGGCCCGCAGCCAGGTCGCCCAAGACCTCGGATGCTACAAGGCCAGCAGCGTCTGCTCGCCCGAGGGCAGCGATGACGCTACCTCCGTACACATGGGTCTGCATGCCACTCATGAACCGTCCTCGGCCACCGTTTCGATCGAAGTCGCGGCCATCGCCGACCTCGTAATGTCCCGCCAGAACGTCCCGCGGCCCAGGGACATCACCGAGGAAGTCGTCACTCTTGTCCTCCAGGTCGCCACCGAACTGACGGGCAGCACGGACCGTCTGCCGCTGCGGGTGTACAAAGTGCCCCGGAGCCTCCGGCACCTCATCGAACAAATTGTTTGGTGGAGCACCCGGCGGGATGGGAAGCTACTACCCTCACGTCACTCTGGGGGTCTCATTGAACATCCGTCTCGCTGCCGTACCGCTCACCCTGCTCCTACTCGCCGGGTGCGGCACGTCCAATGCCGGGCAGGAGCCTGAGGCAGAGGCCAGCAGCGCCAGTGCCAGCCCGACGCCGTCGTCGCCGCCCACCACAGACGAGTCGGAACCGGCCTTCCAGGTCTCACGGCAGACGACCTGCAACCAGCTGCTCGGCCAGAACGAAGACGGCCCGTTCTACAGGACGATCACCTTCCTCCAAGAATTCGAGGACATCGCGCCACCGACGATCAGGGAGGCTCGCGGCCTCAAGGAGGAGATCGACGGGATAGCCCTCAACGCCGAGGACCAGATAGTCCCCTTCCTCCAGGGCTTCGCGGCGCCCATGACAGAGATGATCGAGATCACCGAAAGCGGCGGCACCAACTACACCTTCGTCGCGACCGAGTGGAAGGCCGCCGGCACAGAGCTGACTAACCTCTGCACCCCGTACTTCACCGGCACGGACGCCGGGGCTGACACATTGGTTGAGCCTGTCCCGATCAGCGGCGTCTATGAAGAAGATCTAGCCGCCGTTGGCGTCGTCCCGGATGACATTACGTCCTACGCCGCATTCATGAGAGGAAACGTCTGCGAGGGCGACACGTCCGATTCACTCGGCAGCTTCCGCAGGAATGTGCGGGTGATGCACGACGGTGAGCCATCCATGGGTAGCGGGGCGGAGGCACTTCGCCTGACCGTCGCCTACTTCTGCCCTGAGCGGGCCGGGGCCTTGGAGGATGCAATCACCGAGGCACAAGCCAACGCGGGGTGATGCCGGCCGGAGGCTGCGGTGAGCTCGGCCCCTGTCACCGCACACGTGAAGGCACGCCCAGAATTAATCCCGCGGCGTCGACCGCACCGGCGGTCAGCTCATGCTGTGGCCCCGACGCACCCCGCCAATCCGCCGACTGCACCGGGTGCGCGACCTTGCCGTCCTCGTACTGGTGGTCATGACCTCGTATGCCTTTGCCGGGACGGTCCTGGACGTCCGTTCCGGGCGCTTTATTCCTAATGGCGCGAATCTGCTCGAGCGTGGAGGTCATCATCATGGTGTCGTTAATGTTCCCGCGCCTTGGCAACGGTGTCGACCGACGGTCATGCATCGGTAGCCCCGAGTGTGACCGCATCTATGCATGGGCATTTTTGACGGTGTTGAACGCGCATTTGGGGGCCTCCGCCCGCTGTCCGACGAGGAACTCGAAGATGAGCGCGAAGCGCTGCGACTGCGTTACGTCTCCCACAAAGATCTCGACAATGAGTTGCAACGCCTCGACAACGAATTGCGCCGCTTCGACGCGGAAATGGTGCGCCGTGAAAACGAGGCATACGCCCGCGAGCCCCCAGAGCCACGAGAGCCCAGGCGTCGCGAGCATGGTTGGTACCTACCGAAGGACGACTAGGGGGTGAGAAACGCCCTAGGGGTTAACCGAACGGGTTGTGCTCTTCGACGAAGACCAGCACCTCGGTTTCTTCCTCGGCCTCATCCTCGGCCGGGATGACGATGACAGGGGCGTCGGCCTCAGGGCTAACCGCAGCTTCCTCTTCAGCGGGAGCGGGCGCCTCCGGTTCGATGATCGTTCCGGCGCCTAATGCCTCCTGCCCGCAGCGCCGCCTTGTGTTTCCTCGAGCGGCGGCGCCTCAGCAGGATCAAGGTCACGGCGACCGCAGCCTGTGTGGTCGAAACAAATCAGCCTGCGGTCGGGGCTTTTTAGGGTACACGTGCTGTGATCATGGTCCTCCCCTGGTCGAGGTGCTGCTACAGAAAATTTGTGCAGCGGAGCCGTATCGCACGGCAGCCTGGCAAGTCCCCCCAAAGAGAGGGCACCCGAGCGATAGGCTCACTCCAACGTTGATCAATTTGGGGGAACAGTGCCACTACATCTTAAGGAACTCGCGCTCAGCGTCGCCCGGTGCCCGGAGGTACCGGTTGCGGCAGCGGACTCCAACCACCCGTGCCATAAGGTTGTCTGCTTCCAAAACAGATACGAGAGCCCCTTCCAGGTGCCTGAAGCATGGGCGGGAAGTCTGGAGACGGCCAAGGTGGTCTTCCTGTCCTCGAATCCGTCGATCAGCGCCGGAGAGCCGGAAGCACGGGCTCGATACAAGCACCTGGCTGAGCTCTATCCGACTGTGGAGTGGAGCGATGACCTGATTGCTGACTTCATGCTGCACCGGTTCGACAGCAAGCACTCGTGGGTGAATGAAGCCCTGCAGCACCTTAAGTCTGGAGCCAGCGGCGAACCTGCAGCCAATATTCTTCGACGGGTCGCCAGCGGCGAGAGTGTCAACCGCGGCAGGACTGAGACCTACTGGCAGTGGATTCGGAATCAAACGCAGAGCCTTGTCGGCGAGGAAACACCGTGGCACGAGAACGTCGCGATGACGGAGGTCGTGCACTGCAAATCGAAGGTTGAGCACGGTGTCCGTGAAGCCGCGCACTTTTGCAGCAACAAGCACATGGATCGTGTGCTTGCCGCCTGCCCTGCCGGCCTGATCGTTGTGGTCGGCGGTCCGTCACGCGACGCCTTCCTACTGGCCTACCCGGAGATTGCTCGCCAGTTCCCGCTCTTCGGCCGCGACGACAGGGCTACGGGGCGCGTTGACCCGGTACAAAGTATCGTGGAGGTGGTGGTCGGCCGCCGCAGTCGCCTGGCCTGCTTCCTGTGGCATAACAGCGCATACGCCCCCAAAATTAAGGATCTGAAGTGTATGTACCCGGAGGACTTCTTCCGGCTGCAGCACGCGGCACTCACTTCTGAACCGTCACGGGCACCCTAGGAAGAGCCGGTCCCCCGAAGCGGACCCCGTCCAGCTGCCAGCGGTGCCCGCGGCGTGAGTAGAGGAGCTGCTCCATGATGACGCCGAACCCTTCACTGTTGAGCGGCAGGGCGCGAAGGTCCAGGTGGACGTCGTGGTTGCCGTCGATGAAGACCATCCGGACGCCGTGCTCGGCCAGGGACTACTTGAGCGCTGTGGTGAAAGGGTGCTCGCCGTAGTCGGGCCAGAGGACCATCAGGTCCCCGACCTGCGCGATGGTGTCGATACCCGAGTTGGCCGCGCTCTTGATGAGGATCTGGACGTAACCGATGGAGCCGTGCAAGTCGCCGGCGATGAGAATTCTGGACATTACTCCCATGTGTGCGGGCGGAGGGTCGACCCTTCCCCGGCTGGCCGAAGGGCTAGAATCGGCGCATCTGATCGTTGGGGGATTCATGGTTTGGGATTTTCGAGAAGGACTCGGCACAGTCATGTTCGGTCTTGTGTTCGTCGTCGTCGTCTTTGGTGCCATCGAGCTGTTCGGCGGCGGATCGGGAACCAGCTCGAACACCGACCCCGCATATGAGGAACCAGCCACGAACACCGACATCCAGCAGGTGGAACCAGTGCAGGAGTATTCGAACTGGTCGTACAGCAACTGCGATGAAGCACGTGCCGCCGGGGCAGCCCCGGTGTACGCCAGTGAGCCTGGCTACGGCAGCCACCTGGACCGCGACAGCGACGGCATCGGCTGCGACGTGTAACTCCACTCGCGCGGGTTTCGTAGCTCCACACGGGAGCGGGGCATTCGCACCCTAGGAAAGCGGGCTGATTGCCGTCTGGTCGGCCCCTCGACGACCCGATGAGCGGTGCCGTATAGGCGATCGCGTGACCTGCACCCGGTTCGGCCAGCGGGCGGCTTGACGCTCCATCAGTCGAGGACTGATAGCCGATGGGTACACGTCATTCAGTATGTTTCCCGTCCTCAGCGTGATGCCACAGGTGATCCTTTGGACGCGGATCATGCCAAGACATCTGGTGCACTATGCGCAGGCACGCTTCGCCTAGACTCGCATGATCAGGAACGGAGGCTGACCATCGAACACACTGCTGGGGCGCTTGGACGGCTGCTAGCCCCATCGCATCTGTACTCCCGCCAGGAAGTACTCGAGCTGCCATCACCGGTGACTAGGGCTCCTGGCATCTACGCGTGGTACTTCGATGAACTGCCACCCGGTGTGGACCCACGCCCGTGCCACGTTGTCGGTGACAGCGTGCTGCTCTACATAGGAATTGCCCCGAAAGAGCCGCCGCGAAATGGCGGCCGACCAAGCACACAAACACGCCGCGACCGGATCCGGTACCACTACCGAGGCAACGCCTACGGGTCCACGCTTCGGCTGACCCTGGGTTGTCACTTGGCAGAAACCCTCGGTATCGCGCTCCGCAGGGTCGGCAGCGGAACCCGACTCACATTCACGCCCGATGGCGAACGCCAGATCAGCGACTGGATGCAACGCCACGCCCGTGTAACCTGGGCGCAGGTGGAGGCCCCGTGGTGCGCCGAGACGCGGGCGATGGAGCAGTTGAGCCTACCGCTCAACCTCCAGGGCAACGCTCACCATCCCTACTACCCGACACTCAAAGCACTCCGGGCTGAACACAGGACAGCAGCGCGCGCACTCCCTATCGCCTGAGTGTCCCTCAACGCATGTTGGCTGTGTCACGCTGCGCCATTAGCCGCAGATTGAGCCCATGACGACCGGGGTACCAGGAGCTTGGACCGCCTCGATGTCCTCGATGAGGTCTCCAGCAGTGCCCAGAGATGGGGTACACGTTGTTTAAGACGCGTCCCGTCCGCACCGCGATGGGTGTGCTTCATGTGAAAGACGCTGTCGTGGCCAAGCGCCTCATCGAGCCGGCCAAGCTGCTCCCATGGCGTGCGGCGGTCCAGGCCCCGTCCCTCGACGCCATCAAGGCGGCCGCAGTACTGGCCAGGCACGGGAAAACCAGCGCGGACGACCTCACTGGGTTGCAGGGCTCCGTCCACGCCCGCCCAGGAGACCATGGACCGCGTGCGGTCACCCGTGCCGATCCGGGGTTCGATCGTGACGGCGAAGATCACCCCGCAGCGCCTGCAGGCGATGGCCTGGGCGGGCATCTTGATCTCGGAGGCGCCGAAGTACGCCAAGGAGGAAAAGCTCCGGGCGGTGGGAGAGCGCTTCCGCCATCGGACACTGGTTTGAACACAAAGTCCCCAGCGGATATTGGACGAACTGATCAGCAGACTAAAGCGCCCCATCTCTTCGGAGGTGGGGCGCTTCCGTCGTCCGTGGAGGATGTCAGCCGAGTTTAACCCAGGTTCCGCAGCGCTTGCTCTTGAAGTCCTGGCCCTCAGCGAGGGTGATCGTGGGTTGACCACCGGACACGTTGTCATTGGCGATTATGTCGTCACCGTTGGTCCCCGATGTGGTGATCTCCCAGTAGCAAGAACCCGTGATGGCTCTTTCCGTGGTGTAAGTCCCAGCTTCTACTGTGCGCCCCACTGTCCAAGAGCCATCGGTGATGCTGCTTGCGGCTTTCGCCGTCTCAGCACCCTTCACAGCGTCTTCCCGCTTCTTCACGGCAGCCTCAGCAGCAGTTGCTTCGTCTTCACGTTTCTTCACCGCAGCTTCGGCTATCGCTAACTCGTCTTCGCGATCCTCGGCCGCCCGCAAGTCACCTTCAAGCTCCTCATTCTTCTTTTGAGCTGCAGTAAGGCCAGTCGTCAGATCGTCGACCTTGGATTGCTTCGAGCGATTCTCGGACTCCATCGCGGCGTACTCTTCGCTCTTAGTCGGGTCCGTGATCGCGGAGCCGATTCCGGCGCCACCACCGAGCAAGACTAATGACAGGACGCCGGCGCCAGCCAGCTTGAGATTCTTATTCATTTTCCCCATATTTCGATCGAGACCAACCGAGGAAGGCTAACACGTAACCTGACCGCGGACATCGGGCAGCGGTGTCATCGGTGGCGGCTACGGTGCCGCCCATGGAGAACCGACCGAGACCAGGTTGGCACGGCATCTCACCTTCGCGGACAGGCACGTCCCACCGATCTGCCTACCCGCACCCACTACTGGTGTCACGGAGACCACGGAAAACGCCCCACCCATCTGAGCGAACTCTGTAGACGCTGACTGCCACACGCAGACGGTGAAGTGCTTTGCGATGGCGTGGGCCAAGGAACTCGTGCGGGTGCAGTGGATCGGCACTCCAAGCCACGGCACGCGGAGGTGGAGGCTTGGTCATCTAGTCGAGGACCAGCCTGTTTCGGGAGGGGCTGGGACAGGTGATGCTCATGTGTGCGGGGCCGACAACAATCCTCCCCGCAGCCGGATAGGATGACTTTGCTGCGCGGCGCCCCTATCCCGGGCCCTGAACCGCAGCTCTGACTATTCTGCTGGGGGAACCGTGAAGACAATGCCTGCTTATGCCCTGTTTGCTGCCGCGGTATTGGCCTTGAGCGGGTGCAGCACCCCGGCTGAATCTGCTGAGAGCCCGGCATCAGCATCTCCGTCGGCGGAAGCCGTTTCGGAGCCGGCCCCGACCAAGACCTATGAGCGGTCGACGGTGCCGCTGGAGGACAGCTGCGTGGAGCTGTTCAAGATTGACGGCGGCCTCGTCGTCGAGGCGTCGGTGTTCCTCACTGAATCGGAGGACCGCAGCGGGAAGACAGCCGATAAGGCTAGCGAGATCTTCACCGCGCTTGGTGAAGTGGCCGCCACAGCCGAAGACAAACTGGTTGAGCCCCTGGAAACGATGCAAGTGCCCTTCCAGAATTTCATCCAGACCTTGGAGGGCGATGAGACCTGGGTATTCGATGACGAGGCCTTCACGGACGCCGGCCACGAAACCATTGCCATCTGCGACGCGTTCCTGCCCGAAACCACGGCCGTAGAGCCCGAGCCTGCTTCCTTCGAGATCTCCGGAGACTACGCCGCGGATCTTGCAGCCCAGGGTATGGTGCCGGATTCGGCCCAGGGGTTCCGTGACTTCATGGCAAGGCAGGTCTGTGAGAGAGCCGTCGATGCCCCAGCGCCGCTGACGTGGGAGAGGGACATCACCGTGATCCGCGGGCAGCCGCAGATCACCGACGACATCCTGCGCCTCACCGCGGCCTATGACTGCCCGGAACGCTCAGCGGACCTGGACGAGCTGCTGGGCAGGCTACCCGCAGACAGCTGACACCGCGGGCTCAGTGCCCGCCAGCGTGCTTCTTCTCAGCTGGCTTCTTCGGTGCGGCCTGTTCTGGGATAAGCGCCTTGACGGAGTCGAATTCATTGGACTGCACAACGGCGTCCACCCGGCGGTTGGCCTCCATGTCCTGTGGCGCGGGGCTGTCAATGACTGGCCGGTTGCCGGCGTAGTCACGGCCGAAATGAGCTTGCTGTCAATGCCGTCCTTCTGGGTCATCTGCCGAATGACTTTCACGGGTGAATTTGGCCTTCCAGTTCTTCGATCCGTCCGGCTTCCGCCACTTCGCTGGGTGGCATTCGACGGTGAGCCCGTTCCGCTCCCAAATCCCCTTGCAGATGCGGTCGGCGCCCTTCGGGCACGCACCGGAGACCAGGATGGCGCCCGGGTTGCGGTCCGTGGAGTTCCACCAGTCGCGCAGGGCTTCCTTGACGGCGGCACGGTCGTGCCAGGTGCGGGAGGCGGTGATGAGCAGGCGTGGCGGTGTGAGCAAGGTTCCTCTAGGTATTCGGGTTCCCCCTGCATGTGTGCGGCAGGGCGGTTCTCCCGCTCCGTCAGCCGGCGGATAGGATGAGACGTCTCGCACACCGAACCTGAGGGAATCCGTGAAATACGCCGCACTGACCGCTGTCCTCTCGCTGCTGCTCCTGACCGGGTGTGGAGCGGAGCAGCTCTCCACCGCCGACACCTGCGCTGAGCTCAGGGCAATCGTCGCGGGGTATTCCGATGATCTGAGCAAGGGTGAGCGCAAGGACCTTGCCGAGCAGATGCAGGAGCTCGCCAAGACGGCCTCGGACCCCTTGAAGGACGAGGTCAAGCTCGTCGCTGACTATGCCGCCAAGGGAGTGGATGGCGAGGACGAGCTCAGCGCGAAGGAGAGCGACAAGATGGATTCGGCTGGAGAGAAGGTCAGCGAAGCCTGCGGGTTCGACGACCTCTAGGACCCGCTGGACTCTGACCCTGCCCCGTCCTCTGTCGCAGGCTTCGGCATTCGGTAGAGCACGTCGCCGACCCGCTTCCGGAGATTCGGGCCCTTGATTGCCACGCCGTTCAGCGTGGCATGGGCGGTGCGGCCCCGGGAGTCGTAGGTGAGGACGATGCGTTCGCCGGGGCGCACGTACACATTGACGACTTGCCGCCGCCGGCCTCGAACGCGGCGCGCGGCTTCTCGTTCAGGGGTCGTCTCCTCGCTCCAGGTGCCGCTGCGGTTGGCGATCTCGGCGTGCTCGCGACGGGGGCTCATGGTCATGTTCGCCATATGTGCGGCTACACGCGAAGCCTCACCCGTCAGGCGGCGAAGAGCTCGTAGCGGCCCTTGCCCGGCGGGTTGACCTGAGGCAGCGACATGCCGGGTCCGAGCACCAGGTACTCCCGTCCAACACGGGAGCTGCCTGCCGTGTGAGGGATGTCGAACTCAGTCACCGCACGGCCCGGGTACAGCAGCGGGATCTGTGGGTGGGCGTCGTAGGTGAGCATCCACGGCGCGGTCAGCTTGTTCAGCGCTGCGGCCAGCCGGTTGTCCAGGTCGTCGTCCATGTCGATGGCGTAGAGATCATTGCCAGCCCGGATGTAGGGCGGGTCCACGAAGCAGAAGACCTCGTCATTGATCCCGGAATCAGGAGGTCTTTCAGGAAGCTGATTAGGTCGCCCGCGAACACCCTGAATCGATCGCCCAGCGCGTGGACGGCGCGTATCCGCTCAGCCAAGGCTGCGGCACTGAACCGCGAGGCGACCGTGTGAAGCCCGGACTGGGCCTTTCCGCCGATCGGTCCGACGTTGGAGATGACCATCCCGGAGCGCGAGCACCGGTTGAGGATGAAGGCCTATCATTCAGGGGCATCGCCACGAAGCATCTACCGCCGTCGGCTTCGAGTCACTGCTGGTCATACCGGAGCCGTCCAGACGGCTGACCCATGAGGATCAAGACGCGGCGGAGCGGTTCATCGACCGCCTCAAGAAGTCCCCTGGGCGGTGAGCCTGGCCGTCGCGTCCGGCCTCGGCTGAACAATAGCAACCGCCGGGACCTATACGATGAGCGCACTGCCCGCGTGAAGGACGCGGCAGCGCGGTCAACCGCCGCAGAACTTCTTATGGGGGACCCTTGAAAGCATCACGATCGATTTGCCTCATTGTGGCAGCCGCCCTGCTCCTGGCCGGGTGTGGCGGACAGGCAGAGCAAGCGGCACCGGCACCTACCGAGACTTCCGAGACTGCTGCCTCGGCGACACCATCGGCCGAAGCCACCTTCGAGTCGGATGAGGCCACTGTTTCCCTTCTCGACTCATGCCTGTCGCTCTTCGGAACAAGCGCAGTCGCGAAGGACGCCGAGGAATTCCTGCTCAACGTCGAATCCCTCGATGCCGACACCGCTTCGGAGGCGGGCGTACTGGCCGCCCGCCTGGGTGAGGTTGGGGCCAGGGCCGAGCCTGAGCTTGCTAAACCCATCAGTGAACTGGAAGGCATCTTCGACGAATTCACCCAAGCCTGGGATGATAGGGGCCGATTTCAGCTGGACAACGGGACCTACGAATCGGCGACCGCTGGCATCAAAACAACGTGCACCCGTGAGCTGGACGCTGAACCTGCCGCAGAACCCACACCGGAATTGACTGAGGAACAGCTGGCCGAACAGGCGTTCCTGTCGCGCGTGCGATCAGTCCACCCGAACCTGGAGAACTTCCCGGACGCGGACGTCGTCGCGGCTGCTCGCAACTTCTGTCTCGTCTACAGCAAACCCGGCGGTGACCCTGTGGTGGACCAGTTGATCACCGGCGCTGCTGGAGCGAAGTACACGCTCGAAGAGCTGCACTCGATCAACCAGTTCGGAGTGACAGCATTCTGCCCCGAGCACATCCCCCTGCTCGACTGAACGGACACGAAAATAGCCCCCGGTGATCGCCAGAGACCTCTTTCGTCGGGCTTGTTTTGGGCCGACACGTCGACGGTGTGGCCGCAATGTGGGCGCAGTGAGCTTGCGGGGGTGTCTCCTGCCTCTGCCAGCGGCAGCAATCCCTGGCACGCGGTGCAGGTCCGCACTGCGAGGGCCTCCCGAGGCAGCATCGACCTCTCTGCCTTTCTCGTATGCGATCGTGGCGGTCAACAAGCCGGCGCTGACAGCGCCGATAACGGTCTTGACGACCAGGTCGTGGGTGGCATCCCCGCCTGCGATACCCCTGCCGCCCGCCCACAGGGGTCCATTGCCTCACCATGCTCGGGCCGACCTGTCGAAGGCGACCCCGACGAAGCCCTTGATCGGTTTTCCGGTCCCTTACGTCCCGACCAGCCGTGGTAGTTCGAGCGTTCCTCGTTCGAGGACTTCGCTGAGCCTAGGATCCATCAACACGGCTCCTATGAGGGTCGAGCTCGCCACGAGGGGCACGGTGACAGCTGCTCCGACAGCAGCCGTCGCATCCTTCGCCTTGTCCGTGACCTGCTGCCGGATACTGTCCGTCCTGCTCCCCACTTGGTACCTCTTCGTCTCATTCGTCGCTGCAGCATGTTGCCTCCGGCTGGCCCGTGTCCGGCTCCTTCACTGGACTCTACTGACCGGGAACGTTTCCGCGCGGGGAGTGCCGTGCCGACGGTGCAGCGCCTGAGCGGCGCTGCCGCACACATGACGGTATGGACATCACCCGCACCCCTCCGGAGTAACAGCCAGCGGCCAGGTCGCCGCCACCACCCACACCGAGCCAGCCCTGAGCCTTGCACCAGCGGCACCGGAAGCACCCGACTTCGATTCCGAGTTCGAGGCAGCCTACGGCACCGCGCTCACCGGTGAACTGCTGAAGATTCCGAAGTCACCGGTGAAGGACACCCTCGGCGCCGCCCGCTTGGCTGATGACATCCGTGAGTGGCACCCGGACTACATGGCCGACGGCGAGGCCGTGGATCACCGCAGGGACGCGTTCCGCATGCTTGAGAACGAGCTGCCGCACCTGAGCGATGACCGCCGCACCCACTATGCCGGACTGATCCACGTCGCCGTGCACAACGAGATGCAGCACTACTCGAACACCGAGCACGTCCTGAGCCCGGATTACGACTACGAGCTCATCATCGACGGCGGCGACTATGACATCGAGGACGAGATGGCGTCGCGCGGGCATGACGAGAACCGTGAGCAGTGGGAGCGCTTGGCGAACACCGCCTGCCTCCAGACCGTCGATGAGAACATCCAAGCCCGCTACCGCGAAGCGGCCCGACCCGGCAAAACACCCTGAAACGGGGCCGTCCGCACCGGACGGCCCCCTTTTCGTGCCTGTTTCAGCCGGCCGGACTACTCCTCGAGGTGGAACTCCACGCGGTAGCGCAGAAAGCGGATATTTGCGGCGACCGAGAGTGCGTAGCGAATCTTTGCATCATCTTCCTGGGCGATGATAACCCCTTCAACGCTCTGACCCGGCTCCGCAAGGATTGCCTTCGCGTACCCCATATAGCGCTGGATTTGGCCCACGACGACGTCGCTGGCGCGGCCACGCTTGAGTTCGACAACCAGCAGCCGTGTGCGGTCCTTGCTGATGGCGAGGATGTCCATAAGGCCGATGTCGGTCTTGAACTGCCGACCAATGTCACCCTCGTCCTCGGTCGAGAAGATGTCGTAGTCACGGCCGAGGGCCGTACGGCTCCAGTTGTGCACCAGGAAGTCCTCGAGCTGCTTTTCCATCTGGAAGGCCAGCGGATCCTGCACGTCGGACGGGATGACCTCGCCGGCTGGCGCCAGGGTGGGAGCCTCCGCAGAGCCGGCATGCGTGAAGGACGCCGGCGGTGAGCCGATTTCGGTGAGGCGCGTGAGCCTGACCAGCTCGGGTGCGTGCTCCGGTGAGAGCTTCTTGATGGTCTGCGGGGTCCCGGCGGCCGAGGCCAGCCTCGGGCTCATCAAGGACCGGTCGAAGGACCCCCTCCAGTCGACGCGGCGCCGGTGTGGCAGCACCTTTCGGGGATGGAACTCGTAATCCGAGGTGACAATTCCGAAGTGGTAGCGGATGGGACTGGCCGTCGGTGCGAGCACAAGATCTCCAACCGCCATGGTCTCCGCCGCCGCGTGCAGGCTTCCCATCGCTTGCGCTGCAACTATCTTCGACATGCCACGATGGAGGCCGATGGTCACCGGGATCATGGCTTTCCGGAAGGCCTCCGGGCCTTGCCCAAGGTGGTCTCTGATGTCGTGGTCCTGGACGAAGTCGACACCCAGATAGCCGGCCTCGACCAGCTCGTCCACGTTGGATCCTCCGGTGCCGAGACGCACCACCCATGCTGTCGTCATTGCTCCCCATTCGATGACCGGACCGCCTGCTTTCGCGACAGTCCCCTGATGCGGATCACATCTGTGCCGCCCAGTCCATTATGCGTGGCGGGCCCTCGCGCCCCAGCATGGGCCCTGACTCTGGCCGTCCTGCTCTGACCGAACACCCCCGGCAGTTCTGTCCGGACCTGCCGGACGACGCCGGACCAACGCTGACTCGCGAGTACAAGGCTCACCTCAGCCGGCGGCTCATGCGGGCTCCAGCTGCCGGCCACCGGCATCTGCGACGCGCGCGACTGACTCGACGGTAGGTTTCGTGGTTCGAGACCGAGGCGCACATACACTCCATTTCATGCGCGTCTTCGACATCACCTTCGACTGCAAGTCCGATGTACCAACAGGGAAGGACCCGGACAGCCACAGTCAGAAGCTCAAAACTAATCACGAGCTGCTGTGGACCAAGGCACTGAGTTCCGATGTCCTTTTCGCGCCCACGGAGCCGAGCGACCCGAAGACCCGTCGGAACAACTACCTGATGTTCGAGCAGGCCTCGGATAAGAAATTCACGTTCGGCAGCGACGCCATCACAAACTCCTACACCAAGTGGAGCAGACCGAAAGCCTTGGTGGAGGCCAAGGCCGGGTTGAGCGAGAAGCAGAAGCTTCGCTATTTCAACCCGCCGTACACGATCGGCAGTGCCATGATCTGGCCCGTCAGGAAGATACACCGGCCCACCATGAACACCGCACGAGGAATGCGCGGGAAGATTGCGGACCGTATGGACCTGACCCTCGAGTGCATCCGCCGCCACTACGCCGAGGAACCAGGCAGCCCTCTCGAGGATGTCACCACCAACTACGCAGACTTCTTTGCGCTCTTCGGCACGTTCGAGCAGTTCGTGAAGTTCTTCCACTTCCAGGACCTCGTGACGCGGGAAGGAAAAATTGACTTCTTCTTAAAGCATGGCGAGGACTTCAAGCGCTCGGGCGTACCGGTCACCACGGATGAGTACGTGGAGGTCCGGGAGGCGTCGCTGAAGTTCATCAAGCGACGCGGCAACCGGATGGCCGACTGGGTCGAGGAGAACCATCCCGAAATTAAGGTTCGACGGTAGCGTCCTGAATGCGCATTCGACTAGATGTGATCGGAACAATGGGAGTGGCTGCTGCAGGTGACCATGCTGTTCAGTCCAGTAATACCTTCGATGCAGAGTCGTCCACGGAGTTGGCAGCGGTACCGGCCGAGCTTCAGCGCGAGCTGTCGAATCTCGGTGACGCGCCCTCGCCCGCGGTTGCGGCTATGCAGGCGATGAGGGCGGAGGCCGAGTCGCCCGAGTCGGATCGTGGGAAGCTCATCTCATTGTCCGCGGCCTTCATTGGAGGTATTGCACCTAGGTTCGGCGACGATGCATGTCAGGCTGTTCCGGGGATGCTTGCACGCCTTGGCGCCCTGATCGCGAGCTTGGACTGACCCACACTGCTCGGCGTCGGAGGGTGAGTTGTCACGTTCCCAGCATTCCAGCTACCTGATGCTGCCCCGATGCTCGTTGAACGGCGTTCAAGGGCACCTGACACCCGGACCGGGTGTACTGACCTGTGGTTACGGCCCCTGTGGCGTCGATCCGGGCGGGTTTCCCTTGATTGCGCTGCAGTACTTTTGGAGTGGTGTCCGCAGGAGTGCAACTTCAGCACGGATTCTCGGTGACTGCTTCCCCTGAGCCGCTCGAGGGGGATCACCAGGTTAAGAAATCCCACCGAAGTCATGCACCCACACCGCCACTCCCCCATGAAGGAGTAAGAACGCCCAACCCGTGCCTCGCGACAGAAAGGAGGTGACCCGCCCCCAGGAAAACTCCAAGCAGCCACCAGAACCGGCACCCGGACCGCAGAATTGGGCCGGCTGTCCACAGTCAGAGAACCAAGGGCCTCTGACTAGGGGAAACACGTGCCCGAAGTGGGACTCGAACCGGACTCCAGCCCTTGCAAACACTGGGCTCCCCCGAAAACATCCCAATCCGGCCCGGTCCGGCCGATGTACGGCCCGGTCCGAAGCCCTAGGTGTGGACACTGTCCACACCCCCGCTTTCCCCACCAGAGGCCTTCCCAAAGAATGCCGAACCCCCACTGACTGGGTGCGGCGCTTCTTCGCCGTGAACAACCCGATCCTGCCGGAGAAATTCAACCGCGGCCGTGACCGGGTGGCCCCCGCGCTCATTACCGAGTCCCGGGCACGCCCCACGACATGCACAGTCTCCAGACTCTCCACCACAACGTCACCTCCCCTCAAACCATTCATAATCCAAGCGGCCCACAACTGCATGACAGATTCTCTCGCTCCGCCACATCGGCCAGATGCCATCCCGACGCTTGAGACGCGCTGCCCATACTGCGCAGATATTAGTGATCACTTGGGGTGGAAAAGAGCGAAATGCGCCGCGATGATGAAGTCCCTGACCCGTCCTGCTAATGCGTCACCCGCAAGCCAGTCCCCACCGCGAATTCGACTATTTACCTCGAGTTCGCGGCCTCCGCCTGCCACTTCGCTCGTAACGACTTAGTCCTGAATGGGCTACCAAAGAAGAAGAACGGTCGACCAAAGCTCCCCTTCCAGATCAGGACAGTTCCAGCGCGGTCATTCATCACAAGTAGGCTCAATTGGCAGACGATTGAGTGGCGCATCCACTAGCTGTCCGGTTGAAGCGTGGAGTCGGACCACAGCCGGGTCTTCCGCACGTCCAGACACTGTCTCAAGAACGTAAAGCCTTCTAAGACACATGATCGATGTGCAGTCTAGACGTCGAGCACCCGGAACGACGGGATGCCCTTGTCTCGAGAACTCCTCTTGACACCATCTGTTTCACGAGTGCCATCGCTGGGACTTTCTGACTCAAACTGGGGACACAAAGCGTATCGCTTATACCCGCATCACTACATCGACCCAGGAGGCAAAGCTGCAGCTCGCCGCGCTGAATGCAGCACGGGTGCAGAATCGGATCTGTTCGCTGAAGTGACCTCCGGCAGCAGGACCGCGATTGAGCGGCCGGCATGTGAAAAAAGCAGGCACCCAAGGGCTGGCAGTACTTCACCACCTACGCCCTGACCCACCACGCAGAGGTCGCCAGCGGGTACGAGCCAGCAGTGGCCGCCGAGATGGCCGGGGCGAAGACCGAGGGCAAGGACACGTAGGGGTGGAACCCGCTGCGGGACCATGTGGCCAAGACAACCGCCCGCCCCGAGGTGTCCCTAATCGCGCTGGTGTGCGCAGGGTATGAAGAGACCACCGCCAAGGACTCATGGCGCTCACCGGCCGGGAGCCACCTCGCCTACATCACCCAGCTGGTCGCATGGGGGTACACGGCCAGTGCGGTCGAGCAGATTCTCCTCGACGGCACCAAGCAGTCAGACGAACCGGACGAGGACACCGAGGAAGACGAGGACACGGAGACCTTCGAGGAAGTCCACGCCGATGAGGAAGAACTGATGGCCGACGAGTTGACCGCAGAATAGCAGCGGCGGAAGCTGTGCAGGGCGGGAATACCCACCTGCACAGCAGGCCCAGCCGATCAGGCACATCAGGAATGGTGGTCATTGTGTCCGCAGGTGCCGGGGCGGTTCGCCGCCAGGCGGGAACCTCGAGCGCGCATCACCTGCCCCGAACCGCCATCCACGCCACACCCCACGGTGAAGATGGAAAGTGCGGAGGCGCTGGCCGAGTAGCGTTCGGTCGCCTTAAGCCCCGCGACGCCGAAGCTCGTCCGCTGGGTCACGGCGATGAGGTAGGCGATTACACCGGTCACCCACATCAACCACGCCCGGCGTTAACCCACCCCTCCATTATTGGTGCTGCGGTCCCAAGCCGGTTACCCCGGTTACCGGGTGACGTTACTCAAGTGCGGCGCAGGTCCGCGGCGGTCAGCAGAACCATCTGCCGCCTCACCTGTCGGCGACCTTGAGCTTCACCGAGGGGTTGAGCGCAGCAATTGCTTCGTCATAGCGGTTCTCGATTTCGGAGAAACGGAGGAATTTCACGGCGTCGACGAGGATTTCCCTGGCCTCGGGTTGGGTCTCGAGGAGAGCCATGACCTCGTCCACATATGCGTCAGTGGAAGGTAGTGCTCGTTCTGCGACCCGCCGCTCATGAGTTGGGTACGCACGGCTGGCGGGACGAGCTCGATGACTTGAACCGGGGTGTCAGCGAACTGGAGCCGGATGGTCTCGGTGAACCGGTGGATGAAGGCCTTGGAGCCGTTGTACGTCGGCGTGAGGGCCAGCGGGGTGTGTGCCAGCCCTGACGATACGGTCATCAGAGTGGCCTCGGGCCGGGTTTGCAGGTGCTCGCTTAAGGCCGCGATCAGGCGCAGCGGACCAAGCACGTTCGTCTCGACGATCCGTTCTGCGCCTTCAAGGAAAC
>NZ_WPNY01000014.1 GCF_009828595.1 Arthrobacter zhaoguopingii
AGCGGTTGGGAGCGGCGTTCCAACGAGGGGTTCCCTCCACCGAAACTGCAGAAACCACGCTCCGAGGGCGGCGAAGGGTGGTGATCTGCACACTCGGCGCGAGGCGGAGGTCCATGCCCGCGTCCTCCCACTCCACCGAGGTCGGCCCGCCGTAGCCGATCGCCGTCCGGGCCCGGCATGACTCAGCGGCAGCGTCGTGGGAGTCAGGGGGACGAGCCCCGCTGCGCGGAGCCGGCGTCCCCGGAGGAGGAATTGTGGCAGCGGGCTGACCCTTTGTGACGGAGTTTCGGGTGGGGGCGCCGGAGCCCGCCTACACTGGCGACTGCAAGGGCACCAGCGCTTACCTCCAGGAGACCCTGATGGCCAAAAATCTTGCTCACCAGCTCGTTCAACAGCTCCAATCCGCAGGGGTGCAGCGCATTTACGGCATCGTGGGGGACAGCCTCAATTCCATCGTGGATGCCGTCCGGCAGACCGGAGGGAGCGCCAAGGGGGGAATCGACTGGATCCACGTCCGCCATGAGGAATCGGCCGCCTTTGCCGCGGCGGCCGAAGCCCAGCTCACGGGCCGGCTGGCCGTCTGCGCCGGTTCGGCGGGCCCGGGCAACCTGCACCTGATCAACGGGCTCTTTGACGCCCAGCGGAGCGGCGCCCCCGTCCTGGCCATCGCCTCGCATATCCCCAGCCGGCAGATCGGGACCGGGTACTTCCAGGAGACCCACCCGGACCGGCTCTTCAGCGAATGTTCCGTGTACTCCGAACTGATCAGCACCGCGGCGCAGGCCCCCCGGGTCATGCAGAGCGCCATCCAGCACGCCGTGGGGCTGCGCGGCGTTGGCGTCGTCGTGCTTCCCGGGGACCTTGCCGAGCACGATGCGGTGGCTGACACTCCGCTGTGTGCTCCTTTCACCCGGGGCACCCTCGTTCCGCACCCCGACGCGGTCCGCGCCCTTGCCGCAGCGATCAATGACGCCGGAACCGTCGCCGTCTTCTGTGGAGCCGGCGTCGAGGGCGCCCACGACGACGTGATCGCCCTTGCGGAGAAGATCGGCGCCCCGATCGGGCATACCCTGCGCGGCAAGGACTTCATCCAGTACGACAATCCGCTCGACATCGGCATGACCGGCCTGCTCGGCTACGGGGCAGCGGCGGCCGGGATCGAGGGGGCGGACCTCCTGCTCCTGCTGGGAACCGATTTCCCCTACGACCAGTTCCTGCCCGACGGCGTCCGTACCGCGCAGGTCGACAGCGCGCCGGACCACCTTGGCCGCAGGACCGACGTCGACGTCGCCGTCCACGCCGAGGTCCTGCCCACGCTGCGGGCACTCGAGGCGCTGGTGGTCCCCAAGACCGACAGGCAGTTCCTCGAGAAGATGCTGAAGAAACACGACCGCCTGATGAACAAGGCGGTCGGAGCATACACCCATGACGTGGAGAAGATCCGGCCCATCCACCCGGAGTACGCTGCCTCGCTCCTAGATGACGCAGCAGCCTCCGACGCCGTCTTCACCGCCGACACGGGCATGTGCAATGTCTGGACCGCCCGCTACATCAACCCCCTGGGGACGCGCCGGCTGATCGGTTCCTTTCTCCACGGCTCCATGGCCAACGCCCTGCCGCATGCCCTCGGCGCCCAGGCGGCCTACCCCGGGCGTCAAGTGGTGTCGGTGTCCGACGACGGCGGCCTGTCCATGCTGCTGGGGGACCTTCTCACCGCCGTGGCGTCCCGGCTCCCGGTCAAGGTCGTCGTCTTCAACAATTCGACCCTGGGCATGGTCAAACTCGAGATGCTCGTGGACGGCCTCCCCGATTTCGGTGTGGACGTGCCGGACATCAACTATGCCGAGGTAGCCCGCGCGATGGGCTTCCACTCGGCCCGGGTCACCGACCCCGCAGGGATCGCCGGCGCCTACCGCGAGGCGTTCGCCCATCCCGGCCCTGCGCTCGTGGAACTCATCACCGACCCGCTGGCCCTGTCCATCCCGCCCAAAATCACCCGGGACCAGGTCGTGGGTTTCGCCACGGCGATGTCCAAGGTGGTCCTCAACGGAGGGGCGGGCGAAGCCGTCAGCATGGCCCGCAGCAATATCCGCAACCTCCCCAGGCGGTAGGCGCCGGCCGTCCGGCCCTGCGACGAGGGGCCGTCGCAGGGCGAGGCGCGGGCGCCCCTTCCCCGTCGCCTCCTCTCCTCGCCGAAACTGCAGTTAACCACCCTTCACGCAGGGCAAAGCGTGGTGAGCTGCACACTCGGCGGAGGCGGTGGGCCCCTGCCTGCGGGTGGCCCGCGACCGGCTGCCGTACCGCGTTGGCTACTGCTTGAAGGCGGCGTCGAAGGAGGCGCCGGAGGGGGCGAAGTCGAAGGACTTCAGGAAGGCCAGCGCCTCAGGGGCGCCCTGCAGACGGTCCATGCCCGCGTCCTCCCACTCCACCGAAATCGGCCCGTCGTAGCCGATCGCCGTCAGGGCCCGGAAGCTTGCCTCCCAGGGGACGTCGCCGCGGCCGGTCGAGACGAAATCCCAGCCCCGGCGCTGGTCCCCCCAGGGCAGGTGCGAGGAGAGGATGCCGTTGCGCCCGCCGCCCATCCGCATCTTCGTGTCCTTGCAGTCGACGTGGTAGATCCGGTCCGCGAAGTCGGAGATGAACGCCACGGGGTCGATCTGCTGCCACATAAAATGGCTCGGATCCCAGTTCAAGCCGAACGCCTCGCGGTGCCCTATGGCTTCCAGCGCGCGCTGGGTGCTCCAGTAGTCGTAGGCGATCTCCGACGGATGCACCTCGTGCGCGAAGCGGACCCCGCATTCGTCGAACACGTCGAGGATCGGGTTCCAGCGGTCGGCGAAGTCCCGGTACCCGGCCTCGATCACCTCGGCGGAGACCGGCGGGAACATTGCGACGTACTGCCAGACGGAGGAACCGGTGAAGCCCACGACGGTCTTCACGCCCAGCCGCTGCGCCAGGCGTGCGGTCAGCTTCATCTCCTCGGCGGCCCGGGAGCGCACGCCCTCGGGGTCGCCGTCGCCCCAGACCCTGGGCCCGACGATCGCCTCGTGCCGGAAATCGATCGGGTCGTCGCACACAGCCTGGCCCTTGAGGTGGTTGGAGATGGCCCAGACCTTCAGCCCGTTGCGTTCGAGGGTGTCCAGCCGGTCCTGGATGTAGGCGTCGTCGTCCCACCGCCAGGCGTCGAGGTGGTCCCCGGAGACGGCGATTTCCAGGCCGTCATACCCCCACTGGCCGGCCAGTTCGGCCACCTTCTCGAAGGGCAGGTCGGCCCACTGGCCCGTGAACAGCGTGTAGTTTCGTCCCACTAAGCATCTCCTCGGTTCGGGAAGCGGGCGTGGGGCCCGGCCTCCGGCGTCACAGGTCCACCGCCCGGCTGCCCTGGGCCGCACTGACCAGCAGGGCCTCGAGCACCCGCTGCACCGCGAGCCCGTCCTCGAACGAGGGGGACGGCGCCGTCCCGGACTCGATCGCCCGGAGCAGGTCGGCGGCCTGGCTGGTGAACGTCGAATCCCAGCCTAGTAGGTGGCCGGGCGGCCACCAGGCCTCGAGGTAGGGGTGGGAGGGCTCGGTGGCGAGGATCATGCTGTAGCCCTGGGCGTCGGCCGGGGCTCCGGCGTCGAAGAACCGCAGCTCGTTGAGCCGTTCCAGGTTGAACTGCAGCCCGCCGCGGGAGCCGAACACCTCGATCTGGAATGAGTTCTTCCGGCCGGTGGCGACCCGGGAGACCTCGAGGCTGGCCACGGCGCCGCTGCCCAGCCGCAGCGTCGCCCAGGCCGCGTCGTCGACCGTGACCGGTTCCGGTCCGTGTCCTCCCTCCCGCGTTGGAACGAAGGTGTTCACGGTTCCGGACACCGAGACGACGGGCGTCCCAAGGAGGAACAGCACCTGGTCGACGGCGTGGGAGGCGAGGTCGCCGAGGGCACCGGAGCCGGCGGTTTCCCTGCGCAGGCGCCAGGACATCGGGGCGCCCTCGTCCGAGAGCCAGTCCTGCAGGTAGCTCAGGCGCACCTGGCGGACCTCCCCGAGCCGGCCTTCGGCGATGAGCTTACGGGCCAGGGCCAGCGCCGGCAGTCGGCGGTAGTTGAAGGCGACCATCGACTGCACTCCGCGGGAGCGGGCCTTCACCGCGGCCGCCGCCATCAGCGCCGCCTCCGGCACGGAGTTCGCCAGCGGTTTCTCCACGAGGACGTGCTTGCCGGCCTCCAGGGCGGCGATCGCGAGCTCGGCGTGCAGGTGCCCGGGCGTGCAGATGTCAACGATGGCGACGTCGTCCCGCTCAAGGACGGAGCGCCAGTCGGTGGCGCTCTCCTCCCAGCCGAACTGCCGCGCGGCCTCCCGCACCTGCGCCGGATCCCGGCCCACCAGCACCTTCTGGGCGACCCGCGGCGAGGGGTAGAAGGCATTCACATTGCGCCACGCGTTGGAGTGGGCCTTGCCCATGAAGGAATAGCCGAGGACCGCCACCCCCAGGGGGTCCGCCGAAACATCGGACGGGGAAGGGGCGGGTGCCGGAACGGTGGTGGTCATGTAGGGATCTCCTTAGGGGGCGGCTGCGGGGACCGAGCGCAGGAACCGCAGTCCGTCCCGGGCCAGGGCGTCCTGTGACTCCGCTAGCGGGCGCCAGATGGAGGCGGCCGTTGCGATGCTGGCGTTGTCCGCCGTGAAGCTTTCGATGTTCACCGCGCCCCGGTAGGCGATGGCGTCGAGGGCCGTGAAGATGCCGGTCCAGTCGGTCTGGTCACCGCCCGGGGCGCCCCGGTCGTTGCCGCAGACCTGCAGGTGCACCAGGTGTTCCCCGGCGGCCCGGATGGCGTCCGCCGAGGAGCGCTCCTCAATGCCCAGATGGTAGGTGTCCAGGGCCAGGCCCACGCCCCGGCCCAGCAGCGGACCGAGTGCCTCCAGCGCCTGGGCGGTGGTGTTGAGCAGCGAGGTCTCGTACCGGTTGAGGGGTTCGATTCCCAGCACGACACCGGCCTCCAGCGCCTCATCGGCCAGCGGGGCCAGGTTACGGCGCAGCTGGGCGTAGGCGTCCTGCCGCGCCGCCTCGTCCATCCGCCAGACGCGGCCGGTGGAGGAGTAGAACGGCCCGCACACCGCCCCGGCACCGATGTCCCGGGCGAGGGCGATGCACGCGCGGAGGTAGCCCTGGGTTTCGGCGATCACGGGCTCCTCGGCCGAAACCAGGTCCCGGCCCGGGGCCATGGCCCCGACCACGAAGGGCTGCAGGCCGCCCAGGGCGGCACGCACCGCCTCAGCGGAGAGGTCCCCGGCGTTCTCGAGGGGCAGCTCGACCGCATCGAAGCCAATGGCGGCGATGCGGGCAAGCAGCGGAGGCAGGGTGGCGTCGGTGAGCGGGGATTCCCACACCCAGGTGTTGACGCCGATGCTGCGGTGCATGCTGCCCTGCCTCCTGAACGTGCTGCCGGCCGGTTACGGGATCTGACGTTCCTGCCAGACCTCGGGGTACCCCGGGAGGTCGGTGCCGCCGAACTTGGCGTAGTGGCCGTCCGGCATGCCCTCGTTCGAGGCAAGGAAGTCGGCCCGCTCCTCTTCGGGGATGGGGGTCTGGGGGAGCACCCACTCCTTGGGCACTTCCTCGCCGGCGAAGATCTTCTCCACGGCCAGCAGCGGGGTGCGCCACTGGAAGTTGGAGTAGACGGGTGCGAGTCCGGTGAGCCCGGTCTCCTCCCACTTGCGCAGGAAGCTCATCTCGTCCTCGCCGGTCATGACCGGGTAGTCCTTGCCGGCGTCCTCGAAGGCTTCGATGGCGGCGACGGCGCCGTCACCGGCGTCCATCCACACGCCCTGCACGTCGCCGGTCGCCAGCTCATCCGAGATGATCTTCTTGATCTCGGTCGGGTCCGCCCCGGTGAAGTAGTCGGTCGCCTCGATGCCGTTCTCCTCGAAGATCTTCTCCGCCGCCGCCCAGCGCTGCTCGAGCACGTCGACGCCGGGGAGGATCCGC
Organism: Arthrobacter zhaoguopingii; assembly: GCF_009828595.1. Taxonomy (GTDB): domain Bacteria; phylum Actinomycetota; class Actinomycetes; order Actinomycetales; family Micrococcaceae; genus Arthrobacter_D; species Arthrobacter_D zhaoguopingii. Next base: position 5,969 of record NZ_WPNY01000014.1, read on the forward strand.
AGGGCCACCACCTTGTCGCCCTCCTCGAGGTTGTCGACTAGGAATTCGGCGGTGTCGATGCCCCAGGCGAAACCGCCGATCGGGTGGATGAAGGTGGTGGCGCAGTCGGTATCGACGCCGCGGTCGAAGACGATCACGGGCTTGCCGGTCTCACAGGCCCGCTCGACGGCCGGGGTCATGGCGGCGGTGGAGTTGGGCGAGATGATGAACGCGTCGCAGTCGCCCTCGGCGATGAAGTAGTCGATGTCGGCGATCTGGGTGTTGTCGTCGTCCTGCGCGTCCCGGGTCTCCATCTCGGAGATCACGCCCTGCTCCACGAGCACCTCAAGCTGCTGGTTCATGGTGATCCAGCCGGTCTGGCGCCACGGGTTGGAGATCGACGCGTTGGCGAAGCACACCTTCTTGGCGCCCTCGGACGCGAACTCGGAGGTGTCGGTCATCTCCCCCTCGAGGTATTGCAGCCACGGCTGCTCCGGGTCGCCGGTGAAGCTGGCCGAGCGCTGCTCGGACTGCTCGTCGAACGCCTCCTGGTCGAACCACTCGTCGCCGCCCTCCTCGGCCGGGGTCGCCGCAGCCTGCCCGCCTTCGGTCTCGGCGGCCGGCGGATTCTCGATGGATGGATCGGTGGTGCACGCGGTCAGGGCGAGCAGCGCTGCCGCTGCGACCGCCGTAACCTTTGATTGGATGCTTCGGCGCATCATTTTCCTCCCTCATTGGTGCCCACTGCGGGCGGCTGTGCAATTGGTATCTGCTTGTCGTGGGTGGCGCTTGACGCCCCGCGCCGGCGGCGCTCCCAGGTGCGTGCTCCGGCCGCGACGGCGGTGACGATGATGATGCCCTGGACGGTGTCGCGCCAGGTCGATGCGACGCCGGCGAAGTTCAGCAGCGCGAAGAGCATCTCCAGGGCGAAGGCCCCGGCGGCCGCGGAGAGCACCCAGCCGCGGCCGCCGCCCAGGACCACCCCGCCGAGGACGACGGCGGTGATGGCCGTGAACTCGTAGCCGCGCCCCACCGAGGGGTGCACCCCGGCGTAGCCGACCAGGATGATGCCGGCGACCGTGGCGGCGAGCGAGGAGAGGATGAAGGCGCGGGTGCGGATCCACCACACCCGGGCCCCGGTCAGGGCCGCGGCGCGGGCGTTGTCGCCGACGGCGATCAGGGTGCGCCCGTAGGGCCGGCGCATCAGCCAGAAGGCCCCGGCGGCGATGGCCAGGAGGATCAGCACTGGGTAGGGCAGGATCTCCAGCACCGGAATGTTCTCGATGCCGCCGCGGCCGATCTGGCGGAAGGTGTCCGCGGGGTTTCCGGTGGCGGCGCCGCCGGTCCAGTAGAGCACCAGGCCGAGCAGTGCGAGCATCATGCCGAGGGTGACGATGAAGCTTGGGATCTTCAGCAGCGTCGTCGCCAGGCCGTTGATCAGGCCGATCAACGCGCCGAAGGCCAGCATCAGGAGCAGTACGGGAAGGACCTTCGCGTCGTCCTGGCCGATGAGGTTCCCGGCGATGATGACCTGGGCCGTCACCACCGATCCCATGGAGAGGTCGAATTCGCCCGAGACGATGACGAAGTACTGCCCGATCGCGGCGATCGCGATCGGTGCGGTGCGGCCGATGAAGCGGATCAGGGAGCCCGGCTCGCCGAAGGACGGGTTGACAAAGATGACGGCGGCGAGCAGGGCCAGCAGCAGGATGAACACCGCGCCCCCGGGGGTACGCATGCCGCGCAGCAGGCGGTCCTTCCGGGGTGAGCGGTCGCGCCGCAGTTCGGCCTTCCGGTCCGGGGCGAGGGTACTCATGCGCCGACCTCCTGCCGGGTCGACACGGTTTCCTGCGGCGTGTCGTCGAACCGGGCGGTCCGGCTAGCCACCCGGCGTCCGGCGTAGACCGCGACGGCGGCAACGATGACGATGCCGCGCACCACGTCCTTGAGGAAGGGATTGATCTGCATCACGCTCATGATGTTGTCGATCATCGCGAAGATCAGGACGCCTCCGAGGGTTCCCACGAGCGAGCCCTTCCCGCCGGCCAGCAGGGTGCCGCCGAGGACGACGGCGGCGATGGAAAGCAGGTCGTAACCGCCCTGGCTGCCGATGGTGGGGCTGCCCACGCCGAGCCGCGCCGCCAGCAGCAGTCCCGCCATGCCGGCCAGGACGGAGCAGATGACGTGGGCGGCGATGATGGGGGTGCTGGTGCGGATGCCCGACATGCGGGCGACGTTGATGTCGCCCCCCACGGCGTACATCGAGTGCCCGAGCCGGGTGCGGTCGAGCACCAGCAGGACGACGGCGGCGCAGGCGAGCATGATCAGGGTGGAGATGGGCACCGGTCCCAGGCCGGTCGCACCCACCAGCCGGAAGGACAGCGGGGCCTGCCCGGAGCTGCCCTTGTAGTTGGTGGCCAGGTAGCCGCTGATGATCAGGCCCGTGCCCAGGGTGGCGATAAAACCGTGGACCTTCAGCCCCGACACGACGAGCCCGTTGACGAGGCCGATGACCGCGGCCACCGCCAGTGCCACGAGGACGCCGGGGAGGATATTGGCCGGCTGGTTGGCCATGATTCCCGCCGCGAGCAGGCTGCTCAGGCTCACCACGTAGGGCACGGAGAGGTCGAGGCTCCCCACGAGGATCACCAGGGTCTGTCCGATGGCGATGAAGCCCAGCACGCTGGTTCCGGTGAGGATCGAGGAGATGTTGCCGGCGCTGAAAAAGCTGCGCCCTGCGGCGGCCACGAGGATGGTGCCGGCGATGATGGTCAGCAACACCACGAGGTAGACGATGTGGGTCGAGGTGAGCCGGGAGGTGATTTTCATGGAAGTGCCGTTTCGTTCCGGGCCCCGGTGGCAAGCTGCAGGACCTGTTCTTCGCTTGCGCCGGCCGGCAGCCCGCCGGCGATCCTGCCGTCGCGCATCACCAGGATGCGGGTGCTCATGCCCAGCAGTTCGGGCAGTTCGCTTGAGACCATGAGCAGCGCCCTGCCCTCGGCGGCGAGGGCCCGCATGAGGTTGTAGACCGCGAGCTTGGCCCCGACGTCGATGCCGCGGGTCGGTTCGTCGAGCAGGACCACCAGCGGGTCGATGGCGAGCCACTTGGCCAGCACCACCTTCTGCTGGTTGCCGCCCGAGAGGTACTGCACCTCCTGGTCGAGGTCGCGTGCGACGACCTCGAGGGAGGACAGGATGCCGGGGGTCGCTGCGCGCGCCTCGGGGGTGCGCCGCGGAAAGACCGACCGGATGACGCCGAGGGCGTTGTTGAGGATTGACTGGTTCAGGCTCAGCCCCTGCGCCTTGCGGTCCTCGGTGATCAGGGCGATACGCCTCCGAATGGCCTCGCGCGGGGAGGTGGCGGTGAAGGGCCTGCCGTCCAGTTCCATCCGGCCGCGGGTGAAGGGTGCTGCGCCGAAGATCGCCTCGACCAGCTCGGTGCGCCCCGAGCCCTGCAGTCCGGCTACCCCGACGATCTCCCCGGCCCGAAGGTCGAGGTCGATAGCATCGAGCTGGTGGTTGCCGCCTCCTTCGATGCTCAGCAGGACCCGTCCCACAGTGGTGCCGGGGTGTTCCTCCGGGTAGTAGGCCGAGATGGGACGGCCGACCATCATGCGCACGAGGGCGGCGTCGTTGAGCTCGGAGGCCGGCTGGGTGCCGACGATCCGCCCGTCCTTGAGCACCGTGATGGTGTCGCAGAGGTCGAAGATCTCCTTGAGCCGGTGGGAGACGTAGAGGATGGCCGTGCCGCGTTCCTTCAGCCGGTGCACGATGGCGTAGAGGAGTTCGACCTCCGCGCCGGCGAGGGCGGCGGTGGGTTCGTCCATGGAGATGATGCGGGCGTCGTAACTGACGGCCTTGGCGATCTCGACGATCTGCTGCTGGGCCACCGACAACGAGCTGACAGCTGCGCTGGGCCGGATGTTGCCGATGCCGAGCTGGTCGAGCAGTTCGGCCGTCCGGAGGTTCATCGCCTTGGTGTCGACGAGGAGGCTCCGGCGCGGTTCCCGGCCCAGGTAGATGTTTTCGGCCACGGTACGGTCGGGGAGCAGGTTGAACTCCTGGAACACCGTGGAGAGGCCCGCGAGGTGGGCCTGCGTGGGGTGGTGGAACTCCACCGGCTCCCCGTCAATTTCGATGGTTCCGGCGTCGCGCTGGTAGACCCCGGCCAGCAGTTTCATCAACGTCGACTTGCCGGCCCCGTTCTCGCCGACGAGGCCGTGGACCTCACCTGCGCGCAGCTCGAGGGCCGCGTCCTGGAGCACCGGCACCCCGAAGAAGGCCTTGGAGAGGCCGGTCACGCGGAGCACCGGCCGAGAGACGATCCCGTTCATGGAATCACTGTGACAGAGCTCACAACTTCTGTCGATACTCATTCAAAAGTCGCGTACTACTTGCTCGTTACCTGCTGACGTGACGAGTGAAAGTGCGCGTGCTTTACTGAACGCGTGTCATCTTTTCCAGCGCTTCCATGGACGGGAGCCCGCCCGTCAACGGTTCCCGCGCCGGGGGCGAGCGAAGTGTTCCAGCTGCTTCGGGACGGGCAGCCGCGCACCCGGGCCGAACTCGCGCAGCTGACCGGCCTCGCCCGCTCTACCGTCGCCTCGCGCGTTGACACCCTTATCCGGCTGGGCCTGGTCGCCCCGTATGGTGGTGCTGCCTCCACCGGCGGCCGTCCGCCGTCGTTGTTTGCTCTCAACCCCGGAGCGCGCGTGGTGATCGGCGCCGACCTCGGTGCCACCCACGCCCGGGTGATCCTCAGCGACCTCTCCGGCACCGAGCTCGACAGCGCCCAGGCGGACCTCCCGATCACCGACGGGCCGGAGCGCGTCGTGGGCTGGCTCACGGAGACCATCGGGGCGCTCCTGACCCGCGCCGGCCGCAGCGTCGCCGAGCTCGCCGCTATCGGCATCGGCCTCCCGGGGCCGGTCGAGCACGAGACGGGCCGGCCCATGAACCCGCCGATCATGCCCGGATGGGACCGCATCGATGTCCCCACCCTCGTGCAGCGGAGCTATTCCGTTCCGGTGCTCGTCGACAACGATGTGAACATCATGGCGCTTGGGGAGCAGCGGTTCCACTGGCCCGACATCACCGAGTTCATGTTCATCAAGGTGGCCACCGGGATAGGGGCCGGCATTATTTCAAGCGGCTCCCTCCAGCGTGGAGCCCAGGGCACGGCCGGGGACCTCGGCCACGTCCGGGTGCCCCGCGGCGGGGAGATCTGGTGCCGCTGCGGCAATACCGGCTGCCTCGAGGCGCTGGCCGGCTGGCCCGCGCTCGCCGCGGCCCTCAACACGGAGACCGGGCTGACGCTCTCCTCCAGCGCGGACGTCATCCGGCTGGTCAGGTCCGGGGACAGCACCGCCATCCAGGTGATCCGGCAGGCCGGCCGGGACATCGGGGACGTCCTGGCGACCTGCGTGAACCTGACCAACCCCTCGGTCATCGTCATCGGCGGCAGCCTCGCGCAGGCGGGGGAGCACCTGCTGGCCGGAATCCGGGAGGTGGTGTACCGGAGGTCCCTGCCGCTGGCCACCGAGCACCTGCGGGTGGTGCCCTCCGTTGCAGGCCAGCGCGCCGGTGTGCTCGGTGCCGCGGTCATGGCGATCGCCCACGTCCTATCGCCGGAGGCCATCGAGGCGGCGAGCGCCACCCTCACCTGATCCGTACCGCGGGGGAAGGGGTGCCCCTATCGGCCCCATTTGGTGCAATTGAACTGTCGATGGGGAATCAGATGATGGGGAATCCGAACGGGAGGAAGAGCACATGCAACAGCCCAGGGTCCTTGCCCTCATCCTGGCCGGAGGCGCCGGCGGCCGGCTGGGTGTCCTGACGGACCACCGGGCCAAACCGGCGCTTCCCGTCGGCGGCACCTACCGGATGATCGACATTCCCCTGTCGAACCTCTATCACAGCGGCTATGCCGACGTGTGGATCGTTGAGCAGTACCAGCCCACATCGATCAACGACCACCTGGCCAACGGCCGGCCCTGGGACCTTGACCGGACCAAAGGGGGCCTTCGGGTGCTGCCGCCCTTCCAAGGCAACGACGGTGAGGGATTCGCCGAAGGCAACGCCGATGGGATCTACAGGCAGGCGGACTTCATCCGCGAGTACGGCCCTGACCTCGTGCTGGTCCTCAGCGCCGATCACCTCTATCAGCTGGACTACCGGGAGGTGGTGCAGGCCCACCTAAACTCCGGGGCGGTGCTGACCATGGTCACCACCCGCTTTGACGGGGACGCCTCCCAGCACGGCGTGGTCGAAGCGGAGAACGGCGTGGTCACCGGGTTCCAGTACAAACCGGACGAGCCCTCGACGGACCTCGTCGCAGCCGAGATCTTCCTCTACGACGCCTCAACGCTCCTTGACACCCTGGCGATGCTGCAGGAGACGGAGGGGGAGTTGAAGGACTACGGCCACCAACTGGTCCCTCACCTGGTGAAGAACGCCAAGGTTGCCGAGCACCGGCTCGAGGGTTACTGGCGGGATCTGGGGCGGCCCGAGAACTACCACCGCGCCCATATGGACCTGCTCGAAGGCAAAGGCCTGAACTTCGATGACCCGAAGTGGCCCATGCTCACCGGGGCTCCGCGCCGGATGCCGGCCTTCGTGGCCGCGGGCGCACGCATCGAGAATTCGCTGCTGTCCCCCGGATCCACAGTGCGCGGCCACGTCTCCGGCAGCGTCATCGGCCCCGACGCCGTGGTGGAAGCCGGGGCTATCGTCCGGAACTCGGTGCTGCTCGAGGGGGTCACGGTGGCCGCGGGGGCGGAGGTCACAATGGCAATCGTCGACGCCGGCGCGTCAATTGAGGCGGGCCGGAGAATCGACGGGACGGAGGGCCTCATCACCGTCGATGGGGCGGGGCAGGAACACTCCTGATTCCCTCCGGATCCCGGCGGCGCACGGGCCCCGCAGCGTCCGGGCGGGGACCGCTGGTCGCCGGGGCGACGGCGAGCACCACCAGGGCCGCGGCGATGGTTGCCAGTCCGGCCCACCCGGCCGCCGTCAGGTGTTCGCCCACGACGAGGACCGCAAGGAGCGCCGCGACGGCGGGCTCGCTGAGGGTGAGCGTGGTGGCGGTACTGGGGCGCACCCGGGTGAGGCCGTAACCGAACAGCAGGTATCCCAGAAACATCGGCACCAGCGCCATATATGCCCCAACGGCGATCGATTGCCCGGAGGCGAGCAGCGGTGCCCCCGTGAGAAGCAGGACCGGCAGCAGGAGGGCCCCGCCGGTGCCGAACACCGCGCCCATGGAGGCGGCCCGTTCCACGCCGGAGGACATCAGGCGGTGCACCACCCAGGAATAGGTGGCATAGGTGGCGCCGGCAACCAGACCGAGCGCGATGCTTCCGGCCAGCGGGAGGACGGCAGCCGGGGAGCCTTCCAGCCTGGACAGGCAGAGCAGGACGCTTCCCGCGATGCCCAGCGCCGCGGCAAGCATCCACCAGCGGCTGAGGGAGCGGCCCTCAAGGACCCGTTCGAGCACGCCCGAGGCCAGCGGGGCCGAGGCCAGTGACACCACCGTGCCGACCGCCACCCCGCCCAGGTGCATCGAGCTGTAGAAGGCAAGGGGGTAGACGGCGACGGACACCGCGCCGGCGGCGACCAGGGGCGCGTGGCGGCGCAGGCCGGGGCGGGCCCGGCGTAGTGCCGGGACGGCGATCACCGCCTGCAGGAGCCCGCCGATCCCCAGGGCGGCGGCCCCGATCGCCAGGGGCCCCACGCCGGGGGCAAAGGTCGCGGCCGTGCCGGTGGTGCCCCACAGGAAAGAGGTCACGAGGATTGCGGCAGCCCCCAGCGGCAGGCCGCGGCTCACCGGCCCACCACCCGGGCGGCGGCCCCGGCAGGGGCTTGAAATCGTCGAACATCCACCGGCAGCTCCGCATCCCGGGGGAGGGAGCCCGGTAGGTCAGTTTATCCTCCGGTGTCGATCTTCCGGGCGGTGAGCAGCAGGTACTCCCACTCCATCCGCAGCGGCGCCCCTTGGCCGGAGCTGCCGGCCAGTTCGATCAGGGCCTTGTCCAGGGCATCGACCTTCTCCTGGTCATCGGCAATGAATTTGTACACCGAGATCGTCGGTCCGTAGAAGTCCTTGAAGTAGTGGAGGAACTCCTCCGGCCCGGCGAACTTGTCGATGACCACCGTCTGGGTCAACGCCCGGAGATCGGTGACCTGCGCTCCCAGCAGTTCCTGGACGTGGTCCTCGCTGCCCCACAGGGGCGGCGGCTGGGCGCCGGGCGGGGGCGGGGGAGCGAACGGCTTCATGGTGGCGAACATCTTCCCGATAAACCCTCCGGGGGTCCAGCTCAGCAAGCCGATGGTGCCGCCGGGCCGGCACACCCGAACCAGTTCGTTGGCGGCCGCCTGGTGGTGCGGTGCGAACATCACCCCCACGCAGGACATCACCACGTCGAATCCGTTCTCGGGAAAGGGCAGGGCCTCGGCGTCGGCCTCCTGCCATTCGAGGCTCGCGCCCCGGGCCGCGGCGTGGTCACGGCCGGCGTTGAACAGCTCGGGGGTGAGGTCGCTGGCGATCACGTCCGCACCCATCATGGCCGCCGGGATGGCCGCGTTGCCCGCACCGGCTGCAACATCAAGGACCCGCTGCCCGGGCCGGATTCCGCACGCTTCGACGAGGACCGCTCCGAGCTCGGAGATCAGGTCGCTGGCCAGGGTCGGATAGTCGCCCTGTGCCCACATGGCGCGGTGCTTTTGCTTGAGCGCCCGGTCCGCGTCGGACGCAATCTTCACGTCATCCATCGTTCTACCTTCTGCTGTTGGGGTGGGGAGAGGCAGCGCGCTGTCGAGGCAGTGGAGGCTGTGATGCGAGCCATTGTGCGCGCGGCGGGCGGAGTTGTAAAGGTTTCCGCCCGCCTTCCCGGCACCCGGACTCAGCGCCCGACGGCGACCCGCGCGTCGGCTTCCTTCGCGGGGAAGGCCGGAGGATGGACCCCTGCCATTTCCTCCATCACCCGCACCACCTGGCAGCTGTAGCCGAACTCGTTGTCGTACCAGACGTACAGGACGAGGAAGGTGTCGTCGGCGATGGTCGCCAGGCCGTCGACGATTCCCGCGCGCCGCGAGCCGACGAAGTCGGTTGAGACAACCTCCGGCGAGTCAATGTAGTCGATCTGCTTGCGCAGGTCCGACTGCAGCGACATCTCCCGCAGGTAGGCATTGACCTCCTCCTTCGTCGTGCCGGTGCGCAGGGTGAGGTTCAGGATCGCGATGGAGACATCCGGGGTGGGAACGCGGATGGAACTGCCGGTCAGCTTCCCCTCGAGTTCGGGCAGCGCCTTGGCGACGGCCTTTGCCGCACCGGTCTCCGTGAGCACCATGTTCAGGGCTGCCGACCGCCCCCTCCGGTCCCCGCGGTGGAAGTTGTCGATCAGGTTCTGGTCGTTGGTGAAGGAATGGACCGTCTCCACGTGCCCGTGCACCACCCCGAACCGGTCGTTGACGGCCTTCAGGACGGGTGTGATGGCGTTCGTGGTGCACGATGCCGCGGTGATGATGGTGTCATCGCCGCTGATGGTGCCGTGGTTGATGCCGTGCACGATGTTCTTCAGCGCGCCCTTGCCCGGCGCGGTCAGCAGGACCTTCGCCGCACCCTTGCTGAGCAGGTGCTGGGACAGCCCGTCGGCGTCGCGCCAGCGGCCGGTGTTGTCCACCACGAGCGCGTCGTGGATGCCGTACCGGGTGTAGTCGATGGTCGAGGGATCGTTCGAGTAGATCACCTGGATGGGAATCCCGTTCGCGGTGATGATCTCCGCTTCCTCGTCCACCTGGATGGTGCCTTCGAAGGAGCCGTGAACCGAATCGCGGCGCAGCAGGCTCGCCCGCTTCACGAGGTCGTTGTCGGAGCCCCGGCGGACGACGACGGCGCGCAGCCGCAGGCCATGGCCGCCACCGGCCTTTTCGATGAGCAGGCGGGCCAGGAGGCGCCCGATCCGGCCGAAACCGTAGAGGACGACGTCGGTGCTCGTCCGCTCGTCACGGCCGCCCTTGCCCACGACGTCGGCGAGTTCGTCGCGGAGGAAGTCCTCAAGTGAGCGGCTCCCACCCTCGAGGTCGTACTTCAGACGCAGCCTTGCGATGTCGATCGCTGCCGCGCCGAGATCGAGGCGCGAGAGGATCTCGAGCATCGGCAGGGTGTCCTCGAGGCGGAGTTCCTCCGTGCTGATCCGCCGCGCGAACCGGTGCGCCTTGAGGATGTTCATTGTCGACTTATTGATGAGGCTGCGGCCATGGATGCTGGTCACCACATTGTTGGTGCGGTACAGGCGGCCGATCAGCGGGATCATCGCTTCGGCGAGCGCCTCCCGGTCCATCCAGGTCCCGCGGCTCGTGGTCGGATCGTCGTGCGTCAACTGTGTCCCTCACTGCGCCGGGAGCACCGGCGCGTACTCATCCAGCCGGATGGGACGCAGGGATAGCGCCAGGCATCGTCGACTGGTCGTTTGACTCATTACACCGCTTCCGGTGCGTGCCAGCCAACTTCAAACACGGCCCTTGCATGCCGCCGTCGATTCGGGGCGCCCGCCCCGGGGGTGCAGGCCGTCCGCGGCGGTGGCGCGCGGCGCAGTATTTGCGCAATCTTCACCCACCGGGGCTGCCGGAGGATTTCGCGCCCTTAGGCTCATCGGATGGGCTCCTGGGGGACGGAAATTTTCGACAACGACGACGCTTTGGACGTTCGGCGCGAGTTCGGGGACCATCTTGCGAAAGGGGCCACTCTGGAGGAGGCCACCGCCTGGATCCGCAGCGACTTCGGCGTTGACAAGGCCTTCGCGCTCTCCCGCGGCGCGGACGACAACGATGTCTGGCTCAGCCTCGCCGCCGTCCACAACGAGAGGGGGCATTCGTCGCCGCCGGTTGCCGCCCGGGCCCTTGGCATTGTCGAATCCCGCGAGGAACTGGAACGGTGGCTCGAGGAGGACCGTCCGGCGCGCGCGGCGGCGCTCGCCGAGTTCGGGCGGGCCCTGCAGGATGCGAACCCCGGCGTACAGCCCCAGCGGACACCGCCCTTCTGGTCAAGCCTTGCACGCCTGCGGCGTATGCCGTGGTGGGCCCGTGTGCTGGTGGCGGCTTTGATCGCGCTCGGGCTTTTCCTGGTCCTGATGGCATTGGGGTACTCGGCCACCAATGCCGCGGTGTGGCCCGTGATCGCGTGGGTTGTTTATACGGGAAGGACGATCTGGCACCAGTTCTTGGTGTGGCTCGGCTTCCGTAGAAAAGGTTGACACGGGCAACCGGTAACGGTTGACTCAGGACACCACATCCGCTCCTTGGGGAGGAACACCATGACGTCATCCAGGAAATTCGCCGCCCTCTCGCTGGCCGTGCTGCTCACCACCGGCGCAACGGCGGCGGCCCCGGCCTTCGCAGTGGGCGAGGGCCCGAACTACGGCGGCCACGAGACCATCAACACCTCGATCCTGCGCTCCTACGACGAGGTCGTCGCGGAGCTGAAGAACCAGGACGCCCGCCAGTCCGCGCTTGAGCTGGAGGTGATCGGGCAGTCGGTCAAGGGCCGGGACCTGTACCTGGCGAAGTACATCAACAATCCGGACAACCCCACGATCCTCTACCTGACGCAGCAGCACGGCAATGAGCAGCTCACCACCGAGGGTGCCCTCGAATTCATCAAGCACCTGGGGACCGGAAAGTCCCGGGGGGCACTCGCGGGCGTGAACATCCTGGTGGTGCCCATGCTGAACCCCGACGGTGCCATGGGGGACGTCAACTTCCCGTTGGACGGCTACATCGCCGACGGCGGAAGGACGCTGACGCGGGCCAACGCGAACGGGGTCGACCTCAACCGCGACCACGTGACCAAGCTCCAGCCCGAGACCCAGGCCCTCCACAACAACGTCATGCGGGCCTACGACATTGACTACATGATCGACCTTCACCATCAGGGGACCCGTAGCGAACGCGACGGGCAGCTGGTTTCGGGCTCGATCCTCTATCCGACCACCGCCAATGTCGAGCCTGCGGTCCTTGAGGGCTCCAAGCGGCTCGGATCGGTGGTGTTCGATGCCGTCGACTCCACCGGGTGGGGACACCTGGGCCGGTACGTCGGCGGCACGGCGGAGACGATCAGCCGCAACGGGATCGCCGTGGAGTACGGCATCTCGACGCTGCTTTTCGAAATGCGCGGAATGTCGGACAACACCGCCGAGTCCGCGGTGCTGGGCCAGAAGAGCAACGGCTACCTGATCCGGCAGACCGTTATCACCCTCGATGCGACGGCCCGCGCCATCGCCGACGGGTCAATCAGTTCCGCCGACACGTCCTTCTGGGACACCCTCGCGGAGCAGACCACCCGCCCGACGGAGTAGCCGCCGCCGGCGGGTACGGCCCCTCCGTGCCCGCCGGCGCCGGCGACGTCCAGTGTCCGCCGGGTTACGGAGGCCGTGTGAACCGGCGCCCGCAGCAGGGGTCAGAGGGTCGCCGCCGCGAACCGCTTGCCGTCCGAGTTCTCGATCATGACGGCCCGGACCTTCGAAGGATCGAAGATCGCGCTTCCGTTGATCGTTGCCCCTTCGGCCGCGCCCTTCTCGGAAATGACCCAGCTTCCGGCGATCTCCCGGTTCCCGTCGATGCCCTCAACGATGAGCCGGCACCGTTCCCCCGCGGGGATGCCGGTCACGGCAGCGTTGACCTTCACGAACCCGGCCGCCGGCTGCACGCTCACGGTGAGCCGGGTGCCGGTGGCCGCGTCGACGGTGCTTGCATACCGGGTTCCCGGCACCTCGGTCGCGGGAGCGGTGGCCACCGGCGGGGCGGGCGGAACGGGGGTGGACGCCTGCGGGGCGTTCATCGTGTACCCCAGCGTCCCGCTGACTCCAGCGACAAGCGCCACCAGCGCTGCGGCTGACGCGAAGGTGGCCACCCGCCGTTGTCCGGCGCGTGCCTGCGGTGCCTCGAGGGTGCGGCGCTGCCGAAGGGTGCGCTGCAGCAGCAGATCCGCGTCGGGCGGCGGTCCATCAAGCAGGGCCTCCGGGGGAAGGGACCGCAGGGAGCCTTCGAGCGCCCGCAGGGAGGCGAGCTCATCCCGGCAGGCCTGGCACGACGCAAGATGGTCCCGCGCGTGCCTCTCCTCCTCGCCGGTCAGCTCGTCCAGCCACACTGCCTGGACATCGAGGTGGGCATCAAACATGTTCATGGGCTACTCCTTCCATGTTGAGTCCCAGATCATTGAAGCGCTCCCGCAGAGTGCGCAGGGCATAGTAAGTTCGGGATTTCACGGTGCCCGGCGGAATGCCGAGCCGCTCCGCCGTCTCCCCAACCGTCCGCCCCTCAAGGTAGACGCATCTCAGCACATCACGATGGTCGGAGGACAACTGCGCCAACGCATCCATGGTCACCATGGTGGTCACGACCGACGCCGAATGGTCGGGCTCCAGCGGCACCGTCATTTCGTTCTCCGCAACCTCGAGCGGCCTGGCGTTGCGCGCCCGAACCCGGTCGGTGATGATGTTGCGGACCACCGTGAGGAGCCATCCGCGCACCGACCCTTTGCCGTTGCCGAGGGTTTGCTCGTGCTTCCACGCCCGGATGAGAGTTTCCTGCACAATATCCTCGGCGGCGGCCCGGTCGCCGGTAAGGCGGGTGGCGTACGCGAGCATCGCGTTGCCGTGCTCCTGAAAGAGGGTGCGGATGAATTCGTCCCCGGGATCCTCCTGCGCCCGCCGTCGTAGGATCATTCGCCCTGTCCCTTCATCGGCATCGACCGGCAGGCGGAATGCCCCCGTGCCCAGCCCCTACCCATTACGGGAGCAGCGTTCTGTCGCGCAGACGCGTGCATGTCCCTCCTCTGCTTCTTTTCAGCGGTACAAAGGGGAACACGTGCCCCGGGCCGAACCGGTTCAATGGACGGCCGGCGGATCGTGAAACACCCCGATCTGCGCGTCGGCGCGGACAGAAAGGCGCTACTCACGGACGCAGTGCCGCCCCTCGTTGAGGCACGCCAGCACGCTCTCCATCAGCCCGGCGGACATCAGGTTGATGAAGTGGGCATGGTCGCTCACCGGGCTTGAGCGTTCCTCAGGGAACGCGTCGACAACGTACCGGGCGCCGTCGGGCACGGTATAGGCCACCTCGAGGTGGAGCTGCGGCACCGGGAACGTGCCGGGCGGGCAGAAGCCGGCGCCGTCCGGATACCCGAGGTGGGAGCGGTGGTTGGGGCTGTCGGTCGACCGGCCGTCCCAGCAGCTGGGGAAATCAAAGATGCGCACCGTGTCTTCGCCCGAGGGGCAGAGCGGATAGTGGCGGCTGGCGAGGTCGGGGCTGCCCGAGCAGGACCACCGCAGGTGGTCCGTGCCCGCCCCGGCCTCGGTGTACCCGTGGGCGTTCCCGGCGGCGGTACGCAGGTTCGGGGGCAACGCCACCACATTGGCGGCAGGGCTGCCCCGAAACTCGATGAGGACCGAGTTCGGGGTGAGGATACCGTTGTCGTCGGCTGCTGAGCCGTGCGTGCCGAGCCCCGCCCCCGGACCGACCCGGAGCACGGGCCAGTAGTAGGACGACCGGTCGCCGTTTGTGCAGGTGGTCCCAGCAGCCGTCAGGCTCTCCTTGGTGGAGAAGGCGTTGGTGGAGAGGTTGCCGACGTAATCGTGGACGTGGTGCGCAGCGCCCCGCTTGCCGGGGCTGACGACGAGATTGTCGGAGTTCCGCACCTTGCCGCTGTTTACTCCGCAGTCGACGGTGAACGACCCGAGGGAGGCCCCGGGCTGCGCTTCGGGGGAGGCAGCGGCACGGGGGGCCTTCGAAATCGGCTCGTACGCGGCGGCGCTCGGCGACGACCCTGCGGCCCCCGGGAGGAACAACAAACCCGCTGTGAGCGCGGCGAGAACGGCAAGGAGGAAGGCAAGGGCGGGAGCCTTGAACTTCCCTCCCGGTTTACGAAACACGGAGTGGACCCACGGCGGACGGTAGAACTCTTGCTCCGTTGCGCCGGACAAATCTGGAATTCAGGTGGTGCGCCTTCCGAACAAAGATCCCGAAGCGATGATGCGGGGAACTGCGTGCCCGGGACCCCACTACTTTACCCGGTTCCCGGCCGCGGATCGGCCGGAGCCCCCCGGTGAACCGTTCGGAGCCATGGTCCGTGTGGTGGAGGTGATGGACCGCCATCGCCTCCACCCCCAGTCAAAGGATGATCGAATGACCCTGAACCGCACCGCCCTCAAAGCAGCACTGATTCCCGTTCTCCTGGCGACCCTGGCCGGCTGCAGCACGGCCGCCGAGCCGGCCTCGTCCGCCTCCGCCGCGCCGTCCTCCACGGCCGCGCCCACCCCGGCGGAGGCTGCCCCCGCACCGGGCGAAGCATCCCCGGCGCCCGCAAAGGCTCCGACGCTGGTCCGCACCCAGGGCGCCGTTCAGATCTTCGACGGCGCCGCCCCGACTCTGCTGGACACCGCCGACAGGTACAGCGCCAAGAACGCCATCCAGCTTACGGCGGGGCCGGCGGCCGGCACCGCCGTGACGGACGCAGGCGGATTCTCCCTCTACCGCTTCGACAACGACACCGCCAGCCCGTCCACGACCACCTGTGTCGATGACTGCGCGGTGAACTGGCCGCCGCTACTGGTGGACGGCACCGCCAAAATCTACACTGAGAACGTCGACGCCAGCCTGATCGGCTACGTCGAACGGTCCGACGGGACCTGCCAGGTGACTCTTGGCGGATGGCCCGTTTACTACTTCGCCGGGGATACAGCCCCGGGTCAGGCGCTTGGCCAGGGCATTGGGGGCACCTGGTTCACGATCGACGGAACCGGCAAGAAGGCCGCCCAGACGGCTGCTCCGTCGGAGGTCCCGGGATACTAAGCCGGCATCCCGGGCCGATTGAACCCATTCCCCTCAAGACCGCGCATCGACCAGGCGTCGGTGACGGCCTGCCCGGGCGCGAGTGCCCTTCTGAGGGGACCCAGGAAACCCAGGAAATTCAGGAGACCATAGTGACCGCAGAACCGAATCCAGCCGCCACCGGCCCCATTCTGGCTGCCGCCGGGGAGAGCGCCTACGCAGCCGCGACCTCCAGCTACAACCTTGCGGTGGAGATCCGTCCGCAGTTCGCCGCGACGGCCACCACCGTCGCAGAAGTCCAGGCCATCCTCAGGGAGGCGGCGGCTCAGAACCTGTCGGTTCGGGTGCATGCCACCGGGCATGCCTCCGGATCGGCGCTTCCCTACGGGGCGGATGACGTGCTCATCCGGGTGCGGATGGAAGGCGGAGTCGCCGTCGACCCGGAGGCCCGGACGGCGGTGATTCCGGCGGGCACTCCCTGGGGGGAGGTGCTGGCCGCCTCCGCCCCCCACGGCCTGGTTCCGCTGCACGGGTCCTCCCCGACGGTTGGGGCGGTCGGTTACCTGCTGCGGACGGGGCTGAGCTTCTACGGCAGGCGGTACGGCCTTGCCTCGAACTCGGTCACCTCGATCACGCTTGTTGCCGCGGACGGTGCCGTGGTCACGGTGGACCACGACAACGACCGTGAACTGTTCGACGCGCTGCGCGGCGGTGGCGGCGGCTTCGGCGTCGTCGTCTCGGTGACCGTGTCCCTCTTTGCCATCGACTCGGTGTTCACCGGGGCCGCGTTCTGGCCGGCCGCCGAGGCCCCGTTCCTGCTTCAGGCGTGGGAGGAATGGGCCGAAACCGCCCCGCCCGAGGCCTCCACGGCGTTCCGCGTCATGAGCCTGCCGCCCCTGCCCGGGATCCCACCGGCGCTCACGGCGGGCCCGGTTGTATGCATTGACGGAGCCGTACTCGACGGGGAGGGGCGCTCCGGGGCGGAGATCGCCGCGGACCTGCTGGAGCCCCTCCGCCGGCGGGTCGAACCGATCCTCGACACCTGGCACCCCGGGGTCCCGACCGACGTGCCCGCAACCCACATGGACCCGCCGGACCCGGCGCCGTTCGTGGGCGACCACCAGATGCTGAAACCCCTCGGTGCCGCCGGGCGCCAGGCGCTGCTTTCGATCGCCGGCACGGCCGCTGGAGCCCACCTGACGATCGTTGAGCTCCGCCAGCTGGGCGGGGCCCTGGCCGCCCCCGACCCGCGAGGGGGCGTCGTGAACTCCCTGTCCGGCACGTACGGCGCGGTCAGCGTAGGCATCCTGGCCGGCCCTGATGCCGCGGAGGGGGTGGAGGCCGAACTGGCCGCACTGCGTGCGGCGCTTGAGCCCTGGGACACCGGCCGAACCGCTCCAAGCTTCGTTGACCGCTTCGACGGGCCGCAGCGGTCCTTCGACGACTCGGTGGCGGAGCAGGTCGAGGCGGTCCGCCGGCGGGTGGATCCGCAGGGCAGGTTCGGCCGCGACGCCTCATATGCCGTGCCCGCGGGCTCGCGGGGATGAATCGAACGGTATGACGACATCGTTCCGGTACGAGGTGGAGGTGCTGCACCTGCTCGTGTCACCGGCGCACGCTTACTTCGGCCGCGCACGCGACGGGGCGGCGGACGTCCCGACGACGGACGCAGACAGGGTTGACCTCGTGGCGGGCAAGGGGATCGTCGGCGACCGGTTCTTCGGCAAGGCGGCGCACATGGATGCGGCGGTGACGCTGATGGCGGTCGAGGCACTCGATGCGATCGCCGATGAACTGGGGGTCGAGCACTTCGACCCGCTGCTTCCCCGGCGGAATGTGATCCTTCGGGGTGCTCAGCTGGCACCCCTGGTCGGGGAGGAGTTCGCGCTCGAATCCGGGGGCGACACCGTGAGGCTTCGCGGCGGGCGTCCGGCCCACCCCTGTGTCTGGATGGACCGGGTGATGGCCCCCGGCGTGCACTCCGCGATGCGCGGGCGCGGGGGGATCCGCTGCCAGGTGCTTTCGGACGGCGTGCTGCACCGCGGGCCGGCCGTGCTGGTCAGCCCCGTTCCGCTGGAGCCCGGGCAGGCGCATGTTCCGGCCCTGCGCCGGGCCACCCGGCTGCCCTGATCCCGCACGCCGCCGGGCGTTCGCAGTTGGCCGGACGGGTAGGCTGTGCCCTGTCCGGGGTGGGCGATGCCCCGGCGGTTCGGGTACGGCGGGAGGAAAGCGGCTTCGTGGTAAAAGTTGAGGTCATTGCGCACCGCGGCGCGTCCGCCGACGCCCCGGAAAACACCCTGCAGGCGATCGACCTCGCCGTCGACCACGGCGCGGACTTCGTGGAGATCGACGTGCGCCGGACCCTGGACGGGGCGCTGGTCGTCATCCACGATTCCACCCTTGAGCGGACCACGGATGTGCTCCGGGTGTTCCCCGGCCGCGGCCGGTACGACGTCGCCGGGTTCACCCTGGCCGAGATCCGGTCCCTCGATGCGGGAAGCTGGTTCGGGCCCGCCTTCGCGGGGGAGCGCGTGCCGACCCTTCAGGAGGTCCTCGGGGCCTTGGCCGGGCGGGCGGGCCTGCTGCTTGAGGTTAAGGATCCCGCCTCCGCCCCGGGCATCGCCGCCGACCTTCGGTCGGTGCTCGACGCCGCAGGCTGGCTGGGGGATGCCCCGGCCGGGCGGCGGGTGGTGCAGTCAGCCGACTGGACCTTCGTGAAGGAGTTCCACCTCCTCCTGCCGGAGGTCCCCGTCGGACTGCTGGGCGGGCCGCCGCCCCAGCCCGAGCTGGACGGCGCGGCGGGCTGGGCGCACTGCATCAATCCCAAGAACACCAAGGTGACCGCCGACCTGGTCCGCCGGGTCCACGGCGGCGGGATGGTCCTGTGGCCCTACACCGTCGACACCCCGCGCCGCATGCGCGAACTGATCGCACTGGGGGTCGACGGTGTCATCACCAACCGTCCGGCGCTCCTGGCCGAGGTCCTGGCCGCCGAACCGGTCCTCAGCAGGTTCCGCCGCGTCCGGAGGTTCCTGGCCGGCCTGGTTCGGGCGGGGCCGTGATGGGCCGAGCCATTCCAGGGAGCCGGGCTTATAGGCTGAGCCGGTGAGTGAAACCCTCCCCGGAAACCGGCAGCTCAGCCGCAGCATCCTCCGGCTGGCCGTGCCCGCGCTGGGCGCGCTCATCGCAGAACCCCTGTTCCTGCTGGCCGACTCGGCCATCGTCGGGCACCTGGGCGTCGCCGAGCTTGCCGGCGTCGGCCTCGCCTCCACGGTCCTGCAGACTGGGGTGGGCCTGATGATCTTCCTCGCCTACTCGACCACCCCGGCCGTGGCCCGCCTCCTCGGGGCTGGCCGACGCGAGGAGGCCCTGGCCGCCGGGCGCGACGGCATCGGTCTGGCGGTGCTCCTGGGCGTTGTGCTCTCCGCGGCCGGCTGGATCTTTGCCCCGGCGCTCACCGCGGGCCTGGGGGCCCGGGGCGAGGTGCACGCCTTCGCCGTCGACTACCTCCGCTGGTCCATGCCCGGGCTCACCGCGATCCTCGTGGTCCTGGCCGCCACCGGGGTGCTGCGCGGCCTGCAGGACACCCGAACACCGCTGATCGTCGCCGCGGTGGGCTTCGGAGTCAATATCGTGCTTAACCTGCTGCTCGTGTACGGAGCGGGACTGTCAGTCGCCGGATCCGCCCTCGGGACCAGCATCACCCAGTGCGGCATGGCAGCGGCCTTCCTGACGATCATCTTCCGGTCCACACGCGCCGGCGCGGTGCCGCTGCGGCCGTCCTGGCGCGGGGTGCGGTCCACCGCCACTGTCGGCTCGTGGCTGATGCTGCGGACGCTCAGCCTGCGCCTGGCCATCCTGGCCACGGTCTTCGTCGCCACCGCGCAGGGTCCGGTGTCCCTCGCGGCCCACCAGCTGGTCATGACGGTGTTCACATTCCTCGCCTTCGCGCTCGACGCTCTGGCCATTGCGGCCCAGGCGCTGATCGGGAAGGAACTCGGCGCGGCAAACAAAACCCTTGCCGGTGCCCTGACCCGGCGCATGATCGTGTGGGGCGTCGGCTTCGGCGTGCTCACCGGCGCCCTGCTGGCCCTGGCCGCGCCCTTCGCCGGCTGGATCTTCACCCCCGACGAATCGGTCCAGGCGGCCTTCGCCGCGGGCCTCTGGGTGCTCGCCGCCGCCCAACCGGTGTGCGGATTCGTGTTCGTGCTCGACGGCGTGCTGATCGGAGCCGGCGACGCGCGTTACCTCGCCCTCGCCGGAGTCCTCAACCTGATCGTCTATCTTCCACTGCTCGCCTGGCTGCACAGCACCGGGCTGACCGGCGGTGCCGGCCTGGTCTGGCTGTGGGCCGCCTTCGCCCTCGGCTACATGGCGGCACGGGCCGCCACCCTGGGCTGGCGCGTGCGCGATGACCGGTGGATGGTCACCGGCCCCGGCGGCCGTCCGGCATGAACGGTCCCGCGCGGCCGCCTACACTTGTCGGTGCCGGAGGTGGTTTTTGCGGCCCGGTTCCCCCCAAAGGTAGAGCGGGATGACCACGACTTCCCGTGCCGACGGCGCCTCCGGGCCGGACAGCCGGGACGGTTCCTCTATCTAGAAGCCCTTCCTGCTCCGGGCCGCCACGGCCGCGGTCTTCGGCCTGCTCACCATCTTCTGGCAGGAGCCGTCCGTCTACGTCCTGCCCTTCGTCGTGCTGCTTGGTGCCCATGCGCTCCTCGGCGTGGCCGGTGGGGGAGCGCTGCTGACCGCCGTCGTGCTGGGCATCGCCGCCCTGAGTTACCGGCAGGAGGCCGGCCGGCCGGCACCGGGGAGGGCGGTGCGCGCCCCTCCGGGAACGCCGTAAACTAGGAGCGGTGCTTCTACTGGTCGTAGAAGCCCCGACCATCTATGCTCCACCGGAAGGATTGACAGTGGCTAAGAGCCAACCGGGGCAGCCCGGCCAGGGCAGCGAGCGCCTCGGCGTGAAGGGGCCCCTCGTCTTTTCGGCGGTCCTTGCGGTCGTGGCCGGCGTCGCCACCACGGTTTTCGCGACCGGTGGGGGAGGCAGGGCCCTGCGCGTTGATCTCGGCATCACGGCAGCAGGCATCGCCTTCATCGTGTCCCTGGTCATCTGTGCGATGCTCATGATCTCCGCCAAGCCCAACCCTGAACACATGGGCAAAGGTTCCGGGGTCAACCGGTCCTCGGCCGGGGCCGGCGGGCCCGGAATGTCGGGCGCCGCGGGCACGCCGACGGCGCCGGAAGGCGGAACGGACGAGCCGCGCTACGGGCAGCGCAGCCCCGACGCCTGAAAACCAAGGCGTCACCGACGCGGTCGGTCGTTGCGTGCCATGCGACGGCTCTGTCGGAAATCTGGATCCACTGCTAATCTACCGACCGGTGCAGCCCACCGACACCGACCGCCGCGTCGCTCCTGGCGGGCCCATCCACCGATAGGACCGCTGTGAGAGCAGCCAGCCCCGCACACCCGTTGCCCAGTCCCCGCCCGAGACTTTCCTCTGCGCTCAAGCGGACGGATTCATGCTCTCGGGGTCAGTGTTCAACACGGGTGCTGAGCCCGGCCCTCGGTGCCGCCGTCCCCTTGCTGATTGCCCCGCCCACCGCCTCTGGGCCGGACGGGGCCCAGAGATGACGCGCCGCCGCCTCACCATGCTGGTGGTCCTGGTTGGCGTCCTCGCTGTGGCGGCGGCAGGTCTAGTCTTCAAGCCCTGGCTGCTGTTCGTCGACTCGCGGGTCAACGACACCATCCCGCAGGTCGCCCAGCCCCTCGGCTCGGGCGAAGCGCGGCCCAGGCCGGCTTCCGCTGCACCCTTGCAGCCCGGCACCCCGGATGCCCCCCGAAGCCCGGAGACTGCGACCGCTGAGGCGCAGCCACGTCAACTCAGCGCCGGCACCTTCATCAGCCACGAGCACCCCACGACGGGCGGCGTGAGGGTTATCGAGCAACCTGACGGCAGCCGTCTCCTGGCCATCACCGGCCTCGACACCACGACCGGTCCCGACATCCATGTCTGGCTCAGCGCCGCGGACGTCGTCGAGGGGCGCGACGGCTGGTACACCGCAGGCGGTGCTGACTTCGTTGATCTGGGCCCGATCAAGGGCAACCAGGGTGACCAGCTCTACAACATCCCGCCTGACGTCGACCTCTCCCGATATGTAGCCGTCGACCTGTGGTGCGTTCAGTTCGGCGTCTCCTTCGGCGCAGCACAACTTCTGTCCTGACGCCGTCGACCACCGGGAGTCCCGTGCCGCCCGCTCCCTAGGAATGGTTCGCCGGCCAACCGGTTTCGGGCGGCCGGTCGGTCGCCGGACTCCGGCGGCGGTGCCTTCGGTCCTGCCCGCGGTTCAGGCCCCCGCCCGGCGGGCGCGGTAGGCCTTCACATGCGTCCGGTTGGCGCAGTTTCCGGTGTCGCAAAAGCGCTTGGAACGGTTGCGGCTGAGATCAAGGACGACGGCCGCGCAGTCCTCCGCCGCGCACGTGCGCAGCCGCTCAAGCTCGTGCCCGCGGATGACGTCGGCGAGGGCCATCGCTGCCTCGGTGGCCATCCGGTCCGCGAGGGGCGCCTCCGGCCCCGTGGCGTGAAGATGCCAGTCCCAATGGTCGTGGCGCACCAGCTGCGGCAGCGCGTGCGCCGCGCGGAGGATGCGGTTGACGCGCTCAACGGCCTCGTCCTCGGGGGAATGCCAGATGGCCTCAAGTTCGGTGCGGAGCGCGCGCACGTCGTCGAGCTCGGCCTGCGTGTGGGTCCGGGATCCGGAGAACTGCTGGGCGGCAAGGAATGCGTCGAGGTCGGCGAGCGTGGAAAGCCCGTCCGGGTCCTCCGCGGCGGTGTTGATCAGCGCCGCAGCGGACACCAGCGCAACTTCCGTGTCATAGGCGAAAGACATCTTGACTCCTGACAAACCGGCCCACTAGTGTCACGACCATAACCATATTTTGGTCATTACACCACGGTAGGCGGGGGCAACCCGCGGATCGTCACCTGAGGGGCAAGCGTATGGCACAGCGTCCACCGTCCGGCATCTGGGTGGCGCTGCTGTCCGCTGCAACCTTCGGGGTCTCCGGACCATTCGCGAAGTCCCTGCTCGAGATCGGCTGGAGCCCGGGTGCGGCGGTCGGTGTTCGCATCGGCGGTGCGGCCCTGGTGCTCCTGGTGCCGGTGCTCGTGTCCCTGCGGGGGCGCTGGTCGACACTGCGCGGCAACGCCCTGACCCTGACCATCTACGGCGTCACGGCGATCGCCCTGTGCCAGCTCTTCTACTTCAACGCGGTGGCCCGGATGTCGGTCGGCGTGTCACTGCTGCTCGAATACCTGGCTCCGGTGCTGCTGGTGGGCTGGCTGTGGATCCGTTCGCGGCGGGCACCGCACCGGCTGACCGCCGCGGGCTCCGTTGTCGCCGTCCTCGGCCTGCTGCTGGTGCTCGACCTGGGCGCCGAGGAACGGCTCGACCCCGTCGGGGTGCTCTTCGGACTCGCCGCGGCGGTGTGCCTCGTCGTCTTCTTCCTGATGTCGGCCCGGGTGCAGGACTCCCTCCCGCCGCTGGTCATGGCCGGCGGCGGCATGGTGGCCGGGGCACTCACCATCCTGGTCCTGGGCCTGACCGGCCTGATGCCGTTCCGTTTCGTGTTCACCGACGTGGTGCTGGCGGGCTGGCAGACATCCTGGCTGGTGCCGGTGGCCGGTCTGGTCCTCATCTCCACGGTTGCCGCGTACGTCGCGGGCATCATCGCCGCCCAGCGGCTTGGCTCCAAGGTGGCGTCCTTCGCCGCGCTCACCGAGGTGGTCTTCGCCGTCCTCGCGGCCTGGCTGATCCTGGGGGAGCTCCCGGGGCTGATCCAGCTGGCCGGCGGCGCCCTGATCGTCGCGGGCGTGGTGTGTGTGCGGGTGGATGAACTGCGTGCCGCCGGGAGGGCGGCGCGCGATCCGCTCAACCAGCCGAATGTTGTGGAGCCGCTGCCGCGCGCCTGAGCCCGCCGTCGACGGGCACCGCGGACCGGACCTGAACCGAGGACCGGACCGGCGGCCGGGCCGGCATGGGGGCCGAAGGCCGAACCGGCACCGGCGCTGGTCGGGCCGTCCGGTCCAACGGACCGGGAGGCGCCGGGTCGAAGGGTGCCGGTGCGTTCCCCGTCCACCTGTGGAGGCGCAGGAGGCTTCCGCTGCCCGCCGGGCCCGTGCGCTGCTCCGAGACGTAGTAGTAGCCGTTCCCGAGCGCCTCGAATCCGACGTCGGCGCGGAAATCCCAGCCGCTGATGCCCGAGGCGGGATCGTGGAGCCCGGACGGGTGCAGTTGCAGCATCCGGCCGTGCGCCGGCCCGGCGTCCGTCCGGAGCGGAGCCCGCACCGGCGGGACCGTTCCATCGACCATAAACAGGCGGTAGTTGGGAAAGGCGTCCTTGGCCCCCTGGTACACACCGAGGAACCAGTGCCCGGTGTGCGGGTCGTACTTCAGGTTCTGCACCCCGAAGCGGGTGTTTCCGGTGCGGACGAAGAATTTGTCCTGTGGTCTGTCCGGGCCGTTCCGGTGGGGATGGTCCTGCTGCAGGGTCCGCTCGTGGGGCCTCAATGCCGCCGGGTTGTACTGCAGGAGCACCTGATGGTCGTTGTCGTTTCGACTGGTGTCCGAGTAGATGCCGTAGGCCACCATGAGGTGCCACGGGCCGCCGGGATCGCCCGGGGCGGGGCCGAAGGAGATGCCGTCGATCCCGCTGCAGCCGTACCGGTGCGGCAGGTGCCGTCCGTCGTCGGTCCGGACGGTCGCCGTGAAATCGTCGGCGACTTCCTTCAGGTACACGGTGGTGACCACCCCGTCGGATTCCGCGTCCATTCCCCGGCGGGTCACCCGGTCCACCTCGAAGATGGCCACGTAGAACGACGCCGCAGCCTTGTACTCAAGGGAAGCGTAGACCCGGCCGTCGTGCGGGTTGAGGGCCACATCGCCCAGGTGGCCCGTGAACCCCGTGACTGAACCGATGACGGTGCCGGAAAGGTCGGTCTTCACCAGCAGGGTGGTGAAGGAGAAGTAGACGAAGCCCTGGGCCGTGTCGACCGCGATGCCCTGGACGTGCCCGGCGCGCCACATCCCGCTGTCGATGCGCGGCGGGAGGTCCTGCCGGGGTGGTGCGGTCGGCGGCGCCGCTGCGGGGGCCGGCGGGCCGGGCGGTGCGGTCAGGACGAAATTCATCAGCGGTCTCCTGGCGGGGCGGGCAGGGTCTTTCCGCCGCTGCGGCGCTGCGGGGCGGGCACCTTCAGGGTTCCAAGCCGGGGCCAACAGGGCCGGACGGCGGCGTGACAGGTACCTGAACAGCACACCTCTTCTGGTGTGCAGGCCGACCGGCGCGGTGTCACCGCGCGGCCTTGGCCAGCCTGCGGAGGCCGCCCTTCGGCGGCACCCGCACCGGCTCGGGCCAGCGGGGCTGGAGGTGATCGCCAAGGGTGATCCGGCGGAGCTTCCGGTGCGCCAGTGGGAGGACCCAGTCATGCACCCACCGGCGCTGGGCATACTCCCATTCGCGGAGCGTCCGCGGGGGTACCGGGTCCCATTCCTTGGGCGTGAGTGAGTGCCGCACGCCCAGCAGGTTCAGGACCTGCGCGGCCATGTATTTGTGTCCTGCCTTCGACATGTGGAGGCGGTCGGCCGCCCACATCCTCCGGTCCCGGTAGGCATCCATGGCCCAGAAGTCCACGAGGACCGCACCATGCCGGTCGGCGATGGCGCGGACCCCGTCGTTGTAGGCATGGTTGCGTTTCCGGAGCAGGCGCAGCGCCGGGGAGACCTCGACGTCGTATCCGGTGAAGAGCAGGAGCCGGGCCCCCGTCGCCGAAAGGGGGGCGACGAGCCGCTCATAGGAAGAGAGGAGTTCGATGATATTGGTCCCCGCATCCATGATGTCGTTCCCTCCGGCGTACAGCGTGATCAGGGTGGGTTCCATGGCCAGGGCTGGGCCGAGCTGTTCGGCGGCGATGTGGCGCAGGCGTTTGCTTCGGATGGCGAGGTTTGCGTATTCCCATCCGGGCGCGGACTTCGCGAGCCGCTCGGCCACCCGGTCTGCCCAGCCGCGGACGCCGTTGGGGAGGATCCTGCTCGGATCCCCCACTCCTTCGGTGAATGAATCGCCGAGAGCGACGTAGCGCCCCGGGAGCCCCGGCGGCTGGAGGTGCATGAGCGGCCCCGGCCTCAGAACCCCACGCCCGAGTGGGCCGCGTCGACGGTGGAGAGTCCAGCACGTCGGCCGCGTCCGATACCCCGGTGGAACCACCCCGCAGACCGCCACGCGGCGGCATCGAGCGCATTGCGTCCGTCCAGGACCGCGCACCGGTCCACCAGGGACGAGGCCTCGCGCGGGTCGAGCGCGAGGTACTCGGCCCATTCGGTGAGCAGGACCGTCAGTTCGGCACCGCGCAGTGCCGCTGCCGTGTCCGGCTCGAAGCGAAGCTCCGGGTAGCGGAACCACGGCTGGCCTGCCGCCCGGGGATCCGTGACCGTGACCACCGCGCCGGAGCCGGCGAGCCGAAGGGCGATGTCGAGGGCAGGGGAGTCGCGGATGTCATCGGTGTCGGGCTTGAAGGCGGCCCCCAGCACCGTGACGCGGCGCCCGGCCAGCTGCCCTCCGCACATCCGGCGGGCCGTCTCGTGGATCCGGTGCCGGGTTTCGGTGTTCAGTGTGTCGACCAGGGCCAGCAGCCGCCCGAGGGAGCCCGCACCGGCATCCTCGGCCTGGGCCTGCAGTGAGCGGATGTCCTTCGGGAGGCATCCGCCGCCGAAGCCGGCGCCGGCCTGCAGGTATTTCGGACCGATCCGGGCATCGAGGCCGAGGGCCCGGGCCAGGTGGACGACGTCGCCGCCCGCGTTCTCGCACAGCTCGGCGATGCCGTTCAGGTAGGAGATCTTCAGGGCCAGGAACGCGTTGGCCGCCGACTTGGTGAGTTCGGCCGTCGAGAGGCCGGTGATGATACGGGGCACACCGTCGTGGAGCAGGGGAGCGTAGACCTCGTCCAGGACGCGGGCCACCCGCGCTCCCGCCGCGCCGTCGGGCACGCCGTAGACCAGCCGGTCCGGCTGCAGGGAGTCGGCGACCGCGGTGCCCTGGCGGAGGAACTCGGGGTTCCAGCCCAGGTCCGCCCCGGTTCCGGCGAGGAGGCGGGTGAGGATGGCGCCGGTCCCGGCGGGGACTGTCGACTTGCCCACCACGGTCGACCCGGGGCTCAGGTGGGCAGCGAGGTCCTCGACCGCCGAGGTGACGTAGCCCAGATCGGCGCGCCGGGTTGTCTTCTCCTGCGGGGTGCCGACGCAGAGAAAGTGGACGTCGGCGGCGGCCGCGGCGGCGGGGTCCGTGGTGAAGTGCAGCGTACCGCCCCGGAGTCCTGCCTGAAGCAGCGGCTCAAGCCCGGGCTCGTGGAAGGGCACCGAACCGGCCGCCAGCTGCGCGGCCCGGGCCGGGTCGGTGTCGATGCCGGTGACGGTGTGACCCAGCGAGGACAGTGCGGCGGCGTGGACGGCACCCAGGTAGCCGCATCCGATGACGGAGATCTTCATGGTGTTTCCCCAAGCTCAGAGGTGAAGGAGGGCATGATCGTTGATGGCTTCTTCGTAGTGCTGGACCAGGAGCTCGCACACGACCGGCCAGGTGCGCCCCTGGACGCCTGCGAAGGCAGCGGCGGAAAAGGCCGCGCGTTTCGCGTCGTCTCCGACCAGGTCCTCCACGTAGCGCCGGAATTCGTCAAGGTTGCCCGGTTCGTAGAGCCAGCCCGTCCGGGAATTGTCGACCAGGTCCAGCGGACCGCCCCGGGCGGTGGCGACGACCGGGACGCCCGAGGCCATCGCTTCCTGGATGGTCTGGCAGAACGTCTCAAGCTCACCCGGGTGGACGAAGAGGTCGAGACTGGCCATCGCCGCGGCCAGCGCATTCCCGCCCAGGAACCCCAAAAACGCGGCGTCGGGAAGCATTGCCTCAAGGGCCGGCCGCTGGGGCCCGTCGCCGATGATGACGAGGCGGGTGTTGTCGATACCGGCCAGGGCCCGCAGGTCCTCCACCTGTTTCTCGGCGGCGAGCCGTCCCACATAACCGATGAGCCGGGCCCCGTCCGGAGCGATGCCGGCCCGCAGTGTGGTGCTGCGTCGAGAGGGGTGGAACCGGTGCGTGTCGACGCCGCGCCGCCACAGGCGGACCCTCGGAATGCCCCGGTCGTGCAGCTGGGCAACGGCCGGGCCCGACGGTGCGAGGGTGCGTGCGGCACCGCCGTGGATGTTCTCGACCCGCTGCCAGGCCCAGTTCTCAAGGAACGGCACGCCGTACCTGGCCGCGTAGCCGGGAATATCGGTCTGGTAGACCGCGATGACCGGCAGTCCCAGCTGCTCGGCGGCGCGGGCGGCCCGCCAGCCCAGTTCGAAGGGGGACGCGAGGTGGACCACGTCCGGAGCGAATTCGGCGAGGATCCGGCGGATTCGAGCGACGCCGCCGACCGCGATGCGGACGCTGGCGTACCGGGCCAGGGGAACCGACGGAAGCAGTACGACCCGGGCGGCGGCTCCCGGCAACGGCCCCGGAGGGCCGCCGGCGGAGGGCGCGATGACCAGGACCTCGTCTCCGCGCAGGGCGAAATGCTCGAGCATCTTCTGTACGGAGTGGGTGACCCCATTGACGGCGGGCAGGAATGTTTCGGCGACGACCACGATCCTCACCGGATCACCGTCGCACTCCTACGGTGATAGGCCGGGTCCGGAAGGTGGCTGGTGGGGGAAGCTCCAGTGAATACCAGGAGCCGGCCGCGCACCCCGGCGGCCGGCCGGGGTGCCTGCGGTCAGCGGTTCAGCGGCCGAAGCGGCGCAGGCGCAGGGAGTTGGCCACCACCAGCACCGAACTTGCCGCCATGGCGGCGCCGGCCAGGATGGGGTTCAGCAGGCCCAGCGCGGCAACAGGTATTCCGATCACGTTATAGAAGAAGGCCCAGAACAGGTTCGTCTTGATGGTGGCCAGGGTGCGGCGGGACAGCCGAACGGCCTGGGCCACCTGTTCGAGGCTGCTTCCCATCACGGTGATGTCCGCGGCCTCGATGGCCACGTCGGTGCCCGAGCCCATCGCGATCCCGAGGTCGGCCTGGGCGAGCGCCGGGGCGTCGTTCACGCCGTCTCCGGCCATGGCGACTGTCGCACCCTCCTGCTGGAGCGCACGGACCACCGCCACCTTGCCTTCCGGCAGCACACCGGCACGCACGTCGGCCGGGGGGATGCCGACCTCTGCGGCCACGCGGGCCGCGGCGGCCGCATTGTCCCCGGTGAGCAGGATCGGCCGCAGGCCCAGTTCCTTCAGCTGCCGGACAGCCCGTGCCGACCCGTCCTTCACGGTGTCGGTCAGGGAGATCACCCCCGCCACGGCGCCGTCCACGGCGACCCAGACGGCCGTGGCGCCCGCGCCCTCGGCCGCCCCGAACACCTCGGCCTCGGCCGCTCCGGGGAGAATGCCGTGCTCCTGAAGCCAGCCGGTCCGGCCCACGACCACGTTCAGCCCCTCGACGGTGCCGCGGACGCCGCCGCCGGGGGCGCTGGTGAAGGCGGTGACGGCGGGCAGGGCCGGAGTCCGGGCGGCGATGGCCGCGCCGATGGGGTGTTCACTGGCGGCTTCGACCGCTCCGGCGAGGCGCAGCAGTTCGTCGGATCCGTAGCGGCCGAGGACTTCGACGCCGCTGACGGAGAGCCGGCCGCTGGTGACGGTGCCCGTCTTGTCCAGCACGATGGTGTCGATGGTGCGGGTGTCCTCGAGCACCTGGGGGCCGCGGATCAGGATGCCGAGCTGCGCGCCCCGCCCGGACCCGGTCAGCAGGGCCGTCGGCGTGGCGAGGCCGAGCGCGCAGGGGCAGGCGATGACCAGTACGGCGACCGCCGCGGTGAAGGCGCCCTGGAGGTCCCCGGTAAGGAGCATCCAGGCGGCGAAGGTGACGACGGCGATGCCGAGGACGACCGGCACGAAGACGGCGCTGATGCGGTCGGCAAGGCGCGCAATCCGGGCCTTGCCGCTCTGGGCCTGGCTGACCAGCCGGCCCATCTGCGCCAGCGTCGTCTCGCTGCCGACCCGGGTGGCCTGAACGACGAGGCGGCCCGAGGTGTTCATGGTGGCGCCGGTGACGCGGTCACCGGGCCCGACCTCCACCGGGATCGACTCACCGGTCAGCAGGGAGGTGTCGACGGCGCTGTGCCCGTGCGCCACCACGCCGTCGGTGGGGATCTTCTCCCCGGGGCGCACCACGATCTCGTCCCCCGGGATGAGCTGGGAGGCCGGAATGCCGAGTTCGACCCGTTCGCCGTCGACGGTGCGCAGCACGCGGGCGTCCTTCGCTCCGAGGTTCAGCAGCGACGTCAGCGCGCTTCCGGCCCGCTGCTTGGCGTTGGCCTCGAGGTAGCGGCCGAGCAGGAGGAAGGTCACAATAACCGCGGCCACCTCGAAGTAGAGGGCGTGCGCCCCCATGTCCATGCCGGGGTGGGCGGTCAGGTCCGGCACCGAGAGGAGCTGCCACGCCGAGAAACCGAAGGCTGCGGCCACCCCGATGGACACCAGGGTGTCCATGGTGGAGGCGCCGTGGCGGGCGTTGACGAGGGCGGCGCGGTGGAAGGGCCAGGCGGCCCAGGTGGCCACCGGCGCCGACAGGGCAAAGACGAGCCAGCCCCACCCCGGGAACTGCAGAGCGGGAACCATCGAGACCAGCAGGACGGGCACTGTCAGGACGGCGGCGGTGAGCAGGCGGGGGCGCAGCCGGGCGGCCGTGGGAGCTCCGTCGTCGCCATCCTGGACCCCCGGCTCCTCGGGGTCCTTGAGGCGGGCCGAGTAGCCGGTGGCCTTGACCGTGTCGAGCAGCACCTGGTCCGGCACGCCGGCCGGAACCCGCACCACGGCCGACTCAAGTGGAAGGTTGACGCTGGCCTCGACGCCCTCGAGTTTGCCCAGTTTGCGCTCGACACGGCTGACGCAGGAGGCGCAGGTCATTCCCTGGATGGCCAGTTCGACCAGCCGGGTTTCCGCGGCCGGCGCGGGCCTGTCGGCGCGGGTTGTCATGCGTCGTTGGAGACCACGAGGTAGCCGGCCTCGGCGACGGCTTCGCCGATGGAGGCCGGAGCCAGCGGGCCCGCGGAGGTGACGGTGGCCGTGGAGATGCCCTTCTTGTTCAGGTCGATCTCAACGCCCTGAACGCCCTCGAGGGACTGAAGTTCGCTGGTGACCGCATCGACGCAGTGGCCGCAGGTCATTCCGGAGATGCTGACGGTGGTGGTTGTCATGGTGTGTGCTCCTTAGCGGGTGATGGGTGGGACTCAGCGCAGCAGGCGGCCGATGGCCGCAGCAGCCTCCTGGACCTTGTCCTGGACGAGATCGGGGTTTCCCGTGGCCTGGGATTCCTGGGCCGCGTCCACGACGCAGTGGGCGATATGGTCCTCGAGCAGGCCCAGACTGACCGCGTGGAGGGCCTTGTTGATCGCCGCCACCTGGGTGAGGATATCGATGCAGTACTTTTCCTCGTCGACCATGCGGGCGATGCCGCGGACCTGTCCCTCGATGCGCTTCAGACGCTTGAGGTACGCGTCCTTCTCGCCGCTGTAGCCGTGCGTGGTCGGTGCGCCGGCCGGCGCAGCGGTTGATGCTGTGGTGATTTCCTGGGTCATGGGTGCCTCCTCCGCTCAATCATACCCCGAGGGGGTATCGGAGGGAAAGCGTGCGCAGGTGTCGGCCGGCCGATCCGCGGGGCGCGGGCTGCGGGGCCTTCACCCGGCGCCGTTCAGGAGCCGACGCGCGCCGCCAGCAGCTGCTGCAGGCCCGCCGGGGACAGCGCCTGCTGTAGCGCCAGTACCTCGGCGCCCCGGACGCCCACCGTCTCGGCACGGGAACTCGACTCAACGCGCAGCGACCGGGTGGCCAGGGGCAGCGCGCGGTGGTAGATGGCCGAGCGGATCCCGGCCAGGAGTTCCTCGTTCAGCTCAGCGAACGGCCCGCCGACCACGATCGCGTTCGGGTTGTAGAAACTCACGAGAGTCGCGAGCACCCTTCCGATGCTTTCGGAGGCCTCGCGCACGGCCCGCCGCGCGAAGGGGTTGCCTTCGGCGGCCAGCCGGGTCACGTCCCGGCTGGTCCGCGCCTCCGCCACCCCCTGGTCGCGCAGCCGGCGCGCCAGGGCGTCTCCTCCCGCGACGGCCTCGAGGCAGCCCATGTTCCCGCACGAGCACAGCAGGTCCTCTCCGCCGGGCACCCGGATGTGGCCGATGTCCCCGGCCGCGCCCTGGGCGCCCCGGTGCAGGGCGCCTCCGCTGACGATGCCGCAGCCGATGCCGGTGCTGATTTTGACGTACAGGATGTGTTCGGAGTCCTCCTTGCGCGCCCAGTACTCACCCAGCGCCGCGAGGTTGGCGTCGTTGTCCACAAGCGTCGGGACGGCGTACCGGTCCGCGAAGAACTCAGGGATGGCGAATCCGTCCCAGCCCGGCATGATCGGCGGGCGCACCACGGTGCCGGTGCTGTGCTCGACCGGGCCCGGGACGCCGATCCCGATGGCGCGGACGTCCGAGGGACGCTTTCCGGCGGAGGACAGCAGCCCCTGGAATGCCTCATCAAGGCCCCCGAGGACCGCGGCGGGGCCGTCGGCGATCCGCAGGTCGTAGGAAGCGGATGCGAGGGGGACACCTGCGAGGTCGCTCGCCGAGACCCGGCAGTGCGAGGATCCCAGATCCGCCCCCAGGATCACCCCGGCCGCCCCGTTGAGCCTCAGTTCCCCCGGGGGCCTGCCGCCCTTGGAGGCGCCCGCCTCCTCGACCACGAGGCCCGTGGCAATCAGCTCCTCGATCCGGGTCGCCACCGTTCCCCGGGACAGGCCCGTGAGCCGGGTCAGGTAGGCCCGGGTGCACCGGGGCCGCCGGGCGATGGCGTGCAGGAGGGCGCTGAGGTCGGCGTGCACCGACGGGAGGGCCTCGGGGCGGGATCGTCCGGAAGGGGAGGTCATGCAAGTATCCTCCCATTGTTTAGCCAAGATTTGGATAACTTCCACCATTTGTCTACATATCAAACAGAACATATGCTCAGAATGTTGCTGGTGATCCCAGTGATACTTCGGTCATCCATTCAACTTTGGGAGCCATGTGACACAGCTGGGTATTGGCATTGTGGGAACGGGCATGATGGGCCGGATCCACGCAGACGCCGCGCGCCGGGTCGGTGCACGCGTCGTTGCCGTCGCGGGATCCTCACGCACCTCGGCCGAGCGGGCCGTGCGGGAATGGGCCGGGGGCAGCGCCGCCCTCGGAGTGGAGAACCTGATCACCCACCCTGATGTCGATGTTGTGCACCTCTGCGTGCCCAACCACCTCCATGAGCCGCTCGCCGCGCGGGCCCTCGAGGCCGGCAAGCACGTTGTCTGCGAGAAGCCCCTCGCCCTGGACCTCGCCGGGGCCCGCGCCCTGACCGGCAGCGCCCGCACATCGGGGCTGACCGCGGCCGTTCCGTTCATCTACCGCTACCACCCGCTCGTCGCCGAGGCCCGGGCGCGGGTCCAGGCCGGTTCGGCGGGCAGCATCCACCTCATCCACGGCTCCTACCTCCAGGACTGGCTCTCCAACCCGGAGGACACCAACTGGCGCGTGGATGCCGGGAAGGGCGGCGCATCGCGGGCCTTCGCCGACATCGGGTCCCACTGGTGCGACCTCGTCGAGTGGGTCAGCGGCCACCGCATCCAGGAGGTCTCCGCACTCACCAAGACTGCCTACGCGGACCGGCCCGGTGCGGCCGGAACGGTATCCACCGAAGACATCGCAAGCGTCGCCTTCCGCACCGATCGGGGCGCCGTCGGCTCGGTCGTGATCAGCCAAGTGTCGCCGGGGCGCAAGAACAGGCTGTGGTTCGAGATCAGTACGGCCAACGTGAGCGTTGGATTCGACCAGGAACAGCCCGAGACCCTGTGGGTGGGTGGACGCGAAGGGAACCAGGTTCTCACCCGCGACCCGAACACGCTCTCCCCGGAGGCGGCCCAACTGTCGACGCTTCCCGCCGGGCATCCCCAGGGCTACCACGACGCCTTCCGGGCCTTCGTCGCCGATGTCTATGCCAGTGTCTCCGGCGGCGCTGCCGTGGACCGGATGCCGACCTTCGAGGACGGACTCCGGACGGTGGCGATCACCGAGGCGGTCCTTGCCTCCGCCGAGCGCGGAACCTGGGTGCGGGTCGGGGACTTCTCCCCGGCGCTGCTCACCGCGTCGACGGCCGGGGCTTCCCTGCCGGAAAGCTAGCCGTCCGCAGCTCCCTCAGCGTTCCTCCATGCACAACACCACGACAAGGAAGTCAACGATGAAGAAACCAGCTTCGACCCGGGCGGCGGCAGCCGCCGCAGCAATCCTGGCCCTGGCAGTGACGGGATGCACCGGAGCCGCGCCGGATGCCGCGGGGAAGGGATCCGACGGCCTGCGCTACCTCATCAGCCAGCCCGAACGCCCCTCGGAACTTGATGCGATCCGGTCCGATCTGGAGGAGTTCGAGAAGGAATCAGGAATCGAGGTCACCCTCGACGTCCTGCCGCTGGAGAACCTCCGCACCGTCCTGCAGACCCAGCTGCGCTCCGGCGAAGGCCCGGACGTCTTCAACTACGACACGGGCCCCGGCTTCGCCGGCACCCTCGCCGAAGCGGGCCTCCTGTACGACCTCACCGACGCGTACAAGGAAAACGACTGGAGAATCTACGACTTCGCCCGTGAGCGGGTCACCTTCGACGGGAAGATCTCCGGCGTGCCGACCCAGCTGGAGGAGGTCGGCATCTTCTACAACAAGGACCTGTTCAAGAAGCACGGTGTGCAGGAGCCGAAGGACCTCTCCGACCTCCAGCGGGCGGCGGAAACCTTCACCGCGGCGGGCGTGACCCCCTTCGCCGTCAACGACAAAGAAGGCTGGCAGGGCGGCCACCTGTTCAGCATGGCCCTGTCCAGCCGCGTCGGTCCGGACGGGATGGAGAAGCTGCTCGACGGCAGCATGCCGTGGACCTCGCCCGAGGTGGTTGCCGCCCTGGAGACCTGGAGCGGCTTCGCCAAGGATGGACACCTGCCCGATTCTCCCAACGCCCTGACCTACGACAACGGCAACGCCCTGTTCTACAAGGGCGACGCCGCCATGAACCCCACCGGAAGCTGGCTCATCTCCTCACTGCAGGAGACGGTGGACTTCGAGGTCGGGTTCCTGCCCTTCCCTGCCGAGGACGGCTCCGGTATCTTCACCGGCGGCCTCGGCGGCGGAAGCTTCATCTCGGCCGACACGGAGAACCCCGAAGGAGCCGTCGAGCTCCTGGACTACCTCCAGTCCGAAGAGCACGGGCGCTGGCAGGTCGAAAAAATCGGCACCATCCCGGCCTTCCCGGTGGACACCGAAGGACTCGAAGTCTCCCCGCTGTTCGCCCAGGTCATCGAGGACACGGCGAAGATCGCCGAAGGCACGGGCGAGTTCGGCTACAACATCGACGTCCTGACCACCGACACCTTCAACAAGACCATGTGGGACGGCTTCCAGGGCATCCTCACGGGCCAGAAGACCGCCGAGGCCGTCGCCCAGGACCTCCAGACCGCAAGCAAGCAAGCTGCCGAGGACAAGTGACATGAGCACACCTATTTCTCTGACGACCCCCAAGGTCACCCGGCGGGCCCAGACCCGCCTGGGCATCGCGCTCATCAGCCCGCTGATGCTGCTGGTGATCGTGTTTTTCCTCTTCCCGCTCGGGAACGCGATCTACTATTCCTTCGTCGACTTCGACGGAATCGACCCGACGCCTGCCTTCGTGGGCCTGCAGAACTACACCCGGCTGCTCACGGACCCCGAGGTGTGGCACGCCCTGGGCAACAACGCCATCTGGATCGTCATCGGCACCGCCGCACCCCTGCTGATCGGACTCGCGCAGGCGCTGCTGCTCTGGAAGGTCCGCAACGCCGGCATCTTCTACCGGCTCGCGTTCTTCCTCCCGTACGTCCTTCCCCAGGTGGCCATCGGCATTGTGTGGGGCTGGATCTATGACCCGGTCAGCGGCTGGGTCAACAAGGCCCTGCAGGTGGTGGGTCTGGACCAGCTCGCCACCGGCTGGCTGGGCAACCCGAACACGGCGCTCTACGCGGTCCTGGTCACCGCGATCTGGGCCACGACCGGCTTCGTGCTGATCATCTTCCTGTCCGCACTGCGCAACGTCGACGGAGCGCTCATGGACGCTTCCCGGCTCGACGGCGTCAACGCCGTGCAGCAGCTGGTGTACATCATCCTGCCCCAGATCATGCCCGTCTTCCTCATGGTCACCACCGTCACCCTCGTGGGCGGGTTCAGCGTCTTCGACATCATCTTCATCATGACCGGCGGCGGCCCCGCCAATGCCACCAACGTCATTGGCACCTACGCCTACACCAACGCCTTCCAGCTCAGCCAGATCAGCTACGGCACCACCCTGGCCCTGCTGATCACCGCGCTCTCGGTACCCTTCGCCGTGGCGCTCAACCGGCTGCAGCGGCGGCTCTCTCTCCAAGGAACAGGCGCATGACCACCACAACGGCACCGACCACCCCCGAAACGGATCCCACCCCCCGACGCCAGGCACGGGATGCCCGGCAGGACAACACCATGTCGGCCCGCCGCCGCACGGCCCTGACCGGGAAACACCTCCTGCTGATCGTGCTCTCCGCGGTCTCCCTCTTCCCTGTAATTCTGGTGATTTCCACGGCGCTGAAGTCCGAGGAGGACGTGCGCACCAATCCCTTCGGGCTGTTCACCTCGTTCTCCCTGGAGAACCTCCAGAACGCCTGGGTCGTGGGCGACTTCGGCAGCTACCTGCTCAACAGCATCCTGCTGAGCGTGCCCAGCACCCTGCTCGTCGTCCTGCTCTCCACCATGGCCGGCTACACCTTCGCCCGCGTTCCGTTCCGGGGGCGCACCGCGGCCTTCTACCTCGTGGTCCTTGGCCTGCTCGTTCCGTTCTTCGCCTATATGATCCCGCTGTACTTCCAGCTCCGCGGGCTCGGCCTCCTCGACACCCTCCCCGGCGCGATCCTGGTGCTGACCTCCACCGGCGTATCCTTCGGAACCTTCTTCATGCGGGCGTTCTTCTCGGACCTCCCCCTGGAACTGGAGCAGGCGGCCCGGGTGGACGGGGCCTCGGAGTGGCAGATCTTCATCAAGGTCATGCTCCCCCTGGTCTCCTCCGGTGCCGGCGCGCTGGGCGTGTTCACCTTCATCCAGAACTGGAACAACTTCCTGGTGCCCCTGCTATACCTGCCGGGCGGGGAGTTCCGGCCCCTCACCACCGGGCTGTACCAGTTCACCGGCGGACGCTCCCTGGACATCGGTCCGCTGGCCGCCGGAACCCTCATCACGATCATCCCCGTCGTCGTCCTGTTCCTGCTCATGCAGCGCCAGGTGGCCGAGGGCTTCATCTCCGGCGCCGTCAAGGGCTGACCAGGACACATCTTCCCCACCAGATCGAGAATCACCAACACACGAAGGACACCGCCCCCATGGCATCCGTTGTCAGTTTCACCTCCCCCCGCGTCGCGGAAATCACCGACGAGTCCGAAGCAGCACTCGCCGGCAACGAGGTCCGCATCCGGACCCTCTACTCCGGCATCTCCGCCGGCACCGAGCTCACCGCCTACCGCGGCAGCAACCCCTACCTGCAGAAGCAGTGGAGCCCCGAGCGGCGGCTGTTCGTCGACGGCGAATCCACCCTCTCCTACCCGGTTCACGGCTGGGGCTACGAGGAGGTCGGCGAGGTCGTCGAGATCGGCTCCGACGTGACCACCGTCGCCCTCGGCGACCGCATCTGGGGCACCTGGGGCCACCGGTCCTCCACCGTGAAGACCGAGGAGTACGCCGCCGCGCGCATCCTCGACCCCTCCGCGGACCCCCGCATCGGCATCTTCTCCCAGATCGGCGCCATCGCCCTGAACGTCGTCCTCGACGCCGACATCCACGTCGGCGAGACGGTCGCCGTCTTCGGCCTTGGAGTTCCCGGCCAGATCGTCGCGCAGCTGGCCCGGCTCAACGGCGCCCGCGTGATCGCCGTCGACGGCATCGCCGGCCGGCGAAAGCTCGCCGAGGAACTCGGCGCGGACATCGTCCTCGACCCGGCCGACGGGAACGTCGCCGAGCGCATCCGCGAGCTCACCGGAGGCCGCGGCGCCGACGCCGCCCTCGAGGTGACCGGCAACTACCGGGCCCTCCACGAGGCCATCCGCTCGGTGGCCTACAGCTCCCGCGTCTGCGCCGCGGGCTTCCTGCAGGGCGACGGCATGGGCCTGCGCCTCGGCGAGGAGTTCCACCACAACCGCATCCAGGTCATCTCCTCGCAGATCTCCGGCGTGTCCCCGGCCCTGCAGCACCGGTGGGACACCTACCGGCTCAACACCACCGCCATCGACCTGGCCGTCGCCGGGAAGCTGAACCTCGTGGACCTGATCTCCCACACCGTCCCGCTGGCCGACGCCGCAGCCGCCTTCAGCATGCTCGACGAAAACCCTCAGGACGCCCTCCAGGTCGTCCTCAGCTTTGAGGAGAACCAGTGACTTTCCGGTTGGCAATCCAGGAACACTTCCTCGAGGGCAGGAACCTCATGGACAAGTTCGAGTTCGCTCAGGAACGCGGCTTCGACGGCATCGAGCTGCTGGGCAAGGGCGACGGGATCTTCGCCGGACGCTCCGCGGAACTCCGTGAGGCCCGGGCCGCCGGGGTCGTCCTGCCCAGCGTCTGCGTCAACATGGACCACTTCATCGGTGACTTCGATCCCGCCCGGGCCAAGGACGCACGCGAACAGATGAAGCACCTGCTCTCAGGCATCGCCGAGGCCGGAGGGTTCGGCGCCGTCACGCCCAACGCCTACGCCCTGTTCAGCCGCCGGCTTCCCCCGTTCGAGCCGCCCCGCAGCGACGAGGAATCGCGTGCAGTCCTCGTCGAGGCCCTGGCGGAGCTCGGCGCCCACGCCGAGGCCGAAGGCGCCCTGGTCCTGCTCGAACCCCTGAACCGGTACGAGGACTTCATGGTCAACACCCTCGCCGACGCCGTCTCCATCGTCGAGGAGGTGGCCTCCCCGGGCGTCGCCGTCATCGCCGACACCTTCCACATGTCCATCGAGGAGGCGGACATCCCCGCCTCCATCCGGGCCGCCGGGAAGCATATCCGCCACATCCAGCTCGGCGACAGCAACCGGCTTGAGCCGGGCGCCGGCCACTACGACTGGCCCGCGACGCTCGCCGCGCTGGAGGAGATCGGCTACGACGGGTGGCTCGCCATGGAGTGCCGCCTCAGCGGCCCGGTCCGCGACGTCCTCCCGAAGGTCTCGGCCCTGCTGAAGAGCCCGGCCCTGCTGGCGAACTAGGCCTGCTGAAGAACTAGGCGAAAGCCGCGACGAACGGATTCTCATGCAGCACAACACCATCCCGCCCCTGCGGATCACCGTCTGGAACGAGGGCATCCACGAGAGAACCGAACCGGAGGTCGCCGCCATCTACCCGGACGGCATCCACGGCGCCATCGCCGAAGGCCTCCGGCTCCTCCTCGACGGGGACCCGGTGATCCGGACGGCCGTCCTGGCCGATCCCGACCACGGGCTCAGCGAAGAGGTCCTCGCGGAGACCGACGTCCTCCTGTGGTGGGGCCACATCGCCCACGACCAGGTGTCCGACGACGTGGTTGACCGGGTCCAGCGGCACGTCCTGGGCGGGATGGGCCTGCTCGTGCTGCATTCGGGCCACTTCTCCAAGATCTTCACCCGCCTGATGGGCACCACCTGCTCCCTGCTGTGGCGCAACGGGGCGGAGCGGGAACTCGTCTGGAATGTGAACCCCACCCACCCCATCACGGCGGGGATCGAGGGTCCGCTGGTGATCGAGAAACAGGAAACCTACGGGGAGTTCT
This sequence comes from Arthrobacter zhaoguopingii, assembly GCF_009828595.1. Taxonomy (GTDB): domain Bacteria; phylum Actinomycetota; class Actinomycetes; order Actinomycetales; family Micrococcaceae; genus Arthrobacter_D; species Arthrobacter_D zhaoguopingii. The sequence continues at coordinate 45,675 of NZ_WPNY01000014.1, forward strand.
TCGACATCCCCACCCCGGATGACCTGGTGTTCATCAGCTCCTTCAGCGGCGGCGAGGTCTTCCGCTCGGGAGTGACCTTCACCCGGGGGCGCGGACGCATCTTTTATTTCAGCCCCGGAGACCAGGCGTATCCCGTCTACCACCATCCCCAGATCCGGACGGTCCTGGCCAACGGCGTCCGTTGGGCGGCGCAGCCCTCCGCCGGGCGGACACCGCCCGCGGTCACCAACCCGACCCGCGGCTGGTTCCAGGACCCCCCGGCCTGACCGGGCAGCACCCCAGGCACACCCGTACGCACCCCACCGATTCGACCAGAAAGCACCCTATGAAACGCCTTGCAGCTCTCCGGATCCCCGCGGTCACCGCCGCGTTCGCCTTCGCCGTCACGGGATGCACCGGCACCTCGTCGGCCGCAGAGAACGACAGCGGGAATGGTGAGCAGATCCGTTATCTCATCGAGCAGCCCGAGGACCCGGCCGCCGTCGACCTGATCAACGAGGACATCGCCGTCTTCGAAAAGCAGAACCCCGACATCGACGTCGAACTCGAGGTCCTGCCCACCGACAACATGCGCACCGTGCTCCAGACCCAGCTGCGCTCCGGCGAGGGCCCCGACATCTTCAGCTGGGGATCCGGCCCCGGCTACGCCGGCGCGCTCGCCGACGCCGGGCTGCTCCACGACCTAACGGACGCCTACGAGGAGCACGACTGGCCCGTCTACGAGTTCGCCAAGGAGGGCGTGACCTTCGACGGCAAGGTCTACGGGGTGCCCGGGGACATCGAGACCATCGGCCTGTTCTACAACAAGCAGGTCTTCGAGGACCTCGGCATCAGCGAACCGACGAACCTCGGCGAACTCGAGGCCGCTGCAGCCGCCATCGCCAAGGAGGGGCTGACCCCGATCGCGGCCAGCGACAAGGAAGGATGGCAGGGCGGTCACCTGCTGAGCATGGCCCTGTCCAGCCGGGTCGGTGCCGACGGAGTGGACAAGCTGCTCAACGGTGAGATGCCCTGGACCTCCCCGGAGGTAGTAGCGGCCCTGGACACGTGGAAGTCCTTCAACGCGGCCGGGTACCTGCCCGACTACCCCACGTCCCTAACCTACGACGGCGCCAACGCCCTGTTCTACTCCGGTGAGGCCGCCATCCTGCCCACCGGCAGCTGGGCCACCGACGAGATCGCCAAGAACACCGACTTCGAGGTCGGCTTCATCCCCTTCCCGGCCGAGGACGGCCCTGGGATCTTCAGCGGCGGCCTCGGCTCCGGCCCGTACATCTCCGCGTCCTCGAAGAACACCGAGGCGGCCGAGAAGTTCCTCGACTACCTGGTCAGCCCGGAGCACGGTCGGTGGACCGTTGAGAACTTCAACACCATCCCGCCGTTCCCGGTGGACACCGAGGGCATCGACGCGGACCCCCTGTTCGCGCAGGTCATCGAGGACGCCTCGAAGATCTCGGACGGAACCGGCGAGTTCGGCTCCAACGTCGACGTGCTGTCCACCGACGTCTTCAACGACGCCATGTGGAAGGGCGTGCAGGCCATGCTGACCAACCAGAAGAGCGCTGAGGACGTCGCCGCCGATCTTGACGCCGCCTTTCAGCAGTAACACGCTCGGAGGACGGCCCGGGCCGTCCCCCAGGATCCCCTGGGGCTCCATCCCGGGCCCCGCTCCCAAACTCCCCACCAAATCTCCCCACTCCTGACCAGCAACGAGGAAAACCATGCACGACGTACTCGATCCCCGCGACATCATTCCCGACGAGGCCGAACAGCTGGCGCACTCCGGCTACGCCGTCGGCGACCTCGAACAGCAGGCCCGGGAAGCGGCGGAGGCCTCCGACCTGCTCCGCCTGGCCGCCATCGGGCAGACCCTCGCCGGACTGCAGCGCGACCCGGACTGGGCCTACGAGGAGCCCGGGGACGAGGCCGTCCTGCTCGAACTGGCCGGCCGGGTGGAGAAGACGGCGTACGAGCCATCCGAACTCCCCGGCAGGGTCCGGGGTGCCTGGCTGGGCCGGGCGGTGGGCAATACCATGGGTAAGCCGATCGAAGGGTTGACCCGGGGCGAGGTCGAGACCTATCTGCGGGCCGCCGGCCAGTGGCCCCAGACCGGTTTCGTCCGGCTGCTCGACCCACTGCCGGCGGGGGTGGACCGGCTCCACCCGTCGGCCCCGACGGCCTCCGAGGGGACCTTCACCGAGGTGCCGCGCGACGACGACATCGACTGGACCATCCTTGGGCTGAACCTGCTCGAAACGTACGGGCGCGGCCTCACCACCGAACACATCGCCGCGGAGTGGCTGGGCCGGCTCCCGTTCACCCAGATCTACACGGCCGAACGCGCCGCCTACCGCAACCTGATCGCTGGCCTGCAGGCGCCGGCGACCGCCACCGAGGCCAACCCCTACCGGGAGTGGATCGGCGCACTCATCCGCGGGGACATCTTTGGCTACGTGAACCCCGGGGACCCGGCGGAGGCCGCGCGCCTGGCCCTGGTCGACGCCCGCCTGAGCCACACCGCCAACGGCGCCTACGGAGAGATGTGGGCCGCAGCCCTCCTGGCGGCCGCATTCACCACCGACTCGGCGCGGGACGCCCTGGGCACCGCACTGCGTGTTGTCCCCGACCGCTCCCGGCTGGCCGAGGCCCTCCGCGGGGTCCTCGAGCTCTTCGACGGCGGTGCGTCCTCCGAGGAGGCCCTGAACTGGGTGGACGAGACGCTCGGCCACTACAGCTGGGTCCACACCATCCACAACGCCGCCCTGATCTCGATCGGCCTGCTGTGGGGCAGGGACTTCGCCGGCGCCGTCGCCATCGCGATCTCCGGCGGGCGTGACACCGACTCAACGGCGGCCACGGTGGGCAGCGCCTACGGTGCCCTGCACGGGGCGAACGCGGTTCCCGCCGACCTCGTGGGCACCACGCACGAGCACGTACGCAGCGATGTGCGCGGCTACGACCACATCACCATCGACGAACTCGCCCAGCGCACCCTGCGGCTGGTTCCCGGCCAGGCCGGATAGGAGGACGCCCGCCCTCCCCACGGCCCGCGGTGCCGGAGGCCCGGCACCGCCGGCCACTCCGTGCAGGCTGCACTCCTGCCTGCACTCCCGAACCACTTGCAATCCCAAACCACGTGCACTCCTGGAGCAGGGGCATCAAGGGAACTTCCAGCCTGATGGCCTACGGTGGAAGGCTGAACCCCACCTTCCACCGAGGAAACCCATGACGAACTCCCTGCTCTCCTGGCAAAAACGGCTGCTGCTCATCCTGGCCGGAGTCGCGGTGCTGGCGCTGCTGGGCTTGGTCTTCACCGCGGGGCGCATCTCTGCCGGACAGGACCACCCGAACGGGGCCAGCGCGGACGCCGGGTTCGCCCGCGATATGCAGGTACACCACGCGCAGGCCGTCGAGATGTCCCTGCTGATCCGCGACCGCAGCACCGACGAGGACCTGCGGGCCGTCGCCTACGACATCGCGCTCACCCAGCAGCACCAGATCGGGCAGATGTACGCATGGCTTCGGGAGTGGGGCCTGCCCCAGAGCAGCTCCGCGCCGGCGATGGCATGGCTTGACTCCTCCGCCGACGGCCACCACGGTGGGAAGGACGGCGCCCCGGCACACACCGCCGGAGCACTCATGCCGGGGATGGCCACGCCGGAGCAGTTGGCCCAGCTGGAGGCCTCCTCCGGCGTCGAGGCCGAACGCCTTTTCCTTGAACTCATGATCGACCATCACACCGCCGGGGCCGAGATGGCCGAGGCCGGCGCGGAACTGGCCGAGACCGAACAGGTGCGCTCGCTGGCCACCAAGATGGCCACGGCGCAGCAGTCGGAAATCGGTGCCCTGCAGGACCTGCTTGACCGGCGATAGCCGGCACCGGCGGTAGATTGGACTACAGCCGGTACGCCCTGTGCAGGGCGCTCCCCATCCCGCCACGAAGGACAGATAACCGTTGAATAAGAAGAGAGCCCAGCAGAACTCGGACCGCCAGGCACGGCTTGCCGCCATCCAGGCCCAGCAGCGGGCCAGTGAACGCAAGCGCAGCGCTCTGATTTTCGGCGGCATCGGCGCTGTCATCCTCGCGATCATCATCGCCGTGACCCTGGTGATCGTCAATCAGGTCCAGGCCAACAACGCCGCCAGGGAGGCCGCCGCCAAGCCGATCGAGGGCGTGGCAACCTTCGAGGACCTGGGCCGGGAGCACACCGAGGAGGAGGTCACCTACGAGCAGTCGCCTCCGGTCGGCGGGGATCACAGTCCCATCTGGCTCAACTGCGGGGTCTACACCGAGCCGGTGCCCGACACGAACGCCGTCCACTCCCTCGAGCACGGCGCCGTCTGGATCAGCTACCAGCCCGGGCTGGATTCGGCCGAAATCGATGCGCTCACCGACCTCGTCGGCACCCGCAGCTACGTGGTCCTGAGCCCCCACCCCGATCAGGAATCCCCGATCGCGGCCAGCGCCTGGGGCCTGCAGCTCGAGGTCGACTCCGCCGACGATCCCCGGCTGGCGGCGTTCATGGAGAAGTACATCCAGGGCGAGCAGACCCCCGAGCCCGGCGCGTCCTGCTCCGGCGGCATCACCCCGTAACAGCGCCTACGAGCAACACATAGAACGGCGGGCCCGTTACAACCGGGCCCGCCGTTTTCCGTGAAGCCGATTTGTTTGCGGCCGTCTTTCTCGATGCCGGCCTAGTCGATTGCGGCGCCGATCGGTTCAAGCACCACGCCCGGGTAGTCCTTGCGGAAGTGTCCGACCTTCCACTTGTCGCCAAAGACGGCGATGATTTCGCCGTCGGCGCGGTGCAGGATCTCCCCGCCGCGGAAGGTTTCCGGGACCCCGGTGCTTTCGGGGGCCACGGCCATGGCCAGGGTGTAGGAGATGTGGTCGAGCGAGGTGGGCGCGTTGAACTCCGTGCCCAGCCGCTGCGCGGCGACCTCGAACTGCAGCGCGCCCACCGCGGCCAGCACGGGCGCCTGGTCGCCACGCAGGTCCGAGCGCAGCACCTGCACCACGCCCTCGTGCTCAAGCTGCTCAATCCCGCGGCGGAACTGCTTGTACCGGCCCGGATCCTTGGCCCGGGCGACGGCGAACAGCTCGGGGGAGAACCGGGGGATGTCGGGGAAACGCACCGGTTCCTCGGCGAAGAGGCTGTCCCCGACGCGCAGGCTGGTGGCGTTGACCAGCCCGACGACGTCGCCCGGCCAGGCGGTGTCGACGACCTCGCGGCTGCGGCCCAGGACGCGGTGGGCGTACTTGGTGGCGAAGGGCTTGCCGGTGCGCTGGTTGGTGATGACCATGCCGCGTTCGAAGCTGCCGGAACAGATCCGCAGGTAGGCGATATGGTCACGGTGGGAGCTGTCCTGGCCGGCCTGGACCTTGAAGACGAACCCGGAGAACGGAGATTCCAGCGGGCGGGGCGCATCGCTGAGTGTCTCCCGCGGTGAGGGCGCCGGGCCCAGGTCGACGAGGGTGTCGAGCAGCTGGGAGACGCCGAAGTTCTTCGCGGCGGCGGCGAACAGGACCGGGGTCTGCCTGGCCGCGGCGAACTCGGCGGTGTCGAAGGCGCCGTTCGAGGATTCGACGAGCCCGGCCTCCTCCTCGGCGTCCACCCAGCGCGCCGCCTCGATCGGGTCGAGCTCCGCGGGCCGCACTTCGGTCTCCGTCGCCGCCTGGGCACCGCCGTCGACGGCCTCGAGCCGGAACGCCCGCTTACCCGGAATGTCGAGCAGCCCGTGGAAGTCCCCGGCGATCCCCGCGGGCCAGGTGAGAGGCACCGGCGTCATGCCGGTCCGCTCGCCGATGTCGTCGATCAGGCCCAGTGCGTCGAGGCCGGGACGGTCCCACTTGTTGATCACCGTAATGATGGGGATGTTCCGGGCCTTGCAGACGGCCAGCAGCTTCACCGTCTGCGGCTCGAAGCCCTTGGCGGCGTCGATGAGCATCACGGCGGAGTCGACGGCGGCGAGCACCCGGTAGGTGTCCTCGGAAAAGTCCGCGTGGCCGGGGGTGTCGACGACATTGAGGATCGTGTCCCGGTACGTGAGCTGAAGGGCGGCCGAGCTGATCGAAATTCCACGCTCCTGCTCGATGCCCATCCAGTCGGAGACCGTGGCGTGGCGGCTGGACTTGCCGTGGGTTACCCCGGCGTCCTGGATGGCGCGGGCCAGCAGGGCCAGGGCCTCGGTCAGGGTCGACTTGCCGGCGTCGGGGTGGGAGATCACGGCGAAGGTGCGGCGCCGGGAGGCTTCGCGCCGGACGGCCGCGGGATCGGTGAGGGGGGCTTCGGTAAGAACTGGCACACTCCATTGTCGCTGATCCGCTGTCCGTGCCCCGCCGGGGCCGGCGGGGCACGGACAGCGGGGGGTCCGCTGGGCGGGGCAGTGCCCGCCCAGCGGACCCGGTCAGCAGGAACCCGGTCAGCGTGCGGCGGTCGGGCGCAGAGACCACCAGCCGAGCCCGGCGGCCAGCACCATGAGCACGGCCCCGATCCCGGAGGTGAGGATCACTCCGCTGTCGAAGGCGGAGAAGGCCGACTCGAGCAGCGCGGCGGCGTTCGCCGCCGGCAGCTGGGCTGCGGTGTTGACCGCCCCGCCCAGGGTTTCGGTGGCCTCGGCCACCTGCCCGGCGCTCAGCCCGGCAGGCAGGCTCAGGTGGGCCTGGTAGGAGGCGAGCAGGATGCTGCCGAGCACCGCGGTGCCGAACACCGATCCGACCTCGTAGGCGGTCTCCGAGACCGCCGAGGCCGCTCCGGCCTTCGCCGGCGGGACGGTGGAAAGGATCAGGTCGTTGGAGACGGTCTCCGAGGCCCCGACGCCGATGCCCAGCAGGATGAACGCGAACAGCAGTGCCATGGCGGACTCGCCCGTGAAGGCGACGAAGGCATACGCGGCGGCGGAGAATCCGAGCGACACCGGGACCACGATGTGCGGCGGGACCCGCTTGACCACGGGCACGACGGCGAAACCGGCGGCGATTGTCATCAGGAGCCCGGGCAGCAGGATCACTCCGGCCTCAAGCGGGCTGTAGCCCAGAATGAGCTGCAGGTGCTGCGAGACGAAGTAGAGGAAGCCCACCAGGGAGAAGATGGCCAGCAGGTTCACCAGCACCGCGCCGGTGAAGGCGCGCACGGTGAACAGCCGCACGTCAAGCATCGGCCCGGGCCGGCGCAGCTGCCGGCGCACGAACACGACGCCGGCGGTGAGCCCGACGACGGCTGCGGAGATGGCCAGCGGGTTGGGACCCTCCATGGCGAAGTCCTTGATGGCATAGACGACCGGAAGCATCGCAGCGACCGAGAGCCCGATGCTCAGGATGTCGATACGCCCCGGACTAGGATCGCGCGACTCGGGGACGAAGATCGGGGTGAGGATGAGCATCAGCACCAGGACGGGTACGGCCAGGAGGAAGACCGAGCCCCACCAGAAGTGCTCGAGCAGCGCGCCACCGAGCAGGGGACCCAGGGCGGCCCCGGCGGAGAACCCGGCGGCCCACACGGCGATGGCGACGCGGCGCTGGTCGCGGTCGGTGAAGATGTTGCGGATCAGAGACAGCGTGGAGGGCATCAGCATCGCGCCGAAGATTCCGAGGCCGACCCGGGCTCCGACGAGGAACCCGGCGCTCGGGGCGAAGGCGGCGGCAACGGAGAAGGCGGCAAAGCCCCAGGCGCCGATGATGAGCAGGCGGCGGCGGCCGAACCTGTCGCCGAGGCTGCCCATGGCGACAAGGAGTCCGGCCAGCACGAGCGGGTAGCTGTCGATGATCCACAGCTGGGTCGCTCCGGTGGTGGCGAACGCGAGTGAGATGGCGGGAATGGCGAAACTGAGCACCGTGTTGTCCACCGCTACGAGCAGCACGGGGAGCATCAGGACGGCGAGGGAGATCCAACCCCTCACCCCTGTGCGGGTGGAGGCCAGTGACAGCGCTGAGCTCACCCCGGCCGGGGATGCGGAAGTGGAGATGGACGAAGTCATGTCGAGGATACTATACCGTCCAGCCGGTACAGTGCAAGTTTAGTGACCCCTATCATGGAGGAATGCCAAGTTCACGAGAACGCATCCTCGACAGCTTCGAAGACACCCTGATCCGCGACGGGGAACGGGCCGCCACCATGGAGGCCGTAGCGGCGGCCGCTGAGGTCTCCAAGGGCGGCCTGCTGTACCACTTTCCGGCCAAGGAGGCCCTCGTCGAGGCCCTCGCCGAACGGCTGCTGGCCCTGGTCGAAAAGGACCGCGAGCAGATGTCGGCCGACCCCGAGGGCCCCGGCCGCTACTACGTGCGGACCTCGGTCTATGAGGACAGTCCGCTGGACCGGGCGCTCGTCTCCATGGCGCGCCTGGCGCAGCAGGGCCACCCGGTGGCCCGCCGGACGCTCTCGCGCATCCAGGAACTGTGGCTGACCACCCTTGAGGACCGGCTGGGGGACCGTACGGCGGCCCTGGCCATTAAGCTCCTCGGTGACGGGCTCTACTACGAGGCGGCGTTCTTCCGGGGTGAGGGCGCCGCGGGCCCCAGTGAGAAGGACCTTGAACGGGTCCTTTCGGTGGTCGACCTGATCGTGCTCAACCACTGCATCCCGCGGGGTGCCGCCGATGTTTAAGGGCTTCCGGAACTTCATCCTGCGCGGAAATGTCGTCGAACTAGCCACCGCCGTCGTCATCGGATCGGCCTTCACGGCCCTGGTCGCATCCGTCACGGACAACCTGCTGCGGCCGCTGATCGCCGCCGCGGGCGGGGGAGTCAGCGCCGAGGGATTCGGATTCCGCATCTGGCCCGGGAACCCCGAGACCTTCGTGGACCTTGGCGCGGTGTTCACAGCGGCCGTCACCTTCCTGATCACGGCCGCGGTCGTCTACTTCGGCGTCGTGCTTCCCATGAACCGGATCAACGCCCATGCCCTGGCTCGGACGGCCGCCGCTGAGTCGGAGGAGCAGCCGGTTCCCGTGGACACGGCCCTGCTGACCGAGATGCGCGACCTGCTCCGCCAGCTCACCGAATCCACCGGCAGGAACTGAAAACCGGCAGGAACTGCGAACCGGCAGGAACTGCAAAAGGGCCGGCGCCCAAGGCGCCGGCCCTTTTGGGATCAGCTTGTGTGCCGGCCCTCTCGGGGTCAGTCAGCGGTGTGCACCCGGCCTGCGGCCGGGCGCCGGACCCAGCCGGGCAGTGCGTCAGCGCAGCGCGGCGGTCCCGGTGCGTGCGTCGAGCAGGTTCTGGTCCGTTCCTGCCCCGAAGCGCAGGTTCGCCCGGCCGACCGACACCGCGGCAAGCCAGACCGACAGTCCGCCCACCGCGAGGCCGGCGAAGACGTCAATGACGTAGTGCCAGCCGAAGTAGACGGTGGCCACGGCTGTGAGGGCGAAGTAGATCCACATCACCCAGCGGACTACCCGGGGCAGGCGCGCCATCTGGGCGACCAAAGCGGCGGTGAAGACGATGGACACGTGCAGCGAGGCGAAGGCCGCGATGCCGTGCACCGATTGCGTCGAATGCGGGTCGGCAAGCACCGTCAACCGGTTGCGGTACAGCGACTCCTGGAGGCTTGAGACCGCGGTGTCCGGGAGATCGGTGAAGGATGCGCGCTGCACGTAGATCGGGCCCAGCGAGGGAACCGCGTAGTAGGTCACCGTTCCAATGACCCAGTTGAAGCAGAGCGCGCCCACATACCAGGCGCCCAGGGACAGGTCCTTGGACCAGACGAGGGCCACGGCGAGGGAGATCGGCACGAAGATCAGGAAGATCATGTAGACGAAGGAAAGGACCTCCGCCGTGATGCCGGTGCCGAGCAGCTGCTGGAGCACGTCGGCGGGGTTGCCGCCGCCCCCGAACCAGCGGTCGGTCTCGACCAGTGCGGCGTCGGCCAGGTGGTCCTGAAGGAAGGGCAGGAAGCTCTTGAGGTTCCGGTACGCCACGTAAGCGAGGTAGAAGCTCGCCAGGCCGGCGGCCGCGACCGACATCCGGTGCCCGGTCCACCTCTGCTTAAAAATCCTGCGGGTCACGCGCACGAGGTCGCGCGGAGCGGGGCGCTGCAGGAGCACCCGCGGGATGACGTCGGCGGCGATGACGCCGAGCACGGTCAGGGGCAACCGGACGTAGCTGGGGCCGAGGAAGCCCTCCGGATCACGAAGGGGCAGCCCGGTCAGCACGGCCGTCAGCACCATCAGGCCGGCGAAGGCGAGGGTCACGATCAGGGGAACGCCGAACAGTCGGCGCCATGGTGGGCGTTCGGGCCCGACGTGGGTGGTCATTATATATATCTATCCTATGCGCGACAGTGTCAAAAGAGTGACAGGCATCTTAACAGTTACCCCCATCTTCCCATAGGCCATCCACCCAATGGCACCAAGGCCGCACTTGTGGTTAGATGCCGCTGCCCAAATTCGAGGTTGACGGCCCCTCAAGCACCGTTCCGTCGGCGGTGAACCTGGACCCGTGCAGGGGGCAGTCCCACGTCCTTTCGGCGGTGTTCCAGCTCACGATTCCGCGCAGATGCGGGCACACCGCCGACACACGGTGCTCGACGCCGTCGACGGTGCAGACCCCGATCGGGCTCCTGCCGTCACGGACCACGACACCCTGCCCCTCCGGCGGGGACGCCGGGGCCGTCTTCGCCAGGCCCGACACCCAGCCGGTCAGCATCTCCAGCCCGACCTCGGCGTTGACCCGTGCCGTCGACAGCGCGTCAACGGGCGTCACCCGGGTCCTGTAGAGGGTGTCGGCCCACGGCATGTGCCCGCCCAGGATCTTGGCCGAAAGTGCCAGCGAGGCGGCCACCGCGTTCGTCATGCCCCACTTGTTGTAACCGGTCGCGGCGTAGATGTGCCCGCCGCCGGCCGGGACCTTGCCGACGTAGGGAACCGCGGCGGCCGGCTGGTAGTCCTGCGCCGACCAGGAGTAGGCGGGGCGGGCCGTCGGGAAATACTCGCGGGCCCAGCGGGTCAGGTCATCGACAAGGCCCTGGGTGTTTGAGTGGTGCCCGACCTTGTGGCCGTTGCCGCCCACGATGAGGTAGTCCCTGCCGCCCACCCGGGCGGTGCGCAGGGAACGGGTGGGGGCGTCCACCGAGAGGTACATCTCCGGGGGCACCCGGTCCGTCACCTCGAGGGCGATGCAGTAGGACCGCTGCGGCTTGAGGACGGCGAAGTATCCGCCCCGGTCGAGGATGGGGATGCCGGTGGCCAGCACGACATTGCGGGCCGTCACGGCTCCGGCGTCCGTCTTGAGTTCCACGCCGCCGGACTTGGGGGTCGAGGCGCCCTGGACCCGCACGCCCTCGAAAAGGCGCCCGCCGTGGCGGCGCAGCTCCGAGGCCAGCGCCGCGAGCACCTCCAGCGGGTGGAACTGCGCCTGGTCCGCCAGCCTCAGGGTGCGCCGCACCGGAAAGGGAAGGGTTGAGGCATTGCCCAGTTCGGTCCCCAGGCCCGCCTGCGTGCAGGCCTCGTGTTCGGCGTCGAGGCTTTTCGCGCCGCTGTCGGTCACCGCGTAGTTCACGGCGTCCCGGCGCTCGTACCCCACCCCGTTTTCGTCGCAGAAGCGGAGGATCCAGCTCTGCCCCTCGCGGTTGCCCGTGACGTAGGCCCGGGCCAGCTCGGCGTCGTGGTGGGAGGTGATCCGGGAAAGCCCGGTGCCCTGCAGCAGTGAGAGCTTGGCTGTGGTGTTGCCGGTGGTGACCGCTCCGGCCCGGCGCGCCTCAAGCACCGCCACCTTGTGCCCGGCGCGGGCCAGCAGGAGTGCGGTGGTCATGCCGGTCAGTCCGCCGCCGACCACCACCGAGTCGAATCCGGCCCCGGGGGAGAACGGCTCTGCAGGTATCTCCGGCGCGGTATCCAGCCACAGTGATCTCATCGTCATCCCTCCGTAGGTGGTTCCCACCCCACTACTAATCATGCTTACAGTCAAGGGAGGGCCACCGCCTATAGTCGAAGGATGGAACAACGGACACTAGGCAGAACCGGCCGGCCGGTCTCGGTGATCGGCCTCGGAACGTGGCAGCTCGGCGCCGACTGGGGCGAGGTCCAGGAGAAGGACGCACTGGAGGTCCTTGAGGCCGCAGCGGAGGCCGGCACCACCTTCTTCGACACCGCCGACGTCTATGGGGACGGGCGGAGCGAACAGACGATCGGGGCGTTCCGGCGGGCCAACCCCGCACTGGACCTGGTGATCGGCACCAAGATGGGCCGGCGGGTGCAGCAGGACCCCCCCCAGTACACCCTCGCGAACTTCCGCTCCTGGGTGGACCGCTCCCGCGCCAACCTCGGCATGGAAACCCTGGACCTGATCCAGCTCCACTGCCCGCCCTCGGACGTCTACACCACCGAGGCCGTATACGACGCGCTGGACACCCTCGTCGAGGAGGGCGCCGTGCGGAACTACGGGGTCAGCGTCGAACGCGCCGACGAGGCCCTCGCGGCCATCGAGCGCGGCAACACGGCCACGGTGCAGATCATCCTCAACGCCTTCCGGCTCAAGCCGCTCGACGCCGTCCTCCCGGCCGCCCGGGACGCCGGGGTCGGCATCATCGCCCGGGTTCCGCTGGCCTCGGGGCTGCTGAGCGGCAAATACACCTCCTCCACCGTCTTCCCGGCCGACGACCACCGCAACTACAACCGTTCGGGCGCCGCGTTCGACGTCGGGGAGACGTTCTCGGGCGTCGACTACGAAACGGGGCTGGCCGCCGCGCAGGAGTTCGCGCAGCTGCTTCCCGCCGGGGTGGAACCCGCACAGGGCGCGCTCGCCTGGATCCTCGCCCAGGAGGGGGTCAGCACCGTCATCCCCGGGGCCCGCAGTGCCGCCCAGGCCCGGGCGAACGCCGCGGCGGCCGGCCGGGTTGACCTCGGGCGCGCGATCCACGACGGCGTCACCGCGCTGTACGACCGCCGCTTCCGGCCCACGGTCCACTCCCGCTGGTGAGCCGGAGGCCCGCGGCAAGGGGTTTCCTGCCGCGGCACGGTCAGCTATCGTTGAACCACCCGTCAGACGGAGTTAGAGGACGTCTGTCATCGTTCGATCCACCTAAGGAATCAACCATGACTGAATTCACCTCGTCCCTCTCCGCCGCCGGCCGGGAGGAGCGTTCCATCCGCGACTGGGCGGACCTCGCCGAGGAAATGTGGAGCTACCTCACCGGCAAGGGCGCCGCGGTCAACTACAGCCTGATCGACATGACCGTCGAGGTGCCGCGCGACGTCGGGCCTGACGCCCCGCGCGCCACCTGGAAGTTCAACGGCACCCTGCGCGTCACCACCAGCGACAACGACGCCCCCGGTTCCGATCCCCACCGCGGCTGAGGCACCGTTGTGGTGGCACAGCTGAAACTGGACATCGACCTCGCCTTCTCCCTGACCGAGCCCGGGCCCGACGGCGGCCAGGACACGGTCATCAAGGGGACGGTGACGGCGGCCGGTTCAAGTGTTGCGATCTTCTGTGACAACCCCGGCGCGTTCGGCGGAAGTCCTCCCGCCCTCTCCGGGGTGCGTGCGTTCGCGAAGATCCTCGCCGACGCCGGTCTCGACGTGACGGTCAGCGGCCCGCGCGGTCCCCTGGTCAGCCTGGGCGCCGTCGAAACCTCAATGGCACAGCGGCTCCTGACACGCTCGCCGCACCTGCGGCTCGGCTCGCCCTCCGCCCTGGCCCCCCTCGTGCACCTGGGGCGGCGGTCGCTCGAGCGCTCCGGCTCGACGGGCCTGCTCCCGCCTCCGACCCCGCTGCCGCTGGTTCCCACGGTGAACCGGCGGATCAGCCGCCAGATCACCACAACCCACTACGCCCCGGGCGGAGGCCGCCCGCGGCTGATCTTCGTCCAGGATTCGGCCCGGTGGGACGGACAGGTGCCGCGGGAGTTCGTGCTCGCGGGTGAACGGACGACCATCGGCGGCTCGGAAGGGTCCGACCTGCAGCTGCCGGGCCTCGACGAGCTGCATGCGGAGATCCTCCACGACGCCAATGATGAATACGTCCTGGTGCCGCACGGCGCCGTCAGCGGCAGCGTCGGCGGGGCGGGTCCATCGGTACTGCGCACCGGTGCTCGCGTCCAGCTCGGTTCCTGGTGCCTCGCGTTCTTCCGGGAGGAATACGCCGACCACGGCCGACCCTTCGGTGGACGCAACGGCGGGGAGTTCGCCTACCAGCGGCCCCAGCGCAACCCGCGCACCGGGGTGACCGAACAGGACGGATCCGTCGGCATCGGCGATCCGCGGCGGCCTCCGCGCTGAGAGCGTGAGCGACAGCGTCGAACTGCTCCTGGACTCCGCCGCGGAGGAGGTGGTGCGCCGCGACTGGGTGCGGCTGCTGGAGCTGGATCTGCCCAGCCAGGCGCGGCACACCTCCCCGAGCAACCGGCCCCACATCACCCTCGCGGCCGCACCTGCCATCGACGGGGCCCTCGATGCCGCCCTGCGCGGCGCGGTCCGGGACCTGCCGCAGGAGGTGCGTTTCGGCGGTCTCCTGCTCTTCGGGGGAGGGCGGCGGACGTTCATTTTGGTGCGCCAGGTCGTGGTCTCCGCGGCGCTGACGGACCTGCACCGGGGGGTGGGGGACGCCCTCACCGGCCTGCAGGGGCAGTTCGCCACCACCCTCACCGGGAACTGGACGCCGCACGTCACCCTGGCCCGCGGCCTCTCCGCCGACCAGGTGGGGCAGGCCGTTGCGGCCGTTCAGGCCGAACCGGCGGCCGCCACCGCGGTGGCCGCACGCCGGTGGGACAGCTCCGCCCGGGTGACGGTCGACCTCAGCCGGTAGGGGCGCCCCGGGTTCTGCCGGGCGCCGGCCGGCCGGCGGAGTCAGGACCCGAGGTGGTCGACCAGCCGGTCGGCGATCCCGGTGTAGGTCGAAGGGGTCAGCCCGAGCATCCGCTGCTCCGCCTCCGGGCCGAGTCCGAGGCCCGAGACGAACTCGCGCATGCGGTCGGCGTCGACGCGCCGACCCCGGGTCAGGTCCTTGAGCCGCTCATACGGGTCGTCAAGGCCGGCGGTGCCCGCGACGGCCTCGGCGCGCATCACCATCTGGATGGCCTCGCCGAGCACCTCCCAGTTGCCCTCGAGGTCCGCGGCGATGGCCGCGCCGGCCACGTCCAGCCGCTGCAGGCCCTTGATTACATTGCTCACCGCCAGGAGGGAGTGCCCGAAGGCCACCCCGATGTTGCGCTGGCTCGAAGAGTCGGTGAGGTCGCGCTGCCACCGGGAGGTGACCAGGGTCGAGGCGAGCACATCAAGGAGGGACGAGGAGATCTCGAGGTTCGCCTCGGCGTTCTCAAACCGGATGGGGTTCACCTTGTGCGGCATGGTGGAGGACCCGGTGGCCCCGGCGACCGGGACCTGCGCGAAATACCCGATGGAGATGTAGCTCCAGACATCGGTGCAGAAGTTGTGGAGGATCCGGTTGAACCGGGCAATATCGGAGTACAGCTCCGCCTGCCAGTCGTGGGACTCGATCTGCGTGGTGAGCGGATTCCAGGACAGGCCGAGCCCCTCGACGAAGCCGCGCGCCACCTGTTCCCAGTCCGCCGAGGGGACCGAGGCATAGTGGGCCGCATAGGTCCCGGTGGCTCCATTGATCTTCCCAAGGAATTCGGTGGCCTCGATGCGCCGTAGCTGCCGGGAGAGCCGGTGGGCGGTGACGGCCATCTCCTTGCCCAGCGTGGTCGGCGTGGCGGGCTGGCCGTGGGTGCGCGAGAGCATCGCGACGGACCGGGAGTCCCGGGCGAGGTCCTCGATGGCTCCGACCAGGCGGCGGGCCGCGGGCAGCCAGACGTCCCGGACGGCGCCCTTGATGCCCAGGGCGTAGGAGAGGTTGTTGATGTCCTCCGAGGTGCAGCCGAAGTGCACGAGGGGCTTCAGGCGCTCAAGGCCGATGCCCGGGAGCCGGCGCCCGATGAAATACTCGACAGCCTTCACGTCGTGGACCGTTACCTTCTCGATGTCCGCGAGTTCCGCGGCCGAGGCGGCGTCGAAGGAGGTGACGATGGCGCGCAGCGCCTCCTCCTGCCCCGCGTCGAGGGGGCCGGCGCCCGGGACGACGGAACTGCGGGTGAGGTGGATGAACCACTCGACCTCGACGTGCAGGCGGTCGCGGTTCAGGGCCGCCTCGGACAGATGGTTCACCAGGGGTGCGGACGCCTCCCGGTACCGGCCGTCCAACGGCCCGAGGGCCAGCGAGGGGGCCTCTCCCTGGGGAATGGATGCAAGGTCAACACGGGTCGGGGAGGTATCAGCCATGCTCCGATTCTTTCACGGCCCGGACGGCCGGCGGACTCCGGGCCCTCGGCGCAGCGAGCATCCACATAGGCGGCCGGCGGACAACCCCGGCAGCGGACGGCACTAGCATCCTGACATCCGGCAGCAGCACAAGGAGGCCGCCATGACAGCTCAGGGGATCGTTCGGCTCCCCAACGGGGACGCCGCCGACCTTGGAGGCAGGCTGCTGCGGCAGGCCCGCGAGCTCGAGGAAATCCGCCACCGGGCGGCCGGGGTGGCGGCCCTCGACTGGGAGTCCCCGGCGGGCCGCAACTTCCGGCAGTATCTGGCCGGGCGCGCCTCAGCGGTCGGAAGCGCGGCCGAACTGCTTGAACAGGCGGCCCGGCTGGCCGAGGTGTACGCCACCGAACTCGGCCACGCCGCGGGGGCCGTGGCCGGCAGCACCGGGCCGTGAGCTCCGCCGGCGGCTACGATCCGGCCCCGGTCCCCGCGTCCGGACCGGGACTGAGCGTGCGCGGCGGCCTGGGCGGCATCCGGTTCCAGTGGGAGGAACTCGACCGGGCGGCGGTGGAACTCGGCGGGCTGGCCGAGGCCGTGCGGGAGGTCTCCACGGCCCTGCTGCACCTCAGCATCGAGCTTGAGCGCACCCGACTGGCGTCCGCATGGCTCCCCGGCGGCCGGGAGGCCTGCGCCGCCGGACGGGCCGCCGCCGAAGCGCTCGACGCCGCCCGCGGGCGCACCGCGGAGTCCGGCAACGAACTTCAGGAGACCGCCGGCCGGATCACCCGGGCCCGCCTGGCCTATCTCGCCGCGGATGCCGCGGCGCGGCTCGCGGTCCTTGGCGCCACGGAGTCGGTGGAACTCTCGGCCCGCGCCGCGGCCTCGGCGGCCACCCGGGAGGGGCTGCTGGTGCCGGGCCCGCTTGCCCTCACCACGCCGGCCGAGGTGGAGCAGCTGGCCTTTGGGGGAACCGTCGAGGCGATCACCGACCGCCTTGCCGCCGTGGAGGCGGCGCCGCCCGGTTCCTTCGAGATCCTGCGCACCGACGGGCCCGCCGGACCGGCCTACCTCGTGATCCTCCCCGGCACGCAGCCCTCGGAGCCCGGCAATCCCTTCGACGCCACCGGTATCGCGGAGGCCGTCAATGAGGACAGCCGCTATGTCGGGGCCGCGGTGGCGCAGGCCCTGCGCGAGGCCGGAGCAAGGCCGGGTGAGACCGTCCTGCTCGCCGGCTACAGCCAGGGCGGAATGCACGCAATGAACCTGGCGGCCGGCGGCGCCGTGGGCGGCACCTACGACGTCCGCCTGGTGGTCACCCTGGGTTCCCCCACGGGCTGGGAACCGACGGGGACGGCCGAGTACCTCCACCTCGAACACGCCGCCGACACCGTGCCCGCGCTCGACGGCGGCCCCGCCCCGGACGAGCCGAACCGCGTCACCGTGCGGGCCGATTCCCCCGTTCCCGCCCTGCCCGCCGGACCCGGGGCCGAGGGCAAGGGGCTCGGTGCCGCCCACAAGCTTGCGACCTACGCGCAGACGGCGGCGCTCGTCGACGCCAGCGCCCTGCCGTCCCTGGCCCCGGCCGCGGCGGCCCTCGCGGCAACCGGGGGACGTGCCCAGCGCCACCTCTACCGGGCGGTCCGGCGCCCCGCGGAACACCCTGCCGCCGCGGCGCCGGGCAGCAGCCGGCCGGGCGGCCGCGCCGGACTCCCGGCGGGCGTTCCGGCGCCGCCCGCGGGGCAGGGGCCGGCGGGCACGGGACCGGCCGGCCCTCCACCGGCGGCCCGGCGCTAGGCTATGGGCATGACGTCGAACAACAGCCAGAGCACCGAGGCCGCCGCGGGTATCTCCCCGCGCAGCGTGCTGGGAAAACTTCCGCGCTACGCCGCGGGCAAGCCACCCACGGTTCTGGAGGGGGTGCAGAGCTACAAGCTCTCCTCGAATGAGAACCCGCTGCCGCCGCTGCCGGCCGTCCTGGCCGCCATCCGCGACCGCACCGACATCAACCGGTATCCGGACCCGGCCACCACCTCGCTGCGGGGAGAACTCGCCTCCTTCCTCGGCGTGCCGGCCGAGGACATCGTGACCGGCGCGGGAAGCCTTGGCGCCCTCAACCAGATCCTCGCCGCCTTCGCCGGCCAGAACGACTTCGACGCCCCGGACGAGGTCATCTACGCCTGGCGCTCCTTCGAGGCCTACCCGATCTGCGTCGGGCTCGCCGGGGCGGAGTCCCGGCCGGTGCCGGTCCGCGCCGACGGCACCCACGACCTCGACGCCATGGCCGCCGCTGTCACCGACCGGACCCGCGTGATCCTGCTGTGCACCCCCAACAACCCCACCGGCCCGGCGCTGTCGGCCGCCGCGGTCGAAGACTTCCTCAACCGCGTGCCTGCCTCGGTTGTCGTCGTTCTCGACGAGGCGTACCAGGAATTCGTCCGGGACGCAGGTGTCGTGGACGGGCTTGAGATGTACCGCAGGTACCCGAACGTCATCGTGCTGCGCACCTTCTCCAAGGCGCACGGACTGGCCGGGCTCCGGGTAGGGTATTCGGTGTCCCAGCCCGGACTCACCGCGCACCTGCGGATGAGCGCGGTGCCCTTCGCGGTGTCGCAAATCGCAGAGACCGCCGCCCTGGCCTCGCTCCAGCACTTCGACGAGGTCGCTGAGCGGGTCCAGGGCATCGTTGATGAACGGGTCCGCGTGGTGGAGGGCCTCAGGGCGCTGGGCTGGAAGATCCCCGACGCGCAGGGAAATTTTGTCTGGCTCGCCCTCGGTGAGTCCACTCCGGACTTCGCGGCGCAGGCCGACCTGCAGGGCCTGTCCGTGCGGGCCTTCGGCACCGAAGGCGTGCGGGTCAGCATCGGGGAGCCCGAGGCCAACTCCCGGTTTCTGGCGCTGTGCGCAGGATACCCGGTGGCGCCCGGCGGGTGCTGACCAGACATAAATAGGTTCAACCGCCGTCACTGGCTAGTGTGGGAGCCGTACGTTTAACGAACATATGTATCCCGGTGTATGCGTCCACGAAGCATTCCAATAGGGGCATACGTCGACTGAGGAGTGGTCATGACTGGCACCCGTTTGCCTGCGGCTGAATTCGAATCGGAGGAGATTGCCCTCGCCGCCGCCCCGCCGGGACCCGACGGCGGCCCGGGCATGGTCCAGTTTCTCGACCCCGAGGGGCGCCTGGACGACCATCCCGAATTCGGCGCCTTCTCCAGCGGCACCGGTGCGGAACGGCTCAAGGCCCTCTACCGGGACATGTACCTCATCCGCCGGTTCGACCAGGAGGCCACCGCCCTGCAGCGACAGGGCCAGCTGGCGCTCTGGGTGCCCCTGACCGGCCAGGAGGCCGCCCAGATCGGCTCCGGCCGGGCCCTTCAGTCCCAGGACTATGTGTTCCCGACCTACCGGGAGCACGGCGTCGCCCTGACCCGCGGCGTCCGGCTCTCCGAAATGCTCCGCCTGTTCCGCGGCATCACCAACGGCGGGTGGGACCCGCGCGAGACCAACTTCCACCTCTACACGCTCGTTCTTGCCGCCCAGGCCCTGCACGCCGTCGGCTATGCCATGGGCCTCCAGCGCGACCAGGCCGCAGATCCCACCCTGGCGCCGGCGGCGTCGGTGGCCTATTTCGGCGACGGGGCGAGCTCCGAGGGCGACGTGCACGAGGCGATGGTGTTCGCCGCCTCCTTCAACGCCCCCGTCGTCTTCTTCTGCCAGAACAACCACTGGGCCATCTCGGTACCCTCATCGGTGCAGACCCGGGTGCCGCTGGCGCAGCGGGCCGAAGGGTACGGCTTCCCGGGGATCCGGGTTGACGGCAACGACGTCGTCGCCGTCGAGGCCGTCACCAACTGGGCACTCGAGCACGCCCGCAGCGGCAAGGGCCCGGTCCTGATCGAGGCGTTCACCTACCGGATGAGCGCGCACACCACCGCCGACGACCCCACGAAGTACCGGCTCTCCCGCGAAGAGGAGGACTGGCATCCCCGCGACCCGCTCGCCCGCCTGGAGAAGCACCTGCGCACCACCGGGAAGGCCGACGATGCCTTCTTCGAGGAGCTGGTCGGTGAGGCAAAGGCCATGGCCGTCGAGCTGCGGCGCGACGTGCAGGCTATGCAGCCGCCGGGACTCGAGGAACGCTTCAACACCGTGTATGCGGAGCCGCATCCGCTGGTGCAGGAGGAGCTGCAGGCGTGGCGGGACTACGAAGCAGGCTTCATTGGAGAGGAAGAAACGTCCTGATGGCAGTGATGACGGTCGCCAAGGCGATCAACGAGGGGCTCCGTGCCGCCCTTGAGAACAATCCCAAGACGCTGCTCATGGGGGAGGACATCGGCGAGCTCGGCGGCGTCTACCGCATCACCGAGGGCCTGAAGCGGGACTTCGGCGCCGACCGGGTGGTCGACACCCCGCTGGCCGAGTCCGGCATCATCGGCACCGCCATCGGCCTGGCGCTGCGCGGCTACCGGCCCGTGTGCGAGATCCAGTTCGACGGCTTCGTGTTCCCGGCCTTCAACCAGATCACCACCCAGCTGGCCAAGCTGCGCACCCGCAGCGACGGCATGCTTGGCGCTCCGGTCGTCATCCGCATCCCCTACGGCGGCGGCATCGGCAGCGTCGAACACCACTCGGAGTCGCCGGAGGCGCTCTTCGCACACACCGCCGGGCTGAGGATCATCACCCCCTCAAATCCGCAGGACGCCTACTGGATGGTCCAGCAGGCCATCGACTGCCAGGACCCTGTCATCGTCTTCGAACCCAAGCGCCGGTACTGGCTCAAGGGCGAGGTCGACACCGTCAACGCCCCGCCGGGCCCGTTCACGGCGCAGGTCCTGCGGGAGGGCTCCGACGCAACGGTCGTGGCCTACGGCCCGCTGGTCCCGGTGGCCCTCGCGGCGGCGGAGGCGGCGCAGCAGGACGGGCACAGCGTCGAGGTGATCGACCTGCGCTCCATCTCGCCCATCGACTTCGACACCGTCACCGCATCCGTGGCCAAGACCGGCCGCCTGGTGGTGGCCCACGAGGCGCCGACCTTCGGGGGCATCGGCGGGGAGATCGCCGCCCGCATCTCCGAGCGTGCCTTCCTCTCCCTCGAAGCGCCGGTCATCCGGGTGGGCGGTTTCCACATGCCCTACCCCGTGGCGCGCACCGAGGAACATTACCTGCCCGATATCGACCGAATCCTCGAGGCCCTTGAGCGGGCCTTTGCCTACTAAGGACACCGAATGGCACTGAACACTTTCCACCTCCCGGATGTCGGCGAGGGGCTCACCGAGGCCGAAATCGTTTCCTGGAAGGTCCAGCCCGGCGCCGTCGTGGCCGTGAACGACACCATTGTCGAGATCGAGACGGCGAAGTCGCTGGTCGAACTGCCCTCGCCGTTCGCCGGCGTGGTCTCGGCCCTGCTGGTGGCGGAGGGCGACACCGTCGAGGTGGGAACCGCAATCATCGCCGTCGAGGACGCCGTCCCGGCCCCAGGGGAGCCCGCCTCCGGCGGCCCGGCCGCCCAGACGCCGGCCCCCGAAATGCCCGGCGAGCTGACCACTCCGCCGCCGGCTGAACCCGCGGCCGGACCGGAGAACGGACCTCTCGTCGGAACCGGCCCCAAGGCCGACGCGGTCCGCCGCAGGCCGCGGCGCGCCCCCGGCGCGAACACCCCCGAGCCGGCGCCCGCGCCTCCGGCACCGCCGGCTCCTGCCGTTCCGGCGGCCCTCCCGGCGGCCGGCGCCGACGGCACCGGTCCCGCTGCGGGCCGGCCGGACCCGCGGCCCGGACCGCTGAACCAGCTGCTCAACCGCGTCCTGGCTAAGCCGCCGGTGCGCAAGGCCGCGCGGGACCTCGGGATCAACCTCGCCGATGTTCCCGCCACCGGGTCATCCGGCGAGGTGACGAAGCAGGACCTGATGAGCTACCAGGCCCAGCGCGACGCCGAACAGGACGGCGCCGACTCGTTCTGGGACGACCGGAAGAAGCACGGCGCCGGCCGGATCGAGCGGATCCCCGTGAAGGGGGTGCGCAAGGCCACCGCCAGGGCGATGGTGCAGAGCGCCTTCTCCGCGCCGCACGTCAGCATCTTCGTCGACGTCGATGCCTCCCGCACCATGGAGTTCGTCAAGCGGCTTAAGGCCTCCCGCGACTTCGAGGGCATCAAGGTCTCACCCCTGCTGATCCTGGCCAAGGCCGTGATCTGGGCGGCGGCCCGCAACCCCTCGGTCAATGCCACCTGGACCGACGACGAGATCCTCGTGAAGCACTTCATGAACCTCGGGATCGCCGCGGCGACGCCCCGCGGGCTGATGGTGCCCAACATCAAGGACGCACAGAACCTGTCCCTGAAGGAGCTCGCCCTGGCCCTGAACGACCTGGCGGTGACTGCGCGGGCCGGGAAGACCCAGCCGGCCCAGATGCAGGGCGGCACCCTGACCATCACCAACATCGGCGCCCTCGGTATCGACACAGGAACACCGATCATCAATCCCGGCGAGGTGGCGATCGTGGCGTTCGGCACCATCAAGCAGAAGCCGTGGGTGCTTGACGGCGAGGTGATCCCCCGGTGGATCACCACCCTCGGCGGTTCCTTCGACCACCGGGTGGTCGACGGCGACCTCAGCGCCCGCTTCATGGCCGACGTCGCCTCGATCCTCGAGGAGCCGGCGCTGCTGCTCGACTAGCAGGTAGGTGGTCGTCGCACCGGGGATAAGTGACCATGCCGCGGTGCGGCTGCCGCCCCACCGCGGCACGGGCGGGATGAGCACCCCGGCGCGCGGGGATGAGGGCGTCGAATTACCCGCTCAGACCAACCTGGTGGTTCACGCCGGCCTGATCGACCTTGCGATGGAAGTGCATCCCGGCTTTGCCTCCAAGGAGGGCGCCGATAAGCGGGACAATCACCGCAATCGCCAGGGCGATGATGCCGCCCGTGGTCAGGGTGCCCTCATTGATCGGAATTCTCGGGAATCCGTTCAGGCCGCTGAGGAGGTTGAATTCACTGCCTGCGATGGCGCCGATGATGGCCAGCACGACGGCGACCACGATGGCCCACAGCCAGACGGCAAGGCCCTGTTTTACGCCGTCGAACCTCGCCATCCGACCGGCGACGTAACCGCCGCAGTAGTAGGCGATGAACAGGATTACTGCGAGAAGGACAGCACCGACAACCCCGACGGTCTCCGCGTTCTGGGTGGCTTGTTCCGCAACCTCAGCCGGTTCGGCATTGTTTGCGACGCCGACACCGGCGCCGAGGGCGGTGAGCAGCGCCGTGAGGAGCACGGCGATGCCGGTGGCAGTCATCCAGCCAAAGAAGGCCGACCCAAACTTAATTCCGCCGAATTGACGCCTTTCCTCGGCCACGACGGAGTCCCGCCTGCCTTTTGGGGACGACGCCCCGGAGGTGTGTTGATTATCCATTGTCTTCTCCCTGCAGGATGGTTTCACCGTGGCTGGTTGAAGTTCGAAGCCCAGGGCGAACGCTGACTGTTCGGCCCTTCCGGCGAGAGTGCTCGGTCTGTTCGATGGATGGGGCGCGTGTCGTTATTGGCCCTCTTTGATGTCTTTTCCGGCCGCGCTGATGCGGTCCTCAAGGCCGGCTCTGAAGCCGCCGCCGTTGGTGCGCGGCTCCTGTTGTGTCCTTCAACCGTAGGCACGCTTGTTGGGAGGCAACAACCACTGTCACCGAACTGTAACTGGGAGGACGGGTTTGTGATCCCGCTGTGATCTTCGCGCCGGCCGGTCCTGTGCACCCGGCCGCGGCAGAGCCGCCGCCGTCAGCCCGGGTGGCGGAAACCCCCGTGCAACGCGTTGTCGTGCCCCCGCGGGGCCGGGCCGATGGGTTGCCCGAGCCCCGCCCGGGAGGCGCCCGTCAGGAGTTGCTGGACGTCAGGAATTGCTTGAGTGCGCCGCGTTCTGCGGCGGGACCGACGCCAGGGCCCGCTGCAGGATGGGCGCAAGCCGGCGCACGCCCTCTGCGATGTCCTCCGGGGAGACCGCGCTGAAGGCCAGGCGGAGCTTGTTCGACGCCTCGTCCGAGGGGGTGAAGGCCGCGCCGGGAATGAAGACCACGCCGGCATCGATCGCTTCGTAGAGCAGGGGATAGGTGTCGATCCCTTCGGGCAGGGTCACCCAGACGAAGAAGCCGCCTTCGGGGGTGGTCCAGTGCACGCCCTCCGGAAGGTGCTCGGCCAGCGCGGCGAGCATCGCCTCGCACCGCTCCCGGTACAGCACCCTCATGGTCTCGAGGTGGCCGCGCCAGTCATAGTCCGTCAGGTAGGCGCTCACCAGCATCTGGGTCAGCGGCGACGGGCAGAGCACCACGGCCTCGCATGCCAGGTAGAAGCGGCGGTGCAGGTGGCGCGGAACCAGCGCCCAGCCCAGCCGGACACCCGGGGCGAAGATCTTCGAGAACGAGCCGAGGTAGATGACGTCGTTCGGGTTGCCCGCCCGCATCGGCGCCAGGGGGTGGCCGTCGAAGCGGAGCATGCCGTAGGGGTTGTCCTCGAGCACCAGGATGTTGTTGTCCCGGCAGATGTCGACGACGCGCTGGCGCCGGCCGGCCTCCATCGTGACCCCGCTGGGGTTGTTGAAGCTGGGGATGGTGTAGAGCAGCTTGATCGACCGGCCCTCCTCCTTCAGCCGGAGGATGGTGCGTTCGAGCTCTTCGGGAATGAGGCCCTTGTCGTCCATCGGGACGGTGACGACGTCGACCTCGTAGGCCTCGAACGTGTTCAGTGCCCCGACGTAGGTGGGATCTTCGCAGAGAATCACGTCGCCGGGGTTGCAGAAGACCTTGGCGGCGACGTCCTGGGCCGACTGGGAGCCGGTGGTGACCACGATGTCGGCCGGGTCGGCGTCGGTGATCCCTTCGGCGGCCATCACCTCGCAGATCAGTTCGCGCAGCTCCTCCATGCCCTGGCCGCCGCCGTACTGAAGGGCTTCGAGGCCCTGCTCGGCGATGATCCGCTGGGCGGTGCGGCCCAGGTCCTCGAGGGGCAGCGAACGCAGGTACGGGCTGCCTCCGGCGAGGGACACAAGGCCGGGCCGGATTGAAATATCGAAGACATCGCGGACCGCCGACTGCTTGATGTTGGCGGCACGGGCCGAGTAGAGCACGTCGTGGCGGGCCGCATAATCGGCCACCCGCTCCAGGGCTGCTTCGGTTTCGGCGGGAATCACTTCGTGGCTTGAGTCACTGGAGTTCGTCACCCCCCGAGTCTAGGCGGCGGGTTCACCGGGGGGCAACAGCTGTTGCCCATATGGGGTGCGCGCCCCCACGTCGGCCGGGGAACCGCTCACGCTGGTGCCCGCCACGCCAGGACGGACGAGCCGGCGCGGGCAGCGACGCGGCCCGGGAGAAGCCTCAGCAGTGCGTTCCGGGCGGCGACACCGGCCGGCGCGCGGACGTCCGCCCCCAACCGGCCGGCCGTGGCGGACCGGCGGGCGATCCGCTGCGTGCGGGGGCGGCGCTGGGCGTCATAGCTGCCGAGGGCGGCGGCCAGGGAAGCACCCTCGTTCACCGCGCGGGCAATGAGCAGACCGACGCACGCCCCGTCCTCAAGGGAGGAATTGGCCCCCTGTCCCAGGGTGGGCACCATTGCGTGGGCGGCGTCCCCGATGAGCACGGCGCGCCCGTAGACGTACGTCTCAAGGGCCGGCGCGAGCGCGTAGACGTCATGGCGGAGGACCACCTGCCGGGGTGTCGCCCCGATCAGCGAAGGGACCGGCTCGGCCCAGCCGGCGAAGTGCCGCATCGCGGCGTCCTTCTCATCGGGCCATTGTTGGCCTTCCTCGGAGAAGGTGTACCCATACCAATACACGGAGCTGGCGCCGAGCCGCAGTGCCCCGAATTCGGCACCCGGGCCCCACCGCACCGCGAAGCCGTTGGCCGCGGTAGGGAAATCCCGGACGACGCCCCGCCAGGCGGACTTCCCGCTGTACCGGGGTTCCGACGCCGGCGCGAGCTGTTGACGGCAGGCACTGCGCAGGCCGTCGGCTCCCACGACGAGATCCGCGTCGAGGGCCAGATCCCCCTTGTCCGAGACGCAGAACACGACTGCCCGTGGCCCGTCCGGCCGACCCGGGTCGATGCCCACGACCCGCGCGCCGGGCAGAAGGGTGGCTCCCTGGGCGGATGCCAGGAGCAGGCGGTGCAGTTCCCCGCGGTGGATGCCGTAGGCCGTCGGGGGCGGGCGCCGGGGGGTGCCCGAGGGGATACGCACCAGCCACCTGCCGCGGTGGTCCTGGCTGCCCGCCATCTGCACGGGATGGCCCGCCCCTTGCGCCGGGGCATCGATCCCGAGCGTCGAGAGCGCGGAGAGGCCGTTGGGCGTCAGAGCCAGCCCGGCCCCGACCTCCGCGAACCGGCGGGCCTGCTCGAGCACGGTCACGGTCCATCCCTGGCGCAGCAGGGAGCAGGCGGCGGCCAGCCCGGCAATGCCGCCGCCGACAACCACGGCGTTCCGTCCGGTTCCGGCCATTCCATCCCCCGCTCGCAGTACCTCCGCCGGCCCATGCTACGCCCGGGCGCAGCCGTCCGGCGGCCGGGACGCTTTGTCCCGTCTAGATCCAGCCGGCGTCGCGGGCTTTGACCCCCGCCTGAAAGCGGCTGTCGGCCCGCAGCGTCTCGAGCATCCAGGCGATGTGCCGGCGGCAGGTGCGCACATTGATGTCGAGGCGCCGGGCGATCGATTCATCGGACAGCCCGGCGGCCAGCCCCTGGAGAATGGCGTGTTGCATGCTGTTGAGGGGGGTCTGCGTGGGATCCGGGGCCAGGAACGGCTCGCTCAGTTCCCACGCCACATCGAAGAGCAGGGTGAAGATGTGGATGAGGCTGGGGTCGCGGATCACCAGCGCCGCCTTATCGCCGGCGTCGAGCTGCCGGGCCACCAGGGCGAGTTTTTGGTCGAAAATCATCATGCGCAGCGGTACGAACGGAAGGGCCCCGAATTCACCGCCGCCGGCCTGGATGGCGGTGACGGCCTTGCGGGTTGGCACGTGGTCACGGGTGCTCACGTCGTAGAGCGTGCGGCGCCGGACGCCCCGGTTGAGGAGGTCGAGGTCCTTGCGAATGCTTTCCTCGTGCACATCGGCGGTGGAGCCCTGGCCGGGCTGGGCGATCAGGACCTTTTCGGAGACGTCCCTGCCGTAGTCGATCAGCACCCGGTGGATCAGGTGGGGATCCTCAAGGGTTTCCACCGAGGTGCTCGACACGCTCTGCTTGCGCGCCTCGAGGAAGATCGGCACGAGGCTTGAAAGCTCCCGGCGGCGTGAACTGATGCGCATCTTCAGCTCCTGCAGGGAGCGCTCGTCGGCGTCGACGAGGTCCGCGAGGGCGACATCGGGTGAGACCGCGACGAAGCCGGCGGTGCCGGCGGCCTGGGGGCCGAGGAGGCGGCGGGCCTGAAGCTCGGTCATGGCATTGTCGATCTCGCGCAGCGTCAGCCCCAGCGCCTCGGAGGCCTGCTCCTTGGTCCAGCCGGGATGGCCGACGGCGTAGCGGTACAACTCAAGGCATGAACCATCGAGCATGAGACCTCCTTCTGGACGGACACCGGGCGGCGCGTCGGCGGCCCGCCCTTCCCCAGAGTACAGACGAGCCCGGGCCGCCCCGCCAATCCCGCGGTGGCGCTCCCGCCGGCTCGACGGCGCGAAAAACATGGCATGTCCAGTTAATGACACCGCGGGCGGAGTGGCAACCCGCGGGCGTTGGCGCTCCACTGTTCCGCGTATTTCCGGGGATTCCCGCGGGTATCCGGGGTACGACGGCCGCCGACCGGGCGGCCGGAAGTCCGGTTCCGGCCATGTCCTGAAGCGGCCATCCGGGGGGCTGGACACGCCGGGACAGTCCGACCATTCTGGGTAGACCGGAAAGGCGGTGCTGGTGGAACGGCGGCATCGAGAGGCCCGACTCACAGGTGCGTCGGCTATTCCTGCCGGGAATCAGTCCCACTGCGAAAGGTGATCTCCATGAAGAAGCTCCTCGGCACAGCCGCCGGAATCCTCATCCTCATGGGAGCGGTGTCACCGGCGGGCCCGGCCGTCGCGGCAGGCAGCGCCGAATCGCCGCGTGGAGACCTCGTCGCCGGCAGTTGGGACTGGCCGAAGTAAGACGGAACGCCGTGCGTGTTGGTACGGCGGCGTTCCCCCCGATCCCGCCCCAGCGGGGTAACCACTAACCCTGAAGGAGAGGGCCCATGAGTCAGCTCACCACCGTTCGAACCGCCTCACGAACGGCCGGGAGCACTCAATGGTGGCACCTCACCTTCACCACGGGTGGCTTCGATGTAGCGGACGGCATCATCGAAGAGCTGGTTACCCCCCTGGTGGCGCAGGCCCGCTCGCTGGGAGCCAAGCGCTGGTACTTTTCCCGCAGCGGCGACCCGGCTACCCAGGTGCGGGTGAACATCCAGGCCCACCCCCGTGTCCTTGAGAAACTCCAGGGCCTCCAGCGTGACCAGCGGATTCACCGCAGCGCTGCCAGGCCGAAGGTCTCGATCCGGCAGCACACCTCAAGCCCGGCGGTGGACCTCTACTACTTCGGCGGAGTCGGAGAACCCGATCCGCAGCTCGAGGCCGACCTCATCACCTACGGCGGCTCGGCCGGGCTCGAACTGGCCGAGCAGGTCTTCGAACTCAGCTCGGACCTTTCCCTGTGGGCCGTGCAGCGGTTCACCCGCATGCAGAGCCGCTCGGCGCTGGGGGCGCTGATTCTCTTCGATTCAACCCAGGCCATGATGCGCGGGCCGCGCTCGGGTACCTGGCCCGAACGGCGGCGGGACTCCTGGGACTCCTACTGGGACAACCACCTTGCGGCCTGCACCGCCGAGCTGGGTGTGCGGGCGCCGGCCGTTCGGCAGGCCATGACCGAGCAGGTCCGCGCCAAGAGCCCGGCGTTCCACAGCCTCATGGGGGCCACAGCGGCTGAAGCGACCGTTCAACACTGGCGCCGGCGGTGGTTCTCGGCCCTTGACTCCTACCTGAGCAGCGCGGACAAGGCCGGCGTGAGCCGCGGCGCCCGCCACCTGACCGTGTACCAGGCACACATGACGCTTAACCGGCTGGGCTTCCTGCCCCGGGAGGAGGCGGCCCTCGGGCTTCACGCCCGGACCTGGAGCCCGCAGGTGCCGGCGGGGGCTCGGCGCCGGCTGCACAGCACCTCCTGACCGCCACGACCCGCAGCGCCCCCCCACCAGAAGAAGGTTCCCATGAGCGACCGCAGTGATTTCGTTATCGCCGCCGACGACCGTGATCTGACAGTGGCCCTTGGATGTTCCGCGGCGGCGCTTGCGTCCCTGAGGGACAGCGGGGTCCTCGCGAGTTCCGGCGAACTCTGGGAGGTGGGCCCGGCGAGGGACTACCTCCGGGACGCCGCCTGGGCCGACAGCCTGTGGCACTGAGCGCCGGCGCGGCCGTACCTCGTTAAACGGCGGAAGGCCGGGCAGTTGCCCGGCCTTCCTGATCAACACCAGCGATTAAGCTCCGTTACGCGGCAGCCGGTTCCTTGGCGGCACCGGAGAGCGCGTTCAGGATCGCGGTGACCTGCTCGACGAGCTCGGCGTCATCCTTGGGGTGGATCTCGGCGAACCGGTCCATGCTCGCCCCGACCGACAGCTGTGCATCCTCGAGCACCGAGGCGCCGGCAACGCCGAGCGAGCGGCGGGCGTCGTCGTGGGCGCGTACCGCACCGTAGGGGCTCATGGAGGAGCCGATCACGGCTGCGGGCTTGGCCGAGATGGAGCTCGCGCCGTAGGGGCGGGAGGCCCAGTCGATGGCGTTCTTCAGCACTGCGGGAATCGTGCCGTTGTACTCGGGGGAGACGAGCAGGACGGCGTCGGCCTCGGCCACTGCGGCACGGAACTTCGCGGCGGCGGCCGGAACGGCGCCGGGTACATCGAGGTCCTCGTTGTAGAACGGGATGCTGGTGAGGTCGTCATAGGTCACGATGCTCACGTCACCCGGGGCAACCGCAGCTGCAGCTTCGGCGATCTGGCGGTTGTGTGAATTTCCGCGGAGGCTTCCGACGAGGGTGAGGATGGTCGTGGTCATGGGTACTCCTTGTGAGGGTAATGGGTCTCGGCCCTCAGGCCGCTGCCTACTGTAACCGGACCGCGGTCCACTTTATTCCGCACTATGCTTGGACCTATGTCGGGCAGGAATCCAGTGCTCCGGCTCTCCGGCAACGACGGCGAGCGGGCCGATGCCGCGCGCAACCGCCAGCTCCTGCTCGAGGCCGCCGTCCGGATCGTGGAGCTGCACGGACCCGAGAAACTCACCATGGACGAGGTGGCCCGCCACGCCGGAGTGGGCAAGGGCACGCTGTTCCGCCGGTTCGGGAACAAGACCGGGCTGATCCAGGCGCTGCTCGATCAGTCCGGGAGGGACTTCCAGGCCGCATTCATGTCCGGGCCGCCTCCCCTCGGTCCCGGGGCAGCCCCGGGGGAGCGGCTGAAGGCGTTCGGCGAGGCGTCGATCCGGCGGTGCGAATTCCAGGGCCACCTGCTGCGGGCCGCGCAGGAGGGGCCGGAGGCGCTCGGCCACCCCACGCAGCGGCTCTCCCGACAGCACCTTGGCCTTCTCCTCCGTGAGGCCGGAACCACCGGCGACATCGAACTGGCCGCGTACCAGCTCGCCGCCTACCTCAATGCCGGGCTGCTGATCCACCTCATGGAGGAGCGCCGGATGCCGCAGGAGCGCCTCATCGCGGGCTGGAACGAACTGGTCGAGCGCTTCCTGCCAAGGTAGCCGGATGGGCGCAGGGGGCTGGCCGCAGGGCGCGCCCGTCCGCGGACGGACGGACGCATCCCGGTACGCTGGGGCCATGCATAAGATCCGCGCGGCGCTCTTCGGTTTTGGTCTCGGCGGAAGGGTCTTCCATGCCCCGTTCCTCGCCGCTGACCCCCGGTTCGAGCTGAAGGTCATCGTCACCTCCGATCCGGGGCGCGCCACGGCCGCACGGCAGGCCTACCCGGGGGCCGCCGTGGTGTCCTCGGCGGAGGAGGCCCTCGCCGGGGCCGCAGACCTGGACCTGGCCGTCATCAGCACGCCGCCGGCCACCCACGCCGCGCTGGCCGGAGCGGCGCTGGAGGCCTTGCTCCACGTCGTCGTCGACAAACCCTTCGTCGTCGACAGCGCCGAGGGCGAGCGGCTGGTCGAACTCGCCTCCTCGCGTTCGCGGGTCCTGACGGTATTCCAGAACCGGCGGTGGGACGGCGACTTCCTCACTGTCGAGCGGCTGGTCCGGGAGGGCGCCCTGGGCCGGGTGCGGAGGTTCGAATCGCGCATGGAGTTCTTCAAGCCCGCGGTCGCCAAACCGTGGAAAAAGAGCGCCGGCCCCGACCAGGGCGGAGGCATCCTCTACGATCTGGGCCCGCACCTGATCGACCAGGCCCTGAGGCTCTTCGGCCCGGCGACCCTTGAGCACGCGGAGCTGGCCACGGCCCGCTCCGGCGGCGGCCCGGACGACGACGCGTTCGTGGTCCTGCGCCATGAGCAGGGAGTCCTCTCCCACCTGGCGATGAACTTCCTCGCCCCGCAGGCCGGGCCCCGGTTCCGCCTCACCGGAACGGAAGCCTCCTACACGAAGTGGGGCGTCGATCCGCAGGAAGCCTCGATCGAGGCCGGGATGCTCCCCGGGGACCCCCTGTACGGGCGCGAACCGCAGGAGCTGTGGGGCCGGCTCGGCCTCGACCCGTCGGCGGAGCCGGTGGAGACGGCCCGCGGCGACTACGGCGCGTTTTACCGGCAGCTCGCCGGGGCTGTCCGCAGCGACGGGACCATTCCGGTGGACCCTGAGGATTCCCTGGCGGGCCTGCGCCTCATTGAGCAGGCCCACCGGCTTGCGGGCGGTTAGATCAGATCCCGCCAGTCCTCGGCAAGCTGGAGCCCGTGCGCCTCGGAAACCGAGGAGTGCGCCACCTGGCCGGCGGCCGTGTTGAGCCCGCGGGCCAGGGCCGGGTCCGCCTCGAACGCCGCGCGCACGCCCCGGTTGGCCAGGGCCACCGCGTAGCGCAGGGTGACGTTGGTCAGCGCATAGGTCGACGTGTTCGGGACGGCGCCCGGCATGTTGCCGACGCAGTAGAACAGCGAGTTGTGGACCTTGAAGGTCGGCTCCTGGTGGGTGGTGACGTGTGAGTCCTCGAAGCAGCCGCCCTGATCCACCGCGATGTCGACCAGCACGCTGCCGGGCTTCATCCGCGAGACCATGTCGTTGGTGACGAGCTTGGGGGCCTTCGCCCCCGGAATGAGCACCGAGCCGATCACCAGGTCCGCCTCGAGCACCGACTTCTCGATCTCGAAGGCGTTCGAGGCCACGGTCTTCACCCGTCCCGCGTACTGCGCGTCGAGCTCGCGCAGCCGGGCGATGTTGATGTCGAGGATCGTGACCTCAGCCCCGGTACCCACGGCCATGGCCGTGGCGTTGGTGCCGGCGACACCGGCGCCCAGCACGGTGACCTTGGCCGGGCGCACTCCGGGGACTCCGCCCAGCAGCAGGCCCGGGCCGCCGGCCGGGGCGGTCATGACCTGGGCGCCCACCTGGACCGAGAGCCGCCCCGCGACCTCGGACATCGGGGCGAGCAGCGGGAGGGCGCGCCCGTCCTGGACGGTCTCGTAGGCGATGGCGGTGACCCCGGCGTCCAGCAGGTTCCGGGTGAGCTCGGCCTCGGCCGCGAGGTGCAGGTAGGTGAAGAGGATCAGGCCCTCCCGGAAGCGGTGGTATTCCTCCTTGATCGGCTCCTTGACCTTGAGGACCATGTCGGCACGCCCCCAGACCTCGTCGGCGTCCTCAAGAATCTGGGCGCCGGCGGCCTGGTATTCCGCATCGGTGATGTTGGAGCCGGTTCCGGCGCCCCGCTCGATCAGCACGGTATGCCCGTGGGTTTGGAACTCGTGGACGCCCGAGGCCGTGATGGCGACGCGGTACTCGTTGTTCTTAACTTCTTTCGGGACGCCGATGATCATGGGGTTCTCCAGGTGTCGTTCGGGCAGGCGCCCGGTGGGGCGTGCTTCAAGTATGAGCGGCACCCAAACCGCTGTCTGCTGCTTTGCCGGGGTTGCGCCGCGCCGCCCGCGCGATGCCGCGCGGAGGGCTGCCCGCCGGACGGGCGTCCCGGCCCGCCCGTGCCCGCGCTGGCGCACGACGCCGGGGCTGCACCGCTTCCTGTGTCCCAGGTCACTAGCAGCGGGAGCCGGTGAAAGCAATCGACATTCGTCGAGTCCGGGAGCGGCAAATGTCGCCCCGCTGCCGGTGCAGCCCCTAGGCTGGCGGGATGCACACCTCCGCCATCGAGGACGCCGTCGAGCGGATCGCCGGGACACTGCGCCGGGGTCTTTCACTCGAGGACCTCGACGGCGTGCTGGTGGCCTACAGCAGCCACCAAAGTTCCGCGGACCGGGTCCGGGTCAATTTCCTGCTGAGCAAGAAGGTTCCCGCCGACGTCGGTGCCTGGCAGCTCCGGCACGGGATCGGGACCGCGGTGCGTCCCGTGGCTGTCCCGGCGAACGCCGACCTGGGGATGTTGGGCCGGGTGTGCGTGCCCCTGCTGGTCAAGGGTTTCCGGGTGGGATATCTCTGGGTGCAGCAGGAGTCCGAGGCCGATCCCGCCGCGGACATCCTCGCCGCCCTTCCCCGGGTCCGCCCTGACCTGGACCGGCTCGCCGAGCTCCTGCTTGAGGACAATACGGCCGACTCCGAACACCGCACGCGCCGGGAGACGGACTTCCTGGCCGCCTGCGGCGGCACCGCCTCCGCCCTCGAAGACCTCTGGGGGTGGCCGGAGGTCGACGACGGCGGTCCGTGGCAGGTCGCCGTGATCGCCGACGCCGGCGGCCCGCGGGCGGCCGATCCCGAAGCGGGCACGCTGATGCACCGGGCCGCCGCCCTGCAGGCGACGGTCGGCGTCGAACCGTTCCTCTTCAGCGCCGGCGCGCCGACGCATGCGGTCCTCCTCCTTCGCGCAGGGGTCGGCTATGCCGCCCACGCCGATGTCCTGCGGCGGTACGGGGAGGGCCTGGCCAAGCGCGCGGGGCGCCCGGCCGCACTGCCGGTCCTGGGCCTGGGGGAGCCCTTCGCGGGCCTTGAGCGGCTGGCCGAGTCCTACGGCCAGGCCCGCTGCGCCGCGCAGGCCGCCGGCGTCGAGCCGCAGCTCGGCACGATTGTCGAGTACCGCTCGATCGGCGCCTACCAGATGCTCGCGGCAGTGGGCTGGCAGGCGGCGGCGGCCCGGAGCATCTACTTCGCCGAGCTGGAGGAGCAGGACCGGGCCGGGGAGCTGCTGCCGGTGCTCGAGCTGCTGTACGACAAGAACGGGTCGGTGCAGGATGTCGCCGCGCAGCTGCACCTGCACCGCAGCAGCGTGTACAACCGCCTCGCGCGGATCCGGGCGATCATCGGAGCCGATCCGCTCGGCGGTGCGGTGCGGCTCGAGCTGCACCTCGCCCTAAAGGCCCGCCGCTGGATGCTCCGCCCGAGGTTCTGAACCGGCCCTGCGGGCGCCTTGGCGGCGGAGCCACTGTTCGATGTCGCTGCGCCGGATGCGCCGGTGCGAGCCGCGGTACTCGGCGGCGATCTCCCCGGCATCGGTGAGGTTGCGCAGGTAGGTCGGGGAGATCCCGGCCAGTTCGGCGGCCTGCGAGGTCGTCAGCAGTTCGGCCACCGAGGAGCACTGCACGGTGTCGCCCGCGCCGAGCCGTTCGAGCAGGTCGACCACAGCCTCGCGTGCACCGGCGGGCAGGCGGAACGCCGTCCCGTCGACGAAGACGGTGATGTCGGAGCTGTCGGCAAGCGCCCGTTCGAGCCTTGCGGCCTCGGCGGGGGGCAGCGCATCGGTGGTGCGGGGGGCTCGTGGCGGCATGGGGACATTGTGCCAAAGATGGGCGCCCTGCGGGTTCTTGGGGCCTCCGTTTCCCAAAGCTTGCGTCCAGCAGGTCGGCGCTGATGCGGTGCGCGGACTATCCGGTGGTCTGGGCCGGTAGTATCCTAAGTTGATCAGTATCCTTACTTCCGTTCGCGGCCGACGTCGACCGCTTGAAGCGAGATGGTGAAGGCAATGACGACAATCAACTCAACGCCCGGCACCGCCCGGCCGGGGGCGGCCCCCGTCGAAACCGGCGAACGCCCCTGGTGTCACCGCTGCGGCACCGACGATTTTCTGATTTTCGAAGAGTACGTCCCGCCCCGGCTCCCGAGCGGCGGCGGAGCGATCCTTCCCGCCAGCGCGGGCTACTCCTGCTCGGAGTGCGGCGGCTTCGCCGGGCACACGGTGCCGGCGGACTGGAGCCCGCCGCACTGGTTCTGGTACAGCTGACCTCCCCGGGCCGGTCCCCCCTCGCGTACCGCCCTTGACCTTGACGCTGCGTCAACTCCTACGCTGGATCCGCCACGGAATCCAGAACGGGAGAAGAGAAAGTGGAACGGTCAATCCAGGACGTCGCGAGACTCGCCGGCACCACCAGCAGGGCCCTGCGCCACTACGGGCAGCTGGGCCTCCTTCCGCCGTCGCGTGTGGGCGCCAACGGCTACCGGTACTACGACGACGACGCTCTGGTGCGCCTTCAGCGCATCCTCCTCCTGCGCGGATTCGGGCTGGCACTGCCCGCCATCCGGGACATCCTCGATGGCGGTGAACACCCGGCCGCTGCGCTGCGCACCCACCTGGGACAACTGCGCCGTGAACAGCAGCGGATCGGACAACAGATCGAATCGGTGCTCGGCACCGTGCGGAGTCTCGAGAGAGGGGAGCCATTGATGGCTGAGAACATGTTCGACGGTTTTGACCACACCGAGTACAAGGAGGAGGTGGAGCAGCGGTGGGGCGCCGACGCGTATGCCGCCGGTGACTCCTGGTGGCGGGTGAAGAGCGATGCCGAACGGAAGGACTACGCGGCGGCGGCCAAGCGTCTCGCCGACGGCTGGGTGGCCGCGGCGTCCGACGGTGAGCGGCCGGAGGGTCCCCGCGCGCAGGAGCTCGCCGCCCGGCACTTCGAATGGCTGTCCGAGGCGCCGGGGATCCCCCGCGAGGGCGGCAGGCCGGCGAAGGACTACGTGATCGGGCTCGGGGAGATGTACGTCGCCGACCCCCGCTTCAGCGCGGTCTACGGAGGACCGGAGAAGGCTGGGTTCGTGCGCGACGCGCTGCGGGCCTACGCCGACGCGAACCTCTAGGCCCCGGCCCGGATCCGCTGATCCCGGCGCGGCCCGCCCCGCCTGCCGCGACCTCCCGGAAACCGGGAGGGCGCGGCAGGGCGGGCGCAGGCGCTATTGACCCTCCCCGGCACAGATGGTTCGATAATCGCGTGCGCCCCGAGGCGCACCGGACGTGGGAGGCCCAGCCATGGGATCAACTTTTCTTCCATGGGGCGGGAGCAGGAAAGCTGCTCAACACGAAGGTGCCGGGCCGGGCTGCCGGCCGGCACTGGGGCGGCCGTGACTGCCCCAGCGGGCCAGCGGAGGGCCGCCGGCGCAAGGGGGCTTGTCGCCATCCTCACCGTCGACGACGAACCGAGCGTCTCCCGGGCCGTCGCCCGTGACCTCCGCCGGCGCTTCGGCGAACAGTACCGGATCGTGCGCGCCGACTCGGGGGCCGAGGCACTCGAGGCGCTGCGGGAGCTCAAGCTCCGCGGCGACGAGGTGGCCCTGCTCATCGCCGACCACAAAATGCCCGAGATGAACGGCATCCAGTTCCTCGAGGCGGCCATCGACATCTATCCGGCCGCCCGCCGGATGCTGCTGACCGCCTACGCCGACACCAGCGCGGCCATCGACGCGATCAACGTCGTTGATCTCGACCACTACCTGCTCAAGCCGTGGGACCCGCCGGAGCAGAAGCTGTACCCGGTCGTCGATTCCCTCCTCGAGTCCTGGCGGACCGCGGACCGCCGGCCCGTCCACACCACGACCCTCGTGGGCCACCGGTGGTCGGCGCGGTCCGTCGAAGTGCGCGAATTCCTCGCCCGGAACCAGATCTCCTACCGCTGGCTGCCGGTCACCGAACCGGAGGCGCAGCGGATCCTGGCGGCGGCAGGCACCGACGGCTCGGTCCTTCCAGTGGTGGTGACCGCCGGTGGGGACGCCCTGATCGCCCCCACCGACACCGTCCTGGCCGAACGCGTGGGACTGAGCACCGCCCCGCTCGAGGATTTCTACGACCTCGTGGTGGTCGGCGGGGGCCCGGCGGGGCTGGGGGCCGCGGTCTACGGTGCGTCCGAGGGCCTCCGGACGGTCCTCGTGGAGAAAAACGCCACCGGCGGGCAGGCGGGGCAGAGCTCACGGATCGAAAACTACCTGGGCTTCCCCGACGGTGTTTCCGGTGCCCAGCTGGCGGACCGGGCCCGCCGCCAGGTCTCCAAGTTCGGTGCCGAGGTGCTCACCACCCGCAACATGACCGGGCTGGAGGCGCGGGGCGGGGCGCGCGTCGTGACCTTCGATGACGGGACGGAAATCGCCGGGCATGCGGTGGTGCTGGCGATGGGCGTGGCCTACAAGACCCTGGCAGGCGTTGGGCTCCCGCACCTCACCGATCGGGGTGTCTTCTACGGTGCTGCCACCGCCTCGGCGGCCGACCTCGCCGGCGAGGACGTCTACATCGTCGGGGGAGCCAATTCCGCAGGGCAGGCCGCCGTCTATTTCGCCCGCACGGCCCGCTCGGTCAAGCTGCTGATCCGTGCCTCAAGCCTGACGGCGTCGATGTCCTCCTACCTCATCGACCAGATCGAGGCCACCGCGAACATCGAGCTCCTGCTCCAGACGGAGGTGGCGGCGGCCCGCGGCGAGGACCACCTTGAGGGGCTGACCCTGCGGAACCGGGAAACGGGTACCACCCGGGAGGCGGAGACGAACTGGCTGTTCGTCTTCATTGGAGCCGATCCCCACACGGAAAACCTCGAGGGGGCCCTGGTCCGGGACAGCCGCGGGTTCATCGTGACCGGCAACGACCTGCTGACCGACGGCAGGCCCCCTGCGGACTGGCCGCTCGACCGTATGCCGTACCCGCTCGAGACCAGCATCCCCGGGGTGTTTGTCGCGGGCGACGTGCGCGCCGGCTCGGTGAAACGGGTGGCCTCAGCGGTCGGCGAAGGCGCCATGGCCGTCACCCTCGCCCATCGATACCTGGCCGCGCAGTGAACGGGGGCCAGCGGTGCGATCCGGAGGAGCTCCGCACGCTCTTTCTGTTCGAGAAGCTCACCGAGGAGCAGCTCGCCTGGATCTGCGAGATCGGCACCATCCGCTCCTACGGGGCCGAGACGATCTACAGCGAGAACACGCCGGCGGAGGTGTTCTACGTCCTGCTCGACGGCGAGGTGGTGCTGACCCGCCGGGTCGGCGACGACGACGTCGAACTCATCCGCACCAGCCAGCGGGGCGTGTACGCCGGCGCGGTGCAGGCCTACCTCCGGGACCGGGTACCCCAGATCTATTCGACATCCTTCCGGACGAGCAGGCCGAGCCGGTTCCTTGAGATCGGGGCCGAGGACTTCGGCAACCTCGTCGGCGACTGGTTCCCGATGGCGCTGCACCTGCTCGAGGGGCTGTTCCTGGGAATGGAGAACACCCGCGAGGTGATCGCACAGCGGGAGCGGCTGATGGCCCTGGGCTCCCTTTCTGCCGGACTGACCCACGAGCTCAACAACCCGGCGGCGTCGGCGCTGCGGGCCACCTCCGTGCTGCGGGAACGGGTTGCCGCCCTTCGTGACACGATCCATTTCGCGGCGGGCCTGACCGTGGCTCCGGAGGCGCTCGAGCGGCTCGTCGTCCTGCAGGAGGAGGCGCTGCGCCGGTCCGCGCACGTCGGAACCCTCGGCCCGCTTGAGGTCTCCGACCGGGAGGACGCGCTCGCCGACTGGCTCGAGGACCACGGTGTGCAAGGCAGCTGGGAGCTGGCCGCGACCTTCGTCCAGGCCGGCGTCGGCGAGGACTGGCTGAGGGAGGCCGCAACGGCCGCTCCCGACGGCGACATCAACGGGGTCCTCCACTGGCTGGCCAACGTGATCGTCACCGAACAGCTGATGAACGAAATCCAGGATTCGACCTCCCGGATCTCCACCCTGGTCGACGCGGCCTCCCAGTACTCCCAGCTCGACCGCGCGCCCTACCAGGAGGCCGACGTGCGTACGCTGCTCGACAGCACGCTCGTCATGCTGGCCCAGCGCATCGGTGCCGGGATCACTGTCGAGAAGACCTACGACCCTGGACTGCCGATGCTTCAGTGCTATCCGGCCGAACTCAACCAGGTCTGGACGAACCTCATCGACAACGCTGTGGCCGCCATGGAGGGGCAGGGCCGGCTGACCGTGACCGCCGTCCGCGAGCGGGACATGGTGCTCGTGGAAATCGGGGACACCGGGCCCGGCGTTCCCCGGGAGTTCCGGGGGCGGATCTTCGAGCCGTTCTTCACGACCAAACCCGTGGGCAGCGGAACCGGCCTCGGCCTCGATATTTCCTGGCGGATCGTCGTGAACAAACACCATGGGTCGCTGAAGCTGGTCAGCGACCCGGCCACGAAGTTCCAGGTGCGGCTGCCGCTGCGGCAGGCCGCGGAGGACGACAGGGCCGGCCCCGCGCCGGCGCAGGAACACCAAGCCGCTCGCGGATGAACCTCGCCCTGACCCTGCTCACCATCGTGGCCGTGATCTGCGCCGGCAGCGCCCTGGCCACCCGGTGGCGGATGTCGGCTCCGCTGCTGCTCGTGGTCATCGGAGTGATCGGGTCCTACCTGCCGTTCATCCCCCCGGTGCGACTCATCCCCGAAATGGTGCTGATCGGCATCCTGCCCCCGCTGCTGTACGCGGCCGCCCTCCGGACTCCCGCCGTGCAGTTCCGGGCCCTCAAGCGTCCCATCGCGCTGCTCTCGGTCGGCTACGTCATCTTCGGCACGGTCACCGTGGGGCTCCTGGTCGCCTGGCTGGTCCCCGATGTGCCCCTGCCGGCCGCGTTCGCCCTCGGCGCCGTCGTCGCGCCCCCGGACGCGGTCGCGGCGACATCCATCGCGCGGCGGGTGGGGATGCCCCGCCGGGCCGTGGCGGTGCTCGAGGGGGAGTCGCTGGTCAACGATGCAACCGCCCTGGTGCTGCTGCGCTCCTCCGTCGCCGCGCTCGCCGGGAGCATCAGCCTGCTCGAGATTGCCTTCGAATTCGTGGTGGCGGCCGCGGGAGGCGCGCTCATCGGCGCCTGCGCCGCCCTGGTGCTGCTGGGAATCCGCAAGCGCGTGCGGAACGTGCCCATCAACACGGCGATGTCCCTGGCCGCACCCTTCGTCGCGTTCCTGCCCGCCGAGGCGCTCCATACCTCGGGGGTGCTCGCGGTCGTCGTGGCTGGCCTGATCATCGGCACCCGGACCCCTGCGATGCCCGGCAGCGCCTCACGGCTGAGCCAGCGCACCAACTGGGCGACGGTCCAGTTCCTCCTTGAGAACGCGGTGTTCCTGCTCATCGGGCTGCAGGTGCGTTCGATCGTCGACGCCGC
Source organism: Arthrobacter zhaoguopingii (assembly GCF_009828595.1). Classification (GTDB taxonomy): domain Bacteria; phylum Actinomycetota; class Actinomycetes; order Actinomycetales; family Micrococcaceae; genus Arthrobacter_D; species Arthrobacter_D zhaoguopingii. The sequence goes on from NZ_WPNY01000014.1 coordinate 86,320, forward strand.
CCTGATGGACCCGATGGGCCCGGTTCGGGTCTGGACCGTGTGCGGCATCATCCTGCTGGCGGTCATCGTGCTGCGACCGGTCTGGGTCTTCCCCGCCAGCTACCTGCCCCGGCTCGTTCCGCGGATCCGGACCACCGAACCTCCGCTGCCCTGGCAGCTGCCGGCCGTCATCGCGTGGGCCGGGATGCGTGGGGTGGTCACGCTGGCGGCGGTGTTCGTCCTCCCGGAGGACATTCCGCACCGGCCGGTGCTCATTCTCGCCGCCCTCGTCGTGGCCGCCGGCACCCTGGGCATCCAGGGTTTCAGTCTGCCCTGGGTGGTGCGCCGGCTGGGGCTGCGCGGCCCCGACCGCCGGGAGGATGCGCTGCAGCGGGCCCTGCTGGTGCGCCAATCCACCGCGGCCGGTCTGGGGCAGCTCGAGGGACGCATCCTTGCCGAGGACTCCCCGGAACTGCTGGGGATGCTCCGCCGCCGCACCAAGGAGTGGAGCGCCGCGGCCTGGGAGCGCCTCGGTCCGCCCGAGGAGCAGCTCCAGACGCCCAGCCAACGGTATTTCGAACTGCGGATGGTCATGCTCGGCGCCGAACGCCGGGAGGTGCTGAAGCTGCGCCGGCAGGGCCTCTATGCCGCCGAAGTGGTCGATGAGGTCCTTGAGCGGCTCGACTCCGAGGAAGCGATGCTTGAGACGTTCCTCGCCGAGGAAGCGGATGAAGCCGGCGGGACTGTTCCTGCGGTGGGCCCGGCCGCCCTGGCGGAGCCGAGGGACCGGCCCGTCCGGGACGGGTGTGCGCATCTGCAGGACGCGCCCGAACGGCAGGCGCCGGCGGACCCCCAGTGCCGTGACTGCGCCCGTGAGGGGACGACGCCGGTGCACCTGCGGATGTGCCTTGAGTGCGGCGAGGTCGCATGCTGCGAATCCTCGCCCGGCCTGCATGCCGACCGGCACTTCCGGAACACGGGTCACCCGCTGATGCGCAGCGTCGAACCGGGCGAGTCGTGGCGGTGGTGCTACCTCGACGAGGTGCTTGGCTGATGGAGGCCCGGGGCCCGGACCCGCACGCCGCGGGGAAGCTGGCACGCGCGGGGCGAAGATGAAAGGGCCCGCCCGCGGCTGCCGGGCGGGCCCTGGTGCTCGCTGATCGGCGTGCGGGCTGATCAGCGTGGGGACTGATCAGCCCGCGGTTCGATCAGCGGGAGAACTGATCAGCGGAGGGCCCGGTCAACCGGCGGCCCTGATCAGTTCGGCGGTGTCGGCGCGGAACAGTCCGCCCTGCCGGGTGCCGACGAACAGCCACTTCCCGTCGTTGCTCGCATCGAGCGACGTGACCGAGGTGGAGGCCAGCCCGGCGGACACGTTCTTCCAGGTGAGACCCCCGTCCAGGCTTGCGAGTACCCCGCGGCCGTGGACCCACAGCGGTGTGGGGCGGAAGGTCGTCGATCCGGCGAACAGGACGGTCGAGTGTCCGCGCTTGCCCTTCACGACGGCCTCGGTGATCGAACTGGTGTACATGTCGATCCCGCCGACGTCCGAGCGCGTGAAGCTCTTCCCGCCGTCGGTCGAGACGGAGATGCCCCGGCCCCCGGCGACGACGTGGAGCGGATCCACCGGATCGACCCAAACGGTTGAGGTTTCCCCTTCCTGCACCTGACGGATCGTGGCTCCGTCGTCCTCCGAGAGGTAGAGTCCCTCGTCGGCGGCAAGCCACATCCGGGTGTCGTTCGAGGGGTCGATGGCGATGTTCCGGATGGTGATCGGGTGCTGGTATGTCTCCCAGGTCTGCCAGGCGTCACGGGTGACCAGGAGGCCCTTGTCCCCGAAGTCCGCGTAGCTCCCAGCGCCGTGCGCTGTCGTGGTCGGGCTGGCCTCAAGGTCGTGGATCACCTGTCCGCGGGAGGACCTGCCGGCCTGCGTCCAGGTTGCTCCGCCGTCGGAGCTCACCTCGATCCGGTGGGCGAACCAGGCATCCACGCGGGTCCTCCACAGGGCGTTCCGGTCCCCGGCGTCCTGCTCCAGTTCATCGGAGCGGACGCCGATCATGCCCTCCCCGCCCGTGGGGCCCCATTCGACGATGTTGGCGGGCAGCTTGCGCCCGGCCGGAAGCTCGCGCGATGCGGAGCCCTGATCGTCGGACACGAACAGGCGCGGGGCGCCCTTGACATCGGTCGACGCGATGACGTCCTTGATGGTCGTGGCAGCCACGCCCAGCCGCTTGAAGGAGTCTCCGTCGTTGCGTGAGGCGTAGAGGCCGCTCGTTTCCATCGCTACGAGCAGGGAACGTCGATCGTCCGGCCACCGGGCGAAGTCGCTGCCGATGCCGCCGCCTCCGCCCGGGTAGGTGAAGTCCTTCCAGGTGACGCCGTTGTCGGTGGAGCGGGCATATCCGTTGTTGCTGGTGGCCCGGATTAGTTCATCTCCCACCGCGTGGACGTCGATGGCGAAGGATCCGAGCGGCTCGGTTGTCCTCCACGTCGAGCCTCCGTCGGTCGAGGTGGTGACCCGATCGCGTTCGCTGACGGCCACCACCGAGCCGGTCGCGGCGACCCCGGTGATGCTCCGGTCAGGGGATTCGTACACCAGATCGGGGGTGCCGGGGCTTCCGAAGACGTCCTCGACCCGCCAGACCCGCTCGGTCCCGGCGACCAGCAGGTTGCCGTTCTGCAGCGCGGCGCCGGTGACCGCTCCCGCCCAGCGGAAGGGCAGGTGGGACCAGGTGGCCCCTCCGTCGAGGCTGATCTCCACTCCGTCCGCGGTGAGGACGGCAAGCCTGCTGCCGTCATTGACGACCGCGGAGACGTGCTTGTCGGGCATCGGCAGGACGCTCCAGGTCTTCCCGAGGTCTTCCGTGCGCAGCAGGCGCCCGGCGTAGCTTGGGTCCATGGGGGGATTCGTCCCTCCGCCATTGACGGCGTACCAAAAGGCCTTGCCGTTTTTCGGGTCGGCTAGAGGGATACCGCTGCCGTCGGCCACCGGCAGGGACCTCATCTGCCGCCACGAGGCGCCGTGATCGGTGGTGATGAAGGGGCGCACCGACGTCGACGTCGTCTGCATTGCAGTTCCTGGTGCGGCCGGCGAAACAGCGAGCTGGTCCGAACTGGCGTTCCGCCCCACCTGCTTCCAGGTGGTCTCGCTCGTTTCACCGGAGACGACTTCCATCGAGCCTGACCCCGCGATCTGGCTGCCACCGGTGACGCCGGTGGCGGTGAGAGTGTAGGCACCCACATCGCGTGCCTCCACGTCGGCGCTGTACCAGCCGGGCATCGACGGCGACGGAACCGTAGTGACGGTGAACGGTTCATCAGTCCCGCCGTTGGGGGACACCGTCAGGACTGGCGTCTCGTCAAGGCGGAGGAAGGAGCTAATCAGGACCCTCGTCGTTCCGGGAGCCGCGGGCTGGGGCGTAGCGGTGACCGAGAGGCGGCGCGAGAGCTGCAGGTAGGGGATGCGCACCTCGGTGCCGTCGCTCAGACGGGCGAGGATGACCCCCGAGAGCTCCGAGTCGGCCTCGGACACCGTTGCGGATGCCACCGCCTCCACCGGGACCGAGGCGCCGGGTGCGATGCTGACTTCGGGGCTGCTCAGCGTCAGTTCACCGGCGCTGCGGTCTGAGGGAAGGACCTCAAGCCGCGCAGAGACCGGCTCGCTGGAAAGGTTCTTCAGGGCGAATTCAAGGGGAACGGGCCGGTCCCCCCGGGCGTCGGCCTGGCCGAACCCGAGGGACGACGGTGATGCGAGAACGCTTGCCTTCTTCAGCGTGCCCGTGTCGGCCCGGCCGGCGCCCTGGAGGGTGGGGGAGAGCCGTGCGGACGCTCCCGCGAGCTCCTTTGAACTCCCCACGAGGAGCGAGCGAAGCGATGCCGGGTCCAGGTCGGGATGCTGGGCGCTCGCGATGGCCGCGGCTCCCGCGACGAAGGGCGAGGCCATCGACGTTCCGGAGAGCCGGGCGAGATTGCCGGGCGCCCCGAAGGTGGATGGAACCATTGAGAGGATATCCAGACCGGGAGCAACGATTTCGGGCTTGAGCCGGCTGCGGACTGTTGGTCCGCGGGAGCTGAAGCTGGCGATGGTGTCGGTCGCGTCGACCGACGAGATGGTGATCCGGGCAGTTCCCTCCTCCACCGCTTCGGCGAAGGCAGCGTATTCCGAGTTCTTCATTCCGAGGACAACGAGCGAATCCAGCCGTGAATCACTGCTCTGGGCGAGGGGCCCGGACGCGCTCGGTGCGGCGTCGGTGATGCCCGGATCCACCCCGGGTCCCGTGGGATCCCCGGGCCCGATTACGGGTGGAGTGTCGCTTTCAGGAGGAGGGCTGTAGAAGATGACTGCCGCCGCGCCGCGCTCCTCGGCGAGCTGGGCGATCCCAAGGAGGCCGCCGGCGGATTCGGTGGCGCTTCGGGGGAGTTCGGCCTGATGGGCGACCACCTTGCCGGCGACATCGCCCGCCGCGTCGAAGTCTTCGGCCGTTCCTGCCCCACCGACGGCGACCACCGGTGCGGTGAGGTCCTGTTCCGGCGGATTCGCGCTGAACGGAGCCCGCCAGGTGGTGAGTGTGCGCTGCATGGGAGCGGCGAGCGCCGCTGTGGCGACCCGGTAGTCCGTCACCGATGCGCCGACGGCGAGGACGTCCGCGGCCGCTGCGGGTGTTCCGATGGTCGCTTCCCCCGGGCCTTCATTTCCTGCGGCGGCGACCACCAGGACGCCACTCTGTGTGGCGTTTGAGGCTGCGTCACCGAGGGCGTCGTTTCCATCCCCTGGACCGCCGAGGCTCATATTGATCACATCGGCCGGGCGCTCGCCGAGGGGGTCCGCCGCGGCTTCAATCCCGGCGATGATCGCCGATTCCCATCCCGCGCCCTCTTCGTTGAGCACCTTGTAGGCAGTGAGGGCCGCCTCGGGCGCCACTCCGGGTGCCGCCCCGGTCCCGGCGACAATTCCGGCGACGTGCGTGCCGTGATAGTGATCGTCCATCGGGTCGTCGTCGTCATTGACGAAGTCGTACCCATCCACCACCTTGAAGCCCTCGCCGAATCCACCGCCCAGTTCCGGCAGCGAGTAGTCGATTCCGGTGTCGAGGACAGCGACGACCGAGCCCTTCCCGGCGGCGGTTTCCGCCGTCGTCGGGGCATCGGCGTCGTCCGGCTGGGTGCTCTTGGCGGGCTTCGCTGCGTCTTTGGGAGCGGGCTTCGCTGAGGGCTTCGCCGTCGCCTTCGGCGTGGGCGCGGGGGCCGCGGGGTCGGTTGGAGGAGTGGGCTTCTCGGCGGGCGCAGTCGGCGCGGTCGTCGCCTCCCCATCTTGGGCGGGATCGGCCGGTTCCGGTGCCGGGGCGGTCTCGAGGGAATGGACCTGGCGGTCGAGGTTCACCCGGGCCACGCCGGGAATCCCGCGGAGTGCCTCGAGCTGGCTCGGGTCAACCGTGGCGATGACGGCGTTGAGCACGCCGGTGACGTGCCGGGTTTCTTCGAGCCGGATGCCGCGGGCTCCTGCCTCGGCAAGGACGCCCTCCTGCGCCCCGGTCACCTCGGCGCGGGCCGAGCGGTAGGCGCTCTGCGCATCGGAGCGGGCGTTTCCCGTTCCTTTCCGCAGTGCGTTGGCCGTGGCATCACCGAGCCGGGCGAGCGCGTGCTCCCCCTCGAATTCGATGATGACACGTTGGGATTTATTGGCGGCGGAGGCGGGAGGGCCCTCAACGGCCGTGAGGCCGCCGGCGAGGACCGCGAGCGCCGCGGTGCCTCCGGCAAGGTGGGTTAGGGAACGGGAACCGAGTATCGACATGGACATCCTTCGTCACGATCGCCTTTTGGCGTGCCGTAACTCTACGGTTCCATGCACCGAATAAATGGCCGCGGGAGGCCGATGGCCGCAGGAGGCCACAAAATGGTTGAATGCCTGTCCCAATACGTCATCGAACCGTCACAGCCACCCGCGTCGTGCTGCCTCCGCCCCGGCCTGGAACCGGTTGGCGGCTCCCAGTTCTGCCATCAGGTCCTGGCTCCTGCGGCGCAGGGTGCGCGCCGACATGCCGAGCTGGCGGGCGATGACCTCGTCCTTCAGGCCGGCACCGATCAGGGTGAGCATCGCATGCTCCTCAGGGGTCGGCGCCCGCTCCGGCCGGCGCCCCGGAGTCGTGAGACCTCGGGCGACGGCCTCAGGATTGCCCGCCACCGGGATGGCAGAGCGCCAATAGAACTCGAACAGCTGGCAGAGGGCCTCAACCAGCGGAGGCGACTCGGTGACGAGGGCGTCGAAGCGTTCCCCCTCCAGGGTGAGGGACACCATGGCGACCGTGCGGTCGGCAATGGCCAGCTTGAGGGGGAGATCGGGTGTCGCCCGCGCTTGTTCCCCGCGGGCGACAAGGCGCTGGACCTCCTCCCAGCCGCCCTCGTGCTCGAAGCTGGCGGCGGAGTAGATGGCCCGCCACGACACCCCGCGGTCAAGCACCACGGGTTCGAGCGGATTCGAGGATGCCGACACGTAGGGAGGCCGGTCGAACGCAAGGAACTCTCTCCCCGCCTGGTGCTGCAGCCGCACGTACCAGGCGGCCAGCGCATCGGCCCCACTCAGGACCTGTGTCTGGGGTGCGTCGGCCTGGCTCGAGCGGCCGGCGTCGAACTGGTCCGCCAGCACGCCGATGTGGTCGCGGATGCGGGCCAGGCCGTCGCTGTGCCGGTCGGTGAGGATCCGCAGGGCAAACCGGGGATCGACCGGCGCGTAGTCGCCGTTCTCGGTGGCCCGCCGGGCGACAAGGCCCATCCCGCGCAGCTTATCGAGGCGGCCCTCGGCCTCCGCGTGGGAGATTTCGAGCTGTTCCGCCACCACGGGGACGCTTGCCGCCCCCTGCCGCAGCACAAGGTGGTAGATGCGTTCACTGGCCTCGTCGATTCCGAGGAGGTCGAGAACGGTCTCATCCTTAGCCATGGCAGAAAGCCTACCGAGGCCGGGCCCGTACTGCCGCAGCCGGGCCGTTGGTTTCGGCGCCTTTCCGGTGCCGGGCCGCGCCGCACGCCCGAGCGGCGGCGGGCTGCGGTCCCGATTTCCCGGGGCGGTTTCGTCCCCGTTGGATAATGGGCCGTCCCCCTCAGTAGTGTTTCCCTATGGCCTCCCTTCGAAACAGCCGCGCCGCCGCGCTCCCAGCCAAACTTTCCCGATCCTGGCTGCTGGCTTCAGCGGCCTCGGAGGCCAACTTCGCCCCGGCGCTCGCCTCTGAGGCGGACTCCGTCATCTTCGATATGGAGGACGCGGTACCTGCCGACGCGAAGGTTGAGGCGCGGGACCGCGTCGTCCAGGCCCTGTCCAGCGGCATGACCGCCTGGGTGCGCGTCAATGGGATTGAAACCGACTACTGGGCCGATGACCTCGCGGCCCTCTCCGGGCTCCCCGGCCTGCGGGGGGTCATGCTCGCCATGACGGAGAAGCCTGAGCAGGTGACCCATACCGCGATGCGGCTCAAGGCCGGAACTCCGGTCCTCGCCCTGGTGGAATCGGCGCTCGGCATCGAAAACGCCACGGCCATCGCGAGTGCCCCGGGAACATTCCGTCTGGCCTTCGGTGTCGGCGACTTCCGCCGGGACACCGGCGCCTCTGACGACCCTCTGGCGCTTGCCTATGCACGGTCAAAGCTTGTTGTCGCATCCCGCGTCGGCCAGCTTCCGGGCCCCATCGACGGGCCCACCGTCGGGGCGCTCGGTGATGACCTGCTGCAGGCGAGCAGGGTCACCGCCTCAATGGGGATGACCGGCAAGCTATGCCTTTCTCCCGACGCAACCGACACGATCAACAGGGCGCTTTCCCCGAGCGAATCGGAGATCCAGTGGGCCGTGGAGCTGCTCAGCGCCCATGCCGCCGGCGCGGTGGTGGGGGACGGCTCCTACCTTCCGCGGCTGGCGCGGGCGCAGAAGATCTCCTCGCTCGCCGACTCCTACGGACTCTGGAACGCCTGAGCCGGTGGGTCGCCGTCCGGCGCCTTAGACTGCCATGGCCCTCTGCTGTTGCGCGCTGAGCGGCGATGCCCCTCCGCAGTTGGTGCACACCAGAAGGCGGCTCTTGCGCACTGTCAGCAGCGGGATGAAGAACACTGTGAACTTCGTGGCCCGCTGAATCACCTGCTGCGGAGCAAAGCGCCCGCAGAAGTGGCAGCTGGCGGAGCGGGAGAACAGGACGCGCTCGCGTGAGGTGAGGCCGAACAGGAAAAACATCGTGCTCCTTCAATGGCATGGGGTTGTCCGAGGGGCCTACGCTACCCGCAGTCCGGACGAAATAGGAAGTAGGCTGATGATTGACTTACCGCAGCCTGTCCGGGTGCCTTAACCCAAAGACGTCCCGCACCGGGGGTGCGGGACGTCCTTTGAAGGCGGAGGCTACAGCCGGCGGTATTTGTTGACCATGGGGCAGTCGAAGGGGTCGCGGGCGGCGAGGCCGACCCGGTTGAGGTAGGTGACCACGGCGGCGTAGGAGGCGCCGACGCCGACTTCGGTGTAGGGGACCTTGAGGCGTTCGCAGTGCTCGCGGACGATCTCGGCGGCGCGGCGCAGGTGCGGGCGGGGCATGTCCGGGAAGAGGTGGTGTTCGATCTGGAAGTTCAGGCCGCCGAAGGCGTTGTTGATGAAGGATCCGCCGCGGATGTTGCGTGAGGTCAGGACCTGCTTTTGGAAGAAGTCGAGTTTGCTGTCCTCGGGCACGACCGGCATGCCCTTGTGGTTCGG
>NZ_WPNY01000015.1 GCF_009828595.1 Arthrobacter zhaoguopingii
CCCGGACCGTCGAAACGCCTCGGATCAGCGCCCGATACGCCGCCGCCCGCGTCTCCCACCCAATCTTCTTACCCACACCACACCCCGTTCCTCAAGGTGTTGCGCTAAAAACTAGAGACTGCCGGCGCCGAAGCGTGGTTAACTGCACACTCGGCGGGACGCACGCACCCCGAGGGGGACCGTCAGGCGGTTCCGAGCTCGCGCCGCACCAACGGCAGCACCTCTGTCCCCAGCAGTTCGATCGACTCAAGGACCTTCGCCTGCGGCACCGAGGAGAAATCGAACTGAAAGATGTGGCGGTCGTGCTGCATCTGGGCGGAGGTGAGCGCGATCTTCTGCGCCACCTCCTCCGGAGTCCCGACGAAGACCGCACCGGCGCGCGCCGCCTGCATGTTGTATGTCAGGCCGCTGGGAGTGGGGAATCCGCGCTCCGCCGATATTCGGGTCATCGTATCGAGCCAGTACGGCCGGAACAGCTCCCGGGCGCCCTCCCGCAGCACCAGGCCCACGCTGCTCACCCCGACCCGCAGCCTCTCCGGATCGTGCCCCGCCTCCGCGGCGGTGGCCCGGTACAGCTGCGCGTGCTCGGCGAAGTTCCCGACCGTCCCGCCGAGCATTGCGTACATCACCGGGCGGCCCAGGCGCGCGGCCCGGACCGTCGACGTCATCGTTCCACCGGTAGCGATCCAGATGTCGAGGTGACCCGAGGGCGGGCGCGGCAGGACGAGCGCGTCCCTGAGTGCGGGCCGGAACCGTCCGCTCCAGGTAATGCGCTCCTGCGTGTCGAGCTGCAGGAGCAGGCCGATCTTCTCCTCGTAGAGCGCGTCGTAGTCCTCGAGCGCGGCACCAAACAGGGAGTAGGACTCGATATAGGATCCCCGCCCAGCCGTCAGCTCGGCCCGGCCGCCGGAGAGCAGGTCAAGCGTCGCGAACTGCTGGTACACCCGCACCGGGTCCTCGGTGCTCAGGACGGTCACGGCGGAGCCGACGTGGATGGAGGTCGTCTGGGCCGCCGCGGCCGAGAGCACCGGAATGATCGATGAGACGGCATAGTCCGGGCGGTGGTGTTCGCCGATGCCGAAGTAGGAAAGGCCCACCTCATCGGCGAGCCGCACCCGTTCGAGTAGGTGCGCCATGCGCGCCTGGGGGGAGACCCGCTCTCCGGTGACCGGATCGGGGTGGAGGTCGCCGAAGCTGAAGACGCCCAGTTCCACGGGACTACCCGGCGGCCGGCACCGAACGGCCCGCCGGACCGGCGTCCGCGGCGGCACCGGCACCGGCATCGGCACCGGCCCGGATCCGCTCCGGGTGGGAGTAACAGTTGAGCGAGGAGCCCCTGCTGAAGCCCACCAGCGTCATGCCGGCGTCGTCGGCCAGGTCGGCCGCCAGCGATGACGGCGCGCTGACGGCGGCCAGGATGGGGATCCCGGCGAGCTGGGCCTTCTGCACCAGCTCGAAGGATGCCCGTCCGGAGACCTGGAGGATGGTACCCGCCAGGGGAAGCCTGCCCTCGCGCAGTGCCCAGCCCACCACCTTGTCCACGGCGTTGTGCCGGCCGACGTCCTCGCGCAGGCACAGCAGTTCGCCGTCGGCCGTGAACAGGCCGGCGGCGTGCACTCCGCCGGTACGGTCGAACAGTTTCTGGGATTCCCTCAGCCGGTCCGGCAGCCCGAGCAGCACCTCGAGGTCAACCCCAGCCGTATCGGCCCTCAGGTCGAAGCGCGAGGACTTGCGCACCGCGTCGATGGAGGCGGTGCCGCAGATGCCACAGGAACTCGAGGTGTAGACATGGCGTTCAAGGGCCGTGTCGGGAAGCACCGTTCCCGGCCGCAGCTGCGCCTCCACCACGTTGAAGGTCTGCTGGCCCGACTCGTCCACCCCGGCGCAGTACCGAAGGCTCGGCAGCTGTCCGGGTTCCCACACCACGCCTTCGGAGACCAGGAAGCCGGAGACGAGGTCGAAGTCGTCACCCGGGGTCCGCATGGTCACGGTGAAGGCCGACCCGCCCAGCCGGATCTCGAGGGGTTCCTCCCCCGCCAGTGCGTCCTCGCGCCGGCGGGGATCCGCCGTTGCGCGGAACGTGGTGATGCGGCGCCGCTGGGTGACCCGGTTCATGGTGAGCCTCCTTGAGATGGTCTATCTCGAGGGTAGCCGCATCACTGCGGAGTGGGCCATGGCAGGTCGAGCGCCTGCATGGGCTGGTCGGTGGCGCAGCCGGCGGGTGGAACCACCATGACCCCGTGGGCCAGGGCCAGTCCCCGGAGCATCCCGGAGCGCTGGTGGGTGCTCGGCTGGGCCCGCCCTGCCTCAGTGCGGTACGGCACCAGCCTGCTCCTGCCGGGCAGGGGCTCGAAGTCGGCGCCGCTGAGCACCTGGCGCAGCGGCGGGAGCGGCGCTCCCCGCAGCCCGGCGATCAGCGGCCCGGCAACGGTGAGCATCGCCATCATCGCCGCGAGCGGGTTGCCCGGCAGTCCCACCAGGAACCGCCCGTCGGGCAGCCGGGCCAGCAGGGTCGGATGTCCCGGCCGCATGGCGATCCCGTCGATGATCAGCTCGGCTTCAAGCGCCGCGAGGGCGCGCCGGATGTGGTCGGCGGATGACCCTCCGGTGCCGCCGGTGGTGATCAGCACGTCGCCCGAGGCCCGGGCGAGCGAGGCGGCGTCGGTGGCCTCAGAGCTGATGGCGTGTACGACGTCGTCGAAGTCGTCGCGGGCCCGGCCCGCAACATCGACGTGGCCGCCGAGCATCGCCACGAACGCCGGGAGCTGCGGCCCGAAGGTGTCGCGCACCTGTCCGGGCTGCGGCAGCCCGGCCTCGATCACCTCGTCCCCGGTCATCAGCAGCGACACCCGCGGGGCCCTCAGGACCGCCAGGGTGTCGTGGCCGCACACCGCCGCGAGGGCGATCTGCGCCGGGTTCAGGACGACGCCGGCGGGAATAGCGGTCGAGCCGCTGGCCGCCTCCTCGCCCGCGGGGCGGATGTGCTCCCCAGGCGCCGGTTCGTCGGCGCGGGCAAGGGAGTTGCGGTCCAGGCTGTCCCCGCGCACCAGCCCGTGCTCGGTCCGCAGGATCCCCGTGGTGTTCTCAGGCACCGTGCCGCCGGTGAGGATGAAGGTGGCCTGGCCCGGCTCAAGCGTGATAGTGCCCGAGTCGCTGTGCGGGGCATTCAGCCTGCGCGGGTCCTCAACCGGCGGGTGGACGAAGGTCCACGGTGGCGGACCGCTGACGGCCCACCCGTCCATCGCCGAGGAGGCGTAGTGCGGAATGTCCTGAAGCGCGGTGACCGGCTCGGCGAGCGTCTGCCCGAGGGCATCGGCCAGCGGAACCATCTGGTACGGCATGGCTTGGCCCGCGGCGTGGGCCACCTGCCGGGCCTCCTCCCAGCCGAGGTTGCGCCCCGCCTCAGCGCTCAAGAGCCGGCCCCTGCGGCGTCGCACTGCCGGGCCGCGAGGGCGAGGGCGGAGCGCATGGCGACCTCCTCCGAGGCCTGGCCGCTGGCCGCCGCAAGCCCGGCCGCGTAGCCGGCGACGAAAGTCGTCAGCGGTGCCGCCGGCCGCACGACGGCGTGGGCGGCCTTGCCGGCGAGTGCCAGGACCGCGTTGATGTCCACCCGGGACTCCTCAAGCTCAAAAGCGGCCAGCAGGTTCTCACACCACTGAGAAAGTAATTGATCGCGCTCGTCCATGAGGGCCCTCCCGGGGTTGGTTAGCCGTCGTCGACCCCGAGGGCCCGTGCATCGGCCCACGTGTCGACGTCGAGTGTCGTGCCCGGTGGAACCGGGACCGGTCGAACACTCACCCTAGCAAGGAGGGCTTTCATCGAAAGATTTTCCACACCGCCGGCCTGGACCGCGGCCGCCACCGCGCCCTCGAGGTCGCTGCGCCGGTACAGCGCGGCCAACGGCTGGTCCCGGCCTCCGTCGGACGCCATCACGGAGGTGCCGGCATCGGCGGCCGCCGCGAGCAGGGCGGGGACCAACTGCCCTGACCGGGGCATGTCGCAGGCTAGCACCATCAGCCAGGGGGCGGTGGAGCCCGCCGGCTCCGGCTGCGCCAGCGCGGCGGCCAGGGCCGCGGCGGGCCCGCCGAACGGCGGGTCCTCACGCATGAAGCGCACGGGCGGGGCACCCGGCGCCGGGCGCACCCCGGCGGCCGGCTCCGGGCCGACGACGGTGATCCGGCCGGCGCCGGCGACCGCCCGCACGGTGAGCTCGAGAAGGGTCGCCCCGGCGATGCGCAGGGAGGCCTTCGGCGTACCGCCCAGGCGGTTCGACCTGCCGCCGGCCAGGATGACGGCGTCGAACGCCGGCGGGACGGTTCCGCTCACGCGGCCCATTCAGAGAGGTACTCGCTCCAGGAGGGCGCCGGTTTCTCCAGTTCCTTAAGCTGCCACAGCGGCCCGCGGGGAGGCTTGGGGACAAACCGGAGGCGCCAGCCGAGACTGGCGAGCGTTTTGTCCCCCTTCGTGTTGTTGCAGCGCAGGCAGCAGGCCACCATGTTCTCCCAGGTGTCCCCGCCGCCCCGCGAGCGGGGCACCACGTGGTCGATGGTTGTCGCCGTCTTCCCGCAGTAGGCGCACAGGTGGTTGTCGCGCCGCAGGACGCCCCTCCGGGTGACAGCCAGGTCGTGGCGGTACGGGATCTTCACGTACCGGTTCAGCAGGATCACCGACGGCCGCCCGAGGATCTCCGTCGGCCCGACGACCGGCTCGTCGTCCTCCGCAATGACGCTCGCCTTCCCCGTCAGCACCAGCACCAGGGCGCGGCGGAACGTCACAACCGCCAGTGGCTCGAATCCTGCGTTCAAAACGAGAGTGCGCATGCGCATGCCTCTTTGCGGACTATGTCCCGCCGCCGGCTGCCACCCCGGATGTTCGGGATAAGTTCTACGAATTAACAATGCCTAGGGTAGCCGCCCGGCGCCCGGGCGGGAACACATCGCTGTCATCGCCTGGATCGCAGGGTGCACCCCACTCCCGCCGCCGCACCGCGGGACGGACACTGTTAACGAACAACGGGCCGGCAGGTTTCCCCCGCCGGCCCGTCCTTTTGAACGCGGAGATCAGCCGCCGACGCGGATGAACACGGGACCCGAGCCGAGCTGGGCCGGTGCGATGACCGTGGTGTTGCCGTTGAAGCCACCGTGGACCGCCTGGCCGCCACCGATGTACACGGCGATGTGGGCCATGCCCATGCCGCCGTCGGCGTAGTAGATCAGGTCGCCGGGGACGGCTTCGGCGGCGCCGACGGTGCGGCCCAGGGAAAGGTACCCGGCCGGCCAGCCGTGGAAGTTGATGCCCGCTGCGGCGAGGGCGTTGCTGGCGAGGCGGGTGCAGTCCTGCATGACACCGAGCTGGGCCTTGGCGGCGGCGGCGATGGTCGCTGCCTTGCCGGAGGGAGCTGCCGGGGCGGCGGGCTTCGCGGGAGCAGGAGCCGGAGCCGGGGCGGGTGCAACCGCTGCGGTGACGACCTTGGCGGCGGGTGCCGGCGCCTGGACGGCGGGGGCGGCAGGGGCCACGGCGGGGGCGGCCACGGGAGCCGGGGCTGCCACGGGGGCCGGGGCCGGTGCTTCGACGACGACCGGCTTGGCGACGGCTTTCACGGGGGTGCGGTTGAACGCCACCTTCGCGTTGACGTCGGCGACGACGGCGGCCGGCGCCGCGGTCACCTCGAGCGTCGAGGTGAAGGATTCACGCTCGGGCTGCAGGTCGGCGGCGTTCGCTGCCACACCGGAGGTGAGGACCAGTCCCGACGCGGCTGCAACGACGGCAGCCTGGCGGCCCATTCCGCCGGCGTTGTCGCTGACGGCCTTGGCGAGGGTGGTGAGTGTAGCCGTACGCTGCGCTGCGCCGCGGTGGCGGGCAATGGAGGCGCGATTAGACATGGGAGATCTCCAGAAGGTGTTGAGAGAGGGGTTCTAGCGAACGCGGACGAAGCTTGCGCCAGGCAGATCTGACAGGGAGTGAAGACCGGTATTAAGGCCGTTGAGGCCACCGCTGATGACCTGGCCGTTTCCGACGTAGATGGCGACGTGGCCGCCGGTGATGACAAGGTCGCCGGCCGCGGGGGTTCCGACGACGTCGCCGTACTGGAAGAACTGGCCGGGGGCGAGGTCACCCACAGACTTTCCAACCGAGCGGAGGGCCTTCTCGACCATCGCGGTGCAGTCCTGTGCGACACCGATCTGGGAATAGGCGGATCCGACGAGTGCGGCGCCGATGCCGGAGGAGGGAACCTCGGGCTTCGGTGCGGGGGCAGGAGCGGCGGGGGCCGGAGCCGGGGCGGCGACGGCGGCAACCTGCATGGGGGCAGGAGCCGGAGCGGCGGGGGCTGCGACTGCGGGCCGGACGACCGGGGCCGCAGCGGGGACTTCTACGACCGGCGCTTCGACGACGACGGGCGCGGGGGCCACGGTGACGGCTTCACGCTCGAACGAGACGGCGGCGGTGGCCGCGGCGCTGACGGCCGCGGTTTCCGGAGCGGTGACGCTCAGCGAGGAGGAGGACTGTACTTCGCGCTCGGCGGTGGAGGAGCCGTGGGCCGGGAGGCCGGCTGCGAGCACGAGGCCCGAGGCGGCGACGACGGCGGCGGCCTGGCGGCCGACCGAGCCGGCATTCGAGGTGACGGCCTTTGAGAGAGCCGTTAGCGGATTCACAGGAGCCTGGACGGCGCGGTGGCGCCCCAGAGAAGAGCTATTGGACACGTTTGATTGCCTCTCCCAATGCCTGCGAGGTGAGCTGTCGGATTCGGATGGGAGTCACCCGGCCGCTGAAATCAGCGACTTAACCCCAAGGATTTCTAAACGAAACCCAAAAATTGGTTCCCCCGCCTCTGCCATGCGAATTGTGCGGACGGACCTCAGGCAATGGCAGAGCTAGGCGATTTGCTTGAGGGCGCCGAATCTATAACGATTTGGCACGAGTAGTACCGTACCTCACATCTGACCCAATTGTCACATTCAGATCACGACAGGTGTGTCGCCCCTAAAGCCAGCCCATCGGGTCGACCGGACGCCCGCTGATCAGAACCTCAAAATGGAGGTGGCATCCGGTGGAGGAGCCGGTGCTGCCGCTGGTTCCGACGGCGGCTCCGCGCGCGAGGAAATCCCCCTTGGCGACCTCCATCGAGGCGAGGTGGTTGTAGGTCGTCTCCAGGCCGTTGCCGTGGTCGACGACGACCCGGTTGCCGCCGCCGTAGGGGTGCCACCCGGCGGACATCACGGTCCCGTCGGCGGCGGCGCGGACCTCAGTGCCGCAGGCGGCGCTGAAGTCCTGCCCCGAGTGGAACTCCCCAGCGAGGCCCGTCATCGGGCTGACGCGGTGGCCGAACCCGGAGGTGCCCTTGAGGGTCTCGAGCGGCCCGCTCAGGGAGCCCTTCACGCCCAGCGGCACTCCCGGGCGGTCCGAGGCGGCAACGATTGCCCGGAGCTGGGTGTCGAAGTCCTGGGAACCTCGAAGGGGAACGGGGGTGAAGCTGATGCTTGCCGATTCCGGGGCGCGGACCTCCTGCGGTGCCGGCACGGTCCCGGCGGCCGAGGCCGAGGTGCCTGCGGCAGTGGTCGGCAGGGCCGCCGTCAGGACCAGCCCGGAGACGGCCGCGGCCATCGCCAGCTTCTGTCCGGCCCGGTCCGGTGAGCCGCCGGCCCACCGGCCGCTGCGGCGCCGGCTGGTCCGGTGCGCGTCCCGCGGCCGCGGCGCGGGCTGGGCGGGTTCCGCGCGGCGGCGGCCTGACACCCGGTGTTTCGGCATGCTGTCCCCTTTCACTGCCGATGCCCGCCCGGCACCGGGCAGGCCGCACCGGGGGCGCCGCAGCGGCGGACGCGTCCCGGGAGCGGAAATGCTGTGCGCTCCTGCGGGCCGGCGCCGGTGGCGGGCTTGTCCCCGCGGCTGCGCGGGGATCAGGAGACGATCGGGAACAGTCTCACAGCATCATGCCCCGGCGGCAAAACGGGGCAGCACGACGGGGTGCACGCGGCGCGCCCACAGGCTGGCGAACCAGAGCGGCGCGACGGGGTGCACGCGGTACTGCACACAGGCCGGCATACAGGTCGGCGGAACGCCGGGGGCCCGGGGCCCCCGCCCCAGCCGGGCGGACGACGGAAGGCCTGTCTGCGCTAGGCGACGGCGACGAAGACGTGCGCGGCGACCTCGGGCGGCAGTTCGAGAGCACCCTCGACGCCGGGAACCCGGACCGAGACGTATCCGCCCACCGACTCGAGGTTAAGGGAGGCTCCGGGGCGCAGCCCGCCCTCGGCCAGCTGGGAGAGGAGTTCCGGGTCGACCTGGATCGGCTCGGCGAGGCGCAGCAGGGTGACCGAGGAGCCCGGCCGGTAGTCGTCCATTGCCGCCAGCAGCGTTGTCACACCGTCGGTCGTGGATTCTGAGGCCACCCCTCCGATGGCCTCAAGGCCGGGGATCGGGTTGCCGTAGGGCGACTGGGAGGGCTGGCCGAGCAGTTCGTAGAGCCGCCGTTCGACCCGCTCGCTCATCACGTGTTCCCACCTGCAGGCCTCTTCGTGCACATACGCCCAGTCGAGGCCGATGACGTCGCTCAGCAGCCGTTCGGCCAGGCGGTGCTTGCGCATCACCCCGGTGGCGCGGCGCCGGCCGAGTTCGGTCAGTTCGAGGTGGCGGTCGCCCGAGACGACGACGAGCCCATCGCGTTCCATCCGCCCGATCGTCTGGGACACCGTCGGACCGGAATGGCGCAGCCGTTCGGCGATGCGGGCCCGGAGGGCAACGATGTTCTCTTCCTCGAGCTCAAGGATGGTCCGCAGGTACATCTCGGTGGTATCGATGAGATCCGTCATAACCGTTCGGCTCCTAGGTACGGCACAGTGCGGGGCAGGTAAGGATAACGCGTGCTGCAGCACGTCCGGGTGGGGCCGACCGCGTCCCTACGCCCCCTCAGGTTAACCCATGCACCATGCGCCCCGGCAATCCAGTGAGCCCCCGCACCCGGGGCCGTGCCGGACTTCACAAATAACCCGGCGCACCGGTCCTGGGGCAGAATGAGGCGCGTTGCCCCAGAACCCACGATCCGCACGGAGGACCAGTGAGCGAGCCTATGGACCTGTCGATTCCCACCGATCTGCTGCCCCGGGACGGCCGGTTCGGCGCAGGCCCATCGAAGGTCCGCGGGGAGCAGCTGAGGGCCCTCGCCGAAGCCAACCCGTCGATCCTTGGCACCTCCCACCGGCAGAAGCCGGTGAAGAACCTCGTCGGTGCCGTCCGCGACGGCCTCTCCACCTTCTTCGGGGCGCCGGACGGCTACGAAGTGGTCCTCGGAGTGGGAGGTTCGACCGCGTTCTGGGACGCTGCAGCCTTCGGGCTGGTGGAGTCGAAGGCACAGCACCTTTCCTTCGGAGAGTTCGGCTCGAAATTCGCCGCCGCGACCGACAAGGCGCCCTTCCTTGAGCGTTCCTCGATCCGCTCCTCCGAGCCCGGCAGCCGGCCGCTTCCTGCCGCGGAGGAAGGAGTCGATGCCTATGCCTGGCCGCAGAACGAGACCTCGACGGGGGTCGCGGCGCCCGTCGAACGCGTCGCCGGCGCGGACGACGGCGCCCTGGTGCTCATCGACGCCACCTCGGCCGCCGGCGGACTGGCGGTCGACGTCTCCCAGTCCGACGTCTACTACTTCGCCCCGCAGAAGAACTTTGCCTCCGACGGCGGGTTGTGGCTTGGCCTGTTCTCCCCCGCCGCGCTGGAGCGCGCCGAGCGCATTGACGCCTCGGACCGGTGGATTCCCGACTTCCTGAACCTGCAGACGGCGATCGGGAACTCGCGACTGAACCAGACCTACAACACGCCGGCCCTGGCGACCCTCGTGATGCTGAACGCGCAGGTCGAATGGCTTCTCGGCAACGGCGGCATGGAGTTTGCGGCGGCCCGCACCGCCGACTCGGCCGGGCGCGTCTACTCCTGGGCGGAGGCCTCCCCCCTCGCCACCCCGTACGTCCAGCGCCCGGAGGACCGCTCGAACGTCATCGCCACCATCGACATCGCGGCGCCGATCCGTGCCGCTCGGGTCGCGTCGGTGCTGCGCGCTAACGGCATTGTCGACGTCGAGCCCTACCGGAAGCTCGGCAGGAACCAGCTGCGGATCGCCACCTTCGTCTCGATCGATCCTGACGACGTCTCGGCGCTGCTGGCCTGCATCGACTACGTCATCGAAAGGCTCCCGGCGGACGGTCCGACCGAGTGAGGTCCCGCGCGGGCGTGCCCCGGGTCAGTCCCCCGGGCCCTGCGGCGTCTCGTGCGTGATCCGCAGCCGCCGGGGCGTGGAACGGTCGTACCGGATCCGGACCTCGTGGTACCGCCAGGCCCAGAACAGCCCGGCGGCCGCCGCCACCAGCCCCGAGGCTGCGGCGACGCCCAGGCTCCACCGCGGCCCGAAGGCGTCCGAGACCCAGCCCACGACGGGCGCCCCGAGCGGCGTCCCGCCCAGGAAGATCGCCAGGTACAGCGCCATCACCCGCCCGCGCATCACCTGCTGCGTCGTGGTCTGAACGTAGGCGTTGGCGCTGGTGAGGAGGGTGAGGGCGAACAGGCCTACGGGGACCAGGGCGAGGCCGAACAGGATCAGGTTGGGTGCAAGCGCCGCGAGGACGCATGCCGTGCCGAAGGCGCCGGCGGCACCGAAGACGAACCGCAGCCGGGGCTGCTCCCGCCGGGCCGACAGCAGCGCCCCGACGACCGACCCGATCGCCATGACCGAGGACAGCACTCCGAACACCCCGGCGCCCTGGCCGAACTCGGTGCGGGCCATGGCGGCGATGAACACCGCGAAGTTCAGGCCGAAGGTACCGACAAGGAAGATCGTGAGCAGTACCATCATCAGGTCGGGCCGGCCCCGCACATACCGGAAGCCCTCCCGGATGCGTCCCTTGCCCGGTGGCGACTTGGGTTGGACCTGCAGGTCGGGGATGCGGAGCGCCATCAGGGTGTAAACCATGGCGCCGAAGGTGAGCGCGTTGATCAGGAACACCCACCCTGGCCCGACGGCGGCGGTCAGCAGCCCCGCCACTGCGGGGCCGACGAGGCGGGCGGCATTGAAGGAGGCGCTGTTGAGGGCCACCGCATTGGGCAGGTACTCATCGCGCACCAGCTCCGAGGTGAAGCTTTGCCGCGCCGGCGCATCGAAGGCGGACACGACGCCGAGGGCGAGGGCGAAGGCATAGACGTGCCAGAGTTCGGCCACGCCGAGCACGACCAGCAGGCCGAGCCCGACGGCGAGCACCGCCATGAGAACCTGCGTCGCCTGCAGCAGCTTCCGGCGGTCAACCGTGTCGGCGACCAGCCCGGCCAGGGGCGAGATCAGCAGCTGCGGGCCGAGCTGGAGCGCCAGGACGATGCCGAGGGCGGAGGCGTTCTGGTCGGTCAGGATGTCGTAGACGAGCCAGTCCTGGGCCGTGCGCTGCATCCAGGTGCCGATGTTGGATATCGAGGCGCCGATGAACCACCGGCGGTAGTTCGGGATGCGCATCGACCGGAACGTGCTCATCAGCGCACTCCCGGACCGTCCGAACCCGTCGGAGGCAAGGCGCTAGTCGTCCCGGCCCGGGGTGGAAGGCTCCGCGAGGGCGGGCCCGGCGGCCGGTTCGGCGGCAGGACCGGAGGGGACGTCTGCGGCTTCGGACGACGCCGCCCCGCCCGGCTCGGAACCGCCGTCGCCGGTGGCGTTGCTAGGCTCCGGCTCGTCGGCGGCGTTGTTAAGCTCTGGCTGGTCCGTGCCGCTGTCCGCCGCCACCTGATCGGTGCCGTCCTCGGCCGCAGACTCGTCGGTCGCGTCGTCGGTGGCGCGGTCAGTGTCGTCGGCAGCCCGGTCAGCGCCCGGCTCGTCGCTACCGCCGTCGGTGCCCGGACCCGGCTCCACGGAGGCCGAATCCTGGGCGGCCGGTTCGGCGGCCGCCCCGCCGGGAGCCGGCGAGTCGGCGGCGTCCTGGTGGTCCTCGGGGCGCACCCGTTCGGACCAGGGCAGCCACTGCGGTGCCAGCAGTGCCGTCTCGGAGGGCAGCAGGCCAACCTCGCAGATCGTCGGCTCCTTGCTGCGGGCCACGCGGGCCAGGGTGATGAACCAGTGCCAGTTCCCGTAGCCGGGAACGAAAGCCTCGAAACGGTGGGTCGTGAGGCGCTCACCCTCGGGGTAGGAGGTGACGTGGCCGCCGACCTGCTCGGCCGGGGCCACCTGGAGGACGCCCTCCCGCGCGAAATCGACCGCAGCGGCGAGCACGGTGTCGGGTTTGGCCTGCCGACGGACGGGCCGGCGTTTTATGGGAGCACCGGCGTCGACCGCGTCGGTGGCGGGAGCGGGATCGGTCTCCGGGGTGTCGGTGCGGGCGGGGATCACGGCGGCCTACGCGTCCAGGTCGTCGGCGACTGCGCGCAGCACGGCAGCGACCTTCGACGCGTGGGACTTCTCGGGGTAGCGGCCCTTGCGCAGCCCGTTGGACACACCGTCGAGCAGTTTGATGAGGTCCTCGGTGATGACCGCCATGTCGTCGGCCTTCTTGCGGGTGCCCTTGACCACCGAAGGCGCGGCCTCAAGGATCCTGGCGGAAAGGGCCTGGAGCCCCCGCCGGCCATCGGCGACTCCGAATTCCAGTTTCGTGCCGACCTTGACCTCGGTCACGCCGGCAGGCAGGGCGGAAGCGTGGAGGAAGACCTCCTTGCCGTCGTCGGTAGCGACGAAGCCGAAGCCCTTCTCAGCGTCGAACCATTTCACTTTGCCGATGGGCACGTAGTTACCTCTTCTTGGTCTGCTGGGGCGGTGTCCGCCTGCTGTCTGGGGAGCCCGGCGCTGCGGCAGGATTCTGCCCTGGCGGCCATTGCCGGGGAGGTCTTTAAGATAAAAGAATATCCCCTTGGCGCTTACTCGTGTGCGCGGGCGTTCTTGTACGCTGTAAGCGTTATGGAAGCCTCCAAGATCCCGGCCCCGCCGGCCGCCGCACCGCAGCGCGGGCGCACCGCCCTGATGCTCGCCGCCGTCACCTGCGCTGCGCTGGGCCTGGCCTCGCTGATTGCGGTCCTGGTGGGAGCCTGGCTGCAGGGATCTGCCTGGCCGGGCTTCGTCTACGCGGCGTTCATCCTGCTGCCGCTGGGTTTCCTGCTGATGGTCGCTCTGGTCCTCGGCGCGGTCATCACGCGCCGCAGGAGCTGAGGCGGGAAAGCCCCGGGCCCGGTCACCGCGCCGGCTCCCGCCAGCTGCCGGGTAACCTTGAGCTAATGTCCGCAATCCGCGCCCTGGCCGACGAGTTGGCCGCCCGCAGCGACTCCGATCTGCGCAGCCTCCTATCGGCACGCCCTGATCTGTCGCTGCCGCCCGTGCCGGACTTCGCCGCACTGGCCGCCCGGGCCTCGACGCGCGCCAGCCTCCAGCGGGCACTGGAGAACCTCACCGAACCGCAGCTCCAGGTCCTCGAGGCGGTGCTCATCGCCGCCGAGGACACCGGCGGAACCGGGGTGGACGCCGCCACCCTGGGCGCCCTCCTCGGCGGCGCGGAACCCCCGGTGCTCGAGCCGGTCCTGGCTCAGCTCACCGCACGGGCCCTGCTGCAGGCTCCCCCGGTGTCGCAGGACGCAGGGCCACAGGACGGAGCGTCGAACGGCTCGACGCCGGCCGGTTCCGGTTACGTTCCCGTCGGCGCCCTGGCCGAGGCGCTCGGACCCTACCCCGCCGGCCTGGGCCGGCCCCTCGAAACCCTCGTCCGCGTCCTGCCCGGCTTTGGCGGGCAGCTCGTGGAGGCGGCCGGGCGGGTCCGGTCGCTCGGTATCGCCCTAGGTCCGACCCCCGATCCTGAGGCCGCCGCCCGCGAGCTGTCCGACGCCGTCGGACGTCCGGCGGACTGGAAACTCCTGCTGGCCACGGCCCCGACGGGCACCGCGGAGCTGCTTGAGCGGCTCGCCGGAGCGCCCGTGGGCGTCGTTCCCGCCGCCGCCCGCGCCGGGTACCGGCCCGGGCACGCCGCGGCTCCGGTGGACTGGCTGCTCGGACACGGGCTGCTCGCCCCGCTCGACGTCGCCCATGTCGAACTGCCCCGCAGCGTCGGCCGGGCGGTGCGCGGGCACCGGGTCGCCGCCTCGCTGCAGGCCGCGCCACCGGATCCCGAGATGCGCCCGGTGCGCCCGGCGGTCCGTGACAACGCCGCCCACAGCGCGGTCGCCGAGACCCTGCGCATCGTGGATGCCCTGCTGGCCCCCGGCGGGCCCACCCCGGTGGCCACCCTGCGCTCGGGCGGCGTCGGCGTACGGGAGGTGAAGCGGCTGACCGAGGCGCTGCAGGTCGAGCCGGCCGCCACGCCGTGGCTCCTCGAACTCGCCGCCGGGGCGGGCCTGCTCGGGCTCGATGTCGACGACTCACGGTGGAAGCCCACCGGAGCGGCCGCAGCCGCCGACGGCGACCGGGAGGCGCTGTGGCTGGCCTTGGCCGGCGGATGGCTCGACCTCGAGCGCGCCCCCGCGATGGTGGGGACAAAGTCCCCGGACGGAGCCACCATCAACGCGCTGGCCGCCGAGGCCTCGCGCCCCGACGCACCCCGCGTGCGCCGGCGGGTCCTCGACGCCGCCGTCGAACTGACCGCTGAGCACGACGGCGCCCCGGGCGTCGACGCCCCGTCCCTGACCGCGCGGCTCGCCTGGCACCAGCCGCGGCTCCGACGGCGGTTCGAACGCCTCGTCCCCGGCATCCTCGCGGAGGCGGAGGCACTCGGGCTCTTCGGCGGCGGCGCCCTGACCCCGATCGGGGAGCTCGTGCAGCAGGACCGCCTGCCGGAGGCCGCCGCCGCGGTCCGGGAAGCACTCCCGGCGCCCGTGAGCCATTTCGTCGTCCAGGCGGACCTCACCGCCGTCGCCCCCGGCTACCTCGACCCGGCGGTGGCGCGGGAGCTGCTGCTGCTGGCGGCGCCGGAGGGCCGGGGGCCGGCCACAACCTACCGGTTCTCCGCGGCCTCACTCCGCCCGGCTCTTGACGCCGGGCAGGACGCAGCGTCGATCCTCGCCTTCTTGACCCGCCGTTCGGCAACCGAGCTGCCCCAGGCCCTCACCTACCTCGTCGAAGACACCGCCGCCCGATACGGGTCCCTCCGGGTGGGCAGCGCGGGCAGCTACCTGCGCACCGAGGACGACGCCGCCGTCGAGGCCCTGCTCGCCGACCCGCGGGCCGCGGCGCTGGGCGCGGTCCGGCTGGCTCCGACGGTCGTGGCGGCCCGCGCCGGCGCCGACGAGCTCACAGCGCTGCTGCGCGACCTTGGTTACACGCCCGCCCCCGAGCACCCGACCCCGCCCGGCGCCGGCGCCCCTCCCTCGGACCCCGCCCCACCGTCGAGCCCACCGTCCGCCCTGCCTGCAGGGCCTACGCGCGCCCGGCCCGGCCCCTGGTCCATCACCGAGGAGGAGATCACCGCCCAGGTGGATTCCCTTCGGGCCGGCCCCCGGCAGGCGCCCGACCGGGCGGCGGGCGTCGAAGGGGAAACCCTGCTGGGACTCGAAACGCTGCGCACCGCCATCCGGCAACGCTCCCCGGTCCGCCTCGGAACCGCCGACAGCCAGGGCAACGCCGTCCGGCAGGTCCTCGTGCCCCTGTCGGTCTCCGGCGGCAGGGTGCGGGTTTTCGATCCGGTGCGGCAGGTCGAGAAGGTTGTCTCGGTGCACCGGGTGATGGACGTTGAAATTATCGAAGGGACCTCCGATGGCTGATGGACCGCTGATTGTCCAGAGCGACAAGACCCTCCTGCTGGAGGTCGACCACCCGCAGGGCGCCGAGGCGCGCCATGCGATTGCGCCTTTCGCGGAGCTGGAGCGCGCCCCCGAACACGTCCACAGCTACCGTCTGACCCCGCTGGGGCTGTGGAACGCACGCGCCGCGGGCCTCGACGCCGAGCAGGTCCTCGACACCCTGCTGACGTACTCCCGCTTCCCCGTCCCTCACGCCCTGCTGATCGACATCGAGGACACGATGTCCCGCTACGGGCGGCTGCGGCTGGAGAAGGACCCCCAGCACGGGCTGGTCCTGCGCACCACGGACTATCCGGTGCTGGAGGAGGTCCTGCACGCAAGGAAGATCGCACCCCTGCTTGGCCCGCGCATCGACGGTGAAACCGTCATCGTTCACTCCTCGCAGCGCGGCCAGCTCAAGCAGCTGCTGCTCAAGCTGGGCTGGCCGGCCGAAGACCTCGCCGGCTACGTCGACGGCACCCCCCACCCCATCGCCCTGACCGAGGACGGCTGGTCGCTGCGTCCCTACCAGAAGCTTGCGGCCGACAGTTTCTTCTCCGGCGGGTCCGGGGTGGTGGTGCTGCCCTGCGGCGCCGGCAAGACCATCGTCGGGGCGGCGGCCATGGCCACCAGCCAGACCACCACCCTGATCCTCGTCACCAACACCGTTTCCGCCCGCCAGTGGAAGGACGAACTCCTCAAGCGCACCTCACTGGCCGAGTCGGACATCGGCGAATACTCCGGCGCCCTGAAGGAGGTCCGGCCGGTGACGATCGCCACCTACCAGGTCCTCACCACCCGGCGCGGCGGGCTCTACCCGCACCTTGAGCTGCTCGACAAGAACGACTGGGGGCTGATCGTCTACGACGAGGTCCACCTGCTCCCGGCTCCCATCTTCAAGATGACGGCCGACCTTCAGGCACGGCGCCGCCTCGGGCTCACCGCCACCCTCGTCCGCGAGGACGGCCGGGAGGGCGAGGTCTTCTCGCTGATCGGCCCGAAACGCTACGACGCCCCCTGGAAGGACATCGAGGCCCAGGGGTACATCGCCCCGGCCGACTGCGTCGAGGTCCGCGTCGACCTGCCCCGGGACGAACGGGTCGCCTACGCCATGGCCGAGGACGGCGACAAGTACCGGCTGTGCGCGACGTCGGATACCAAGTCCGGCGTGGTCGAGAAGCTCGCCGCCGCCCACAAGGGTGAACAGCTGCTGGTCATCGGGCAGTACCTGGACCAGCTCGATGACCTCGGCGAGCGGCTGAACGCGCCGGTGATCAAGGGCGACACCGCCGTGAAGGAGCGCCAGCGGCTCTTCGAGGCCTTCCGCAGCGGGGAGATTTCGACCCTTGTGGTGTCCAAGGTCGCCAACTTCTCGATCGACCTGCCCGAGGCCTCGGTCGCCATCCAGGTTTCGGGGTCGTTCGGCTCACGCCAGGAGGAGGCCCAGCGCCTGGGCCGGCTGCTGCGGCCCAAGGCCGACGGACGCGCCGCCCGCTTCTACACGGTCGTCGCCCGCGACACCCTCGACCAGGATTTCGCCGCCAAGCGGCAGCGCTTCCTCGCCGAGCAGGGCTACGCCTACCGGATCCTCGACGCCGCCGGACTCGCCGGGTGACGCCGGAGGGGGCGCCCGCCTACGTCGGGGCGGCATCCAGCGGACGTCCAGACAATTTCCAGAAAACGAGCGGATAATGGCGCAGGTGAAGAAACCGACCCCCGAAGCGAAGCTCCTCGTCGTCGACGATGAACCGAACATCCGTGAACTGCTGTCCACCTCCCTGCGGTTCGCCGGTTTCGACGTCGTCGCCGCCGGCAACGGCCGGGAGGCCCTCGCCGCGGCCGAGGCCCACAACCCCGACCTCGCAGTCCTCGATGTCATGCTTCCCGACATGGACGGCTTCACCGTCACCCGGCGCCTCCGGGCGGCGGGCAGGCATTTCCCGGTGGTCTTCCTCACCGCGCGCGACGACACCGAAGACAAGGTCACCGGCCTCACCGTCGGCGGTGACGACTACGTCACCAAGCCCTTCAGCCTCGATGAGGTGGTCGCCCGGATCCGGGCCGTGCTGCGAAGGACCCAGCCCCTGTCCGACGACGATGCCGTCATCCGGGTTGACGACCTTGAACTCGACGATGACGCGCACGAGGTCCGCCGGGCCGGGGAGATCATCGAACTGTCCCCTACCGAGTTCAAGCTGCTGCGCTACCTCATGATGAACCCCAACCGGGTGCTGTCCAAGGCGCAGATCCTCGACCACGTGTGGGAGTACGACTTCAACGGGGATGCCTCGATCGTCGAGTCGTACATCTCCTACCTCCGCCGGAAGATCGACAAGAACGCCGACGCGGCGGCACTGATCCAGACAAAGCGGGGCGTGGGTTATCTCCTGCGCTCCACGGACCGACGGTAGGTAGCAGGGCCCTTGATTCGACGGTGGAATTCGGCTTCGCTGCGCTCGCAGCTGGTGGCCATCATGACCCTGCTCATGGTGGTGACCGTGGGCATCACCGGGATCGTGACGGTTTCGCTGCTGCGCAACGGGCTGATCGAACGCATGGACGGGGACCTGACCGCCAACGCCCAGAACGTCTCCAACGCCTTCTTCCACGACCGCAGCGCGAGCGACCGCCCGCTTCTGCGCTTCTACGGGGCGCTCCTCGGCCCCGACGGCACCATCCTCGAGACCTCCCATTCGGCCGCTGAGTCCGACGTTCCCCGGCTTCCGCACCTCACCTCCGAGCAGGTAAACAGGCTCAAGGGTAAGGCGTTCGAGGTGCGCGGCACCGCACCGGACAGCCCGGGCTGGCGGGTGAAGGTCCTCGAGTACGAGGACGGGCCGCAGACCCTGGCCATCGCCTCCCCCATGACCACCGTGGACGACTCCGTCCAGGAGGCCTCTGAAATCATCTTCACGGTGGGCCTGGTGGCGACGATGATCGCCTCGGCCATCGCCTTCGTCGCCGTGACCCGCCAGTTCCGCCCACTGGCCCGGGTGGAGCGCACCGCCGCCGCCATCGCCGCCGGGGACCTCTCGCGCCGCGTCGACGTCGAGCGGCCCGCCACGGAGGTCGGGCGCCTCTCCCGCTCCCTGAACGCCATGCTTGCCCACATCGAGCGGGCCTTCGCCGCGCGCACCGCATCCGAACGGAAGATGCGCCGGTTCGTCGCCGACGCCTCCCACGAACTGCGCACGCCCCTGGTGACCATCCGCGGGTTCTCGGAGCTGTACCGGCACGGAGCGCTGCAGAAGGAGGAGGACGTCGCGGCGGCCATGGGCCGGATCGAAAGCGAAGCCATCCGGATGGGCCACCTGGTGGAGGACCTGCTGACACTCGCACGGATCGACGAGCAGCGGCCGCTTGAGGCGAAGCCCATCGACCTGATGGTCCTCGGCAATGACGCCGCCCTCGACGCCCGGGCCATCGCGCCCGACCGCACCATCACCGTCACCGGGCTCGACGGTGGTGCACCACGTCCGGCGCCCACTGTCGGCGACGAAGCCCGGCTGCGGCAGGTGGTGGGCAACCTCATGACCAACGCGCTGCGCTACACCCCCGAGGGATCCCCCATCGAGGTCGCCGTCGGGGTCGCCCCCGTCATCCACGGACGGAGCGACTCGGTGATCGAGGTCCGCGACCACGGGCCCGGGATTTCCGAAGAGGACGCCGCGCGCGTCTTCGAACGCTTCTACCGCGCCGATTCCTCCCGGCACCGGGAAACCGGAGGTACCGGGCTGGGGCTCGCCATCGTCGCCGCGCTCGTGGCCCAGCACGACGGCACGGTGAGGCTCGAGGAGACTCCGGGCGGCGGAGCGACCCTGTCGATCCGCCTGCCCCACGCCGTGGACGAGCACCCCCATGAGTTTTCCTCCACAGACCCCGCCTGAGGTCCGGTTGTCCCCAACCGGACCGGGAGGAGCCCCGCCCGGCCCGCGGTGACCTACGGTTTCGAAACCGGCACCCGCCGGAAGGGAACCTGCCCAGGAGGACTCCATGGCACATTTCAACGTCGACACCGACAGTCTTGCCGCTCGCAGCGCGCAGGTGCAGGGAACCATCGGCAGGCTGCAGGCGGAGGTCGACTCGATGCAGGCGGGGCTGCGGGAGCTCGAGGCGTTGTGGACCGGCCAGGCCGCCTCCAACTTCCAGGCCCTCGTTGCCCAGTGGCGGGGAACGCAGGCGAGGGTCGAGGAATCCCTGGCCGCCATCAACGAAGCGCTCGCCGCAGCGGGCCGCCACTACGCCGAGGCGGAACTGACCAACGCACGGATGTTCCTTCCCTGACACCCGGTCACCGCAGTACCGGCGGTCCCCCGCCGCGGCCACCGCCCTGGCGCTGACGCTCATTAACGCGAAGGAGCGGCACCCCCTCGAA
This sequence comes from Arthrobacter zhaoguopingii, assembly GCF_009828595.1. Lineage (GTDB taxonomy): Bacteria > Actinomycetota > Actinomycetes > Actinomycetales > Micrococcaceae > Arthrobacter_D > Arthrobacter_D zhaoguopingii. The sequence goes on from NZ_WPNY01000015.1 coordinate 20,084, forward strand.
AGGGGATGCCGCTCCTAGTCGGCTCGAGAGCCGCGGGTGGGGACTAGAAGCCGCCCATTCCGCCCATCTCGTCGGCACCGGGGCCTGCGGGGGCAGCCTTTTCAGGCTTGTCCGCGACAACGGCCTCGGTGGTCAGGAACAGCCCGGCGATCGACGCGGCGTTCTGCAGCGCCGAGCGGGTGACCTTCACGGGGTCGTTGACGCCTGCGGCGAGCAGGTCCTCGTAGACACCGGTTGCGGCGTTGAGGCCGTGGCCGGCGGGCAGGCCGCGGACCTTGTCGGCGACAACACCGGGCTCGAGACCGGCGTTGAAGGCGATCTGCTTCAGCGGAGCATCGATGGCAACGCGGACGATGTTCGCACCGGTTGCCTCGTCGCCGGAGAGCTCGAGGCTGGCAAACGCCTTGGCGCCGGCCTGGATCAGGGCAACGCCGCCACCGGCGACGATTCCCTCTTCAACGGCGGCCTTCGCGTTGCGGACAGCGTCCTCGATGCGGTGCTTGCGCTCCTTGAGCTCGACCTCGGTGGCTGCACCGGCCTTGATGACTGCAACGCCGCCGGCCAGCTTGGCCAGGCGTTCCTGCAGCTTCTCGCGGTCGTAGTCCGAGTCCGAGTTGTCGATCTCGGCGCGGATCTGGGCGACCCGGCCGGCGATCGCGTCGGCGTCGCCAGCACCCTCGACGATGGTGGTCTCGTCCTTGGTGACGACGACCTTCCGGGCCTGACCCAGCAGGTCGAGCGTGGCGTTTTCGAGCTTGAGGCCGACTTCTTCGGCGATGACCTGGCCACCGGTGAGGATGGCGATGTCGGCCAGCTGTGCCTTGCGGCGGTCGCCGAAGCCCGGAGCCTTGACGGCGACGGACTTGAAGGTGCCACGGATCTTGTTCACCACGAGGGTGGCGAGTGCTTCGCCTTCAACGTCTTCGGCGATGATCAGCAGCGGCTTGCCCGACTGCATGACCTTCTCGAGGACGGCGACGAGATCCTTGACGTTGGAGATCTTCGAGTTGACGATCAGGATGTACGGGTCTTCGAGGACCGTCTCCTGGCGCTCGGCGTCGGTCACGAAGTAACCGGAGATGTAGCCCTTGTCGAAGCGCATGCCTTCGGTGAGCTCGAGTTCGAGCCCGAAGGTGTTCGACTCCTCAACGGTGATGACACCTTCCTTGCCGACCTTGTCGAGCGCCTCGGCGATCAAGTCGCCGATCTGGGTGTCCCCAGCGGAGATCGAAGCCGTGGCGGCGATCTCTTCCTTCGTCTCGATCTCCTTGGCGGAGGCAAGCAGTTCCTCGGTGACAGCCGCGACGGCCTTCTCGATGCCGCGCTTGAGGCTCAGGGGGTCGGCGCCGGCGGCCACGTTGCGGAGGCCTTCCTTGACCAGGGCCTGGGCGAGGACGGTCGCCGTGGTGGTGCCGTCGCCTGCGACGTCGTCGGTCTTCTTGGCGACTTCCTTGACCAGCTCGGCGCCGATCTTCTCGAACGGGTCGTCCAGTTCGATTTCCTTGGCGATGGAGACACCATCGTTGGTGATCGTGGGGGCGCCCCACTTCTTCTCGAGGACGACGTTGCGGCCACGCGGGCCCAGCGTCACCTTGACGGCGTCAGCGAGGATGTTCAACCCGCGCTCGAGGCCGCGGCGGGCCTCTTCATCAAAAGAAATGATCTTGGCCATAACGGCTTAGGTCCTTTCGGGGACAGTTATGCATTTCAGCAAACGAGTGGTCACCAGCCTGCGGTGCCCGCGACGGACGGGCTTTCCCGGAAACGATCTCTTTACGCTCCGGGTGCACCCTCACCACAGTGGTATGCCTGCTTTGCTCGATGCCCATGACTTAGCAGTCAGCGGGTTCGAGTGCTAAGTCAATAATTAGCACTCCCACCGCACGAGTGCAAGCCGCCGGAACCCGAACGGCCGGGGATGACCCTGAAAACCGGGGGCCGGATCCGGGGTTCTACCTGATGCGCAGCCTTTCACCCGGGCATAGCGTAGAAGCAGCACCAACAACCAAGGAGAAATGTGTCAACGACCCCAGACCAGCCCCGCTCCGAATCGGACCCTGCGCCGGACGCAGCGGCCCCGCAGCCGGACGGGTACCCCCTGCCGGGCGGAGCGCGGGAACACGACGATACCGCCGTGGACCCGCAGGCCCAGCTGTTCGAGCGGAAGGACAACCTCCCGGAGAACGGCGATGCCTACCCAGAGCCCGCAGCGCCCTCAAGCCCCCGCCAGGATCCCTACGCCCGGGACCTGTTCTCCCAGGATGCCTATGCGCAGGATCCTTCCCGACCCGCCCCGTACGGTGATTACCAGCCGAACCCCTACGAGCAGAACCCGTATGAGGGGAACCAGTACCCGCAGGGCCAGTTTCAGCAGGGCCCGCCCCCGGGCGGGCAGTATCCCCCGGGCCAGTTCCAGGGCCAGTACCCGCAAGGCCAGTACCAGCAGGGCCAGTACCAGCAGGGCCAGCCGTACGGCCCTCCCGGCTACCCGTACGGCTCGGGCTATCCCGAGCAGAAGTCGCGGCTTGTGGCCGGACTCCTCGGAATCCTGCTCGGCTCCCTGGGTATCCACAGGTTCTATCTCGGATACGTGGGTATCGGCATCGCCCAGATCGCCGTCACGATCGTGACCTTCGGATTGGGGGCCGTCTGGGGCTTCATCGAGGGCATCATGATCCTCGTGGGCACCGAATCCTTCCGACGCGATGCCAAGGGCGTACCCCTCAAGGAGTAAGGGAGCAGGCCGGCCGGTACGTAGACCGGCCGGTCGCTGCCGGACTACTGGAACTCGGGTCCGATGACCACCGTGAGGTCCGGCGACACGCCGGCACCATCCTGCACCGCGGCGATCCCCAGTGCGGAGGCCACGGCTTCGGCACCGGCCCGCTGCTCCGCCCCGTTGTAGAAAACGACCGACCCCTCGAGCGGGGCGCCGGCCCAGTTTCCGGGCAGGGCGCCGGTCCAGCCGTCGGCGGTCAGGCGCCCGGCAACTGTTCCGGCGAGCCCGGGGACGCCGGTGCTGTTGAGCACGTTTACCTTCTGCGCCTTATCGACTGTCGGTTTCGGGTCCTGCGGAGGTGCCGACGTCGCCGGCGTGGACGCTGCGGCTGTGCCGGTGGCCCCCGGGGATCCCGGTTCCGGCGAGCGCAGCCTGTCCGTCGACGATCCGGTGGGCCCAGGGCTGCTGTCCGCGGCCGCGCCGGCATTGGCCGCGGAAGCAGACCCCGCCCCGCCCAGCTCAATCCGCGGGAGCAGGAAGTAGGCGGCAAGGCCCACAAGCAAAGCAAGAACTCCCACGGCGATCTTCAACCCGAGGCCGCTTCCCCGGACGGCGACAAGCCGCTCCCGGTGTACCCCGTGGCGCGACGCCGTCTCGGGGATGCGGTCAAACTCGTCCTGGGGGTACTTGCTCATGCGGTGAGGGGATCCTTGCGTTGGTCAGATGTCGGCGCCGAGGCGGCGGGCGGAGCGTGCACGCTGGCGCGATGTCCGCAGCCTGCGCAGCCTCTTCACGAGCATCGGGTCGTGGGCGAGGGCCGCCTCCGAATCGATCAGCGCATTGAGAACCTGGTAGTAGTGGGTGGCGGACATGTTGAAGAGGTCCCGGATCGCCTGTTCCTTGGCTCCGGAGTACTTCCACCACTCACGCTCGAGCGCCAGCATCTGCTGTTCCCGCTCGCTGAGGACGCCCCTGCTGCCGGGGGCTGGGGCAGGGGCCCCCGCTGGCTCGCTCACGCGCCGCTCCTCGTTCTAGGTAATGCTTCCCCACCCATGGTAATTGTGAATGACATACCTGTCATTCACCGCCCGGCCCGCCCGCACGTTCCCGGAGCCCCGCGCCGATCGGCCAGAATGAGGGAATGCGCTACGAGGATGTTCCCCTGTTCCCGCTGCCCCCGGCCCCGGAGCCGGCCGTGCCGGGCGGAGCCTCGGGCGGTCCGGATTTTTCCTTTGCCGCCCCCGTCCCGGTCCGAACGGTCGTCGCCGAGGACTGGGCGCCCGCCCTCGCGCCCCAGGAACCGACACTCCACCGCCTGGCCGCGCGGCTCGAGGAGGACCGCCGCGCCGGCCACCGGATCCTTCCGCAGCCCGGAAATATCCTCAGGGCCTTCAGTGGCCCCCTGGCCGGGGTGAAGGTCGTCATCGTAGGTCAGGATCCCTACCCGACGCCCGGGCATTCGGTCGGCCTTGCGTTTTCGGTCGACCCGGCCACCCGGCCGCTGCCCCGGAGCCTCGTCAATATCCATAAGGAACTCGCGGATGACCTCGGCGTCACCGCCCCCGCCACGGGAGACCTTTCGGGCTGGACCCGGCAGGGCGTCCTGCTGATGAACCGGGTACTGACGGTGCGGGCGGGCGAACCCGCGTCGCACCGCGGCTGGGGCTGGGAGGACGTCACCGACGCGGCGCTGCGAGCGCTCGTGGCGCGGGGAGGACCGCTGGTCGCCGTCCTGTGGGGCCGGGAGGCGCTGAAACTCAAGCCCCTGTTCGCCGATATCCCAACAGTGGAGTCGGCGCACCCCAGCCCGCTCTCCGCCTCCCGGGGCTTCTTCGGGTCACGGCCCTTCAGCCGGGTCAACGCCCTTCTGCAGCAGCAGGGCGCAGACCCGGTGGACTGGCTGGCGGTCTGAGGCTACCGCCTGCGGTTCCGCCGACGCTCGTTGCTGCCGAGGCCGCGGGTGAGCGGCCGGGCGAGGTTGTCGCCGAGCACCACGCCGCCGGCGATGGCGAGGATGACGGTGAACGCGTTGAACAGCCCCAGCGCACCGGCGCTCGGAACTCCGGTGTTGGTGGTGAGCATGTACATGGCACGGAAGATCGAAAGGCCCGGGTAGAGGAACATGACCGCCGGCACCGCCAGCACCAGCTGGGGCGCACCCATGCGAAGCGCCACGATGCGTGACAGCGCACCGATCAGCACGGCTGCCAGCGCCGGCGCCAGCCGGTACCCCACGCCCGCGTTGATCGCCGAAATCCACAGGACGTAGCCGGCGGTGCCCACCAGGGCCGTGGGAACCACAAGCGAAAGGTCGGTCTGCTCGGTGACGGCGAACATCGCCACGGCAATGAAGATCAGCACCGCGATCACCGGCCAGGGGTAGGGCGATGTCGGCGCGGCGATCAGCTCGAGGTCCGGGATGCCGATGGCCGCACCGAATACCAGGGCGACGGCGATTCCCGAGACCACCCCACCGAAAATCAGCAGCGCCGACAGGAACCGTCCCGCAGCGGTGACCGGGAACCCGTTGATCGCGTCCTGGGTGGCTGAGACCAGCCGGCCGGCGGGCAGGAGCAGCAGAATGCCGCCGACCACCACCAGCGACGGCGCGATCGGCACCTCGAGCCACCAGAACAGCATGGCGATCAGGGTGGCCATCGCCGAGGAGGTGGCCACGGAGAAAAACTCGGGCACCCTCCACCGGCCCAGCTGGCGGGAGAGAAGATCGACGAGGATACAGCTGCCCAGCCCGATCAGGGCCCCAAGCACTCCCCCGCCGATGAAGGCGACAATGGCCGCACCGAAGATCCCGAACGCGGCGGTGACCATCCAGCGCGGGAACGGCTTGGGCCGTCGGGTGATCTGCTCAAGGCGGCGGGCGGCCTCGATGCGTGAGACACCACCGGCGGCGATATCGGAGACGAGCTGGTGGATCGCCGTCAGTCCTGCGTAGTTGTTGGTCCAGGACCGCACCACGCGCAGCACCGTGGTGGGCGTCTGGTCCTTGGCCGAGTAGTTGATCACCACCGACTGGTTGGTGATGTCCACCTCGATGTGGTCAAGGCCGAGGGCCGCGGTGACGGCGATGATGCTTGTCTCGACCTCGAGGGCTCCCGCGCCGTAACGGAACATCGTCTCGGCCAGGCTCAGGGCGAAGTCGAGGGTCTTGCGGGCGCTGGCGTCCGGTCCCCCCACCTGGATGGTGGGATTGGCGTAGGGGCTGCCGGCAAGCCGTTCAACGATGCTCATCGCCTGGGTGGGCGGCTCCTCCCCCTGCACGAGGCGGCGGAGTACGTTCCGCGCCGCGGCGTTGGAGCGGTCGGGGCGCACGGTGCGCGGCGTCGTCGGCAGCGCATCCGTCGGCGACGGCGCCCGTGCGGGACGCCGGGCGGGCCGCGGGCGGGACTTGGCGCCCGGCGTCGAGGGCTGCGCGGGGCCGGGTGCGGGCGGCTGCTTCGCGCCGGCGCCGGCCGGTCGCTGGGCGCCCTGCGCGGGAGGCGACGGGTCGCCTCCCGGCTTTCTGGCGACCGACGGGCTTTCGGCCGACGGCGGACGGAGGGGTCGCTGGATCACCGGCAGCGGGCCCGCCGCTGGTGAGGGATTCGTTTCGGGCTTCCGGCCCCCGTTCGAGCCGGCCTTGTCATCCACGGTGTATTCCCTGCCTTGCTGCCCGCGGGCTGTTCTTCGATCAGTAGAAGGGCTGCTGGTGCCGGCGCCAGTAGATCTGGCGGGCCACCCGTTCCCCCACGGCGGTCCAGAGCCGATACTTCTTCTCATTCAAAGCAAGGTCCCAGCAGCCGGTGAAGTCGGTGACTGTCTTGGAGAAGCTCGTCTTGAAGAGGCCGAGGCCGTGGTGCGGGTGGGAGGTGTCCTTGAGCCGGTCGGCGGGCGGGGTGCCGCAGAAGTCGTACTCGCGGATGGCGAACTCGTCCTTGAGGTCGTTGATGGCCGTCCACTGCAGCAGGTGTGAATCCCCGTACTGCGAACGCCCGGGCTTTGACCCGCCGTCCTTGTAGGTTCCCTTGCTGCCGTAGTTGATGATGAACGCGCCCACCGAGGGCTCGCCGTCCTCGTAGACGAAGTAGAGGCGGCCCTGGCCGGCGGCGGCGAAGTTCCCCCAGAACCGGCTGTAGTACTCGAAGGAGCGCAGGCGGGCGGCCGAGCGGTCCTCGATATGGGCCATCAGCCGGTACATGATGCGGAAGTTTTCCTCGGTCGGCTCGACCCGGCGCACTTCGACGCCTTCCCGCAGAGCCCGGCGCACGGCATTGCGGCCGCGGGAGGAGAGGTTGCGCAGCAGCTGGTTCGACTCCGGCGTGGTGTCGAGAAGGGCCGTATGGTCATTCGGCTGGAGGTCGAAGGTCTTGTGCAGGCCCGCGGCGGTGAAAAGCTGCCGGACCTCCGGAGAGTCGACGATATCGGGTTCAATCTTCACCGCGAAGACGTTCAGGCCGGATGCGGCGGTGAAGTCTCTCAGCGCGCCGAGCATGGCCGGTACGTGGGCCGGCTCGGCCGCGCCCGGACCCTTGATCAGATACCAGAGCCGGCCAAGGACCGGGAAGGACTTCTCGAGCACCAGGTTATAGCTCGAGTACTCGGCGGACTCGAGGACCAGGAACCGCGGCTTCCACCCGTGATGCGACTTCACTTCGGCGAAAGAGGCCGACTGCAGGACATTTCCGCCGTCCGGGTTGGATGGAACGAGGTCGTCCCACTTGTCCTGCTCCGCTTTCGTGGCGAAACGCGCGGTGAAGTTGATCAAGGTGCCTTCTCTGCTGGTGGCCCGGAGGTGGCCGGCGGGGTCCCGGCGCACGGATTTACCCGCCCAAGTCTAACTGTTGCGCCGAAGGCGGACCGCATGACGCGACGCGGGAACCGCTTTAACCCGCAGGAGCGTTCCACCTCGGTAGCATCGGGGCATGGACTTTCGATACCTCGGCAACAGTGGACTGAAAATCTCCGAAATCACCTATGGGAACTGGCTGACCCACGGGTCGCAGGTGGAAAACGACGTGGCGATGCGGTGTGTCCGCGCCGCCCTCGACGCCGGCATCAGCACCTTCGACACCGCCGATGCCTACGCCAACACGGCCGCGGAGAGCGTGCTGGGCGAGGCGCTGAAGGGCGAGCGCCGGGAGACCATCGAGATCTTCACCAAGGTCTACTGGCCCACCGGGTCCAAGGGCCACAACGAGGTGGGGCTGTCCCGCAAGCACATCCGGGACTCCATCGACGGCTCCCTGCGCCGTCTGGAGACCGACTACGTCGATCTGTACCAGGCGCACCGATATGACAGCGAGACCCCGCTTGAGGAGACGATGCAGGCCTTCGCCGATGTCGTCCGCCAGGGCAAGGCCCTCTATATCGGGGTCAGCGAATGGACGGCGGACCAGATCCGCGCCGGGCATGCCCTGGCCCGGGATCTGGGAATCCAGCTGATCTCCAACCAGCCGCAGTACTCAATGCTGTGGCGGGTGATCGAGGAGGAGGTCGTGCCGGCCTCCGAGGAGCTGGGCCTATCCCAGATCGTCTGGTCGCCGGTGGCCCAGGGCGTCCTGACCGGCAAGTACCTGCCGGGAAGGGAACCCGAACCGGGCACCCGCGCCGCGGACGAGAAGGGCGGCGCCGCAGTGATCAAGCGCTGGATGGAGGACGACGTCCTCACCGGCGTGCAGCGGCTGAAGCCGATCGCCGACGGCGTCGGGCTCACTCTGGCGCAGCTGGCCATCGCCTGGGTGCTGCAGAACCGGAATGTCGCCTCTGCCATCATCGGCGCCTCCCGGCCGGAGCAGGTGGAGTCAAACGCCGCGGCCTCCGGCGTGGTCCTTGAGCCGGACGTTATGGCGGCCATCGATGAGGCGCTCGGCGCACTCGCCGAACGGGACCCGGCCCGCACGCAGTCCCCCGAGAAGCGGCCGGCCTGATGGGCGGCTCGCGCATCGCCGTCACGGGTGCATCGGGGAAGCTGGGCCGCAGCGTGGTGCGCGGCTTGCGCGAGGCGGGCAACACGGTCCTCGAGCTCGACCAGCACGGCGAGCGCGGTGACGGTTTCCTGCGGATCGACCTGCGCGACTACGGGCAGGTGCTCGACGCCCTGCTCGGCGTGGACGGCGTGCACGATGGCTTCGACGCCGTCGTGCACCTTGCGGCGATCCCCGCCCCGGGGATCACGGCGGACGCGGCGACCTTCGCGAACAACATGGCGTGCACCTACAACGTCTTCCAGGCGTGCCGGCGCGCCGGGATCAGGCGGATCGTCTACGCCTCGAGCGAGACCGTCCAGGGTCTGCCCTTCGACACGGATCCGCCGTACCTGCCCGTCGACGAGGAATATCCCGCACGCCCCGAGAGCACCTACTCCCTGGTGAAGCACCTCGAGGAGCAGATGGCCGCCGAGCTCGCCCGGTGGGACCCCGCCCTGAGCATCACGGCCCTTCGCTTCTCCAATGTGATGGACCCGGAGGACTACGACGAATTCCCGTCTTTTGACGCCGACGCGCGGCTGCGGAAATGGAACCTGTGGGGATACATCGACGGCCGCGACGGCGCGCAGGCCGTGCAGAAGGCGCTTGAGAATGCGGGGCCCGGCTTCGACACCTTCCTGATCGCCGCCGCCGATACGGTGATGACCCGCTCCAGCGCGGAGCTGGCCGCCGAGGTGTTTCCGGGAGTGGAGTTCCGCAGGGACGTCGGCGGGAACGGAACGCTGCTCGCCATCGACAAGGCGCGCCGGGTGCTGGGCTTCGAACCCCGACACAGTTGGCGGGACCCCCGGTAAGGGCGGCGGCTACCGTCGGGGAAAAAAGATCAGTAGGCTTACTGATGAAGGATGGATAGTGTGCCCATGCAACGAGAGGTGAAACCATGACCGAAGAGAACCTCCCCGACGAGGACCTCACCATCATCACCGACGACGAGCTCGAAGCGGAGGAAAGGTCGCTGGCCGACCTCGATCCGCTGGCAGGGGACAACGCTGACCTGTACCCGGGCGCGGCCGAGGACAACCCGGACCGCTGGCAGGAGGACCCGCTGCTCCAGGGCGAGGGGTACGACGAGGAGGATGACTCCCTGCTCACCGACCAGATCCTCCGCGATGAAACCGCGCGGGCTCGCTGGGAGCACGGCGATGAGCAGATCCCCCCGGACGTCCCGACCCTGGGCGAGGCAGCCGACGACGTCGACTTCGGCATCGGCGAGGACGACGAGGTGGACTCAAGCGACGACCCCTCCAACAGTGGCGGATCGCCGCTAAGCCATATCGACGACAAGGACCTTCAGTAGTCGTCCTTTCGAATTGCCCCAGCGACGGCGGCCGCCCCTTGGAGAGGCGGCCGCCGTCGCCGTTCCGGAGCGGGCGATGTGCCGAGAACTTAGAAAAAGCGGCTCCGGGCCGGCCTGCGGCCGCCGCGCCGGCTCGAACCGGGACTAGTACGAAATCAGTTCCACGAGGTCGCCCACCCGGTCCTCAGGGTAGTTGCGGGCGATGTCCGCCTGGCTGATCACCCCGACGAGGTCGTGCCCGTCGATGACGGGCAGCCGCCGGACCTGATGGTCCTGCATAGTGCGGATCGCTTCCTCAACGGTGTCGTCGGCGCCGATGGTCACCGGTTTGCCCTGGGCGAGGTCGCCGGCTGTGACGCTGGTGGGATCGCCTCCGTCGGCCAGGCACCTCACCACAATGTCGCGGTCCGTCAGCATGCCCTTGAGCCGGCCGTCCTCGCCGCAGATCGGAAGCGACCCAACATCGAGGTCCCTCATCTTCACTGCCGCCTGCTGCAGCGTGTCCTTTTCGCCCACGCATTCGACGCTGCCGGTCATGATGTCTCGCGCTGTGGTTGGCATGACGCTCTCCTTCCTGCTGGGTGCGCCGCGTCGATGGACACGGCCGCGGGCTCCGGCAATTAACCGTAAGCCTGCTTAGTAGTATCCGCCCACGCACCTCCGAAGCAAAGGAGTTGGAGGGGGTTATGCTCGGCCCGGCCGCTCCGTAGACTGCCCCTCAGGGAACTCACCTCCTCCCGTCGCCTTTGAAAGGACCGGTCGCCGCCATGTCAGAACCCTCAGAGCCGCAGGAACGAACCCACAACGAGGCACCCGCCGAGGGCGATCCCGCCGCGGACCCGGCCGATCTTCGCCAACACAGTCAGGATGCCGCCGAGGGCGACGACTCCGCCGCCGAGTACGGAGACACCCCCTCGGGCAAGGACTCCTGACCGCTGGGCTGGGGGCCGCCGCGCAGAGCTGCCGGCAGGAAGTCTTAAAGCCCGGTCCCGCCGTCATTTCGATCCGTGCGCTTTCCAGCGCTCGGGCCAAGTGGTAAACCGTACGTACCTCACGCAGGCTGCGCCGGTGACGGCGCACAAGCACATTTAGAAAGGTGCTGCCAATGACCCAAGCAGTGAAAGACCATGCGGGCCTCTACAAGCTCGCCGGGCCCTGGACGACCATCTACGTCGATGGAAGCGCAGGCGCCGACGACTCGTTCGCGAGCGACGACACCCTTCCCCTCACCGTCGCGGACGCCATGGAGCGCAACGGCGCGCCCAAGGAGGACATCAAGGCCGCTATGGCAGCGCTGACGAAGTCGGCCCGGGGCCTACCCGACCCGGTGGCCCGCTTCGTCCTGGTCCGCGGCGGTGAAGCCGCCGTGGACGACTTCCTCCCGGGCGGGCTTGTCACCGGATCCCCCGTCATCGCCGTCGGGCCCATCCCCGACCTCAGCCCGCTCGCCCGCCACTGCCCGGGCGGGTTCGCCTATGTCGTGGCCGAAGTCGGGCGCGACGGCGGGGAGGTGTACCTGCGCAGGGCGGACCGGGAATGGGGAGCCCCGGACCGCGGCGAGCCCGTGGCCGCCATCGAGGGCGACACCGAACACATGCGGAAGGTCCACGCCGGCGGCTGGGCCCACGGGCGGTACCACCACCACGCAGAAAAGGTCTGGAAGTCCAATGCCGCGGAGGTCGCCGCGGAGATCGACAGGGCCGTCTCGGCCTCGCGCGCGAAGCTCGTCGTCCTCTCCGGCGACATCCGGGCCCGGCAGCTCGTCGCCGACCAGGTGTCAGAGGAGTCCCGGGCGATCCTCGGCGTGGTCGACAGTCACACGCGCACCGGCGGATCCGATGCCGACACCTTCACGCTGCAGGTCGACCGGCTCGTCACGAAGGTGATGGCCGACCACCAGCATCACCTGCTCGAACGGCTCGCCGAGCACGAAGGCCAGGGATCCGGTATCTCGGCGGCCGGCCTGGGCGCGGTTGTCACCGCGCTGCAGCAGGCACAGGTCGAAACCCTGCTCCTCGAATCCACGGCCTGGGGAGACAGGACGCTGCTCGCTCTCGACGCCCCGCCCTGGATCGCCGCGGACGAGGAAGCCACTGCCGGAGCGGGCCCACTTGGCAGCGTCCCTGCGCTCGCCGCGATCCTGCGTGCGGCTGCGCTGACCGACGCCGAGACAGTGCTCTATCCGCCGGGGGCGCTTGATTCAAGACCTATCGCCGCCCTGCTGCGCTGGCCCACCGGCCCCACCGTTCCGGCGGCGACGTAGGACCCAAGGAACACAGAGCGGGACTCCCCAGCCGAGGCTGGGGAGTCCCGCTTCGTGGGCTCCGGCGGTGGTTGCCAGACGCCTAACTGCCGCTGTCGCGGCGGAACCTAACTGCCGCTGTCGCGGCGGAACCTAACTGCCGCTGTCGCGGCGGAACCTAACTGCCGCTGTCGCGGCGGAACCTAACTGCCGCTGTCGCGGCGGAACCTAACTGCCGCTGTCGCGGCGGCGGGTGTCGACGTCGGGATCGAGCTCATCGGCCTTGCGGGCATGATTCATCGTTTCTTCCCTCAGGCCCTGGGCGTCCGACTGACGCTCTGAGGCCTGGCGGCGAAGCCGCTCGGCCTCGACCTCGGCACGCTGCGCCTCGGCCTCGGCCATGGCTGCCTTGGCTTCGCGTTCACGAGCCTCAAGTTCAGTCTCCTGGGCCTTCTCCCGAATCTCGGCTGCCTGCCGGCGGCCCTTTTCCTTCTGCCGCTCAGAGTGGGCCTGCCGGCGTTTCCGGCTCAGCGCTATCACCACTCCGATCACCGCCAGCACGACGATGATCCCAACAATGATCCAGATCAGTTGACTTGTCTCCACTGCCCGTTCACCTTCCCTGTCGCCTTTGACGTGCGGGGTGCCTTCTTCAATGTGCTGAGTCCCCGCGGATTAGCCCCCGAGGCCGCCAAGCCCGCCAAGACCGCCGGGCAGCTTGCCCAGCAGGTCCTGCGGATTGATGCCGAGCTTGGCGAGAAGTCCCGCGTGCTGCTCGGTGTCTACAGTGTCGGGTAGCTCGGACTCGGCCTTATCCGCCTTATCGGAATTACCCTGCGACTTTAACAACTCAATGATCTGCGATTTATCAATGTTCATAGTTCCTCCGTGGCTCGGACGTCCAGACCTTGGATGCCGGTTCGACAAAACTGAAATACTAAGCACGCTTACTGAGAGCATTACACACCACCTGCTGATTGTCACGGACGGCCACCCGTTGAAGCTGGCACAATTCCTGTCATGCCGACCTCCCTGCTGATCCTTTCGGACACGCACATCCCCTCCCGCGCGAAAACCCTCCCCGAAGCCCTCTGGCCCGCCGTCGAAAGCGCCGACATCGTGGTTCACGCCGGTGATTGGGCGGACAATTCGTTCTTCGAAGAACTCCGCCGCCGTTCCCGGCGGCTCCTGGGCTGCTATGGCAACAACGACGGCGACGCCCTGCGGGCCCGGCTGCCGCTGGTGGCACGGGAACAGATTGAGGGCCTCCGGTTCGCTGTCGTCCATGAGACGGGCGCCAAGACCGGAAGGGAGCAGCGGATGGACCGCGAATTCCCCGACACGGATGTGCTGGTCTTCGGTCACAGCCACATTCCGTGGGATACCGTCACCGGCGCCGGCATGCGGCTGCTGAACCCGGGATCCCCGACCGATCGACGGCGGCAGCCGCACTGCTCGTATCTCACGGCGACCATTGACGGCCACCGGCTCGACGTCGACCTCCACCTCCTGCCGGTTCGGGCCTGACCCGCCGGACGGGCCTCCGCAAGCGCTCACCGGCATGGCACACTGGCCCTATGATCCTGCTTGGCTGGAATCCCGACCGGGGAGCTGATCCCTTTGGCGGGTACCGGTCGGCTGTGGACGAGGTCGCCGCGGCCGGGCTTTTCCGCTGCAGGTGGGTGCTTCCTCCCCGCCAGGCAACGGCAGGAACCGAGGTGTGGCTGTTCAGCCAGGGAGGCGGCGACCGCGGTGTTCTGGGCCACGGCAGGGTTGTCTCGTCCCCCGACGCCCAACCGGCCGGCCCGGGCGGGTCTCCGGGCTTCGTCGAGTTCGATGCACTGAGGCCCCGGGGAGATTCAATTCTCCTGGACCTCCTGACCCTGCGTGTCCCGGGCATCGCCTGGGGGGTGAACCGTCCCTCCCGCCGGATCCCAGCCGCGGCCGGGCCGGCGCTGCGGACCCTGTGGGCTGAAACGAGCACCCTCGAGGAGGCAGATCCCCTTCTTCCTCCCCCCGGAACTTTCCCCCCGGGCGCGCTGGCCCAGGCCCGGGTGAACCGGTACGAAAGGGACCCCTCCGCCCGCCGCGTCTGCCTGGGTCACCACGGGACCTCCTGCGCGGTCTGCGGCTTTTCCTTCGAGGAGGCCTTCGGGCCGCCCGGTCGGGACTTCGTGCACGTGCACCACCTCGTCCCGGCCACCCGGCTGGGGGCGGGCTACGAACTCGATCCGATCGCCGACCTGATCCCGCTGTGCCCCAACTGCCACTCCATGGCACACCGGCGTCTCCCGGACCCCTACTCGCCGGCCGAACTGCGCGCTCTGCGGTCCGCCGCAGGGTTTTTGCCGGGGACAGCCCTCAGCGCGGAGCAGCTGACGGCCCAGGCTGACGCTGTGCGGATCCTGGGAGCCCGCTAGGAGGGCCGTGGTCAGATCCGCGGAAGCCCTCATATACTGCGGATACGTCACGAGCCGATTGTCGAAGGCTGGTGCTGGGGCCCCTTCAATGACAAGAGGTAACGATGGTCCGTGTCTTCGGGATAGCGGCGGCAGTGATCGCCGCTCTCGCCCTTCTAGTTGTGGGCTTCCTTCTGCTCAACGGCGAAGAGGACGGTGAGCGCAAGCCGGCGGCCGCAATCCACTTCACCGCGGCGGGGGACTTCGCCGCCTCGGAGGAGGCAGCGGCCGTCCTGACCAAGAATGCCTCACTGTCCCCGGAATTCACCCTGGCACTGGGGGATCTGTCCTACGGCCGTCCGGGCGGGGAACAGGAATGGTGTGACTTCGTCACGAGCAAGGTGGGTACGGCCTTTCCCTTCCAGCTGATCGCCGGCAACCATGAGAGCGATGGCAGTGACGGGAATATCAATGACTTCTCCGCCTGCCTTCCCAACCGGCTGCCCGGGCTGGTGGGGACCTACGGGCGTGAGTGGTACGTCGACGTGCCGGCGGAGGACCCGATCGCCCGCTTCGTGATGATCTCCCCGGGTTTGGTCTTTCCCGAGAGTGAAACGTCCTGGGATTACCGTCCCGGCTCGGACCACTACGCCTGGACGGAGTCGGCGATCGACGGTGCCCGCGACAGCGGCATCCCGTGGGTGATCGTTGGGAACCACATGCCGTGCCTATCGCTGGGCGAATACAGCTGCTCGGCGGGCGAAGAGCTCACCAACCTGCTGATCAGCAAGAAGGTCGATCTTGTGCTCAACGGCCACGAGCACCTGTACCAACGCACCTACCAGATCGGGCACGGGGAGGGCTGCGCCGAAATCGTCCCCGACGCCTTCAATGAGGAGTGCATCACCGATACCGACAGTTCGCTCGCCCAGGGCTCGGGCACGGTGTTCGCGACCATCGGCACCGGTGGAATCGGCCTGCGCGACGCCGACCCCGCCGACCCGGAGGCCGGTTACTTCGCGGCCCACACGGCCACCAACGCCAATCCCACCCACGGTCTGCTCGATGTCTCCGTCACCGAACGCTCAATCTCGGCCGAGTTCGTCAAGGCGGCCGGCGGAACCTTCGATGACTCCTTCACCATTCGGGGGAAAGCAGGAGGCCGGGATGGCGAGGCCTCCTTCACCGAGGACTGCGCGGGTCTTGGCTGCGCCCTGGACGCCTCCACGCCCCTGCCCGCGCAGGGGAACCGCACCTACACGTGGGACTTCGGCAACGGCGAAACCGCCACCGGGGTCCGGCCGACCATCACCTATGACGCTCCGGGGGACTATGAGATCTCGCTGACCGTCAAGGACAAGGCAGGCACTGAAACCGCCTCCAAACGGGTTTCGGTGACCGAAGGTGACGAGGCCACCTCGACCTTCTCGGACCCGTTCGAGCGCACCACGGACACCGGCTGGGGCGACGCCGAGGAAGGCGGGGTCTGGACCGACAGCGGGGAACCGGGCGCCTTTCTTGTGGCGGACGGGAGCGGGATCATGCAGCTGGCCACCCCCGCGTCGGGAGCGGCCGCGTCCCTGGAAGCGGTGAACAGCTCCAGGATGGACCTGCGTGCCGCCCTCGGGGTGGATCGGCGCCCGGCCGGAGGAAGCCTGTATCTGCGCCTGATCACCCGCCAGACCGACCGCGCCGGAGCCTACCGAACGGTCCTCAAATTCTCGCCTGAGGGCGAGCTTTCCTTCCTCATCGACCGGGTCAACAGGGACGGCGCGGAGGTGCGGATCGGACCTGAAGTTCCAGTCCCCGACCTCACGGTCGCCGGAGGGGAGATCGTCAATGTGCGGGCCCAGGCCACCGGTACGAGCCCGACAACCCTGCGTGCGAAGGTATGGAAGTCGGGAGAACCTGAACCCTCGGAATGGCAGATCGACACCCGGGATTCCGCCCCCGGGCTCCAGACCCCCGGGGCCGCCGGTATCAACACCTACCTCTCATCGGGGGCGACCAACGCCCCGGTCACCGTCCAGTTCGAGGAGATCACGGGCACCCTCGCGGAATAGCACCGCCGCCCGACCCTACCGGTGCTGCCGGTAGGGTCACCGGGGAAAGGCGGCCAGTGCGCGTTCTGCCATCCGGGCCAGATCGGGACGGGACGCCCCGGCCGAGGCCTGAACGGCAAGCCCAGCGGTGACCGTGGCAAGATACCGGGCCAGCTCGGCAGGGTCCTCGGATGCGGGAAGATCGCCCTCGTCAATGGCCTGCTGGAAGCGGCGGACAAACCGGGCCTCGCCGGCGCCGCGGCTCTCGTTCAGGAAATCGACAATCCGCTGATCGGTGGGATGGCCCGAGAGCCCGCCCTGGATTGAAAGGCACCCACGGGGTCGATCAGGCAGCGTAATCGAGACAACGTTCGAGCGCAGGTAATGCTCCGCGACCGCCCGGGCGGTGGGCATGGCAAGGGCTGCATCGACGTAGGACATCTCGACGCGTGAGTACCTGCCGATCGCCTGCCGGAAGGTGCCTTCCTTGTTGCCGAAGGCCGCGTACAGACTGGGGCGGCTGATGCTCATCGCGTTCGTGAGGTCCTCAAGGGTCGTGCCCTCATACCCCTGGCGCCAGAAGACGTCGACCGCGCGCTCAAGGGCCTCATTGACATCAAACTCGCGGGGCCTGCCTCGAGCCGCCATCAGCCTTCACCCTCCTGCCATCGAACGCGTCCGTGGAAATCAACGGACGAGCCGCAGCCGTGATTCCACTCAATTCTCCCATGGACCACCGCTCGCGCCGGGGGGCCGGCACCACCTCGACCTCCCGGGGGCCCGAGGTTCAGGGTGCCCGGCTTGAGGGGCCGGCCGCAGGCAGGAATAGGGCGTTATTTGACGATAAGGTCAAGAAACGTTATTCTTGAATGTATGGTAAATAACGATTCATCCCTCGAGAGCCTCGTCACCCGTTTCCTTCAGGCCCTGGGCAGCAAGGACGCCGAAGGCGTCGAAGCCCTGTTCGCCGATGACATCGACTGGTACGTCCCTGGCCACCCGGACCTGCCGTGGACGGGCAGGCGATCCAAGGGATCCCAGGTCGCTGAGTACTTCACCACGATGTGGCCGCACTTCGACTCTGATAAGAGCAGTGTCCAACTCGACAAGCTCGTCCTCTCGGGCGAGGACGCCGTCATCTTCGCAACCTTCGCGCATACAGCCCGCAGCACCGGCCGCTCCTGGGTGACCCCAGCCGTCCTCCACCTCGTTGCCGCCGACGGCAGGTTCGTTCGGATGCATCTCTCCGAAGACACCGAGGCTGTGTCCAAGGCGTTCTTCGACTGAGCCGCCTCCGCCGCTCACCTGGGCCCCGGGCCCGGGCCCGGGCGAGTGCTCCTCTCCAGTGCCTGTACACCACCATCAGCAACCGGGGCGAGTGATAGTGCGCACCCCTCCCGTTCCGGCCACCGGTCCGCCGGGGCCATAGGATCGAGGAGAACGGCGTTGCATCAGGCAGCGCGCCCCGCACCAGCGGGGTACGTCAGCAAGGAAGGTACGCAACAGTGATTGGATTCATCATTGCCGGACTCATCATCGGCGCACTCGCGCGGCTGATCAAGCCGGGCAAGCAGAACCTCGGTCTGCTCGCCACCCTGCTGCTGGGCCTCGTTGGCTCGGTCATCGGGGGTTCGATCGCCAGCCTCCTGGGCACCGGGGGCATTTTTGAGCTCAATGTCCTCGGCTTCATTGTCTCGGTCATCGCCGCCGTCCTGCTGATCGGCGTCGCCGAAGCCATGGCCGGGCGCCGCCGCGTCACCCGCTGAGCCGCGTCACCCGTTAGTAGGAGCGACCGGCGCCGAGCCGGTGTCCCGGTCAGGCGCGGCGGAGCCTCAGCAGCCGCCGCGCCACGGCGACGCTCAGCCCGCCGGCAAGGACCCATGGCCCGCCGACAAGAATCGGATCGATCCACTGGTGCCTGAGGTCGACGCGTTTGGTCCCGGTACGTGAGGCGATCGGATGGCGGGAGAATTCGCTGAGGACCCCCGTCTGGGTGATCGGGTTGTCGGGGCGCAGTGTTCCGAACGAGGCCAGATGGCTCTCCCAGGCGTCGACCCGGTCGGAGGCGAGCAGGATCACCCAGTGCGCGGCCCGTCCTTCGCTGAAGGTGCGGTAGGCGTATTTGCGCATCATCCCTGACAGCCCCTTGGGCCTCACCGAGGTCCCGAAGACCGGGGTCAGGAACTTGTGCTCGATCGAGCGTTCCCGGGGCCACTTTTCTTCCTGCCGCTCGGGGAATTCCCAGCGCGCACCGTTGAGGGTCGGGTCGAACTGTTCCTTCGGCACCGAGGGGCGGTCTTTCGGGTCGAGGTCCGCGCCCCAGCCGGGAATCGCGGCGCGCAGCTCCTCGCTCGACCTCGCGCGGGTAGGCTTCTTTGCTGTGTACGGCACGGTCCTTCCCTTCAGCTGGCCGCGGGGAGAATCAACGGCTTGATGCAGTTATCGAGCTTGGCCGAGAAGATGTGGTATCCCTCGGCGATGTGCTCGAGCGGGATCCGGTGCGTCACAATATCGCTCGGCTTAAGGTAACCGTTGCGGATATGGTCGAACAGGCGCGGCCACTGCCGCTTCACGGGAGCCTGGTTCATCCGGAGGGTGAGCCCCTTGTTCAAGGCGTCACCGAACTTCACCGCACTGAACATTGGGCCGTAGGCTCCGACCACCGAGACGGTTCCCCCCTTGCGCACCGCATCGATCGCCCAGTTCAGCGCGATCGGAGAGCCGCCCTGCAGCTTGAATTTCGAGGAAGTGACGTGCTGCAGAAAGTTGCCGTCGGCCTCGGCCCCAACGGCGTCGATAACGACGTCGGCGCCCAGGTAGTCGGTTGCCTTCTTCATCTCGACGACGATGTCGTCGTACTCGGCGAAGTTGTAGGTCTCCGCGTGGGCGAAGGTGCGCGCCTTCTCCAACCGGTACTCGAGATGGTCGATCACAAGAACCCGGCCGGCCCCCATCAGCCAGGCGGACTTCGCGGCAAAAAGGCCTACCGGCCCGGCACCGAAGACCACGACGGTGTCCCCCTCGACGATGTCCCCGAGCTGGGCGCCGAAGTAGCCGGTGGCGAGGGCATCGGTGAGCAGGACGGCGTCCTCTTCGTCCATCCACCCGGGAATGATGCTCGGCCCGATATCCGCGAACGGCACGCGGACGTATTCGGCCTGGCCGCCGTCGTACCCGCCGCAGGTGTGCGAGTACCCGTAGATGCCGCCGACCGCGGTGGCGTTGGCGTTGACGTTGTGGCAGTTGGAGTACAGCCCGCGTGCGCAGAAATAGCAGGTGCCGCAGTAGACGTTGAACGGAACCATCACCCGGTCGCCGGGTTTAAGGTTCTGCACCGAGGAGCCGACCTGCTCGACGACGCCGACGAACTCGTGGCCGAAGGTCATTCCCACCCGCGTGTCGGGCATCATGCCGTGGAAGAGGTGGAGATCCGACCCGCAAATGGCCGCAGTTGTCACCCGGACGATCGCGTCATTGGGGTGCTCGATCGGTGGGATGTCCTTTTCCTCAACCCTGATCTTGTACGGTCCGCGGTACACCATTGCTCGCATCAGCGCCGCCTTTCAGGGCAGTTCGAGGGCTGGTTGGTAGCGTTCCACGGCCGCGGAAAGAGGGTCAAGAATTTTGTTGGACGCACCGCACCGAGCATGATGGCCGGGTTGATGCTAGCGGGCCCGGGCCGCCCGCCTGCCCTGCCCGGACCCTGCACGGCACGACGGGAGACACTCGAAGAAGGCCGCTGCCGGATCGATGGATCCGACAGCGGCCTTCTTCAGTTGAGTGCTGCCCTGGTATCAGGCCACGCAGCCGCCGAGGGCGATCTGGCCGTCGATGGAGCGGATCTTGAGCTGGACGGCTCCGAGCTGGTCTTCAAGCGAGAGGACCGTGGCCTTCTGCGCGGCGACGGCCGCCTTGTTTGTCTTCTTCTGCGCCTCAAGGTTCCGAAGGACCGCCTGGGCGTCGGTGACCTGCTTGTCGAGGGTGGTCAGCTGGCCCTGGAGGGTTTTGAGGGCCGCTTCCGTAGCGCTGATTTCCCCGTTGAGGCTATTGAGCTGGGTCAGCAGCGGCGCCACCTGGTTCTGCAGCCCGAGGACCGCGGCCTCCTTGGCAGCGATCTGCCCGTTCAGCGCGGAGAGATCCGCCACCAGCTTGTCCACATCGGCGTTAAGCTTGGTGATTTCGACCCGCGTGGCAGCGGCAGCCGCGGCCGCGCTGTCGGCGGCTGCCTGCAGTGCCGGCAGCCGATCCTGCAGGCCCGTCAGCTCCGCGTTCTTGGCGTCCACGGCCGCCTCCGCAGCTGCGCGCGCGTCCTCGGCGTCCGCAAGGTTACCCTGCAGTTCCTCGAGCACCGCCCGCTCGGCGGTGATGGCCGCCTCGGCCTCCGCAACACCCTCGGTGAGGGCCGGCAGGCCGGCTTCGAGGTCGGCGACAACCTTCTCCTGGGCGCCCACCGCACCGGCGGCTGCGGCTGCGGCGTCCTCGAGGGCCGGCAGCTTCCCCTGGAGGGCAGTCAGTTCTCCCTGCTTCGTGGCCACCGCGGCGTTGGCCTCGGTCAGCGCCGTTCCAAGGGCGGGCAGCTGGCCTTGGAGGCCCAGGATCTCAGCCTCCTTGGTGGCAACCGCGCCCTGCGCCGCGGTCAGCGCGGCCTGCAGCGGGGCAGCCTGGCGCTGCAGGGCGCTGCTTTCGCCCTGCTTCGCAACGAGCTGGGCGTTGAGTGCGTTGACCTGGTTCTGCAGGGTAGTGAGGTCGCCCGAAAGGCCGGCAATGGTGCCGGACTTCTGGGTGATCTGGTTCGTCACGGAGGTGAGCTCGGCCTGCTTGGTGTTACGAAGCGCGATCAGCTCCTCCTTCTTCTTGCCATTGCCCTTGATGGCGTCGATCTCGGCGTTGAGGGCGCTGATGTCGTTCTGCAGCTGGGTCTGCCGGGTCTGCAGCGCCGCCCGATCGGCCTGAGCCGCCGAGAGCTGGGCCTGCTTCGTCGAGATCGTGGTGCCCAGAGCCGCAATGTCATTCTGCAGCGTCGTGATCTGCCCGTTGATCGAGGTGACGGCTGCGGCGTTGGCAGCGACGGCGTCGGCGGCCTTGGTCGCGTCGGCATTCAGGGACGGGAGCTGATTCTGGGCGGCAGCGATCTGCGTGTGCTTCGCGGCGACGGCGTCCGCAGCCTTCATGGCATCGGCCTGAAGTACGCCAAGTTCGCCCTGTGCGGTGGTGATCTCGGCGTTCTTCGCGGTGACGGCATCCGCAGCCTTCTGGGCATCGGCGTGGCGTGCGGCGAGGAGTGTCTTCGCCTCCTCGATCCGGACCGCCTGGGCATCGAGCTCGGCCTGCGCGGCAATACCGGAGTCGACGAGGCGCTGAAGCTCGACCTCGGATCCGGAGACGGCCTGCTCAGCGGCGGTCACCGCGGCGGCGGCATCCTCCGCAGTCGTGGTCAGCGAAACAAGCGCGGTCTCGGCGGCGGCGACCGCGTCGTTCTGCGCGGCCAGGGCACCTGAGGTGTTGGCGGCCGCTGCGTCAAGCAGGGCCAGCTCCCCGGTGGCGGTGTTCAGCACTTCCTGGTGGGCCGCCAGGTCTGCGTCCACGTCTGCGGCCTGCTTCGCCAGGCTCTCGGAGTCGGCCTGCGCGGCGGTCAGCTGTTCCTGAAGGGGCGCGAGTTTCGCAATGGTGTCGGCCTGCTGCACGTTGAGGTCGGTCAGCGCCGTCTTGGCTTCCTCGATCGACGTGGCGGCACTCGCCTGGTCCGCCGTCAGCGTTGCGAGTTCCGCCTCGGCGTCCTTCACATCGATGTCCAGCTGCGCGGCCTCGGCGTCGAGGGCGGCGATCGCCTTCTCCGCATCAGCGATCTGGGTGGTGAGGGAGGTGGCGGTCGCCTGGAGCGCGGTCCGCTCGGCCTGCAGCTTGGAGATCTGCTCCGCGTTCTTCTTGGCTGCGGCCCGGAGCAGGTTTTCCTGCACGCCCCCGCGGTGCGCCTGCTGGTTGACCACCCCGTTGCAGATGCCCGATGTCGGGCCGGTCGTGGCCGAGGCCTGCGGGGCGAACACCAGCACGCTTGCGAGGATGCCGGGCAGGATCACTGCGCTTGCAACACGGCGGGCGAGGACGGATGTCGCGTTTGAGTCGCGCATGATTACTCCTGAGACCGAAAAACATGATTTGGTTGCCTCAAGGAATCTATGGACATTGGTTGCGTCGGGACACAGTACCGACTACTCGAAAGCCGTTAGGACTACTTGGTCAGCGGGCGCTGAACTACCTGCTGGCCTTTCGCGGGGAATGCACAGCAGCTTCACCCGGGTGCCGGGGCGGTGCGGACACCGGCGTGCCGGGAGGCGGCCGGCGATCCGGACGCTATTGGCTCGACTCACCCATCTGCTCCACGAGGCCGGCCCGCCAGGCGGGAGGGTCGAAGGGCTTGGCGTAGTAGCGGGTGTCGCGCAGGATCCGGCCCTGCCCGTCGAACTCGAGGATCACGACGACGTTCCAGAGCTCTCCACCGCCGTAATCGTTGACTCCCTCGATCACCCAGACCGTCCCGGTGCCGGTGACCCGCCGGACGGTGATGTCGGGCGGCGCGGGGAACTGCTCCTCCATGGAGCGCATGGCGTCCCGCCCGCGGATCCGTTCCCCGGACTGCGGCATTTCCATGACGTAATCGGGATGCCGCAGTTCGTATTCGGCCTCGGGCGAGAGCGAGTCATGACCACCGCCGACCAGGCGCAGGAACGCCTCGCGCATCATCGATGCGTCACCGGTGTCCATCGCCCGCCGGATGAGAGTCCCGATTTCAGGCTCAGCCATGGCGGTCATGCTACGCCGGACGGCCGTGAACAGCCAGAGGTCGATGCCGCCTGGACGCAGCACCCGGGGACCGCCTCCCGCCTGCGTACGGGGAATTCCCGACCCCGGCATGCGGTTGATAGAAGGTAGTCACCTATCCCTGGAGGAAGTATGAGCACCCCCGAAAAAGCCCAGCTGGAGCGATGGCTTCGATTTCGCAACAGCCGGAACACCGCTCTGGCCAAGGAGCACGGCTGGCTGACGCTCACGTCGCTGCAGTGGCTCCCGGCCGAGCCCTCCCCGATGGAGCTGGTTCCTGGGCTGTGGTCGACGGACGGCACGAAGGCGGTCCTGACGGCCGCTGCCGCCGACGGGTTGATTCTTGGAGAGACGGGCGACCCCGTCGAAGGAACCGTCACCGCCAGCCTCGACAATGAGGAATCGCTCATGTGGGTCGCCTTCGGCGGCGAGGATGGACGGCGCGTGGTGGTCGAGCTTGCCGTCCGCGGCAACAAGTATGCCATCCGCACCCGCGATTCGCTCTCCCCGGTGTTCACCGAGTTTGAGGGAGTTCCAACGTTCGACTACAGCCCGGAACTCGCCGTCCTTGCCCGCTTCGAGCGTTACCCGGAGCCGGTCGAGATGCCGATCGGAACCGCCAACCCACTCGTGGACGGGGTGCACCGCAGCGCCGGTGAGCTCGTGTTCCGGCTTCCCGGCATCGACCACGAGTATCGACTGCAGGCCGAGGAAGGGAAACTCGGCGGCCTGACCGTCACGTTCCACGACAAGACCAACGGCGCAACGACGGACGACTGGCGGAAGGTGGAGACCGGCCGGCCCCGCCCCGACGGCACAGTGGTCCTCGATTTCAACCGTGCGATCAACTATCCAAGCGCCTTCACCCCCTACGGCACCTGCGCCATGCCGGTGAGGAACAACAGCCTTGATGTGAAGATCGAGGCCGGAGAAAAGGCCTTCGACATCCAGCCTGCCGGCTGAGGGTCATCCCGGCCGGACGGCGTCCACCCCGTGGCGGGCGGACGCCGTTTCCGTTGCGGGGACCTTGAGAGTCTGCCGTGCGCGGCGGGCCCTTATCCGACCGGCGACGCCGGCGACGCGTTGTGTCAGCGCCCAGTACGACACGCCGGCAACCAACGAGGCGCCCACCGCGAGCGCAGGGCTGAACGGCTCCAGCAGGGGAAAAACCAGCCAGTGGGTGAGGTACGCGTACAGCGAGGAACTGGCGAGCACCCCGACCGGCCGGTGGAGCCCGCGCGGGAGCGGGATGGCAGGAAGCCAGGCCAGCAGCAGGAGCCCTCCGAGCAGGGTCGCTTCCCGGGCGGCGTCGTCGAAGAAGCCGGGCACGCTTAGCGCCGCAATGGCCGTCACCACTGACCGCTGGAGGGCGGTCCGCGACCGGGCCATCAACCACCCCAGGCCAACAAGCCATAGCACGGGTGCGGTGTGCGGCACGCTGATGTGCGGGATGTCGTAGCGGCCCAGCATGCCGAGGGCGGTCAGAGCGAGCGGGAAGACAAACGGTGCGCCCCGCTCGGCCCGGTCCACCCACGGAACCGCGAGGAGCGCCAACAGGAAGATCAGGACATACACGAGCACTTCGACGAACCAGAATTGCCACTCCGCGGTCACGTGCCGGGGCCCGATCAGCGAGTTCAGGAGCGCGATGTTCGCCAGGGAGTACCGGTCGGTCACCAGGTAGGCGAAAGCGATAAAGGCCACGCTCGGCACCACGATCCGTCCGAGGCTCCGTACCTGGCGCCTCAGGCGGGCAACCCCCTCCCCCGCGAGCTGAAACCGGGCGAAGTTGTAACCGGCCACGGCCATCAGCACGTGGGCGGTACCCGGCCACGTGAACAGGCCCACGTGGGTGCTGATGATGAAGATGATGGCGACGGCCCGCAGGACGATGCTCGTTTCGAGCGGGGCGAGGAAGCGCCGGGCCGGGCGCGCCTTCCGGGCCGGCCGAGCGAGGTCCCCGACCCGCATCAGGTGCCAGTCGGCCGGAAGGGAGCCAAGGACCTTTTCGAGCCGCACCGACAGCGCCACATAGGACAACGAATCCCCGCCGAGGGAGACAAAGGTGTCATCGTCCCGGACGGCGCCGCACTCAAGGTGTTCCGCGTAGATCCTCCGCAGGTCCTCCGGGCCATCCCCGGCGGGGGCTTCCTCGGACACCGCCCCTGCCCGTGTTGCGGCCAAGGCGAGCACGGCCTGGTAGTCGGGTTTGCCGCTGGACAGGCGCGGGAGCCGGTCGACGCCGTGGACCTGGACGGCGGCCCGGGGCAGGCCCAGCTGCTGGGCGAGGACCTTGCCGAGCAGGCGCACATCGGCTCCGCCCTCGATCGCGACCACGAGCCGCTCATCGGTGCCGGTACTGATCGCCCGCACGCCGAGGCCGTCGAGAATCCGCTCAACCTGGCCGAGGTCGACCCGCAGTCCGACGATCTTGAGGAACCGGCTGCGCCTCCCCACCACCTCGTACAGGCCGTTGGGGTGCCGGCGCGCCAGATCCCCGGTGCGCAGTTCCTGAACCGTCCGGCCCAGCGCCAGGTCGGCCGGCGCCTCGGCGTAGCCGAGCATGACGTTCGGGCCGGTGTACACGAGTTCGCCGTCGTCGAGCCCGGGCACCAGGTCGATGCGGAAGGCTCCGCCCGGCACCGCGACGCCGATGGTGCCCGGGTGCGCGGTCGCCAGATCCGGAGGGAGGTAGGCCATCCGGGCGGTGGCCTCCGTGGCGCCGTACATGACGAACAGGTCCCAGCCGCGCTCAGCGCCGAGCGCGGCGTACCGGCGCACCTGCTCGGGCGCGAGCCGCCCCCCGGCCTGGGTGATGTACCGCAGGGAAGGAAGCTCAAGGTCGGCGAACCCCACCCGTTCAAGGAGTTCGAAGGTGTAGGGCACAGCTGCGAAGGAGCTCACCCCGTGGGTGCGGACCAGCTCCCAGAAGCAGGGGTCGACGACGGACAGGTCTGTCAGCACCAGGCCCGCCCCCTGCAGCAGGTGGCTGTTGATCACCGACAGTCCGTAGCAGTAGGACAGGGGAAGCGTCGTCGCGGCACGGTCCTCGGGCCCGATCGCAAGGTACCCGGCAATCGCCTCGGCGTTGGACTGGAGGTTCTCGTGGGAGAGCCTCACCAGTTTGGGGGAACCGGTTGAGCCGGAGGTGCTGACCAGCAGGGCAAGCTCGGGGTGCAGCTCATGCGCAGTGCCGGGGCGCCGCTCCTCGAAGGAGAGGAAATCGCCGGAGCGCAGGACGACGTCGGGGTCGTACGCCGCCACGATGGATTCGAGGGCGGCCGGCTTGTCGGCAGGAACGAGGATGAGGGGGTGGCCGGCGGTGAGCGCCGCGAGGTAGGCGATAAGCGAATCGAGATCGTTGGCGGCCGCGAGCGCCACCAACCGCCGCTGGGCGCCCAGGCGGGCGGCGAAGGCCTCAACGCGGCCGGCCAGTTCACGGTAGCTGAGGGTCGAACCATCGATCAGCACAGCAGGGCGGTCCCCGTGGTGGGCGAGATCGGCGGCGAAGGAGGCACGCGTGAGGAACAGGTTGGAGGTCACTGCGTAACCTTATGAGGAAGGGTTACCTAAGTAAAAATGGCACCGCGTCGGTCGCCGGGGCCGGACCGGCCCGTTCAGCCGGCTGCGGAAAGGCCTTCCCTCGCCGGGGAGGACTGAACCTGATCCCGGCCCGCGAAGCGGATTCCCGCGGAGGTGGCAATGATGTCCTCGAGGGTCCGCCGCACCCACTCCGCCGCCGAACTGTTGGCAACCCGCAGGTCCCGGTCGGCAATTCCTGCCGATGAAGACTGCGCGAGGCGGACGATGCAGTAATCGAGCTCTGCCGCCAGCCCCTTGATCGCCGAAAGCAGCTCGTCCGGGCCGGGGTCGGCGGTATCAAGCACCACGTCGAGAAGGGAAGGGCTGCCGGAGGCTCCCTGGGCTGGAAAATTGGCCTTCGCGATGCCCGCATCGCAATCCACGAGGTTCCCCGTCCACTTTTCGGGGTCGCGCTCAGCGCCGCTTCGATACCGAAGCGCGTTCCGGCCCGAAAGGGCTCCGGACCCGGGACCGTAGCCTGGAGCTGCACTCACGCGGTGCGCCTCAAGCGTGTGGAGCGGGCGGCCCGAAGGCCGGTTTGTGCGGCGTCCGCCGCGACAGGGGCGAACCCGTGGTGTGCACATGGCATGGTGAGACCCTCGCTGTTCGGCGGCCGACCTGCCCTCGCAGGCCCCGGCTCCACGTCCCTTTAATGCGTCTGTGGCGCATTAGTCGGCCGATAAAGTTGGCGACATTACCGGAGCGTAACATGCAATTTCCGCGTCGCACGCAATTCGAAAAACGGCAACCGTGGGCGTGTCCGGAGGGGCTGAAAGCGCGCTAATCGTTCGGAACCGGCCTAGGACTGGCACCCAATACCGTCGCCGTCCCGGTCGAACGAGGCAGCCCACCCCGGATCCGCCGGAGTGATCGGCGCGGCGCCGGCCGCCTCGACGTCCGAGCAGTTCCCGTAGGTCACCTCCCCGGTTGGCGGCACGCTCTCCCGTCCCCCCGGTCCGCCCGTGGGCGGGATTTCCCCGGGCGTCCCGGCCGGGGCGCCGGCGGGCGGAGCGGTGGTCGCGCCGGGAAGCGGCTGGCCCGGGCAGGACCTGAGAATCCGCTCGATGGCGCCTCGTTCGGCGGCCGTCACCCACAGACGGTACTTGAGCTTGACCGCGGTCTGCCGGGCCACGTAGTCGCACCGGTACGACGTGTTCGGCGGCAGCCAGGTCGCGGCATCGGCGTCCCCCTTCTGCCGGTTGGCCGGGCCGTCGACGGCGAGGAGGTTCAGCGGGTCATTGGCGAAGCGCAGCCGGTCCTGGTCCGAAAGCTGCTGGGCGCCCGTCTCCCAGGCATTGCCCAGCGCGACGACATGATCGATGTCGACAAGGGCGTCCCCGCCCTTGACGAACGATACGCTCACCGCCGTGTACGGGTCCTTCAGGACACCGGCCTGCACCACGCAGTTCCGGGTGCCGGGTTTGAAGGTTTCCTCCGAGAGGTCCTTGGCAAGGATGTCGTTGCGGGTATCGCAGCCGTTCCGATCGACGTCGGCCCAGGCCGGCCCGAACTTCTCCCGCTCGTATCCGGTTTTCGGCGCCCGCCCCTTGACGGCGAGCGCTTCGAGGCCGGCGAGCGCCGTCCCGGCCGGCGGCGCCGGGGCGGCCGGCATCGACGCGTCCGGGACAGGAGCTGCGGGTTCGTCCGGCACCTCGACCGTCGGGGCGGTCGACGGGGCGGGAGCCACCGACGGCACGGGCGCCGGGGCGCCCTGCAGGGCGGGCGAGCAGCCGACGACCCCGGCGGCCAGGGCGGCCCCGAGCAGGACGGCGGCTCTCGTGGTGCAAAGGTGCATGGTTCCCAGGGGTGTGGTGGTGCGGAATTGCTCAGCCTCGACCCTACCGTCCGGGCACGCCCGCTCATCGGCGGCCCGCCGTACGGCTAACGGTTCGGTCCCGACGCCCGCGGAAGGAAGCGGACTCCGGGCGGGGAGTGCGGCACAATGGCAGCATGTGCGGACGTTTCGTGATCGCGGGAAACAAGGCGGCAATGCTCGATGCGTTCAATGTGGACGAGTCGTTCGAGGACGAAATGAACCCGTCCTGGAACGTTGCCCCGATGACCGGGATCCCCTTCGTCTCGGAACGGCTCAGCGATGGCACCCTGACCCGCCGGCTCGACATTGCCCGCTGGGGCCTTGTCCCCGTGTGGGCGAAGGACCCCAAGATCGGCGCCCGGATGATCAATGCCCGCGCCGAATCGGTCCTCGACAAGCCCTCCTTCCGCACCGCGGCCGCCAAACGCCGGGCCCTGGTTCCCGCTAATGGGTACTACGAATGGCAGAAGAATCCCGACGGAACGAAGACTCCCACCTACCTCCACCCCGAGCGGGAGGACGACCTGATCGCCTTCGCCGCCCTGTATGAGTTCTGGCCGGATCCTCAGAAGGCGGACGGAGATCCGGAGAAGTGGCTGACCACGGCGACCATCCTGACCACCGACGCCACCGACAGCCTCGGGCACATCCACGACCGCTCCCCGCTGATCGTCCCGAAGGACCTCCATTCGGACTGGCTCGATCCGGCGGTCACCGCGAAGCAGGACGTCCTGGCACTGATCGACGCGATCCCGGAACCCGTCCTGGTCCCCCGCGTCGTGGGCAAGGACGTGGGATCGGTCCGCAATGACGGGCCGCACCTCATCGAACCGGCCGAATAGCCCCGCCCGCCGCCTGCCCGTTCCCTGTTGCCCCGTGAAGCTACCGGGCAGGCAGCCGTTCCACCCGGATCCCTGAGGTTAGGGACCAGGTGATCGACCCGCCCTGAAAGGCCTGCCGAACTCCGCCTCGAATTGGAGTGGGATTGGACGTCGGATAGCCCAGCCGGCCCGCCCGGGCCTCCGCTTCCAGATAGAGGTCGTGGACCAGGCCCGTGGAGATCCGGGCTCCGGTCGCACGGGAGTAGTAGACCGCCCCGCCCTCGAAGGTCTGGAAAACCCCGCCGTTTCCGCCCGTCTCATCCGACGTGGGATACCCCAGAGCTCCCTGCTCCCGGCCCGCCCGGTCATAGGCACCCCGGATCGCACCCCGGATGACGTGCGCTCCGCCGTCCGGTGACCACCGGATGGTCCCTCGCTCGAAATCCTGGGACCTTCCGCCACGCGTCAACCCCGTGACCTCATTGCCCACGGGCCCGCCCAACGCCACCCGCCCGCCGGCCACCGTGAACTTGCTGGTGATCGGACCGGTCGGGGCGGCGGAGTAGGGGGTGAAGACATCACCCACCGCGCCCATGATCACCCGGTCGCCGGGCACCGCATCCTTGAGGTAGCGGGTAACCAGAGCCTCAGGCAGTGCAATGCATCCCGCCGTCGGCGCCGGATTCGAATGCATAAAAATTGCGAATCCCGCGCCCTCCCGGATGGGAGAATCCGGGAGCCTGTTGTAATTCAGGACCACGCCCTGCCGGTAATCTCCGGTCGCGCGCGTCGCGAACTCCCACATGTCTTCGTCGGGGAAGTCATGGGAGCTCGATTCGAAATATCTGTTGTAATCGGCCGAATACTCTCCCCCGCCGCCCCAGCGGGACAGACTGTTAAGAATCCGGAACCGGAGCCGGGTGCCCGGGTTCCACAGCCCAAAGCCTTCGGTGACCGAGTAGGAACCCGTCGGGGAATACTCCGCCGCCGTGTGGCCGCTTGGAATACCGGGGGCTCGAAACCCATTGCGCCCCACATTTCCGGGGTTCTGCCAGTCCTGCACGTAGCGCGGACCCGACCTCACGCAGGTGGTGACCAGGGCATCACTGCTGCTTCGGTGGGCCGTGGTCGCGAAGGTGACCCTAGTTGCTCCGTACCCCGGATACAGCACCTGGCCTGAGTTCAAGCGTTCGCAGGGGTTCGTCTCCTGGACGGCCTCCCGGATGTCGGCCTGCGCCGGGGGTGCCTGTACGAGGAGGCCGCCGCCCAGTATGCCGGCTGCGGCAAGTACCGCGGCGATGGTCCGCAGCCCTGCGGATCGTGTGTTCATAGATTCCTTGTGCGCAAAGTGGGGGGAGGAATTACCGCAGGGAGCACCGCCGGGGCGCGCGACAAAACACGCGGGCAGAGCACTGGAGTCAGCGGAGGTTCGTTGCGGAAGGGCCGCTTCCGTGTGCCGCAGGCGGTTAGCCGCCGGGCTGTTCCAGGAAGGGCAGTGCGGGAAAGTAATTACCCACTCAAAGCGGTCGGCGGTGAAGTTTCCACGCCAAACGATGATTTTGTCATCCCAATTCCCCCCGTGTTAAACCTGATCACCGGAGCGTATCGGATTCACGGGTAGCCGAAAAGTTACCGGTAGATCCTGTGGCCAAATGGTTATCGGTCCCGAATCACGCCGATGACTCACCGCGCCTGCCGGAAGCCGGACGGTTAGCCACCGGCACCGGCATGCCGGTGCCGGTGCCGCGCCGCAGCAGCGCGTCAAATAGGCCGTGGACGAGGGGCATTCAGCCGGGATTGCGGCACTGTGAGGATGGCGGCCCGCAGTCCGGCCGGACCGCCATCGACGGACCGGGCAGCCGGAACCGGGCAGCCCCGTAGACGAGCACTCCTAGTTCCCGATCAATCGAGGAGGCAGCAATGACCCGCGGCCCCTACGCCGATCTGCCGGTGGTGGCCGGGTCTGAGGTGAGCAGCGACGATGGCGAGAATCTTCAGCCGCTTCGGATGCCGCAGGTCGTCTTCGGTGCCGGCGGCGAAGACGCGTCGCCGCAGCGCTCCTGGCGGGGTTTCCCGGAGGGAAAGCCCTCCGCCCAGGGCCCAACGCCCACGGGTCGACCCGGCAGGCCTCATCCACGCGGATGCCGGCCTTGCTGTCGAGGACCATGCACAGCGGTCCAGGCAATCCAGCCGCCGGCAACGGCCGCAAGGAGGGCGCCGACCGGCTGGGTGGGCAGGCTGCTGCCGGTGGTCACCATCCCGAGCACGACCCCCAGCGGGTAGAAGATCACCGTGGCGGCGATCCACAGGGCCCCGGCCCACTTGGGGAGGACGGTCGAGCGCCACACGGCTACCCCGAGGAGCACCTGCCCGGCGAAGGCGAGCAGGAGGCCGAGCAAGAACGTGGCCATCATTGAAGCAGGGAATTCAAGCTCCATGACCTCCGGTATCCCCGCCAGGTAGGCGTGGCCTACTGCCGGCGTGACGAACGTTGAAATCACCGAAGGCACCAGCAGCAGGGTCTGGGCGAAGACCGCGATGACCATTGCGGGCACCGCGATCCGGGCAGCCCTCCCGCCGGCCAGGTAAATACCCAGGGCGAGGAATCCGAAGATCCCCAGGATGGTGCCGCCCGTGCTGCCGATCAGGTGACTGGTCAGGTATGTCGGCGTAGTGACGAATTCCGCCCACGCCTGGGGGTCCTTCTCCTGGTCTGGCTGGGGTTTGAGCGTGGACAAGGCGGTCACCAACGCGGAGACGGGCAGGGCGATCAGTCCGGCGCCGACCCAGCGGGTGAGATAGGGAGAAGTCATCGGAGGTTCCTTTCTCGTCGGGAGCCCGGCTGGGCTTCCTCTTCGAGACTAGGAAGTGCCGGACGCCGCGGCATAGGGCCGAGGTGCCGTCCTGATAGCCGGGGTGGCACCACGGTCCCAGGCCTACCGCCCGGCGGCAGGTGGGGCGAGAATGGTTGCGCGCCACGCCGCCACGAGGCTGCGCTACACGCCCTCCGCTGGAGCGACGTACCGTCTGGAGATGAGGACGACGATGGAGAACCAATCACCGGCCGTGACAGCCTTTCTGCGCGATCTTCGCCACCCCTTCAAGGAGGTCATCGGGGTGCTTCGGTCGGAGATCCTCGCTCTTGATCCCGGCATCACCGAGCAGATTAAGTGGAAGGCGCCAAGTTTCGGTTTCGCGGGAACGGACCGGGTGACCATGAACCTCCGCCCGACGGATCGCCTCCAGATTGTCCTGCACCGGGGCGCGAAAGTGCGCGCAGACGTCGCGGGCTTCCAGTTCGCCGATGAGTCGGGACTGGTGCAATGGCTGGCTCGGGACCGGGGAACCGTATCCTTCGCCAGCGCCGACGACGCCGAGAAGAAGCGGGAAGACTTCCTGAGGCTCGTCGACCGCTGGATGAGGGTGTAGTGGACTCCGCCGCGGACTATCTCCGCCAGCACCACCCCGACGCCGCCGAGCTGGCGCTCTGGGTCCGCGGCGTGCTGCTCGAGGCGGCTCCGGGGCTTGAGCAGCGGGTGTACCAGGGGTGGCAGGCCATCGGGTTCGTCCATGCCGGAGCCGGATACGTCTGCGGCCTGTTTCCGCGGCCGACGGGCCTGCTGCTGACCTTCGAGCAGGGCGCCCTGCTGCCCGACCCGGACGGTTCCCTCATCGGCGACGGCCGCCAGGTGCGGTCCCTTCCCATTTCGGCGCGGGACGATGGGACGAAAAGCAGAATCGTGGAGTTCCTTGACTCCGCGATACTTCTGGGCGAAGCCCTTCACGGTACCGCCAAGTAAAGCGCGGGCCAGCCGATTCGGTGCCGAAAAATATGGACACTACCACTATAGATACTTAGACTATCCATTATGAAGATCTCGCAGCTGAGTGTCGCCAGTGGTGTCTCCCAGCCCACGATCAAGCTGTACCTGCGCGAGGGCCTCCTTCCACCGGGGGCCAAGACCCATGCCAATCAGGCGACCTACTCGGAAGCCCATGTGCGGCGCCTCGGGATCATCCGCACGCTCACCCAGGTGGGCGGGCTCTCCGTCGCTTCGGCCAAAACCGTCCTAGACGCCATCGACTCCGACCTGCCGCTGAACTGGACCTTCGGCCTCGCCCAGCGCGCCGCCTCGCCCGACGTCGACGGAACCGATCTCAGCGACGCCGATCTTGCCCGTGCCGATGATTTTCTCGCCGGCCTGACCTACCACGACGGCCCCGGCCGTTTCGGAGTGGCGCAAACACTCCGGGCCATGGCCGAGGCCGGGCTCGAGGCCGACGGTGCGTGGCGGGAAAGCTACCGCAAAGCGGCCGAAATCATCGGCGAAGCCGACATCGACCTGATTGACCGCCGGGAGGGCCGGCTGGCCAAAGCCGAGACCGTCGTAATCGGCACCGTGCTCGGCGATGCCCTCCTCGCCGCCCTTCGACGCGCTGCGCAGGAGCACTTTTCCAGCCAGCGCTACCCCTCCGGGAGCACCGAAACCGCTCCCTAACGCATCTCCCTGATCACCTTGGAGACATCATGGAACTGCTCATCCCGGATTCCCAGCGTCCAACCCGTGCCTCGCTGACGTGGCACCGTCCGCTGCTTCTCCTCGCCGGGGCCATGGCCCTGCTTGCCGTCATCAGCCTGCTCGGCCTGATCTTCGATCCCCGCGAAATCACGGGCGCTCCGGCGTGGGCCAAACCGCTGAAGTTCGCCCTCTCGATTTTCATCTACGCCCTCACCCTCGCCTGGCTCACGGGCCTTCTCACCCGCGGACGGAGACTTGCCTGGTGGGTGGCCACCGTGGCGGCCGCCGCCCTTGGCATTGAAATGGTGGTCATTGTCGGCGCTGTGCTGTTCGGTACCACGAGCCACTTCAACGTCTCGACTCCGCTTCACGCCACCCTGTGGGGCGTGATGGCCCTTTCGATCGTGGTGGTCTGGCTTGCCACATTGATCGTCGGCGTCCTCCTGGCCCTCAGCCGGCTCGGCGACCGCGCGGTCTCGTGGGCGGTCCGCGCCGGGGTCGTCCTCGGCCTGGCCGGCATGGGTGTTGCGTACTTCATGACCTCACCGACCAGCGCCCAGCTCGAGGACTTCCAGGGGGTCGCCGGAGCCCACACCGTCGGGGTGCCCGACGGCGGTCCCGGGCTGTTCCTGCTGGGATGGAGCACCGTGGGCGGCGACCTGCGGGTCCCGCACTTTGTGGGAATGCACGCCCTGCAGCTGCTGCCGATCGCCGCGCTCGCGCTGGCATGGGCTGCCCGCAGGCTTCCGGCGCTCCGGCCTGAGGTGGTTCGGATGGGTATCGTCATCGTCCTGTCGCTGCTGTACGCCGGGATGCTCGTGGTGCTCACACTTCAGGCCCTCGCCGGTGAATCGATTGTCCAACCGGGTCCGGTGACCGCCGCCGCCAGCATGGGGCTGTTTGTTGCAGCGGCAGCGGCAATCGCACTGGTCCTTCGGGCCGGTCGCCCCTCCAGGGCCCAAACC
Organism: Arthrobacter zhaoguopingii; assembly: GCF_009828595.1. GTDB lineage: Bacteria > Actinomycetota > Actinomycetes > Actinomycetales > Micrococcaceae > Arthrobacter_D > Arthrobacter_D zhaoguopingii. The sequence goes on from NZ_WPNY01000015.1 coordinate 55,290, forward strand.
ACCTGAGTGTCGGTCCGCCGTCTGATACCCCACCGTCCAATTCCCCCGCCGACAGGCGTTAGGCTGACCGGGACGAGTAGATGGGCGGGCGGTTGAGCACCTTCGGTGAATGGTTTCTGGGCACCTTCGCGCAGGGTGAGGCTCCGGCCGTGACGTCGATCGAACTGGCACTCATCCTTGCCGGAGCGGCAGCGCTTTCGGTTCCGAGAGCCACCTGGCGATGGTTCGGCCTGGTGTCGACGGTCGTGCACGAGCTCGGGCACGCGTTTTCCGCCCTGATGGTGGGGCACAGGATTACCGGCATCACCCTGGGGCTCGACCACTCCGGCAGAACCACCTCCTTCGGCCGGACCGGGCTCCGGACGGTGTGGTCCGGGTTCTGGGGGTACCCCGTTCCGGCGGTGGTTGGGGCCGGCCTCGTCTGGGCCGGTCTTACCGGGTGGGGGCCGGCCGCGATGTCGGCCGGAACCCTCGTCCTTGTGTCGACCGTCCTTTTCATTCGGAACGCCGGGGGCGTGTTCATCCTCCTGGGCACGATCGCCGCCGTCGTCGGGCTGATGCTCTTCGTCCCACCGGTGTTCACCGGGCACCTCGTCGTCGGCCTCGGGGTGGCCCTTCTGGTGGGCGCGGTACGCGACCTGCTTAATGTCACTCTGGTGCATGTCCGGCACCGGCACCGGCTTGAGACCTCGGACGCGTACCTGCTCTCCCGGCGCACGGTCGTCCCCTCCGCCGTGTGGCTGTTCCTGTTCGCGGCGGTGATCGGCGGTTCCTGGTTCCTCGCCTGGCGTGCCGTCGGGAGAGTGGTGGCAGCGCTCTAGCCGGTAGGCACCTGCACCTGGCTGGCCCATCAGAGCAATTTCCCTACGGTCTCCGCGCGGGACGGCCCACCCGGTCGGTCAGGAACTCGATTCCACGCCCTCCACCTGCGTGAAGCGGGCATCAAGTTCTTCGGCCAGCCTTTTCAGCTCGCCCTCTTGGGAACCCGCGCCGCGGGCCTCTGAAAGATCGAGGACGAACCAGTTCTTGCCTTCGACAAGGTTCACCGGAATTCGGGTGTAGGAAGTGCCCCCGGAGTTCGAGTAAGCCTTGGCGGAGGCCTCACGGTCATCCTCGGTGGCGTAAAACTCGACCTGGACATTCTCCGAGCACATGGCATATTCCGGCGTGAAACCGGCGATCATATTCGCTGTCGGCTCGGCCAGCGGATCCGCCCCACAGGGCATCACTTCGCCGATCGCTTCCCGTGCCTCCTCGATGGAGGCAAACGCAGGAAGGTCGCCGTCACCCGGCCGTGCGGCGTTACCAGCACATCCGCCCAGCAGAAGAGCCAGCCCCAACCCCGCGGCGGCCGCCTGTTTCCCCAAAATCGATGCACCCATTTCCATCCCCCATATCGATGACTGCCGTCATCCTTCCATAGAGGTGGATTTCTGTCGCGACGGCAGCGCCGGAATTATCACGGGCGGGCGGGACAGGATTTTTCGGGTTTCGCCATCACTCCGCGCCAAGGACCGGGGCGGGGGCATCGATGACATTGGGGACGAAGCGGCAGAAGTAGTCGGTGATGTACCCGTCCGATTCGCGGATGCCGACACCGACCGCTTCTCCATCGACAATCCAGGATCCGAGGACCGGGTGATTACCGTCGAAGTCGGGCAGGGGGCTCCAGGCCTGGTAGCACCAACCTTCGGCGCCGTAGTCTCCTGGCTGCTCGAGTTCGACTCCCTTGGCATGGACGCGAATATTGTCCCCTTCGCGTCCGTGAAGAGGTTTGGCTACCCATTCCTCCAGCCCGTGGGGACTGTCCAGGTAGGACGGCAGGAGGTTGGGGTGCCCGGGGTAGAGATGCCAGAGGGCGGCAAGGAGCGCCTTGTTCGAGAGGAACATTTTCCACGCTGGTTCATACCATCGGGTCATCACCGGCCATTCGCGGATGTTCCTTCCGAAGTCCTCCTTCATCATGTGTTCCCACGGATACAGCTTGAAGATGCTGCTGATAACGTTCTCATCGAGGTCGACGAACCGCTTGGTGCAGGCGTTCCAGCCGATGTCGCTCATGTTGATGCCGACGGTCTCCCACCCTGCCTGGTTGGCGACATCGAGCATGTATGCGGCGGTCATCCAGTCTTCGCCTGACTCTTCGACTTCGGTGTGGGCCACGTGCAGCCTTGCGCCGTCGAGGCCCCCGCGCTGCTTTTCCCACGCCCGGACAAGGGCTTCGTGGATGCCGTTCCACTGGTCCTTGTGGGGCATCACGTCCTGCAGCCAGTACCACTGCGCGATCGACGCTTCGATCAGTCCGGTGGGCGTATCGGCGTTGTATTCGAGCATCTTGGGCGGGTTCACGCCGTCGTAGGCGAAGTCGAAGCGCCCGTAGACGGCGGGTTCGCTGCGGGCAAGGGAGCTTGCTGCCAGCTTCAGGGCTTCCGGACTGATGCCGATGGTGCCCATTGCTCCGGTTGCGAGGTAACGGGCGGCCTCGATGCTCATGCCATGCAGTTCCTCGGTGACCTTTTCGAGCATTTCGACTTCGGCAAGGTCGAACCGGTAGAAGGCGCTCTCGTTCCAGTACTCGATAGTGGAACCATCGGGCAGGACCGTCGTCGAAAAGACGAGGCCCTGGCTTTCGATCTTCTGTTTGCAGTCGGGGCGCGGGACGGAGGGGATGCGTTCCACCTCAGCCACCCATGCTTCCCGAGCGGCCGCCGCTGCCCGACTTGGCGCTGTCGCCAAAACCGCCCCGGCTTACCGCCGACGACCCCGAGGCGGGCAGGCCGCTCCTGGTTGAAGCGCCCGCCGGAACCGTGGTGACGCCGCCGGCAAGCTGCGACCCGACGGGAGGAACGGACCTGCTGATGGCCGCGCTACGCGCCCCCATGGCGAAGAAGTACCACCCGTAGACGCCGGAGGACCGGCCTTCCTCGCTGCACTTGCTGTCCTCGACCCGCTCCTGGGTGGTGCGGTCCTGGCAGACCTGGGCGTAGTCGGCGTCGATCACTTCGCCCGAGGGTGAGCATCCGGTAAGCACGGCGCTTGCAAGAAGCGCCGTCACACCAATGGAAAGGGACGCACTGCGGCGGCTTCGATTCCGATTCCCCGCTGATGGGCCTTGGATATCGGTCATGGTCGGCTCTCGCTCGCTGGGATGATGGATGGATCCGGGCCTGGTGGTACGCACGGGGCGTCCGATCAGCGGCAATGGAGGCGGCCTAATAGATCGGCGGGGTGCTGGCCCAAGCCGACCCCTGGACCAGGATCCTGTCGATGACGTTTGCAAAGTACTGTAACCCACCAGCAGGAGCCCTCCACCAGAATGGCTGTGCCGGCGGTGGCCCCTCACCCTAGGCAACCGAAAATGCCACCAGCGTGACCACCGCATTGTTGGCCGCGTGGAGCAGGACGGGCGCCCAAAGGTTCCGGTGGAACCGTTGAAGGAGGGCCAGGGCCACTCCGAGCGCGAAGAGATAGACGAAGGTCAGCAGCACGAGGTGGACCGCGGCGAAAAGAGCAGCCGAAAGCACGATGGCCGTGAAAGGTCGAAACCGCCGCAGGAAACCGCTGAGGAAGGCGCCCCGGAACAGCACCTCCTCCCACAGCGGAGTGAGGACGGCGATGACGAGAAATGCGATGACAAACACCGGGGCGGGCACCCCGGTGATGACCTCGGAAAGGGGGTCATCGGACGAGCCAGCCGATGAGGTATCCACACCAAGGGGTGCAAGGGCTGAGAGGAAGAGCCCCTGCAGCGCTCCGGCGGCCAGCATCGAGCCGGGGATCTGCCAGAGCAGATGGAACATCCTGCGCGTCGGGCGCCTGAACCCTAGATCGCCAAGACTCAGGCGGTTCCGCCGGAAGAGATGGAGGTACAAGGCAAGGATGATTACGGCGGTCACGCCGCAGAGGCTGATAACCACAACGGCTGTAACGGAGTCGATGAGGCCCAGCAGCCCCGCCGCCAGCACGGCAGCAAAGAAAGCAGCGGCATAGATCACCACGAACAGCAGCGCCCAGCCGGCCTGCCTCAGGGTCACTCCCGGAGCCCCCTGCATTCGACCCAGCGAACGGGCACCCGAGCCACCGGCACCTAGATGCGGGCTTTCATCGTGGTCCATTCTTTTCCCCATCACGCCATCATGCCGCAGGCGGGCGGGCTGCCCGCCACGAGCTTCTATGCAGCGGCCGGGTGAGCCGTGCGACAAGCACGGCAGCAGTCAAAACGGCCCAAACGTCGTGCAGGGTCAAGGGGACGCCGCTGGCAGGGCCGTCGTCGTCGCTGATCACCATGCGCCTGAGAGTACTCCCGATTTCCTCAGGCCGCGGCCACCGTCCCGCGCCGCCGCGTGAGCCGCAGCGCGACCGACGGCCTTGTCCGCCGTCAGGCCGGGCGGGACAATGTCCCTGTGCAGAACATGCAGCCGTCCCCTGAAACTTTGGCGAAGGTGGCTGGGTCGGCAGTTGGCGCGGGCCACCCGCTTCCTGTCAGCGACCATGTACTGGTTCCCCTCGGCGTCCCGCTGTCGAACATGACGACCGCCGGGCTGTGGCGACTGGAGGGCACGGCGGGCGAGGGAGAGGACCGACACGCCTTCTCATCAGTCCTCAAGGTGATCCACACTCCGCTGCGCTGGGCGGGGATTGAGCAGATCCCTGAAGAGCTGCGGGGATTCGTCGTCGAACACTATCCCTGGCGCACCGAGGCCGAGGTCTATGCCGGCCGCCTGGGACACTACCTACCCGACGGACTGCGGCTGCCCAGGGTGCACCAGATCGAGGAGATTGACGAGGAGAGCACGGCCATCTGGATGGAGGACGTTCGGCAAGACCCGCACGCTGAGTGGGACCCCGACCGTTTCGCCCGGACGGCATACCTGCTCGGCCGTCTCGCCGGCGCAGCGGAGGCACCCCGCGGGAACTATCGCGACATCGCCGATTACGTCCTAGGGCCGGGCGAACACATCTTCATTCCGCGGCTTCGTTCAGGGACATTCCGTTCCCACCCCGCTTTCGAAGGCCGTGTGGATGACCGCCTCGAGGAGGACTTGATCGCGTTGACCGGGCAGCTTCCCGCCCTCCTGTCGGAACTGTCGGCCCTCCCCCGCACCCGCGCACACGGCGACGCCTGCCCCCAGAACCTCCTGCAGTGCCGCGACGGCGTCGTGGCCATCGACTGGGGCAGCTTCGGCACCGCCCCGGCCGGCTTCGACCTCGGCCAACTGCTGACCGGACTCGTCAATGAAGGGCTGCTTCCCGGATCGGCTTTGGCTGAGCTCGCACCCCGTTCGCTCGATGCCTATCTGTGGGGGCTGCACGACGAAGGGGCGCCGCTCCCGCGGGAACTGGTACGGAGGGGATTCGCCATCTCCACCGCGATCGTCAGCGGGCTCTCGGCGCTGTTCCCCCCTGAGCTGGACGGGCCGGACTCCGAGCACCTGCACCGACTGATCGCGGCGCGGGCCGATATGGCACGTTTCCTCATCGCGGAGCTGGCCGCCTCCTCGGTGTCCTGATCGAGGACGCTGAACCTACCTCCTGGCTGAAAGGGGAACCCTATGGCGACCTTCGTGCTCCTCCACGGCGGCGGCTCCACTGCGTGGGACTGGCATCTGGTTGCTCCCCTTCTTGAGAGCGCGGGCCACGACGCCGTTTCCGTGGATCTGCCGATCGAGGACGCCGATGCTGGGCTCGAGCAGTATCTCGAGGTCATCGCCGCCGCCGTGCCGGCCGCGCGGCACGTCATCGTCGTCGGGCATTCCCTCGGTGGCTTCATCGCTCCTTTGGCCTGTGAACATCTCGACGCCGGAGGCCTCGCGTATCTCGCCGGAATGATCCCGCTTCCCGGTGAGAGCTTCGCCGACTGGTGGGCGAATACGGGGCACGACCAGGAGAGCATTGATGACGACCCCGAGGTTCTCTACTTCAACGGCGTCCCTGAACCTCTTGCCCGCGAAGCACGGGCGCGTGAGCGGGATCAGCAGGGCGGCTGGATGTCGGGGCCGTGGCCGGCGGACCGGCACCCCGCGGTGCCCACTCTGGCCATCCTGTGCCGGGAGGACAACCTCTTCCCGGCCTCTTTTATGAGGCGCCAGGTGCGCGAGCGGCTGGGGATCGAGCCGGTTGAGATCGACGGCGGACACTATGCCGCCCTGAGCCATCCGGATGCAGTCGCCGCCGCATTGGTTGACTTCGCTGTGCGGTTGGCTGGCAGACCGTAATGCTGTCCCCTGTCCCCTGTCCCCTGAGCCCGACCGGCATACCCGATTGCGACAAACGCACCCGATAAATCGGGCGCCGCCGTCGTTTTCGGGCACCCGGGACGCAATCGGATGCTGACCCCGCCCCGTGCGGTCCCCCGGCCGCTCCACCCGGCAGCGGCCCTCCCGCACCGGGAATCCCAAGCCCTAATTACGCCCCTAATGGCCCACTGCCCCACAACACATCGAGTCGTCCTTCGCAATGTGACGAAGCCAATACGCGCCCGAGGCGGAGAAAACGGCGCCCATCCGGACAATGGAACCTGTGGTGGGGACCGTATCTTGAGGAACGCCGAATGCAGTGGCTGAATAATAACCGTGACCTTCTTCCGTCCGCCGGCGCGCTCGCGGGCGTGCTGATCTTTTGGACCGCCGGAGCGTTCGGCGGCCTGAGGGTGCTGAACGGATTCCGCTCCCCGTTGGCGGAACTGATCGGGCTCTACCTGATGTTCTTACTATTGATCGCTTCGGTCGCCGTTGCGTTCTGGGCCGTCCGCGAACTGCCAAGGCGGCTTGCCCACCGGCGCCACACCGACCGCTGGTCGCTGCGCCAGTAACCTACGCCCTCCACCCGAGCAAGCCTCGGCTGCGGACGGTAGGGCCCGCTCACGACCGGCCCTGCTGACGGCGAGAAGTTCGTCTTCGCCCACACCCTTGCGCAGCTGCACGCCGTTTTCTCGTCGAAACCGTGGCGGATTCCGTTGTGACTTTCTGCAGACATAGCAACCTCCACTTCAAGGGAACGGGATGCTGACTCCCGCAAGCCGTCCCACCCGTCCGAGAATGCCCCTCTCCGAAGCTTCCTGAGGAACCCCTTCCAGCGACCTGGAAGGGGTTCCTTGTGTTCTGCCGGGAGATTGCACTCACGACAGATATCCCGATGAAAACTTCTGTCTCATTCGAAACATCAGTGCCATTGGTCACATTTCCCGGTAGGGTCAGACTCTGAATGGGGGTGAGCCCGGAGCAAGCCGGAGGTTCCCGCCGCGGAAGGAACCAACGAGCCGCCCGCCCCCGGTTGCCCCGTCCTTGACCCCGCGGATTGCCGAACCCACGCCAGAGCCCTCCCGATGCCCCGCTCACCCGGGTGTTCGGCGTCTTCATACCTTCAAACCTTCGCGATAGGCACAACATGAAGCACCCGCAGAAGTCGCTGATAGCAATGGCCGCCGCCGCGCTCTTGCTGCTGGTGGGGCTCGGCCCGGCCTACGCCGGAGGTGGGCCTACGTATCTCCGCCAGGACTATGCGGCAAGCTCGTCCACCTCGATCCGTGCAGTATGGAACCCGGTTCCCGGCTACAGCGGGGTGTACAAGCACTACCTCGACGGCAGATTCGTCGCGGGCGCTTCGGACCCCACGACCGGGGAGACGTTCTCGGGCCTGGCCTCCGGGTCGATCCACACGGTGCAGGTCAGCGCCGTGATCAGCGGCGTGGAATACAAGTCGGCCGTCGTCACCATGAAAGCAACCAGGACTCCGCCGATCACGCCGGCTCCGCCAACGAACCTGCGTCCGGTAGCTTCGGGGACCACCCAAACCGCGATCCGCGTCGAATGGGATGCACCCGCGGGTTACACCGGAGGTTACAAGCACTATGTCAATGGCGTCCACGTCGCTGGACAGGACGACGCCACGAAGGGCGAAACTCTCACGGGCCTCGCTCCGAACACGAGCTACAACATCCAGGTATCGGCAACGATCGGAGGGATCCAGAAGAAGTCGGCCGTCCTCACGGCAAAGACCAACGCCGTGCCCCCGGCACCATCTGCCTGGAAGCTGTCCTGGGCGGACGAGTTCAACGGTGCTGCCGTCGACACCACGAAATGGAACGTCCTCGACAACTCCACCTATGGCGACGGTAACGACGAGCTTGCCTGCCTTCAGAACGAAAACGTCAGCGTGACCAACGGCAAGCTGACCATCACCGCGCAGAAACTCCCGGCTCCGGTTCTCTGCAACAGTAACGACGGCCGCTTCCCCGGCGGGCGGCTGTACACCTCGGGCCACCTGAACACGCTCGGGAAGTTTGAAACGACCCACGGCCGGCTCGAGATGAGCGCGAAGCTCCCAGTTCAGCAGGGAACCTCGAAGGGGCTCTGGCCCGCCTTCTGGATGCGCCCGGTTGACCGCGGTGTCGGTGAGATCGACATTATGGAAGCCCTCGGTTCCTCCAGGTCGGAGAGCCATGTCCGGGCGAACGAGGTCCACCAAACCATCCACTACGACTACGACCACGCTACGCCTCACGGCATGCAGGACTACGAGTACATTCTGCCGAACGGCCGGACGATGGCTGACGGGTTCCACCAGTACGCCGTTGAGTGGGAGCCCGGAGTCATCCGCTGGTACGTCGACGGCGTGAAAACCTACGAGCGGAACCGGACGACCACCTCGTGGATGGATGAGAGTTTCAGCCGGAACTTCTTCCTTCGGCTCAACCTGGCGATCGGCGGTAGCTGGCCCGGTTCACCGGATGCAGACACCCAATTTCCGGCACTCATGGAGGTCGATTACGTCCGGGCCTACAAGCGCTAGAAGCGTTTGAGTCAACCGACGCCCGGTTCATGCTCTCAAGGTGTCACTGCAGCCCGGCTGACTCAGCGTCACCGAACGAGCCGACCCGCCCTGTTGGTTCGGGGCGCCAGGTCAAGCGCCCTCCGGCCCGGCGGTCTCTTGCTCGGAAAGATCGTGTTCAGAACGACCCATCTGTCCTCGGGGACGATTCGCCACCAGGCCGATGTGATTGCAACGAGGGCAAAGGCTGCGAGCACCGCTGCGCCGAAGTAAGTGTTCCAGGGTTTGTCCTCCCAGTCACCGGGGGATCCCACAGCGATGAGGTGGAACTCGTCCTCGGGGTCCACGACGTACCATACGGGTGCGTACAGTGATTTGTCCGACAGGAAGCCCGCGTCGTCCAGCACCTCCTTCCGCCCGTCAACCAGCACGTAGTATCGGGTGCCGCCCCGCCGCCGCGGATCCTTGTCGACGATGATGCTCCACTGGTGCTCCTGGGTTCTGACAGCTTCGCCGGCCCGGTCGAATTCGGCCTCCATCTGGACGCTGAAAACCACTCCGCTCAGAGCGATGAACAGGGTGACCAGGACCGCTGCAGTCCGGCGCGGGCGAACCGGCCAGCCTTCAATACGGTGGGCAAGTTTCCGCCGCTTCTCCCTGCTCACTCGCCGACCCCCGGACCCCATCCGGACATCCTAACGGTGCTGGTGTTCCGGCTGGCGGTCGCCGCGGCTCCGGGTTCCGCCGCCGGCCCTTCGGCCCGCCGCACAGGTCGTCGTGGTGTCGGTGTGGCCCATCGATAGCCGCTGTCTAGGCCGGCATTGGTGGTGGCGGGACGCCGGGAAGCAGATTATGAGCGCTCGGCCCTGGCAGCCCTCGTCCTTATCGTTCCCGTTGGGAATCTACTTCCCGCCCGGGTCGAGGCTGCGGGCGTTCTTCCGCGCCTCCCATTCAGCGTCGTATGCTTCAATCCACTGCTCATACGTCATCGGAGCGGCACCCTCGGGCAGCTCCTCGACGTACCGCTCATACCGGTAGTTGCTGTGTTTGTCCGGGTGCCGCATGAGGCCGATCAAGACGCCGAATACAGCCCCGTTCAGCAGGCGCATCCAGACCGAGTCGCGTTTCATCTTCTCCCCCATCATCGTTATGAGGTGCATCCTACGCGATTGGAACAGCGTGGACTGGGGCCAGGCATCGGACACCGCCAAGAGTCAAAGGCACCACCGTGACACCCCTCAGCTCTGGGAGACCCCGTAGTCGGGTAGCTGCTGAAGGGACCAGGCGTTACCGTCCGGGTCGGAGAAGTACACGAAACTGCCCCATGGTTGGAGGTCGACTTCGCTTGCCCCAACACCGTTTTCGAGGAGCATTGAACGAGCCCCGGCCGCGTCCGGCACGACGATCTGGACGCCTTTCTGCGAGCCAGGGGCCATCTCCGTGATTCCCTCCCCCAGAACAATGGAGCAGGCAGAGCCGGGCGGGGTCAATTGTACGAAGCGGACGCCTTCGCCCACACGGTGGTCGTGATCCAGCACGAAGCCCACCCTGTCGCGGTAGAAGCCGATCGCCCGGTCCACGTCGGAGACCGGGATGGCAACGAGTTCGATTTTCCAATCCATGAGCTTCCTCCTGTTGGTCCTTTTGACTTCAGGGTAGGCCCGATTGCGGACGGAACCGGTCCTCGTTCTTCCCACTCAGGGCGGCGGATCCGCGGAATTGTCGGTATCTGGGACGGACCGTCGATGGCCGGGCCGGCTGCCCAGTTTTGGGTGGTCCGAGGTGAAGGTGGAGCACCTGCGCAGGCTCCGCCGGAACTACTGCGCCGGCCAGCTCACTTGATTCCATCTTTGAGTCGGGGGCGTCCCGGCCGCCGATTCGGACCCTCGATGCAACGTTTTCCCTAGTCAGAGAACGTTTTTGTGGAGCCCCCTGCCGGATTCGAACCGGCGACCCCCTGTTTACAAGACAGGTGCTCTGGCCAACTGAGCTAAGGAGGCATGCTGGCTGCACCAGCAGGCGCCGCCGCGGTCTCCACGACACAACGGGCGCTCCCTAAGGTTAGCCCAGCCCTCCGGTTCGTGAAAACTCAGCGAAGCTTCTCCTCGACGACCTTCCCGAAGTCCGCCACAGCGTCCGCGACCTCTTCGCCGTCGACATAAACGGTCGGTGTACCCTCGACGCCGGCGGCCTGCGCGGCCTCCGTCGTGTACTTCGCCCAGGGCCGGAAGGTGCCCTCGGACAGGCAGGTGGAGATGTCACCGGCACCCACCTCGGCCGCCATATCGCCCAGCCCGCCGTCGTCGAGCTCGCCGCTTTCGAAGTTGGCGAACAGTGCCGTGGAGAAGTCGAAGTAGCTGTCCGGTGCCGTATCGGCGACGCAGGCGAGCGCGCTGGCCCCCCGCGAGGAGTAGTCGTCGCGGGAGTTGCGGTCGAGGTAGGCGACGTTGCGGTACTCGAGGGTGATGTCACCGGCATTGAGCCAGCGCCGCAGGTCATCCGAATACTCGCTCTCGAAATTGGAACAGTGGACGCAGTTCACATCGACGTAGGCCACCACCGGGATGGGCGCCCCGTCCGCGCCCGGCTCCACTCCCGGCGGCACCCCCGCTCCCGGCGCGGGCTCCTCCGGCAAAGATGCGACGTCGACCTCGCCGCCCTCGGTCTCGGCGAGCTCGGAGGTGGAGACCAGGGTGATTCCGCCCTGGTCATTGCCGTGCTGCGGCGCCGGACCGGCGTCGGGTACCCGCCCGCGGATATTGCCGGCGACAACCAGCGCGATGACGACGGCGATGACGACAGCGGCCGCCACCACGCCCCAGCGGATCAGCAGCGAGTTCCGCCGGGCGGTGCGTTCGGCCGCCTCGCGCTGCAGCCGTGCCCGCTCGCGGGACTCCGCTGAGCGCTCGGCCTTGCTGGGCTTACGGGAGTTGCTCGGTGCCATCGGTCCTTCTGCCTTGCCTGCTTCTCCGGGACGCTTCCCGATCTGCCCCAGTTTATCGGGACTGGCCGGTGCCCCTAACCGATAGAGTTCATCAGTAGGCCTACTAATTGCAGGAGTTTTCAATGAGCGAAGCCACAACGGCAGCGGATTCCGACACCGACACCGACTACGGCGACTTTGACTTCATCGTTGTCTCCAACCGGCTGGCGGTCGACCGCGTCACGGACGACGAAGGCAACAGCTCGTGGCGCCGCTCCCCCGGCGGCCTCGTGACGGCGCTTGCTCCGGTCATGGCCAAGACCGACGGCGCCTGGGTCGGCTGGCACGGCGCTCCCGACGAGACCCTCGACCCCTTCGATGAGGGGAACATGCGCCTTGTCCCAGTGCCGTTGAGCGAGGACGAGGTGGAGCTCTACTACGAGGGGTTCTCCAACGCGACCCTCTGGCCGCTCTACCACGATGTCATCGCGCCGCCGGAATTCCACCGCACCTGGTGGGACGCCTACCGCCGGGTCAACGAGCGCTTCGCAAAGGCCACCGCCGCATCGGCGGCCCACGGCGCCACAGTGTGGGTTCAGGACTACCAGCTGCAGCTGGTACCCAAGCTGCTGCGCAAGGCCCGCCCCGACCTCGTCATTGGTTTCTTCAACCACATACCGTTCCCGCCGCTGGAGATCTTCGCGCAGCTGCCCTGGCGCCGACAGGTCATCGAGGGCCTGCTCGGGGCGGACCTCATCGGCTTCCAGCGCCCAAGCGACGCCAGCAACTTCCTGCGCTGCGTCCGCCGCTTCCTCGGCCACACCATCCGCCAGCAGCAGGTACAGGTCCCCGCCGACGGCAATGCGCCCGCCTACGTCTCCCGCGCCGAGGCGTTCCCCATCTCGATCGATGTGAACGCCATCACCGAACTGGCCAAACGCCAGGACATCATTGAGCGCTCCCGCGAGATCCGCCGGGAGCTCGGCAACCCCAAGCACGTCCTGCTGGGGGTAGACCGGCTCGACTACACCAAGGGCATCGGTCACCGACTCAAGGCCTACGGAGAACTCCTCGAGGACGGCTCCATCACCGTTGAGGATGCCGCGCTGATCCAGGTGGCAAGCCCCAGCCGGGAACGCGTGGAGCAGTACCGTCTCCTCCGGGAGGAGATCGAGGGCGCAGTGGGCCGCATCAACGGCACCTACGACACCATGAAGAACACGGCGATCCGGTACCTCCACCACAGCTACCCGGTCGAGGAGATGGTCGCCCTGTACCTCGCGGCCGACGTCATGCTCGTCACGGCGCTGCGCGACGGGATGAACCTCGTGGCCAAGGAATATGTTGCGGCCCGCACCGAGAACCGCGGCGCCCTGGTGCTCAGCGAGTTCGCCGGCGCGGCCGACACCCTCCGGCAGGCCGTCCTGGTCAACCCCCACGACATCGACGGGCTGAAGTCCGCGATGGTGACCGCCCTGAACATGCCCCCGGCGGAAGGCGTCCGCAGGATGCGCATCATGCGCCGCCAGGTGCTCCAGAACGACGTCGAACGCTGGTCGCAGGCGTTCCTGACCGCCCTGCGCAACGGCTCGGCGGTGAACAACGATGCCTGAGCGCACCGATCTCCGGGCGGCCCTTGAGGACCTCGCCGCAACACCGGTGCTGCTCATCGCGCTCGACTTCGACGGCGTGGTCTCGCCGCTGGTCGAGCGCGCCGAGGACGCCCGCCCGCTCCCCCGCTCCTCGGCCGCCCTGAAGGCCCTGGCCGCGCTGCCGTCGACGACGACGGCGCTGATCTCGGGCCGCGCGCTCGGCAGCCTGAGAGAGGTGGCTTCCCCTGAGCCGGAAACCCTGCTCATCGGCAGCCACGGCGCCGAAACCTGGACCGGCCCAGACGCCGCACCCCTCACCCTCGACCCCCGCCAGGCCGAACTGCTCGATGCGGCGGCCGACGTCGTCGAGAGTGTCGTGGCGGCTCACCCCGGCACGTGGCTCGAGTCCAAGCCGGCCGGCGTTGTACTTCACACCCGGTCCGCGGCCGACGACGTCGCCGCCGACGCGGTGGCCGCCGCCCGCGACGGGCTGGCCGGGCTGGACGGGCTCAAGGTCACCGACGGAAAGCGCGTCCTCGAAGTGTCGGTGGTCCACGCCGACAAGGGGCAGGGGCTGGGGCTGCTGAGGGAGCTCAGCGGGGCCACAGCGGTGCTTTTCGCCGGCGACGACGTCACCGACGAGCACGCCTTCGGCGTCCTGCAGCCCCAGGATGTGGGCATCAAAATCGGTGAGGGCAAGACCGCGGCCCGTTACCGCCTGGGCTCGCCCGAGGACCTCGCCGGCACCCTTGAGGACCTTTTCGCCCTGCGTCGTGATTGTGCTTCGTCCAACCATTCGTGACATACTCCAAGTGGGTGTCGACCGGCTCGGCCGGTCCTACCCCGAACAACTGAATACACTCCATTCACTACGGATCGTCGGGCACGTACCTGCCCGTGAAAAGGAAATAAGAAAATGGCAACGGTAACGTTCGACCAGGCCACCCGGGTGTACCCGGGGACCGAAAAGCCCGCTGTAGACCGCCTGAACATCGAGATCGCCGACGGCGAATTCCTCGTCCTCGTAGGCCCGTCCGGTTGCGGCAAGTCCACCTCCCTGCGCATGCTCGCAGGACTCGAAGACGTCAACTCGGGACGCATCCTCATCGGTGACCGCGACGTCACCGACGTTCCCCCGAAGGACCGCGACATCGCGATGGTTTTCCAGAACTACGCCCTGTACCCGCACATGAGTGTCGCCGACAACATGGGCTTCGCCCTGAAGATCGCCGGCGTCCCCAAGGAAGAGCGCGCCGAGCGCGTCCGTGAGGCCGCCAAGCTGCTCGACCTCGAGGACTACCTGGACCGCAAGCCGAAAGCCCTCTCCGGCGGTCAGCGCCAGCGCGTCGCCATGGGCCGCGCCATCGTGCGTAACCCGCAGGTCTTCCTCATGGATGAGCCGCTGTCGAACCTCGACGCCAAGCTGCGCGTCCAGACCCGCACCCAGATCGCGTCGCTGACGCGCCGCCTCGGGGTCACCACCGTCTACGTCACGCACGACCAGGTCGAGGCGATGACCATGGGCGACCGCGTCGCGGTCCTCAAGGACGGCATCCTGCAGCAGGTCGACACCCCGCGCAACCTGTACGAGCGCCCGAAGAACGTCTTCGTTGCCGGGTTCATCGGCTCCCCCGCCATGAACCTCCTCGAACTGCCCGTCGCCGACGGCGGCGTGCTGTTCGGCGGTACCGTGTACCCGGTCCGCAGCGACATCCTTGATGCGGCCGCAGGTAACACCGTGACCCTGGGTGTCCGCCCCGAGGACCTCGTGCTCGCCGCCCCCGGTGAAGGCCTGCAGGTTGAGGTCGACGTTGTCGAGGAACTCGGCGCCGACGCCTACATCTACGGTCACACCACGCTCAACGGTCAGAACCACGACATGGTGGCCCGTGTCGACGGCCGCCGCCCTCCGATGAAGGGCGACACCGTCTACGTCCGCCCCGAGCAGGGCCACGTGCACCTGTTCGACACGACCTCCGGCGCCCGCCTGGCCGATACGGTCTAGTTCAACGCATTTCCAGCAATGCGGTGGTTCCCATGCTGCGTCTTCACGGACGGGGGACCACCGCATTGCGGTTTAAGCTAACGGACCTCCTGCTTTGAGCACTCCCAGTGACCGGCGCACCGGCGGTCCTACAGAAGGCAACATCATGACGGAAACCTACAACGCCAACTGGCACGACGAACCGACCGACTATGCGCAGACGGGCAAGCTGCCGCGCATCCGGACCACCCCTCCGGAGTCGGCACTGGGCTCACTGAACATCACCGCGGCCTCCGCCGACCCCGAGTTGCTCGACCTCCCCTGGCACATCGCGCTCGAGGAATGGCCTGCAGAGAGCCTTGCGGCCCTCCCCCGCGGTATCTCCCGCCACATCGTGCGCTTTGCGCACCTGGGGGGCTCGGTCATCGCCATTAAGGAAACCAGCGAGCACGTCGCCCGCCACGAATACCACATGCTGCGTAAGCTCCAGCGCCTCGATGTGCCGTGCGTCGAACCCGTCGCGGTCATCACCGGGCGCACCACCTCCGACGGCACCGAGCTGGACCCGGTGCTGGTCACCCGGCACCTGAAGTTCTCGATGCCCTACCGGGCCCTGTTCTCCCAGACGCTGAGACGGGACACCCTCACCCGCCTGATCGATGCGCAGGCACTCCTGTTGGTGCGCCTGCACCTCATCGGGTTCTACTGGGGCGACGTCTCATTGTCGAACACGCTGTTCCGCCGGGACGCCGGCGCCTTCGCCGCCTACCTGGTGGACGCTGAGACCGGAGAGCTCTATCCGGAACTCTCAAGCGGCCAGCGGGAGTACGACCTCGAGATCGCGCGCGTCAACATCGCCGGCGAGCTGATGGACCTCGCCGAGGGCGGGCTGATCGAGGAGAAAGTCGACCCGCTGGCCACCAGCGAACTGATCATGGACAGCTACCGCAGGCTGTGGACCGAACTCACGGCGCGGGAGTCATTCGAACTCGGCGAACGCTGGCGCGTCAACGCCCGCATCCGCCGGCTCAACGACCTCGGCTTCGATGTCGAGGAATACGTCATCAGCACGGTCGCCGACGGGTCCCGGATCCAGCTGCAGCCGAAGGTTGTCGACGCGGGCCACCACAGCCGCCGGCTGCTCCGCCTGACCGGCATCGACGCGCAGGAAAACCAGGCCCGCAGGCTGCTCAACGACATGGACGCCTACCGGGCGGACAACAACAACCTCGACGTCGACGAGGAGATCAGCGCCCACCTGTGGGTCAGCGAAGTCTTCGAGCCGATTGTGCGGTCGGTACCGCGCGAGCTCGGCGGCAAGCTCGAGCCCGCGGAGGTGGTGCACGAGGTGCTTGAACACCGGTGGTACATGTCCGAGCGGCAGGACCGCAACGTTCCCATGGCGGAGGCGGTGCAGTCCTACCTTGACTCGGAGCTGCGGCACCGGCGCGACGAGGCCGAGATCATGCTGACCGCCGACTCGAAGACCATCGGGCTCGACGGGGACAGCAGCTTCCCGGACAGCTAAGTGATCCGGGCCGGTGCGGCCGGCCCGGACCGCGGCTCAGGACCTCACATCTAGGGGCACCGGATTTCCTGGCCCTCATAAACCTGCGGACCGGACCCGGCCTGCTGGCAGAACTCGGCGACCTCCGTGGCATACGGGATTACAGCGATGATTCCGACGATGAGGATAACGAGGCCGATCGTGAAAAGGGCTCCCACAATGATGCCCGCCACCGCAATGCCGTTGCCCATCCCGGCCTTTTTTGACTTCACCAATGCCACAATGCTGAGGATCAGCCCTACCGGGCTCAGGAACGGGATGATCGCCAGGATGAGCCCCACAATGCCCAGCGTGCGTCCGGGGTTCTCACGGGGCCCCTGCTGGCCCGGGTAGCCGCCCGCCGGATATCCCGACGGCTGCCCGTACGGCGACTGCCCGTAAGCCGGCTGGCCGGGGCCCTGCCCGTAGGCCGGCTGACCGTACGGCGCGGGTGACTGCCCGTAGGCGGGCTGCCCGTACGGCGTCTGGCCGGGGTTGGATGATCCGGAGGGTCCAGAGCTTCCGCCCGGGCCCTTGCCGTACGGATCGTTGGAACCGGATCCGCCGTGCGGACCTGCTGGGTTTTCTGACACTTGCGCCCCTGCAATCTTGTCGGTGCAGGAACGAACTCCTGCAGAGCCCTCCGGGCCTCTGGCCCGAGAATATCACCGCCAAGC
This sequence comes from Arthrobacter zhaoguopingii, assembly GCF_009828595.1. Lineage (GTDB taxonomy): Bacteria > Actinomycetota > Actinomycetes > Actinomycetales > Micrococcaceae > Arthrobacter_D > Arthrobacter_D zhaoguopingii. The sequence continues at coordinate 72,781 of NZ_WPNY01000015.1, forward strand.
GGGCATGTCCGGGGTCGGACCGTCTCTCCGGAACGACCGGCTGAAGCTCCATCCCGACCGCCATCCCTCCGGCCGCCGGACACCCGCCGCAGAGAACGGACGCACGACCCAGCTGCAGGACGGACCACCGCCGAATCTCCTCGCCGCCACCTTCAGGACCGGGAGCGCCCCTCCTCCGGCGCCCCAGCAGAGAGTATGGCGGAGATCATAAGTGCAAACGTTTACACTTCAGGAGAACAAGAGACCTAGTGGCACCGAGGTTACCGGGAAGTAACGGCTAGGACACGCGGAATGTATGCCTGTAAACGCTTTCAGTATTGGCGTTGCAGGTCTACGATGTTTGCCATGTCCTTTTCAGCGGCCGTCGACACGGCAGGTTTTAGCGCTCCCGACGGAGCTGTCACTTTCCATGACCCCATCCACGCTCAGCACGCGGACGATGCGTGGTGGCGCTCCTCGGTGATCTACCAGGTGTACCCCCGGTCCTTCCGGGACGCGAACGGCGATGGCATGGGCGACCTCGCCGGCGTGCGCGAGGAACTTGAGCACCTGGTCCGGCTCAACGTGGATGCCGTCTGGCTCTCCCCCTTCTACACCTCACCTCAGCGCGACGGCGGTTACGACGTCGCAGACTACTGCGACGTCGACCCCCTGTTCGGAACCCTGGCTGACTTCGATGCACTGACCATTCGGGCCACCGAACTCGGCATCAAGGTCATCGTCGACCTTGTGCCGAACCACGCTTCGAGTGACCATGTTCTTTTCAAGCGGGCCCTCGCTGCCCCGGCCGGGTCGCCGGAACGTGCAATGTTCATCTTCAGGGACGGGCAGGGCGAGCATGGGGAGCTCCCGCCCAACAACTGGCAGTCCCACTTCGGCGGTCCGGCCTGGACCCGAGTGGTCAACAGCGACGGGTCTGGCGGACAGTGGTACCTCCACCTCTTCGATTCCTCCCAGCCCGACTTCAACTGGGACAACCAGGCGGTGCGGGATGAGTTCGAGCGCATCCTGCGCTTCTGGCTTGACCGCGGCGTCGGCGGCTTCCGCGTCGATGTCGCCCATGCCCTGGTCAAGGCCGAAGGGCTGCCGGACTGGGGCGGGCGCGCCGATGGCAGCTCAAGCGAAGGCTTCCCGGGTCATGAGGCCCCGATGTTCGGGCAGGAAGAGGTCCATGCGATCTACCGCGGCTGGCGGAAGATCCTCGATGAGTACGACGGCGACCGGGTGCTCTGCGCTGAGGCCACCATCGACCCCCTGCCGCGGCTGACCGACTGGGTCCGCCCGGACGAAATGCACCAGGCCTTCAACTTCGCCTACCTGCACCACCCGTGGAACGCGCACGGGCTGCGCAACGTCGTCTCCAGCTCCCTTCAGGCCTTCGACAGCGTCGACGCGCCCACCACCTGGGTGCTGAGCAACCACGACGTCGTCCGCCATGCGACCCGCTTCGGGCTCGGCGAGGACTTCCCCCGCCCCGGTGATGGAATCGGCCACTTCGATCCGCAGCCGGACACCGCAACCGGGCTGGACCGGGCCCGCGCGGCCTCCCTTGCCATGTTCGCCCTCCCCGGCGGCATCTATCTCTACCAGGGCGAAGAGCTCGGCCTGCCCGACCACACCACCATGCCCGCCGAGTTCCGCCAGGATCCCACCTTCGCCCGGACCGGCGGGGAACGGCTCGGACGTGACGGATGCCGGGTCCCCCTTCCGTGGCGCGCGGAGGAGCCTGCCTATGGTTTCGGAACAGCGGACACCCCCTGGCTGCCGCAGCCGGAGAGCTGGAAAGCCCTCGCCGTCGACCGCCAGGACTCCGATCCCGGGTCGACACTGAACCTCTACCGCATGGCGCTGCGACTGCGGCGCGAACTGGGCCTTGGAGCCGGATCGCTGCAGTGGAGCGTGGAGTACGAGAACAGCGACACCGTGGCGTTCCGCAACGGCGACGTCGTCGTCCTGATCAACATGGGAGAATTCGATACGCAGCTGCCCGGCGGCTCGATTCTGGCGGCAAGCCACCCTGAAGCGGGCACCGACGGACTGCTGGCACCCAACCACTGTGTGTGGCTGAAGCTTAATTAAGGCGGCCGGGCTACCCAAGCCCGATTCGAGGGGGGAGGACGCCGTGACCGGCATCAAGGACGTCGCAAAGCGCGCCGGAGTGTCGACGGCCACGGTGTCCCGTGCCCTTAGCGGCAACGGCCGGGTATCAGAAAAATCGCGTCTGGCAGTGCTGAAGGCGGCCCGGGAACTTGAGTTCGTCCTCTCCTACTCGGCGTCGTCCCTGGCCTCGGGCAGGAACCGCAACGTCGGCGTGGTGGTGCCCTCGGTCAACCGCTGGTACTTCTCTCAGATCGTCGACAGCGCCGCTGCCGCCCTCCTGGAGGCCGGCTACGACCTGACTCTCTACAACCTCAGCGAAGGCGCGAAGCACCGGGACCGGGTGCTGTCGGAATTCCTGCTGCGCCAGCGGTGCGACGGCGTGATCTCCGTGGCCCTGGAGCTGAGCAGGTCCGAACTGGGTCAGCTGCTCGCTGTGGGCAAGCCCGTCGTGGGAATCGGCGGCGTCCTGCCCGGTGCCCATACGATCAGTGTGAACGACAGGGCGATCGCCACCCTGGCTACCGAGCATCTGCTCAGTCTGGGGCACCGCAGGATCGCCCACATCGGCGGTGCCGAAGCGTTTGAGAACGACTTTCGAATCTCAGGCTCCCGCCGTGAGGGCTACGAGGCAGCGATGAGCGCCGAGGGCCTCGAAGTTCTTCCCTCCTGGCGTGCTCAAGCAGACTTCACCATCACCGGTGGCTATACCGAAGCCAAGCGGATGCTGGGACACCCGCACAGCCGACCCACGGCTGTGTTCTGCGCATCGGATGAAATGGCGATCGGAACCATCCTTGCCGCCCGGGACCTCGGCCTCCGGGTGCCCGAAGATCTGTCAGTAATCGGAATCGACGGCCACGACCTGGGCGGGATCTTCGGACTCACCACCATCGCCCAGTTTCCCTGCCAGCAGGGCGAGCACGCCGTGAAGCGGCTGCTCGGGATCCTCACCGACCCGGAGAATGCCGACACTCTGCCGGCCGACGAGGACGCCCGGACCGAGCTTGTCGTGCGCTCGAGCACGTCGGCGCCGGCCGACAGGCCCTAACTCCCGCAGTAGATGCCTACGAGACCCGGGATGGCCGGGGCAGCCCATGGTCCGGTTTGGCGGTGGGCCTCCGGCTGCGAACGATCGAGGCTAGCTCCTCGCACTGCAGGACATTACACTGTTCCACCCATGAAGCGTCCATACCTGCCCAGGGCCAGCGGCCAGAACCGCTCATAGCGCCCGCGCAGGTCGTCGGCGCCGCCTTCTCGAGGCCAGCCGCCGTGGATGACGTCGACCGTTGTGGCAGGTGCTGCCCCTCCGACGCTGTTGAAGGAAAGCTCAACCGCCGTCGCAGGGAAGGGGCCGGGGCGGTGCCGCCACAGGAGGGACAAGGCGCGGTGACCCTCCCGTTGATCCTCACGCTCGATGACCTCCGCCCAGACAGCCTCCTCATCCTCGGCTGACGTTTCGACAAAGACGCCGCCCTCAAGGTCGAAGAAGCTTCCAGCGCCCCAGACACTGAGCTCAGCGCCCGGCCACCACAGGTGGAGATGTTCGGTGAACCCGGAAAAGGCGTCGACCACATCGGCCGGCACGCGCACGGACGCGCGGATGTCCGCCACAGTGCCGCCGCCGGCGGGCTCCGGAGCCGCATGGGAGAAAAGTCCACTCATGGTTCGACTCTACCGGGGTCTGGGTTGAGACCGTTCTGGTGGCGGTGGGCGGCCCGGTGGGTGCCGGTGCCGGTTGGGGGCCCTGCCGGTGGGGTCCGGGTTGGGGTGGGGGGTGGGCCCGGTCTTGTGGTGGTGGTTAAAGGGGTGCAGGCCCCACCGGTGGTGGGGCCTGCATTTTAAGGGTGGTCCGGCGGTGTCCTACTCTCCCACACTCTCTCGGGTGCAGTACCA
>NZ_WPNY01000016.1 GCF_009828595.1 Arthrobacter zhaoguopingii
CCCCCCCGCAGGCGCCACTCCCGACCGTGTCCGGCCCCGCCTCCTCCCCCGCCTTCACCTCCTCATCGGCGCCGCAAGACACTCCGCCGCCAGCTTTTCGTCTTGACAGTCGTGTCCTCCGCTGTAATCTGGATCACAGCAGAAAACCGGTTTTTCAGCCGCATCAGGCGGAGGGCGCGCTCCGCGCCGCCGGAATACTACTGAGGAGAAACACATGGGATCACTTGAGGGCAAGGTAGCACTCATCACCGGCGCCGCTTCCGGAATGGGCAAGGCGATGGCGGTCGGGTTCGCCGGAGAAGGCGCACATGTCGTCATCGCCGACCTGAACCTGGACGGGGCGAAGGAGGCCGCAGAGGCCATCCGCGCCACGGGAGGATCGGCCTCGGCCGTTTCACTCAACGTCGCAGATCCCCAGCAGTCCAAGGCCGTCACCGAAGACATCGTGAACGAGCACGGCCGGATCGACATCTTGGTCAACAACGCGGGCATCGGCCTGATCAAGCCGCTCTGGGAGACCACCCCCGAGGAGTGGGACCGCATCATGAACGTCAACGTCAAGGGCCTGTTCTTCCTGACCCAGGCGGTGTGCGAACCCATGCGCAAGCAGCGCAGCGGCAAGATCATCAATATGGCCTCCATTGCCGGCCGCCGCGGCGAGGCACTCGTCGCCGCCTACTGCGCCTCCAAGGCCACCGTCATCTCCATCACCCAGTCCACCGCCATGGCCATGGCCGAGTACGGCGTCAACGTCAACGCGATGGCACCGGGCATCGTCGACACCCCCTACTGGAAGGAAGTCGACAAGCAGTTCGGCGAGATCACCGGAAAGGCCGAGGGCGAGACCTTCAAGAGCGCCGCCGACAACATCCCGCTGGGCCGCACGTCCGTCCCCGAGGACGTCGTGCCGCTGGCGATCTTCCTCGCCGGCCCGGGCTCGGACTACATCACGGCCCAGACGTACAACGTCGAGGGTGGAATGGTCATGAGCTGAGCCTTCCGGCTCATCCCCCTCCCCAACCTGTTCCCGAAAGGACAGCCGTGAGCTTTTCCCTCCTGAGCGAGAACTCCCTGCTTGGATCAACACCCGCCATGCTCGTCGGCGGACGGTGGGTCTCCACCGACGAAACCCGGCCCGTGGACAACCCTGCCACCGGCGAGGTGCTCACCGAAGTGCCCGAGGCCGGCCCGGAACACCTTGAGGAGACGCTCGCCGTCGCCTATAAGGCCCAGAAGGACTGGGGCCGGCGCACCTACGCGGAGCGCGCCGACGTCCTGGCCGCCGTGATCGACGCCGTCGAGGAGCACGCCGACGAACTGGCGCAGATCGTCGTCGCCGAGCAGGGCAAGACGATCACCGAGGCGCGCGGGGAAATCGGCGGGGTCAAGGCCTTCTTCGACTTCGCGCTCACCCAGAAGTACCGCAACGTCGGCGAGGTGGTCGCCTCCTCGGCGGCCAACCGCCAGCTGATCGTGCGCGAAGAACCCATCGGCATCGTCGCGGCGATCATCCCGTGGAACTTCCCGGCGGCGATCTATGCGCGGAAGGTCGCCCCCGCCCTGATGGCCGGCAACGCCATCGTGCTCAAACCCAGCGAGCTGACCCCCCTGTCGGCCCTCGCCCTGGCGAAGGTCTGCGAGAAGGCGGGCGTCCCGGCCGGTCTGGTGAGCGTCCTCACCGGCGGGGGCCGGAGCATCGGCAAGGCCCTCGTCGAACACCCGCTGGTAGGCATGGTCACCGTGACCGGGTCGACCCGCGCGGGCCGGGAAATCCTGGCCCAGGCGGCGCACAAGGTGATCCCGGTGTCCCTCGAACTCGGCGGCAAGGCCCCCGTCATCGTCTTCGACGACGCCGACCTCGACCTGGCCGTGCAGGAGGCCTTCGAGTCGCGGTTCTGGAACTGCGGGCAGGTCTGCACCTGCAACGAGCGCACCTACGTCCAGCGGGGGGTGCACGACGAGTTCGTGCGGCGCCTCCTGGAGAAGGTGAACGGGCTCGTGGTCGGCGACCCGCTGGACGAGCGCAGCCAGATCGGCCCCAAGGTCTCCCAGGCCGAATGGGACAAGGTCAAGGCCTTCGTCGACGGCGCGGTCGGCGCCGGTGCGCGGCTTGAGGCCGGCGGCGGCCGGCCCGAGCACCTCGCGGAGGACAAGGGATTCTGGTTCGCCCCCACCGTCCTGACCGGCGTCAGCAACGACATGGACATCGTGCAGCAGGAAGTATTCGGCCCGGTGCTCCCGATCATCCCCTTCGACACCTACGACGAGGTGGTGGAGTACGCCAACTCGACCGATTACGGCCTGACCGCGTACGCCTACACCGAGGACTTCCGGACGGCACTCTCGCTCACCGAGGACCTTGAGTTCGGCGAGGTGTACATCAACCAGACCGGCCCCGAGCAGGTGCAGGGCTTCCACACCGGTTGGAAGATGTCCGGTCTGGGCGGCGACGACGGCCAGCACGGCTTCGAGCGCTACACCCGCAAGAAAACTGTCTACCTGGACTACCGGCGTGGCAACTAGCCGCCTCCGCCTTTCGAGGCCCCGCCACAGCAGTCGGGGCCGCAGCCGAGCACGAAACTCAACAAGGAAGTTGGAATCATGAATCTGCACGCCACCCCGATCCTCAAGTCCCTGGCCTGCGCCGCCGTGCTGGGCTTCGCCCTGACCGGCTGCACCAACACGGGGACCACCACCGGGGGCTCCGGAGGCGGCTCCGAGACCCCTGAGGGAACTCAGCAGTCCGTCGCCTCCTCCGAGGGCCCCACCTGCTCCATTGAGGACTACGGAGCCGAGAAGATCGACCTGAAGGACGCCGTCGTCGGGTTCTCCCAGTCGGAGAAGGAGGACAACCCCTTCCGCATCGCCGAGACGCAGTCGATCAAGGATGAAGCCGAGAAGCTGGGGGTGAAGAAGCTGATCACCACCAACGCGCAGTCGACCCTGTCCAAGCAGATCTCCGACATCCAGGACATGATCTCCCAGGGAGCCCAGGCGCTCATCGTCGCCCCCCTGAACTCCGACGGCCTGGAGCCTGCCCTGCAGGCGGCCCGCGACAAGAACATCCCGGTCATCACCATCGACCGCAAGGTCAACGCGACCGCCTGCGAGGACTACGTCACCTTTCTGGGCTCGAACTTCGTGGAGCAGGGCAAACGAGCCGCCGACCAGCTGATCGAGGGAACCGGCGGGGAGGCGAAGGTCGCGATCCTGCTGGGCTCCTCCGGCAACGCCGTGACCACCGACCGGACCAAGGGGTTCAAGGACCAGGTCGCCGCCGAGGCGCCGGGCATCGAGATCGTGGCCGAGCAGACCGGCGACTTCGCCCGCGACAAGGGCCAGTCGGTCACCGAACAGCTGCTGCAGGCCAACCCGGACATCACCGCGATCTACGCGGAGAACGACGAGATGGGCCTCGGCGCCCAGGCGGCGATCGTCGCCGCAGGCAAGACGCCCGGCGAGGACATCCAGATCTACTCCATCGACGGCACCCGGAACGCGGTCGAACAGATCACCGCCGGCTCCTACAACGGCGTCATCGAATCCAACCCCCGCTTCGGTCCGCTGGCCTTCCAGACCCTGGTCGACTTCATGGACGGCAAGCCGGTGGGGCAGAACATCATCATCGCCGATTCGGAATACGACCCCTCGAACGCTGCCGAACGGGTGAACTCCGCGTACTGATTCCCCGGGGGCGGGGCCGCACCGGTCCCGCCCCATCGTTCCAGAAAGGCAGCAAACGTGACAGAGCAGCTCAGCACCGCCGCACCGGCGCCCGTGCTCGAAGCCCGCGGGGTGGGCAAGACCTTCACCGGAGTCGCGGCCCTGCAGGGCGTCGACTTCACCCTCCGCGCCGGTGAAAGCCTCGCCCTGATGGGAGAGAACGGCGCCGGGAAGTCGACGCTGATCAAGGTGCTCACCGGGGTGTACCAGCCGGACGAAGGCCAGTTGTTCCTCCATGGCGAGCCGGCCAGCTTCGCCAAGCCGGTCGACGCCCAGCACGCCGGGATCAGCACCATCTACCAGGAGGTCAACCTCGTCCCCCTGATGACGGTGGCCCAGAACATCTTCCTGGGCCGCGAGCCCCGGAACCGGTTCGGCCTGATCGACTTCCGGAAGATGCAGGAGGACGCCCGCGCCCTCCTGGCGACGTACGACATCCACGTCGACGTGCGCCGTCCGCTGCGCAGCCTGGCCCTGGGCATGCAGCAGATGGTCGCGCTCGCCCGGGCTGTCTCCATCGACGCCCGCGTCGTCATCATGGATGAGCCGACGTCGTCGCTCGAGGCCCGCGAGGTGGAGACCCTCTTCCGGGTGATCGGGATGCTCCGCTCGCAGGGCATCGCGATCGTCTACGTCAGCCACCGGATGGATGAGATCTTCACCATCTGCGAAACGGTCACGGTCCTGCGGGACGGCAAGGTGGTCCACAACGGCCGCCTGGCCGACCTGTCACGGGTCGAACTGGTGGCGCTGATGCTCGGGCGGTCGGTGGAGAAGGTCAAGCGCGGCGGCGTGACCGCCTTCGGCGAGGTCAAGGAGGGCGAGGGCGAACCGGTCCTCACCGCCCGGGACATGAGCCGCAAGCACCAGATCAGCGGCATCGGCCTGGACATCCGGCCCGGGGAAGTGGTGGGCCTGGGCGGCCTGCTCGGCTCCGGGCGCTCCGAGACGCTCAAGGCGATGGCCGGCGTCATGCAACTGGACGAGGGAAGCCTCACCGTCGACGGGAAACGCGTCCGCAGCGGATCGGTCGCGGCCGCCATCAAGGCGGGGGTCGTCATGCTCCCCGAGGACCGGAAGGCCGAAGGCATCATTCCGAACCTCTCCATCCGCGACAACATCGTCCTGGCCGCCCTGCCGCGCCTCTCCCGCGCCGGGTTCACCTCGCGCGCCAAGCAGGACGCCATCGTGGACGTGTTCATGAAGCGCCTGCGGATCAAGGCCGCGAGCCCCAACCAGGTGGTTTCCGAGCTGTCCGGCGGCAACCAGCAGAAGGTCATGATCGCCCGCTGGCTGGCCATGAACCCGAAGGTCCTGCTGCTCGACGAGCCCACCCGCGGGATCGACGTCGGCGCCAAGGCCGAGGTCCAGGCGCTCATCAACGAGCTGGCCGACGAAGGCCTGGCGATCGTCCTGGTCTCCTCCGAACTCGAGGAGGTCGTCGAGGGATCCGCGCGCGTCGTCGTCCTGCGCGACGGCGCGGTCGAGCGGGAGCTGCGCGGCAGCGAGGTCACCGAGCATCACCTCCTGGCCGCGCTGGTGGGCGAGAACCACTCACCGGCCGAAGAATCACCAGCTGAGATTAAGGAACGCCTGTGAGTACCGTAACGTCCGCTGTCCGCCTGCCGCAGAAGGGATCGGCGCTGGTCTTCCTCCAGCGGTACGGCGTGTACCTGGCCATTGCGCTGCTCCTGCTGTTCAACTTGTTCTTCACTCCGAACTTCATGACGATCGATAACTTCCGTGTCCAGTTCATCCAGGTCGTGCCGGTGCTCATCGTGGCCCTCGGCATGGCCCTGGTGATCGGCACGGAGGGCATCGACCTCAGCGTCGGTGCGGTCATGGCGCTCTCCGCGGCGGTGATCCCCCTCTATATCGGGTACGGCGCGCTGCCGGCGGCAATCTTTGCGGTCCTCGCCGGCTGCCTGATCGGCCTGGCCAACGGCACGATGATCGCGCTCATCGGGGTGCAGCCGATCGTGGCGACACTCTCCCTCATGGTCGCCGGGCGCGGCATCGCCCTGCTGGTGGCCGACGAGCAGCTCAAGTCCGTCGTCGACCCGGGCTTCCTGGCCCTGGGCCGTGGAACCATCGCCGGGGTGCCCTACAGCGTCCTGCTCGCCCTGATCCTGGTGGGACTCGTGGCGGTGCTGGTGAACCGGACGACCTTCGGCAAGCAGCTGGTCTCCATCGGCGGAAGCCGGCGGGCCGCCGAGCTCGCCGGGCTGCCGGTGAAGCGCGTGCTGATCACCATCTACATCCTCGCGGCCGCACTCGCCTCCATCGCCGGCATCATCCAGACCGCAAGGCTCAGCGCCTCGGTGCCCTCGACGGTCGGAAACCTCATCGAACTTTCGGCGATCACCGCCGTCGTGATCGGCGGCACCCCGCTCAGCGGCGGCCAGGTGAAGGTTTTGGGGACCGTCGCCGGCGCCCTGCTCCTTCAGCTCATCGCGGCGTCGCTGATCAAGCACAATGTGCCCGATGCGTACTCCCAGATCACACAGGCCGTCATCATCCTCCTCGCGGTCTACCTTCAGCGTGGAAAGGCGGTGCTCAAGTGAGCCTGGCCCTTGAACCCAGTGTCGGACCGGCAACGACCAAGCAGGTCACGCGGGAGCGCATCGCCGGGAACGTGCAGCGCTACGGGGCGGCGATCGTCCTGGGGCTGCTGCTGGTGGTCGGCAGCCTTGCCTTCCCCACCTTCCCCACCCTGAGCAACTTCACGAATATCGCCACCCAGTCCTCGTTCCTGCTCATCGTCGCCGTCGGGATGACCTTCGTGATCCTGACCGGCGGGATCGACCTCTCCGTCGGCTCCGTCTACGCGCTCGGCGGGATCCTTGCCGCCTACGGCTCCACCTGGGGGATCGCCGGCGCCGTGCTCCTGCCGCTGCTGGTCTGCGGGACCGTCGGCATTCTCCAGGGCCTGCTGATCGCCTATGGCGGGATGGCGCCCTTCATCGTCACGCTGGCGGGCCTGCTCGGCATCCGCGGCCTGGTCTTCGCCCTGACCAACGAGGGCGCCAACACCCCGCTGATCAAGGATGCAGCGGTGACCGCCCTGGGCCAGGGCGGCATACTCGGCCTGCGCTGGCCGGTGGTGATCGCCGTGGTCGTCGTGGTCATCGGGTCGGTGCTGCTCGCCCGCGGCAGGGGCTCCCAGACGGTCCTGGCCGTCGGCGGCTCCGAGAGCGCGGCGGTGCTGATGGGCCTGCCGGTGGCCCGCGTGAAGTTCAGCGTCTACGTGGTGAGCGGCCTGTGCGCCGGCCTCGCCGGCGCGTTGAATGCGGCCTACTCCTCCTCGGGGGTGCCGACCGTCGGCGTCGGGCTCGAACTGAGCGCGATCGCCGCCGTCGTCATCGGCGGAACGCTGCTCACCGGCGGCCGCGGCAACCTGATCGGGACGACGGCGGGCGTGCTGCTGCTGACGGTGATCCAGAACCTGATCAACCAGGTCGGCTCCCTCACCTCCTCGGTGCAGGCGGTGGTGTCCGGGATCTTCCTGGCCGTCGTGGTCATCATCCAGACAGTGCTCTCCCGCACCCAGCGGTTGTAGCCGGGCCCGCGGTTGCCGGGGCGTCCTACCAGCGGTCAGCGCAGGTAGGACGCCCCGTTTGCGTCGACCACGGTTCCGCTGACCCACTCTGGGGCGCCGGTCGCCAGCCACAGCACGACGGCGGCGACCTCCTCCGGCTCGGCGACCCGCCCGAACGGGCTCTGGGCGCGGACGGCGTCGCCCTGGGCGCCCTGCAGCACCGGCCGGCCCATCCTGGTGTCGACGAACCCGGGGGCGACGGCGGCCGCGACGATGCCGTGCGGTGCCAGGGCCACCGCGAGCGACTGGGTCATTGAGTGGAGCGCGGCCTTGCTCGCGCCGTACGCGGGGGTGGCCGGTTCGCCCCGGTAGGCGCCGCGGGAGCCCACACTGATCAGCCGCCCGCCCGCGGGCCCGCGGGAACGGTGGATCAGGTGGTCTGCCATCAGCCAGGACAGGTTGGCCGGGCCCATCAGGTTGACCTCGAGGGTCTGCCGCCACGCCTGCTGCCAGTCGGCATAGGAGGTGCCGTCCACGGGGTGGGAGGAGAAGATGCCCGCATTGTTAACCAGCACGTCGATGCCGCCGAGCTCCCGCACCGCCGCGGTGAAGACCCGCCGGCAGGCCTCCGGTGAGGCGACGTCGCCGACGACGACGGCGTGGCCGTCACCGGGCAGCCCGGCCCGCACCCGCTCGGCGGCGTCGGCGTCATGCCCTGCGTGCACGGCCACCCGGTGGCCGGCGTCCGCGAGCGCATATGCAATGGCGGCGCCGATGCCGCGGCCGGCGCCCGTCACGAGGCTTGAGGTCGTTGGGCTCGATGTCGTCATTCCGGCGACGATACCGAACCCGGGGCCGGGGTGCCATCGGATTCCCCTGAGGTGGCGTCCCGGGCGAGCTGCACGGCGGCGGCGGCCATCTCGTCGGAAAGCTTCAAAACATCCCACACCCCCGTGAGCCGCAGATCCCCGCTGAAGGCCGTCACGGTGGTTCCGCCGCCGTCGTGCGCGGCGAAGAAGTGAAGGAAGACCGGATGCTTTCGATGGATTGACGCTTCGTGGTGGCGCAGCCCCGTGGTGTCCCAATCCCTGGCCAGCTCCACCCAGACGGAGGAGTCAACCTCCCGGGCGGTGGCACCCGGCTGGGTGAACACCGCCTGCAGGGTGGAGAGCGTTTCGGAAACTCCTTGGGGCGAGGTCCAGGAGTCCCGGGTGGAAAACCGCGCGGCGGCCGTACGCCGCATGACGTCCGAGGGCAGCCGGACGGGCCGCCGGAAGACCGCGCCCTGGGTGAAGAGCACCGCGAGCGCAAAGCCGGCCAGGTAGAAGTAGGGCGTGGACAGCGGGACGAACCGAACGTGGGCCTCAGCCAGGTCCTCCAGCGCGGAAGCTGCCACCCACCCGGCCACGGCCACCAGCACCGCGGCGGTCTTCCGCCGCGGCGTGGTGAAGTAGAGCATCAGCCGCTGCACCCAGCTCAGCTCATCGTCGGGCGGTCCGCCGCCGACGCCCCCATTCGGCCGGTCCGAAGTCATGCGCCAGTGTCGCACGGGCCGGGCATCTCCGGCAGGGTGAACCTGCGCGGAGTCCCGGCCCGCTGCCAGCACCTCCTAGGAGGACGCCTTGGCTTCCTTGTACTGGTGGGGCAGTTTCATCGACTTCCCGGCGAGGACCCCGCGCAGCCGGTCCGGGTAGTCGGTGATCAGCCCGTCGATGCCGAGGTCAATCAGGCTGGACATGGTGGCCTCGTCGTTCACCGTCCAGGGAATGACCTGCATTCCCGCGACGTGCGCCCGCTGAACCATGTCGGCGGTGACGTAGGGAACGTAGTTTCCGTCGGTGACCGTGCCGTTCTGCGGCGAGCCATGCACCGGGGAAACGGCGTCGAAGCCCAGGAAGGAGGCCGCCTGGACGAGGTCGCCGCCGAAGTCGTCGGCGTCGATGCCGCCGAGCCAGGGCGAGGCACCGGGCTGTCCGACCTGCAGGAAGTCCTTATTGGTGAGGGCGACGGTGCGGATTTCCGGCGCCTGCTGCTGCACGAGGCGCAGGGCGCCCCAGTCGAAACTCTGGATGGAGGCCCTGCGCTCCATGCCGGCCGCGCGGATCTCCCGCAGCGCCACCTCGACGAACTGCTCCCGCGGGGCGGTCTGTTCCGGGGCGCCTGCCTCCACCTTGGTTTCGATGTTGAACTCGACCTGGCTGGCCCGGTGTGCCTTCACCAGGGCGAACAGTTCGGCCAGAGTCGGCATCTTTGCACCCGGCGCGGTGACCTGACCGGGGTAGGCGGGCAGCGCCCGCGATCCGCAGTCGAGGGTACGGACCTGGTCGAAGGTGAGGTCCTTGACGTACTTGCCGGCGTAGGGGAACTGCGGGTCGCCGGGGACCACGGGCGCGGTGTCGGCACACTTGCGGCCGTCGATCCGGCGGTCATGGGTGATCACCTCCCGGCCGTCGCGGGTGATCTGCAGGTCAAGCTCGAGCGTCGAGACCCCGGTGCGCAGCGCGGCGGCGAACGCCGGGAGGGTGCTCTCCACAGTGAGGCCGATGCCGCCGCGGTGCGCCTGAAGGTCGAAGTGGGCACCGGCGGCCGGCGCGGCGGGGCCGTTGGGGGCAGGCACGGGACCGGCCTGTGCGGCGGCGGGGGCGGCGGCGCCGAATGCCAGGGCGAGGCAGAGCGCTGCCGTGGCGGGAAGGTGTCGTGGTTTCACTTGAGCTCCTGGTCGGGGGTGGTTTGCGCTTCCACCGTCGCGGGAATCAGCGAACGGACCGGGTCGGCAAGGTGGCCGGGGCCCCGACTCCCCCTGAACATCGGCCTAACCGGCCAGAATCCCCGCAGCTTTCACGAACGTCTGGACCGGCGTCGTGACGTGGGGTGAAAGGCGGATACGCCGGCCGTCGTGCGCTGTCGCGCTGATGCCGGCGTCCGCGAGTGCCCGCAGGGCCGCTCCCGCGTCGGGAACCCCCACCGACACGATCCCCGCACGCTCAGCGCGCCGCCGGGGCGAGAGCACCGGAAGACCGGCGGCATCGAGTTCGGCGAGCAGGCGGTCCACCCCCGCCGCGATCCCCGCCTCGATTCCGGGCAGGGTGGCGGCCTCGACCAGTTCGAGCGCGGCGGCGAAGGACCCCACGGCGAAAGGCGAAAGCTGGTCGATGCCGAAGCCGAGGGCACTCGCGCGCGATGGTGCTCGACGCCGTCATAGACGGTCGCGTCGTCGACCCCCGCCCAGCCGCGCAACGCCGGACGGATCAGTGCAATCCCGGCCTCCGAGAAGGCCAGGGCGCCTGCACCCCACCCGCCGCGAATCTATTGTTGCACTCCGACACGGAGTCCCGGGAAGTGCCCACGCGCGCCCGCCCGGGTGGCGCGCCGTGAGCCGTCCCGACACAATGGCGGTACATCGTGCCCAAGGCGAAGGGGAGCCGTGTCAGCTGAAGCGATAAGGGCCGCGGGCCCCGGTGACCTGGAGCGGTTTCTCCCGCGGTCCGTCGACGGCGGGCGCGTCCTGCTGGGCATCACCGGAGCTCCAGGCGCCGGAAAGTCGACGCTCGCCCGGGCCCTGGTGGACGCTGAACCCGGCCGGCGCGGCTATGTGCCGATGGATGGATTCCATTTTGCCGATCAGGAACTGGTGCGCCAGGGGCTGCGTGACCTGAAGGGCGCCCCGGAAACTTTCGACGCCTATGGGTACGCCGCCCTGCTGGCACGGCTGCGCTGCCGGCCGGCCCACACCGTCTACGCGCCGGCCTTCGAGCGGGACCTCGAACAGCCCCTCGCCAACGCCCTGCCGGTGCCGCCCGGGCTTCCGCTGCTTATCACCGAGGGCAATTACCTGCTTCTCGACGCCCCGGGGTGGCGGGAGGTTCACGGGCAGCTGAGCGAGGTGTGGTTCGTCGACGTCGATCCGCCCCTTCGGGTGCAGCGCCTGATCGACCGGCATGTCCGGTTCGGCAAGTCCGAGGATGCCGCCCGCGCCTGGGTCGAGCAGGTGGATGAGCGGAACGCCCGCCTTATTGACGCGACGAGGGCCGCCGCCGACCGGGTGATTGACCTGACTGCCTTCTCCGTCCCAGGATCAGACCCAGTGAGCTCCGGCGGCTGACGACGATCGATCAAGCTACTGGTCGGTAGCGTCCTTCGCCGCGGCACTGGCCTTGCGCTGCCGGTAGGAGCGCATCGCCATCTTCGTGCCGCACGGATTCGCCCTGCAGTAGGCTCCGGCCCCATTACGGGTGCGGTCGTAGAACGCAGTCTTGCACTGCGGGTTACCGCAGGCCTTGACCCTGTGCCACCGCTCTTCAATCGTGGTGACGGTCAGGGCTGCCACGACCTGGCCCAGGATGGCCGCGAACCCGGACTGCAGGGGGACGAGCTTCTGCCGGAGGGAGAACGGCATGGCCGTCAGGGGGTGTGCCGCGCCGATCTTGGCGATGGCGTCCTGCGCCCGGGCCACCTCCTCCTCCGAGACGGCATGGCCGGCGTTGTGCAGCATGCTCACGACCAGGGCGTCACGGAGTTCCTTCGCGGCGGCAAGGTCCGCAGGAGTGAGGGCCAGACCCTCCGGTGCCCCCATGTGCTGGGAGAGCCAGTGGGCGAGCTGATCGGGGCTCTCCCATTCCTCGCCTTTTTCCCCGGTCGCCTTGGTGTTGGCGAACGCCATCAGGGCCTCCACTCCTGGAGTGGCGGTCAGAACCGACGGGCTGGATGATGTGCTCACGCGTACAGTATACACCCCTTCTGTTACGTCAAATTACTTTGAACATAACATGCACACCCCAAGGGCTTGTATGTAATGTTCTAACCTTTTATGATCATAACATGATCATTTCACAGACGCCCATCGAGGCGAAGACATGGTTTATCACTGGCGCATCGAGCGGCATTGGCCGTGAGCTTGTTCTCGCGGCTCTGGGCCGGGGCGACAGTGTCGCTGCACTGTCGCGGAAGACCGCGCCGCTGGATGACCTGGCGCGCGAGTACCCGGACCGCCTGCTGCTGCTGAGCGCCGACGTGGCGGACGAAGCGGCGGTCACCGCCGCCGCATCGCGCACCGTTGAGAATTTCGGGACGATCGACATCGTGGCGAACAACGCCGGTTACGGTCTGTTCGGCGGCATCGAGGAAGCAAGCGATACGCAGGCGCGTGCCATCTTCGACACCAACGTGTTCGGCGTGCTCAACGTCCTGCGCGCGACCCTTCCCGTACTGCGGGCCCAGGGAAGCGGCCTGATCCTCCAGGGTTCATCACTCTACGGTCAGTTCGCGCACCCGGGCGTCGGGATGCTCGCCGCGACCAAGTTCGCGGTCGAGGGCCTCTCCGAGGCCCTGGCGCAGGAGGTTGCCCCTCTGGGAATCAAGGTCAGCATCGTCCAGCCCGGCGCCACCGAGACGCCGTTCCTGGCGAACCTTGCGTTTGCCGAGCCCATCAAGGCCTACGACGGAACAGTGCGGGCCGTGCAGAAAGCCATCGGTGAGATCCCGGCCGGATCCGGCATTGAACCGGCAGCCGCCGTGGCTGCCCTGATGGCCGTCGTCGACTCGGACACCCCGCCGCTCCGCATCGCCCTGGGCGAAGCGGGTGCCGACCAGATGCGTGCGGCACTGAACGGCCGCCTCACCGAGCTGGATGCCTGGTCCACCGTGACTGCCTCGGCCGACACGAAGTAACACCCTCCCAATCCCCACTCCACCCGACCGGTCGGTGCCCCCTGGAGGTGCCGGCCGGTCTCGGCGTTAACGGCACGGAGCCGGCACCTCGCGGCGAACCGAATGCCATCACGGTGGAGACGATCGTGGCGGGCTCAGGATTACCCGGTACCTCAGGCTTCCCGGGGCGGAATCTCCTGGAGGACCCACCGGTTGCCGTCCGGATCGGCGAAATAGGCGAACAGGAAACCCCCAAGGTCCTGCGGCTCGCCGATCGGGGCTCCGCGGCCGACCAGTTCGGAGCGCGCCGCTGCCATGTCCGGCACCACAAGCTGGAGTCCCTCGAGGCTTCCGGGAACCATGCCGGTCATCCCAGTGCCAATCACGATGGAGCAGGACGATCCCGGCGGAGTGAGCTGGACGACCCGCATCCCGGCGATGTGCTCGGCGTCGTGGTCGAGAACGAAGCCGAGGGCGTCGACATAGAAGGCCTTGGCCCTGTCCACATCGGAGACAGGCACCTGGACAACCTCAAGGCGGAGTTCCATGGGCGCCACCCTACGGGACAAGGGCGCGCCGCGGGGTGGATTCCGGGGATGAATTTCTGGTCCGTTTACTCCGGCCGGCCGCCCAGCCGGTCCTCGAGCCGGGAGAGGAAACCGGAGACGGGTCCCAGGTTGCAGAACCCGCTTCCGGCACCTGCGTATTCGGCGGCGGCGGGAAGCAGTTCCACGTACGCCCTGCCCATGGTGTCTTTCTCACCGAGTTGAAGAGCCGCCTCGGCGATCAGGCACCAGAGCGTCTCGCGGTGATGGGTCGGCTCCGGCTCCGGAACCCCGCGGAGGACGGCGAGCGCCGCCTGCCGCTCTCCCCTGGCCAGCAGGACCAGGGGTTCGACCCAGGGCCGGTACGGGCCCCAGGCGATCCCCTCCTCCGTGGGTGCGGGCCGCCCGTGCCGAATCCGCAGGCACAGCAGGGACAGCGCCAGGGCACCTCGCTCAACTCCGGGCATTCCGGCGCCGTGCAGGCGGCCCGCCGCGGCGCGGTAGGCTGCGGCCACCTCGGTGGGAGCCCCGCCGGTCAGGTCCATCCGCAGGGCGCGGTACCAGCTGGTGAAAACGCCGACCAGCGGTGATTCGTACTCCTCCGCCAGCCGGTCGGCCTCGGCGGCGTGGTGATCGGCGGAAGCCACGTCCCCCGGTGCGGCGCTTGCCTGCATTCGGATGAGGTGGCCCAGCAGCTCGTAGGTGGGCAGGTCGTGCTGTCCGGCGAGCTCGAGGATTTCGGAGCCGAGGCGCGCCCGCTCCGGGGCCAGCCCCGATCCGGAAAACGACTGAAGAAACGTCCCGTTCAGCGCGAAGGCCAGCAGCGCCGGGGCGTTCAGGCCGCGGGCCAGCTCCTCCGCTTCCTGGGCGGCCTCCCGTCCCCGGGTTCCGGGCAGTCCCCGGGATTCGACCGCAATCGTCGTCAGCAGCCGCGCCCGGAGCGTCCCGTGCGGTCCGGCGGGCAGCGCGGCGAGGGTTTTCTCCGTGAGGGCGAGGATGTGTGCCGCCTGGACGGGATCGTCGGACCTCGTCCACAAGGCCGGAACGTCGTAGGCGCCGATCACCCGCGCCGTCAGGTCCACATCCGCCAGCCCGTCGGCTGCAACCACCGCCGCCAGTCGCTGTCTGCGCGAGGTCTCAAGCCCGCCACCCCCGGTGATGGCAAGATGGCGCAGCAGCTCCACCGTCGAGCGGAGCCGCCCCTTGGAGCCAACGCCGGAATTCCGGCCGTAGCCGGACAGCGTCCGGGTCCACACCAGTTCCGGGGCATCCGAGGGAGCCGGGTCCAGGTCGAGCCCGGGCGACTGGTGCAGGATGTCGTGCTCGAGCGCGCGGAGCACCGAATTCGGGGACAACCCCAGCTTCTCATCTAGCAGGGCCCGCGCCCGCCGCAGCACTTCAAGGGCTTCGTGCTGGCGGCCCGACCGGTAGAGGGCCAGGGCAAGGAGGCGCCATCCCTCCTCCCGCCAGGGGTGTTCCTCCACGAAGACCTCGAGGTCGGGCACAGCGTGCACTGCCTGCCCGGCCCGGAGCTGCTCCGCCGCGCGGGCCTCCACCGCCCCGAGGCGAAGTCCCCCGAGCCGCCTGCGCTCGGCGAAGGACCACGGCTCGTCGGCGAAATCGGCGTAGGCCGGCCCCCGCCATCGGGACAGGGCTTCCTCGAGGGCGGGCAGCGGAAGGCCGGCGCCGCCGGCCGCCGGCCTCAGGGCCTCTTCAAACAGGAGGAAGTCCACCTCACAGGAATCCAGCTGCAGCGCGTACCCGGAGCCGGCCGACACGACCACCCGCGCCTTGCCCCGGGCCGGGCGCTCGGGCTCGAGAGCCCGGCGCAGCACGCCGATGTAGGTGTGCACTACTCCGGCGACGTTCGCCGGAGGGTCCTCCCAGAGGTCCTCGACGAGCGTCGCCATCGCGACGGGGCGCCCCCGCGCCGCAGCGAGCCGCGCCAGCAGCGCGCGCTGCCGCGGGCCGCCCAACGGGATCGGGGCTCCGTTCGCATCCCAGGCCGCCGTCGTCCCCAGAACGCCGATTGTCACACCCATGCCCGGACCACCTTCCACACCGCCTTCCTCAAGTGTGACTGACGCATGCACCGGCGGCGGACGCCATTGAGAAGCCGTTGAGTCGGCGGTGCGAGCCTTGGGCTGCACCCAGTTCCCGACCCAAGGACTCCTTCATGACCCCCACGATCAAAAACTTCACCTACTCAAAGGTGACGGTCGCCGCCGACGTGCAGTTGAACGTCGCCGTTGCCGGCTCGGGCAGCCCCATCGTGCTGCTTCACGGCTTTCCCCAGACCCACCTGATGTGGCGGCACGTCGCCACCGCTCTGGCCGAAGACCACACCGTGATCTGCCCGGACCTGCGGGGATACGGCGACAGCGGCAAGCCCGCCGAGACCGGCCCGGACGTATATTCCAAGCGGACGATGGGCCAGGACGTCGTCGCCCTGGCCGCCGCACTGGGCCACGAGAGGTTCGCCCTCGCCGGGCACGACCGGGGCGCCCTGGTCGGCTTCCGCACCGCAATGGACCACCCCGATACCGTCACGCACTTCGCCAGCCTCGACGTCCTGCCGACGCTGGACATGTGGAACGTGCTGCACGGACAGTCCGCCGCGGTCGGATTCCACCTCTACCTCATGGCCCAGCCCCCGGGTCTCGCCGAGGAGATGATCTCCAACAGCGCCGACGCCTTTTTCTCCTACTTCCTGGACGCCTGGACGAAGGACTCCACCGCCATCCCGGCGGACGTCCGGTCGGCCTACCTCCGGGCGAGCGCCAACGCGGTGCCCTCCATCGTGGCCGACTACCGGACCTCCGCCGGCATCGACGTCGTCCACGACCAGGCGGATCTGGACTTCGGGAACACGCTCCGGATGCCGGTGACCGTGATCCAGCAGGACTGGGGCTCCGCGCTGGGCTTCGACGCCGCCGCGCTGTGGAAGGCGTGGGCGCCCGACCTTGAGCACTTCAGCACCCAGGCAGGGCACTTCATGGCCGAGGAAACCCCGGCGGAGATTGCGCAGGCCATCCGGGACCTGCTCCTCCGCTAGGTCGGGCACGGCCACGGCCGGTGGAGAGGGGCCAGCGGGTCCTGTAATCAGTCTGTAACCCGTTGACCCGCCGGATCGGCGGACCCGATAATGGACCCGCCGCGTTTCCCCGCGGACTCACACAGAGCCCCGACGCGGCCGGTCGGTGAATCATGCACACTCCCCTGATGCCCAGTCATGACGGCGCGGCAGCCGCCGTCCTTGCCCTCAACGCGGAAACGTCGGGGGAGGTGATCGACGAAGCCCACCCGGAGTACGACGACGCCCGGCGCGTCTGGAATGCCATGATCGACCGCCGCCCCGCCGCCGTCCTCAGGGCCGCGGGCGAAGACGACATCGCCGCCGCCATCCGGTGCTCCATCGAACACGGGATCCCGCTTGCCGTCCGCGGCGGTGGGCACAGCGTGGCCGGTAACGGCACGGTGGACGGCGGGATCGTGCTCGATCTCAGCGCCCTGTCCGCGGTGGACGTCGACGCCGACCGGAGCCTGGTGCGGATCGGCGGCGGGGCGACGCTGGCGCAGGTGGACGCGGCGACCGAACCCCACGGGCTGGCGGTGCCGCTGGGAGTTGTGTCGGCGACGGGCGTAGGCGGGCTCACCCTGGGCGGGGGCATGGGATGGCTGACGCGGCCCTACGGGCTGAGCATCGACAACCTGGTGTCGGCGCGGGTCGTCACCGCGTCGGGGACGGTGGTCGAGGCCGATGAACAGCAGAATCCGGAGCTGTTCTGGGGCCTGCGGGGCGGAGGCGGCAACTTCGGCGTCGTCTCCTCGTTCACCTTCCGTGCCCACCGCCTCCCCCGGCCCCTCTACGCCGGCAACCTCGTCTACACCCCGCGGACCTGGGACACGGCCCTGGCCGCCTACGCCGCCTGGACCGAAACGCTCCCCAATGAGCTGAACAGCATCCTGACCTTCATCACCCCGCCGCCGCACTGGGAGATGGGAACCGATCCGCTGATGATCGTCGGCTTCGTCTGGGCCGGTGAGGACCAGAACGTCGGGGAAGCTCTCATTGCCGACCTGCGTGCCGCGGCCCCTCCCGAGATGGAGGAGGTGGAGCCGACCACCTGGACCGGATGGCAGGCCGCCGTCGACGAGCTCTTCCCCAAGGGCGTGCGCGCCTACTGGCGCAACTCCGCGCTGAAGCATCTCTCGCCGGAGGTCCAGGAAATCCTCCTCCGCCGGGCAGCCGAACAGACCTGGCAGGGCACAGGGTTCGACATTCACCACATGGGCGGGGCGGTGGCCCGGGTGCCGGCCGGCGCCACCGCGTTCCCCGACCGCCAGTCGCCCTACTGGCTGAACATCTACGGATTCTGGACCGACGACGGCGACGACGGGCGGAACGTAGGGTTCGTTAAGGCGCTCTCCGGGGACATCGCCCCGCACGCCGCGCCCGGCCGGTACGTCAACTTCATGGGCGCCGAGGAACCGGCCGCGGCCGACCCGGGAACCCGCTCCCCCGACGACACCGCCGTCTACCGCGGGGAGGTCTTCGACCGCCTCACCGCGCTCAAGACCGAGCTCGATCCGCGCAATGTCTTCCAGCTCAACCACAACGTCGCGCCCCGCTGACCGGCGGCGGAGCGGTTGAACGGTGGCCGGTTGACTAGGTGGCGGCCTAGCGCTGGAGGCCGTTGCCGCCGGGGAGCGCCCTCCATCTAAAGGCGGGCCCGCACGTCCCGCACGCCGTCAGGCCTGCGGTTCCGCCGTGGGAGCCGGAGCCCCAGCGAGGTGCGAGCCATGCCGCAGCAGGGTCTCAAGGGCGTCGGCGAGGTTGTCCACCTGCTCATCGCTGAGCGCGTCAGCGAACCACTTCTGCGCCGACCGCAGATGCGGCCCGAGGGCGCGCCGGTAGGCGGTGCGCCCCTCGTCCGTGAGGGCGATCAGGGAGGCCCGGCCGTCGGCGGCCTGGCTCGCGGCTTTTTCGACCAGCCCGCGCTTCTCCAGCCGGCGGAGCTGGTGGGCGAGGCGGCTTGAATCCCAGCCGATGGCGCGCGCACACTCGGACGGCCGCGCAGTGCCCTTCGCAGCCATCGACAGATGGGCCAGCACCGTGAACTCTGCCTCCGAGAGCTTCGCGTCGTTCCACAGGTCGCGGCCGACCTCGCGCCGGAGCAGCTCGGTGACCTCCTGAAGGTTTTCCCAGGTCCGGAGTTGACGCTCGGTCATGTTTGCTGACATATCAGGAAGTCTACCCGGGCCGGGATACCGCTGCCCCGCCGCTTACGCCGAGAGCATGGAGGACTTGCGAGATTGCTGACGCGTCAGCTACGGTCGTCTTATGTTGCTGACGAATCAGCAACTTCGAACCCGGCAGCCGGAACCGCCCCAGGCGGGCGGAGCAGGCGGGCACTCCCGAAAGGCTTCTCATGCCGTCCATCCTCCAACCCACCCTCCACGACCGAGCCGCCCCACCGCCGCCCGCGATCGAAAATCCCCGCCGGAGAGCAGGGGCGGTGCTCGCCCTGCTGGCGGCAGCCCAGTTCGTGGTGGTGCTCAATGCGAGCAGCGTCAACCTGGCGCTTCCCAGCCTGATTGGGGATCTCGGCGCCTCCGCATCGCTGTCCGCGTGGGTGGTTTCCGCCTACCTGCTGACCTTCGGCGCCCTGCTGCTGTTCGGCGGCCGGCTGGGTGATGTCATCGGCCGGCGCCGGATGTTCGCCATCTCGGTGGCACTCTTCGGTGCGGCGGCCCTGGCGGGCGGGCTTGCCCCGACTCTTGAGACGCTCATCGCCGCCCGTGCCGTGCAGGGCGCCGCAGCCGCCGGGCTTGCCCCAGCTGCGTTGTCGCTGCTGACGACCCTCTTCACCGATCCGGCGGCCCGACGGCGCGCCATCGGCGTGTGGGGTGCGGTCGCCAGTTCCGGTGGTGCCGCGGGCGTCCTGGTGGGCGGAGGCTTCACTGCGGCCTGGGGCTGGCGCGCGGTGCTGCTGGTGAACGTTCCCCTCATTGTGCTGATGCTGGTGGCCATTCCCCTGCTGATTCCCGCCATTCCGCGGGGAGCGGCGCAGCGCCTGGACGTCCCGGGTGCCGTGCTGTCCTTCCTCGGAATCTCCGCACTGATCGGCGGCCTGACCCTCGGCAATGAGCAGGGCTGGCTCTCCCCCATCACCCTGGGCCTGCTGGGGGGCGGCGCCGTCCTGCTCACTGCCTTCGGGCTCACCGAACGGGGAAAGCAGGCTCCGTTGATACCCGCGCACCTGCTCAGGCGCTGGCCCTCGACCGGCGGAAACATCGGCATGGTCCTCATCGCCGTGGCCCTGTACCCGACGATGCTGCTGCTCTCACTCATCCTCCAGGGATCCCTCGGCTTCTCACCGATCGGCGCCGGGCTGATGATGCTGCCCATGTCTCTGGCCACCATCGGGGCCGCCCTGTTCACCCCGCGGCTTGTCGCCGTGCGGGGCCCGCTGGCCTCCCTGTTCATCGGGCTTGCACTGCTCGGCCTGGCCACCGGGGCCCTGGCGCTGGCAAGCGCGCTCGGCGCGCCGCCGGCCGTTCTCGTCCCGGCCACCGTGGCCTTCGGTGCAGCGGTCGGCATAGCTGTCACGTCGGCGACCACCCAGGCCCTTGCGGGCGCCAGCCCCCGCGAGGCCGGCTCGGTCAGCGGCCTGATCCAGACCGCCCAGCAGCTGGGCGGCGCGGTGGGGCTCACCGTCATCGGCGCCATCGCCGCCGCAGTGACCGGATCGCTTCGCGGAAGCGGACCGGGCGCCGTCGACACCGGGTACGGTGCCGCGCTCGGGGTGGCCGCCGTCATCGTTCTCGGCGGACTGCTGGTCCTGGCCGTGCGGCAGCGTCGTTTCGCGCAGGCATCGACCGACCCGGCCCGCGCATGAGTTCCACACCGCAGCGCGGCAGGGCCGGCGGCATCACCCGCTCGTCGCTGCCCTCCTCCCTCCGGGAGAGCCTGGTCCTCCCCTCCGACCCGGGGTACGGGCCACTGCGGCACACCTACTCCTACCGGGGCTCACCGGCGGCCGTGCTGCGCCCGCGCACGACCGGAGCCGTCGTTGACGCACTGTCCTACGCGACGGCGTCGACCCTCCCCCTGAGCGTGCGCAGCGGCGGCCACGGCATCAGCAGCGCCTCCACCAACGACGGCGGAATCGTCCTCGACCTCTCGGCGATGAACACGGTCGAGGTCCTCCATCCAGGCGCGGGGCTGGTGCGCATCGGCGCCGGCGCCCGGTGGGGAGAGGTTGCGCGGGCCCTCTCCCCCTCCGGCCTGGCGGTCAGCTCGGGTGACTCCGGCGACGTCGGCGTAGGCGGGCTCGCCACAGCCGGCGGAATCGGCCTGATGGGACGCAAGCACGGGCTGACCATCGATTCGATGACAGCGGCCACCGTCCTGACCGCCGACGGCACCGTGCTGACCGCGAGCGCGGCCGAGAATCCGGACCTCTTCTGGGCGGTCCGCGGCGCGGGAGCAAATTTCGGCATTGTGACGGACTTCGAATTCACCGCAGCCAGGGTCCCCGGCGTCATCTCCACCACCGTCCAGTACGACACGTCGGACACCGCCGGGTTCCTGCAGCGGTGGGGCGACGCCGTCGAGGCGGCACCCCGGGAGATCACGGCGTTCCTCTACCTGTTCGCCGGCTCCACCGCCGGCATGGCCAGCATCGTCTACGCGGGGCTGGACGCGGACGCCGCCCGGCGGGCGCTCGCACCGTTCCTCGCGCTGGCCCCGCTCCTCGGCGGGCAGTCCCAGGCCATGCCCTACGCCGAACTGGTCACGTCCACCCACGCCCCGCACACCGGTGCGGTGCCGCTGCAGACGCGAAGCGGGCTCGCGGTGCACCTCGACGCCCCGATCGCCGTCCGGCTCGCCGGGATGCTGTCCAGCGGAACCGCCGCCACACTGCAGATCCGCGCGGTCGGCGGGAGGATCAACGACGTCGACGCCGACGCCACTGCGTATGGGCACCGGCATCAGAACTTCTCCGTTTTCGTCGGCGCCGACCCTGCCCGCCGAGGAGATCTCTGGCGGGAGTGGGAGGAGCTTCACCCCCACCTCGACGGGCTCTACCTCAGCTTCGAAATGGACAAGGATCCGCGCCGGCTCGCCGATGCCTTCCCGACCGCGACGCTGGCCCGGCTCCGCGGCCTGAAGGCCGCCTACGACCCGGCGGGGCTCTTCAACGCCAACTTCCCCCTGAGGGCATGACCCTCCAGGAGCCTACCCACCGCAAAGGACAAACGATGAACACCCTCACCCCGCCCGCCTGGGCCCACCCGCACACCGACCTCACCGGCAGGACCGCGCTCGTCGTGGGAGGCGCAGGTGGTGTCGGTGAAGGCGTTGTCCGGGCACTCCTCGATGCCGGCGCGCGAGTCGTGGCCGCGGGCCGGAGCAGTACCCGTCTCGACGAGCTTGCCTCCCGGCTGCGCTCCCCGCGGCTGCGCACCACGCTGCTTGATGCCCTGGCGGAGGACCTGGACCGGGCGGTGTCGGCCCTTTCGGCCGAACACGGCGGGTTCGACGCCGTCGTCGTGAGCGTCGCATCGTGGGGAGATCAGGGCCGCAAGCCTCTGCTTGCCCTGACCGATGCCGAATGGGACGCCCTCGTGGCAGCGAACCAGACCAGCGTGTTCCGCCTGTACCGCGCCTTGGTCCCACAGATTGCCGCGGGCGGCGTGCTGGTGCAGCTCAACGGGCTGAGCGCCGACCTCCCCTTCCCCGGTGCCGGCGGTGTCGCGCTGACCGCTGCGGCCACGAAGTCGCTCACCCGCACCCTCGCCGCCGAGCTGGACGGGCATGGACCGCGGGTCCATGAGGTGATCCTGGGCGTCGTCCGTACCCGGGCGCGGCAGCTCGCCGGCATCGACGACCCGCGCTGGATCGAGGGCACCGAGGTCGGAATCCATCTGGCCGAACTCATCGCCGGCACGAGCCCGCTGACCGGCGCGGCACTCCACTACTTCGTGGACAAGGCCGCAGGCCCCTCGGGAAGCGCGCCGGAACGTCCCTGACCGGGCGGACCATTCGGACCCGGAGAGCCCCGGGCCGGTGCCCGGAGGGTAATGTTGCGGCGATCTCGACGGGCCCTTGAGGTCCGGCCGGAATAATGTGCGTCAGTCACTGGTTCCAACAGCATGAAGGAAAACGGGGTCGGCAACATATCTCAGAATGAGTGGTCGACCACCTTGCGGGACATAGACCCAGCCCCGCAGCAACACCAGCAGCCCGTGAACGAACTCCAGACCAAAGGACCCATCATGAAAGCGCATCTCCTCAACAGCTACGGCCCCGACTCCATCGTCCTCGGCGAGGCCGATGAGCCCACCGCAGCGGCCGGGCAGGTCAAGGTTGCCGTCGAAGCGATCGGCATCAACCCGCTGGACTGGAAGTTCAGCAACGGCTACCTCGCCGAGATGTTCCCGCTGCCGCTGCCGGCGGTTCTGGGGACGGACATCGCGGGCACGGTGCTCGAGGTCGGGGACGGCGTCGAGGGATTCACCGTCGGCGACCGGGTGGTCGGCTTTGCCGACAGTGGAGCGTTCGCGGAGAAGGCCGTCACCGGCGCCGCCCGGCTCGCGGTGATCCCGGACGGCCTGACGGCGGAGCAGGCGGTCACCCTGGCCACCTCCGGTGAAACCTCCCAGCGTGGCCTGTCCCTGCTGGCGCCGTCGCCGGCGTCCACCGTCGTCGTCAACGGTGCGGCCGGCGCCGTAGGAAGCGCCGTCGTGCAGATCCTCGTCGCCGACGGCCACAAGGTCATCGGCACCGCCAGCCCCGACAACCACGACTACCTCCGCTCCCTCGGCGCAACACCGGTGACCTACGGCGAGACCATGGCCGACGAGATCACGGCCGCCGCACCTCAAGGAGTCGACGCCGCGTTCGATACCGCAGGCCGGGAATTCATCGCCCGCGTCGCCGGGCTCGTGCCGGCATCGCGGATCGTCACCATCGTCGACTTCGCCGCCGGGGCCCAGGGCGCGATCGTCGCAGCAGGCGATCCCACGGCACTCACCGCCGAAACCCTTCCCCCGGTGCTGGACCTCGCCGCCCGGGGCGGCTTCCAGACCGAAATCGCCCGGAAGTTCCCCTTCGAGCAGGTCTCCCAGGCCCTCGCGCTCAGCCAGGGCGGACACCTCCGCGGCAAGATCGTCGTCTCCGGAGCCAACCAGGCCTGATCCCCCCACCTCTCCTCCACCCAAGACTTTCAAAGGAAAACCATGACCACCGCCCCCACCGCCCCCGCCCGCCCGCCGTACGACCCTGAGCTGGCCGAGCTGCTCGACAACAGCCCGCTGCCCTCAACGGTCACCGCCGACATGATCGATTTCCTCCGGGCCAATCCGTTCGGCCCCACCCTCGAGGACCTCCTTGCGGCCCGCCCCATCTCGCACCGCGAGTACACGATCGCCCGCCCGGGCAGCGAGATCATCGCCTCGGTCTTCACCCCCGCCGACAAGGACGCCTCGGCTCCGGCGATCTACTTCCTGCACGGCGGCGGAATGATCATCGGCAACCGCTTCACCGGCATCGGGCATGTGCTCGACTGGGCCGTTGAGCACCGGGCCGTCGTCGTTTCGCTCGAATACCGGCTCGCCCCTGAGAGCCCCGCACCGGGCCCGGTGGAGGACGCCTACGCGGGACTGCTCTGGTTGGTGGCCAACGCCGGCGAACTCGGAATCGACAGCGAGCGCGTGATGATCGCCGGAACCTCCGCCGGCGCCGGCCTTTCGGCCGGTGTGACGCTGCTCGCCCGCGACCGCAAGGGCCCGAACCTGATCGCCCAGATGCTGCTGAGCCCCATGCTCGACGACCGGGACGCCACCGCGTCGAGCCACCAGTACACGCAGACCGGCTCGTGGAGCCGCGAAAGCAACTCCACGGGCTGGAACGCCCTGCTCGGGGACCGCCGCGGGACCGACGCCGTCGACATCTACAGTGCACCGGCCCGGGCGACCGACCTGACGGGCCTGCCGCCGGCGTTCATCGATGTCGGATCGGCCGAGGTCTTCCGCGATGAGGATGTCGACTACGCGTCCCGTCTGTGGGCGGCCGGAGTGCAGGCGGAACTGCACGTCTGGGCCGGCGGCTTCCACATCTTCGACGGTGCGGCGCCGGAAGCGCTGCTGTCCGTCACCGCCGTGGCCGCACGGGACTCGTGGATGGGCCGCACCCTCGGGCGGCTCCCTGCGGCCGACGCCGCCTAAGAACTCCTTACCCTTCGCCGGCGGGCGGCCGATGGAACCTGCGACTGGCATCTGAGCCGGCATCGACCGGTGGAGGATAGGGCCGATCAGCACTGCGGGCGCCGGTTCTTGAACCGGCGCCCGCAGTGGTTATTGCGAACAGGGCCAACGTGGGCGGGCAGTCAGGTGCGCGGCATCTTGGGATCGGTGAAGGGGCGGAGTTCATCTTCGATGGCTTCCATGATTTGTTCGACCGTCTCTCCCCGGGCCGACGCGGTCCGCTTCACAAATTCGATCGTGCTGTGGGCCAGGGATGTGACCAACAGGGGAACATCGGCCCCGGCCAGAACAGTGGCGATTAGGCTTCTTAGTTCACGTTCCGAGGTCAGACCCTCGTCGTAGTAACGGTAGGCGCTCAGCACCTCGCACACCCGTTGGGCGTTGGCGATGATGTCCGTGGGTGCTATCTGCTCATCGGCCATGGCGCCAGCGCCTTGGGTGGAGTGGTCGAAGCGTGGCCGCAGGGCCGGACGTGCTCCAGAGCGCCGTAGGTAAGCCGGCTGGGCGTCTGTTGGCCAGCGCGCCCGCGGGCCCAGCATGACGGACTGGACGGCGTATGCGGGGGTGCCCGGCTTTTGGTTCCGGTGGCATATGGGCTCCCTGAAAAGCTTTCTAATAGGGAGACCACGGTCCAGGATAACGATTCAAGAGTGCGAGGATTTGGACACGGTGTCAACCCCCGCCGTGACCCCTCCCTTTCGGCTCTTGTCGACTTTGATCCGAAGGCCGAAACTGGGCTACGGGGGCCGCTCCGTCCCGCCGGCAGACGACGCGGCGGCTGTACCAAGCAGTGGTCCAGTTCCAACCATTGAGTACAGGGAGGTACCCGTGTCGAAGTTCGCAAAAAAGCGGTCAATCACCGATCGGGAACCGGTGCCAGCGGCCGAGATTGCCGAGGCGGTCACCGCCGGCAACTTCGTCTACGATGACGGAGCCACCCAGACGTTCGAGGAGGGCGGCACGACAATCTACGTCGAGCACGGGCGGCCGACCCGGGGTGAATGGTACGTCGATGGCAGCGGACGGTTCTGCTCCTTTTGGCCGCCGAGCTACCGCGCATGCTACGAGCTTCGGTACCTCGTCGAGGACGGGGAAGTCGTCGGCCTCGAATTCATCGAACTCAACCGTGGATCAACGTTCACCGGACGCTACTCGTAGCCAGGCCCGTCTGACCCGCACGGGCGACGGTGGCCGACCCTTCCATCCGATGCTGAGGCCACCGGCATTCGAAGTTGAGCATTCGTCCGGGGCTTGATGGGGGAAGAGGCCTCGGCGTAGAGTCCTCGACGACATGGGAGCGAGGAGCGGATCATGGGGCAACTGATCGTTCAGGACTTTGTCAGCGCCGACGGTTTCGCGGCCGATGCCAACAACGAGTTCACCTTCTATGAATTCCTTGACGGGGGCACTGCTGAATTCGACCGCAGCCAGCTGAAGTGGTTGGAGACAATCGACACGATGGTCCTCGGGGCAAACACCTACCGCATGTTCGTTGAGTACTGGCCGACACCGGCGTCCAAAGACGAGATCATCGCGCCAACATTAAACTCGCTGCACCGCGTCGTTTTCTCCCGCCACCTGACACACGCCCCGTGGGGAGACATGGCGGAGGCGGCTATCGAATCAGGTGACCCTATCGAAGCGATCAGGCGGATCAAGGCCGAGGCCGCCGGGGACATCGTTGTCTGGGGAAGCCTTACCCTGGCACAGACGTTTCTGGCCGCGGGCGTCGTGGACTCGGTGAGGCTCGTGCTGATGCCGATCGCCATAGGCGCGGGCCAGGGCGTCTTTCCGCCCGGGCAGGACCCGAGGATTCTGACCCTTCAGAGCGCAACAGCGTACGACCAGGGTCTGGTCGAGCTGGTGTATAGAATCCGGACAAGGAACGAATAGCGCCCTTCACCGGCGGACGGCCGAGGAATCCTTCGACTGGCATAAGAGCCGGCATCGACCGGTGAAGGATCGGGCCGATCATCACTGCGGGCGCTGGTCCTCGGACCGGCGTCCGCAGTGATGTCCGCAGTCATCCGGCAGAGCGGTTATCAGGCCATATCCCCCGTGACGAGTCGGGCGGCCACCGGCAGGCCATGTGCTCCTGACCGAGCGTAGGCGTCGAGCTCGGCGACGTCCTGACCGAGCGTCGTCATGGCTTCGGTGAAGATGTCCATGTCGATGACCTGCAGCGTCCTCAGGTGCTCGGCGTTATCGCGTCAAGGACGACGACCCCGGCCCGTGCGGCACGGTCAGCGAGAGAGGAAGCGTAGCCCGGCAGACCTGTCCCGTGGTTGATGAGGATTGTCCCGGGTTTCAGGCTGGCCAAAAGCCCACCGGTGGTGAGGACGTCCTCGATGTCGGAGTCCTCGCGCAGGCACAGTCCCACGATGTCGCTGACCATGCCGAGGTCCGAGAGAGTTGCTTGTCGGACGTAAGGCAGCCCCTCAAGGGCGGCCAGGGACGTCTCCCGGCGCACCCAGATGTTCAGTTCAAAACCCGCTTGAATGATGGCGCGGGCCATTGGTGCGCCCTGGTCGCCGAGCCCGACCCATCCGACGCGGAGGGCGCCGTCATTCGGAGTTGAGCCGGAAGTAGCAGTGGTCATGATTGTCTCCTTCGTTGTCAGGGGATCAGGCAGAGCGCCGGGCGAGAAGCTCCAGGGAGAGGTCCCAGAGCCGGTCGGCGTTCGCGGCGTCGAGGGCATAGGGCGCAACGCCGGTGTAGTCGGGGCCGCGGTGTTCGGCGACGGGTGCTTCGTTGACGTCCTCAAAGTAACGTCCGCCGATGCCCTCGAGGTCCGGTGAGGTCGCCACGTACAGGGTCGTGGCAGCGCCCTGCTGGGGCGTCTTCTGGCGTTCGACCGGCGTGCGCAGGCCGCCCGTGTGGCGCTGCAGGTTTGTGGCGATAGCACCTGGCATGACGGCGTTTGAGGTGATGCCGTCCTTCGCCCACCGACCGGTCACCGCCACAGCGAACAGGGCAGCGGCGGTCTTGGACTGGCCGTACGCGAGGAACGCGTCGTAGGGAATGAAGTTGAAGTGCGGGTCGTCGAAGAGGACCGGGGCGAACAGGTGTCCGCTGGAGCTCAGCGACACGATGCGGGCGTTACCCGCCGCAGCCAGTGCCGGGTGGAGGGCCTGGGCGAGGGCGAAGTGACCGAGGTGGTTGGTGGCGAACTGCATCTCCCACCCCTCGGCGGTGCGCTCCAGCTCGGGCAGGGCCATGATGCCCGCATTGTTGACCAGCACGTGCAGGGGCCCGGTCCATGCGTCGGCGAATTCCGTAATCGAGGTGAGGTCGGCGAGGTCGAGCCGGCCGAGGAAAATTTTCTGATTTCCCGTCGAGGCGCGCAGTTCCTCGGCGACCGGGGCAGCAGCCTCCAGGTTCCGCACGGCGAGGGTCACCTCCGCACCGATCCTGGCGAACGCGCGGGCGGTTTCGATGCCGATGCCGGAGGCGCCGCCGGTGATGACGATGCGCTTGCCGGTGAAGTCGATGCCTTCGGTGACATCCGAGGTGGTCGAGGAGAAACCAAACGGGGTGGTGATGCGGGTCATGACGGAGAACTTCTTTCGTCGAAGAGAGGATGCTTCATCGTGCGGAGGGGTCCGCTGTCACGCCGGCCCCAGCCAAAATGCCGCTGGGCGGAGTAGGGGCCCGGATAGAAGTGTGCTCTTACGCGAAAGCGGTAGGTAGCACCCTGTCTTTCATAGGAATGGCAGGGCTACCTTCGGCGGTTGAACCCAGTCAGGGCAGCGGTCGAGTCCTACCGGCCGGAGTCCGCTACTGCGGGCGGGCGAGCCGTTCCAGCGCTGCGGCCGAGGGGCTGCCGGGCGCGGCATGGTGGATGACGAGCAGGTGGCCGTCGGTTCCGGTGACGGCGAACTTCTCGTGGAACAGCTCCAGATCGCCGACCACGGGGTGGTGGAGGGTCCGGCGCCCGGCGACTTTCGGGCGTACGTCGTGCCGGTTCCAGAGCTGCAGGAAATACGCGCTGCGTTCGGAGAGATCAGTGACCAGTCGCACGAGGCGGGGATCGTTGGTTCGTTCGCCGACAGATGCGCGCAGCCCTGCCACGGATTCGCGCATCACCTGGTCGTAGTCCTCATAGAGGTCGCGTTCGGCGGGGTCGAGGAACGCCTCCCGGAGGACATTTGTGCCGGGAGCATTACGGGGCGAGAGGGCGATCGCGAGCGGGTTGGCGGCCAGCACGGTCATGAACCGGTCCTGCACGAAGGCCGGCACGCTGCCGATTGTGCCCAGAAGAAGCCTCAGACCGGGCGCAACGGTATCCGAAGCCGCCGCGTCCTTTGCCCGACCGGGGGCGGCAGGTCCGGAGCGGGGCTGGGCCAGCTGGTGGAGGTGCAGGGTGGAGGGCGGGTCGAGCATCAGCGCCCGCGCCAGTGCATCGAGGATCTGCGGGGACGGCTGGTGGTCCCTGCCCTGCTCGAGGCGCACGTAGTAGTCGACGCTGATTCCTGCCAGCTGCGCGACTTCCTCTCGCCGCAGCCCGGTGACACGACGCCGCCCGTAGGTATGGAGGTTGACGTCCTGGGGACGTACGAGCTTCCTCCTCGCCTTAAGGTAGTCGCTGAAGGCCGGGTTCTTCTGCACGAACCTAATCTAGACCTGCGTCCAGACTCACCGCTCCGCTCCAGGCCGCCGCTGCCCACGATGCGACTGCCTTCTATCGGGGTCAGCCACGAGATGGTGATGATCCTCCTCGGCGTGGCCGGGGAGGGAAGCCGGGCGCGGCTGTTTCGGGGAGGTCTGCGCCGGCTCTTTTGCAGTGACTGGCCGTGGTCTAGGCTTAAGTTGCGCCTTGCGAGGCGGCTCAGGAATGGCTTTGCTGGGAGGTCCGGACCGACCGAGTGAAAATTGCATCAGATGCACCTGAGATGAACGGCTCCGGGTCACGGACGCCGGGTCCGCTCGAATTCAGCTGCATCCGCTCTGGGCAAAAGCGGACGGATCCGCCGGACATCCAGCCGCAGCGCTGATCGCGCGCCCCCTCCCCATCACCGCTCCGGCGTATGTGGAAGTAGAAAATCATCATGAAAAAGTCTCTCAGCTGGAGGCTGTTAATCCTTGTTGCCGGGACGCTGCTTGGCCTGCTTGCGGGCCTCGGGCTGTCAGCTCCCGCGGTTGCTGCCCCCGTTCAGACTGTGGCCACTACGGATCACTATGACGACAAGGACGACGACAGCGATCTCAGATTGAAGGTCGACCGCGACGGCAGACTGAAGGTCATTGGCGAGGATTACGAGGCCAAAAAAGTTTATGTGAAGATCGTCCAAACCAACCATAAGGACCGGGAACGGGTAATCGACGAGCGTGAGGTATGGACCCGCCACGGCGATTTCAAGTTCGACAGCAAGAAGGCGAAGTGCGGCAATGAATACCGGGCTTACAGTTACAGCAAGAAAGACGGCCGGGACAAGAGCGACAAGCTCCGGATCGACTGCCGTAAGGACGGCCGCCATTAGCAGTAGTTCACACCACGGTCAGGCCTTCTAAACGGCTTGCCGGGCATCCCTGAAGCAGGCAACGGACGGGGTGCATCAGCTCACCACCTCACCACCTTGGACCCGGTGGAGGGTCATCGAACCCTCCCCCGGGTCCACGCCATTGCCAGGGTAGGTTCGTGCGGAATGGCGTGCTGAGGTGGCCGATCACTTCCGGCGCCAACGCCGTAAATCCCCGGGTTCAGCGGAACATCGGTGCGCTCGAGATCGTTGTACAAGGTAATGATGCCTTTTCAGGAAACCGACCTGACCTCCATCTCTCCCACGCGGTTGTGGGTCCCTAAACACGTGATGATCACGCGGGCCGCAGCCGATCTACCGCATACAGCCGAGATCATCAGACGTTGCGGGCGGGCTGGCGTCGACGACATCCGCTTCCTGTCCGGAAATGCGCTAACGGGTCTCCGCGGCGCCAGCGACCGCGAGACCTACGCGTCCGCGAAGAACACGCTTGCCGTGGTCGTGGCCCCGCCCAGCGCCCTCAAACCTCAGCCGATCCCGCCGAGCGCTGACTGGCGCATCGACCTCGCCAGGGGCTGCCCGGCCCACTGCCAGTACTGCTACCTTGCCGGATCCCTTCAGGGGCCGCCTGTGACCCGCGTTCATGCCAATCTCGACGATGTGCTGGAGGGAATACGCACTCACGCTGGCCGGGGTTCCGTCACCCGCGGGACGCTCAAGCGCGGTGACGAGGGGACGACGTTCGAGATGTCCTGCTACACCGACCCTCTCGCCATCGAAAACGTGACCGGTTCGCTCGCTGCCGCGATCTCCCGCGTCGGGGCGGGCGAGTTCGGGTCCGACGTGCAGTTGCGGTTCACGACGAAGTTCGACGACGTCGGGGAATTGGTGACGCTCGATCATGGGCGTCGTACGCGGATCCGGTTCTCGGTCAACGCCGCAGAGGTGGCGAACCGCTTCGAAGGCGGAACCGCGCGCATGCCCGCGCGGCTCGCCGCTCTCCGTGCCGTGGCGACGGCCGGCTACCGCGTGGGACTGACGATTGCCCCGGTCATGCCCGTACCTGGCTGGCGGGAGCAGTATGGCGCACTGCTGGACGATATTTCCGAGGCCCTCGCCGGCATCCCCGACCTCGATCTCACGGCCGAGATCATCACGCACCGCTTCACGCCCGCGAGCAAGGAGGTGCTGCTGGGCTGGTATCCACGAACCAAGCTTGAAATGGACGAGGATTCGCGGAGCCAGAAGCGTTCAAAATTCGGCGGAGTGAAGTACGTGTACCCGAGGCAGACGATGGCGGAAATGCGCGGCTGGTTCACAGAGGAGTTGGAGCGGCGCCTACCGGCTGCTCGACCTCTCTACTGGACCTGATTTGCCAGCGGGATGACCAGCGGCCATGGCCGTGACGGGGCCGCCGTGACTTGCTAGCGTGTGGCGCATGCCCATCAAACTCGAGAACGTCGGCATCGCGGTCAGCGACCTCGAAGCAGCTATCGCCTTCTTCGCCGACCTCGGGCTCACCGTCCTCGGCCGCGACACGGTCAGTGGAGAGTGGGCCGACACCGCCGTCGGCCTCGATGGCAACCACGCCAAGATCGCCATGCTACAGACGCCCGACGGCAACGGCCGCCTCGAACTTTTCGAGTACCTCCACCCCGACGCGATCGAGACGGAGCCCACCCTGCCCAACGAGATCGGTATGCACCGCGTCGCCTTCTCCGTCGACGACATCGACGCGGCCCTCGACATCGCCGCAAGGCACGGATTCCACCCGCTGCGCGGCGTGGCCACCTACGGGGATGTCTACAAGCTCACCTACGTCCGCGGCCCCAGCGGCATCCTGGTGATGCTCGCGCAGGAACTGAACAAGAACTGAACAGGACCTGACCCGTCATTACCTCGGTGATGAGGAAAGGGTCGAGGTGGCGCGTGCCGCTCCGGCCGCAGCCGAGCCGCCCAGGTCTCCTGCGGGCAGTTGCTCTTGGGTGGTCAGTGCCGTCGTCCAGGCATCGGTCGAGCCGACGGCGGCCCAGTTGGAGTTCAGCAGTGCGAGCAGGGTCGTGTGCACGGTCTCGGCGTCGGCGAAACCGGCATCGTTGGCGAGGTTGATCGCCCCGGTGGCATCGGAAAGGACCTCGGTGGTGAAGCCGAGGGCTTCGGCCTCGACGGCCGAGCCGAGGATGCAGTTGTTGGTCATGTAGCCCACGAGGGTGACGGTGTCGACGCCGTTCTCGTGCAGCCATGCGGTGAGGTCGGTGTCGGCGTACACGGAGCCGTACTGCTTCACGACGCTCTTCCACGTGTCGGTGCGCCGGTTCTGGATCTCCGGGTGGAGCTCGAATTCCGGCGTGCCCGGGGCAAAGACGGGAGCTCCCTCGCCGGCGGTGTGCTGAACGACGGCGATGGGGATGCCTGCCGCGGTGGCCGCGTCAATCGCTGCAGTGATACGCGGCAGTGACTCCTCATGCGGCGGATACTGGATCTCGAGCAGACCGCTGAAGTACTGCTGCTGGACATCGACGAGGACGAGGGCGCGGCGGGGTGTGCTCATGGGGATGCTCCTGGGTAGGGAAGGTCGGTGACCGTCCGGTGGCTTTGATTCCATGCTTCACCGTGCAGAGGCGGCACAACAGTGGCACACATGCCTGGGTACGATGGAATCAGGCCAAACGGGAGACTTCATGCGGATTGCGGTTTACGCCTTCGACGGGGTGACGATGTTCCATCTCGCCGTCCCGCAGATGGTCTTCGATGAGGTGGCCCGGCAGGGACTTGGCGACTGGACGACCACCCTCTTCTCCGACCGCCCCGGCGCGGTCCGGACAGCCGAGGGCTATCAGCTGGCCGGAATCGAGGGACCGGACGCTGCGGCGGGGGCGGATGTTGTGGTGGTGCCCTCGTGGTTCGACGACGGCCGCGTTCCAAGCGACGCTCTGCGGGCCGTACTGCAGGATGCACACCGGCAGGACGTCGCAATCCTGGGCCTGTGCCTTGGGGCGATCGCCGTGGCGGACGCGGGCCTGCTCGCGGGCCGACGGGCCGTCACGCACTGGCAGGCCTTCACCGCCCTGATCGAGCGGCATCCGGACATCCTCCTCGACCGCTCCGTGCTGTATATCGACCACGGTGACGTGATGACTTCGGCGGGAACGGCATCGGGCCTTGACGCGTGCCTTCACCTTGTGCGGACCCGCCTGGGAGCGGACGCGGCGAACAGGGTGGCGCGCAGCCTCGTGGTCGCGCCCCACCGCGAGGGCGGACAGGCACAGTACATCGAGCATCCGGTTCCCCAGCGTTCCGCGGACGATCCGATTGCGCGTTTGATGGAGTGGGCGCTGGGAAATCTCCGCGAGCCGCTCACCATTGATCAGCTTTCGCAGCGGGCCCACATGAGCCGGCGCACTTTCGTCCGTGCTTTCCGGGCAGCCACCGGGACAACACCCGCCGCCTGGGTGCGGTCCCGCCGGCTCGATGCCGCCCGCCGCCTCCTGGAAACCACCGATCTGTCGATTGATCAGATCGCCGCGGACTGCGGGTTCGGCAACGCGGTCACACTCCGCCAGAACTTCGCGGCCGCGTTCTCGACCACTCCGACCGACTATCGACGCCGCTTCGACACCCGCCCCTCCACCCCGACCCTGCCCTAACGCCCACGGAGACCACCAGGGCCTCCTACCCACTGGGGTGTGCCGCGGAGGGCAGAGGTGAAGCTGCTTAGTGGTCCTTCCGGACTAGACCTCATGGTGGATCCGCCGGAAGGGCGGCTCTCGCTACACTACGCAGGGACGATCCGGAGGGTGCTGCTGTCGACATGCCGAACATTGTGAACCGTTTCCTGCCTGCAACGGGCTCCGTGGAGGGGCAGTGGGAGCGGCCGGGTCCCACCCCCGACCAGCAGCGCGCAGACGTCATCGGCGTCCTCATCTTCTTCCTCGTGAGCGCAGTCGCCCTTGAACTGAGCCGCGGCGCGGGAGCGATGGCCGATGAACGCAGCCCGATCTGGCTGCAGCACGCGGTTCTTGCCCTGATGATCCTTCCGCTGGTGCTGCGGCGCCGGTTCCCGGTCGCCGTGATGCTCGCAATGTCAGCCCTCTTTATCGCCCTGGGGCTGTGGATTCCCGCTCTTTCGCTTCAGCTCTCCTTCCAGATGGCATATTTCGCGTCGCTCTACTCGGCGGTGGCCTGGGCGAAGGACCGCCGGGTGCTGTGGCTTGGGACCACCGTGGTGGTGGTCGCAATGGCACTGTGGCTGATTCTGGCGTTGACCGTGTCATCGACGTTCGACGGGCTGATCGAGAGCATCGAGGAAGGTGACGAGACGTCGAAGGGGATCCTTGATCCACTCACGTCAATAGCGCTCTACAACTCGATCGTGAATATCGCATACTTCGGGGGTGCCATCCTTGTCGGTCTGTCCTCCCGGCGGAACGCCCTGCAGCGGGCGCAGCTGGCGGAACAGGCCGGGAGGATCACCCGCCAGTCCGCGGAACTGGCCCGGCGGGCGGTCATCGAGGAACGCCTGCGGATTGCGCGGGAACTGCACGACGTCGTCGCGCACCACGTGTCGGTCATCGGAGTCCAGGCCGGAGCTGCCCGCCGCGTTCTGAACCGGAAGCCCGAGGCCGCCGCCGAAGCCCTCCGCACGATCGAGCAGGTCAGCCGCCAGGCGGTGACGGATATGCGGGGCCTGTTGGGAGTACTCCGCTCGGGAACCTTCGACGAAGACCCCAAAGAAAATGAAGGACGCCATCCCGAGCCGGGCCTTGCAGACCTTGACGCTTTGGCCCAAAGCCAGCGTGCCTTCGGCTTGGAGGTTGATTTCGCCCGGATCGAGGATGTTTCGGGCGCGCTTGAGGAGGTATCGGCGCCGCTCGCCCTGTCCGTGTACCGAACCGCCCAGGAATCCCTGACCAACATCCGGCGCCACTCGACCGCGTCCGCCGCCGTGCTCACCCTGCGCACCGGGAGATCGGGCGAGCAGCGCTGGGTGGAACTTGAGACGGTCGACAACGGCAGGCCGCTCCGGCACGCGGAGCCCGGCTCCGGGTACGGGCTGCAGGGAGTCCGCGAACGCGTGGCACTGCACCGCGGCACCGC
Source organism: Arthrobacter zhaoguopingii (assembly GCF_009828595.1). Classification (GTDB taxonomy): domain Bacteria; phylum Actinomycetota; class Actinomycetes; order Actinomycetales; family Micrococcaceae; genus Arthrobacter_D; species Arthrobacter_D zhaoguopingii. Next base: position 35,304 of record NZ_WPNY01000016.1, read on the forward strand.
GGAAATAGGACCCAGGTCCGACGGCGGGTGGCGGGTCCGCGCCCGTTTCCTGCTTCACTGAATTAGCAGAGCGCAGCCACCCTGGCGCTGACCTCCAACCCACCGGGAAAGGCCGCAATGGACCCCATTCGAGTACTGCTTGCAGACGATCAGCGACTGGTCCGCGCAGGTTTCGCCACAATGCTTTCCGTTGAGGACGATATTGAGGTGGTGGGCCAGGTAACCAACGGGCAGGAGGCGGTGGACTTCGCGGCTTCCCGGAACGTCGACGTCGTCCTCATGGATGTGCAGATGCCGGTGATGGACGGCATCCGGGCGACCGAGCTGATCACGGCGGAGGGGCGGGGAAAGGTCATCATCCTCACCACCTTCGAACGCGACGATTACCTTTTCGATGCCATCCGGGGCGGCGCGAGCGGCTTCCTCCTGAAAAACGCCGATCCCGAGGATCTCGTCGCAGCGGTGAGGGCCGTCGCAGGCGGGTACGCACTGCTCGCACCCGAGGTCACGGTGCGGGTGATTCGACAGTTCGCCAGCCAGCTCGGCGGCGGAAACGCTCCACCGGCGCATCGGCAGCCCAGCCCGGAACAGCAGCAGAAACAGGCCCTGCTCGCTCCCCTGACCCAGCGCGAGAAAGAAGTCCTGACGTGCATGGCGGCGGGCCTGAGCAACGCGGAGCTGGCCACGAAGCTGTCCCTTGCGGAAGCGACAGTGAAATCCCATGTCTCCTCCCTGCTGGCAAAGATCCAGGTGCGCGACCGCGTGCAGGCAGTGGTCTTCGCCTACGAGAGCGGGCTCATCCGTCCGGGGGAATGAAAGTTCCACCTTTCGGCTCATCCCTCACGGGGCCGGTCTCTATAGATTGAGTGCAGGACGCGATCCCACGGCCCCATCGGAGGAACCCATGCTGCAGGTGCAGAACCTGACCCGACGCTTCGGCGAGCACACCGCCGTCGACGACGTCACCTTCTCAGTCCCGTCAGGGAAAATGACCGGGTTCGTCGGCGCGAACGGCGCAGGAAAGACAACGACCATGCGGATGATCATGGGAGTGCTCACGGCGCATGCCGGGGAGGTGCTGCTCGACGGCCGCCCCGTCACCGCCGACGACCGGGCGACGTTTGGGTACATGCCCGAGGAACGCGGCCTCTACCCCAAGCAGCCCATCATCGATCAGCTCATCTACCTCGGACAGCTGCACCGGATGAGCCAGGGGGATGCACGATCCCGCGCCCAGGAACTGCTCGAACGATTCCAGCTCGGTGACCGCCGAAAGGACAAGCTGGAGTCGCTGTCACTGGGCAACCAGCAGCGGGTTCAGATCGCAGCCTCACTCCTGCACCGGCCGTCCGTGTTGATCCTTGATGAGCCATTCTCCGGACTCGATCCCGTCGCCGTTGACTCCATGGTCGAACTTCTCCGCGAGCACACGGCCCAGGGGGTGCCGGTCCTCTTCTCCAGCCACCAGCTCGACCTCGTGGACCGCCTGTGCGACAACCTCGTGATCCTCCAGAAGGGCCGGCTGGTGACCTCCGGCAGCGGTGATGAACTCCGTGCCGCCGCCCCACGCCGGCACCGGCTCACGGTGTCGCCCGACGCCGGGTGGGTGCGGGAAGAGGCAGGAGTGACCGTCATCGACGTCGCAGGCCAGGACGCCGTGGTGGAACTGGACAACGACGACGACGCGCAGCGGCTCCTCACCGCCGCCATGGCACGCGGACACGTGCACGAATTCAGCCGGATCCGGCCAAGTCTCAGCGAAATCTACCGGGGGGTATCCCAATGAGCACCATCACGAAACTCCAGCACAGCGGGCACCAGCCCGAAGGTGCTGCGCCCTCCGTCCCGGGCGGCACCCAGCCAGCATGGCTGATCGTCACTCTGCGCGAGGTGATGGTGAAGACGAAGGACCGCGGTTTCGCGATCTCCACCGTGGTGACCCTGGTGCTGATCGTCGCTGGCGTGGTGTTCAACGCCTACATGGACAACCGCGGGGAAGACTTCGCCGTCGCCGTCACGTCGGACGCCGGCCGGTCCGTGGTGGCGCTCGCCGACGAGGAAGGCAGGGCCGACGACGGCAACACCGCGTTCGAGGCGGTGGTTGTCGGGTCGGACGACGCCGCCCTGGACCAGGTACGCAGCGGGGACGTCGACGCCGCACTCCTGCAGAACGAAGACAATCTTTGGACGCTGACCGGCAAGGAGGAGGTCTCCCCAGGGTTGAGCGGCGGGCTCGGAGCCGCACTGGAGAGCTTCGTCCTGCGCACCAACGCCGCTGCCACCGGAATGTCCCCCCAGGAACTGCTCGCCGGGTCGGAGCTCGAACAATCGCTGCTTGAGGGCAGCACCGAGAACCAGGCCGTCGCCTCCGTAGCGGGGTTCGCTTTCGGCTTCCTGTTCTACATGGCGGCAATCATCTTCGGCCTGCAGATCGCGAATTCGGTCGTTGAGGAAAAGCAGAATCGGGTGGTCGAAATCCTCGCCACCGCCATTCCCATCCGGCAGCTGCTGTACGGGAAGGTTCTGGGTAACACCATTCTCGCCATGGTTCAGCTGGCGATGTACGGCGGCGCCGCGCTTCTCGCCCTCAACCTCACAGGCACGTCCGACCTCGTGGGCGGCATCATCCCGGCCTCCGGCTGGTTCCTCGTGTTCTTCCTCTTCGGATTCCTGATCCTCGCGGCGATGTGGGCGGTGCTTGGATCGCTGGCCAGCCGGCCGGAGGACCTGAACAACAGCTCCGCGCCGGTGCTGGCGCTGATCCTGGCGGCGCTGGGCGCCGGCCTGTTCGCCACCGGACAGCTCCTGGTCGTTGCCTCCTATGTGCCCGTGGTGTCATCCGTCGCCATGCCCATCCGCATGCTCAAGACCGAGGTGGCCGTGTGGGAGCCGATCCTGTCACTGGTGATCGCGCTGGCGGCCGCGGCGGCGCTTATCCACCTCGGCGAGAAGATCTACCGCCGAGCGGTGATGCAGCCCGGCTCCCTGTCCCTGCGGAAGGCCATGAAGCTGGAGCAGTAGGGGCGTGTCCCTCGTCCTACTTCGTTTCGATGAGCTGAATGAGGTTGCCGCAGGTATCGTCGAAGACGGCCACGACAGCGGCACCGATGTCGGTGGGCGGTTGCGTGAACACAACGCCCCTGCCGGTCAGCCCGGCGTACTCGGCTGTTAGGCCGGACCCTCCGTTGTGCCGGCCCATCGTGTCTCTGCTGATTCGACGATGCTGAGCTTGGGCAGCTTAGCTACCCGTCCGTCTCCGGATGATCGCCCTCGGATACGGCGGTTGAGCCAAGGCAGCACGTAAAACCACCACCACTGTGCTTCTGTACGGAACGTTCGCGGAGGCCGTGTTCCCTCCAGTGCCGCATTCCAGGCATAAGCGCCTGGCAGACCCAACGCATCAGCCGCCCCCAGAGCGAGACGTTCGTGTCCCAGCTGGGAAAGATGGAGGCGGTCGAGAGCCCAGGCCCGGGGGTCTTCGAAGACTGTCCCCTCGGTGCTGGCGAGCGAGACGACACCCCACCGGTCGGACAGCTGCCGGTAGATGGCGTTCAGGCGTCGTCGGCGGACGCCGATAAGGCTTCCTGCCGGCGATACGCCCAACAGATCAGGGATCGGAACGAACATCACGTCGGTGCCTGATTCCCTGAACGGGGTGACCAATCCAGCAAGGCTGGCCTGGAGGGCGTCGAAGTCGACTCGCGGACGCAAGATGTCATTCATACCCGCCGTGATAGTGACGAGATCGGGAGCAAGGCTCAGTGCCTGGTTCAGCTGATGTTCGCGCACCTGGTCGGTCTTGTATCCGCGCACGGCAAGGTTCGCGTACTCGACGGGTCCGTGCTGAACGGTAAGCAGACCCGCGAGGCGGTCCGTCCATCCGCGCGGGGTTCCGTCCGGCCAGGGAAGGTCCCCAACCCCTTCGGACAAACTATCCCCGATCGCGATGTACCGATAACTCATAGTGGTTCCTTGGTCGGAAGGTTCGGACGTCATGCGGCCTTGCATCGGATCCCGGCGACGAGCCGGCCCGATCTGGCTCGAGGCGTGGAGTGGATACTCTTCGGACAGGCGCAGCACGCCCTCCCAGACTATGCCCTGGTCGGGGACATCGCGGCGGGTTCGAGCATCTGCTCCCTGGAGTACTGCAAGGCGACCATCACCACGGCGATGACGGGTGTGGCAAGAAACGCGCCAACGATGCCGAACAGCGACGCGCCGGCCGCCACTCCAGTGAGGACTACAGCTGGGTGGAGCCTGAGGGACCTACCGACCAGCAGCGGCTGCAGGACATTACTTTCGATCTGCTGCACGAGCAGGACGATGCCCAGCACAATCAGGGCTGTAACCCACCCCTCGGACAGGAGCGCCACGAGCGTCGCGAGGAGCCCGGTCGCGACGGCGCCGATCACCGGAAGGAATCCGCCGAAAAATATCAGCACCGCCAACGGCAGAGCAAGCGGGACCCCGAGGGCCCACAGCCCGACCCCGATGACCACGGCGTCCACGAGAGCTACTGCCGCCTGGGAGGACACGTATGCGGACAAGGTCTGCCAGCTCCTCGATGACACCCCTGCGGCATGGACGAACGCCGTGCCCGTCGTCCACCGCAGAAGCCAGTCGGAGAACCTGTCTCCGTCCTTGAGGCAGAAGAACGTCAGAATCAGCGTCAGCAGCACCGTCACCGTGATGGAACCGACCGTCTCGAGGCCTGTGAACAGCTGTGCCAGGATGTGGCCCAGGTTCTCCTGCGGCCAGATGAGCGCCGATTCGAGGAGCCCGTTGATGTCCGCCTCCGTGAACGACAACGACGCCGCGAACTCGTTCAGACTCCGAACGTTGTCCTTCGTGCGCATCGATAGTTCCCGCACCCCGTTCACGGACAAGGCGGCAGTCGCCCACCCCGCCCCGACCGCCGCACCCACCAGACCGACGATCGTGATGGCTGCGGCTGCCGCCGTGGGCAGGGCGCGACGCAGGAACTTTGTGACAGGCCAAAGTATCGACGACAGCAGCAGGGCCAGGATCAGCGGGAGTACGACCACCCACACTTTGAAAAGCAAGTAGCACACGCCGATAACCGCAGCCGCAATAATCAGGATCCGTCCCAGGATCGGAGTCGCCGCTCTCAGGGCCGAAAGCAGCGCTCCGCGGCGGATACGCCGTGGTGTCCTCCGGATCTCATCAGGACCGCATCTTCCTTCTCCGGCGGCTGCCATGATCAGGTCCTGCTGCTCGGCCATTTCTTTCCTTCAAGTGAAGTGGTGGACGCATTGTGCGTCACCGCAGTCACTTTATAGAGAGGTTCTAGGCAATTTCGTCCGCCAAATTGAGTACACGATGTACTCCCTTAGGACTATTTCCACCCCCTGACTGGTCACTTCCACCGGGGTGATGCCCGGCCGGTACCGGGGAGCCCGGGGGGACGCGACCGCGGGCCAGCATGAACGAAGCCCATCACCGGGATGGTGATGGGCTTCGTGGGACTGCTGGTTGGGTGTTACTTGGTGTTGTTAGTGGGTGCCAGGAAGGAGTTCAGGACCTTGACCAGTTCCTCGGGGGCCTGTTCCGCGACCCAGTGGCCGGCGCCGGGGATGACCGCGGTCTGCACCTGCGGGGCGGCTGGCTTGATGCCTTCGGCTGCGGCGGGTCCCCAGCTGTTTTCTCCACCGATCCCGAGGACGGGGATGGTCAGCGGGGTCTTGGCGCGCTCGGCGTTCTGGGCAAGGGTGGCGTCCCATTCACGGTAGAGCCCGAAGCTGGCGCGCAGGCTGTCCTTGTCGCGGTTGTACTGCTTGACGTAGTACTTGATCGCCCGTTCCGACAGCGTCTCCCCGCCGCCCTGGATCTTGAACTCGTAGCGGTAGAACGCGTCCGCGTTGCTGCGCACCAGGTCGATGATCAGCTCATCGTCGACCCGGTTGAAGGGGATGTGCCACAGGCGGTTGTTGGTGGCCTCGTCGAGGAACAGCGGCGGGCCCTGGGGGGTGATCCCGGGAGGGCCCGGGATCTCGGCGCCGGCGAAACGCTCGACCCGGTCGCGGTGGTCGGCGGCCAGGGCATAGCCAATGATGTACCCGGTGTCGTGTCCGACCACGGAGAACTTCTCATGGCCGAGTTCGGTCATCAGGGCGGCCAGGTCATCGGCAAGGGTGGCGGTGTCGTAGCCGTCAGTGGCTTTTTCGGTCAGGCCGATGCCGCGCTGGTCGACTGCGATCACGGTGTGGTCTTCGGCCAGCGGGCCCATCACCGAACGCCATGCGGAGGAGTCCTCCGGCCAGCCGTGCACCAGCAGAACCGCCGGGCCTTCCCCGCCGACCACCGCGTGCTGGCGGATGCCGTTGGCCTCGACGAATTTGCTCTCGAAGGTGTCGCTGAAGCCGGCAGGCAGCTTCTGCTGCCCACTGGTCACCCAGCTTTTCACTTCCGCCTTGGGCTCGGAGGCTCCGACGGAGACGGTGCCGACCACGAGCGCCGCGGCGATCGCGGCCGCGGCGCCTATCCACCGGCGGTGGGTCCGCCTGGCAGGACGCGATGACGCCGCGTGGAGATTTTCCTGATCTGGATTCGAAGCAGGGTTGTACATGGGGTCCCCTTTCATGAGACTCGCTGAAGGTAGGAGGTTTTCGTGGTCAGGCTTGGCGGTTAGACGCGGCCGGGGAAGCGGGTGGTGATTTCCTGGAGGATGAATTCGTTGCCCTCGGGATCGCTGAAGATGGCGAAGGAGAAGTAGCTGGCGCGCTCCGGGGCCAGGCCAGGGGTGCGTCCCTCGGTCCGGACGCTGGGAATGCCGCCCTGTGCTTCGTGGAAGACCTCGGTGATTTCGATGCCGCGGGAGGCGATGTCGGCGCGGGCGGCCTCGACGTCGTCGACGATCAGGTAGGTGCCGCGGGTCGAGCCGGGGGCGGCGTCGGTGAGGCCGTTGCTGATGATGAGGGAGGCGTGGGATCCGGTCGGGGTGTAGTGCACGGCGCGGAAGCCGCCCTCCCCTTGGATGTCCACATCGAGGCGCCAGTCGAGCTTGTCGTAGAACGCCTTGGCGCGGTCCACGTCCGCGACGGGCAGGATGATGAGTTCGAGCTTGTAATCCATGATTCTGTTCCTGACTGGTTGTGATGGGTGGTGCACATGGGCTGGTGGAACGTGGCCCGCAGGCTGTTCAATCCCGAATTCCGGTGATCCAGACCGTCGTCGCGATTGCGACTACACTCATAACCGAGCGCACTCATAAATTATTCCGGGATTAGCTGCGGCTCGGGGGGCCGGGCATTCACCGGATGGGAGTGCCCGCCGATCAGGCTGCGACCTGCCGGAGATGGGAGAATGATCCCGGTGCTTGCACTCCGCACGTATGCAACTAATCTCGAAACCGAGCGCACTCAGAAACTATCTCCGGAGGGTCCGTTATGTCTGTCGCCTCTCGGCCGCCTGGCCGGCGCGAACGGAACAAGCAGGAGAAGTTGGATCGGATCATCGCCGCTGCCAGCGAACTGTTCGCCAGGCATGGGGTGGACGACGTCACGACCCAGCAGATTGCCGATAAGGCCGATATCGGCACGGGAACCCTCTTCCTCTATGCCAGGAACAAGGGCGAACTCCTACTGCTGGTGGAAAACGCCATCTATGGGGCAGCGCTTGAGCGGGGCCGGGCGGATGCCGAGGCCGCCCCGAATGTATTGGAGGCGGCTCTCGCCATCGTGCGGCCCATCGTGGAGTGCAACCGCGCCCATGCCGGAAACGGCCGAACGTACCTGCGCGAGATGATCTTCGGGGACCCCAGCGAGCCGAACCACGGCGACGCCCTGGCCATCATCGCGGAAAGCGAAAAGATCCTCACTGCAGCGGTCCAAAGGGACGAGCGGTTCGGAGCGGACGACGCCGCAACCGTCGCCCGGATCATCTCCTCGGTCCTCTTTTTCAGCATGGCGGTCGGCACCAACGCCCCCCTCGGCGTCGAAGGGGTTATGCAGGATATCCGACGACACTTGGCCATCGTCCTGCATCGGTAGCGCCGTCACCGCACGGCCTGCGGCCGATGATGCGAGGATGGGACGGTGGAAGCCGAAAGTTCCTCGCCGCTGGCCCGCCGCACCGCCCTGACCAGATCCCGGCTTGCTCCGAACCCCGGGCCGATGAGCCTCGAGGGCACCAATTCGTATCTGATAGGTCCGGAAGACAGCGCGGGAGCGGCAGTGGTGGATCCCGGCCCGCTGGACGAACAGCACCTCCGCGCGCTCGCTGCCGGCCGTGTCCAACTCATCCTGATCACGCACCGCCACGCTGACCACACGGCCGGGGCCGCGCGCCTGCACGAACTGACGGGCGCACCCGTGCGCGCCGCCGACCCGAATCATTGCATCGAGGCACAGCCGCTGCAGGACGGCGAAGTCCTCTCGGTCGCCGGAACAGAAATGCGAGTGATGGCAACGCCGGGGCACACGTCGGATTCGGTGTGCTTACACCTGCCCTCCGACGGCCCGGCGGGCTCGGTCCTCACCGGTGACACCATTCTGGGCCGCGGAACAACGATGATTGACCATCCCGATGGCCGCCTCGGCGACTACCTTTCCTCACTGAACCGGCTCGAACCGCTCGGACCGGCCACTGTGCTGCCAGCCCACGGCCCGGTCCTGCCGGCACTCGACGCCGTCGTGCGCGCCTACCGCGCGCACCGCCTGGACCGCCTCGCGCAGATCCGCTCCGCCATCACCGGGCTTGGGCCGGATGCCGGAGTACGGGAGGTCACCGACGTCGTCTACGCCGATGCGGATCCCTCGGTGCGGCGGGCGGCCGAGAGCTCGGTGGCCGCCCAGCTGGAGTACCTCCGCACCGTGCTGTAACGACGTCCCGGATCCGGGCGGCGTCGACATTGGCCTGGAGAAAGTCAAGCACACATCCGAGATGCGCTCCCTAGGATAGGGAATGCAGCCGCGGACACGAATCGACGCGTCCGTCCAACAGCAAGGAGAACCATGGCTACCGTTCGCACAGCCCACACCGTCTGGAGTGGCGACCTCGCCTCAGGCTCGGGACAGGTCACCCTCGATTCCTCCGGCATCGGCACCTACGACGTCACCTGGAAGGCACGCGCTGAGCAGTCCGAGGGCAAGACCAGCCCTGAGGAGCTCATCGCCGCAGCTCACTCCGCCTGCTTCTCGATGGCCTTCAGCCACGCCCTGAGCGAGGAAGGCAAAACCCCGGAGCGCGTGGAAACCAAGGCGGAGGTCGACTTCCAGCCCGGCACCGGGATCACCGCCATCCGGCTCACGCTCGACGCCACCGTGCCCGGGATCTCGGAAGAGGATTTCCAGCGCCTCGCCGAGGCCGCCAAGGAGGGCTGCCCGGTCTCGCAGGCCCTTGCCGCCGTCAAGGACATCTCGCTGACAGCCACCCTGCACGGCTGACCCACCCCGCGCCGAGCCGTTCAGGAGGACCCCGGACACCACCGTTCCGGGGTCCTCCTGCCGTCAGTGCCAAGGGGCCCGGCGGAGTCCCGTGTCACCCGCGGCGCGGCGTGGCCCCCTACGGGGACGTCAACAATCTCACCTGCGTCCGCTGCCCCAGCGGCATCCTGAAGAAGCTCGCCCAGTAATTGAACAAGAGCTGACCCTCAACCGACCCGTCACCGACGCTGCTCGGGGCGGACACCGCGCAGCAGGCGTCAGTTGGCTGCCGATCCGACAGGCCCACGAAGGTCTGTCCCCGAGAGAATCCGCGCAAAGGATGCCCGCAGGCGGCTCTCGCACTCCCGGTTGGCCCCGAGGCGGTCCAGGCCCAGCAGGGCGGCGCCCACAATCGGCGCCGATCCGGTGGTATGCGCAGCGGCCAGCGGTGCGGCGCCCCGAAGACCACGACGGATCTCAGAGTGAAGGAGATCGTTCCCGCTGGTGAGCACGCCTCCACCGAGAACCACGGTGGTGGGCTTTTTCAGCAGCTCCAGCCGCCGCAGCGCGGCAAGGACGAGGACAACCACTTCCTCCGCCTGCCGCTCGACAATCCGGACTGCGACGGCGTCCCCTCCAGAGGCTGCCTGCAACACCACCGGAGCGAGCGTCCTCAGCTCGGCTGGGTCCAGCCGGCCATAGTGGAGGGCCTCGATGACGTCCTCGAGCGAGTCGGCACGAAACCGTTCCGTGATGAGGTGAACCAGCGAGGTGGGCTCGCCCCTGCCGTCGGCCGCCCGCGCCGCCCACCACAGAGCTTCGTCGCCCAGCTGCATCCCGCCGCCCCAGTCACCGGAAATCCGTCCGAGTGAGGGGAAGCGCGCCTGCCTGCCGTCCCGCGACACACCGACGCAGTTGATTCCCGCCCCGCAGACCACGGCCACCGCATCACGGTCATCGGTTCCGGCACGCAGGAGGGCGAACGTGTCGTTGTCCACGACGGTCTCGCGTGCCCAGCCCCTGGCGGCCAGTGCGTGCGTCAGCTCTGCCGTTTCGCCTGGCAGGTCAGCTCCGGCGAGATAGGCGCCGGCAGAGTCTGCCACACCCACAGCACCCTCGAAACCGGCCCGGGCGGCGGCTTCTGCGACGAGTCCGTCGAGGAGATCGGCGCAGCCGTCGATGCCCAGGAAGTGGGGTGAGGACCCGGGCCCCCGTACGTGCGCGAGAACCTCCCCGGAGGAAGCGATCAGCGCGACATCTGTCTTGCTGTTGCCACCGTCGATGGCCAGCACCGCCGCGTTCATCCTGCCCATGGCAGGTGCTGCCGGTTCGCGCTGAGCAACCGGTCGGTCAGCTGGTCGGCAAGGTCGATCTGCCCCACGAGGGGGTGGGCGAGCAGGGCGCGGAAGACGCGGTCCCGGCCGCCCTGCAGCGCGGCGTCCAGCGCCAGTTCCTCGTAGGCCGACACATGGGAAATCAATCCCGCATACAGCGCATCCACCGGTTCCACCTTCGCCGGGACAACGGCCCCGGACGTGATCCTTCCGGGCACCTCGATGACGGCCTCGGCCGGGAGGAACGGGAACGTTCCCTCATTGCGGACATTGACCACCTGGACGTCGCCGCGGTCGCTCATCAGTGAGGCGACCAGGTTGATGGCCGCCTCGGAGTAGAACGCTCCACCGCGCTCGGACAGCAGCGCGGGCTTCTCATCGAGGGACTCATCCGCATACATCCTCAGGAGCTGCCCTTCAATGTCCGCCACCCGCTGCCCGCGGGAGGACTCCCGGCGTTGCTCCCCAACCACAACATCATGCTGGTAAAAGTAGCGGAGGTAATAGGACGGGATGGAACCCAACCGCGTCAGGACACCTTCGGGAAGGTGCAGGTGCCCTGCGATGTCGGCCGCATGGCGATCGAGGAGCAGAGGCAGCTGGTCCACGCCGTCGAGGCGCACCGCCCGCTCCCAGGTCAGGTGGTTCAGGCCGACGTGGTCCAGCTCGACGCGCTCGGGGGAAACCTCGAGCAGCCGCGCGAAATATCTCTGCAGGCCGATGGCCACGTTGCAGAGGCCAACGGCGCGGTGGCCCGCGTCGAGCAGGGCGCGCGTCACGATGCCCACAGGGTTGGTGAAATCGACGATCCATGCACCCGGTGCGGCAAGCCGGCGCACCCTGTCCGCGACATCGAGCACCACGGGAACCGTGCGCAGCGCCTTCGCGAGGCCTCCGGCTCCCGTGGTTTCCTGTCCGAGGCAGCCGCAGTCAAGGGGCCAGGTCTCGTCGCCGATCCGGGCCGCCTGCCCTCCGACGCGCAGCTGGATCAGGACCACGTCGGAATCCGTCACGGCGGCATCGAGATCGGTGGTCGCGATTAGCTTCGCGGGGTGGCCACCTCGGGCGAGAATCCGCCGGGCCAAACCGGCAACCAGTTCCAGCCGTTCGGCGGCGGGATCGGTCAGCACCACTTCGTCGATCAACAGCGAGTCCCGAAGCCGGGATATGCCGTCGATCAGTTCGGGCGTGTAGGTCGAGCCTCCGCCGACGACCGTCATTCTCATCCTCAACCGCTCCTCACTGAACCCGCTCGCCAATGGGCCGGGATGATCGCACCATCGCACAACTTCGGATTGAACATCCTGCGGAGGCAGCCCGGTTCAGGAGTCTAGCCGACGCTCCAGGCGGGCGCGGCCAGACACTGCCTCGGGGCGCCCCCACTCCTCAACGCGTCCAGGAGGAGAACAACCGCTCTTCGGCGAGTGCAGGATTGGGCGTTTCACACCTCGAGATGCGGTAAGTTGTCGGCAGTTTGAAAGTCCGGGCCCGAACCGATCCTGCCCCGGCAAAGACGGGACCGCATGGCGCACGAGCGCTCGTCGTCTCCCGAAGGATGGAAGATCACCCGATGCCCGCTGCTGCCCGGAACACACCAGACCGCACCGCCAGGTTCGGCTTCGCCTTCATCGGCGTCCTGCTCATCGCAGTCAACCTTCGGGTGTCCTTCGTCAGCGTGGGACCGGTTCTCGGGAACATCAGCGCAGACCTTGAGCTCTCGAGTGCCGCAGCGGGATTCCTTACGGGCCTTCCCCTGATCGCTTTCGCCGTCTTCTCACCCGTGGCGCCCGGCTTCGCCGCCCGTCTGGGCCTGGACCGGGCGCTGTGGGTATCCCTGCTGCTCCTCGCCGCGGGCATCGTGCTCCGCTCCCTGCCCGTGCCCGGCTTCATCTGGGGAGGCACCGCCCTGATCGGCCTGGCCATCGCGTTCCTCAATGTCCTCGTGCCATCCCTCGTGAAGCGGGACTTCCCACGGAGGGTCAGCCAGGTCACCGGAAGCTACACCGCCACCCAGGCCGCCTTCGCCGCGGTCGGGGCGGCCGTCGTCGTTCCGGTGGCGCAGACGTCCCCGGCGGGGTGGCGGCTCGCCCTCGGAATCTGGGTGGGGCTGGCCCTCATCGCCCTGGCGGTGCTCCTGCCGTGGCTGCGCCGGCACGGGGCAGCCGCCGCGCACGCCACCGCGCCGCAGGCCCGTTTCCGCTCGCCCTGGGCTTCGGCCCTGGGCTGGCAGGTGACGGTCTTCATGGGACTGCAATCGATCGCCTTCTACGTCCTGATGGCCTGGCTTCCCACCATCGAACAAAGCCGGGGCGTCCCCGCCACCACGGCGGGTATCCACCTTTCCGTTTTCCTGCTGGTCAGCGTGTTCGCCAGCCTCGCCACCGGACGGATCCTGCACCGGGGACCGGATCAGCGGCTCGTAGCCTTCTCCACCAGCGCGCTCATGGTCGTGACCTTCCTCGGGCTCGCGCTGGCGCCGGGGCTCATCCTGCTGTGGGTCATTCTGGGCGCAATCGGATGCGGGGGCCTGATCGTCATCGCCCTGTCCCTCTTCAGCCTCCGCACCGTGAACTACCCGCAGGCAGCCTCGTTGTCCGGCATGGCGCAATCCTTCGGCTACGGTCTGGGAGCGGCGGGCCCGGTGATCTTCGGCGGCCTCCGTGATGTGAGCGGAGAGTGGACGCTTCCGCTCCTGGCCACCGCGGGCGTCATGGCTGTGCTCGCCGGAACCGGTGTGCTTGCCGGCCGCGACCGGGTGATCAGCGGCACCGAACGACCTGGACATTGATGAGCCTCCGCTGAATTTCTGCCGGCGGCGGCATCGCCACCGCCCAACGGAGCGTCCTAGACTTTCCGCATGGCGGTGCGCGGCGGATTCCCCATCCTTTCAACCCAGGACCTTGAGCGACTCGTGAGCTTCTACGAGTCAGCATTCGACGCCGAGCGCACATACGGGTACCCCGGGCCCGATGGAAACGACGTCTTCGTCTCCCTCCGCGTCGGAGGAGCCACCGTCGCGATCGCAGCCGACGAGGTGCCCACCGCCGCCGCCGACCGGATAGCACTCTGGTTCTACGTCGATGACGCCGATTCTGCCTACGAGCAGGCCCTTCGAGCCGGCGGCCAGGCGGTGAGGGGGCCCGCCGACATGCCGTGGGGCGAGCGGGTTGCCAGCATCAAAGACCCCGACGGTTTCCTGATCAGCATGGGCGCCGAAAAACGCAGCTCCCAGCACAGGTAAAGGTACAACCGTCGAGCGGCATGGTGGGAGGTACCGGAATCCGGCTGCCCGGCACTGCGGCGAACCCGGTATGCCGGCGGGCGGCGCTACACCGAGGCCGAGACGCGCTCCTCCCGTTTGCGGCCGGCGCGGGCGAGCAGGTAGAGCAGCGATCCGACCACCACGTAGGCGATGGCACCGAGCCAGATGATCCCGGACTGCTGGGCCAGCAGCACAATGCTGGCGATCATCGCGAGGATCGGCACGATCCGGGGAACCGAGAAGTGGGCGTGCTCCACCTTGTCCTTCTTGAGCACAAGCACGCTGACATTGGCCGACAGGAACACCAGGAGCAGCAGCAGCACGGTGGTCTCCGCCAGTGAGTTGACGTTTCCGACGAGGGTCAAAATGATCGTCAGGACGGCGACGACGATGATCGAGACAAAGGGCGTGCGCCGGTTCGGCAGCACCCGGCAGAACGCATCGGGAAGAAGCTTCGCTTCCGAGAGGCCGTAGCCGACCCGGCTGGCCATGACCATGAACAGCAGGGTGCCGTTGGCGATGGCGACCAGGGCGATCAGGCTGAACAGCCAGAGCGGGATCCCGACGCCGCTGGCCCGCACCACGTCGAGCAGCGGACCGGTGGAGTCGGCCAGTTCGGCCGGAGGCAGGACGATCACGGCACCGAGTGCGATCAGGAGGTAGACGACCGCCGCGGTGCCGATGGCTCCGAAGAGGGCCCGCGGGTAGGCCTTGGAGGGGTCGCGCACCTCCTCGGCCATGTTGGCGGCTGCCTCGAAGCCAAGGAAGGAGAAGAACGCAATGACGGACGCCGCGAAGGCGCCGCCCAGTGGCGACACATCCGGGGCGAATTCGAGCAGCCGGGCCGGTTCCCCGTCACCTCTACCGAGCACGATGGCGGCAACCACGATGACGAGCACGAGGCCGGTCACCTCGATGATTGACGCGATGAGGTTCGCGCCGAGCGATTCACGGACGCCGCGGAGGTTGATCAGCGTCAGCAGGATGATGAAGACCACCGCCGCCGGGCGCGCCGGCACGTCGATGAGCGCCGCCAGATAGTCGCCCGCGAAGGCGTTCGCCAGGGCTGCAGCCGTGGTGATGCCCGAGGCCATCATCAGGAATCCGACGAGAAAGGATACATAGGGAACTTTGAAGGCACGCTCGGCGTACCGTGCGGCTCCGCCGGCGTGCGGATACTTGGTGATGAGCTCCGCATAGGTCCCCGCTGTGAGGAGCGCCACGACCAGCGCGATGAGCAGCGGCAGCCAGATCACGCCCCCGACGTCGGCGGACATGGAACCCACGAGGGTGTAGATGCCCGCCCCGAGGGTATCCCCCACGATGAACGCGAACAGCAACGGGGCACCGACGGCCCGCTTCAGTCCGACGTGCTCACTCGGTGTCGCCGTGCCGGTTTTTTCACTCATCGCACCATTTGAATCCTTCCCCAGCGGGGACGCAAGAGACAGCACGGGATGGCCCTGCTTTAAGACCACTGGAACGGTCCCCCTGCCCGCAGGTGACCCGGCAGCGTGGCCCGGACCCGGAGTCCCGCCACCCAGCGAGTTACAGCCGTGGTACTGGGCCGGCTGGTCAACAAACGATAGGCTCACTCCATGGGCAGACCGCGTAAATTCCTCGAAACCGATGTCGTCCACTCCGCGGGCAAGGCCTTCTCCGACCACGGCTACGGAGGCACCACCCTCGAGGATCTGGTTGGAGCGACAGGCCTGGGCAAGCAGAGCCTGTACAACGCGTTCGGCGGCAAGCGGGAGCTCTTCCTGCGGGCACTGAGCTCCGACACCGCGGACGCCGTCGCGGCCCTGGACGAGGAACTGGGCGACTCGACTGCCACGCCGCTGGAACGGATCCGCGGCCATCTGATCAAACTGGCAATCACCCTCAGCGATGGCGGCGACAAGGGCGTGCTTTTCACCAAAGCCACAGTGGAACTGGCCGGCCGGGACGCCGACGTCACCCAAACTGCCCTCCAGGGCTTCCGCGATCTCGAGGGGATCTACCGCCAATGCATCATTGACGCGCAGGACGGCGGAGAGGTCGACGAGGCCGCCGATGCCACAGCGCTGGCATCCTTCTTTGTGGCCCTGACCCGCGGCATGGAGGTCCTGGGCGGCGCCGGCGTCAGCCGGACCGAACTCACGGCCGTCGCGTTGACCTCGATCAAGGTTCTTCCCGTGCTAGGAGAGGTGCCGGCCTAAGGCCCACCCGCCGCATCACTGACCCGGCCCGGTCCGCCCCCCACGGCGTCACCCGCCGGCGCCCCCGCCCGTCGAAGCCGCCGACCCGACCGCGGGTCCCAGGTGACCGGGCGGTCCTTCACCATGCCACAGTGCCTCCGTCGGTTCCTGCCGGCCGCTCCGCAGCCGATTGAGCGGCCGGACGGACCGGATTCCAGTTCTAACGTCTAGTTCGATTTGGATCCGTGAGAATTAAGAGTAGGATTATTCTCACGCCAAGAAACAAGTTCTAGCGTTACAAATCTGGAGGAACCATGACCCGCATGCCGCTCATTGAACTGGACCAGGCCTCAGGTGCCGCACAGGAGCTCCTGACCCAGGTGAAGAAGGGGATGGGTGCCGTACCCAACATGACCAAGGCCATGGCGAACAGCCCGGCAACCCTGAAGGGGTATCTGGCACTGTCCGGCGCCCTGGCCGGCGGCGTCCTCGGCCGAAAGACCCAGGAGCGCCTGGCCCTCAACCTCGCCCAGGCCAACGGGTGCGACTACTGCCTCTCGGCCCACACCTTCACCGCACCCCGCGTGGGACTCACGGAGCAGGACGTCCAGGACGCACGCCGCGGCACCGCTGCGGATGCCAAGTCCGACGCCATCCTCAAGTTCGCCGCCGCGGTTCTCGAGAGCCGCGGATCCGTATCCGAGCAGGACATCGCCGACGTCCGGACCGCCGGAGTTTCGGATGAGGAAATGGGCGAGATCGTGGCCAACATCGCGCTGAACGTCTTCACCAACTTCTTCAACAAGACCGCCGACGTCGACATCGACTTCCCGGTCGTCACCTCCGCCACCGTCTCCTAGATACCGGCGCCGGCGGCTCCTCCCCTCGGGGCGGGGCCATCGGCATTTCCGGTTCCACCGGCGCAGGGAAGCGTGCCGCCCCGGGCTCGAGCGGTCCGCGGTCCCTTCGCCGGGGACGGGGGACATGCGATCCTTTCCTGAGGGGACAAGGCACCGACCCCCTCCACGGGTTCCGGTGGACAGCGGCCGCACGCTAGCGGACCTTTACTGACGCTTCGCCGATGGGTGGGGCGCCGATCAATATCCCCAATCTCCTGAGGAGAACCACAATGACCACCCGTGTAGCAATCAATGGATTTGGACGCATCGGACGCAGCTATTTCAGGGCCGCCCTGGAGCAGGGCGCCCCCTTCGAGATCGTCGCCGTCAATGACCTCACCGACGCCGGGACACTGGCCCACCTGCTGCGCTACGACTCCGTCGTCGGTAAACTTCCCGTCCCGGTGGAGGTGAGCGGGGGTAATCTCATCGTCGGCGGGCACACCGTGCGCACCTTTGCGGAAAAGGATCCGGCGGCGCTGCCCTGGGCCGAGCTGGGCGTCGATATCGTCATCGAATCGACCGGCTTCTTCACCAAGGGCGCGGACGCCGGCAAGCACCTGAGCGCCGGCGCGAAGAAGGTCATCATCTCCGCTCCTGCCACCGATGAGGACGTGACCCTGCTGCTGGGAGTCAACGAAGGCGACTACGATCCGGCCAGGCACCACATCATCTCCAATGCTTCCTGCACCACGAACTCGGTCGGCACCCTGGCCCGGGTCCTGCATGAGGCGTTCGGCATTGAAAAGGCGCTGATGACGACGATCCATGCCTACACCGCGGACCAGAACCTGCAGGACGGACCGCACCGGGATCTTCGCCGGGCACGCGCCGCGGCCATCAACATCGTCCCGACCTCCACCGGCGCGGCGAAGGCCATCGGCGTCGTCATGCCCGAACTCAAGGGCAAGATCGATGGCTACGCGATGCGCGTCCCCGTACCAGTTGGCTCCGCCACCGACCTCACCGCGACGATCAGCCGCGAAGTCACGGCCGAGGAGGTCAACGCGGCCTATAAGGCTGCTGCCGAGTCGGGTCCGGTAAAGGGCTATCTGACGTACACCGAGGATCCGATTGTCTCCTCGGACATCGTGGGAGATCCCTCCTCGTCGATCTTCGACGCCGGGCTCACCAAAGTCATCGGCAACCAGGTGAAGGTTGTTGCCTGGTACGACAACGAGTGGGGCTTTTCCAACCGGATGGTGGACCTGACCAATCTGGTAGCCGATTCCCTGGCCTGATCGGGAAGAGCCATGGGGGCGCACGGCCCAGCGGCCGGCGTCCCCATGGCCTTCGGCAGAAACAGGCATGCTCCAGGTTCTGGCCGGGCGGCACCGAGAGGTCTACCCTCGGGAGCTATGAGCGAGGAATGCGTTTTCTGCGCCATTGGCGAGGGCCGGCTCGACGCCCTGGTGGTCGGTGAGAATCCAAGGGCGCTTGCCTTCCTGGACAGGCATCCCATCAGCGACGGCCATACGCTGGTAATACCGAAGCACCATTCGGAAAACTTCCTCGATATGCCGGCCGAGGACCGGGCGGCGGTCGCCGATCTTGCCCACGATGTTGCCCACAACCTCTCGCACACCCTGCCGCGCTTCGAGGGGTTCAACCTGTTGATGTCCAATGGGCAGGCTGCGGGCCAGACTGTCTTCCACACGCACCTGCATGTTTTCCCCCGCAGCGCCGGGGACGGGTACCACCTCGAGCAGAAGCCGCAGCGCGTGCCGTCGAACGAGGAACTCCGCGCCATACAGTCGTTGATCCTGGCGGGAGCACCTGCCCGCAGTGACGACTGACCCCCCCCCACCCGAGATCGGTGAGGTTGGGGTGGTCGGCTGGGCGCGGGCCGGACCGGTCCCAGTGGAACATCCGGTCGGCCTCGTCCAAGGCCTGGTCACCGATGCTCGCGTGCCGGTACCGCAGCAACCCGGGAATAGAATTTTCATCCCGTCGTTATTTTGACCGCAAAGTATAAAACTTGGGCCCTGGCCGGAAGATACATCGGCGGTACAGCGGGCCCTCCCCCAGATTGGAAGTCATGCGATTCATCAATGATCCGTCCACCGACCTGACCTATGCTGATGTGTTTTTGGTGCCCTCGGCCTCGGAGGTGGTTTCGCGTTTTGACGTGGATCTCTCCGCCGCTGATGGGACCGGTTCGACGA
>NZ_WPNY01000017.1 GCF_009828595.1 Arthrobacter zhaoguopingii
CATCCTTCGCGCCCGGCGCGGCCTCCGCGCCCGGCGGCTACGGCGGGCTCGATGACTTCCTCTACCACGTCCGCCGCGGGATGTTCGAGTTCGTCGGGTACGACGTGGTGCAGCCCTTCGTCACTCATGCGCCTGCACGCCTCAGCGACGAGGAGCGTGAGCAGGCACTCGTGAAGGCCCGGGCCTACGTCACCGAGACGCTCCTGGCCGAACCGGCCGCTGTCCGCTGAGACGTTCACAACCGAAGAACTGGAGCACGGTCATGATCACTAAAACCAACATCGAGGTCCCTGGGCTCGGCGACTCCCGCAAGTACGCCTACCTGCAGTGCGTCACGGCCGGCGATTTCGCGTTCGTCGCCGGGCAGACCGGGGTTGATAAGGACTACAACATCGTTTCGCCCGAGTTCGGCGCCCAGGCCCGGCAGGCCCTGCGCAACGTCGGACTGGCTCTGGAGGCCGCCGGCACGAACCTGGCCAACATCGTCAATCTGACCGTCTACCTGGCCGATGCCCGCGATGCGTTCGAATTCATCGACATCTGCCACGAACTCATGGACGAGAACTTCGCGCCGACCGCCATTCTCGGAGGAATCGACTTCGTCCTCTCCGGTCTGCGCATCGAGATACAGGCCACCGCCGTGATCGAGCGCCCCTGAGGCCAGCGCACCCGAGAGAGGGACAGCCCCGCTGCCATCCCTCCCTACTACACCGCAGCCACGGTGCTGCTGATTGAAAGGAACACCATGCACGTCCTGCTTACCGGAGCGACCGGCTACATCGGCTCCGCCGTCCTCAAGGCCCTCCTTCAGGGTGGCCACTCCGTCGCCGCCCTCGTCCGCACCGAGGACGCCGCCGACCGCCTACGTGGTTCGGACGTGGACGCCGTCGTTGGCGACATGCGTGATGCGGGCTTCATCACCGCTCTTGCACAGAAGGTCGACGCCGTCATTCACACGGCCACTACCGGTGACGAGCACAAAGCGGCCGCAGAACGCGCCCTCACCGACGCCGTCATCGCCGGCCTCGGAGACACCGGCAAGCCCTTCATCCGTACCGGCGGCATCTTGGTGTACGGCCAGGGTGAGGACATCACCGAAGCCTCCCCTCGGCGTGCCCCCAGCTTCGTGGCCTGGCGTGATGCCATCGACATTCCCACGCTTCAGGCCCCCGGGATCCGATCGATCCTCATCGAGCCGGGCGTCGCCTACGGCTACGGACACGGCATCCCCAACCTGGTCACCCGCGCCGAGATCACCGAGGGTGACGGTCCGGCGCTCATCCTTCTCGGAGAGGGAAATCAGCATTGGACCACGGTCCACGTCGACGACCTCGCGGCCCTCTACATTCTTGCCTTGGAAAAAGCGCCCCACGGCTCCACGTACCTGGGCGTAAACGGCCACAACCCCACCGCCCGGGAACTCGGAGAAGCAGCCAGCCGCGTACGCGGACTCGGCGGACGCGTCGCTCCGGAAACCGCAGCTGAGACCACCGCCCGCCTCGGGGCTTTCGGCGAAGCGCTCCTCCTCAGCCAGCAGGCGACCGGCCGGGCCGCCCGCGAACTCGGATGGACCCCGACCCGTCCGACGCTCATCGATGAAATCAACGCCGGCACGTACACGAACTGAAAGTACCCCATGACGACGACTGTCCCCGTCCCGTCGACGACGCCCACTCGCAGCATCCGCTATGGCGGACTGGTCGTGCTGATGCTGATGGGTTTCCTGCTCGTCACGGCCGAGTTCCTCCCGAACGGCGTGCTCACTGAAATGGCCGACACGCTCGGCGTCACCCCTGGACAGGCCGGCCAGACCGTCACTGTGACAGCCCTCGCCGGGCTGATCGTCGCGCCGGCCGTGAGCATCCTGTTCCCGAAGCTTGACCGCAGGTCGCTGCTGATTTGGATGGCACTCGCTGCGGCGGCTTCGAACCTCATCGTCGCTATCGCACCGAACCTGCTGATCGTGCTGGCGGCCCGGTTCCTGCTGGGCGCTGCGCTTAGTGCCTTCTGGGCGATGTCGATCACCGTCGCCGCGCGCCTTGCAGGGCCCCAGCACCTTGGCAGAGGGGTCATGTTCACATCCGCGGGCGTCTCGCTGGCTACGGTCGCCGGTGTGCCGTTGGGGGTCATGCTCAGCGAGATCGTCAACTGGCATGCAGTGTTCGCCATCGCCGGCGTGCTGATGATCATGCTCGCGGTAGCTCTGCGCATCTTCCTACCGACCGTCCCGGCCGAGCAGGCGTCCAGCCTGCGCCTGATCATCAGCACCCTCCGGCAGCCCGGCATCGGCCTGGGAATGTTCGGACACATCGCGGTCGTGCTCGGGCACTTCTTCGCCTACACCTACATCCGGCTCGCACTCGAGCGTATCCCCGACATCGACGCCGCAGCGATCGTGGTGCTGCTCGCCGTGTTCGGCATCGGCGGACTTGTGGGAAACTTCGTGATCGGGATGCTCATCGATCGGGCGTTCGCGTTCTTCGCCGTGTTCACCCCCACCGTGATCGCCGCCGCTGTGCTCGCAACGATCCTGTTCTCGGACTCAATCATCGCGATCGGCGTTGTGGCGCTGCTCTGGGGCTTCTTCTTCTCATCCTGGCTGCTCGTGATGAACACCTGGGTAGGTCACCGGATGCCTAACCGCCTGGAAGCAGGAGGCACCCTCATCTTCATCGGATTCCAGGTGGCCATCGCGTCCGCAGCCGGGGTCGGAGGAATCCTCGTCGACTCTGGCAGTATCGAGCTCGTCTACACCGTCGGAGCTGCCGCCCTGCTGCTCGGCGCGGTGCTGTTCGGAACAGCGAACCGCAAAAGCTCTATCACTTGAACACAGCGAGCTGCTGCGGGCAGGCGGAATGATCCGACGAACCCACGATGCCCGTGAAACCAGGGGCCCATCCCAAGCGACTATGACTACCTGGGATCGGACGGGCACGCAGCAGTCCATCGTGCAACTAATCCGTAACCGGCGCGTCGGCACACAGGTCGACGAGCCTGTGGAGCAGCTACAGCACAACTTATATAGACATTTCGCAAAGTATCTATATGATGGTAGTGTCAGTACCACTGATTCAGAACGAAGTATCCATCAGTTCCCACCATCGAGGAGAAATCACATGACGAATATTGCCGTGATTTACTACAGTTCCACTGGTCATGTGCACGCACTGGCCGAAGCCGTCGCTGAAGGTGCACGCGAGGCAGGCGCTGAAGTACGTCTGCGCCGGGTACCCGAACTAGCGCCGGAGGAGGTCATCCGCGGGCAGAACGCCTGGAACGAACACCACGAGGCGACCAAGCACTCCGTCCCGGAAGCCACCAACGAGGACCTCGAATGGGCCGACGGCGTGGCCCTGGGCACTCCGACCAGGTTCGGGCTGCCCTCCTCGCAGCTGAAGCAGTTCATCGATCAGACCGGCCCCCTCTGGGCGGCCGGGAAACTGGCGGACAAAACCGCCACCGCGTTCACCTCGACCCAGAACGTGCACGGCGGATCGGAAGCCACCCTCCTGTCGCTCAACAACGTCTTCTACCACTGGGGGGCAATCATCGTTCCCCCCGGCAATACCGAGTCAGTGACTTTTGCGGCTGGCGGAAACCCCTATGGTGTGTCCTATCCCTCCGGTGACGGCACAGTGATGATGCCCGAGGCCGTAAAGGCTGCTGCCCGCCACCAGGGCAACCGGCTGGCCCGGTTCACCTCACGGCTCCTGCAGGACACCGAATCAGAGAGCCCGGCCGAACTGGAGCGTGTCTCCTAACCAGGTTTGCGGGTTGCGGTACCTACTTGAGGCAGGTGCGGTCACTGAATCGCTCATGACGGTATCTGCTGTCTGCCGTTCCGGCCGTACCGGGCGCTTCTCGTATCAGGGGTGCTGCTTCATCAAGGCTGTGGTGTGCGGATGCGGTGGGTGAGCCAGTCGATGAGGAGCCGACTGGACGCCGGGTGCATTCCCGTCTGGGAGTGTTGAAGTGCGTGCCAGGCTTTCACCTCAGCAGCGGCACCGGTGTCATCGATGAACCTGGTCAGTGGGCAGCGCTGCAGTTCCAACGGGTGCGGTGCGGCCAGCCGGGCAAACTGCCAGTGATAGGCCAGGGCGCCAAGGGAGGTTTGTATCGGGGACAGGTGCAGTTCGAAGGTGAACGAGTCAATCCATCGGAGGCAGTCCTGCGGCGCCAGGGGTTTCGCGAAGTAGTAGCCCTGGCCTAGGGGCGCTCCAAGGATGATCGCAGCCTCGGTCAGGCTGTCATCTTCCAGTCCTTCGATCACGACACTTAATCCGAGGTCCCGGCCCATCTGCATGAGTGTCGCCATGATGCTGAGCGTCTCTAGGGGTTTGTCCGACACATGGAGGAACAATCCCCGGTCGAGTTTGATGGTGCTGAACGGAAACGAGGACAGGCGCTGCAGGCTGCTGTGTCCGGATCCGAGGTCGTCCATGGCCAGGCCGACTCCCAGGGCGGAGAGTTCCTGCAGCGCTACCCGCTGGGTTTCCAAGTCGATGTCGGGAGATTCCAGCAGTTCCAGGCCGAGCCGGCCGGGCAGCAGAGCGTGGGCGCTCAGAGCGTCCCCGATGAGTTGGGGTATGGTGCGGTCGTGCAGGATTTCCGGGGGCAGGTTAACTGACACGCCGAGATAGCGGCCTTCCTGGTCCCAGGCGGCAACGACCTCCAACGCGCGATCGAGGACCACGGTGAACAGCTCCCGCTGATCATCGGCATCGAGATGGGGCAGGAATTCCTCTGGAGAGGCGATATGCCCTCCGGCCAGCCTCAACCGCGCCAGGGCTTCGAAGTAGTCCACGGATCCGTCGCGGAGATCCACCACGGGCTGAAGGTAAACCAGAACGCTTCCGCTTGCCAGAGCGCTGCGGTAGTCCACCGGCCCCACCCGGTCCGCGTAACCGGTGGATGCCCGTGGGCCCGCACCCAAAGGGGGTAGGAGGTGTTCGGCGGCCTCCCACCAGGTGGTCAGGTTGCCGTCCTCCCGTCCCTTGACCCGGTAGAGGGCCTCGTCGGCGCTGAGCAGGATCGACCGGCTGTCGGTCCCGTCCTGGGGAACCAGTGCGATTCCCATGCTCATGCCGATGTGGACCTGCTGCCCGGCTACCTGGAAGGGTTCCTCCACTGCCCCGTGAAGCCGGTTCAGTACTTCTGGAAGGTCCTCATCCACGGTGTCCCGGACAATGTTTTTGAGGATCAGGATGAATTCATCCCCGCCCATCCGGGCCAGCATGTCGCCCTCACGCAGCCGTGAGAGCACCCGGGTCGACCACTGCCGAAGGACCGCATCACCGGCGGCATGCCCGTAGGTGTTGTTGATGAGGCGGAAATCATCCAGATCGATCAGGCCGATCGCCGCCGTCGCCTCCTGGCCATAGGACATCCGGACAGCTTCATCGATGGCCTGCTCGGCCGCGGTCCGGTTGGGAAGGCCCGTCACCGGATCGTGCAGAGCCTGATCCTGCAGCTGCTTCAACAGCGCGACTTTGTTGCTGATGTCGCGCTGGACACTGACGAAATGGGTAACTTCGGTGCCGGTCCCGGCCCGCACCGGAACGATTCTCAGGGCTGTCCAGAACGCGGACCCGTCTTTGCGGTAGTTCAGGACCTGTCCTTCAAAAACTTCTTTTGAGGCCAGGAGGTCCCTCATCTGACGTTTCGTCTCCGGATCGGTGCCCGGACCCTGCATCACCCGGCAGTTCCTGCCCAGAAGGTCAGCCGGCTCATACCCGGTCATGGCAGTAAAGGAAGTGGACACATGCGTGATTGCCTGCCCGGCATCGGTGATCAGCGCGATATCGGCCGCCGCTGACCGGGCCGCGGTCAGCACGTCAATGGAACTCTTTTCCTCGGTCGCGCTTTCACCCGGTACCAATTTCATTGTTCCTTCCGGTAAGGCTGGAGCGGCAGGGACGCCAGACACTACACACATGACCGTACCCCCATGCCGCCCGCCGACACTTCGGACGGACTTCCCGCCCCGGACTCCGTGCCCGGCGGCACGGGGCCCGGTTGTGCTGTTGATGTCATTGGTGCTGTTAGTGCCGCCGGTGGGGCTGTCTTTTCCTGCGCCGGATCAGCAGTGCTGTCCCGGCGAGGGCGAGGAGTAGAACCGCTGCCAGGACGGGGTGGGGAATCCACGGATTGGTTCCGGCCTGCGGCGGGGTGATCGTTTCTCCAGCGCCCGCCTCCGGGAAGGTCACCGGGGTAGAGGCTTCGCGTTCCAGCAGACCGCTGGTGAGTTTGAGGCCGGCAATCCAGGGCCCGTTGGGAAGGTCCTTGGGCAGAATGAACGTGACCTCGTGGGTTGTGCCCGGGGCAATGGTAGTCGCGCTTTGAACGGCGAACGGGCCCGCGGACAAGGCTCCAGGTCCTTCGGTCAGGCTGAGACTCCCACTGACGTCCAGGGCGCGGCCACCGGTGTTAGTGACCAGGCCGCCAAGCTGCGGGCGGCCTTCCTCGTCCCGGGACGTGGTGAGGGAACCGATCGCGAAATCCGCCGGCGGACCGTTGCCCGGCCCGACGGAAAGGTAAATGCGGATGCCGACCCGGTTGGCCTGTACGACGCCTCCTTCATCGGCGGGGCTGCGCATCTCGGCCCAGACGGCCCCGTACTGCTCGCCTTCGGGCGCGTCGACGGGAACCGCGATGGTGGTGAGGACTTCCCGCGACTGCCCGGATTCGAGGGTGACCTCCGGATCGGCCAGGGTTGTCCAGGTGCTCAGCTCGTTGCGGACTCCGGCATCCTCACCGACGAAGAGGCCGCCGTCGATGCGCGCTGCCCCCGCGTAGAGGCGGATGATCTGTGCGGTTGGCGTGTTGTTTTCCAAGTGGATCCGGCGTTCGATCTGCGCGCCGGGCGGCAACCGGTCAATGATGTAGCTGCGCGCCCTGGGGTCGTCCTGGGTGTCGGCTGGAATATCGAGCAGCCGCAACGTTAGGTCGGCTTCGGCCTGGGGTGTTGCGGTAGTGCCGGCGGTTGAAGCCGCAGCCGGCAGCGCCGGAAGAAACGCCAACAGCAGAAACAAGGAAACGGTGATCAGGAAGCGCACGTACGGGACCTCGTCTTGGTGGAGGGAAGCGGCGACCCGCAGGGGACCTGCGGAGATGCAGGGCCCGAGCGGATCGGTTTGCAGTCTGGCCCTACAGGAACGAGTGGGTCAGGACTGCCGTGTAGGTGTCGGCCAGCGCGTTGGCCGGCGCGGTGACACTAAGGGTGGCGTCCCAGGTGGCGGTGTTGTTTCCGACCACACCGGTTGCCGTCTGGACCGCCTTGGCCGTGGACAGGCCGGTTTGGGACGTCGCAGCCACGGTGGCCGTTCCCGTGCTGACCGCAGCGCCCGGTGCATAGCTGGCCGCGGTTGCCGGGATGACGTTCGTGTTGGTGGTGCCGGTGAAGTTGGTCATGATGACCGCGGCGTTCCAGCCGATCGTGCCGGCACGTTCGTCGGTCACCGTGACACCGGCAACGGTTGCCGATGCGGTGCCACCCGGCGCAAGGGCGGAAAGCCCCGCCCCGGCCGGGGCGGAAATGCCGAGCCCCCCTGCGGTCACCTGCACGGTGGCGGTGGTGTCGGCCGCGGACGCCGGGAGGGCGAGGGACCCGACGAGGACGGCGGAGGCGGTGACGCTAAGTGAGATGCGGGAGATGGTACGCATGGCATGAGACCTTTGATGGAGAGTGGAAACATCATGGATGTTCCGGATAAAGAATCCGCTCCGTCTGCGGCTTATGTGCCAAACGACGCGGCTGGAGCGAACTCCTACCGGTGGAGCGAACGTAACATCGTCAGTACCCTTCCCACCGATTGGGAGGGCATCCTGCTCCAATCCTGCGCTCGGAGGTTTAACCTGCGCCAATCCTGCGCTGATACGGCGAAAGGCCCTGCGCGATAAGCAGCGGGCCGGGCGGCCGGTGTGGGGAGAGGTGGAATTAGGCGGCCAGACGCAGCGGCGCGTGCACGCGTTCTAACGCGCCTTCCGCGCAATAGTCCACCCCTTTCCCTTTTCTCTTTTCCCGTTTTCACCCGTACTGCGGGTCTACCCTGAGCGCAGGCCCCGCGACCTGTCTCCCTCGCACGGTGCCGCACTATCCCATTTGCGATTGTGACCTGGCTCGGGATCATTCTCTGGAAACTCAGCAGGAGTATCACGCCCTGGGGCGCCTTCCGTTTGAAAGGCATCACCATGAAGAATCCAAGCGCCCGCAGAGCCGCCGCATCAAGCACACTCCCGCGGTGGACCGCCGCCGCATCCCTCACCGCGGCCTCCGGAGCCGTGATCCTGGCTCTCCTGGGCACCTTGACCGGACCTCCGGACGCCTTCGCGGCGGAAGCACCCGTCGGACTGGGGACCGCAGGCGGTTATTCCGTGCTCGGTGGCCAGACCGTCACCAACACGGGCCCGACCCTGCTCAACGCCAACCTGGGCGTCAGCCCGGGCACCGCGATCACCGGCTTCCCGCCTGGAGTCGCCACCGGAGCGGTCAATGCGGGCAACGCCGAAGCGCTCCAGGCGCAGGCGGACCTGGTCATCGGGTATAACGATGCCGCCGGTCGGGCACCAACGGCCAGCGTCGCGGGCGATCTGGTGGGGCAGACCCTCGGCGCCGGGGTCTACAACTCGACCGGCCCCATCGCCCTCAGCGGCACCCTGACCCTGGATGCGGCAGGAGATCCCAATGCCGTCTTCATTTTTCAAGCTTCCTCGACCTTGATCACCGCCAGTGCGAGCAGCGTCAGCCTTATCGGCGGAGCCCAGGCCTGCAACGTGTTCTGGCAGGTGGGCAGTTCCGCAACACTGGGTACGGAATCCTCCTTCAAGGGCAGCATCCTGGCCCTGACCTCGATAGCGGTCACCACCGGAACCGTGGTCGAAGGCAGAGCACTGGCCCGCAACGGCGAAGTCACCTTGGACACCAACACCTTCCTGACCTCCAACTGCCAGCCCGTCCCCACCCCCACCGAAACCACCCCCGTCCCGGTCCCCACCGAAACAACCCCCGTCCCGGTCCCGACGCCCGCTCCGGTCCCGACGCCTGCCGCGCCGACACCTGTACCGACTCTGGCCAACCCTGCCCCCGTGACCACTGGAAACCTTCCAGCGCCGGCCGGTAGCGTGCCTCTGCCGTCAGACACCCCCGCCTTCAACAACGGGTTTGTCTCGGGCCCCGGCACTGAGCCGACTCCACTGTTGACGAACCGCGGCACCGACATTCAGAGCGCAGCCGCGGCGACCGCGTCCGGCTCCACCGGCCAGCGCCGGTGAGCGGAACAGCCGTGTTCACCATCAGGGCCGCTGCCCACTGGGCCGGCCCGCAGCGGGCCGCGCGGGGCGTGTCGCGGTGACTGTGCCCAGTCCGGGCACAGCGGTCTGCTGCCGGTCTCATCCATGGGGGAACTGATCGTGTCGATACAAGGAAATCACCAAAGGGCCCATGCAATAACGGAGGTGCTGGAAGCGGCCTGGTTCGCTGCCGCCGACATAGCGGTCGTCACCGACACCTCACAAGACATCTTGTATGTGTCGGAGAATCTTTTTATCAGGTCCACTCGGAACCGCGCGCTCTGCAGTGACAGTCAACCTTGCGCCTCTGCGGATCCTTCACCACAATAGGGGTCCCGCAGGGATCCGCAGGTCCTTGCATCGAGCCCGCTACAGGGGGTGCCGGGTTCTGATTGGATCTGCTGTTCGTCGTCGCTGGTACGCGGCGGTGCGGCTTGACTGCCGCGGACCCAGTCCTGTTGCGTGCCGTTGTGCCCGCCTTTTGAGGGCGTCCTCCGGGCTCTGCCGCCACCGTGGCCTCCGAAAGGAAGTGCTTCAGGGCTATCTCCGGATTGGAAAGCCCCTGGGCGATCAGTTCGAGGTCTTCTGGTACTGGAAGCACGGGCAAGCCGACGGCCGGAGCAACCTCCCAGCCGCCGCACCCCGCCCCAGCGGCGGGGTGCGGCCCTCCATGGCCTTTAAGGATGGGACATGAATACCGGATATCAAGGCCAAAGAGTCTTTCCATTCACTTGAATGCACGGTGGAACTGGTACCAGCAGCACAGCAGTTGACTCTCGCTAGAACGCAATCTTTTGGTCGGCTGCGATGACATCGACGTCGGCGGTCGACACGGTGCGGGTGCCCGTAGGGGTGTCGAATTCGAGGGTAGCTGCGCCGTACTCTCCGGGGTTGCTACCAGCAAGCCATACAGCACCCCAGATGCCGTCGGCTAGTTTGGCTTCGGTCACGGTTCCGGAGGCGCTGATGATCGCCTCAGGGAATGAACTCAGCCTCATCCCCAGGGATGAGATGTCCAAGTAAGGCAACCCGCTAAGGCATAGCTGCAGACTCGTAGTCGTCTCTCAAGCTGAACCGCGCCATGTTCTTTCCCTGCTGCGAGAAAAGAAGTGGCCAAATACAACCTTTTCGGTCAGGCGGCCAACACGGCCAGACGGTTCAGAAAGCCGTGGATATCCGGGCTTTGAAGAGTCCTCGGAGTGGGTTCAACCTATGGGCGCCGACGAGGTAGTCCCGCGCGAGTTCGCCGGCGACGTCAAGCAGCTGGTACCCAATGGGGTGGACTACGTATTTACGTCCTTCACTCCGGCGAACCTGGAGGCCATCGCCGATGTCCTCAAACCCCGCGGGCAGGTCGTATCCATCGATCAGTCCGGCGGCAGCATCGATGTCCTCAAGAATAAGAGCATCACCTGGCACTGGGAGCTCATGTTCACCCGTCCTCTGTTCGAACCGCACGACTACTACCAGCATCAGCTACTCAATGAGTGCTCCGGGATGGTCGACGCCGGACGCATCCGCTCAACGCTGACAACCCACATCGAACCAATCAACGCCGAAGGCCTTCGGCGCGCTCACGAGCTCTACCATCACCGGGAAGGTAGTCCTATCCAACTGGCCCTCCTGAATAACCCGGAACGCTAGGCGGTCAACCCCCGCGGACGACAACTATCCAGTTTTCAACAAGACCTGATCACACGTCACAGAAGGCTAAGGCGGTCTCTTGCAACGACCGACTGAACTCACCGATCCTTTAGCGAGATGATGTATATGCCGTTGGTGACAGGGTCCAGGCCGTAACCGTCGGCGTTAAGCGCCCGAAAAAAGGACACCGTGACGTTTCAAGCCGTTGAGGTTGAGGACAAGACTTCTGGGTATCAAAACTTCTGGGCATCAAGATCACGGCATGTCAGCCGAAGGGCAGCCTGACCAAAGACGTTGTATGTGGCCACTTCGTTTCCGGCCTCGGAGAAGCAACATGGCCTGGTTCAGCTTGAGAAACGAATACGAGTCAGTAGCTATGCCCTAGCAGGTTGCCTTACCTAGGCGTCTCATCCCTGGGGATGAGGCCGGGTTCATTCCCTGAGGCGATGATCCTGCTTCGTGAAACTGGAAAGCTGAAGCAAGACGATGCGCTCCTGCGCAATCGTCCCCTTCACTAGCTATCACAACCCAAGGAGAACAACGTGAAAACGACGAAAAGCATGGCCCGGAGGCTCACCGCCTCTGCAGCGATCATCGGTATTGGTTTCGGCGTCACAGCTACCACCACAGCGGCAAGTTCGGTGCCCGGCGCCGATGTGCAGACCGCTGTTATCTCACCGCTGGTGTCACAATCGGTCGCCAACTACGAAGGAAAATGGGCTGTCCAAGGTGGAACGTTGGTCGAATCCTTCCAGGAAAACGGCGAGGTCGTCTCAACGGGATCAACGTCTCTTCGAACCGGCCTACCGGCGGACCAGATCATCTCATTCGGCTATGTCGCAGGCTTTGGAAGTGCAGCGACCGGGCAGAACTACGCTCAGCTCAGCGGGCAGGCAGGAGAAGACGTCACCGCAGTACGCGTCATCAGCGCCTCCGGAACCGTGACCGAAACCACGCTAGCCGACGGTATCTGGGGTGCTGTGTGGCTTGCTGGCAGCAACCCCGGAGAGTACAGCGCAGCCACCCTCGAATTCGACACTCCCGCGGGCACCCGCACCGTGTCCACAATTGACGTCGATGTCATCGCAGCCGACCAAAGATAGCGTTCCAGCGAGAGTCAGCTGCTGTGCTGCTGGTACCAATTTCACCTCTCATTCAGATGCGTGAAAACAACTTCCTGGCCTTGACACCGAGTGTTCGTGTCCCTCCCTTAAGGGCCTTGGAGGGCCGCACCCCGCCCGCTGGGGCTGGGTGCGGCGTCCCCGCATCCGGTGGAGGAGCCTCTATCGGGGAAGCGAAGCTTTCTAGATCAGGGCTCGCGCGACGTACTGGCCGGCGTCACCCGCTCAGTCGCTGCCGAGCTTCTGGAACGACGGCAGATCGGCCCTCGAAGCGCTGCGGGCCGGACTCACAGCCACAAACAAGCGATCCTTCCGATAAGTATCGGACAAGATAGCTGCGAGGTGCGCACCCGATGTGTGCACTTCGCAGTTGTTCAGCACCGGTAACCTGCGGCCATGCGTTGATTTTGATCTCTCTAGACAGCAGCATGCCCTAAGGTCGGCTCACCCCCGCGCCGCTTACCGGCTCATCGCCCGGGGGTGGTTCGCCGCTAAATGCCAGCCCCAGGCACGCATGATCTGCGACAAACCGCCATCCCTCGCCCACGGCAATAATGGAGAATAATCGCGGGTACGGTGCGGCACCGGGCTCTTGGTGGAGCTCACCAATCGTGCAGATGATCCTGACGGTCTAGTGGATGTGGCGCACTCGCTGGGCAACGCGATGGACGGAGGTGAACGCTCTGTTGTCTGGGCTCCACCCCAGCAGGAGTAATGGCGGCCAGAAGCCCCGCCGTCACTGTGGCGGACGCCTGCCATTGAGGTGCCGGGCGTGAGGCGGGGGTACGCTCGTGGTGGTACGCGGGCCGGTCCACCTATGCCTGGGGCTGCAAGACCAGTTTCCCCTTCCACGCTCCTGTACGGAGGATGTCGAGGCCGCGGCTCAAGGAGACGCGCTCTCCGATGTTCGTGTGCAGGCGGCCGGTCGCGGCGAGGTTGATGAGGAATTCAAAGTCGGACTGGAGGTCCGGCCCGCCCTCCTCCGGCATGAAGAAGGTACGGATGGTTCGTCCGGATCCTCCCCAGTCGCCTTGAAGATCAGTTGCGCTCAGGACAACGTCCTCGCCGCTCGCTCGTCCTACCGAGACGAGGGTTCCATTGGATGCCAGCAGGGCGAAGGCATCCCTGAGGGCGGGTCCGCCCACGTTATCGATGACGCCATCGAATATGCCAAGGTCTGAGCCGATCACGGCGGAGGTGGAGGTGGCACCGAGTTCACGAAGGAGCGGAAATGCCTGTTCGTCCCGGGCTACCGCAGCGATCTCCGCAGCGCCGGAGGCGGCCGCCAGCTGCACTGCGATCCTGCCCACTGCCCCAGTTGCTCCGGTAATCAGGACCCGACGGCCGAGCGTCGAGCCCAGCGCCCGGAGAGCTCGCAGCGCTGACGCCCCAGCGAGCGGCACAGTCGCGGCAGTGTCAAAATCCAGGTGGTCGGGTATGACGGCGAGTTGGGCGCCCGGAACAGCCGCATACTCCGCCCAGGCACCGCCCATCGCCAGTCCCGCCACCCGCGTACCGGCAGCGGGGCTTGAGCCGTCCGAAGCGGGTACATCAATGGTGCCAGCCACTTCGTACCCGATGACGGCTCCATGGGGTGCTTGTGCGGCAAAGTGGAGGTCCGTGGGATTTACGGTTGCGGCCGACACCCGCACGAGCGCCTCGGATACTGAAGGTTCCGGCGTGGTGGTGGCAAGGCGGATGCCGCCCGGGGCGTCGCGGTCAACAATAAGTGAGTTCATGCCCTGAATTTTGGCACACTGTGCCGATTGGCACAATGTGCCATAATGAGGCCATGACAACAGTTCAGGTCGCACCGGGCCGCCGGCTGACGAAAAGGCAGCAGACACGGACCGCCATCGTGGACGCGGTCCTACACTTCGGCAGCACCCGGGGTCTTGACGCGACGACCGTGCGTGAGATCGCCGACGAGGCCGGCATCGGGGCGCGGACCTTTTTTCGGTTCTTTTCCTCGAAGGAAGAGGCTGTCATTGCCCTGGATGAAGACTTCTTCACGGCGATCCTCGAGGCACTGGATGAGCAGGCGGAAGGATTGTCGCTCAGTGAATTCTTTTTGGGCGCCTTCGAGGCCGCCGCTGCCCAGTTCGACCAGGCATGGTGGACACGCTTCGCCGGTGCGTCACGACTGGCGGCGGCCAGTCCGACGGTCAGCGGAATAGCGCTGAATTTGTGCGGAGTCACGGCTGCGCGGTGCGCCGATGCCCTCCGGCCATCCTTCAGCACAATCGCACAGCACGAATTCGACCTGGCGCTCGATGGCGTTTTGAACGCTTGGCGACGGGCCCGGGAGGCTTGGCTGGAATCCGAAAACCTCGACCCCGCCGCATTTCACGCACTGGTTCGGCGCAACCTTCGTTTCCTGGAGACCACGCCACTCCTTAAGGCTCGGGCGACCGCCTCCGGCTGACGGACGTCCGGCGAGGCGCCCCATCGCCCTCCCTACCGATCGGGTGTCACGCAGCGACGCGGCCCGCCCCGGTCCCACCCGGCACGATGAAGAGTCACCTCACCTCCGAACATCCCGGGCATTCAGGAACCCGCATCCTCGCCTACCGGCCCCCACTGTTGCCGCAGCTCAAAGAACCTGACCCAGCACCGACTCTTGGACAGCTCGGCAAAGTGCCGCCACACTCCGGAAAATAAGGTAAGAGTCTGCCGCGACCACCCGCCTCGTCCCCAGGACCCTCGAAGCACGTAAGCGATCGGGCGCGAATTGACAGTTATAGGAGCGTCAGGGGCACGGCAAAAGGTCCCCCACGCTTCGCTGCTTGTCCTGCACCCAAGATGGCCAGTAGGAACCAGGGGCCCGCCTGCACACACCCACCTAAGTCACCGACACTTGGCAACCCACCCCTGAGCCGGCGGCGGGCGTGCACAGCCTTCTGAAAGCTGCGGCGGGACAGCCCCCGGCACCTGGCCCGCCAGATCAGCAGTGCTCATCGATGCACGGGACAGAACCCGGGGCCGTGGAGCCAGACCGGTAGTTGGTCATCCATCTGTGGGCGGGTGGAGCCCGAAGGATAAAGCTCAAAGCCGTCCACCTATGGGTGAGCCACCCGGACCTGTCCGCGGCAGTCGTACCCTGCCGAGACATGGTGCACCATCTCTGGACCTTCGCGCACATCCGATGCAGAAGCCAGAAAAGGACCCTAGAACGACACGTTTCGGCGCGTTTTGAACAGTTGCGTCTGGGTGTATCTGGCGCACCACACTCGACCTCGGTCCGATGTGCGGATAAGGCGCCGCTTCGCTCTGTGCACGACCGCGGTCATCTGAGCGTGAGAAAAATGGCTAGGTGGGTGGCGGCACCAAGACCTAACCGGATTCGCTGCAGGTATTGCAGCGGCGCCGCTCCGCAGCCGTCGGTTCACGAGGATGAACACCTGCGCTGAGCTTTACGTGTTGGTGATGATGCGGTGTGCAACCGGCTGAGCGGATCCGGCTGTCACCTTGGGCGTGATCAAGCGCATAGGAGAAGGACTCTGTGCAGCGCGCCTCGGGGCGAGGGCCCTGGTTTTGCTGATAGTTGCTGAGGGTGCCCCGGGATGAATGATGCCCTGGCCCTATTTACACCGTACGGGTGGAGACCTCCCCAAACCTGGAGGCCATGGCTTCTTGCCGCCGCGAAGACCCGGGATTGCACGGCACCCTCGTCCAGCCCACTGTTTTACGGTCCGCTCCACAATCCGCAGTATCTGACCCGCCGGGTCATCGAATGCGCGGTGAGCGAGCAGCGTCTCCGCGTGGACATTGAGCTGAATGCCCGCATTGCGCAGTGCCTGAACGACTTCGGTCCGTGGGTGCCCACCCACCCGGACTACGAGCCCCTCGGTCTTCGGTGCACTTATCATGTGGTGATTCCTCCGTCACCGACATTTCGAGAACGGTCACGAGTCGTCCCGTTTGGGGGCCTTGGGTCACCGGTTCTCCCGGCCACGCAGATCCAACACGTAAAGGCCATCGGTTTCGGTCGCCGTCTGGGTGACCCCTGCATCATCAACATAGTTGTAGGTCGTGGTGACCGACTCCCCCAGCGGCCTGTAGCCCAACCGCTCATAAAGTTTCCGGGCCCGGTCATTGTCGACGCCCACGCCACGGTAGATCGCACCGAACCCGGCCGCGGCCGCCTGTTCCTCAGCCCAGGCACACAGCGCGGTGCCGGCACCCCGAGGACGACGACTCTCCTGCTGCGTTAGACCCGCCCGACAAAGCGCGCGGCGAGGGACCAGCTCACAGGTTCTATCTTTTGACGCTTGTGGAAGAGTGGGCGTCATGCCTTTGGACGACGAACTCGACCAGATCTTCGCGGATCGGGACCGGGACAACATGCAGCCAACCATTGATGCTTTGCTCCCACTCTACGAATCTCACCCGGAGAACGCGCGGGTGCTCTACGAGGTCGGTGGCGCCTACGACACGGCCGGCCACGAGACCATCGCACAGGGATTCTACGAGAAGGCTCTGGCTGCCGGGCTGGAGGGGGACCTTCTGCGTCGGTGCTACCTCCAGTACGGATCGACACTGAGAAACCTGGGCGAGTACGAAAAGTCGAGCGACATCTTCAGGAAAGCCCGCACAGCCTTCCCCGGGTCCCCGGAGCTGGGAGTCTTCGAAGCCATCACCGCTCACGCTGCCGGCCAGCCGAACGAATCCATCGCCTTGCTGCTGGAGGTGGTGGCGGAATTCGTGGGCACACCGGACATGGAGCGGTACAAACCCGCAATCAGCGGGAACGCGGCCTACATCCGCTCCGTGGAGGAGACGAGACCGCGGTAGCAGCCGAGTCCCGCTGTGGGATCCTTACTGGGCGGTGGTTCCCGCGAGCATGGGACCGAGCAGTGCGCCGAATCCTGCTGCGAGAACGTGTGCGTCGGTGAGAGGGATCCACCAGCACGTCCAGCTGGTGCCCGATTCGCCATGGGAGGGATCGGATTCTCCGGCTGTCCACCGCTCTGCCACGTCGGCGGCCGTCATTCTCATCCGGAAGTAGTGCCGGACGGCGACCTCGTCCCGGGCTGGCCTAAGGTCATAGCGCTGAATGCCGACACCGCGCACCACCTGGCCGTGCCGTCCGGTTTCCTCGAAGAGCTCACGGACCGCAGCCTCTTCAGGGGATTCTCCGGGCTCGATTGAACCGGCCGGGACCTGCACCCCGGTCACGGTCATCGGCATCCCGTTATGGGTGAACACCAGAAGGTGCCCATCGTGGACGACGTAGCAGGCGACTTTCCTGATTTCCCGGGGCATCCCCTCACTCTAGGGTCCGGCACCCTGTGTTCACCCGATTGGTTCGTGGACCGGCGTCCGGCGGGTAGGAACACGCGAATACGCTCCAGAGATGCGCAGCATTACATCGTTACCCGGCCTGTCCCAGGCCGCATAGCCTGGGGTGACACCTTGGTAGTCGTCCAACACCCACAATCCGCATGCTGCCCCCTTATCTCCTGCCCGCCATCTTGCGCGTCGGTCCGATCATTCCAGACCCAGCGCCAGGCAAACCGACACGACATAACGCAGAGCACCCAAGGTGAGGGACCCCGCAGGAAGCGGTCTAGACATGTGCATAAGGTCCCACAAAGCCGACCCCGTCCCCGCTTCACTTCGGACGCACACTCCCTCCCCGGCGATGACCGGCGTCAGAGGCCGCGGCAACGGCGAGGCCTGCCATCAGCAGATTCATGAGCCGGGCGGCCTGATCTCGTTGAGAAGGTCTTCCCGCCGCCAGGGCGATACCTCCGAGGGCGGCCAGGACGTCGTCGGCGGGGACATCGTTTCGGATGTTCCCCTCGGCGGTCGCTTCGTTTAGGAGCGCTGCGATCGCAGAGGTCAGTATCGCCCGACTCCGCGCGTAGGGCAGCCCGCGGGAAGTAACCACCTCACGCAGGGCAACTGCCATTCCGGTATCCGTGGTCATGTACTCCATGTAATGATCCATCCATGCCCGCAGGGCCTCCCGTGGGGGAAAAACACCCAGCAGCCCCGGCACCAAGGCGGCGACAGCGGCGAGCTCGGTGCGGTATACCTCGTCGATAAGGGCCTCACGGCTAGGGAAATGCCGGAAAAGGGTACCGATGCCGACCCCGGCATGCCGGGCGATCGCCTTGAGCGACACCTCCAGACCTTCCGTGACGAAAAGTGATGACGCCGAAGCGAGCAGGAGGTCCCTGTTCCGCAGCGCATCAGCGCGCATTTGAGGCGGATCAGGCACTGTCATAGCATTCTCCGCTTCCCATCAAACCCGGACTGCTCCGGATGCCGCCAAGGGGACACATTCCATTCCTTTCCAAAAATCTCGGTGACATCCGACCAGGCAGCAACAAGCCTTCCCCCCTGCCCGTCCGGCCACCAGCCAGATTGCCTTGCAGTCCCGGCTCGGGACCGGATTCACCTGTGCTCCCTCCGCCCCTGCACGGGATGTGCTGGAACGGAACAGCGGCCCTCAGAGTCGCCAACCTCATGTCCGGGTACAACCAGACCCGCTCCGGCCGGAGGTCCGGCGAGTTGTGTTCATCGCTTTAATCAAGATGACTTGATCCCGTCCCATCGACTGGTGTGGACCGAGTGATACCTCGGGTCGTGGAAGAGCTTTGCCGTGATCGCTTTTTTGCCCGCCGCCACCACATGGAAGAGCGCTGCTGCCAGCAGCGCTCCAAGGACTGGCCCGGCGAGATAGGGCCAGATGGAGGTAAAAGTCCCGGTAACAATGCCGGGACCGACGCTGCGGGCCGGGTTCAGACTCGGACCGGTCAGTGGTGCACCGAGCGGAATAAGGACAACCAGTACCAGCGTCACCGCCGCGGGGGTCCAACGGCAGGTCCGCCGGGAGGAGAGCATGAAGAAAACTGTCAGAACGAGGGCGCAGGTCAGCAGTAGTTCCACCATGGTTGCCGCCCAGCCGCCCACGGCGGGCTCGGTCCGCGCGTAGCCGATGCTGACTGCCAGCGGACCCGTGCTCGCGGCGAAGACTACTGACGCCAGTGCCGCGCCGAGGAACTGCGCCGCAACGTATCCGAGCAGGTCGTGCCAGTGGGTCTGCCCGTGCGCCCAGAAGCCGATGGTGATTGCCGGGTTCAGGTGTGCCCCGCTGCGCCGGCCCAGCGGGGACACGGCCACCGCTGCGGCTATCAGACCGACGGACAGACCAATCAGGACCAGCCGCAGCCAGGAGGAAATGGCCCCGCTCAACGGCGACAAGGGACTCGCCAGCGCGGCGACCGCCAGATACACCGTATAAAGCAACACGAAGGTGCCAACGAACTCGGACCCCCATTCGGCCGGATGCCAGCCCCCGCTCTTCGGTTGTTCTGCCCCCGGAACGGCGGTCAGCCGCGCCATCTCGCCTGCCGGACGCCCTGCTCCAGCTCGGTCATGCCGTTCGCGAGCTGCTCCCGGTGGAGTTCACCGGCCATGGTGAACCTCGCCCCCTTAGCGGGGATCTCCTCGACCTGTTCAACGAGCCGACCGACAAACGACTTCGCCAGGTCGAGGCGCGGATACCGCTCGAACATGGCCGACGCCAGCTCGTCCGACACCGCCTCGGTGCCAAAGCCAAAGTCCATGAAGACCCCCAGCGCCATGGTCGAGCTCACAGTGCCGCGGCGGAAGGGGATTTCCGGGGTGGTGTGCAGCGCGATGGCCTCCCATACCTTATCGATCCGACCCTCGGTCATCCCCTCCTTGCGGAGAAAGTCCGCAGCGAAATCCGCACCCTGCAGTTCGAACCGGGGCTCGCCCTTGAGCAGGTCCGTGGTCCCCATATCGTGCAGGACCCCGGCGAAGAAGATCAGCTCCCGGTCCTCCTCGCTGACCGGCCCGGGGTGTTGCCCGAGGGCGATCATGGAGAACAGGTAGCTGCGCATGCTGTGGTTGGCCAGTGCTTCGCTTTCGTTTTCGAGGACCGTCTCGATCGCCCGCCGGGCGGCCGGAGAATCCGGCAGGTGCGGAAGTTCAATGGAACGGGAACGCAAACTGGAACTGGAACTGCTCGGATCGGTCATTGAACTTTCCTCCTGGGTGGGGTTACAGGGCGGCGCCCTGCGGACGGACGGCGCGGGACGGTGTCAGCGACGGGAGATGAGGAAGCTGCTGGAGAACGTCATCACTGGTGTGCCGTCCTGGTTGAGCACCGTATAGTCGAGCGTCCACAGCCCTGCCTTGGGGTTTTTGGTGGTCCGTGCCTGCGCCACCACCGCCTCGACATGCACCGTGTCGCCAATGAATACAGGGTGCCCGGCCCGGATGGCGTCGGCTCCGAGCCAGGCGACGACGTTGGAAAAGTACCCGGTTTGGGTCATCAGCCCCAGACCCACCGAGAGCGTTAGCGGACCGTGCCCGATCCGCTGCCCGAACTGGGTCTTGGCGGCGTACTCCTTATCGAGATGCAGGGACACCCAGTCCCCGGTCAGCCCGGCCCAGGTCACCAAGTGCGCCTCAGTGATGGTCAGGCCAGGGCTTTCGAGCAGGTCCCCTGTGACCAGGGACTCCCAGTGGTGGTCCGGGCGAGTCCTCACTGGGTGAGGGATGGGTGCGTGCGCGGCAGCCAGAGCTGGGGTTGACATCGATGAACTCGCTTTCTCTGGTGCCGGTGTTCGACACGGCTCTGTAGTTCGGGAAGATTTTTCATCGCGCTATGGACTAACTTACGCTTGTTCGTATACTTGTGGCAAGAGGATCACCAACCCGGAGGGCGTTATGAGCAACATCCAAACCACGGAGCCGCCGGCTGAGGAAGCGTCCCCCCGCCGGAGCGTCCACCATGTTCTGGACGACAACCTCGCCTCTGCCCGTCTGGGAGGCTCCCAGAAAAACCGGGACAAGATCATCGCCGCAGGGAAGATGCTCGTCCGCCAGCGGCTGAGCCTGCTCTTCGATGACGAGGACTACGTTGAGGACGGCCTGCTCGCCCGCTTCGAGGACGGCCTTCCGGGGGATGCGGTGGTGACGGCTTTCGGCCGGATCGACGGCCGCGAGGTCTGCGTCATCGCCAATGACTTCAGCGTGAAGGCGGGAACCTGGGGAAACCGGACCTTCGAGAAGATCACCCATGCCCAGGAAAAATCCGTCGCCGCGGGAATCCCTATTGTGTATCTCTTCGACTCGGCCGGCGCGCGCATTGACGAGCAGTTCGAGAGCTTCGCCGGCCGCCATGCCTGGGGCAACATCTTCTACAACCAGGTGCAGATCTCCGGCCGGGTGCCGCAGGTATGCGCCTTGTTCGGCCCCTCTCCCGCCGGCTCCGCCTACGTGCCCGCCCTGTGCGACATGACCATCATGGTCCGCGGCAATGCCACCGCGTACCTCGGGTCGCCCCGGCTTGCCGAGATGGTCACCGGAGAGAAGGTGACCCTCGAGGAGATGGGAGGCGCCGAGATGCACTGCACCGTCTCCGGCCTTGGAGATGTGCTTGTCGAGGACGATCAGGAAGCCCTCGCCGCCGTGCGCGTATGGCTTTCGTTCCTGCCGCCGAACTGGGAAACACCGGCACCACTGGCTCCGCCGGCCGAGCCGCGGGAAGGGAGGACCCTTGAGGAGATCGTTCCCCTTCGGGAGGCCGAGGTCTTCGACATGGAGGAGTTTGTCGAGTCCCTTGTCGATGAGGGAACCTTCTTCCCATACAAGGAACTCTTCGCCCCGGAGATGCTGACCGGCTTCGCCCGGATCGGCGGGCGTCCGGTCGGCCTCGTCGGCAACCAGCCCAACCACATGGGCGGCTCCATCTTCCCCGATTCCTCCGACAAGGCGGCCCGCTTCATCTGGATCTGCAACGCCTACAACATCCCCATCGTGTTCCTTGTCGATATTGCCGGGTACATGATCGGCTCGGCCGTCGAGCGCCAGGGCATCATCCGGCACGGCGCGAAAATGATCTTCGCCGTCTCCGAATGCAAGGTTCCCCGGATCACAGTGCTGGTACGCAAGGCCTACGGCGGCGGGTACCTCGCCATGTCGGGCGCACCCATGCACCCCGATGCCGTCATCGCGCTGCCCACGGCCCGCCCCGCGCTCATGGGCCCGGACGCCGCGGTCAACGGCATCCACTACAACCGAATCCAGGAGATCGAGGATCCCGCCGAGCGCCGCGCGTTCATCGCGCAGAAGCAGCTCGAATACTCCGAAGGCATCGACGTCTTCAAGATCGCGAATGCCAATGCCGTCGAGGCCGTCGTGCCCTCGAACCAGCTGCGGGGCGAGCTGATCCGCCGCCTGCGCCTGTACGGCAAGCGACCCGCCGTTCCTATTGAACGGCGCCAGGCGGTCACTCCCGCCTGACCCCTACACCGGGAAATGGACGGGCACTCGCGGGGCGCTCGGCAGTCCACCGGTCACTGCCTGCCAGCCCGCCGTCGCCGCCGTCCGGCCGTGCGGTGCCGCACGGACGGCTCACCCCGAGGTGCCGGCCGGGG
This sequence comes from Arthrobacter zhaoguopingii, assembly GCF_009828595.1. Classification (GTDB taxonomy): domain Bacteria; phylum Actinomycetota; class Actinomycetes; order Actinomycetales; family Micrococcaceae; genus Arthrobacter_D; species Arthrobacter_D zhaoguopingii. The sequence continues at coordinate 22,475 of NZ_WPNY01000017.1, forward strand.
GCCGATCCTGCAGGTGCCGGTCGAACAGCTGGAACAGCTGGGTGGCCCCGCCGTCGATGACGAGGTCGGCACCATTGATGTTTTTCGCGTCCTCGCCCATTAGAAAGCACACAAGGGCGCCGATCTCCTCGGGCTGGATAATCTTCGCCGTTGGCACCTTCCTTGCGACCTGGTCGCGCACGGCCTGGATCACCATCGGGGTATCGACGACGCCCGGGCAGATCGAATTGATGGTCACGCCGGTGCCCCAGAAGTCCGCCAGGAGCGAACGGGTCAGATTGGACAGCCCTGCCTTCGACGCCGCATAACTTGGATAGGGATAGCCGGTGATCCCGGCGATCGACGAAATGTTGATGATGCGCCCCCACCCCCGCTCCACGAGCCCCGGCGCCAGGGCGCGGATCATCGCGAAGGGACCCACGAGGTTTACCTCAAGCGCCCGCCGGAACGCCTTCACCTCGAGCTCGGTAAGGTACTTGCGGTCAAGGACCCCCGCCGCGTTGATCAGCACCTCGACGGCGCCGACCTCGCGGTTCACATCAGCCAGGAGCCGTGCGACCGAGTCTTCGTCCGTGACGTCGGCGGCGAAGGCAAAGGCCCGGCCGCCGCCGCCCGTGATTTTTTCCTTCGCGGCCGCCGCGGCATCAAGGCTGAGGTCGACGCACACGACGACATGGCCGTCGGCCGCGAGCCTGCTGTTGATGCCTGTGCACATACCTCCCCCGGCACCGGTCACGAGGACCGTCCGCGGGACCGTCGGTTGGTTCATCTTTTTCTTCTCCCCACGACCGGTCGGACATAGAATGCCCCGTACAAGCGTTAGCTAGGATTATTTGCGGGAGAGGTACAGCGTGTCAATGATCGGGCCCCGCCGGCCGGGGCGATGCAATAGCCTTGAGATCAGGAAAACGAACGCACGCAAGGGGAATCATGACATCAACGATTGAGGGCGGAACCGCCCACGCCATCCGCGAGGAGGCGGCCAAGCTCTTCTTTCAGCGCGGCTATGACGCCACCACGCTGCGCCAGGTAGCCGCGGCAGTCGGGCTGAAGGTGGGAAGCCTGTACAACCACATCGACAGCAAGGAACATCTGCTGCTGCAGGTCATGGGCGAGATCATGGATGACCTGCTTTCTCTTCAGCAGCAGGCCCTCGCCACCGAGGGGGACGCGATCGACAAGCTGCAGGCGGTCCTCGCCTGCCACCTCCGATTCCACGCGGAGCGGGCTCAGGAGGTGTTCATCGGCAACACCGAGCTCCGATCGCTGCCCCAGGACGCCCGCGAGGTGATTGTCGGCAAGCGGCGCGAATACGAGGACATTATCCAGGGGCTGATCGAGGAGGCCGGCCAGCAGGGGCTTGCGTCGGTGCTCGACGCACGGATCCATGTTTACAGCATCGTGGCCCACGCGACCCACATCGCCAGCTGGTACCGGCCTGACGGCCGTCTTTCCCTCGATGAGATCATGAGGATCTACACGACGATTGCCCTGCGCGAGCTGCGGGTCCCTGACGCGGACGAACGGGTGGACCGGCCCGGCGCGGACTAGAAACGACGCCGGATGTACAAAGGGAGGGCTCCACTGGGCGCCCTCCCTTTGTGCATCCCGCTCCCGAGCCCTTGCCTTCGGGAGAATCGGAGCCTACACTTCAACTAGCAAACGCTTGTTCGTAGAGAGGGCGATCCCATGTCCCAGCCTGCAGTTCCCGTCATCACCCGCCATGGCCAGGAAGATACCTCCACGGCGCAATCCGGCGGGGCCGTCCGCGTCTCCGGCGTCGGGCCACAGCACACCCCGGCCACGCGGATCTGGTTTGGCAAGGTCAGCAACCGTCCCGGGTACAGGTCCCTTCCGCACCACCACGGTGAGGCCGAGACCGGCGGCTACGTCCTCAAGGGCCACGGAAGGATCTACTACGGGCACAATTACCAGCAGTTTGAGGATCTTGAGGAAGGGGACTTCGTGTTCGTCCCGCCCTTCATGCCCCACATCGAGGTCAACCTGAGCGGCACGGAGGAACTCACCTGGCTGACAACGCGCACTCCGGACAACATTGTCGTCAACCTCGAGGACGTCGCCGACGGACTCCTGCCGGACTGGCCGCCGGCGCGGCAGGGCGAGGACGACCGCGTCGCACAGCGCAGCTGAAGCCGCGAAAAAGCACCGGCAGCCGGATCGAAGAGAGGCACGAATGCGCACGATCCCCGAATGGATCCGCCTGAACGCCAGGCGGTACCCGCAGCAGGAAGCCCTCGTCGGCACCGACGGGCGGCTGACGTTCGGTGAACTTGCCGAACGTTCCTGGGGCGCGGCCCGCGGGCTGCGCGACGCCGGCATCCGGCCCGGAGATCCGGTCGGCGTCTTGGCGGGCAACTCGGTATTCAACGCCGAAACCTTCTTTTCGGTGGCTGCCAGCGGCGGGGTGTATGTCCCCTACAACTGGCGCTGGGCCCCGGAAGAGCTGGCAGCCGGAATCCGGGAGACCGGGGCCGGACTGATCCTCGTCGAGGAGCGGTTCGAGCCTCTCCTTGGGCTCGCCCTCGAGATTCTCGGCCGGGACTCGGCGCGACTGCCCCGCGTCATTTGCCAGGGCGTCGAACACGAGGCGCTGCGGCGGGGCTCCGGGCCGATCGACGACGTCGTCGGGCTCTCCTCGCCGCTGTGCATCGTCTACACGGGCGGGACCACCGGCGCCTCCAAGGGCGTGGTGCTCTCGCATCGCTCCGCCGCGGCCAACGCCATCAATGAGATGTACGACTGCAAGGTCGGCAGCAGACCGCGCGAGCGTGGACTGATCGTTACTCCCCTGTTCCACTCAGCCGCGCTGCTGTGCTGGCTGGTCCCCCACTTTATCGCCGGCGCGACGAGCGTGATCGCCCCGCGGTTCGACGAGGAATCGATGGTCGACTGGGTGGGCCGGGAAGAGATAACCAACACCTTCATGATCCCGAACATGATGCGGCGCCTGCTGCAGAACGGAGTGTTCGGCGATCCAGCCTTCTCCAAGGGATTCCGCGCCCTGCACACCGGCGCCGGACTGCTGCAGATGCCCGACAAGCTCTTGTTCGCTGACGTCCTTCCGGCCACCGAACTGTACTTCCGCTACGGCCTGACCGAGGCGGGACCCATGGTCAGCCGGCTCCTTCCCGACCACATGCTCGACCCGGCCGTGGACGGGTCGATCGGAACCGAATACCTCCTGGCCGAAGTGGAACTGATGGACGAGGCAGGCGGCATCCTGAAACCGGGCGAGCTCGGGGAGATTTGCGTGCGTGGCCCCGGGCTGATGACCGGCTACTACCGGAAGCCCGGCGTCACGGCGGAGACGATGCGCGGTGGATGGCTTCACACCGGCGACCTTGCGGTGCGCGATGAACGGGGCTTCCTCTACTTCCGCGACCGGCTGAAGGAAATGATCAAGACCGGCGGCGAAAACGTCTACTGCTCCGAGATCGAGCAGATCCTCTACCTCCACCCGGCCGTGCTCGAGGCCGCCGTCCTCGGCGTGCCGGACCCCACGTGGGACGAGGAGGTCCGCGCCGTCGTGGTCCTGCGCGACGGAATGGGCACCACCGAGGTCGAGCTCGCCTCGTTCCTGCGCACCAAGCTCGCCGGATACAAGGTGCCCAAGAAGATTGCGTTCGTGGGCGCCGACGGCCTGCCGCGGTCCGCCGCGGGAAAACTGGTCAAGGCCCAGCTCAGGCGCGACCTCGGGTGGTCGCTGTGAGGATCGGCACGCTGCGGACCGGTGCGGGCACCAGTGCCGCGCTGATCGGCGCGGACACCGCGCAGCCGCTGGCCTTCCCGGACGCCGGGGCCTGGCTGGCGGCCGGAGGCCCCGAGCCGGGCACCGCCGCCTCGGGGCCTCCGGTCCCCCTGGCGGAGGCGGATTTCGCCCCGGTCATCCCCCGCCCCTCGAAAATCGTGTGCGTCGGACTCAACTACCGAGAACACATCAAGGAGATGGGCCGGGAGCTTCCCGAATACCCCACGCTGTTCGCCAAGTTCACCGAGGCCCTCCTTGGCCCCACCGACGACATCGTCCTGCCACCGGAGTCCACGAGCGTGGACTGGGAGGGCGAACTGGCCGTCGTCATCGGTGCCCGCGTCCGGCGTGCGGACGAGACGGCCGCCCGCACCGCCATTGCCGGATTCACGGTCTCCAATGACATCTCGGCCCGCGACTTCCAACGGCGCACGCCCCAGTGGCTGCAGGGCAAGACCTTCGACTCGACGACCCCGCTGGGCCCCTGGCTCGCCACCCTCGATGAGGTCGGCCCGGAGCCCGCGCTGCAGCTCACCTGCAGGATCGACGGGCAGCTCAAGCAGGAAGCCAATACCCGAGACCTGGTCTTCGGCCCGGTGCAGCTGATCCGGTACATCTCTGCCATCACCACGCTCAACCCCGGGGATGTCATCCTCACGGGCACGCCCGGGGGTGTCGGTGACGGCCGGACCCCGCGGGAGTACCTGAACCCGGGCACGCTCGTTGAAACAACCATCGACTCCCTGGGTTCCACGGCCAACCGGTGCGTTGCCGCCCCGGGGGTGCCCGGCGGGGACTTCCCGCAGAAGGATTGAGGAACACCCATGATCACGAAAATTCTGATCGCCAACCGGGGAGAGATCGCCGTCCGCATCATGTCGACCTGCCGAGACCTTGGCATCGCCACGGTCGCTGTGCATTCGGAGGCGGACGCTGCGTCCTACCATGTGCGCTCCGCCGACGAGAGCGTAAACCTCGGGTCCGGCCCCGCCAGTGAGAACTACCTGAAACCCTCAGCGATCCTGGAGGTGGCCCGCGCCACCGGTGCTGAGGCGATCCACCCCGGCTACGGATTCCTTTCCGAGAACGCCGGGTTCTCGGCCGCCGTGGAAGCGGCCGGTCTGATTTTCATCGGCCCCCCGGCAGCGGCCATTTCCACGATGGGCGGCAAGGTCGCCGCGCGGGAGGTCGCCGTCGCAGCCGGGGTCCCGCTCGTCCCCGGCTCGGCCGGTGCCATCACCAGCCCCGGAGAAGTCCGGTCCTTCGGCGACGAGCACGGCTATCCGCTCCTGGTGAAGGCCTCCGCCGGGGGCGGGGGCCGGGGCATGCGCCTGATCGAAGACGCCGCTGCCGTCGAGGAAGCTGTCGCCGCTGCGGTCCGCGAGGCAACCGCTGCGTTCGGCAACGGGGAGGTGTACCTTGAGAGGTACCTGACCCGGGCCCGGCATGTGGAGGTGCAGGTCTTCGCCGACCGCCACGGCAAAGTCGTCTGGATCGGTGACCGGGACTGCTCGGTGCAGCGGCGGCACCAGAAGCTCGTGGAGGAATCCCCGGCACCGGGGCTGTCCGATAAGCTGCGCCGCGCCATGGGCGAGGCCGCGGTCCGCCTGGCCCGGCGGGTCGACTACGTCGGGGCGGGAACGGTCGAGTTCCTCGTGGAGGGCGACGGCTTCTACTTCCTGGAGATGAACACCCGCATCCAGGTGGAGCATCCGGTCACCGAAATGGTCCAGGGGCTCGACCTGATCGCCGAGCAGATCAGGGTGGCCGCCGGAGAGCCCCTCTCCATTCCCGCCTCCGGACCGCCGCCGCGGGGGGTCGCCATCGAGGCCCGCATCAACGCCGAGGACGTGGCCGGGGGGCTCTTCATCCCCTCCCCCGGGGTGATCCGTTCGATCTCCGTACCGTCCCACCCGGGGCTCCGGTTCGATGCGGGATACCAGGGCGGTGACGAAGTCCTGCCCCTCTACGACAGCCTCATCGGCAAGCTGATCGCATGGGGACCTGACCGGGAAGCGGCCATCCGGCGGCTCACGGCCGGCCTCGAGGAACTCGTTATCGACGGTGTCAGCACGACCGTCCCCGCAGCGCTGGCCGTGCTGCGCCACCCCGACTTTCAGGCGCAGCGTTTCACCACGCTGTGGCTGGAGTCCTCCGTCACCTTCCCCGAGGCGGAGGACTCCGGCGGCGGCGGCACCGCCGACGAAGCAGAGGGTGGCGGCCTCCTGGCCCGCAACGAAGTGGAGGTCGCCGGGCGTTTCTACACCATCCCCTACTTCGACGACTCTCCGGCACCGGGCCGCACCCGGTCGGCGGTCCCGGACACGGCAGCCCCCGCCGACGAGGGCCCCGGCCGGACCCGGACGGCCAACCGCGGACGGTCAAAGAAGGAGTCGGACGGAACCATCCGCGCTCCCATGCAGGGAACCATCGTGAAGGTCAACGTCGCCGAAGGAGACATCATCGAGGCGGGAAAGGTGCTCTTCGTGCTCGAAGCCATGAAGATGGAAAATCCCATCAAGGCCCCCTTCGCCGGAACAGTGGGGCCCGTGAGTATCGTGGTCGGGGAAACCCCCGCCGCCGGCGCCCTGCTGACCTCTCTCACCGCGGCGCAGGGCTGAACCATGAAGCCTTTCCGCTCCGTCCTCTTCGTTCCGGGCCACAAGAAGGACTGGATTGCCAAAGCCCTGGCCTCCGGCGCCGACGCCGTCATCATCGATCTCGAGGACTCTGTTCCCCCGACCGCCAAGCAGGTGGCCCGTGACAACGTCCGGGCGGTCCTGCACGGGGTCCTTCCCGGGGCCGGCATCCTGGTACGCCCCAACGCCCTGGACACCGAGCATTTCGGCCTCGACGTCGAAGCGGTCACCCGCCCGGGCCTCACCGCCCTGCTGCTGCCCAAGCTCTTTGACAGGGACGACGTCGTCCGCTTCGACGCCCTTCTCACCGCCGCCGAAATCGCCAATGGAGTACCCCGCGGACAGGTCGAACTCGTTCCGTCCCTGGAGACCGCGGCATCCATCAGCAAGGTGGACGGGATCCTGGGCGCCCCGCGCGTCGGCGGGGTCATGGCCGCCGCCGCCAAGGACGCCGATGTCTCCCGCGAGGTCGGCTTCGTGTGGACCGCCGAGGGATTCGAAACCCTGTACCTGCGCAGCAAGGTCGTGCTTGCCGCCCGCGCCGCGGGAGTGCGCTGCATCCTGCTGGGCCTGTGGCAGGAGGTCGCCAACCTCGAGGGGCTGCGCCGCTTCGCCGCCGCGAACCACGGGCTGGGATACACCGGCCAGGTCGTCATCCACCCCACCCACGCGGCCGTCGTGAACGAGGAGTACGGCCTGTCCGCCACCGACGAAGACTACTATCGGGGCCTGATCGAGGCCTTCGAAGCGGCCGGGCGCAGAGGTGACGGCGCGGTGTCCTACCGCGGGGACCACATCGACCTGGCCCATGCCAACCACGCCCGCGAGGCACTCGCCATCGCCGGGCGCACCGAACCCATCGAGTAAAGGACGAACACCATGGCAGGGATGTACTACGAGGATTTCGTCATCGGCAAGGTCCTTGCCCACGAGGCCACCCGGACCGTCACCGAGGCAGACAATCTGCTGATCACGGCGTTAACAATGAACGTGCAGCCGCTGCACCTTGACGCCGAGTTCGCGGGCCAAAGCATGTACGGGCAGCGGATCGTCAACAGCATCTTCACCCTGGGGCTCGTGACCGGCATCCCGGTCCAGGAGACGACCCTCGGCACCACCCTGGCAAACCTCGGGTTCCGAGAGATCGAATTCCCCAAGCCCGTCTTCATAGGCGACACGCTGCGCGTGGAGACCGAGGCCCTGGACAAGCGCGTATCGAACTCCCGCCCGGACACCGGAATCGTCGGGATCGAGCACCGCGGCTACAACCAGCGCGATGAGCTCGTGTGCGTCGTCCGCAGGACGGCACTGATGAAGCGTCAGCCGGGGGCCGGACCCTAGGTTCCACAACGCGGCCGCAGCGGGTACCGCACCCGCGGGCACCAGAACCCGCCGGTACGGGTGGCCAGTCCCCGTACCGGCGGTCGCCTGTGCCCACCTCCGAGGAAGTCGTCACCGCCCCCGCCCGGTGCCGGACGGTTCACTCCACCGCGCGGTGACGGACGGATCCCCGCCACAACAGCAGCGCCCCCAGCCAGGTCGCCAGGAAGATCCCCGCAATGGCCAGGCCGAGGAATTCGAAGTGGTTGGCGACGGCGGCCACGGGGGCAAGCACACTGGCGCCAGCAAACTCCACGCCGAGCCCGCTGATATAGACGGCGGCAACGAAGAAGGCCACGAGCACCGTCATCGACGTGGTCACCAGGTTGAAGAACAGGGTGCGCGCCGGGTCCCGGTAGGACCAGGAATAGACCTTCGCCATGATCAAACTGTCGGCGGTGTCGAAGGTAGTCATGCCGGCGGCGAAGAGCAGGGGAAGGCTGATCACTCCCAGCAGGGAAACCTCGTAGGCCGATGCGGCAAGTGCCAGCAGGGCCACCTCGCTGGCGGTCTCCAGCCCCAACCCCATCAGCAGCCCGATCGGATACATGTGCCACGAGGAGCGGATCAGCGCACGTGCCCGCCCGCCGAACAGCCGCATCACCAGTCCCCGGTTCGCCAGCTGGTCCTCGAGGCCGGCCCGGTCCACGCCGGCGGTCCGGGCGCGCCTCCACAGCCGGAGAAGGCCCCGCAGCACGGAGGTGTTCAGTCCGGCCACCAGGAGCAGGAAAACGGCGGCGACGATGGCCGCCACGGTGCCGCCGGCTTCCATCACGCGGTCGGAGCTGATTGAACCGGCCCCCCACCACACCAGCAGTGCCAGCACCACCACCACCGACGAGTGGCCCATGGCGAAGAAGAAGCCGACGCCGACCGGGCGCCGGCCGCGCACGAGCATCAGCCGGGTCGTGTCATCGATGGCCGCAAGGTGGTCCGCATCGAACGCGTGCCGGACCCCGAGCACATACGCCAGGATGCCGGCCCCGGACAGGCCGCCGGCCGCCACCAGGTCGCCGCGGCCCAGCAGGTGGAACACGATTCCACCTCCATGCAGGAGCACGATCGCGGTGAGGATGGAGCCCAGCCGGAAGCGTTCGCTGAACCGGTCCTGCCCGTCGGGCGCCGCGTCGAGTGCCGGCGCGCTCATCGGCGCCGCACTGCGGTCACCGGCCGCCGGCCGGCGGTACGGCCAGCATGCGGAGGGTGTCGGTGCCGGAATCCAGTGCGGGCGGCCGCTGGCGGTGCCAGCTGGTCAACTCCTGGTAGGCCATTGCGATCTGGAGGATCCCCGTCTCGTCGTGCGGCCGACCCATGATCTGCAGTCCGATCGGCACGCCGTCGGCCATTCCGCAGGGAACCGACAGGGCGGGCATGCCCAGGACGCTGGCGAGGCCGGTGAAGAACCGGGGAGTCCCGTCCGGGGTCACCATGGTGCGCGCAATCTCGAGCGGTGAGGAGCCCAGCGGCGAACACGGGCTGGCAGCTGTCGGGGTGATGAAGGCATCTATTCCGTCGAATACCGTGAGGAACTCCTCGCGGAGCTGCTGCCGGTAGCGCTGGGCCTGGAGGTAATCTGTGGCCAGGATCAACTCACCCGCCTGCAGGAGCGCCCGCACGTCCTGCCCGTACTCGGCGGCATGGTTTCGCAGCAGCTGCTGGTGGACCGCGCTGGGTTCGGCGATATGCACTGTCAGCCACGCGTCATAGTATTCGCCGAGCCGCGGCATCGCCAGGGGGATGACCTGGGGCCCGGCGGCTTCGAGATCCTCGAGCGCCTTGTGGGTCGCGGCCACCACCGCGGGGTCGACGCCGGGGAAGGCGAAGTCCGTGACGACGCCCAGCCGCAGTCCCCGCAGGTTTACCAGGGGCCGGGGTGTTTCCGGCACGGGCCGGGACGATGTCGACGGATCGGCCGGGTCGCAGCCTGCGATGGCGGTGTGCACGACGGCGACATCGCGCGCGGTGCGGGCCATCGCGCCCACGGTGTCCATGCTCCAGGCCAGCGGAAACACTCCAGCATTGCTCACCCTGCCCAGAGTGGGCCGCAGCCCGGTGATGCCGGTAGCCGCCGCGGGCAAGCGGACCGATCCTCCCGTGTCGGTGCCCAGGGCGAAAAGCGCCTCGTCGGCGGCGACGGCGGCGGCGGATCCACCGCTTGAGCCCGCGGCGTTCCGGGAGAGGTCCCACGGGTTTCGGGTGGGCCCGTAGTGCTCGTTTTCGGTAGTCCCACCCCAGGCGAACTCGTGGAGGTTGGTCTTGCCCACGACGACGGCGCCCGCCCGCTTGAGTCTCCGGATGACCGTCGCATCCGTCGCCGGAACGTTTCCTCGGAGGAACCCTGATCCGGACGTCGTGCGGATCCCCTCGGTGTCGATGTTGTCCTTGACGGCGAACGGCAGGCCATGCAGGATCCCCAGGTCGTATCCGGCGGCGAGCATGGCATCGGCGGCGTCCGCCGCCGCGCGGGCCTTATCCGCGGCGACGGTGATGAACGCATTGAGCTGCGGCTCTGCTACCGCGATCCGCTCCAGATACAGTTCGGTGAGCTCCCTGCTGCTGGCCTCCCGGCGATGGATCAGCCCGGAGGCCTCGTCGATGCCGTCCGGGAAGGCGCGCTCGGCGCTCACTCCGCGGTCCCGCTGAACGGGTCGGGAATCGACGTGATCGGGGCGACACCGACCCGGCCGGCAGCCGCCTCCCGAAGGCGCAGCGCGCCCGCCCGCAGCGAGCGGGTCATCTCCTCGAGGACAGCACGGTCGGTGGCCTCCACCGGAAGCTCGATCGCCTCGGCAAACAGGGTAGCGATGACGGGCCCATGCTGGGTCATCAGAACACCTCCGACCGGCTGTGGTCCCGGAACTCGTCCTCGCGCTGGTGAAGGAGCCCGTGATCGAGCACGTCGCCGCCCGCCAGCACCGCTTCGAGGGCATCGAGCCACCGAAGGTAGTATTCCTCCGGACCGGACTGGCCCTGCTGGGCGATGGCCCGGGCGAGTTCGGCCCGGAAGTCATCCCAGGAGAACAGCCCCGCCTGGGACAGGCCGACCGCCATCCCGAACGCGCGGCTCTGCCAGGGGGCATCGAAAACAAGCTCCCCGTTGCTGCGGGGCACCGCGATGGTCCCTTCCATCGAGTCGACGGCCCGGTCCACGCCGGCGGCGCCGGGCGTGCCGCCCGAAGCGGCCGCGGCGCTCACTGCACACCCACGTTCGAGAACTCTGGCCCGAGGACGGTGACCCCGATCATCGAGTCCCGGGTAACCAGCCCGGTCAGCTGCTCTTCGGTGAAGCCGTCGGTACCGGGCGGGCGCTGCGGCACGACCAGATAGCGGATCTCGGAGTTGCTGTCCCACACCCGGATCTCGGTGTCCGCCGGGATCGTCGTGCCAAACTCGGCGAGGACGGTGCGGGGCTCCCGAACGACACGGGACCGGTAGGGCGCATCCTTGTACCAGGTGGGCGGAAGTCCCAGCACCGGCCACGGGTAGCAGGAACACAGGGTGCAGACCACGACATTGTGGACACTGCCGGTGTTCTCGAGGGCCACCATGTTCTCGCCTTCCATCCCACCGATTCCGAGTTCACCCAGCGCGGCCGTGGCATTGTCGAGCAGCCGGCGGCGGAAGCCCGGGTCGACCCACGCCCTCGCCACGGCGCGGGCACCGTTCAGCGGCCCGATATCACTCGTATAAACGGAGACGATCTGATCCACGACGTCGCCCTGGAGGATGCCCTTCTCCCGCAGGAGCGATTCGAGGGCCCGGGCGCGGACCTCGCCGTCGGAAAGTTCACTGGGGTGGTGATGATTGCTGCCCATAAGAGCTCCTAGGAGGTCGGTTCAGTTTGGAGGTGGCCGAGTGGTTCCATGTAGCTTTCCCATAGATCGACGGTGACGCTGGTGCCCGGTTCGGCGTCCGGGCCCCACAGTTCCTGGCCGTCGAACCGCACCCCGAACACGGGTTCGGGGTTCTCCCCCCGGTGGTGGGCCACGGTGTCCGGCAACGAGTAGACGCCGCTGTAGGACACGACGGTCCCCGTCCTGCCCCAGATGTACCGGGGAGCCCGGGTGTGTCCCGGGACCGCAAGGGTCTTCGCGCGGACACGGTCCCCCACGGAGAAGGACGAGGGCACTTCGGGTCTGCGGACCCCGCCTCCCTCGAAGGCGATCCGGCGCATCGTGGAGATCAGGTGTTCCGCCACCTGGGAATCGGCGGCCGGCGGCGGGGGAAGCGGGGCTCCGTTCCGCAGCGCCTCCTGCCGCGTGCGGATCTCCTCGCGGGTGACGAAGCCCCTGCTGGAGTACAGGGCTTCGAGTGCCGTCAGCCAGTGCGTGAAGTAGGGAGTCTGAAGGTACTCCGCCGGCGGCATAAGTTCGATCAGGTGGCGGTATTCGTCGGCCGTCCAGTCACCGACGGCGGCCCCCAGCATCTGCAACCCGAAGGTCAACCGCTCCCAGTCCTCGTGGAACGCCTCGTCATCGCCGGTCGCGACGGGTCCCAGATGATGCATTCCCCCGAGATCGTGAACGCCGATCATGGCCGCACCCCTTCAGGTCGGGACCTCCGGCGGAATCTCCACCGCGGGGCCGTGGCGGAACCCGGGATGGCCCCGGTCTTCAGCCGGCCACCGCGTTCCCGGTTCCAATCTACTCAAGGAATGACCTGCGTCACACCCACCCACCCATCTCACCAAACAAACGCTCGTTTGTCAACGGGCCGGCGAGGAATGCAGGGCCGCTCCCCTGGCCCTATTGCGGGACGGCATGGCGCCGGCGCGGTGCGGGTAGCGCCGGACGGGACTCGAAGAAGGGGAGGAAACCGGTCAACCCATGGCAGTTGATGTACTCGGCCTCGAGTTTTCCGGTATGGGGAATCTGCACCTCGACCCAGATGTTCATGGTCGGATCGAAGGTGGCCTCCGCGTACATCGACGTGAAGGCGTTCATGAGCGCCAGGTGCGACGGGTTTTTCCGCGCGGCCTTCTCAATGTGGCCCAACGAGAGCAGGAAAGCGATTTCGGAGCGGCGTTCCAGATCCTTTCCCCCGCCGTCCTGCTCGATGCAGTCCCTGATGCTGATGCAGCCTGTTCCCACCGGGTTTCGCTCCAGTTCCGAGACCCAGCTGCCGATCACCGGATTCATCTGCCGCTGCCACACCTGCAGCTCGGCCTCTGAGCAGTCATCCCACGTCTGGCCCTCACGGATGAAACACACGTTCTCGGGAAGGCTGACGGTGAGCCTCCGCCCGAGGGAATCGGCAGGCCGGGGCTCGGGCAGTTCCCGGATGTCGTTGCCGAGCCGGTCGAAGCTGGAGTCGGCCATCCGCGCCCGGTAGGCGCCCTGGAATCCGAAGTGCGGTGAAGGGGTTAGCGGCAGGAAAGCGGAGGGCCCGGCCGGCGCCTTCTGTCCGGTGGCATATTGGTGCCGTCCCGCGGTGGTGGCCATCGTCTCGCGCCAGGTCCCGCCGTCCGGCCCGTCCAGCGGGAGGTTTTCCCACCAGCTGCGCACCTCCGGCCGGTTCCACCACCCTTCGTACTGCTCGTCGGTCCTCCAGTACAGGAAGCTCAGCCGGCCTTCGAAGCCTGCCGCGTCGAAATGGCGGGCGTGCTCGACGGCGTCGGGACGGAAGTCTCCGTCCAGCAGGCGGACCAGCTCCCCCCGCCGGCGCACCGCGGTGTCGGCGTCCAGTGACTGAAAGCCAATGATGCTCAGCACCAGGGTGGCGTTGTCGTCGAGGAACTTCGTCACCTTTCCCGGGTAGTCCTCGGCCGTGTAGCTGCCGGCCGGATCCTCCGGTGCGGTACCTGTGTCTGCACTGGTCATTTGCCCTGCTCCAAGTCAGTCATCGCCGTACCGGGCCCCAGCTGGAGGACTGCCGCTCACCCGACTGGTAGCGCCTGAGTTCCGCCCACTACCGCTGAACGGTCGTTTGTTAGATGAGTGTTAACCCGCCGGAGCACGATGTCAAGGCCCCCGGGACGGTCCGCCTCGCCCGGGGGTCAGCCAAGAAGGGCCCTGTTGACACTGGAGTGGGCCGGCGTCACACTAATGGGAACAAACGCTTGTTCGCCTCGGCTCGAAGGAGCCGTATCCCGACGCCGGCCGGAAGCTCCCGGACACAGTGGCGGCGGAAGCCAATCCACCTGAAGTTCATTCCAAGGGAGTTCGAGAGCATTGAACAAGGAACGAAAGGCCGCACCGGCGGCGGTGTGTCTCACAGCGCTGGCACTGCTCGCCTCCGGATGCGCCAGCACGACAGCCTCGACCGATGGCTCCGCGGCATTGCAGACCGGGTCCAGCGACTACGGCGCCGGTGACATCACCGACTACTGCCCGGACGAGCCCACCAAGGTCGCATACGCCAAGGGCAGCAACAACACTTGGGCGCAGATCACCCTCGCCGAGATCAAGGACGAGGCATCCAAGTGTGAAACGATCACCGACGTCATCTTCACTGACGCCCAGGGCAACCAGCAGCAGGCCGTGTCGGACCTCAACGGGCTGGTGGCACAGGGTGTGAAGGCGATCGTGATTCAACCCGAGTTCGGCCGGGCCCAGATTCCCTCGATCGCGGCCGCCACCCAGGCCGGGGTGGGCATCGTCCCCCTCATCTCGGATCCCGGCGGCATCGTCGGCACCGACTACCCCGACGCCGTGCTGGAGGACCCGAACGCCGCCGGCGCGGAGTGGGCCAAGTGGCTCGACGCGACAGTCGGAAAAGGCACCGTCGCATTCCTGGGCGGGACGCCAGGGGCGGCGTCCAGCTCGCTGTTCTTCGAAGGCTTCAAAAAGGCCCTGGAGAAATATCCCGACCTCGAGCTGGTCTCGGACTCCGTCATCGACACCAACTGGGACGCCGGGCAGAAGAAACGGGTGGTTTCGGGCCTGCTCGCCCAGCACGGGCGAATCGACGCGTTTGTCAGCGATTACTCCCTCACCGACACCGGTGTTATCGATGCCTACAACGCCGCAGGCCTTGAGCTTCCGGCACTGACCGGTCTGGCCAGCGGAAACGCCAACGGCTGCCAGTGGGAGAAGGAGAACTTCCCCTATATGACCCTCGACGAGACCACGACCTTCGGCCGCATCGCCCTGCGGAAAGCCCTCGCCGCAGCGCAGGGCATGGAGAATGACGAGCCCTCGATGGTGAAGATGCCCAGGGCAATCGACACCGAGGCGGGCACCAACCCGAAGTGCCTGCCCGATCTCCCCCCCGACGCCGACCTCACCTCGAAGCTGTCACCCGAACAGTTGAACTCAGCCCTGGGCCAGCGATGACGCAGACAAGCGGCACCTCACGGAGCGGCGTGCTGGCCGCGGAGCTCCTGCTCTCGGCCAGGGGGATTGGCAAGGCATACCCCGGGGTGCGCGCGCTCGACCGTGTTGACCTGGAGGTCCGGGCGGGCGAGGTGCATGGGGTGGTCGGCGAGAACGGTGCCGGCAAGTCGACGCTCATGGGCGTGATCTCCGGCACCGTCCGCCCGGACGAGGGATCCGTCGCCATCGGCGGGGAGGACCTCCCAACGGGTGAGCCCGCGGCCAGCAGGTCCAGGGGCCTTGCCATCGTGCGCCAGGAGCCGGCCCTGCTGCCCGATCTCACGGTCGCGGAGAATCTCTTCCTGGGCACCCCCGCCGCCCTCCGCCCCGGGCTGAACGGACTCTCGGACTGGGCCTCATCCATCCTCCGACTGTGGAGTGAGGACCTTCTTCTCGACCCGCAGGCACGGGTGGAGGAACTGCTCCCCGAGCAGCGATTCATTGTGGAAATCTGCCGCGCCGTCGCCGCCCGGCCGAAGGTCCTCATCCTTGATGAACCGACCGAACACTTGGCCGCCGAGGATGTCGACCGGCTGTTCGGCCATATCCGGCGCGCGGCGGCAGGCGGCGCAGCCGTCGTCTACATCTCCCACCGGATCGGGGAGGTCAAGCGGATCGCAGACCGGATCACCGTCCTGAGGAACGGGAGGTCCCAGGGCACGCACGAGGCAACGGATCTCACCGAGGGTGACATCGTCAACCTGATCGTTGGCCGGGTGCTCGAGGCGTCCTTCCCCCCGAAGCACCCCGGCTCCACCGGCACCGGGATCAGGCTGCGTGTGCAGGACCTCAGCGGACCCCGCTTCAACCGGGTCAGTATGCAGGTCCGGTCCGGGGAGATCGTCGGGCTCGCGGGAATCGAGGGCAACGGCCAGCGGGAATTCCTGCGCTCACTCCCGGGGCTTTGTTCCCGGCGCGGAACCATGCAGATCGACGGATTGGAGGTCGACCTCCGCAACACCACGCAGGCCGGGGCCGCCGGAATGGCATACATCGCGGCCGACCGGCACCGGGAAGGCATTTTTCCCGGGCTGAGCGTCAAGGAAAACATCGTCGCCAGGAGTCTTTCGGGCGTGTCCCGGGGTGGCGTCGTCTCGGGCGGACGCGAGGACCAGCTCGCGGGCAGGCTGGTGCGCCAGTTCCGGATCAAGACCCCGACGTTGGACACGGATATCGAGTCGCTCTCCGGCGGGAACCAGCAGAAGGCCGTGCTCGCCGGAGCTTTTGCCACCGGGCCGGCGGTCCTGCTGCTTGACGAACCCACCCAGGGGGTCGACGTCGGAGCCCGGAGCGAGATTTACGGGCTGATCCGGGAACGGGCGGCCGGGACTGGAATGGGCGTCGTACTGCTCTCCTCCGACGCCAAGGAACTCGCAGGCTTCTGCGACCGCGTCCTAATCTTCTCCCGCGGCCAGATCGTCGCCGAACTCGTGGGCGGCGAGGTCACCGAGGAGCACATTACCCAGACGGCGCTGCAGGCCACCGCCGTCAGGGAAAAACGCAAAGACACCCGCAGCCCGGTCAGCTCTTGGCTGGCCGGCGACTGGGCGCCGGCGGCCCTTGTCGGGACGGCCGTGGCGCTGCTGGCGGTTCTGGCCCAGTCGGTCAATCCAATGTTCCTCGGCCCTCTGAGCATTGCCGGCATGCTGACGATGGCCACCACGTTGATCTTTGCAAGCCTCGCCCAAAGCCTGGCGCTGCTGGCCGGCGGAATCGATCTATCCGTCGGCCCCCTGATGGGCTTCCTCGTCGTCGTCATGTCCTTTTTCCTCGTCGATGGCACCTCGGCGGTCTTCCAGGGAGTGGGCTGGATCCTGTTGCTCGTCATACCGGTCATCGTCGGCGTCGTGAACTGGGCCCTGTGCGACCTCGCACGCATGCACCCGATGATCGCGACACTGGTGACGTTCATGGCCCTTCAGGCGCTGTCCCTCATCCTGCGACCGGTGCCCGGCGGATTCATCAGCCGCGGGATCACCGCTCCCCTGACGCTTAAGCTTGGCCCGGTCCCGGTGGTGTTCCTCGCGGCCGTCATCCTTAGCGTGGCGCTGGGGTTGCTCCTGAGCAGGTCCCGTGCGGGAGTGGCGCTGCGCGCCGTCGGCTCGAGGCCGGATACCGCGGCGATGAACGGGCTGAAACCGGCCCGGGTCCGGCTGGCCGCCTTTGTCGGTGCGAGCCTCATCGCCATGCTCGGCGCCGTCACCTTGATGGCGCAGATCGGCTCGGGTGATCCCGCGGCCGGAACCAGCTACACGCTCTCGAGCATCACCGCGGCGGTCATCGGAGGCGTCAGTCTCCTCGGTGGCCGGGGTTCTTTTGTCGGGGCACTGCTGGGCGCACTGCTCATTCAGGTGGCGTTGTCCGTCACTACGTTCATCGGGCTTGATGCGGCCTACCAGTCCTTCCTCCTTGGAGGACTCACCATCGTCGCCGTCGCCGGCTATTCGGCCAGCAGGCGCAAAGTGTCAGTGGAGGCGCACTTATGACTTTCGAAGGCTCGGTGTCTGCAGCGAAGAACCCCGAAGCGGACGCCCCTGCCGCAGGGAAACCGGCGCGTCCCGCTTTTCTTCCCATCCTCGCTGCGACGATCCTGCTGCTGGTCCTCAGCGCGGTGCTCGCCCCCCAGACCGTGAGCGCGATCTCCCTGCTGTCAATGCTTCCGTTCGCCGCTGTGCTCGCCGTGGCCGCCGTCGGCAGCACCTTCGTGGTCCAGCAGCGCGGCATCGACCTCTCCGTCGGTGGAACCATCTCCGTGGCGGCCGTATCGGTCTCGGTGCTGCCCGCCCGGTACGGACTGCCCGTGCCGCTGGTCATCATCATCACCCTCGTGATCTGTGCGGTTATCGGGCTGGTCAACAGCCTGCTTGTGCTGCGGCTGTCCATCACCTCCCTGGTAGCGACCCTGGCCGTCAACGCGCTGCTCATCGGGGCTGTCACGGCGTTCACCCGGGGATCACCGGCCACTGCTCCGGAGGGGCTGACTGCCGTCGTCACGGCCGACATCCTCGGCGTTCCCCTGCTGGTCTGGTTCGCCGCAGTGGTCATCCTCATCCTGGCCGCCGTGTCCTCGGGAACCGTTGCGGGCCGCCGGTTCGTGCTTGCAGGGGCCAATCCGGCGGCAGCGACAGTCTCCTCGATCCGGGTTTCACGCTATGTCGCCCTCGGCTACGTCTGCGGGGCGCTCTGTTACGGCGTAGCGGGAATCCTGCTCGCCGGGTTCCTGCGGAACACGACAGTCAACGTCGGAAACTCGTATCTGGTGGCCGTGATCGCCGCAGTCATCGTGGGCGGGACGCCCCTGAGCGGCGGCAAGGGGACGGTGATCGGATCCGCAATCGCGGCCCTGTTCCTTTCCCATCTGGTCCAGGTCGTCCTCACCCTGGGCGCACCGACGTCCTCCCAGCTGCTCATCCAGGCCGGCGCCATCGCCGTGGCGACGGTGCTCGGAGCCTTCAGCTGGCGGGACATCCGGAACCGGCCGCGGCGCCGTCCGACCGCGCACGGGCTGGTATCCGCCAACGACGCGGCACTGGAAAGGAGGGCGCCCATCACCTGACCGCGCGCTGTTCTTCAGCAGGAAGTATTCCCACCCAGACCGGAGCAGCGCTCGCTGCACCCCCGGCCTAGCGTTCCCCGCCCCGTAAGCACCTAACTCGAAGGACCCAGAAATGGCATTTGTCACTGTTGGACAGGAAAACAGCACCGACATCAACATCTACTACGAAGACCACGGCCAGGGCCAGCCGGTGGTGCTGATCCACGGCTATCCGCTCAACGGCAGGTCCTGGGAGCGCCAGCTTCCCGTGCTGCTGGAGGCCGGCTACCGGGTCATCACCTATGACCGGCGCGGCTACGGCCAGTCGAGCCAGCCCACCGTCGGCTACGACTACGACACCTTTGCCACGGACCTGAGAACCCTGCTGGAATCCCTGGATCTTAACGACGTCATTCTTGCAGGGTTTTCCATGGGCTCCGGGGAGGTCGGCCGGTACATCGGCAAGTACGGGACCGCGCGGGTCGCCAAGGCCATCTTCGCCGCGCCCTTAGAGCCGTTCCTGCTGAAAACCCCGGAGAACCCCACCGGCCTTGACCAGGCCGTGTTCGATGGGATCGTCGAGTCCGCCACCAGAGACCGCTTCGCGCACTACGTGGATTTCACCCACAACTTCTACAACTCCGATGTTTTCCTGGGCACCGACCGGCTCAGCGAACACGCCTTCAAGCACAGCCTGGACGACGCGTTCGCCTCGTCGGCCTATGGAACCCTGGAGTCAATCAAGTCCTGGACGACGGACTTCCGAGAGGACATCACCAAGATCAACGTGCCGGCCCTGATCATCCAGGGCACCGAGGACCGCACCCTTCCCATCGACTCGACCGGACGGCCGTTCCATAAGGCCAATCCCGATGCCGAATACGTCGAGATCGACGGCGCCCCGCACGGCATGCTTTGGACCCACGCCGAGGAATTCAACCAGCCCTTCATGAAATTCATCACCGGGAAATAGGCCCCGTCGACTTCCGCGGGGCAGGGACCGCTGACGCTGGCACTGCCCCGCGGACCGCCGTGCCTAGGCGCGGTGTTCGGGTGCACCGGCTCACCCCGCCTCGCCGGAATGGGCGGGCTGACGGTTGGCACAACACCCGCTTGAACCGATCCGGCAAATCGCCCGTGTATTGACTGCTGGGACAATCACTCCCTGCCCTTCTGATCCGTCCACCGCTTGATCAGCAGGGCCGCCCGCGGGCAACTGGCAACCACCGCCCCAGCAGCCTGTCGCTCGTACCGGCCCGGCCGTTATGCCACCGGAGCACACCTGTTCTATCCGTCATACCCCTGAAAGGCCACCCCCATGGCAGAAGTATCAGCCCATCAACTCAACGAGCTGCGCGCCCTTATCTCCGGCCCGGTGTTTGCCCGCGGTGACGATGGCCTCACGGCCGAAGTGGCCGCCTACAACGTGCTGGTCGAGCACCGACCAGACCTCGTGGTTGGTGCCGCATCGGAAGCGGACGTCGCTGCGGCCATCCACTTCGCCACGTCCCACTCCCTTCCCCTGGCCATCCTGTCCACGGGCCACGGCTCCTATGTGAATGTGACCGAGGGGCTGATCATCACCACCTCCCGGCTCACCGGTGAGGTCGCGATCGACACTGAGGCGCGCACCGCGACGGTTCTCGCCGGACACCGAGTTGGCGACGTCGTCTCTGCCGCGGCCAAACACGGCCTGGCCCCGGTGGTCGGTTCCTCCACCACCGTGTCCGCGATCGGATACATCCTTGGCGGCGGCATCGGCCCGCTGGCGCGCACCTACGGAATGTCCTCGGACTGGGTCCGGTCCTTCCGCGTTGTCACAGCCCAGGGCGACATCATTCCAACCGACGCCACGAACGATCCGGACCTCTTTTGGGCGCTCCGCGGAGGCAAGGGCGGGTTCGGCGTCGTCACCTCCATGGAGCTCGAACTGGTGCCCCTCGAGAGCCTCTACGGCGGGTCCATGTTCTTCGACCCCGAACACGTCGGACCGGTCTTCACCGCCTGGCTCGACTGGACCGCCGCGGTACCCGAGACCCTGACCTCCTCGGCCGCCATCGTCAGATTCCCGCCGCTGGACTTTATCCCGGCACCCCTGCGCGGCAAGACCGTGCTGCAACTCCGGGTGGCCTATGTCGGGGATTCTGCCGACGGCGAGCGTCTCCTCGCTCCCCTGCGCGGCACCGCGCCGGCCCTCATCGATGCCGTCGGCGAAATGGCCGCAGCCGACATCGGGACCATCCACGGCGACCCCACCGACCCCATCCCCCTCTGGGAAGGCAGCGTCCAGCAGCTGCTGACCCACGCCGACGCCGGATTCGCCGCCGCCCTCCTCGGCGCCGTCGGCCCTGAGGTCAACGTTCCCATCGTCGCCGCAGAGGTTCGCCACATTGGCGCGGCCACCCGGCGCGACGTTCCCGAAGGCAGCGCCGCCGGCGGACGCGGCTCGGATTATTCGATCCTGCTGGCCGGGGTCCCCGACCCGAGTCTGTTCAAGACCGTCCTGCCCCAGATAATGGCGGGCGTCACCACCCAGCTGAAGCCATGGCTGTCCGAAAGCCGGCTCATCAACTTCCAGGCTCTGCCCGCCAGCGAGGCCGCCAGGAACTCCTGGCCCGGAGATATCCGTGCACGGCTGGCGCACGTCCGGTCAGCGTACGACCCCCGCGGCGTCTTCTAGCCGGCCCTCCGCCGTCTCAACCACAACCGAAAGAAACCCCATGTCCTCGAATTCAAGCATCACCACCGCCACGACGCTGACCGTCCACGCGGAGAACGATGTCACCTACGCCTACCGCATTCTCGGGTCCCCCCGGGGAGAGGTCCCTCTTGTTCTCCTCCAGCACTTCCGGGGAGACATGGATTACTGGGACCCGGCCCTTGTCGACGCCCTCGCCCGCGAGCGCGAGGTCGTTGTGTTCGACAACACCGGCGTGGCCTCCACCACCGGCACCACACCGGACTCCGTCGAGAAAATGGCAGAGGACACCACCGCGTTTCTCAGCGCCCTGGGCCTTGCGAAGGTGGACCTCTTCGGGTTCTCGCTCGGCGGTTTCATCGCCCAGCATCTTGCCCTCACCAATCCCGGGCTCGTGCGCCGGATCGTCCTGGCCGGCACCGGCCCGAAGGGCGCCCCCGGCATGGCCAGCTGGTCAGAGGATGTCGTGGCCCACCTCGTCACCCCCGACGTCCCAAGCGCCGAGGGTATTCTCGCCGTCTTTTATGCGCCAACCGGCGAGAGCCAGACGGCCGGAACGGCGTCCCTGGGCCGGATCTTCAGCCGCACTGAAGGCCGCGACAGCGACGTCAGTATCGACACAAAGAACAGCCAGTACCACGGGGCGGTCCTGGCTTGGGGCCGGCCGGATTGGCAGGCGGTGCAGTCACTGACCCGCATCCAGCAGCCCACGCTGATCCTGCAGGGCGACAACGACCTGATGATCCCCACCCCCGCAAGCCACCTCATGGCCGGCCTTATCCCCGATGCCCGAATCAGGATCTTCCCCAACGCTTCCCACGGGGCGATCTACCAGTACGCGGCCGAGGCGGCCGCAGAAACGCTCTCATTCCTCGCAGCATAGACCGTCCCGGAAAGGTGCACCCCCATGGCCGGGAGCCCCGTGCAGGCTGGAACCGCCGCGAAGGCAAAGCTCAGCACCCCTGCGCTCGTCACAGAACCTCGATCACGTGACACGAACAAACGAACGTACGACAATCGCTACTAGGGCTCAATCCACGCCGGGACCGCCCGCGCCGTTTCCCGCACCGACCGCTCAGGAGGCACACATGCCTGTTCATTACCGAAATACCGACGTCGAAGGTCTCAACGTGTTCTACCGGGAGGCAGGAGACCCCTCCGAGCCTACGGTGGTGCTGCTTCACGGCGCCCCGACCAGCAGCTTCATGTTCCGGAACCTGATCCCGATGCTTGAGGGCCGCTTTCATGTGATCGCCCCGGACCTGATCGGCTACGGGCACTCCGCCGCCCCCTCGGTCGAGGAATTCCAGTACGACTTCGACTCGCTCACCCGCTACGTCAACGGGCTCCTGGAGCAACTCGGGGTTCAGCGGTATGCGATCTACGTTCAGGATTACGGTGCCCCCGTGGGCTGGCGGCTGGCCCTGAACCACCCGGAGCGGATCTCGGCGATCATCACGCAGAACGGCAACGGTTACGAGGACGGCTTCGACGACGCATTCTGGGGTCCGGTCTGGGACTTCAACGCGAACCCAACTCCGGGAAAGGCCGCGGCCATCGGCGAGGTCCTCGGACTGGAGGCGATGAAGTGGCAGTACACCCACGGGGTGCCGGATCCCTCCGTGGTCAGCCCGGACGGGTGGACGCAGGACTTCGCGCTGATCAGCCGCCCAGGGGTCCTGGATGCGCACGTGGCCCTGCTGGGCAAGTACACCACCAACCGGGACCTTTACCCCAGGCTCCACGAGTACTTCCGGGACAGCCAGGTTCCGCTGCTTGCGGTGTGGGGAAAGAACGACCTGATTTTCATCCATCCCGGAGCGACGGCGTTTGCCCGGGACCTGTTGAACGCCGAAATCCATCTCCTCGACGGCGGCCATTTCCTTCTCGAGAGCCACCTCCAGGAAGCCGGCGGACTAATCCTGGACTTTCTCTCCCGCGCGCTGGCCACGAGGGCTTCGTAGGCGTGGAACGACCCCCGGTACAGCTGGAACTACCTGTGCTCCGGGCGGAATTACCTCGGGGCGGTCCTGCGTGACGCGTCGGCGACACGTTGCAGGCGGCTGGCCCGGCACGCCCCAATGACATCAGTGCTTGGGGCCAACAGTGCTTGGGGCCAACGCGGCATCCATGCCAGAAGATAGTTGTGTGGCCCGGCCGGGGCCGGCGGCGGCGCGCGAGGTCAAGAACCCTCACCACAGTCATGTAGCTACACCCCCGCTCCCCCATGAAGTTGTAAGAAAGCCCGACCGGGCTTCGCGAGAGAGAGGAGGCACCCGCGACGCTTAAAAAAGTCCACCCCAGCCACCAGAACCGGCACCCGGACCGCAGAATTGGGCCGGCTGTCCACAGTCAGAGAGCAAAAGGGCCTCTGACTAGGGGAAACATGTGCCCGAAGTGGGACTCGAACCGGACTCCAGCCCTTGCGAATACTGGGCTCCTCAGGAAACATGCGGAATCCGGACTAGTCCGACCGATGTACGACTCGATCCGAAGCCCCAGGTGTGGACACTGTCCACACCCGCGCTTTTCCCACGGCCGGGATGGGACAAAGCAGGCACCCAAGGGCTGGCAGTACTTCACCGCCTACGCCCTGACCCACCACGCAGAGGTCGCCAGCGGGTACGAGCCAGCAGTGGCCGCCGAGATGGCCGGGGCTAAGACCGAGGGCAAGGACACGTGGGGTGGAACCCGCTGCGGGACCATGTGGCCAAGACAACCGCCCGCCCCGAGGTGTCCCTAATCGCGCTGGTGTGCGCAGGGTATGAGAAGACCATCGCCAAGGACTCATGGCGCTCACCGGCCGGGAGCCCTCGCCTACCTCACCCAGCTGGTCGCATGGGGGTGCACGGCCAGTGAGGTCGAGCAGATTCTCCTCGACGGCACCAAGCAGTCAGACGAACCGGACGAGGACACCGAGGAAGACGAGGACACGGAGACCTTCGAGGAAGTCCACGCCGATGAGGAAGAACTGATGGCCGAGGAGTTGACCGCAGAATAGCAGCGGCGGAAGCTGTGCAGGGCGGGAATACACACCCTGCACAGCAGGCCCAGCCGATCAGGGCACATCAGGAATGGCGGTGATTGTGTCCGCAGGTGCCGGGGCGGTTCGCCGCCAGGTGAGAACCTCGAGCGCGCATCACCTGCCCCGAACCGCCATCCACGCCACACCCCTCGGTGAAGATGGAAAGTGCGGAGGCGCTGGCCGAGTAGCGTTCGGTCGCTTCAAGCCCCGCGACGCCGAAGATCGTCCACTGGGTCACGGCGATGAGGTACGCGACCACACCGGTCCCCCACACCAACCACGCCCGGCGTTTGCCCACTCCTCCATTATTCGTACCGGGGTCCGGGGCCGGTTGCCCCGGTCACCCCGGTCACCCCGGTCACCCGGTCACCCGGTCACCCGGTTACCCGGTTACCCGGTTACCGGGTGATGATACTCACGTGCGGCGCAGGTCCGCGGCGGTCGGCAGAACCATCTGCCGCCTCACCTGTCGGCGACCTTGAGTTTCACCGAGGGGTTGAGGGCAGCAACTGCTTCGTCATAACGGTTCTCGATTTCGGAGAAACGGAGGAATTTCACGGCGTCGACGAGGATTTCCCTGGCCTCGGGTTGGGTCTCGAGGAGAGCCATGACCTCGTCCACATATGCGTCGAGCGGAAGGTAGTGCTCGTTCTGCGACCCGCCGCTCATGAGTTCGGTGCGCACGGCCGGCGGGACGAGCTCGATGACTTGAACCGGGGTGTCAGCGAACTGGAGCCGGATGGTCTCGGTGAACCGGTGGATGAAGGCCTTGGAACCGTTGTACGTCGGCGTGAGGGCCAGCGGGGTGTGTGCGAGCCCTGACGATACGGTCATCAGAGTGGCCTCGGGCCGGGTTTGCAGGTGCTCGCTTAAGGCCGCGATCAGGCGCAGCGGACCAAGCACGTTCGTCTCGACGATCCGTTCTGCGCCTTCAAGGAAAC
>NZ_WPNY01000018.1 GCF_009828595.1 Arthrobacter zhaoguopingii
GCTGAACTCGCCGACGTCCAAACGCTACTCAACATCCGCCCCCGACAAACCCTCCACTGGCGCAAACCCTATGACAAACTCAACGAACTGATCACCGGTGTTGCGCTAACAACCTGAGACAGCCGCCGGGAAAGCGTGGTGAGCTGCAGTATCGGCGCTGCTGGTGGGCCCGCGGCGGTGGGAGACGACGACGGCGGCAGGGCGCCTCCCGCTAGAACGGGTGGAGCAGGCGCTGGACGAAGCGCCGGGTCCGTTCGTGCTTGGGGTTGCGCAGCACCTGGTCCGGGTGGCCGCGCTCGACGACGACGCCGCCGTCCATGAACACCACCTCGTCGGCGACCTCACGGGCGAAGGCGAGCTCGTGGGTGACGATGACCATGGTCCAGTCCTCCTCGGCCAGGTCCTTGATGACCTTGAGCACCTCGCCTACCAGCTCGGGGTCGAGGGCCGAGGTGGGCTCGTCGAAGAGCAGCAGGTCGGGCCGCAGTGCCAGCGCCCGGACGATTCCCACCCGCTGCTGCTGCCCGCCGGAGAGCTCGAAGGGGTACTGGTCCTTCTTCGCAAGGAGTCCGACCCGGTCGAGCAGCTTCTCCGCATCCTGTACCGCCTCGGCCCGGCGGCGCTTCTGCACCTGCACCGGGCCCTCGATGATGTTCTCCAGCACTGTCCGGTGCGGGAAAAGGTTGTACTGCTGGAACACCATGGCGCTCTGGTCCCGCAGGGAGGCCAGTTCCCGGGGGGAGACCCGTGCGCCGAAGGTCACCGATGGCCCGCCGGCGAAGGCGACCGTTCCGCCGTCGGGCACCTCCAGACCGTTGAGGCAGCGCAGCACCGTCGTCTTGCCCGAACCGGAGGGCCCTACGAGAGCGACGACCTCACCGCGGCGCACGGTGAGGTCAATCGAGCGCAGCACCGTGTTCGTGCCGAACGACTTCTCGAGCCCCTCGGCGGTGAGCAGGACCTCGCCGGGCGCACCGGCGCGCCCCGGATCAGTGGTGAACATAGCGGTCCAACCTTTTCTCGAGAGCTCCCTGCCCTGCGGCGAGGATGAAACAGAACACCCAATAGATCAGCGCCGCCTCGAGGTAGAGCAGCATGAACTCCTGGCTGAAGGCGGCGATTTCCTGGGCCTGGCGGAACAGCTCGGTGACCAGGATCAGCGACGCCAGGGAGGTGTCCTTCACCAGGGAGATGAAGGTGTTGGACAGCGGGGGAACCGAGACGCGCGCGGCCTGCGGGAGGATGATGCGCCGCAGCGCCAGCCGCCGTGACATGCCGATGGTGTGCCCGGCCTCCCACTGGCCCTTGGGCACCGACAGGATGGCGGCCCGCAGGATCTCCGCGGCGTATCCGGCGACGTTGAGCGAGAACGCGATCACGGCGCTCGGCCAGGGCGGGATCACCACGCCGATGGAGGGAAGCCCGTAGAAGACGACGAAGAGCTGCACCAGCAGGGGAGTGCCCCGGATGACCGAGATGTATCCTCGGGCGATGCCGGACAGCAGCCGCCGGCCGCTGATCCTCATCAAAGCGAGGACCAGGGCCAGCGTGAGGCCGAGGACGAATGAGACAAGAGTCAGCGGGATGGTCCCGGTCAACCCGCCCTGGAGGAGAGGCCAGAACGAACTCCGGAACAGCTCCCAATCCACTTAGTCGTCCTTCCATCCGCGTATGTGCGCACGGCCGCGTCGAGTTGCCCGGCGGTGGGTTCCGGGTGGAGATTGCGGATCCACCTGCCGGTCCGCCGGGCGGCTCAGCCGCCGGCGGGCCCTCTGGGATTAGCTGCTGACGTCGGCGCCGAAGTACTTCGTCGAAATTTCGGCAAGGGTACCATCGGCCCTCAGCTCGTCCAGGGCGTCGTTGACGGCCTCGACCAGGTCTTCGCTTCCCTTCTTGAAGGCCACGGCGCTCTCCGAGGTGTCCTCGGTCTCCGCGGCGATCTTGATGGAGTCGTTCTTCTCGGTGTTCTGGTAGTCGAGGTAGGTCAGCTCGTCGTTGATCGTCGCGTCGACCCGGCCCTGCTGGAGGAGGGAGACCGACTGGGCCCACCCCTCGACGGCCTCGACCTCGGCGCCGGCCTCCTTGGCCATCTCGTACCAGTTGCTCGTGAGCGACTGGGCTGTGCGCTTGCCCTCAAGATCCTCGAAGGAGGTGATCTCGTTGTTGTCGGCGCTGGTGACGATCACGCCGTTGCTGACGGTGTAGGGATCGGAGAAGTCGTACTTCTCGGTGCGCTCTTCGGTGATTGAGACCTGGTTGGCGATCGCGTCGAAGCGGCCCGCCTCGAGTCCGGCGAAGATCGCATCCCACTGGGTCTCCTCGAACTCGACCTCGACGCCGAGCTTCTCTCCGACAGCGGTGATCACTTCGACGTCGTACCCGGTGAGCTCGCCGTTGCCCTCTTCATGGAAGCTGAACGGCTTGTAGGTGCCCTCTGTGCCGACGGTGAGAACGCCGGATTCCTGGATTTCCTGGAGGGTCGACGGCGCCGCCTCGGTGGCTCCGCCGCCTCCTCCTCCGGAGTTGGACGAAGCCGAGCACCCGGTGACGGCAAGGGCCAGCGCTGCGGCGGTGCCGAGGACGGACAGACGGAAGGTCATGGTGAAGTCCTTAAAATTCTTTGAGGGGGTGTCTGCGGGCGGCGCGGTTAACCGCCTTCTACAATGTGCAACAACATTGAACCCTGTCATTGTTCCGCGGCGGTGGCGACCCAGTGTGACGCCAGATGTCGAACTTTCCTGCGAACCCTTGAAAAAGCGTCGCAAATTGTGCCTTGGGCTAACTCCGGGAGCCGGGCAGCCCGAGCGCCTAAGCTTGTAGAGGCTGAACGGAAGGCACCTGCATGAGCATGGAAGGCGCGGCGTGGAGTTCCCTCTACCGGATCTCCACCGCCAAGGACCGCACGAACAAATTCTCGAAGGAAACGCTGAAGCGCATTGTCGCGTTTGCGGTGCCCTACCGGGTGAAGCTCACGCTCTTCATCCTGTTGTCGGTGGCCGCCGCGTTCCTCGCCGTCGCAACCCCGGTGCTCGCCGGGCAGGTCGTCGATGTCATCGTCGCCGACGGCGCCACCCAGACGGTGATCTGGCTCGCCGTCGTCATCGCCCTGGTCGCGGTGGCGGACGCCGCCGTCAGCCTGGCCACCCGCTGGTACTCGGCGAACATCGGTGAGGGTGTGATCCTCGACCTGCGCACCGCCGTGTTCAACCACGTCCAGAAGATGCCGATCGCCTTCTTCACGCGCACCCGCACCGGCGCCCTGGTGAGCCGGCTCAACAACGACGTGATTGGCGCCCAGCAGGCCTTCAGCGGCACCCTCTCCGGGGTCGTCAGCAACACGGTGGCCCTGGTGCTGACACTCATCGTCATGCTGAGCACCTCCTGGCTGGTGACGGTCCTTGCCGTCGTGATGCTCCCGCTGTTCCTGGTGCCGGCGCGGCGCATGGGCGGGAAACTCGCGGCGCTGCGGCGCGAGGCGGCCGACCACAACTCGGCGATGAGCACGCAGATGACCGAGCGGTTCTCCGCGCCCGGAGCGACCCTGGTGAAGCTGTTCGGCCGGCCCGACGCCGAGTCCGAGGAGTTCCGGGTCCGCGCCGCCCGAGTGCGCGATATCGGCGTGCGCATGGCCATGCTCCAGTTCATCTTCTTCACCGCGCTGATGCTCGTCTCGGCCCTCGCCCTCGCGCTCGTCTACGGCCTCGGCGGAACCCTCGCCCTCGGCGGGCAGCTCGAGACCGGCGAGGTGGTGACCCTCGCCCTGCTGCTCACGCGGCTGTATGCGCCGCTGACATCCCTGGCAAACGCGCGGGTCGAAATCATGAGCGCACTGGTCAGCTTCGAGCGGGTCTTCGAGATCCTCGATCTGAAGCCGCTGATCCAGGAAAAGCCCGACGCCCGGGAGGTGCCGCCGGGACCCGTGACCATCGAGTTCGACGACGTCCGCTTCGCCTACCCGTCGGCCGACAAGGTCTCCCTGGCCTCGCTCGAGGAGGTCTCCACCCTCGACACCCGCGGAGGCGAGGAAGTGCTCCACGGCATCTCCTTCACCATTCAACCGGGGCAGACCGTCGCGCTGGTGGGTACCTCCGGCGCCGGGAAGTCGACCATCGCGCAGCTGCTGGCGCGCCTCTACGACGTCGACAGCGGCGCGGTGCGCCTGGCCGGGGCCGACGTCCGTGACCTCACCTTCGCCTCAATGCGCTCCACCTTGGGCATGGTGACCCAGGACGGGCACCTCTTCCACGAGACCATTCGGTCCAACCTGCTCCTCGCGCGCCCCGAGGCGACGGAGGACGAGATCTGGGATGCCGTCCGCCGCGCCCGCCTGGAGCCACTGCTGCGATCACTTCCGGACCAGCTCGACACCATGGTCGGGGAGCGCGGCTACCGGCTCTCCGGCGGGGAGCGCCAGCGCATGACCATCGCCCGGCTGCTGCTGGCCCAACCGCGTGTGGTCATCCTCGACGAGGCGACCGCGGCGCTCGACTCCACCTCGGAGGCGGCAGTGCAGGCCGCCCTGACCGAGGCGCTGGAGGGGCGGACCGCCATGGTGATCGCACACCGGCTCTCGACCATCCGCAGCGCCGACCTGATCCTCGTTGTGGAGGACGGCCGGATCGCCGAACGCGGCACCCACGAGGAACTGCTTGAGCGCGGGGGCCGCTATGCGGAGCTGCACCGGACGCAGTTCGCGGTGCAGAAGAATGCCGCGCCGGACGAGGATCCCGAAGTGCTTAGCGGGGCGCCTGCCGCGCCGTAACCTCCGGCGCAGGCGGTGCGCCCAGCGCGGGGAGGACGAACTCGGTCAGCAGCGGGGCGAGGTCGGTCCGGCCCCCGGCCGCCGCCAGGTCCAGCCAGCCGATCTCCTCGATCTCCGCGGCTGGAACCGGGGTGCCCTCCAACGGGCCCAGGAACACGGCGGCGTCGATGAAGGTGTCCGGCTCGTTCGCCGCCGGCCCATACCAGCGGCCGAGCAGCCGAAGCCGACCCTCTGGCACGTCCAGGCCCAGTTCTTCCTGGAGTTCGCGCACCGCTGCGGCTCCGGCCGTTTCCCCGGGCTCGAGCTTGCCTCCGGGCTGCATGAACATGGTGGTGCCGCGCTTGCGTACGAGGAGGAGGCGCCCGGCGCCGTCGAGCAGGCACAGCGCGGCGATGGAAAGCACGTGGGTCATAGCCGCCTCGGGGGTTCGGGCAGGGCTGCCCCTTATTTCATCAAAGTGCCCCTGGCCGGAATCGAACCGACGACCTTCCCTTTAGGAGAGGGACGCTCTATCCTACTGAGCTACAGAGGCCTGCCGGGGCGGATCCACCCCTGTCAAGCGCTCCCAGCTTACCCGCTTCCGCTGCCGTGCTGAAAAGCTCAGGACCGTGCTGTCGGGCCGCCGGGCAGCGTGCGAATCCTACAGGGAGACCCTTCCCCCGTCGAGGTGGGGCGAAAGGAAGCGCTGATGCTCTTGTCAAATCCACTTTTCTGTACTTTATTTCGCCGTAACACGCAGTATGTGATTGCAGTCACGCCCGTTTCGGGGTTGATTTGAGGGATGAAAATTTCCCAGGCATTACCCCACGCCGTGGCCGAGGACGTGGGATGGCTCGCCGCCATCGATAACGCCATCAATGCGGCCTTCGAGCCGATCGCCACAGGCTTCTCGGCGGTCGTCTTCTATCCAATTACCATCGGGGAGGTCAGCTTCCCCGCCGTGGTGGCCTGGCTCATCGCAGCCGGTGTCATCTTCACCATCTACTTCGGCTTCATCCAGTTCCGTGGGCTCAAGGTCGCCACCGAGGTGATCCGGGGCAAGTATTCGGTCAAGGACGATCCCGGAGAGGTCCCGCACTTCCAGGCTCTGACCTCCGCGCTGTCAGGAACCGTCGGGCTGGGCAATATCGCAGGCGTCGGCGCCGCGATGGCCCTCGGCGGCCCCGGCGCCACCTTCTGGATGATCCTCGCCGGACTGCTCGGCATGGCCAGCAAGTTCGCCGAGTGCACCCTCGGCGTGAAGTACCGCGAGGTTCACGAAGACGGCACCGTCAGCGGCGGTCCGTTCAAGTACCTCCCCATCGCCTTCAGCAAGCTCGGCAAGGTTCCCGCGAAGATCCTGACCGGGATCTTCGCCGTCGCCATCCTCATCTTCGGCATCGCCGGCGGCAACATGTTCCAGGCCAACCAGACCTTCGCCCAGGTGCAGAACGTCACCGGCGGTGAGGACGGATTCCTCGGCAGCGCGGGTGCAGCCCTGATCTTCGGTATCATCCTGGCTGTCCTCGTCGCCGCCGTCATCCTCGGCGGAATCAAGTCCATCGGCGCCACCACCAGCAAGCTCGTCCCTGCCATGGGATTCGTCTACGTGACGTCCTGCCTGCTCGTGATCCTCGTGAACATCGGCCAGGTCCCCGCCGCCTTCGGCGCCATCATCTCGGGCGCCTTCAACCCCGCCGGCATCGCCGGCGGCATCGTGGGCGTCATGATCGTCGGGTTCCAGCGTGCCGCCTTCTCCAACGAAGCCGGCCTCGGCTCCGCAGCGATCGCCCACTCGGCAGTGAAGACCCGGCGCCCCGTCAGCGAAGGCTTCGTCGCCCTCTTCGAACCGCTCGTCGACACGGTGATCATCTGCACCATGACGGCGCTCGCCATCATCATCGCCGGCGCGCCAAGCCTCCAGGCCGGTATCGACCAGGTCCAGGCCGGCGACGGCCCGCCCGACGGCGTGACGCTGACCTCCGATGCGTTCGAAACGGTGCTCCCGTGGTTCCCGATCGTCCTGGCCATCGCCGTGGCGCTCTTCGCCTACTCGACGCTCATCACCTGGTCCTACTACGGGCTGAAGGCCTGGGAGTTCCTCTTCGGCCGCGGCAAGACCTCGGAAGTCATCTACAAGGTCATCTTCCTGTTCTTCACCGTCGCCGGCTGCGTGCTGACCTTCAGCCAGGTCATCAGCTTCGCCGACGCCGCCCTGTTCGTCTGCGCCTTCGTGAACCTGCTCGGTGTGTACCTGCTGCTGCCGGTCATCAAGCGCGAGATGAAGGAATACCTCGCCGACCGCAAGAGCGGCAAGCTCGCGCAACTCGGCATCGAACCCGAAGACATGCGGAGCCCCCGCTAGCAGTTCCACCCGGTCCTGCGGCCGGAATAGATTCCCAACCCAAAGCGCCTGCCGGCGGAGATCTGCCGGCAGGCGCTTTCCTGTCCGCCGAAAGCATGCCGGGGCGGTGCGTGTCAGCCCCACCGCCTAGACTGGTGGGCACCATGGATATGCTTTTCGACCCGTACCCCGCGCCCAAGAACCCAGGTTCGAAACAGCCACGGGGCGGGCAGGTCTCCGCGTCGTCCGATCCGGCACTCGCGCACAGCCCCGTCTCGGCACGCCCCAGCGAGGAGCGCGCCCGGGAGCTCCTCGAGGGGCTGAACCCGCAACAGGAGGAAGCGGTCCGCCACAGCGGCTCCCCGCTGCTCATCGTCGCCGGCGCGGGCTCGGGCAAGACCCGCGTGCTCAGCCACCGCATTGCCCACCTGCTGGCCACCGGCCGGGCGCGGCCGGGGGAGATCCTCGCCATCACCTTCACCAATAAGGCGGCGGCCGAGATGCGCGAGCGCATCGAGGCACTGATCGGGGACGTCGCCCAGCGCATGTGGATCTCCACCTTCCACTCCTCCTGCGTGCGCATCCTGCGCCGGGAGGCCGCGAGCGTCGGACTGAACTCCAACTTCTCCATCTACGACTCGGCCGACACCCTGAGGTTGATCACCCTCACCGCGAAGGGCCTCGACCTGGACCCGAAGCGGTTCGCGCCCAAGGCCATCCAGCATAAGATCTCCGCCCTGAAGAACGAGTTGATCGACGAGGAGGCCTACGCCGACGCGGCCGACCCCTCCGACCCGTTCGAGACCGCTGTCGCCGAGGTCTACAAGGGCTACGCCCAGCGCATGCGCTCGGCCAACGCCATGGACTTCGATGACCTGATCGCCCAGACGGTCTACATGTTCCGTGCCTTCCCCGGGGTGGCCGACTACTACCGCCGCCGGTTCCGGCACGTCCTCGTCGACGAATACCAGGACACCAACCACGCCCAGTACGCCCTGGTCCGGGAGATCGTCGGGGTGCCGGGGGAGACCACCGACGATCCCGCCGAACTGACCGTGGTAGGCGACTCCGACCAGTCGATCTACGCCTTCCGCGGCGCCGACGTCCGGAACATCGTCGAATTCGAGAACGACTACACCAGTGCCCGCACCATCCTGCTCGAGCAGAACTACCGGTCGACGCAGACCATCCTGAGCGCGGCCAACGCCGTGATCTCCCGCAATCCCAACCGGCCCGAGAAGCGGCTGTGGACGGCCGAAGGCAACGGCGAAAAGATCGTCGGCTATGTGGGGGAGAACGAACACGAGGAAGCCCGGTTCATCGCCGACGAGATCGACCGGCTCCAGGACGAGGAGAACCTGCGCCCCGGAGACGTTGCGGTGTTCTACCGCACCAACGCTCAGTCGCGCTCCATCGAGGAGATCCTGCTGCGGGTCGGCCTGCCCTACAAGGTGGTCGGCGGCACCCGCTTCTACGAGCGCAAGGAGATCAAGGACGCACTGGCCTACCTGCGGGTGCTGGTGAACCAGGACGACGTCGTCAACCTGCGCCGGATCCTCAACGAGCCCAAGCGGGGCATCGGGGACCGTGCAGAGTACGCGGTCGCCGCCCTCAGCGAGCGGCACCGCATCAGCTTCATGGAGGCGCTTCGGAGGGCCAACGAGGCGCCGGGGATGGCGACCCGGTCGGTGAATGCCGTGGCAGGCTTCGTCAAGCTCATCGACGACCTCGCCGGGGTCGCGGAGGGCTCGGGCGCCTCGGCGGCGCTCGAGGCGGTCCTTGAGCAGACCGGGTACCTCGAACAGCTGCGCACCAGCAACGACCCCCAGGACGAGTCCCGCGTCGAGAACCTCGCCGAGCTCGTCGCCGTCGTGCGCGAATACGAGCGCGACAATCCTGAGGGAACCCTCGGGGACTTCCTCGAACAGGTCTCCCTCGTCGCCGACGCCGACTCGATCCCCGACGCGCCGGAGGGTTCCGCGGAGGAGGTCGAGCAGGCCGTGGCGGAGGCGCGGCGCCAGGGCGTCGTGACCCTGATGACCCTTCACACGGCGAAGGGCCTCGAGTTCCCGGTGGTCTTCCTCACCGGCATGGAACAGGGAATCTTCCCGCACCAGCGGTCGGCGACCGATCCGAAGGAACTCGCAGAGGAGCGCCGGCTCGCCTACGTCGGGCTCACCCGCGCCCGCCGCAGGCTCTACCTGACCCGCTCGGAGGTCCGCAGCATGTGGGGGCAGAGCCAGTACAACCCGGCCAGCCAGTTCGTCTCCGAGGTTCCCGACGAGCTCATCGAATGGAAGCGCGAGGGTGCGTCCCTGCCGGCCTGGAACGCCAGCCCGACGAGCGGCCCGCGCTTCAGCGGATCGTACTGGGGATCCGGCGCGTCCGGCTCCGGAGCGGCAGCGGCCTCCCCGGCCAAGGCCATCGGGCGCGTCCAGCCCCAGAAGGAGGTTATCTCGGTGGCGCCCGGGGACAAGGTCAACCACACGACCTTCGGCAACGGGACCGTGGTCGCGGTCGAAGGAGCCGGGGATAAGACGGTGGCGAAGGTGCGCTTCGGCGAAGGTGAAAAGCGCCTCCTGCTGCGTTATGCGCCGCTCACAAAGGCCGGATAAATCTCGATTTTCGCCTAACTTAATTTCAATTCTTTCTACAACTCATAGAAGTGTGGCCTTCCTCACGAAACGGGTAGTCTGGAAAAGGCCCCCAGTGCCAAGGGACTAAAGTTCCCTGTGTAAACCTACTTCGACGTAGAAGGACACTAGCCCGTGGACCTGTTTGAATATCAGGCGCGCGATCTCTTTGAGGCACACGGAGTTCCCGTGCTCGCCGGCATCGTGGCGCACACCCCTGAAGAAGCCAAAGCAGCAGCTGAAAAAATCGGCGGAGTCGTCGTCGTCAAAGCTCAGGTCAAGGTTGGTGGCCGCGGTAAGGCCGGCGGCGTGAAGGTGGCCAAAACCGCCGACGAAGCCCACCGCTATGCCTCGGACATCTTGGGGATGGACATCAAGGGTCACACGGTTCACACCGTCATGATCGCCCAGGGCGCCGACATCGCCGAGGAGTACTACTTCTCGGTGCTGCTCGACCGGTCCAACCGCAACTACCTCGCCATGTGCTCCGTCGAGGGCGGCATGGACATCGAACAGCTCGCCGTGGAGCGCCCCGAGGCGCTGGCCCGCGTTGCCATTGACCCGGGCGTCGGCATCGACTCGGCCAAGGCCCAGGAGATCGTCGAGACAGCAGGTTTCGCTCCGGAACTGCACGAGGGCGTCATCGCGACGATCCTGAAGCTGTGGGACGTGTTCGTCAAGGAAGACGCAACGCTCGTCGAGGTGAACCCCTTGGTGAAGACCGGCAGCGGCGACATCCTCGCCCTGGACGGCAAGGTCACCATCGATGAGAACGCCGGCTTCCGCCACGCGGACCACGCGGCGCTCGAGGATAAGGACGAGGCCGACCCGCTCGAGGCGAAGGCCAAGGCCAACGACCTCAACTACGTCAAGCTCGACGGCGAAGTCGGCATCATCGGCAACGGCGCCGGACTCGTGATGTCCACCCTCGACGTCGTCGCCTATGCAGGGGAAGCCCACGGCAACGTGCGCCCCGCCAACTTCCTCGACATCGGCGGCGGAGCCTCCGCTGAGATCATGGCCGCCGGCCTCGATGTCATCCTCAACGACACCCAGGTGAAGAGCGTGTTCGTCAACGTCTTCGGCGGCATCACCGCCTGCGACGAGGTCGCCAACGGCATCGTGAAGGCCCTCGAAATCCTCGGCGACGAAGCCAACAAGCCCTTGGTGGTCCGCCTCGACGGCAACAAGGTGGAGGAGGGCCGCGCCATCCTGCGCGGAGCCAACCACCCCCTGATCACCCTGTCCGACACCATGGACGAAGGCGCCGACAAGGCCGCCGAACTGGCTTACGGAAAGTAAAGGTTTTCACCAATGTCTATCTACCTCAATAAAGACTCAAAGGTGATCGTCCAGGGCATCACCGGCGGCGAGGGCACCAAGCACACCGCACTGATGCTCGCGGCGGGTACCCAGGTCGTCGGCGGCGTCAACGCCCGTAAGGCCGGCACCACCGTGACCCACGGCGACGTCACCCTGCCGGTCTACGGCACAGTGAAGGAAGCCGTCGCCGAATCCGGTGCGGATGTCTCCATCGTGTTCGTGCCGCCGGCCTTCACCAAGGACGCCGTCGTCGAGGCGATCGAGGCCGGCCTCGGCCTGGTCGTCGTCATCACCGAAGGCGTCCCCGTGCAGGACACCGCCGAGTTCTGGGCCCTCGCCCAGTCCAAGGTCGACGCCGACGGCAAGCAGGTCACCCGCATCATCGGCCCGAACTGCCCCGGAATCATCACCCCGGGGGAGTCCCTGGTAGGCATCACCCCCGCGAACATCACCGGCAAGGGCGGCGTCGGCCTGGTCTCCAAGTCCGGCACCCTGACCTACCAGATGATGTTCGAGCTGCGTGACCTCGGCTTCTCGACGGCCATCGGCATCGGCGGCGACCCCATCGTCGGCACCACCCACATCGACGCCCTCGCGGCGTTCGAGGCCGACCCGGAGACGAAGGCCATCGTCATGATCGGCGAAATCGGCGGCGACGCCGAAGAGCGTGCGGCCGAGTACATCAAGGCCCATGTGACCAAGCCGGTCGTCGGCTACGTCGCAGGCTTCACCGCCCCGGAGGGCAAGACCATGGGCCACGCAGGTGCCATCGTTTCGGGCTCCGCCGGAACCGCCCAGGCCAAGAAGGAGGCCCTCGAGGCCGCCGGCGTCAAGGTGGGCAAGAGCCCGTCCGAGACCGCACGCCTGCTGCGCGAGGTTTACGCCACGCTCTAGCTCTCCAGCCCTTCAGGCAGAAAAGCCCCGGACCGCTGCGGTCCGGGGCTTTTTCGCGTACGCACGCAGGAGGTGCCGTCGCCGGAGCATGCTGTGCCGCTCCCATGACACGATGGGCGCATGACAACGACGCCGGCGTCCGCCGGTTCCCGCTACCTCATCACCCGCAGCCGCCTGATCAAGGCGCCCGCCGCGCGCATTTTCGAAGTGCTCGCCACCCCGGCACTTCACAGCGTGATCGACGGCTCAGGCACTGTCCGCGGGGAACAACCCGGTGGCCCGGCCCGGCTTTCGGCAGGCGCCCGGTTCGGCATGAACATGAAGCTCGGGCCCCGCTACCGGATCCTCAACCGGGTTGTCGAATTCGAGGAGGGGCGCCGGATCGCCTGGCGCCACTTCTCCCGCCACGTGTGGCGTTACGTCCTCGAACCGCGCGGGGAATCCACCCTCGTCACCGAGCAGTGGGACGCCCGGCCGGTGCCCTGGAAGCTGGTCCTGCTGCTCGCGGGATTCCCGCGCCGGCACCCGGCGAGCATCGAAAAGACCCTGGTCCGCCTCGACGAGTACGTCACCGGGCGGCCCTGACCGCCGCAGGATGCTCCCCTGGGGATCCTCCGGCTGAGCGCTAGAGGGCGGTTGTGCCGAAGAGCATTCCCAACAGGTAGGTGGCTGCCGCGGCGCCCAGCCCGATGGCGAGCTGGCGCAGCGCGAGCCTCAGCGGGGAGGCACCCGACAGCAGCCCCACCACGGCGCCGGTGGCCAGCAGCGCCAGCCCGACGAGGACGCACGCCGTGACGACGGCGGCCAGGCCCGTGAGGCCCACGAGGTAAGGGAGGACCGGAATCACCGCTCCCGAGGCGAAGAAGCAAAAGCTCGAGGCCGCAGCGCCCAGCCCGGTGCCGACCTGTTCGTGGGCGTCCTCCGACGGGTCGGTATCCGGCTGCAGGGAGAAGCTCGGGTCACAGTCGCAGGCAGCGAGCCCCATGCGTTCCTCGGCGCGGTGCGTGGCGGCCTCAGGGGTCATTCCCCGCGCCCGGTACACCAGCACCAGCTCGTTGGCCGCAATGTCGAGTTCCTTGGAGGCAGTCAGCGTGACCTGCGTGGGACGGGTCGCCGACAGGAGCTCCCGCTGGGAGCGGACCGAGACATACTCCCCGGCACCCATCGAGAGGGCGCCGGCCAGCAGGCCGAAAAGGCCGCTGACGAGGATCAACCCGGTGGAAACCCCCGTCGCCCCGATGCCCATGATGAGCGCAAGGTTGCTGACGAGGCCGTCATTCGC
Source organism: Arthrobacter zhaoguopingii (assembly GCF_009828595.1). Lineage (GTDB taxonomy): Bacteria > Actinomycetota > Actinomycetes > Actinomycetales > Micrococcaceae > Arthrobacter_D > Arthrobacter_D zhaoguopingii. The sequence goes on from NZ_WPNY01000018.1 coordinate 13,218, forward strand.
GCCGAAGACTGCGGCCCGGAAGTTCCCCGAGAGGCGGTTCCGGCCGCGGGTCGCCAGCGCCCGGACCACCTCCTCGTGGATCTGCTCGTCGGCGGCCATCGCGCTGGTCGCGGTGGGATCGGCCGCATAGGGGGAGCGTCCTTCGGCCCGCTGGGCCAGGGCGAGGACAAACACCGAGCCGAACCGCCGTGCCAGCAGCCCCAGCAACCGGTTGCGCACCGAAGGGCGGACCGGGCGTCCCGCCTCGTCGCCGAGCAGCTTCAGCCAGTGCGCTTCGTGGCGGCCCTCGGCATCGGCGAGGGCGAGCAGGATGTCGCGTTCCTCGCCGCTCCGGCGCCGGGCGAGGTCCCGGTAGGTGGCTGCCTCGGCGCGCTCGTCGGCGAGGTACTGGCGCCAGCGCTTGAGGTCGCGGGGATCGTGCCCGGATTGAGCGGCTTTCACTGAATGCTCCTCTAAACCTGCTGCAGTGATCGCCGGGTAGGTGGAGCTCCGGCCTGCAACACGTGGACGTGTTCTGGCCGAAGGTCTCGCTCGCCGCCCTGTTGACGGTGGACTGCCGGGCGGCTCAATTGACGCCAGTATGTCGACAGGCCTCGCGGCACACCGGCCGCGGAGCTACTCCCCTTCGCTGCCGACAGTCTAACGTGTCCGCGCCCGACGTGTTTTCGACCGGTGGGCTGGTTGTCCCGATGCGCCGTTTCTCGGCGGCGCGGCGGGGAAGCACCAATCCGCGCACCGGATCGTCGAGAATACACAGGGGGCGCTACCGTGACGCCAGTGCGGCACGGTAGAGTCAGCAGGGTCAAAACAGGAAGCAGGCTTATGAAATCGGAGTTCTCCCGTCCGTGGACGGCGCGCTACGCGCCCGGCGTGCCACACGAGATCGAGGTCCCGGACGGATCGTTGTTCGACCTGCTCGAATCCGCAGCAGCCCGCCACGAGGACCGCACGGCGCTCGAGTTCTTCGGATCGGAGACCACGTACGGCCGGCTGGGTGCCGACGTCCTGCGCATCGCCGAAGGGCTGCGCCGGCTCGGAGTCACAGCAGGGGACCGCGTGGCCCTCGTCCTTCCCAACTGCCCGCAGCACATCGCCGCCTTCTACGCCGTGCTCCGGCTCGGGGCGATCGTCGTTGAACACAACCCGCTCTACACCGACCGGGAACTGCGCCACCAGTTCGAGGACCACGGCGCGAAGGTCGCCGTGGTGTGGGACAAGGTGGTTCCGCAGGTCCAGCGGCTCCCACAGGACCTCGGGCTCGAAGCGATCGTCTCGGTCGACCTCACCCGCGCGCTGCCGGCCGGAAAGCGCCTCGCACTGAATCTGCCGCTTCCCGCCGCCCGCCGCGCCCGGTCCGCCCTGACCCCGTCGGAAAAACTCACCGGGCCGCACCCTCTCCACCGCTGGGAAGGGCTGCTGGCATCCCCGCCGCTGGATCAGGGGCATCCCCGGCCCGCGTCCGGCGACACCGCAGTCATCCAATACACCAGCGGCACCACGGGAACCCCCAAGGGCGCCGTTCTGACGCACCGCAATCTGCTCGCCAACGCCGCCCAGGGCCGTGCCTGGGTGCCCGGACTTCTTGAAGGGGAGGAGGTCGTCTACGCGGTGCTGCCCATGTTCCACGCCTACGGGCTGACCCTGTGCCTGACCTTCGCCATGAGCATCGGGGCGCGGCTTGTCCTCTTCCCGCGGTTCGACGTCGACCTCGTGCTGCAGGCCGTCCGGAAGAGCCCGCCGACGTTCCTGCCGGCGGTTCCCCCCATCTACGACCGGCTCGCCGCGGCCGCCGAGGAGCGGGGGATCGACCTCTCGAGCATCCGGTTCGCCATCTCCGGTGCCATGAACCTGCCTCCGGAGACGGTGGTCCGCTGGGAGAAGGCCACCGGAGGGTACCTCGTTGAGGGCTACGGGCTCACCGAGACCTCCCCGGTGGCTCTTGGCAATCCCATCGGCCCCACCCGGCGGCCGGGCACCGTCGGCGTCCCGTTCCCCAACACCGACATCCGGGTCGTCGACCCCGATCGCCCGGACGTGGAGAGGCCGCCCGGAGAGGCCGGCGAACTGTTGATCCGTGGCCCGCAGGTGTTCTCCGGCTACTGGCAGAAGCCCGAAGAAACCGATGCCGTGCTGCTTGAGGGAGGGTGGTTCCGCACCGGCGACATTGTGAGCGTCGACGCCGACTCCTACGTCAGCATCGTCGACCGGATCAAGGAACTGATCATCACCGGGGGCTTCAACGTGGCTCCCACCGAGGTGGAGGACACCCTTCGAGCCTGCGGCCCGGTCACCGATGCCGCCGTTGTCGGCCTGCCACGGCCCGGCGGCGGGGAGGACGTCGTCGCTGCCGTCGTGATGGCCGACGGAGCGGAGCTCGACGAGGAATCCCTCCGCAAGCGCTGCCGGGACGGTCTGGCCGCCTACAAGGTTCCCCGCCGCATCTTCGCGGTCGACGAACTGCCCCGGTCCTTGATCGGGAAAGTTCTGCGGCGCGAGGTGCGCACCAGCCTCCTGAACAGCAAGCCAACAACACCTACCGGAAGACAGGCACCATGAGCGTCAATGCACCAGAAACGACGAATCCCTGGAAGGACAGCCTTGGCCGGGCCAGCCTGCGCTCTGCCCAGGTCCTCCTGATGCTGCTGCTCGCCGTGGTCACCGTCTACGCCCTGATCCAGGTGCGCCTCGTGGTGATCCCAATTCTGCTTGCCCTGATCCTTGCCTCGGCCATCGTGCCGCTCGTGCACTGGCTCCGCCGCAAGGGCTGGCCCGCCTCCGCGGCCACCGGATTCTCCTTCCTGCTTCTCCTGCTCCTGTTTGGAGGGCTGATCACCGGCATTGTGTTCGCCGTGCAGAACCAGGCCGGTGAGCTCGTCGACAGCGCCGTGCAGGGCTTCGACCAGCTCTATGCCTTCGTCGAGAACGGCCCGATTCCCGTTGACTCGGGCCAGATCCAGCAGGCCCGGGACGCGGTGGTCGACTTCGCCACCAGCAGCACCGCGGGCGCCGGGGCTTTGTCCGGCCTGAGTGCCGCGACCAACTTCATCGCGGGCGGCCTGCTGATGGCCGTCATCCTCTTCTACTTCCTCAAGGACGGCGAGAAGATCTGGGCCTTCATCCTGCGGGCGTTCAAGGGCAAGCGGCTCGTGAAGGCCCGCCGGGTTGGCTACAGCAGCCTCGCCGTGCTCGGCGGCTACGTCCGGGGAACGGCCATCGTGGCACTCGTCGACGCCGTGTTCATCGGCATCGCGCTTGCCGTCCTCAGCATTCCGCTGGCCCTTCCACTGTCCGTCATCGTCTTCATCGGGGCGTTCATCCCCCTCGTCGGGGCCACCCTGGCCGGGGTCCTCGCAGCCCTGGTCGCGCTGGTCTCCAACGGTCCCACTGCGGCGCTGATTGTGATCATCGTCGTCATCGTGGTGAACCAGCTCGAGGGGAACTTCCTCCAGCCGGTCGTCATGGGACGCACGCTGAGCGTCCACGCCCTGGTCATCCTGCTCGCCCTGACCGCCGGAACCATCCTTGCCGGCATCATCGGCGCCATCCTGTCGGTGCCGGTGGCCGCCGTCACCTGGGCCGCGATCAAGGCGTGGAACCAGGAGGAGGACGACGCGATCACCGATACGGAAATCGTCAAAGCCGAACAGGCCACTGCCCTCGATGAGAGCGGGCACGGCCTGAGCACTCTCCCCAAGGACGACCCCCAGGCCGTCGAGCTGGCCGAGCTCGCGGCCGCCAAGCGCTCCGATGAGAACCGCCCCGGCGTCGCGTCGCGCGGTGTCACCCCGGAGACCGAGGAATCCTCGAAGCAGTTCGCGGAGGAGCCGTCGGTCCCGGCCACGGCCGGTTCCCCCGGCACCCCCGGAACCGGCTCGCACGGCGACGGCTCCGAGGATACCGGCGCGGCTGCTTCCTCTGCGACCCGGCGGGAGCGGCGGGACCGCCGGGACAGCGGCGGCTCCACCGCCCTTGACGACTGACCCACTGACCGGCGCCCACTGACCGGCGCCGGTTGAACAGCCGGCCGAACAGCTGATTGAAAAAACCAAGGGCCCCTCCCGCGCTGCGGGAGGGGCCCTTGGGCTGTTACATCCGGCTACGGACGATCCGGAAGGGCCGATGCCCCGCCGGCGGACGCTTCGACGCCCGGCGCCTCATCGTCGGGAACATTGCCGGCCACGCGGTCTTCCCAGGCGCTCATGACGGCCGGACTGGTGGGCGGGCTTGCAAAGGAAACCGCGATGTACACGAAGGCGGAGGCGGCAAGGCCGAAGTAGATCGGCTCGTTCGCGTAGATGCCGTCGTACTGGTTCTCGGCGTTCACCTCGAGGTAGATCATGGTGCCGAGGGTGACGAGCGTCCCGACGGCCATGGAGACCCCGGCGCCGAGGCCGTTGCCGCGCTTCCAGACGAGGCCGCCGATAATCGAGACAAGAAGTCCGCCGACAAGGATGTCGTAGGCGATCGTCAATGCGGCGACGACGTCCTGGACGACGATGGCGAGGGCGATGGCCGTGACGCCGAGCCCAAACACCCACCACCTGCTGGCAGTGACATCATGTGCCTCGGCGTTCCCGGCGGGCTTGGTGTGGATGCGCGTACCGGTTGTGGCCGACCGGGCGTCCCTCCGGGTCGTCCAGCTCCTCACGTAGGGGAGCACGTCGGTGCGGGCTACCGTGGCAGCGGCGATCAGCGAGCCGGAGGCCGTCGACATCATTGCGGCGACGGCGGCAGCCAGGACGAGGCCGCCGATCCCGATGGGCAGCACATTGATGGCGATGTCGGCGTACACATCGTCCCGCGATGCGATGTCGGGCAGGATGACGCTGGCTGACATGCCGATCACCGCTCCGGCGACGCCGTACAGGATGCAGTAGATGCCAGCCGTGGCGCCGCCCCAGCGGGCGACCTCCGGCGTGCGGGAGGTGAAGACCCGCTGCCAGATGTCCTGGCCGATGAGCAGGCCCAGGGTATAGACGACGAAGTAGGTGATGATGCTCTGAGCGCCGATGCCGGTGATGTTGAAGAACTCGGATCCGGCCCGCTCGGCGATGCCGTCGAAACCGCCGGCCGCCGAGAGGGAGAAGGGGAGCATCAGGGCGAAGACCCCGATTGTCTTGATGACGAACTGGGCCATGTCGGCTAGCGTGATCGACCACATTCCGCCAATCGCCGAATAGATCACGACGATGATTCCGCCGATGGCGATGGAGAGGGCGCGGTCCCAGCCGAAGAGGACGACGAAGATGGTCGCATAGGCACCGGTCGACGTGGCGCAGAGCATCAGCGTGTAGGCGAGCATGACGATCCCCGACACCTTGGTCGCCTCCGAGCCGTAGCGGAGACTCAACATCTGGGAAACCGTATAGATCTTCAGCCGCTGGATGGTCGGGGCGAACAGCAGGCTCAGCAGCAGCACGCCGGTGCCGATGGCGACGACGAGCCACATTCCCGAGATCCCGTAGGTATAGCCCAGCCCCACCCCGCCGACTGTTGAGGCGCCACCGAGGACGACGGCGGCCATGGTGCCGGTGTAGAGCAGGGGCCCAAGGCGCCGGCCGGCTACCAGGTAGTCGCTGGCATTGCGGGTGCGGGACTTCCCCCACCAGCCAAACCCCAGCATGGCCACCAGATATATAACCACTATCGTCATATTGAGGTATTCCATAGCTCATTCCCGCAGACGTCGAAGTTGCATGCTAATCAACAGTTGTTTCGTAGTAGGCTATAGTGATGGAGCTCACAGGTCAAGCGGTTGACTGGTCTGCGGTCGGGGAACGGCGCGGTGGATCGCTATGCTCGAACCGAGTCTCCGCAACCCCAGGGAAGCAGCTCGGTCCCCGCAACCCATGCCCCGCGGAAAGAGGATTGCCATGAAGGCCCTGCCCGTCGAACCCACCAACGCCCCGGTGGCGATCGGTTCCCGCATCCGCGCAGCCCGGCAGGCCCAGCGCATGACCATCGAGCAGGTGGCGGAGGCGACTGGGCTCACGAAGGGTTTCCTCAGCCGGGTTGAACGCGACCTCACCTCGCCCTCGGTAGCCTCGCTCGTGACCCTGTGCCAGGTCCTCTCGATCTCCATCGGCGACCTGTTCCTGGCCCCCGAAACCCACCTGACCCGCCTGCAGGACGCCCCCCGGATCAGCCTTGGCGGCGAGGGGATCGTCGAGCGGCTGATGACCGCCCGCTCGGAACGCCGGCTGCAGATGATCCGTGCCGTGATCGAGCCGCACGGGCGCGGGGAGGCCGAACTGTACTCGGTGGACTGCGAGGTGGAGACCCTGCACGTGGTGGAGGGCTCCTTCGAACTGATCTTCTCCAATGAGCGCTTCGAGCTGCAGGCGGGGGACACCGTGACCTTCCCGGGACGCGAGCCCCACACGTGGGCCAACCCCTCGGGGGACCGCGCCGTCATCCTCTGGACCCTGGTGCCGGCGGCCTCGGGGAAGTAGGGCGGGGGCGGGGTCGGACCACCGACGTCATTGACGCTCCATGCCTTGACCCGGTACCCGGCGCGCAATTAGCCTTACGAAAAACTATTGATGCATATTTAGCAACTTGCGGTGTGCCGCCTGCGCACCGCTGAGGAACGGACGACGCCCATGGAAGAACTGCGCATTACGGCAGGTGGCCACCTCGGCCCCATCGATTCGGCCCGCGTGCCGCGCTACTCCGGCGCCGCGACCTTCGCGCGGCTCCCACGCCTCGACCAGGTGGACCGCACCGACATCGCCGTGGTGGGGGTTCCCTTCGACTCCGGCGTCTCGTACCGGCCCGGGGCGCGGTTCGGCGCCAACCACGTCCGCGAGGCATCACGTCTGCTGCGCCCCTACAACCCGGCGCTCGACGTCTCGCCGTTCGAACGTGTCCAGGTCGCCGACGCCGGCGACATGGCCGTCAACCCCTTCAACATCCACGAGGCCATCGAGACGGTCCAGGCCAACGCGCTCGACCTGACCGCCGGCGGAACCCGGCTCGTCACCCTCGGCGGGGACCACACAATCGCCCTGCCCCTGCTGCGGGCGGCCTCCGAGCGTGCCGGTTCACCCGTGGCGCTGCTCCACTTCGACGCGCACCTCGACACCTGGGACACCTACTTCGGTGCGGAATACACCCACGGGACGCCCTTCCGGCGGGCCGTCGAGGAGGGGATCCTCGACACTGAGGCCATCTCGCACGTCGGGACGCGCGGACCCCTCTACGGCGTGAAGGACCTCGAGGACGACCGGCGCTTCGGCTTCGGTATCGTCACCTCCTCCGATGTGTTCCGCCAGGGGGTCGACGAGGTCATCGCCCGGCTGCGGGACCGCATCGGGAACCGGCCGCTGTATGTCTCGGTCGACATCGACGTGCTCGACCCCGCCCACGCCCCGGGCACCGGCACCCCCGAAGCTGGCGGAATGACAAGCCGGGAACTCCTTGAGATCCTGAGGGGGCTGCGCGGCCTCAACCTCGTCGGCGCCGACGTCGTCGAGGTGGCCCCGGCCTATGACACCGCCGAAATCACCGGCGTCGCGGCCTCCCACGTCGCTTACGACCTCGTCAGCCTCATGGCCGACAACCTCACCCCGCCTTCGAAGGAAAGCTGAATGGAAATCACCGACAGCGCCGCCTCAGTTCCGCCCCAGCCCCTCACCGGCCAGCGCAACGGCGGTGACCTCGTCGTCGAGACGCTGACCGCCCTGGGCGCCACCACCGTCTTCGGCATCCCCGGCCAGCACGCCCTCGGGCTCTTCGACGCCCTGTCCCGCTCGCCGCTGCGTTTCGTCTCGTCCCGGGTGGAAAACAATTCGGCGTTCGCCGCAGACGGCTTCTCCCGGGCCACCGGTGAGGTCGGCGTTCTCTTCCTCTCCACCGGCCCCGGCGCGCTCACCTCGCTGGCGGGACTCCAGGAGGCCTATGCCACCGGCGTCCCGATGATCGTGATCGCCAGCCAGATCCCGCTTGAGGGCCTCGGCGCGCGGCGCAAGGGCATGCTCCACCAGCTCGACGACCAGAAGGCCTCGGCGGCGAACGTCACCAAGAGCCAGCGGCTGATCCAGCACGCCTCGGGGATCCCCTCCGCAATCCAGGACGCCTGGACCGAGGCCGTCTCCTCGCCGCAGGGGCCGGTCTGGATCGAGGTGCCCCAGAACGTGCTGTTGGACCCGGTGATGGTGCCCCGGGTCGAGGATGCCCTCGCCGAGCCGTTCGACAACCCCCCGCGCGTCGAGCTCGTCCGTGAAGCGATCGAGTGGCTCACCGCCTCCAAGCGTCCCGCCATCGTTGCCGGCGGCGGAGCGCGCCGCGGCAGGGCCGAGCTTGAGTTGCTCTCCATCGCCGAAAAGCTCGGCGCCCCCGTCGTGTGCTCGCCCGGCGGCAACGGCGCGTTCCCCTGGAACCACGAGCTGTCGCTGCAGTCCTGGGTCGAGGACCGCTACGTCACCGAGGTGCTCGAGGACGCGGACCTCCTGCTGGTCATCGGCTCCTCCCTCGGTGAGGTCACCTCCAACTACTTCACCCTCGAACCGCGTGGGCGCATCATCCAGGTCGACGCCGAACCCCGCGTCCTCGAATCGAACCGCCCGGCCCTCGGCATCCGCGCCGACGCCGGGCAGGCACTCAAGGCCCTCGACGAGGCGCTGCCGACGCTCGACCGCGGACGCACCGAGGGCTATGACGCCGCAGCGCTGGTCGCCGAGACCCTCGCCAAGGTCTCGGCGCGCCTCGACGCCCAGGACCTGGGGATGGAGCGCCAATTCATGGCCGACATCCGCGAAGCGGTGCCGGACTCGATGCAGACCTTCTGGGATATGACCATCTCCGCCTACTGGGCGTGGAGCTGCTGGGACTCACGCGACGGACAGTTCCACTCGGCACAGGGCGCCGGCGGCCTCGGCTACGGCTTCCCCGGCGCCATCGGCGGCGCCGTGGGCCTGGAATCCAAGGGCCTGCCGCCGCGGGTGCTCGCGGTCTCCGGCGACGGCTCGGCCATGTACTCCATCGCGGAGCTGGCGACGGCGAAGCAGCACAACCTCCCCGTCACCTGGCTCATTGTCGATGACGGCGGCTATGGCATCCTGCGTGAATACATGGAGGGGGCCTTCGGCAAGGCGACGGCCACCGAGCTGGCCCGGCCCGACTTCGTGAAGCTCGCCGAGGCCTTCGGCGTACCGGCGCGCAGGGTCGCACCCGCCGACGTCCGGGAGGCCCTCGAGAAGAGCCTCGCGGCCGAGGGGCCGAACGTCGTCGTCGTCGAGACATTGCTGCGCCTCTTCGCGCCCACGCACCTGGCCGACTGAGCCGGGCCTGTGCCGCGCGCCGGCCTGCAGGTAGGGTTTACCTACCCGCAGGCCGGACAGAAGGGGCGCATCGATGTCATTCCGCAAGGGCGAGAAGGTCACCTGGAACACACCGCAGGGGACGACCGAGGGCAAGGTCGTCGAGAAGCGGGAGAAGGAATTCACCTTTGACGGCCAGAAGTTCAAGGCGTCCTCCGACGAGCCCTACTACATCGTCGAGAGCGCAAAGTCGGGCAAGCAGGCGGCCCACAAGCAGAGCGCCCTCAGTAAGCCCTCCTAGGCCGGTCCGCTACTTCAGTGGATCGTGGCCCCAGTTCATCAGGGAGTAACGCCACCTCGAGTGTTCGAGGTCGTCCTTGCCCGGAGTCTGCGCGAGATGCCGGTGCACGTAGCCGACCACCTTCGCCATGTGCTGGACGTCGTTCTCCGACAGGTCCGCCTTCCGGGTTTCGAGGATCTCTACGATCCGGCGGCCCGAGGCGTGCCCGACTGATTCCCCGCCGTCCTTCTGGCCAACGGAAAGCGACTCGTCGGTGTCAAGCCATTTCTTCAGCTCCGCGGCCGTCATATTGACAGATTCCCTCCATTGGGGCCACACCGCGTCGAGATCCGTACCATTCGTTGCCACCGGTCACTCCCTTCGCCGCGCGGGTTCCCGTGCCGGCATCCGCGTACTTCCTGTTTTCGGGGCTTCCCGTAGCTTAATCGTAAGCAGGCTGATAAAGGTAGAGGGTAGGTCGATTTTCGAGAACTAAGGAGTACGACATCATGGCAGGAAACCTTCTGGCTCGATCCGCCCACGACCTCGGCGCGGCCGCATGGTTCGGCGGAACCCTCATGGGAGCGGTGGGGCTGAACGGCGCCACCGGCAAAGCAAAGGACCCCAGCGAGCGAACACGCCTCTCAAGCCTCGGATGGGCGAAGTGGACCCCGGTGCAGATCGGTGCGTTCGTCGCGCACGCCGTCGGCGGCATCGGGCTGATCTACGGCAACAAGGGCCGCCTGGCCAAGCAGGACGGCGTGGGGGCCAATACGGTGATCAAGAGCGTCGTGACGGTGGCCGGCATGGCGCTTTCCCTCTACGCAGGCATGATGGGCAAGAAGGTCGCCGAACTGGCTGAACAGGGTGGCGAAGGCGCGACGGAGCCGCGCCCCGGTGCCTCGGATGAGCTCGCCAAGGCCCAGTCGCAGCTCAAGATGCTGCAGTGGGCGCTCCCCGTCGTCAGCGGAACCGTTGTGGTCCTCTCAGCCCACCAGGGTGAGATGCAGCGGCCCACCAATGTGCTCGACGGATTCTTCGGCAGGAAGTAGGCCCCCGGCGGCCCCGCAGGGGGCGCTGAGGAAGAGGTGGCTCCCGGCGCATGGCGCGGGGAGCCACTTGCCGTTTAGCCACCAGAGGTGTTCGCCTCCCGCGGAGGGGAATGAAACCGGCGTCCCCGGAGTTGAGTCATGTGCATGCAAATGTATGTAATTCGAGAAGGGTTTTCCGGTGTCTACACCTTCAATTGTTGTGGTTTCGGCGGGCTTGGGCGTTCCCTCATCAAGCAGGATGCTTGCCGACCAGCTGGCGGAGTCCGCTGTTGAGGCCCTTGGGGCGGCCGGCGCCACCGCCGAGGTCGAAACAATCGAGCTCCGCGAGCTCGCCCTGGATATTGCCAACCACCTCGTCACGGGTTTCGCCCCGCCGGCTCTCGCCGCGGTCCAGGAGCGGCTCGCCGCGGCCGACGCGCTGATCGTTGTCAGCCCGGTGTTCTCCGGCTCCTACAGCGGGCTGCTCAAATCGTTCTTCGACGTCCTCGACCCCAAGGCCCTCGAGGGGATGCCCGTGCTGCTGGGCGCCACGGGCGGCAGCGCACGGCATTCGCTGATGCTCGAGCACGCCCTGCGGCCGCTGTTCAGCTACCTGCGGGCCGTCGTCGTTCCCACCGCCGTCTACGCCGCACCGCAGGACTGGGGTGCCGGCAGCGGGGACGGCGCTCCGGGGCTTGAGCAAAGGTCGCGCCGGGCAGCGAAGGAGCTGGTGGCACTGATCCTCGGGTCGGTCGGCCCCCGGCCGGCCAGGGCGCCCGAGGTGTCGGCACCCTTCGAGGAGCTGCTGGCGAAGATCCAGGGCAACCGCTAGCCCCGGCCGCCCGCTGCCTCACTGCATGGTGAAGGCGCGGGCAATCCCGGAGGAGACGGCGGGCCGCGACAAGAGGTGCGCGAAGGCCGTGTTGCGGGCCGCCAGTACCGGGGGAGGCAGGGGCCGCCCGAGGGCCATGTTCAGGTGGGCCTTGCGCCGCGCCAGGCCCGCGGCCCGGCGCCGGGTCCGGTTGAACCGGGCCAGCTGCTGGCCGATCTCGGCGCCGTCGCACAGATGTGCCGTGATGAGCGGCACGAGGGCCTCGACGTCGAGCCAGCCCAAATTCATCCCCTGGCCCCCAATGGGGCTGATTTCGTGGGCGGCGTCGCCCACCAGCAGCACCCGGCCGGCGACAAGCCGCTCGGCCAGCCGGGAACGCACCTCGAAACTGCTGACCATGGTGTTCCCTGCCGGGTCCACCGCCACGCTCGTGCGCTGCCCGATGAGGCGCGAGAGCAGGTGCGGGTCGGGCTCGGCGGGCGCTCCCAGCCGCACCACCCAGCGGCGCACCCCGCCCGGCAGCGGGAAGGACTCGACGATGCCTGCGGCTTCGAGGTAAAGCACGGCGGAGTCGCCGTCGCCGGTCCCGTCAGGAAAGTCGCCCATGAGGTAGCAGTCGGGGTAGGACCTCCCCGGAGCCCGGATGCCGGCAAAGTCCCGGACGGCACTGTGCGCTCCGTCGGCGCCGACGACAAGACGCGCCTCGAAGACTTCGGCGCCGCCCGGCGTCGCGGCGTGGATCTCTACCCGGTCGTCCCGCTCCACGAGGCCGGTCACGGTGGTTCCGCGGCGCAGGGTGCCGGGAAAACGCCCGGCGAGCCGGTCTTCAAGCACCTCCTCGGTCACGGCCTGCGGGACCGCCAACACGTAGCGGTGCTCCCCTGGGAGGGCGGCGAAGGAGAGGGTCGCGACCTCCCGTCCGGCGCTGCGGGCGATTCCCTCGGTGATCCGCACCCCCCGCGCCTGAAGGGCCCCGGACACGTCCCCAGATTTCAGTGCCGCCAGGGCAGGAGGGTGGATGCCGATGGCCCGGGAGTGCCCGCTGCGCGCAGTGCGCCGTTCAACCACGACGACGTCCAGCCCGGCCTGCCGCAGCGCAAGGGCGGCGTAGAGGCCCACCGGGCCGCCGCCGACCACCACCACATCATGCATCCGGGCCGGCCCGGAAGATGAGGAGGTTCCGGAAGGGGACGGCGCTCTCCACGCTCCACCCGGGCCGGCGGTCGGCCGCCAGGACCTCCCGGAGTTCGGCCGGGGTGTAGCTGCGCCGGATCGAGGTGAGCCCGTCCCGGCGGATGTACGAACCGCGCAGGGGCAGGGTCCCCACCGAGAAGAGGCCGTAGCCGATCCTGCTGCGGGCGATGTCGCTGTGCACAGCGAGGCGCTCGGCGAGCCGGGCGCTGTCATTGAGCAGGCCCGCCAGGGCCCCGGCGTCGAGGTGGTGGAGCACGTGGTTCGAGGTGACGACGGTGAACCGTCTACCCTCGGCGACAAGCTCGGAGCTCAGCGCCCTGCGGAAGCTCAGCCCGGGAAGCCCCGGGCGTGAGGTGGCATAGGCGTGGGCGCGCCCGTCCGGGTCAATGGCCGTGACGGACAGGGCCAGCCCGTCGCGGCGGGCCCAGCGGGCCAGCGCCCGGGGAACATCCCCGCCGCCCGAACCGATATCGAGCAGCGTGTTCTCCCGGTCGGGGGAAAGCTGGGGGCGCACGAGCGTTCGGTACGTGTGCCTCCAGCCGGCCACCACCGCGTTGACGGGGCCGAACTGGGAGTAGGTGCGTTCAAGCGTGAGCGGGTCGCAGTCGGGCTTGTCCATCTCCTCGACGGCTCCGGCATCGCGCCGGAGGAGGAATCCGCCGGGGGTCATCCGATCTTGGTGAGGAGAGCCGTCTCCACGGTAAGGCCGGGCCCGAAGGCCATCGAGCAGACCCGGCCGTTGCCGCCGGAGGAGGGCTGGTCGAGGATGTTCTTCAACACGAACATCACCGTTGCGCTGCTCATATTGCCGAAGTTGCGCAGGATTTCCCGCGCCGGTGCCAGCTGGTCGGTCGTGAGTTCGAGCTTGGCCTCGACCTTGTCGAGGATGCTCCGGCCGCCCGGGTGGATCGCCCAGTGTTCAATGTCCGAGTAGGCCTTGCCCTCGAGGGAAATGTCGTGGGCCAGCAGGGGCTCGAGGGCCGAGACGATGTTCTCGTCGATGATGTGGGGCACATAGGTGCCAAGGACCATCTCGAAGCCTTCATCACCGATGTTCCATGCCATCGATTCCTCACCCACCGGCGTGAGCACCGTTTCGAAGTGGTCAAGGCTCAGGACGGGGCCGGTCAGCGGCAGCTCCCGCGCGGTGATGATGGCGGCTGCGGCACCGTCGGCGAAAAGGGAGGAGCCGACGATGGTGTCGGGGTTGTTCGAGGATCGGACGTGCAGGGAGCACAGCTCGGCGCTGACCACCAGGACCACAGCCTTGGGGTCGGCCTCGCAGAAGGCCTTGGCCGCGCGCAGGGCAGGAAACGCCGCGTAGCAGCCCATGAAGCCGAGGTGGTACCGCTGGACGGCGGGGCTGAGGTTTAGGGCCCGCACCACCTTGTAGTCGGGGCCGGGATTGAAGAACCCCGTGCAGGAGACGGTGACGACGTGGGTGACATCTGCCGCCTCGACGCCGTCCGCGGCCTCAAGGGCCCTGCGGGCGGCCTCGATGAAGAGCTTGCTTCCCTCCTCGGCGTACACCGCGTTGCGGGTCTTGGTGCTGGGGCTCAGGATCCGCATCTCCCGAGAATCGAAGAAGACCGGGTTCTCGGCGGTGCTGTCGAGCGTCAGTTCCTCGACCGCCGTGTAGCGGGTGTCGATGCCGGAGGAGTCGAAGGCGGCTCCCACCAGGCGGGTCCCGAGCCGGGTCAGGTCCGGCTGCGCCGCGAACACGTCCCGCACCTGGCTCTGCACCATGACCGTGGCGGGCACGGCTGTTTCAAGGGACCTCAGCATCACTGTCATAGTCCATTCTTAGGGGACTCACACGCAGAACACAATGACAGTAGGCTTAGTATTCCTGCCTCAGCAGGGAACGAACCGACCGGTAAGGAGTGCAGCATGTCGAACCCGAACGCGCATCCCCTCGAGCAGGATGACCCCCGCGGGCCCAAGGAGGAGGCCTCGACCGACCTTCAGGACTATCCCGGCTTCACCGAGCAGATGGACCCGCGGCCCGATCACGGCGAGGACACCTACCGCGGCACCGGAAGGCTGGCCGGGCGCCGGGCCCTGATCACCGGCGGTGACTCGGGTATCGGGCGTGCCGTCGCCATCGCCTACGCGCGGGAAGGGGCCGACGTCGCCATCGGGTACCTTCCGGAGGAGGAAGAGGACGGGCGCAGCTGCATCGAACTGATCGAGGCCGAAGGCCGGAAGGCGCTCGCCCTGCCCGGGGACCTCCGCGACGAAAACTATGCGCGGACCGCGGTGGAGCGCGTCGTCGCGGAGTTCGGTGGCCTTGACCTGCTGGTGAACAACGCCGGGTTCCACATCGCCCAGCCCGGTGGGATTGCCGACATTCCGACCGAGCAGCTGAGGCGGACCTTCGAGACGAACGTCTACGGGACGGTCTGGATGATCCAGGCGGCCCTGCCGCACCTCGGCGCGGGTGCCTCGATCATCAACACCACCTCCATCCAGGGCTACCACCCCTCGACTTCCCTGATGGACTATGCGGCGACCAAGGCGGCGCTGAACAGCCTGACCTTCAGTCTTTCGGAACTGCTGGGCGAGCAGGGCATCCGGGTGAACGCCGTCGCCCCCGGCCCCGTCTGGACGCCGCTGCAGCCTGCGACGACGACGCCGGAGAAACTTGAGACCTTCGGCGAGGACACCCCCCTGGGGCGGATGGGCCAGCCGGCGGAGCTGGCCGGGGCCTTCGTCTTCCTCGCCTCGAATGACGCCCGGTACGTCTCCGGGGAAGTGCTGGGCGTCACCGGCGGAAATCACCTCGCCTAGGGCGGGGCGGAGAAGGTGCAACCCGGCGCCCGGCTAGGCTGGAAGCACCCATCCCCACCCCCTGCCGGAGGCACATCCATGGCACCTTTCCCAGGCCGCGGCGCCTCGGTGGCCACCGCGCTGCTGGCCTTTTCCGTCGTCCTCGCGGGGTGCGCCGCGGCTCCCGGCGCACCCGCCGGGCCCGGCGGGGAAGAGCCTCCGGCCACCCGGGGAGCGCACGCATCGCCGGCCCCCACGTCCGCCGAAACGGGCGCGACGGCGATCCCCCCGCCGTCGCCCGCGGCGCCCCGGCCCAAGGAACTGCCGCGCGGGGGATCGGAGTTGTTCCCGGCCTACCGCCTCGTGGGTTACAGCGGCCACCCCTCATCGCCTGGCCTGGGACGGCTGGGGATCGGGGACCTCGACGAGCGGATCACCGAAATCGAAACCCAGGGCGCCGCTTTCGCGGCGGGGCGCAAGGTCCTGCCCGTGCTTGAGCTGATCACCGTCGTGGTGCAGGCCGAGCCTGGGCCGGACGGAACCTACCGAACCTCCACCCCGGACGAGACGATCCGGCAGTACCTCGAGGCC
This sequence comes from Arthrobacter zhaoguopingii, assembly GCF_009828595.1. Lineage (GTDB taxonomy): Bacteria > Actinomycetota > Actinomycetes > Actinomycetales > Micrococcaceae > Arthrobacter_D > Arthrobacter_D zhaoguopingii. Next base: position 29,175 of record NZ_WPNY01000018.1, read on the forward strand.
GCACGCCGCCACGACGGCATCCTGCTGCTGAACATTCAGCCGGGCCGCTCATCCATGACCGAGGAGGTGAAGCGCCTCGAGAAGTGGCTGAAGGAACCCGACGTCGGCCTGGCGCTGGATCCGGAGTGGGACATCACCGACCAGCAGCTCCCCGGAGCCGTGTACGGCTCCACGGCGGGGGAGGAGATCGAGGCCATCGCCACGTGGCTGAATGGGCTCGTCGCCCGCGAGGCGCTGCCGCAGAAGGCCCTGATCTTCCACCAGGTGGCCGTGGGCGTCGTCCCCAACGAAGCTGCCATCACCGAGCATCCCGGGGTCGAGGTGATCAAGAGCGCCGACGGGATCGGCAGCGCCGGCTCAAAGACCGAGGCGTACGCGCTGCTCACCGCCGGGCTGCCGGCCAGCATCCGCCCCGGCTTCAAGCTCTTCTTCGAGGAGGACGCCGCGCACGGGCCGCTGATGACCCCGGCGGAGGTCCTCGCCCTGGTCCCACAGCCGGAGTATATCCTCTACGAATAGCCCGCCTCGGGCCGCGCTCCTTCGACGCCCCCGGCAGTTCCGGCCCTCCGGCACCCAACCGGCAGGGCCCGGGCTCCGAATACGTTTCAGAGCATGGCCGCTCCTCCGGCGGGGTGGCGGAGGCCCCGACCACGGAAGAGTGCTATGACGATGAGAAAGACCCCCAGGCGGCTCGCTGGAGCCGCGCTCCTCCTGACGGTGCTCCTTTCAGGCTGCGGCGTCACCGAGGAAAACCCACTCGACGTCAACGCCGCCCGGGAGGTTCCCGCCGGCTCCGTGCAACGCGACCCGGCCGGCACGGTCAAGGGGGAGGACCCACTCAATATCGGAGTGGACGGGGCGAAACTCTGCGGAGTCCAGCCAAAGGAGAGCTTCCAGGAATACACGGTCATGCTTCACAACCCGACCCTTGAGGAGTTCACGTTCGGGGAGATCGCCCTCGGGGCTCCCGAGGGGCTGCGGATGGTCTCGGCGGAAATCACGCCGGCCAACAAGGAAGGCCACGGCCACCATGGGGCGGAGGCCGACGCGGGCCACTCCGGACACGGTGCCTCGGCAGCACCATCGACCGAGCCGGCGGAGCCGAGCACCTTCCTGGTGGACCCGGTCCCCGCCAAGGGGTACCGCTTCACACCCGACTCTCACATCAATATCGTCGTGGCGGTGGCCCTTGAGGAGGGCGTGGACAACGGCACCGCGGAAAACATCCGGGTGCGGTTCGCCTCATCCGAACGCGATTACGACGTGGCGCACAAGCTGGAGATCGAGATCGACCGCACGAGCTGCTCCTGACGCCCCGGTGGGCGGGACCGCGTGCGCGAGGTCCTACTGGGCGTCGACGTGACGCCTAGGCAGCAGTTCGGTGATCAACTGCTGTACCCTGCCCTTGATCTCGTCGCGGATCCGGCGGACCGTCGCTTCATCCCGGCCCACCGGGTCCTCCACGGGCCAATCCTCGTGCCTCAGATGCGGGAAGTTCGGCTCCTGGTCGGCATACCCCAGGGTAATGACCACATCCGAGGCCATCACCATGTCGTGGGTGAGCAGCCGGGGAACCCGGGTGGAAATGTCCACCCCCACCTCGGCCATGGCCTCAACCGCGGAGTTCTCAACCTGGTCCGCCGGGTGGGGGCCGCCCGAGTGGACCTCCACGCGGCCCTGGGCAAAACGGGTGAGGAACGCGGCAGCCATCTGGGACCGCGCCGAGTTGAACTCACAGACGAAGAGAACCGTGGGCTTGGTTCCGGTTGTCCCCGCCATGTGCTCCGCCTTTGCTCGGGCCGATCCGCTACACCGAAGTAAACCAGCAGATCGGCCGTTGGCATACCCGCCGGGCCCGCAGCGGCCCCGGCGCCCTTAGGCCAGCATGTCCCTGACCATCGGAACAACCTTCGTCCCGTACAGCTCAACATTACGCATCAGCGACTCGTGCGTCATCGGGCCGGAGCCGTACTTGAGCGTGAACCGGTCGACCTTCAACATCTTCACCGTGTCGGCGATCTTGCGCGCCACCGTCTCGGGTGAGCCGACGTACAGGGAGCCACCCTCGATCTCCGAGTCGAATTCGGCGCGGCTTGTCGGACCCCAGCCGCGCTCGGCACCGATCCGGTTCCTCATGATCTCGAAGTTGGGCCACAGCTCCTCGCGGGCCTGCTCATCGGTGTCGGCGACGTGGCCGGGGGAGTGCATCCCGACCGGCAGGAGGGGCTTGCCCAGCTGCGTCAGGGCGCGGTGGTACAGGTCGACGTAGGGCTCGAACCGCGAGGGGTGGCCGCCGATGATCGCAATCATCAGGGGCATGCCGTACTGGGCGGCGCGCACGACCGACTGCGGGCTTCCCCCGACGCCGATCCACGCCTTCAGCTCACCGGAGGCGGTGGTGGGGAAGACGCGTTGCTGCGTCAGCTCGGGGCGGGTGCGGCCGCTCCAGGTAACGGGCCTTTCCTTGCGGACCTCAGTGAACAGGTCCAGCTTGTCCTCGAACAGCTCCTCATATTTCGTGAGGTCGAATCCGAACAGCGGGAAGGACTCGGTGAAGGAGCCCCGGCCCAGGATCACTTCGGCGCGGCCGTTGGAGGCGGCGTCGAGCGTTGAGAAGCGCTGGTAGACCCTGATTGGGTCATCGGAGCTGAGGACCGTCACTGCGGAGCCCAGCTGGATGCGTTGGGTGCGGCCGGCGATGGTCGCCAGCACCATCTCCGGGGAGGAAACGGCGAAGTCGGAGCGGTGGTGCTCTCCGATGCCGAAGAAGTCGACGCCGACCTGGTCCGCGAGAACCCATTCCTCAATGACGTTTCGGATCACCTGGTGGTAGGGCACGAGGTTGCCGTCGGCATCCGACGTGACATCTCCGAACGTATCCAGTCCAAGCTCGAGTTCCTTCGCCATGAGTGCTCCTGTAATAGGCCGACGCGGCCCGGGAGGTGCCGCAGGGGGCATAACGCCGTCAGCGGCGCCACCATTCCCCGCAGCAGCCCGGGGCGCGCCCCGGCCAGGAAGGCGGAGGGGCTCAGTCGTCGAGGCGGAAACCGACCTTCATCGTCACCTGCCAGTCGGCGATCGCGCCGTCGACGAGGTGCCCGCGGACCTCCTTCACCTCGAACCAGTCGAGGTTGTGAAGTGTCGATGCCGCGCGGGCGATCCCGTTACGCACTGCTGCATCCGAGCCGTCCGGCGAGCTGCCAACGATCTCCGTTACGCGGTAAGTGTGCCCGGCCATGAGTCCTCCTCGACGATGTGGATGCGCGGCGGCGCCGCTGGATGGCCGCAACACTATTACGAGCCGGCACCGCAGTCCAGAGCCCGCGGAGGACCCGGCCAACCCAAAAACCCCCTGCCTCGACAGGAGGCAGGGGGTTCTTGAGGTTGGGCGCGATGCCCGGGCGTGGTGCTTAGGCGGGAAGCTGAAGCACGTTGCCGGTGAAGATGAGGTCTGCGTGGATGACCGTGTCAGCGTTGGCAGCGAACAGGGCCTGCCAGCCGCCGGCAACGCCGAGCTTGTCGGCGATGGAGCTGAGGGTGTCACCGGACTGGATGGTGTAGGTCTCTCCGCTGAGGGCGGGAGCCTGTACGGCGGGTGCCTGGGCAACAGGTGCCTGGGCGACGGGAGCCGGTGCGACGGCGGGTGCCTGGGCGACCGGCGCCTGGGCGACGGGAGCCGGTGCGACGACGGGGGCCTGGACCACGGGGGCCTGCTGGACCTGCAGCGGGGCGGGAGCAGGGACTGCACCGGGGCTGGCCGCGCTGTTCAGGCCAAGCTGGGAGGAGCAGGAGGGCCATGCGCCCCAGCCCTGGCCGTCGAGCACACGCTCGGCGACGGCAATCTGCTGCTCGCGGCTGGCGTCGGCTGCGGAGCCGCTTCCACCGTAGGCGGCCCAGGTGCTGGGCGAGAACTGCAGCCCGCCGGAGTAGCCGTTGCCGGTGTTGATGCCCCAGTTGCCGCCGCTCTCGCACTGTGCGAGGGCGTCCCAGTCGCTGGCGGGAGCGGCGGTGGCCGCACCGGCCGAAGCGCCGAGGCCAAGGCCGGCAAGGGCAACAGCGGCGAGGCCGCGACGTGCGTTAAGGCTAAGTGTGGAATTCTTCATGAGGATTGATGCTCCCAAAGGCCACCAGTACTCGTTCCGTCCCCGGACGTCTCAGTACCGCTGCTCACCTTGACGATATAGAGGTCATGGTTAGGTAACCGCCGGACGAGCAGCATGTGGTGATGGCGGCACCGGGCATATGCAGCTGCTCAAACGTCGGCAGCGAGTCTCATTCCCCAGGGCGGGGAACCTCCACCACGGTAGGCCATAAATTGATCGTTGCCAAACTGAGATGCAACGGTGATTGACATTTGAAAGACTGTGCAAACTAACGCTGGCGTTCAGTCAAAATGTCTGTCACACTACCGCCCAGTAACTCCGTTCCGGGGAGGAAAAGGGCCCTATTTGTTGCCAACAGGAGGGCGCGGTGGAGCGTCGAACCCGCTGGAGGCGGCGAAAAGTGCGTCCGGGGTGAGGTTCATCACTGCGGCCCCCGGAGGGTGCTGAGTGATGCTGTAGAACGGAGTCATGGAATCGCCACCCCAGGCCCTCACCTGCCACGTCCCGCTTCGGTGGGGCGACATGGACGCCTATGGCCATATCAACAACGTCCAGGTGCTTCGAATCCTCGAAGAAGCCCGCATTGCCGCCTTCGGGCCGCCCGCGGGCACGGGGCTGCCGGGCAGGGCGCCGCAGATCGAACTGTTCTCCTCACTCGAACCCGGCGTCCAGGCCCTCGTCGTGGAGCACCGCGTCCGCTACACCGCCCCGCTTGACTACCGGAATATCCCCGCCGTCATCGACGTCTGGGTCAGTGGGCTCACTCCTGCCAGCCTCACACTTTCCTACCTGATCCGCGACCCGGAGAGCCGGGCCGTATGCGCCAAGGCCGAGACTGTCCTCGCGTTCCTGCTCGTCGAGAAGGGGCAGCTCGTGCGACTCGACGCCGAGCACCGGCGCCTCCTTGAGCCCCACCGCGCCGCACCGGTCTTCACCTGAGGCCGCAGCCGACGGGTGGGCAAACGCCTTGCCGCCCGCAGCCCAAAATTCCTTGACGGTCCATCGGCCGCAGAAGCATGATGATTTCGCCCGAAGCGAACAGCCTGCCCGGATGGAGGGGCGGTGTCTCGCGACTGGCAGTTCGATTCATCGAGCCATCAGTTAACGAGTCCGCGTGTTTCCCTTCCACCCGTAAAGGACAGCAGAATGAAACGCTTCTTCAGGAGATTGGCCCTCCTGCTGGTGACCACCCTTTCGCTCACCATCGCCGGTGCCCTTCCGGCACCGGCAATCACCGGCGGCGAACCCGACGGCGACGACCATCCCAATGTGGGCCTGATCGTTTTCTACGGAGCGGACGGTGGGCGGTACCGCTGCTCGGCCACCCTCATTTCGCCGACCGTTCTGTTGACGGCAGCTCACTGCACCGAGGGAACCGCAGGCGTCACGCTCGTCACCTTCGACCCGGTCATCGCCGAAGCGCCGCCATCACCGCTGCCTGCCGCGGCCGTCCCAAGCGCCGGCTACACCCCCGGAGAGCTTGAGGCGGCCGGCTACCTCTGGGGCAAAGCATCCACGCACCCCGAATACTCGGGCTTCACCGACCTGGCCAACTGGAACGACGTGGGAGTCGTCGTGCTCGAGAAGCCGGTCACCGGCGTCACCCCCGCAACGCTCGCTCCACTGAACTACCTCGACCGGTTCGGGCAGCCCCGCCTCAACTCGACGATCTTCGAACTTGTCGGCTACGGCACCGAGGTGCGCAAGCCCGAGAGCGGACCACAGAAGCCACAGCCAATGAGCTACCCGCTGATCCGCCGCAACACAACCTCACCCGGCCAGAAGCTCACGCCGCAGATCCTCCAGCTTCAGGGCAACCCCAACGACAACCGGGGCGGTGGGGGGACCTGCTTTGGGGACTCCGGCGGCCCCGTCTTCCGCGACGGCTACCTGGTTGCGGTGACCAGCTATGGCTACACGGCAAACTGCCGCTACCTCGGCGGCTACCAGCGCGTCGACATCCCCATGGCGCAGGACTGGTTGGATCTCTACCTGTAAGGGACGGGCCGGAAAACAACACGGCCCCTCCCGCTGGCCGAAAGCCGGTGGGAGGGGCCGTTGCCGTGCCCGGAGCGCCGGGGTCTGGCTAAGGGCTGTTGGTGGCAGCCGTTCCGGCCGGCGCAGCGCCGGCCGGAACGGGAGACGCCAGGGCCATCGCGTGAGCGAAAGCCCGGTGCCGCGGATCAGGCCGCGATGTACCCGTTGGGGTTGAGCACGTACTTCGTGGCAGCGCCGGCGTCGAACTCCTGGTAGCCCTGGGGGGCCTCATCCAGCCCGATCGGCTTGGCGTTGACCGCCTTGGCGATCTGGACCTTGTCGTGCAGGATCGCCATCATGAGCCGCCGGTTGTACTTCATCACCGGGCACTGCCCGGTGGTGAAGGCCAGCGACTTGGCCCACCCGGTGCCGAGGCTGAGCGAGAGCGAGCCGACCTTGGCCGCCTCGTCGATGCCGCCCGGGTCCCCTGTGACATAGAGCCCCGGAATGCCGAGTGCGCCGCCGGCGGCGGTGATCTGCATCAGCGAGTTCAGTACCGTCGCCGGTGCCTCACCGGCGTCCTTCGAGCCATGGGCTCGAGCCTCGAAGCCCACCGCGTCGACGCCGCAGTCGACCTCGGGCACACCGAGCAGCTGCTCGATCTGGTCCCGGGGATCGCCCTTGGAGACATCGACGGTCTCCACGCCGAAGCTGCGGGCCTGCGCCAGCCGGTCCTCATTGAGGTCGCCGACAATCACGACGGCGGCACCGAGCAGTTGCGCGCTCGCCGCCGCGGCAAGCCCGACCGGCCCCGCCCCCGCGATGTACACGGTCGAACCGACAGTTACCCCCGCGGTCACCGCACCGTGGAACCCCGTGGGGAAGATATCCGACAGCATGGTGAGGTCGAGGATCTTCTCCAGGGCCTGGTCGCGGTCCGGGAACTTCAGCAGGTTCCAGTCCGCGTAGGGCACCAGCACGTACTCCGCCTGGCCGCCGACCCAACCACCCATGTCGACATACCCATAGGCGCTGCCGGGGCGGTCCGGGTTCACGTTCAGGCAGATGCCGGTCTTGCCCTCCTTGCAGTTCCGACACCGCCCACAGGCGATGTTGAAGGGCACCGAGACAATGTCTCCCTGCTTGATGAATTCGACGTCCCGGCCCACCTCGACAACCTCGCCGGTGATCTCATGGCCGAGGACCAGGTCCACCGGTGCGGTGGTGCGGCCCCGGACCATGTGCTGGTCCGAGCCACAGATATTCGTCGCCACCGTCTTGAGGATGACGCCGTGGTGAACCGCCCTGCCGACATTGGCTGGGTTGACCCCGGGCCCGTCCTTCAGCTCAAAGGTGGGGTATTCGGTATCGATCACTTCGACCTTGCCGGGCCCTTTGTAAGCGACAGCCCTGTTCGTGGTCATGGTTTTCCCTTTCCCTTGACAGTTGGCCCGATCATCGATGACCGGGTCATTCCCGCTGGAACCTGCCTCTCAGCCTGTCCAATCCGTCGTTGGCCGGGGGGCTGGCCCGGCATCAAACTAACGGGGTGAAGGTTGCATCAGCGTTGCAGAAAAGGGCACAGTAAGGCCCATGACTTCGACCGCTATGATTACCGGCGCGACCGCCGGCCTGGGTGCCGAGTTCGCCCGTTCGCTGGCCGCCCGCGGCTCCAATCTCGTGCTCGTCGCCCGCGACGCCGAACGCCTCGAAGATGCCGCCCGCCGCCTGCGGCGGGCGCATGGCGTGACCGTGGAGGTCCTGCCGGCCGACCTGCTCGAAGACGGCGGGCTGGACCGGGTGACGGCGAGGCTCACGGGGGACGCGATGCCCATCACCACGCTCATCAACAATGCCGGGTACGGTCTGCGGCAGGCGTTCGCCGAAAACTCCTTCGAGGAGGAGCGGCGTCATCTCCGGATCCATGTCGAGGTTCCGTTGGCCCTGACCCATGCGGTGCTCGGCGGTATGCGGCAGCGGGGCAGCGGGCACATCATCAACGTGGCGAGCGTCGCCGGCTTCGTTCCGCGGGGCACCTACGGAGCGGCGAAGGCTGCGATGATCAGCTTCAGCCGGTGGGCCAACCTCGCCTACGGCAGGGAGGGCATCACCGTGACGGCTTTATGCCCGGGCTTCGTCCATACCGAGTTCCACGACCGGATGGGCCTCGACAAGTCAACCGTTCCGGCCTGGATGTGGCTCAATGCCGAGCAGGTCATCGCCGAGGGACTCCGCGATGCCGCGGCCGGCAAGGCCGTCTCGATACCCAGCGTGAAGTATAAGGTGCTCGCCGGCATCGCCCGCGCAATGCCGTCACGCCTGGTGGCGGGTCTCGCCAGCCGGGGTCGCTGAGAAAGGCACCGGCTCCGCAGCCAGGGCCGCTGAGGCCAGAGCCCGCCCGCGCTCCGCTGCGCCCCGCGCGGGGGGCTCAGCCTTCGCTGTCCCACGTATCGACGTCGGCGTCCGCCGCGTCTTCAGGATGGCGGTCCGGACCGGGGTCCCCGGATCCGGGACCGCCGGTGAAGCTAGCGGGCACCATGCCCCCGGCGGAGTTCCCCTGCTGCTCCCGGATGTTGGCTCCGGGGCCGCCGGCGGTGCCGGTTCCGGCCTCCGGCTCAAGGACGTTCTCCCGCCGATCGCCGGCCGGCTCCCGGGTGCCGTTGGAATCCGTCATGGGTGTCCTCCTCCTGTTGAATGCTCCGGCCGCTGCTGGGCCGTCGTCCTCCGGCCAGCCTACGCGGGCTCCGGCGGGCTGGGTTCGCCCCCGCCGGGCGGAGAGCCCGGCGGGGCTTCGAGGAATGCCCTCAGCTGTTCCTCCAGGGCCGAAGGGGATTCCTTGAGCCGACACTCCCAGGCAATGAAGACCTGCCAGCCCTGGGCGCGCAGCGCCTCCTGCTGGCGCTGATCACGCAGGCGGGTGCGCTCCCGCTTGTCGGCCCAGAACTCGGAGTTGGTTGACGGGGCGCGCTGGCCGGCACGGCAGGAGTGGGAATGCCAGAAACAGCCATTGACAAAAACCACTTTGCGGCGCCCTGCGAAGACCAGATCCGGGCGTCCGGGAAGCGGGCCTCCCGCGGTGGCTCCATGGAGGCGGTACCGGTACCCGGCGCGGTGAAGCAGGCGGCGCACCACAAGTTCGGGCTGGGTGTTCTTTCCCCGGATCCGGGACATATTGCGGCTGCGCTGTTCGCGGCTGACGGTGTCGGCCATCCTCCGATCGTAGGGTGCCGCTCCCCGATGAGCCAAGGGGCCCTAAGTGTGCTTATTATTGAACACCGCTAGGTGGAAAATAGGCCCCTTACAAGGAGGTAAGAACATGGCTGGCTACTTCAAACTGGTCGACGCTCACGACGGTGGATTCCGGGTAAAACTCACGGCCCCCGACGGCTCCCTCGTCGCCGTTTCAACTTTCTTCGCCACCAAGCAGGAAGCGATTTCCGGAATCGAACTGATCCGTGAGATCGCTGGAACCGGGCCCATCGTGGATCACAGCCGCGGCGAGGAGCTCGTCCAGGAGGACTTCCTGCGAAGTGCAACCGCCGAACTGGCCGCCGACGTCGGCGAGATCCGCCGCGCCTGACCCCTCATGTCTTACCTCCGGCGAGCTTCCGAAACCCCCCGCGAGCTCTCCGGCCGAGAACTAGTGCCTTATCCCGGTCCCCTTTCGCGGCCTCCCGCGCAGAAACCTCCGACGTGCTGCGCCCGGTCCTGGCGGCCGCCGGTGGCAGCCGGATCCCGCCCGCGGTCCTTGACGGCGCGCTGGTGTGTACGAATGTATACATTCCCTCGGTTCGAAAGCTAGACTGGGCCGCATACTAACTTTTCACGCAATGCAATAAGGAGCGATGGTCATGACTGCCGCGGATTCATTTGGTTCAAAGGGCGTTCTCGATGTCGCCGGTACGTCGTATGAGATTTTCCGGTTGGGGGCGGTGGAGGGTGCGGAGAAGCTGCCGTTCAGCCTGAAGGTGCTGTTGGAGAATCTGCTGCGGACCGAGGACGGGGCCAATATCACCGCCGATCATGTGCGGGCCCTGGCCGGGTGGAATCCTGAGGCGGAGCCGGATACGGAGATTCAGTTCACTCCGGCGAGGGTGATCATGCAGGACTTCACCGGGGTGCCGTGCGTGGTGGACCTGGCCACGATGCGTGAGGCGGTGGCCGAGCTTGGCGGGGATCCGAAGAAGGTGAATCCGTTGGCGCCGGCGGAGATGGTGATTGATCATTCGGTGCAGATCGATGTGTTCGGCAATGCCGGGGCGCTGGAGCGCAACATGGAGATCGAGTATCAGCGCAATGGGGAGCGGTATCAGTTCCTGCGCTGGGGCCAGACCGCGTTTGATGATTTCAAGGTGGTGCCCCCGGGGATGGGCATTGTGCACCAGGTGAACCTTGAGTACCTGGCCCGCACGGTGATGACCCGGGAGGTGACCGGGGCGGACGGGGCGACGGTGCTGCGGGCGTATCCGGATACCTGTGTGGGCACCGATTCGCACACCACCATGGTCAACGGGCTGGGCGTTTTGGGTTGGGGGGTCGGCGGGATCGAGGCGGAGGCGGCGATGCTGGGCCAGCCGGTGTCGATGCTGATCCCGCGGGTGGTCGGCTTCAGGCTCTCGGGGTCGATTCCGGCCGGGGCCACG
>NZ_WPNY01000019.1 GCF_009828595.1 Arthrobacter zhaoguopingii
GCTGCTACCAGGAAACGTTGCCGTTCTCGTCCTGCAGCGTTCCGGTGGGGCCGTCCGCACCAAGGGTCGCAAGGCGGACCACGACGCGGGCGGACTCCTCCACCGGCCGGCCCACTCCGAAGGCTGCTGTCATGTCGGTGGCGGTCGTACCGGGTTCGACGGCGTTGAACTTGATGCCTGGCTGGGACTTGGCGTACTGCACGGTGAGCATGGTCGCCGCAGCTTTGGACGCCGAGTAGAGCGCCAGCGGCAGATTGAATTCGGGTCGCTCGGGGTTGGTCACGGCCCAGAACGATCCAGCGGTGCTTGAGACGGCGACAACATTGGGGTTTTCCGACTTGCGGAGCAGAGGAAGCGCAGCCTCCGTGACACGGACAATGCTGACCGCATTCGTGTCAAAGGCGTGAAGGGCGGTGGGTCCGTCCAGCTCCGTGGGCAGAACTCCGGCATTGTGGATCAGGACGTCAAGGCGGCCTTCGCGCGCCTCAATCGTCGCGAGAGCGTCCCGGACCGAAGAATCATCGGTGACGTCAAGCTGTACAAAGCGCGCACCGATGGCCTCGGCCGCCTTCCGGCCCCGCTCCGAATCGCGTGCGCCGATGTAGACAACGTGCCCGAGGTCCACAAGCTGACGAGCGGTCTCGAAGCCGATGCCTTTGTTGGCCCCTGTGATTAAGGAGATAGTCATGATGTCCTATCGAAATAGATTGCGTGAATGGGTCGTTGACGACGGTATGCGCACACACTCATCCCAACCAGAGCCCTCCCGAGACCGGGGTGTGACAGGACCCCCCCTAATCCCATCCCGCAGCGAACCCGTACCGGGAGCTCGAAGAACTTCAGGGGCCGGGACCGGTGGCCCAGCCAGTGCGCTCGGGGCCTACCTGCGAGCCCGGAGGGAAATGATCAGCCCCGCCCAAGCAGGCATCCGCGCCGTCGGCGTCCGTCGTGTCCCCGGCCTCCGGCGCGAGGAGGTTGCCATGCTCGCCGGTATCAGCGCCGACTACTATCTGCGCCTCGAACGCGGCCGCGACCGCCACCCGTCGCTGCAGGTACTGGAAGCAATAGCCCGGGTCCTGCAATTGGATGACGACCACTTCACGCACTTGCTGTCCCTGGTGGCCGAAGTTCCGCGCCAGCGTCAGCGCCGCCCGCGCAGGGAGATCGTCCCGCCCGGGGCGTTGAAGCTCCTTGAGTCGCTGAATCAGCCGGCTTTCATCGAAGGGCGTTACTTCGACATCCTCGCGTCCAACACGCTCGCCAAAGCGCTCTCGCCACGACTGGACACCGGGAGGAACCAGCTCCTGGACTTGTTCCTGGACCCGGCGGAGCAGGCACTGCAGCCGCAGTGGAAGGACGTCGCGGAGTGCTTCATCGCCAATCTCCGCCAGTCCGTGGGAACCGACATCGACAACCCCAGGTTCGTCGAGCTCGTCGGTGAGCTTTCCCTGACCAGTCCCCTCTTCGCACAGCTCTGGGCCCGCTATGAAGTGCGCGGGCAGAAGGGAACCATGCTCCGCTTCAATCATCCACAAGTCGGCGAACTGCTTCTCAATCGCGAAAGGCTGAGCATCGGCGGTGCCGACGGTCTCATGCTTGTCGTGTACCACCCGGATGCCGCCTCCCAAGACGCAGACAAGCTCTCACTGCTCGCATCAGCAGGCCTACCGGTCACCTCCGGGTCAAAGCTTTCCCAAGCGGTCCGTTCCTCCAGCTGACCTGGCATCTGCATGAGGGGTCCGGGTGCGGCAGGAACCACACCGTCATGACATCGAGAGGGTCATCCGCCCATTCGAGAGCGCACTGCCCGCTCCGCTGCCATAAGCTGACGAAACATGGATCATCAGGGATTGGGTTAGACGCGATGCATCTTCTCAGCTTTATAGGATGGAGAATTTTCAACCCTAGCTGATGCTTGTTTCTCCGTGTCTTGCTCTACTAGAAGCCTGTCGAGGCAAAAGTTCAGGCCGGCCTCGAGATGCGCCGCAGAACCGGTGGAGAGAAGGATCCTCACGCCTCCTTCGATAGCGGCGATGACCGCTGCCGCCGTGAGCTGCGGATCCAAGCTCTTGTCCGCCTCACCCGAAGCCTGTGTGGCCTCGATACCTGCCTGAAGGGAATCCTGCCATCTCCTCACGAGGTGAGCGGAGACAGCCTGGGGGATACTACGCGAGTGCGACGCGCAGTATCCGTAGCCGGCATGCCCGGCACAATCGGAGAGTTTGACGGTTTCTCGCGACGTGCCGCAGTGCAGCGGGGTGGAATCGACCAACCGGAGCGCGTCATGCCAGGACGGGGTGTCCTTGGCCAGGGCAGTAGGAGAGCGGTTGTCAGGAAGGGCCACTGCTGGGCCTTAGCCCCGGCTCGCTCCGTCTGGTCAGGAGTTGAGCCCACTTGGGGCAGTCTCATGTCCATGGACCATCAACCGTGGAACCGATGGCGTTGACGGTACGGATCTCAGATCTGTTGCGTGCACGCGGTGTCCTGGCCGCACCACGTGCCGCACCAGCTGATCCCTCAGCTGACAAGGGGATCGGCACACGTGTGCAGCCAGCTGTATCACGCTAGGTATTGCCAGGTCGCCGCGTCTGGAGGAGCGCCGGTGGATGGTGTCCAGCGCGCCGCATCGGATGCTGATGGACACGGCTCACACATCCGGGGTGTCCCATGGAATGCCGGCGTGTCCACCGATGACCTTCATCAGGTAGACAGGGCCGAACCAACGTTGCGTAGATGGACCCGACACAAGGTCTAGGGTGCTGAGGAGGTCCCTGCTGCCGCCGCGGTGGCTGACAAGGTCGCGCAGGTGAGAACCGCCGCCGAGGCATTGCGTCCCAAAGGGGCCGACTACCTACCCTCACATGCGCGCAAAGGGCCGTCCTCGCATGCTCCGATCATGCCGGAAGCGACCCTCGACAACCACCGAGTCGCCGAACGTGCTTTTGCACGCGCAACCTCGGTTTTCAGCTCAGCGCGCCGACCCTGAGGATGTTGATACTGGCAGAAATTGCCAATCACCTACCATATGACGTTGACGGGATTCCTAGTCCGCTGCTGGTGGGGGAGTGCCTCACACCGGGAGCGGCGCAGCGGGACAATGGGCGGTCACTTCTGCGCGATGGGCGTAGAGCCTGGTTCCAGCTACCAGTTATCGGCTTCGTTCGCAGTGGCGTTATGGAGTTTTTCCCCTGCGAGCGTGCCGGCGATTGCTGTTGTCGGGCATTCACAGGCCCTCTCAACCGTCGGCGGGGCCGGGACGGCGGGTGACTTCCCGGATACGGCAACGTTCCTTGGCGGACAGGCCGTCCGCGGAAATCGTCGAAACATGAGCGATTTTGACGTAGTGATTATCGGCGGCAGCGCTGCCGGACTGTCAGCGGCTCTGATGCTGCCCCCATGCTTCCCGCTGCTCGCGGCATCAGCTCGTGGCTCACCACGGTGATAGCCGCACTACCGGTAGTGGGTACCTGGGTAACCACCCGTTTGTCCCCGATTTGTCCCTCGAACCCCTCAGAACCACTTCGATATTGTTGCCGGCATTCCGGCCAGCAGCCCTACGGTTGAAGAAGGTCACGACGGATGTACGCAGCACCGGGGAGACCTGATTCAATAATCCTGCGACCGCGGAGCAGTAGCGCAACCGCCGCTAGGCCAGTTCCGCACCACCATAGGTCTGCCGCCCCCCTCGAGGGGGGCGGCAGCTCTGGATCCATGGAGCTATCGGATGCAGTCAACACTTTCTCGTCCCCGATCCTTTCGGGGAGTGGCCGCAACGGTCGCAGCCCTCGTGGCGCTCTCCACCGCGGGGTGCACCAGTGAGCCCGAACCGCACGAGGAGGTTCGGATCGCTGCTGTCGGCGATATGAACGGTGCCGAGAACACCGCATTTGACAGCCCGTCGGGGCGGAACGGTGCGGCGATCACCGAGCTCGTGGAGAACGATGAGATTGACGCGTTCCTCGGGCTCGGGGATTTCCAGTACGACACCGCGTACTGCGAGGACTACGTGGACTATTGGATGCCGCTGTGGGGCGGCACGATGCCCAAGCTGTACTGGGTGTCCGCCCCCAACCACGACTGGGAACCGGGCCGCAATGAGAACCTCGACAACTTCATGAACGGCCAGTGCCCGGGGTCTTCGAAGAAGTCCGCGATCAACCAGGAGAGGGGGTGGATCTTCAACGGGGAACCGTATTCGAAGGACTTCGGGAACTGGCATGTCGCGTTCCTGCCCTCTGCACTCTGGCGGTACGACAAGTCGGAGGCCCGGGCGGCGACGAAGTGGCTGGACAAGGACCTCGCTGCTGCGAAGAAGGACGGAAAGCACCTGGCAGTGGTCTACCACGAACCGTACTTCACGTCGAGGACGGAGTCACACAAGCGGGCCACCAGCCACAAGCCGTGGATCGACGTGATGTGGAAGCACCGGGTCCGTCTGACCCTCTCAGGGTCACAACACAACTACGAACGGTCGTGTCCGGTGAACAACGACGATGAGTGCGTCCGGGACGGGATGACGGCATTCCAGGTGTCAACGGGGGGGATCGATCTCCGCCCCTTCACGAGCCGCCCGTCCTACATCGAGAAGCGGTTCAGCGACACCCACGGGTTCCTTCGGCTGACCCTGCGGGACGACGGGTCCTTCGACTGGAGATTCGTTCCAACCTCCGGGCCGAGCAGGGACTCGGGTACGCGTTCCGCACCATAAGAAAAGGTTGTGTCGCAACCGACCTCGCAGGCGCGCAACTGCGCTCTTCGTCAGGAGGCACGCTGGGAAGACATAGGAGGAACAGCAGTGGAGGGGCAGGGGAGCCTCTCACATGTTGGGTTCTCAATGGGGATAACTCGGCCGATACTTCCAGCTCTTCGGAGATTTCACAGTTCCCCGCTGGTGGGTTGTCCTCAGCACCAGCACCCAGCCGGCGATTCCTGCCGAAGATGCGTGCAATGGCCTGACGAACCCGCTGATCTTACGCTCCACTCCGGCAGCGGCGCTCGTACGAACTGTTCACTGGGGTTCGCAGATGAGCACTACTCCACCCGCTGGAGCGGCTGCCACCAGCTTCCGTCACGTTCGATAAGGAGGATCGGCACATGCCCGAATATTTGCCAGGAATCTTTGTGATTGCTGCTGGCTAGCGATCAACGCCCGGTAGAAGATGGGTCACCGAGCGCGGGAAGAATGATTCAGTAGGAAACGAAGGTCAAATCGTTCTGGATGCGAAGGGTAACTGCGCAGAATCTTGGATTCTCACGACCCAGCCGACAAGATGCCCATCATGACGGCGGCGCCGATGCACGCTGGACACGGTGTGTTGCATAGCGCTCCCGGCTTCTGCCAACCCAGTTCCACCAGTTCCTGGATACCGCACCGAGACCTGGTCGATGCGCGTCACCCGGACTGAATGCGGCCGCCGCCGCCGATTCCGCTGCTGCCACTACTCCCTGGGAGGCAGAGAGCTGACGCGTTGTCCGACTGAGCGCGCCCTAGGCTTAGACCGGGCGAGAACGACGCCGGCCACAATGATCAGGGCACCGAGCGGCTGATGCCAGGTCAGCGACTCACCCAGAATGGTCGCACCTGCGACCACGCCGACTACCGGGGTTAGATAGGTGACGGAGGAGCCAATGGTCGCTCCCCAGCCCGCGATGATCTGGGTGTTCCAGAGATAGGCCATTCCGGTGCTCAGGCACCCCAGACCGAGCATGGCGACGGCAATCGGCAGGTTGAGGCGAGCGGGTCCGGTCGAGAAGACCGGAGCGAGGGCGAGCGTGGTCACTGCGCCGAGGCCCACCTGGACGAACGCCACTGAAGCGGCAGGGAGACGGAGGGGGCTAATGAACTTCCGGATCCACACCATGGCGATTCCGTAACACAGGGTCGCTCCGAGGCAGAGCATCTGACCGCGGAGGTTTGATGCCGAGGCACCAAGGCTCCACACTCCCACCACGACGGCCACTCCAAGAAAACCGGTCAGAATGCCGACGGCAGCCCGGGGTGTCAGCCGTTCTTCCGGAAGGGCAGCGAAAGCGATAAGCCCGGTGATGAGCGGTGTCGTCGCGTTGTAGATGCTGGCGAGACCGGAATCGATTTCGGTCTCTGCCACAGCGAACAGCGTGAAAGGGATAACACAGAGAAACAGTGAGATGAAGAAGAGGTGCGCCCACACGGCAAAGCCTTGAGGAAGGCGGTATCGTCCGGCCCCGACCACGATCGCCAATGATATTGCACCCAGGACCATCCGCCCGAGTACAACCTGCTGAGGGGACAGACCCTCCAGCGCGATCTTGATGAACAGGAAGCTCAAACCCCACACGGCAGCCAATAGCACGAACCGCAGTGCAAGGGCTACGTTACTCATCGGGGTCATGGAGGGGAGCCTACGAGAAGCCGTGAAACCGAACCGGCGGGAATCGGACGGTGCATCGAATCCGGAGGTAACTCGCAGAGTACGCCCGCCGTCCCACTCATATGGATGAACGCGTCCAGTCCGCCGTGAAAGCTCTCTGCGGCGCCTCCCGGAATCTGGAGGAGGACAAGCGAATTACTGGAGCGGTGTTGGCTGGTCCGACAAGTTTGCGTCGGTCTCGAAAGAAGTACCGCACCTTGTGCAGGCGGCGTGCGTTTGGTCCCGGCCTGGTCCTATCCGTCGTGCTCCGCCGGCAAATCGTCGGCCAGCGTCGATGAAGTGGCCGGGAGGGTCCGGGCGTTATAGTCGATGATCTGCCAGCCGCGGTCGGCGTGTTCTTCCAAAACGGTCCAAGCGCAGTTGGCCATGCCGGCGAACATCTCGCGCATGTGGGCAGGGGCGTCAAAAAAAGCCATCAGTCCGCTGCGCAGGGCGGCTCCGTGGCCGACCAGGACACCGGTTCCGCCGTCCCGCAGGGCCAGGGCCGCCTCCCGCATCACGGTTTTCATCCGATCGTTCACCTCCGAGGGCAGCTCGGCGCCTGGGACCCGGTAATTCTCCTCGGTGAAGAACTTCCGATGGATATCCGGGTGTTGCTGACGGAACTCCCCGAAAGTGGTGCCCTGCCGGATGCCCACATCGTATTCGCGTAGCCGTTTGTCAAGGACCGTTTCGAGGCCGGTCAGTCGAGCCAGTTCGTCAGCGGTATGCCGGGCACGTTCCAGATCGCTCGACCAGATGAACTGGGGCTTGAGGGGTGCCAGGAGGTTCGCCGCCCGCCTCGCCTGGCGGCGGCCGGTAGCGTCGAGCGGGATGTCTGCGTGGCCCTGCGCCTTCTCCAGGACGTTCCATTCGGTCTGGCCATGCCGCCACAACACGAGACGGGGACGTGGGCCGTCGGCCCATACTTCCTGCATCAGTTGCCCTCACTTCCGCTTGTTTCCAATGGACAGGACCGTGATCCGGACGTGGACCGGTCCTGTCCAGGCGCTCGACGGTTCCGGATCGAAAGGGTACTGAGCTATTCCCAAAGGGCTGGCGGAACCGTAGGCTTCGAGCTGATCCTATCGATAGCCGGGACGGGGACCACCGGCGCCCTTGCTGAAAGGGAACCGGCATGCGTGCAGAGGTCCAGGATTGGTATTCGGCCCGAAGTTTTCAGGGCAGCGTGTTCGACCGGTGGGACCTCGTGGCGCGCAAGCAGGGCCAACGCGTCAGCGTGGTGCTTCCTGCGAAGAATGAGGCCGCAACCATTGGGGCGATCGTCACCGCGCTGCGCGTCGAGTTGATGGAGGAAGTTCCGCTCCTGGATGAGCTCATCGTGATTGATTCGAACTCTACGGACAATACTTCCGCCGTATCGGCGAACGCCGGAGCGCGGATCGCGCACCAGGACCAGATTCTCCCGGACGCCGGATGCATTCCCGGCAAGGGCGAAGCGCTGTGGAAGTCCCTTGCCATCGCCTCGGGGGACATCATCGTGTTCATCGACGCGGACCTGCAGGGGTTCGACGCGCAGTTCGCCGTTGGCCTGCTCGGCCCGTTGCTGACCGACCCGCGGATCCAGTTCGTCAAGAGCTACTACGACCGCCCTCTCGACAACGGGGTCCGGGTCATGCCGGCGGGTGGTGGCCGCGTGACAGAGCTCGTGGCGCGCCCCCTGCTGAATCTGTTCTGGCCCCAGCTGGCTGGCGTTATCCAACCGTTGGCCGGTGAGTACGCCGCCCGCCGCAGCCTGCTCGAATGCATACCGTTTGTCTCCGGTTACGGCGTAGAGATCGGCATGCTGATCGACGTGCTGGAAACAGTCGGCCTGGGCGGCATGGCCCAGGTGGACCTCGGCGAACGCCGTCACCGCAACTCCAGCGATGGCGAGCTGGCCAGGATGGCGATGCAGATCCAGCTCACCGTGCAGTCGCGGCTGCACCGGCGCGGGCTCGCCCCGGCCGGCCCGCCCGCCGTGGAGCTGACCCAGTTCCTGCGTGACGGCGACCACTACATCGGTGACAGCACCGTCATCGGGGTGTCCGAACGCCCCCCGATGCTGGAAATCGGCCAGCACTCCTTCACCACCGGCAAGTGGGCCTGAGCATGCGGATCCTGATCAACGCCGGACCATGGCTTCCCGTCCCTCCTTCCGGCTACGGCGGCATTGAAACGGTCATCGCCACCCTGGTCCCGGAACTGCGCCGCGCCGGCCAGCACGTCACCCTGGCCACCGTCGGCGCCAGCACGATCGAAGCGGACAGCTACCTGCATCCGGTGGCCGAGCCGCAGTTCGCCTCGATCGCCCGGCCCTACAACCAGGTATCGGGTATCGCTCACGCCCAGATGCAGGGGATTGTGAAGGCAATCTACGACGGCGGCAGCTGGGATCTCGTCCACGATCACCTTGAAGTCGTGGGGCCGGCCGTCTTTGCCGCCATGGGCCGGGCCGCCCCGCCGGTGCTGCAGACCCTGCATTGGGACCTGGCCAAGCACAAGGCGTTCTACGAATCATTCGACGGCCGCGGCCGGGTCCGGTTCGCGGCAGTATCGCAGTCCCAGCTGGACAGGGCACCGGAGGCACTGCGGCGCCAGACAATCGGCGTCGTCCCGTTGGCGGCTCCGCCGGCGCTCGAAATCCACGCGGACAAAGCAGACCACGCCCTGGTGCTGGCCCGCATCACCCGGGACAAGGGACAGGATGCAGCCGTTCGGATCTGTCGGCAGGCGGGCCTGCCGCTGGTGCTCGCGGGGCCGGTCGCCGGCATCAACGATCCTGAAGAGCTGGATCGCCGTCTGGCCGCCGGCGACGCCCAGTTGATGTCCCATCCGGATGTTGCCTACTTCGAGGACGAGGTCCGTCCGTTGCTCGACGGCGACCGTTACCGGTGGATCGGAGGAATCGGCGGCGAGGTGAAGGAACGTGTACTGCGTTCCGCGCAGGTGCTGCTGGCGCCCAACCGGTGGGCCGAGCCCGGAGCAACCGGGGTGGTGGAAGCCCTATCACGGGGCGTTCCCGTCGTCGGCACGCCGCTGGGAGTGCTGCCCTCACTGGTGCAGCACGGCCGCACCGGATTCCTTGCCGCCCACGAACAGGATCTGGCCGGGTTCCTTCACAAACTGGACAGTATCAATGCTGAGGACTGCATCGAGGCGGCGTCGGTCTGGACGCCGGAGGCGATGGCTGCCAGCTACCTGCGTCTGTACGACCAACTACTTTCGGAGGTCCCATGACCGTGAACGTAGCCCTCATCGGTGCCGGATCGGTGGGGCAGCGCCATGCCTCAAACCTGCAGAGGCTCGGTGTCCGGATCACCAGTGTCACCGACGCCCAGCCGGCCGCGGCCGAAAGGCTGGCCCGTGACCTGGAAGCACCGGCGTTCACCGACCCCGATACGGCGCTGGACCTGACGGAGGCCGACGCGGTCTATGTGTGCGTGCCTCCCTTCGCCCACGGTCCGGGTGAGCGCGCCGCACTCGCCCGGGATCTGCCCCTGTTCGTGGAAAAACCGGTCGGCCTGGGCCGGGAAACCGCCGAGGAAATCGGAGTGCTCGTCGGAGCCGCCGGTGTAATCACGGGCACCGGCTACCACTGGCGCTGTATGGACGCTATGGAGCACGCACGCGACCTGCTGGCCGAGGCACCGGCCTTGCTGGCCAACGGCTACTGGCTGGACAAGCGCCCGCCGGTTCCGTGGTGGGGCAGGGTGGACCGCTCCGGCGGCCAGGTGGTGGAACAGCTGACCCACATCCTAGACACTGCACGTTTCCTGCTCGGAGAAGTCGTCGAGGTCTACGCCGCCGGCGTCCGGGGGGCCACTGCCGCCGACGCGCTGCCGGCAGGCGGGGAGCCGGACGACGTCGACGACGCCACGGCGGCCACCATGCGCTTCGCCTCGGGAGCGGTCGCGACGCTGGCTGCAACGTCCGTGCTGGCGGCCAAGCACCGCGCCGCTCTGCACACCGTGAGCCGCGGCCTGTACCTGGAATTGTCGGAATCCGGCCTCAGAAGCTTCGACGGCACGTCCCGCAAAGATCTCGCCTGCGGGGAAGATCCCCGCGTAGCGGTGGACCGGGAATTCATCCAGGCCGTCCGCGGCGAGCGGGAAACCACACGCGCTCCCTATGCCGAGGCCCTGCGCAGCCACCGGCTCGGTTGCGCCATCGCTGAATCGGCCCGCACCGGACTCCCGGTGAAGCTGCCCGAAGAGCGCTCCGCTGCACCAGGAGCGCCGTCATGATGCGCCGAAACCTCGTCCTCCCGGCGGCTGGAGTCCTCGAAATTGTCGAGGAGCAGCTGCCCGAAGTCCCGGAGGGCGGACTGCTGCTCGAGACCCTTGTCACGGGCTTGTCCGCGGGCACCGAACTGGCGTTCGTGAAGGGGGACCACCCGGGGCTGCGGTCGCGCCTGGATTCCGACCTGGGCCTGTTCCTGCCGGACTCCGCTGGCACTGCTTACCCGGTTCGCCGACTTGGCTACATGGAGGTCGCCCGAGTAGCCGCATCGCGGACCGCCGCCTTCGCGGAAGGGGATATCCTCGCCGGCGCGTACGGGCACGCCACCGCCCATGTGGCAGACCCGCTGAACGACCACCTTGTGCTGCTGGGCGACGACCTTGACCCGCTGCTCGGCGTATTCGTGGCACATCTCGGACCGATCTGCGCCAACGGCCTGCTGCATGCCGCAGCCGAGGCAACTGGCGGCCAGGCCCGAACCCTCGCCGACGGTGTGGATGGACGTCAGGTGCTGGTCACCGGAGCCGGCCCCATCGGGCTTCTGACCGCCTTATTCGCCCGGTCACTCGGCGCACGGGAAGTCGCCATCGCGGACTCGGACCCGCTCCGCCGCCGGCTGGCTGAAGAACTGGGATTCCTCGCCCTGGACCTTGACGACGATCCCGGCAGGCTATTGAAGACACGGTGGCGCCACGGGCCGGCGGACCGGGGCGCCGACGTCGTATTCCAGTGCCGCGGACGTGCCGAAGCACTCCACACGGCCCTCCGCGCCGCCCGCCCCCAGGGAACTATCATCGATCTGGCCTTCTATACCAGCGGAGCGGACGCCGTTCGGCTGGGGGAGGAGTTCCATCACAACGGGCTGAACCTGCGCTGCGCACAGATCAGCCGAGTGCCGCGCGGCCTGGCAGGGCACTGGGACAGGGCACGGCTTTCCGCCGAGACCGTGAGACTGCTTCGCTCCCACGGCGATGTGATCCGCAAGCACCTGGTGAGCGATGTCGTACCCTACGAGGACGCACCGCGGCTCATGCGTGAAGTATCGCTGCGCGAACGGCACGTGCTGACCGCCGTTTTCGCTGTGGCTCCCGCATACCTCTGAGTACGAATCCGTTGTCGCCCACAAACCGGCACCTCGCCCGCGTGTCTGGTTGGTGCCCGGGGGAGGGATGAGAATGGTCTGATCGCCGCGTCTGCCCGTTGGGCTGGTGAACCAGGAGAACCGTGTGCCCGGATGGGAAGGAATCGACAATGAGGCTTCTGCTGACATCTGGAGGCATCACCAATGCCTCGATTCACGGGCGGCTGGTGGAGATGCTCGGCAAGCCGATCGAAGACTGCAAGGCCTTATTCATCCCGACCGCACAATGGGGACATCCCATGTGCTCACCGCAGTCGGTGTGGATGACGCTGGCCCGCCCCGGGCCCGGCCAGCAGGGCCTCCTCGATCTGGGTTGGAAGTCAGTCGGCGTGCTGGAGCTGACGGCGCTACCCAGCGTTGCACGATCCCGCTGGCTGCCCTGGGTTCTGGAGGCAGACGTTCTTCTGGTGGATGGGGGAGAGGCAATCTATCTCGCGCATTGGATGCGGCAGTCGGGTCTGGCAGATCTGCTGCCGTCCCTCACCGACACCGTCTGGGTCGGCGTGAGCGCTGGGAGCATGGTGATGTCTCCGCAGATCGGCGCGCAGTTCATGGACTGGAACCCCAGTGGGGGCGACGAAGCGCTCGGTGTGGTGGAGTTTTCGATCTTCCCCCATTTGGACTATCCGGGGTGGTCCGCGAACACGTCCGAGAGCGCGCGTCGGTGGGCTATGGAAATTCGTGGACCCGCTTATGCGATCGACGACCAAACGGCGATCTCCGTCGTGGACGGCACGGTGAACATCATCTCCGAAGGGCGCTGGCAGCAGTTCAATTCCGAAGCCGAGCCGAAGCGCTGAGCATCATTCGCTGAGCCGACGAGCGGTGTGGACCGTGTCCACACTTCGGTCTCGGACTGGGCCGTGCCGGTGCCGGACCGGTTCATGGGGAAGCGGCGGGGTAGGTGCATGACTGTGCTGCGGGATTTTGCCTGGTCATCCTCCCGGGTGCTGATTCTCGCCTTGCACACGGGCTGTCGGCCACGATGAACTGGGCCGTAGGCGCACTGGAACCGCTGCACAAGCCGATCCCTCAGCGGGCACTCTCTCGGGCAGGTTCAGCGCGGCACCGGGGTGGGAACCTGTCGCTGTGATTTTGCGGGTGAAGGGCCACCTAGGGCGGTGATGCCGCAGATGATCGCGGCGACGATAAATGCAGGGCCGGGTTCCAGAGTTTCGATCAGGGCGCCGATCAGTGTTGCTCCCAGGGCTTGCCCCAGGACGAGGCTGATGAAGAGCACTGACGTGCCGGCGGCGTTGCTTTCTGCTGTCTGAGCCGCCCAGGTGATGAGCACCGATGTCGTGGCGGTGTAGGCGAGTCCGAACAGGGCCGCCGCGCCGAAGCTGGCGGCGATGCTGTGCGGCGCGATAGCGAACATCCCGGTCGCGAGCGCGACGGCCAGTACGGTGACCAGCCACGTGGTCTGGAGGGTATGCCGCGCCAGCCAGGAAGAGGTGAGTGCCGCTGCCGCTCCTCCGATACCGAGCGCTATCCATGCGGCGGCAGAGGTTTCAACCGCCATCCCGCCATGGCCTTCAAGAAGAGTCCGGCCGTGGACCCAGATCGCGGAACTGCCGATGCCGAAAATGAAGGCGGCCGTGAGCGGACGCCTGAGCGGACGTAGACCGGCGCTTCGATGCCGCGTCCGAGGTACTGGCGGCCGGCGGGAGCCCGGACGGGAGCTCTGGATGGAACCACCGCGGGAGGTATCTGATTGCAGTACGCCGATCATTGCGCTGAAGGAGATGACAGCGATCAGTGCCCAGGCAAGGCGCCAAGAGGATCCAAGGACCAAGGAGAAGGTCCCGGCAGCCATGACGCCGAAACCGGTACCTGAGTTCACGACCGATTGAAGCTTCTCCTGCCCAGTTTCATTAACATTGCGTTGCACGAGTTCCACCAGGGCAGGGGAGGCGAACCCGGCGCCCATTCCTGCGAGAAGTACTGCTCCCACGAAGACCGTCGTGCCGGGGGCCGCAGCGATACCCGCACTTCCTCCGGTGGCCGTCAGCCCGGCAAGGACAACGACCACGCGGGGGTGGGTCGGCGCATAGCGGAATCCGAGCACTGCTGAGACGCAGTAGGTGACGGAGGCTCCGGAAGCCAGCAGGCCGCCGATCGCGGGGGTGAGGGCGAAGGTTTCCGAAAAGGCGGGAAGGAAGAGGCCGTATCCGAGCCTCGCCAGGCCGTAGGTGGCCGCGATGAGCGCCACGGATGCCGCGGTGAAAATCAGGCCCGTGGAGCCGCTCCCACGCTGTAACGATCGTTTCATTGAAACGAACGTTATAGGATGAGGGCATGAATGTACACCCCAGCGCACGGGAACGATTGCTTGACGCCACCGAGGATCTTGCTTTTACGCAGGGGGTGGCGGCCACGCCCGTGGACGAGATCCTTCGGAGTGCGGGTGTGGCCCCGGCGACTCTGTACGCGCACTTCGGCAACAAGGAAGGTTTGATCACTCAGGCGCTTGAACGCCGCTTGGTGCGCTGGGATGAGGCGTGGCAGCTGGCCATCGATGGAGCCTCCACCGCCAGGGAAAGGTTGCTGGCTGTGTTCCCGGCCCTTAGGGAGTACCGGATAAGTGTGACGTCTGCCCGATGGTGCGCGTTCCTTGGGGTAGCTGCTGAATCACCTCGTCCAGGACCGGAACTGCAGAAGGCACTGGCCAGTGACAGCCGGCTGCTGACCGCGCGCCTGAAGGAGCTGGCAGTCCCGGTCGTCGGTGCAAACCAGGCCGACGCCTTGGTCTCACAGCTTGTCCTCGTCTACACAGGGGTGCTCGGAATGCTGCTCCGGGGGATGGATACTGAAACAGCCGTTGACCTCGGACTTCACATCGCAGGCGCCGCTGTCGATGCCATTACTTATTACCCCCATCCGGCGCCGGCGCACGGACTAACTTCCACCCCGGAGGCCGAGCAGACGATCTAGACTGGAGTTGCTGTCCCAGACCCTGCCAGCGTCCACGACCGGAAAGGGTCCGGTCGGATCTCAGGCAAGGGGTCAGCACATGCAATCTGGTAATACGCCCTCCCGGGCGGCCCGTCCTGAAACATCCCATGTCCCTCTCTCCGGTCGTCCGATGCAGGACCGGGCAGGGATGAGCGGCGGCGATCACCGGCCACACACGGTGGCGTTGTCTCCACGGAACAGTGTCATCGCCTCCTATTCGGCTCTGCTGAAACAGGTGCGCGGTGAGGGACTGCTGAGAAGATGCCAGCGTTTCTACCTCACGGTCGGCGGGTTCTTGGTCCTCGCGGCCGGTGCCGCGGCCGCAGGGTTTGTGATGCTGGGCGATAGCTGGTTTCAACTGATTGTCGCCGGCGTCCTGGGGATCATCCTCACCCAGTTCGCATTCCTGGGGCACGAGGCCTCCCATCGGCAGATCTTCGAGTCGCGGGCGGTCAACGAGCGGGTCGGGCGTTTCCTTGCCGCCGGGGTGGTGGGGATCAGCTATGCGTGGTGGATCGACAAACATACCCGCCACCACAACGACCCCAACACGGTGGGAAAGGACCCGGACATCGCCATGGGCACCTTGGCCTTCCGGGAGGAAGACGCAGCCCCGCGAACAGGTTTCCAGGCATGGTTCACCCGGCGTCAGGGATACCTGTTCTTCCCACTGCTGAGCCTTGAAGGCCTCAACCTCCACGTGAAGTCCATCCGGACCCTCACCCGGCGCGGACCGGTCAAGGGGCGGTGGATGGAACTGGTGCTCATCGGAGCACGGTTCGGCAGTTACCTCGGCGTGCTGTTCTGGTTCCTGCCGGCTGGAATGGCGCTTGCCTTCCTGGGGGTTCAGATCGCCGTCTTCGGGATCTACATGGGGGCTTCCTTCGCCCCAAACCACAAGGGAATGCCGATGCTTCCCGCCGGCAGCACCGCCGATTTCTTCGAGCGCCAGGTGCTGACCTCGCGCAATGTGCATGGGGGTTCCTTCATCAACACCGCGTTCGGCGGCCTGAACTTCCAAATCGAGCACCACCTGTTCCCCGACATGCCCCGCCCGCACCTGCGCCGGGCCGCGGTGATCGTCCGCGAACACTGTGACCAACTCGGCATCCCCTACACCGAGGTCGGCGTCCTGCGCTCCTATGCCGCCGTGATCACCCATCTCAATCGCGTCGGACTCGCCGCCCGCGACCCCTTCGACTGTCCCATGGTGCAACGTTACCGCCGGCGCTGACCGCCCACGCCCCGCCGCATCCGGAAAGACGATCCGGTACGCCGGAGCCAGGGCCCAGCACAACGGCACGCTTCACCGGTCCGGTGCAGGCCCCACCTTGGAGCACCAGCGCCTGCCGGGTTCCTCCAGCCTCACCGGAACCAAGGAGCACACTCAAGAGAAATGCCCGACCTATCTTGGCCGGACCTTTCCTATTCGTGCTGCTCTTTGGATTTCCCTTCGGCCTTATGCCGGGCCTCCTGCTGATGCTGCCTCAACTTAGCTTCGGCATCCCGACGACGGGAGGCGATCGCCTTCGCTTGTTCACCAGTGGGATGGCGGTGTTCCCGCTCCCACGCATGATCGTTCACTCCGGTCCGTGGGGCGGCTTTCTCGCCAGGTGCACTATCGTTTTCGCCCATACCGTATGATCCCACGAGGCACGCAGCAGTGTACGGGCCGTGGCCACCCCGCTAGCCTCGGAACCTCCACGGGTGCGACGGCGCACTTGTGCACAACCCGGCGCGCTCCTCAGTCCCGCGGACGGCAGTCGGCAGCAGGATCGAGGGGAACAGTTGATGCCCACCCGCAGCGGATGGGGCACCGGCTGTGTGAACCAGCGGCCGGGCTCCGGTTGTGGCAGGCGACGCACACCCTCAGCCGCATACGGGCGGTTCAGATGTCCTTCAATCGCCTCCGCTAGCACCGCCGGCAGCTATAGCGTGCGCCGGGTCGGTTGATTGGCTGCTGCGGCACTTGGGGCTGTCCTGACGTGTGGCCTATGGTGGACGAGACCAGTGAGGGAGCACTCCGTATGGCATGCAATGGCTGCGCGACGTCCTTAAAACCCGACTTTGATTTCAGCATGGCCTTCCAACCCATTTACGACGCGGTTGACGACCGCGTATGGGGCTATGAGGCGCTGGTCAGAGGCTTGGCGGGTGAGGGCGCGTATGACGTCCTGTCAAAGATTTCGCCGGAGCAGAGATACCGCTTCGATCAGGACTGCCGCATAAAGGCCATCGAGCTGGCATCTTGCCTGTTTCCCGCGGGCGAGGACCTGAAGCTGTCGATCAACTTCATGCCGAACGCGGTCTATGAACCTGCCGCATGTCTGCGAGCGACGCTGCTCACAGCGGCGCGGTGCGGCTTTCCGACCTCGTCGATCATGTTCGAGTTCACGGAAAATGAGGAAGTCGCGGACACCGTTCACCTCAGGAACATCATCACCGAATACCGCAGGCACGGTTTCACCACCGCCATCGATGACTTCGGTGCCGGACACGCGGGGCTGGGGCTCCTGGTCGAGTTCCAGCCCGATCTGCTCAAAATCGACATGAAGCTCGTCCGAGGAGTCGATAACAGTCGAGCCCGCCGAGCCGTCGTCACCGGCATCGTGGGTATCGCCGCGGAGCTGGGCATCACGGTGCTCGCAGAAGGCGTCGAGACCGAGGAGGAGTTCCTCTTCCTGAAGGCACGAGGCATCCGCCTGTTCCAGGGATATTGGTTCGCGAAGCCGGCCTTCGAGGAGCTTCCGGAGGTCGTCCGCATTGCATCTGCCGCCCTATTCAGCGCGCCGGCGCTGAAACGGACGGCACCGTCCTAAACTTCTTTGCCCCTTCACCTCATTGGGTCAGAGATTGAGGGTGCGGTTGAGGACCTGCGCGGCGGTGTCGTGGAGGGACTGGCGGTGCGACCGCGCGTATCCGCGCAGGCGCGCGAAGGCCTCGCTCATGTCCACGGAGGAGGTGTGGGAAATGACGCCTTTGGCCTGTTCAATCGTGATCCGTGAGTTCAGGGCACGTTGGAGCTGATCATTGACGATCTGGCTTTCACGGAGGGTGCGTTCCTGGATGAGGCTGATGGTCGCGACGTCAGCTAGGGCCTGACCGATGGCGGCGTCCTCCGGGCTCAGCGCCCCACGGCTCACACCGAACAATCCCATGGCTCCTATGGTGCGGTTGTGGATGCGCAGGGGGACGGCGTGCACGGACAGGAAGTGTTGATCCAGGGCGGCTTTCTGGAAGGCGGGCCACCGCCCGCCGAGGGCGGTGATGTCATCGATGGTGACCACCGAACCGGTCTTGTAGGAGTCGATGCAGGGGCCCTCGCCGGCCTGAAGTTGAAGGACCTCCACGAGCTGGCTTTCCTCGCTGGTCGAGGCAAGAAGCTGGAGTTCCCCATAGGGATCCGCCAGGAGGAGCCCGGCCTGGGCGGCATCGAGGAGCCTGACGGACTCTTCGACGAGGATGTGGAGCAGTTCAAGGACGTCGTACTCCGTGATGAGGGTCTCGGTGAGCCTGAGGAAAGCGGCGCTGACCTGCTCGGGTCGGGTGATGGTCGCCATTGCAGCATTCTAGGCCAGTCCCGGCCGCTCCGGTGAGGTGCCGTCAGGTGGCGTGAAATTGAGTTCCCTGCGGATCACCTGCAGGGCCGTCTGGTGGAGGGTCTGTTGGTGGGAGAAGGCATGTCCGCGGAGCAGCAGCAGGGCCTGTGCCGCGCTGACGTCGGCCTGGGCAAGGACCATGCCCGTCGCCTGGTGAATTTCCCGCCGGGAGTTGGGCAGCCCCGCCGGCGCGGACGCGGTGCCGGGGGTCGCACCGGTACCGGTGTTGGAGTCCCCGACGGACGGGAAGATGGCGGGAGCGCCAGGTTGGGCATCCTGAAGTGTCCAGCGCAGCAGGGCCCAAGCGGTCTCGCCGGCCAGAACCTCCACGGCGAGCCGCTCACTTCCGCTCAGCGATCCCGGGCTGGTCCGGTGCAGTTCGACCACGCCGAGGTCGATGGCGCCCACGGTGAGGGGGAAGACGAACAGGGCACCCACCTCGAGCCGGGCCAGGACCTCACCGAAGGCCGGCCACTGCAGAAAGGCGTTTTCCCTGACGTCGGGGATGAGGACCGGAAGGCGGGTGCGCACAGCATCCCAGCGTGGCCCTTCACCCAGATCGAACTGGGCTTCCTCAAGGGTCTGTGCGACGGGGTCGGTGGCGGAGAGGAGGGTTTCGGCGTTGGAAGCGGTGAAAGCGGACACCGCCGCACCGGTCACGTTGCCACGTTTGACGAACGGCGCACTCAGGCCGGCGCCGGGACCGGCACCGTCATCCCGTCCCCGAAGGGGGTTGGGGGTTGATTGGAGCGGTTCACTCATGGGAAGTCACTCTCGGTGGATGAACAGGGCGCCGTGATCGAACTGGTTTCCGCCGGCGGGCCGGAACCGACGCTGAGGCACCTCCGCCTGCCGCCGGTCCGCCGAAGGGAACAGCCCGTTATCCTATACCTACAAACCCGCCGGAGACATACCGGGAATGAAGTTCCAGCGCACTCTGCCTTCCTTCAGAATCAGCCTTCGGCCCTTGGGTGGCCGCGTTCACTGACGGGGGAGTTTCCGCCCGTCCCGCGAACCTTGACATCCCACCCTCATCCGCGCACGCTGGGATTGTTACCCCAGACCCTGGTATCGACCCGTTTCTTACGGCTATCAGGGAGTCCGCATGACACCGGAAGCACGATCCTTCCATCCCGGTACACCCCATACGGAGATGCCGCTCCGCCAAAGGCCCGGCCGTTCCAGGCACGGAGATGATCTCGCACCGGACCGACAGAGTCCGGGGACTGCCGGTGGACGCATCAACTCCGCGGTGACGGTGAGCTCCCTGCACGTCCTCGATCAGCTCGAAGCCGCCCAGGAAGAAGCCGGCAACTTCATCAGCCCCGATTTCCCTGCGGCGGTCCAGCAGAACAGGTTGCGCTGATGACAGCTGACCTAGCGAGCGCGGCCTCGTGGAAGGATATTGACCATGCCGATGGCTTATGGGGCTTCAGTTCTGCCAGGACGTCATCGACAAAGCCAGCAAGGGTGAAGCTCCCTTCGCGCGGAACGCGAAGGATTTGGGATCTCGCCGACCACGCCCAAGCACTGGATCCAGGGGCCTGCCTCGCATGGAACCGGGATGGTGCTCAGGTGTTTTCCATCGGTGCGGGTTTGGGTGCGGCAGAGCCGCGGTAGGTGAGTTTGCGCAGTGCCAGTTCGGCTGGTCCGCGCAGGCCGCGGCGCTCCATGGCAACGGCAAGGACAACGGTGGCCGCCCAGACCGCCACGGCGTAGGCGAGGACGGACCAGCTGGAGAGCTGGGCGCCGAGGCCCAGTCCCCAGGCAGCGAGCACCGGACCCCATGCGAGGGATTGGACGAGGTACCCGCTCATGGAGCGCCGGCCGAGGGCGGAGACCCACCGGACAGGGCCGCTGGGTGGTGCGGACCTCCGGGACACGCGGTGCGCGATGAGGCCGAACAGTGCGGCGTAGCCGATGCCCGCGAAGGTTCCTGCGAAGAGGCTGATGTGTTGGACGACGCCGTCGGGGGCGATATCGATGACGCCGGTGTGCTGAAGCGCCAGGGCCGCCCCCGTCGCCCAGCCGGCGGTGATGCCTCCTACGGCCAGCCGCCGGAGGAGCACGAGGTGCTCACCGGGGTTGTCCAGGATCCGGTGCCGTGAGGCCAACACGCCCATGAGGAACGCCGCCGGCAGCGAAACGCCCACAAGACTGCCAATCAGGACAGCGATCCAGGCGGGGAACCGTTCGAGCACCGAGATCAAGTAGTGCGGTTCGGCGATGCTGAGAAGCTGAACTTCTTGGGGATTCGTTGCTGGCTGCCCGGTGGTGACCGTAGACGCCAGTGCGCCCAAGAGCCCAAAGACAGCGGTGAGTGCCAGCAGCACGCCGATCCAGATCTTCAAGGTGCGGTCCGTCCGGTTGAAGAACAGCGGAACCATGATCAGCCCGATCAGGCCGTACGAACCGATGATGTCTCCCTGCCACAGCAGGGCCGCATGGACGGCGCCGAAGGCGATCATCCACCAGTGGCGCCGGCGAAGGAGACGCCTGGCATCGGTGGGGCTGGTGCCTTTGGCGGTCTGGCGGGCATACATCTGCCCGATCCCGTAGGCGAACAGAAATCCGAACATGGTGTACACGCGGGCATCGACCGCCATCAGGGTGAAGCCCTGAGCGAGGCGATCCGCCAGGTTACCTATGACGGGGTGGATGCCTATGGTCCCGATGGGCGCGGTGTAGAGGAAGTAGGGGGCATGGGCCAGAGCGATGAGCAGCAGCATGACGCCACGTGCGAGGTCGGGCGCCAAAGACCTCTCCTTCAGCGGGGTGGGGCGCACCGTAACCACCCTTTGATGCCCCTGCTCCTCACCCCCGGAAGCCCGTGCAGTCTGATCAAGCCGATTCGTCATGTTAGTTCCTTCAGGTCAAATTTATTGATGGGCACCGGTCAACTCGCCAATCCGTCGAGCAGCCAGAGGTCTTGAGTCGGAGCCCGCGGCCGATGCTTCCCAACGCGGCCCTAATTGCAGGCGAAATGCTTGGCCGGAGAGGCAGCGCGATGGGAGGTTAGTCCATTGGGGAGCCGGTGTGCGGGAAGCTCGTGGCGTCCACCGCGCAAGCACGAGTTCGAGTAAAAACCATGTTCTTACAACCGAGTCAAACTTCAGATGCTTCGGCACTCCCGGCAGGCCTGCCGCGCGCCATAATTGATGCCGGAACGCCACCCGAGCACCGGCATCACAGGGTGGCGGGGCCGAGGATGCGGGTCCGGCCCTCGCCCCGAGGCGCACTGCACAGGATCCTTCACTGGGGCATCCGGATTGGACAATCCCCTGCGCAGGTCAGTCTCTGCGCGCGGTGGTAACGGGGGTGCATGAGCCCGCACGGGGCGCTGTCACAGGCGTGCTGTCTTCTGTGTTCAGCGGGCGGGGAGGGCGCTGAGTCCCATGTCGGCGATTGCGAGCAGTTCGGTGGTGGTTCCTCCATCGCGCGCGCGTGCTGCCATGCCGTTGTGAACCGCCATGATGTAGTTGGCAATCTGGTCGGGGTCAGAACCTTCGGGGACTTCGCCCTCGTCGATGCTCTGGGCGACGCGCTTCGCGATGCGACGCCGGAGTATTTCCCTGTGCTCGGCCAGGCGGGGTTCGAGTGCGAGGAAACAACCGGGTGGTGTGTCCTGGCTGGTGTGGGAATAGGCGCTGAGGTGAAGCATCTCGGTGAGGCTTTCGCGGAGCGTCGGCAAGGACAGGGCCTTCTCGGACTGTCGACGCACGCCGGCGAAGTACCAGGCGGCAGCAGCCTCGAAGAGTTGATCCTTGTCGCCGAACGCGGCGTAGAGGCTCGGCGGGGTGATGCCGATGGCTTCGGTCAGTTTCGCCACGGTCGTTCCCTCGTACCCGCTCCGCCAGAAGTGCTCCATCGCGACAATCAGCGCCGCCTCACGGTCGAATGTTCTCGGTCTGCCAGCCACGGACTCATTGTATAGTGCCCGCTAGGGAATGTGCTAACTTGCTGTAGGTATTAACTAGCGTCCACTACAGAAAGAAGTATTTCCATGCAGATCAAGGGTTCAACAGTGCTCATCACGGGAGCCAATAGGGGGATCGGCGCCGAGTTCGTCCGTCAGCTCAAGGCCCGCGGAGCGGGCAGAATTTACGCGACCGCCCGCAACGCAGACTCCATGCCGTTCCGAGGTGGATCCGGGGGTGTCGAAGTTCTCGAGCTGGATATCACCGAAGACGATCAGATCGCGGCGGTGGCCGCACTGGCGGTCGATGTCGATCTGCTGATCAATAACGCAGGCGTGGCATCGGGGGCTGATCTCCTGACCGGGGACCTCGAAGTGATCCGGCGGGAGTTTGAGATCAACTTCTTCGGTGCCCTGAAAATGACACGGGCCTTCGCTCCGGTTCTCGGAGCCAACGGTGGAGGCGCCGTGCTTAACGTCTTGTCAGCGGCCGCGTGGTTCAGCGCTCCGGGAGCAACGTCCTACGCGGCGTCGAAAGCCGCGGCGTGGAGCCTCACCGATGCCACGCGTGTTCAGTTGGCCGCGCAAGGCACCAAGGTGCTCGGTCTGCATATGGCCCTGGTCGACACTGACATGACAGCCGGAGTCGATGCACCAAAGACCCACCCCGCCGATGTTGTCGCCGCAGCTCTGGACGGCATCGAGCAGTCCAGGACAGAGGTGCTCGCCGATCCCATCACGGTCGGGCTCAAGTCCGGTCTCCACCTGGATCCCGCCGCACGTTACGGAACCCTGCCCACCCCCTGACTCTGACTGCGCTGAAACGGTGACCGTGGAAGTCATCCGGCCTACGAATCCGGCGGTGAGACCCCATCGGTGAGTTCGAAGCAGGACCCTGGCCGGCCTGAATTTCGGGCGCGCCCGCATCTCGGGGAAATTCAGAGTGGAAGTGAGGGCCTTCAATACAATGGTTGCGTCTACTCAATCGCACGTATTGAAGGCGCTCACCGCTCAGTGGACGGTCGGTGTGCAGGTGTCGCTTCTGCCGGTGGCTATCCGCGAAGGCGCATCCTGCAGGGTAATGCGAGGGGATGCATACCGGTTTGTGGCACTTCGGCACGATTCGAGTCGAACAGGGGCAACAGCCTTTTCTCGGCCGGCGATCATGGCTAAGAGGTCATCGAGGGGTCCGTGGCACTTCTCCACCTCAGGGAGGTGGTGGAACGTGCTGGTGGTCTCAAGGTTGTTGATCAGTTCGTCCGGCGAATTCAGGATTGTCCTTTTGGGGAGTCGGCGCTGCAGGCAGTTCCTACTGTCGCCGTCCTCTCCGTGCCCGAGAGCCCTTGAATGTCGAGAGCGCTGCCTCGGGCACGGCTTCCCCTCCCGGCATATTCCCGGACCCACGCCGCGGCACTGTCATGGCGGCAACCTCCCTGAGCCGGGGGTGGAAATGGTCGTCCCCGTCCACCGTTCCCGACTGCCACGACACCGTGAGCCCATCCGCGGTGTCCTCGAGCGAGGCGAGGTTGTTGTCGAACCACGGTCCCCTGATGTTCCGCCAGCGGAACGGTGGTTTGGTAACTTTCACGGAGCGCGCCAGGAGGCCCCCGAGAGGTGCCGCCACCGCGTAGGAGAGGATGGCAGTGGAGGAACGCAGGAGCCGCGGCAGCGGATTGCGGATCGGGGAGCAGACCACCTGGAGGATACGGCTGCCCGACGTCCTGTCCACTTCCGCGACGTACGAGAAGTGGACGTCTCCCGACAGGAAGGTCACCGTCTCCGGTGCCGGGCCCCGGTTACCGTCCGCCACGTCCGTCGCCATAAGAGCCACGGCGTGGAAGCTGTTCTGGAAGGCGGCCCAGTGTTCAAGATCCATGCCCTGCCGCAGCTTCTCACCCAGCCGTGCGCCCCGCGCGCCCCAGGCGCCCTGTGCGAGGGCCTCGTCCCACGACTCGATGTGATGCAGCCCCAGCGGCAGGAGGAACGGCAGCGAGGTTCCCACCAGCAGGTGCCGGAATCCGCCCACCATCCTGTGATCCAGCCACGCCGTCTCCTCCTCGCTGAGCAGGGCCCGCGCATCGGGTGTCAGCACGCGTGATACGCGGGAGTCGACCACGATCAGGCGCGTGTCGTCGAAGTCACGGCAGTAGCTCCAGCGGTAGCTGGCCGGGTCCTTGTCCGCCCGGTCTGCGAAGGCGTCGAGCTCCTCGCTCAGGTCGAGCTCGGCGGCATCGTGGTGGTTGACGATCCGTTGCCAGATGCGGTCCTCGGCGCGCCCGTCCGGTGACATGTTGCCGAGGTGCTGGTACACCCAGTACGACGCCAGGCCCGCGACGATCCGGTCCTGCCACCAGGAGGTGGCCTCCATTTCCTGCTTCCAGGAGGCGGAGGCGTTCCAGTCATCCCGGATGTCGTGGTCGTCGAAGATCATGGCACTGGGAAGGGTGGACAGCAACCAGCGGTTGGCACTGTCGGACCAGGCCAGGTTGTACAGGTGGGCGTACTCCTCGTAGTCCTTCAGCTCGGCGCCGGGCTCCTCGTCGATGTCCCTCCGCCCGCGGATGAACTGCTGCATCTCCTCACTGGTGGAATCGGCGTACACCTGGTCGCCGAGGAATAGGACCAGGTCCGGCCGCGGTGCACTGTCGTCCTTTGTCAGGTTGAGCGCGTACGCACGCATAGCATCGATGCCGTGGGTCCGATTGCCCTCCTTGGTGTGAGGGACGCTCGTGCGGCAGGACCCGAAGGCCAGTCGGAGGGGCTTCCCCGGGGTGCGTGTCGCAATGCTCGACGGCGGGAATTCAGGAACCGATCCCGGGTCCGGCCAGGCCTGGTGTCCGTCGATCTCCACCGTGTAGGAGGTGACGCTCCCCGGCTCGAGTCCGTCCACCTCGACGAGCGCGTAGTGGTGCCCGTGGACCGCGAACGTGCGTGCTTCCCAGGATCGCTGGGCGGCCCGGACGACGACGCGTGCCGCGGCCCCGACCTCCACCCAGATACTTGCCGAGGTTTCGTCGACGTACCGCAGCATGGGTCCAAGGAGCAGGGGAGTTGGTGTCATACGTATGTTCTACCCTTTCACCCTTCGGCCCGCAGGTCGATGTCGAAAAGCTTGCTTTAGTGTTGGTTTGAGCGGTCCATGGCGATGTCCTCTGTCCAGGCGTCGTTCTTCAAGCCGGGGGACCTGACGACCTCCTCGGGGTAGGTCTGGACGTCGGTGTTTTGCGGTTATCGCCTCAAGGCGGAATCCACGGCGTTGACCACATGTACCGCAGCGGGCAAACGCCCGTCCTTCCGAGGAGAAGGACGGGCGCCCCGGTTGATTGACGAAGAACCAGACAGTGCCGGAAAGTGCCTTGATTTCCCCGGCGGAGAGTTCCAGTTCCGATGCCTTCGCGGAGTCCGACCTCGCTGGAACGGAACGCGGGAGACAACTGGTTCTGCACTGCGGCGAGTTTGCCGTCCAGGATCCCGTGGCACGTGCCACCTGCCCCCCCGGTATGGCTCTGGTCCCTGATGCTCTGAGTTGCTGTCAGGTCAGGGTGACGACGATCTTGCCGGCGCCGCCCTTGGAGAGCTCGTGTGCTTCCTGAATCGAGTCGAGGGGCAGGACGTGGTCGACTCGGGGGCTGTACAGGCCGAGCCGGCCGAGGTTGGCTGCGTGGTCGAGAAGGGAGGAGTCGTTCACGGCGTCCACTTTGCGGAGGCCCAGCCGTGCGGCTCCCTCTGCGTCGATGACGGTGATGACACGGGTGGTGTCTCCGACGATGTCCACCAGATCCGGCAGCGAGGCTGATGGCGCCGAATGCAAGGCGGCATCGATTCCCTCGGGTGCCAGTGCTTCGACCCGGTCGGCCAGGCCCGGCCCGTACGTGGTCGCTGCTACTCCGAGCTTCTCGAGGTACTCATGGTTTTCCGGCCGTGCAGTGCCGATCACGCGGGCACCGGCGGCCAGTGCGAACGCGGCAGCGGCGCTTCCCACCGCGCCCGAAGCACCCTCGATCAGAAACGTCTTGCCCGACAGGTCGCCGAGCGCGTTGAGCACCCCTGCAGCCGTGGCGGAGGCGAGCCCCGCGGCGGCCGCCTGTTCCACCGACCAGTTGGAAGGGACCTCACTCCAGGCCGTGAGCACCGCGAACTCCGCGGTGGTGTCACTCACGCCTCCAAGTCCGAAAACGAGGTCTCCGACTCGCGCGTTCGAGACTCCCTCTCCTACCTCGTCGATGACTCCAACGGCATCGCGTCCAGGTATCGCAGGCAGCCCAATGGGAAGCACCTCCTGTATGACACCAGAACGCAACAGGTAATCGATGGGATTGACGCTCACCGCCTGAACCTTGATCCGGACGGAACCCGCTGTGGCGTGGGGTTCGGTGGTTTCCTCGATGATCATCACGTCTGGGTTTCCGTACTCGTGATAGCGCACAGCCCGCATGGGGTCTCCTTGGCTTCCCGTGCAGGGCGTTTCCCTGCAGCATCGCCAGCCTAGGACCTGACGCTAACGTCAGGTGCAAACGCCTGCTGGGTGACCGGCCGATGCACTCGTCAAGGTGCGGTTGCGCAGCGGCGGACTGCCTGCCGTCGGGCAGCCCTGAGGCTAGACCGTCTCGAGTGAGCGGGCTTTCGAGGCCGTGATGAGTTCATCGAGACGTGCACTCGCGTCGTGCAGTTCTGCCATGCGATGCGCCAGCGCCTCGCGCTCGGACTGCAGCATCGCCTGCTGTTCCTTGGTGGTGCCGCCTGTATCGATGCAGGGCAACAATTCCGCGATGCGGCGGCTGCTCAACCCCGCTGCGTACAACGTCTGGAAAAACCTGACACGGTCCACCGCGCTGCTTTCGAACTCGCGCTGGCCGCCGGGCGTGCGCGTGCTCACCAGCAGTCCCTGCTCCTCGTAGTACCGCAGCGCCCGCACACTCACACCGGACTGCCGGGCCAGTTCACCAATGCGCATCGATGCTCCCTTCCTGCGGCGTTTCATTCAACGCCGCCATGGATTTGCACCTGACGTTAGCGTCAGGTTCTAGCCTCATTATATGACTTCTCTCTTCGATAATCTGCCCCTCGGCGAACTGCGCCTCCCGAACCGGATCGTCATGTCTCCCATGACGCGAGTACGTTCCGGTGTTGAGGGACTCGCCACGGCATCGATGGCAACCTACTATGCGCAGCGGGCGACCGCTGGACTGATCATCACCGAAGGCATCCAACCGAGCCTGGAAGGACAGTCGAATCCACTCACGCCGGGACTGTATAACGCCGCGCAGATTGACTCCTGGCGACAGGTCACATCAGCCGTGCACGT
The DNA here is from genome assembly GCF_009828595.1 of Arthrobacter zhaoguopingii. Lineage (GTDB taxonomy): Bacteria > Actinomycetota > Actinomycetes > Actinomycetales > Micrococcaceae > Arthrobacter_D > Arthrobacter_D zhaoguopingii. The sequence goes on from NZ_WPNY01000019.1 coordinate 27,548, forward strand.
CAACGGCGGACGGATCTTCGCCCAGATCATGCACGCCGGCAGGATCAGTCACCCCGACACCACCGGCCACCAGGCTGTTGCGCCCTCGGCGGTTGCAGCCCGTGACGCATATGTCTTCACCCCCTCGGGCCCGCAGCTGGCGCCCGTGCCGCGCGCACTTGCGTCCAGTGAAATCCCCGCGGTCGCGGAGTCCTACGCGACGGCGGCGCGGGGGGCCCTGGAGGCAGGGTTCGACGGCGTTGAGCTGCACGGCGCAAACGGATATCTGATCGGGCAATTCCTGTCGAGCAACGCCAACCTCCGCACCGACCGCTACGGCGGAACGGTCACCGGGCGCATCCGCTTTGCCGTGGAAGCCGTGACCGCGACGGTCGATGCCATCGGGGCGGACCGCGTTGGGCTGCGGGTATCGCCCGGCGCAGGGATCTGGGACGTGAGCGAGTCGGAGATTCCCGAGTTGTACGGGGCACTGCTCGAAGAACTGGCCCCGCTTGGCCTGGCCTATCTCCACCTGGGAGCAAGCCCGGATGAAGACGTGATCCGCGGCCTGCGCCGGGCGTGGGAGGGCGCTCTCATCGTCAATCCGTCGAAGCCCGGCAGTGCCGTTCCCTCGACGCGCGAAGATGCTGACCGTTGGCTTCGTGAGGGCGCAGATCTGATCTCCTTCGGGCGGGCCTTCCTCGCCAACCCCGACCTTGTCGAACGCCTGCGCGCGGACCACCCTCTCGTCGTGGCCGATCTTGACACCTACTACCAAGGCGGCGACGAAGGCTACATCACCTACCAACCCTTCTCCCACGCACCATCCACCCTGCTCGCAGCAAAGGGCTAAGGAGACGCCCCCCGCCATGCGGACCGGAATGCCGTGGTTGTAAATCGATAGAACCTCCGGTCAGGCGGTTGCCTCCAACCGCGGTGACCGGGCCCATTGGCTCTTTGGCCGGGTCGCCCGCGGGTGCACCTCCGGATCGATCCGGTGGTGCTTGTCCACCGCAATTATCAGAAATCAGTGATCTAGGGAGTAATCATGAAGCCGTCAGTCCTCAATCACCGCGGCAAGAAGAGGTCTACCAAGCGCATGGTGCTGGCTGCGGCGGCCAGTGCATTGTCCGTAACCATCGCCTCGTCGGCCGCCGCTGCGGACCAGTCGGGTGAGCTCCGGTTCCCCAGTGAAATCACGCTGCCGAACGATGCCATCGCTGGCGACTTGGGGTATCAGCCAGAAGGGATAGCCGTCCGAGGAGCAACAGCCTATGTCGGCTCATTCGCCGACGGGACTGTCGTCACTGCGGACCTCCGGACGGGGCAATCCCGGGTACTGGTAGAAGCCGACGGTGACCCTGCTCTGGGTGTTGAAGTGACCGACCGGTTCGTTCTTGTGGCAGGCGCTCTGTCCGGTGAGATCCGCGTCTACGACCGCCGGTCCGGGCATGAGCTGGCGGTGTACAAGGTCACAGACCGCGGGCTGGTCAATGACATCACCGTCATTGCCGGAACGGCTTATTTCACGGACTCGCAGCGTGCTGTCCTCTACAGGCTTCCGCTCGACCGGGCAGAACTTGAAGCTCCGACGGAGATCCCGCTCGCTGGAGACTTCAAACTTGCTTCTCCCGGGCCTGGCGTATTCAACTCCAACGGGATTGTCGCTCAGGATGGGCACACGGTGATTGTCGCCCAGACCACCTCACCAGATGGTGCAGGCAGCGCCCTCTACGCCGTGGACGTCGCAACAGGTCACGCCACGCGCATCAACATCACCGGTGGTGCCATTCGCGGAGCTGACGGACTCGTGCTCAAAGGAAACATGCTTTCGGTTGTCCAGTACGACGCGAACAGCATTGCCCAGCTACGCCTGAGCACCAACGGCTCCGAAGCGGAATACCGCGGCACGGTCACCAACGATTCCGTGGCAGTGCCTACAACGGCGGACTACGGGCCGGGCGGCGCACTCTACAACGTCAACTCGCGCTTCGGCACACTGCCCAGCGACAGCGTCTCCTATGAAATCGTCCGCATCGGCAGGTGATTCATGAGTCAGGGTTCAGCAGTCCCCACATCAACGAGAACTCAGCGCTCGTTCCTGGCTACGGCCATGTTCGTCAGAAGGACCTGGCGGTGGGTTGGGGGAGTCCCAGCACCTTCGACGAGACTGTTTTAGCATCACGTCACACCAATGTGTGTTACGCAGAGTTCTCGACGGAAGAGGACGAAGGCCGCTGATGGGGTTGATGGGGAGCCGGGCCGGCGAGTATCAGGAACGCAGGTTCCAGGATGTGGGCGCAGATGACAAGTCCCAGCGGACGTCATTCTCGCCTCAGCTTACGAAGATACAGAACGGATGACCGGCCGGATCGGCGTAAACGTATAACGGCTCGTTCGGGTCGTCCGTACGATCGAAGCGGAGCTCTGCCCCTAATGCCAGCGCCCTGAAATGGTGATGCTCGAGGGTTTCCCGGTCAGGAACGGTCAGATCGAGATGCATCTGCATCGGCACATCAGGCAAGGGCCATGTCGTCCGCTTCAGGTGATCAACCTGCTGAAAAGCGAGCCTGCGGTTGCCCTTTCCATCAGTGAGCACGAGCCAATCGACGTCGTGAGGCATGTCCTCACCCTCGGGCTCATCTCCTGGCCGGTACTGGAGTCCGAGAAGTTGGCGGTAAAACTCTGCCAGTCCCCGCACATCAGTAGTGTCGAGAACCGTGTGAAGAATCTGAGGGAATCCGGTCATGGGCCGAGACTAACGATGATCAAGGTTCCCGAGCTAGCATCTGCCGCACGGTCAGCAGGCGCGCCGGAGTCAGCGAGGAACGATGGTCGATCGAGGAAGGGGCGTGGGCCAGGGCACCGACAACGTGCAGCTCTGCGGGCTGGTCCTGCAACCTCCAGGTCCGCGTGGCCCAGTAGAGGGTGCCGTCGACTGCAACCCGCGGCGGCGGTGGCCAAGACTGCCGAGGCGGGCCGGCCGGCGCGGCTTCATGGTGAGCTGATTGGAGCGAAGCCGCCGGACCATGTTCTGCCCGACAAACCCATTGATTGGGTCGAGGCGACCGCGAACGATGAGGAGTTCAGCCAAGGAAGCGTCTGCTGCGGCGGTCATCTCGGGTGGTAGGGCGGTTGTAGCCTCCGGCCCGCCTTCACCGCATTGGGTCAGCCTACGTGCACCCATGGTCTGCGGGACAGGTCCGGTTCGGCTTCGCGCAGGACTTCCCGGGTGACGGGGGCGATTTCGCCCTCGCCGAGGATCAGGAATTTGACGAGGTTCACCAGGGGACTGCCTTCGGTCCAGCGGAAGTAGACGTGGGGCATGAGCCCGGTGATGTCCCGGATGTGGAGCATCACGGCGGCGATGGTGTTGGGCACGTTCGAGCTGTGGACCTGGAGGATGCGGAATCCGTGGCGTCTCACCCCGCGCACCTGCAGATGTGTCTCAAACTCCGATGAATCATCGACGATCACCTCGATGAACAAGGGGTCGTCCGACGGGCTGAGGTGGCTGACGGTACAGGCGTGCTGGAATTTGCGGCGGTAGGCTGCGGCGTTGAGCCGCCGGGGTTCGTGGGCGATCAGCGAGATCTGCCCGGTGTCCTGTGCAGCCACGAAGGACAACGCCTCGTCATCGAGGGTGATCGTGGCGGCCCGCAGTTCAAACGCCCGACGCGCCCTCGACGCGAAGGACACCACGAGGATGCCGAGAATGAACAGGGCGGCGATGCCGGCGCCGTCGGGACGCTCCCAGACGTTGGTGAGCGTGGTCCAGATCAGGATGAGCGAGATCATCCCGAAGCCGAGGGCGGCCGACTGCCGGGCACGCCGGCGGGCGGACAACGTGACGGCCACTGCTGCGGAGGTGATCAGCACCAGTACCCCGGTGGCGTAGGCGCCGCTTTGGGCCTCGACGTCGGCCTTGAAGGCGATGGTGACCGCTGCAGCGATGAGGGTGAAGACCAGAACCATGGGCCGGACGGCCCGCGACCAGGCCGGGGCCATGCCGTAGCGGGGCAGGTACCGCGGTACGAGGTTGAGCAGCCCGGTCATGGCCGAAGCACCGGCGAACCAGAGGATCGCGATGGTGCTGGCATCATAGAGGGTCCCAAAGCCCTCGCCGAGGTACTTGTGCGCGAGGTAAGCCAGGGCGCGGCCGCTGGCCTCGCCGCCCTCCTCGAACTCCTCAGCGGGGATAAGCAGGGTCGTCACGAAACTCGAGGCGATCAGGAAGCCGCTCATGATGACGGCGGCCGAGGTGAGCAGTTTCTGCGCCCCGAGGATCCGTCCCTGCGGCCTGTCCGCTGTATCGCCCCGGGCACCTTTGATCTGCGGCATGACGACGACGCCGGTCTCGAATCCTGAGAGCCCGAGCGCGAGCCGTGGAAAGACCAGCAGTGCGACGGCGATCACCGCGAGCGGGTCGCTGTGCTGGGCGGTAAGGGCGGTCCACCAGTTACCGATCAGTTCGGGTTCCGCGGTGAGCTCCGCGGCGGCGGTCACCACGACCACGAGATTCAGGGCGAGGAAGGCGGTGACCAGGGCCACGGCAATGCCGATCGCCTCGTGGAACCCGCGGAGGAAGACGCCGGCGAGGAGAAGCAGGAACACCAGGGTCACGGCCACCTCCTGACCGTGCAACCATGACGGCGCGAAGGGGTTTTCAATCAGGTGGGCGGTGGCGTCGGCTGCGGAAAGGGTGATGGTGATGATGAAACTGGTGCCCGCGAACCCCAGAAGGGCGAGCACGAAAACCTTGCCTTTCCATTTGGGCAGCAGCTTCTCCAGCATCGCGATGGAGCCCTCGCCATTGGGGCTTTCCCGGGCCACCCGCTCGTAGACAGGCAGTGCACCGAACAGGGTGACGGCCACAAGGATGAGCGTGGCGACGGGAGCCAGCGCCCCCGCCGCAGCGGCGGCGATGGCCGGCTGGTACCCGAGGGTGGAGAAGTAGTCGACCCCGGTCAGGCACATGACCTTCCACCAGGGCTGCACGGTGGACCTGGGCCGGCGCGTGGGCCTGCGCTGGTTCTCGTCGTCGAGAAGCCAACTGCCGAACCGGCGGGCCCGGCGGGACTGGAGAACCTGATCTAGAGTTGCGCTCACGGGCTCGAATCTACGCCCGACCCGGCGCGGCAACCGGGCGTCTTGATGGTTCCTTAACGTTTTCATGGGGGGGGCGATCAGGGCTCGAACCGGTACCCCATTCCGCTCTCGGTGATGAAGTAGCGCGGACGAGTCGGGTCCGGTTCGAGCTTGCGACGCAGCTGGTTCAGATACACCCGCAGATACTGCACCTCCCGGGCGTAGGCCGGCCCCCAGACCTCCAGCAGGAGTTTCTGCTGTGCGACGAGTTGACCGGGATAACGCACCAGCAGCTCGACGATCCGCCATTCCGTGGGGGTCAGGCGCACCTGTTCGCCGCGGCGCTCGGCCTTTCTGCCGACAAGATCCAGGCGGAAATCGGCTGTCGTGACTACGGGTGTTCCCGGGGCTGCGGAGGAGCGTCGTTCAGCTGCGCGCAGGCGTGCCAGCAGCTCCTCGAGGCCGAATGGCTTGGTTACGTAGTCGTCGGCCCCGGCATCCAGCGCCTCGACTTTATCTTCCGGGCCGTGGCGTGCAGACAGCACGATAATTGGCACCTGGGTCCACACGCGCAGGCCGGCGATGACCTGCACCCCGTCCATGTCCGGAAGCCCCAGGTCAAGCAGCACCAGGTCCGGGCGGTGCTCGGAGGCCGCCGCAAGCGCGGATGCGCCGTCGACGGCGGTCACCGGGTGGTAGCCGTGGGTGCGCAGATTGATCTGCAGCGCACGCAGCAGTTGCGCTTCGTCTTCAACCACCAGGACCGTGGTCACAACCGCACCCCCGTCGAAAGCGGGAGCCGGATGATCATGGTCAGGCCGCCGCCCGGTGCCGGTTCGGCAAGCAGTTCTCCGCCCATCACTTCGGTGAAGCCGCGGGCGACCGCGAGCCCCAGCCCAACACCGGAGGTGCCGGCGTCGTCGAGGCGCTGGAAGGGTTGAAACATGCGCACCATTCCGTCGGCTCCGACTCCGCGGCCGTGGTCGCGGATGCGCAGTTCGCCCGCCGGGAAGCCCTTGACCGTTCCGGAGACCGCAGACGTAACCACGATGTCGGTGCTGCCGGCGTGCTTCTGAGCGTTCTCGGCGATATTGGCGACGACCCGCTCGAGCATGCCGAAGTCCGCCTCCACCGGGGGAGTGTTCGGCTTGAGCAGAATCCGTACATTCTCCGACGGCATCCCCCGCAGGGCGGCGCCCACCACGTCCAGCCAGTGCACGGGCCCCAGATGCGCGGTCGCTGCATCGCCGCTCAGCCGTGACATGTCGAGCAAATTATCAATCAGTGAAGCCAACCGGTCCGATGAGGCCTCGATGGTGCCAAGCAGTTCGTCCTCCTCCTCGGGGGGAAAGTCGATGCCGGGCTGCCGCAGGCTGGTGACCGCGAGTTTGATCCCGGCGAGTGGTGTGCGCAGGTCGTGGGAGACCGCCCGCAGGATCGCGGTGCGCATAATGTTTCCCTCGGCCAGCCGGCGGTTTTCCTCGGTGCTGGCGAGCAGCTGCTGGCGTTGACGCAGCGCGGCCAGCTGGGATCCGAAGGCGACCAGCAGCCGATGTTCCCGGGTCGTCAGCGCCCTGCCATACAGGACCAGCTTCAGGCCTCCGGGAACACGGATTGCGGCATCGCCTTCGCCGGTTGCCCAGTGCCCGGGCGGATCACCGCCGTTCGAAGCAGCCGACGTGCCGTCCACGGCGAGGAATTTCCAGATGGCGGCCTCGGTGGTGCGCGCATCGTCGTCCCCCTCATCCCGCGCAAGCAAGGCGGCCCCAGCCATGCCGAAATGGGTGCGGACATGGTGGAGGAAACCCTGCAGCGTGTCCTCCGCGGCCAGCACGCCCCGGGCAAGTTCACCCAGCGTCGCGGCATCCGCCGAAGCGACGGCGGCCTCGCGGGAACGACGGGCGGCGAGTCCGACGACCAAGGACACCGAGACCGCAACGGCCACGAAAATCAGAAGGGTGAGCAGGTTCTCGGCGTCAGCGATCTCCAGGGAACCGAACGGTTCCGTCGAGAAGTAGTTGAGGATCAGGCTGCTCCACAGCGCGCCCACCAGCGCCGGCCACAGCCCGCCGACCAGCGCCACCGCCACCACTCCGGCGACCTGCAGCAGGACATCGGCGGCAAGGAAATCGCGGCCCGCCACGAAGGTACCCCACTCCAACAGCGGCGGGAGCGCCAGTGCCAAAGCAAATCCGACGAGGGTGCGCACACGGCCAAGTTCCGGTGCCGCTAATGGTGCCATCCCGTAATCCTCGCAGGTCATCTGCGCTTCGGACCTCTTCGAACGCCCATCCGGGTCGACCTTCATCGCGCCAAGGCCCACGGGTCTTCCCAGCAGGGGAACGCTACCCCGTACTGGTGGCGCTCACCGCGGAGGTCCTGGTCGGAGCGGTCCCTTGGGGGTGATCAGCCGAGAATGGACAGGGCCCGCGGGATGCTGTCGATCGTGATGTCGGTGCTGGTTTCCACGGATTTCACTTCACCGTCGATCTGGTACGGCATGGGTTTGAGGGTCGAGAACCGGTACTGGGTGTAGCTGGGCTGGTCGCCGAGTCCCTTCGTCGTGGCGCGCAGGGCTGTAAGTAGGATCCTCCACTTGGCCATGTGGGGGAAGATGATGACCTCGAACTTTCCGTCCGCCGGGTGGTCGTCGGCTTCGCTGAGGGTGGCGTACTTGGCCATCTGGGAGATGTTCGCGAACACGAGGCTGTCGAATTTCCGGCGTTTTCCGTCGCTTTGCCGGATTTCGAAGGGTTTGAACTTTGAGAAGGTGCGGACGACGGAGAACATTTCCTTAAGAGCGCCCTTGCTGCCTTTTTCCAGGTCGATTGCCATGACCGGGGTGAGCCCGAACCCGATATACGAGTGCGCGTACACCGGGGCCGTGTCGGCCCGGTCTATGCTGATGCGCAACAGGTCGATCCGACGGACATGTCCCTCAAGAATGGCCTCGGCCAGCGGCTTGCGGCCGGTGACGCGGCTGTGGTCGTTCGCGTTGCCCGCGGCCAGGACTGCGCACACGGCGTCATCGCTTCTGCTGGCCATGACGCCGTTGACGACCTCGTTATAGCCGCCGTCGCCGCTGACGGACACGATGAGGGCGTTGGGCGCCGACGCTGCCATCCGCGCCAGCTCCACTGCGTGGCCAGCGTGTTCGGTGGGCTGGAGCCGGACATCTGTTTCGGGCAGCGCTGGCACCAGATCGTCTCGGAGTTCCCCGGCAAGCTTGGGTGCGTCCCCGGTGCTGTTCGGGTTGAAAATGATGGTGATTGTGTCGAACTTGTGTGGTGTGTTCATGGGTCTACCTTTGGTTGTTCGCTGGGCGTCATTGGAGTACCGCGGTGCCGTCTCCCCGTATCGTAGGGGAGCTTCTACCGACGGCAGCAGGGTGAGGTCTTGTCGGTGCGGCAGTTGCGGTCCTGGGCGTGGAGTCCTGGGCATGGAGTCCTAGGCGGCTTCAGGTTCATCGAGGCGGTCCGCGGCGTCGGCGAGAAAAGTCATAATCCGCTCGGCGACAGTTCCGGCTGCGCTGTGGTGCACGCCGTGGAAGGCACCCTCAACCTCCACCAGTTCCCCGTCTTTGGCGGCCTCTGCCAGCGCGCTGGACCATGCGGATCCGGCGACAAGATCGCGGGCGCCGCGCATGAGAAGAACCGGCTGCTCCACCAAGGGAAGTTGCTCCTCGAGGGGATATTTCATGGCCACTGCTAGCTCGGCGAAATACCAGCGCGGGCCGCAGCGCAGCACGTCGGTGAACTGGATGGCATTCAACGACCGCTTCTCCAGCGCGTTATTCACTGCAAGGGTCAGTGCCTGCTGGGGGACGGTGCGCCGGTTTGCGTCAACGGCCGCACCGATCAGGACCAGCTGCGATACCAGTCCTGGGCGCTTGAGGGCCAGTTCGGTAGCGCTCTGGACCCCCATGGAATGCCCGATCACCACGCAGGAAGATACCCCCATTTCGTCCAAGAGATCCCCTATGATTTCGGCTTTCGCGGCGTTGGGCATTCTAGCCGTTGGAGTTCGAGTCCGTCCGGCACCGGGCAGATCGAGCAGGATCACCCGTCCGTGGGTTGACAGCTGGTCCCCGAGGCGTTTGAGGTATCGGTGGGACATGCCGATGCCGTGGATGAGCACAAATGCGGGAACCGTTAGCTCATTCGCCCCCGCCTCGGCGGTGGCGTCCGCCGCGGGCCGGTGCGCGATCAGGTGAGCCCGGGCCTGCCGGTCTCCGGCGGTGAGGCTTATCTGCCACGGTGTGTGCACCGACCCGGCCTGGGCGCGTACCGCGTACTGCAGGGCGGTCACCCGCCGGGGGGAGGGGAGGCCGTCGGAGGGCGGAGTGTTCAAGGCAGAGGCGCGAGGGTGTTCTTCAACGAACCGGACGATGGCTGCGCCAACGGCCGCAGCGCCTGCCCGGTGTGCAGCGTGGGCTTGTCCCGGAATCTCCACGAGGCGACCTTGCCGGGAGGCATCGGCGAGCCGGGCACACCAGTCCCGTCGAGCGATCGGGTCGCGGGTGCCCCGGATGACCAGGACGGGTCGGGTCACCAGGGGAAGCCGCTGGTCAAGACGATACTCAAGCATGATGGGCAGTTCGGCAAAGTACCACGGCAGTCCGCACTGTGCGTAAGCGCCGGCGGCAAGCAGTGTGGTCATAGGGCGTTCCAGCACCATGTCCAGGCCTAGAGACAGGGTGTGCGAGAACGCCGGCGCGCGAACCGGGTCCGTGACGGGTCCGATGAGTACCACCCGGGCGGCCAGATCGGGGCGCCGCACGGCGAGTTCGGTGACGAACTGGGCGCCCATGGAGTGACCGATGAGGGTGCAGGAGCTCAGCTGCGCGGCATCCATGGCCTCGGCGATGACGTCCGCGTAGTCCCCGACACTGAGTGTGCGGCCCGGCTTGGGTGTGCCTCCAAAGCCGGGAAGATCCAGCACATGGGTCTCCCCAATGGCGCCAAGTTCCTCCTTGAGCCGGCCGAAGTAGCGGTGGGACATACCCAGGCCGTGGATCAGGACGAACACGGGCGCCCCTGGGACCGGTATTGCCAGACGGGAGGAATGTATGCGGTACGCCGCTGCGGCGTTGTCCCGGCCGAACGGTGCAGTGGCTGCAGGAGCCGCAGGACCGGGAGCAGGGCTGTGGTGGGTTGTGGACATCCGGTGCCGAAGAGCGGTGCGGAGCCGCGTGAAACTGACCCGTTTTGGGCTGCGGTGTCGGACGCGTCGGACGCGTTGGTCGGAGGTGGCGGGCCTGGGTGCGGTGGGGTTCATGGGCGGCGGTATTTGTTGACCATGGGGCAGTCGAAGGGGTCGCGGGCGGCGAGGCCGACCCGGTTGAGGTAGGTGACCACGGCGGCGTAGGAGGCGCCGACGCCGACTTCGGTGTAGGGGACCTTGAGGCGTTCGCAGTGCTCGCGGACGATCTCGGCGGCGCGGCGCAGGTGCGGGCGGGGCATGTCCGGGAAGAGGTGGTGTTCGATCTGGAAGTTCAGCCCGCCGAAGGCGTTGTTGATGAAGGATCCGCCGCGGATGTTGCGTGAGGTCAGGACCTGCTTTTGGAAGAAGTCGAGTTTGCTGTCCTCGGGCACGACCGGCATGCCCTTGTGGTTCGG
>NZ_WPNY01000001.1 GCF_009828595.1 Arthrobacter zhaoguopingii
CGCCGGGCCGCCTCCACGCTGTTGCGCACGCTGCCCAGGGCGCGGCCCCCGGCCGCGGCGGCGGCTGCCGCCGCCGCGGTGATGCCGGCGGCGGCGAAGAACGAACGCCGCGAGGACCCGCCGGGGAGGGCCCGCGCCGCTGCGGGGGCGGGCGGGGCATCGGGTGCCGCCCGCGCGGGGGCGGGCAGGCGGGCGATCATGAGCCGGAGGGCCAGCAGCCCGGCGGCCGTGCCGATCAGTGAGGGGAGGGCATCGTAGGTGGACGCGCCGGCCCGGGACAGGACACTGGCCACGATGATCAGGCCCGCGGCGGTCACTCCCACTGCGCCCAGCACCCACCGATGGAGCGCGGCGATGCCGAGGACCGCCGCGAGGGCGGTGATGGTGAAGCCCATCCCGACGAACAGGGCGGCCTTGTCCCCGGTGCCGAAGGTGGCGATGGCAAAGTCCTTCAGCCACCCGGGAGTGAAGTCGATGAACGTCGAGCCGAGGGCGATCACCGGCGTGGCGCGGGCAGTGAAGAAAGCCGCGGCGAGTTCGGCCACTCCGAGGAGGAGCGCCGCGGCCGCGATCCCTGCCAGCGCTGCCAGCAGGGTCGTTGCTCGGGCGCTTTTCCGTCGGGTGTCCATACCGGGTATTCGGAGATGCCGGTTCCGCGTATGGGTGGGCGGGCGGGGCGTAACAGGGGGAGCAGGCTTCGTCGGGTGCGGCGCACCCAGTACGCTGATCTACTGTGAAGGTTCTTGTGATTGGCCCCGGTGGCCGCGAACACGCCATCGTCCGTGCACTTCTTAACGATCCGTTCGTCCGCGAGGTCCATGCGGCCCCAGGCAACGCCGGCATCGCCGCGGACGTCCCCACGCACAGCATCAACGCCAGTGATCCGGCGGAGGTGACGCAGCTGGCGCAGCGGCTCGGTTCGGATCTGGTGGTCATTGGCCCCGAGGCGCCCCTGGCCGCCGGCGTGGCCGACGCGCTCACCGAGGCCGGGATCCCCGTCTTCGGGCCCTCCCGGGCGGCCGCGCAGCTCGAGGCCTCGAAGGCGTTCGCCAAGCAGGTCATGGCTGCGGCCGGCGTCCCGACGGCGATGGCCCGGGTCGCCTCGACCACCGCCTCGGCCGAAGAGGCACTCGATACCTTCGGCGCCCCCTACGTGGTCAAGGACGACGGACTGGCCGCCGGCAAGGGGGTCGTGGTGACCGGCGACCGCGCCGAGGCGCTGGCCCACGCCCAGAGCTGCTTCGACGCCGGCGGGAGCGTGGTCATCGAGGAGTTCCTCGACGGTCCCGAGGTCTCCCTCTTCGTACTCTCCGACGGGTGCAGCGTGGTTCCGCTCGCCCCGGCCCAGGACTTCAAGCGCATCTATGACGGCGACCAGGGCCCCAACACCGGCGGCATGGGCGCCTACTCGCCGCTGAACTGGGCGCCGCCCGGCCTCGTCGAAGAGGTGGTGACGCGCGTGGCCCAGCCGGTCATCGACGAGATGGCCAACCGTGGCACCCCCTTCGTGGGCGTGCTGTACTGCGGGCTGGCCCTGACCTCGCGCGGCATGCGGGTCATCGAATTCAACGCTCGCTTCGGCGACCCCGAGACTCAGGCCGTCTTGGCCCGCCTGCGGACCCCCCTCGGTGGGGTGCTGCTGGCGGCGGCCAGGGGCGGACTGGACCGCCTCAGCGGCCTCCAGTGGTCTCCCCGGACCGCGGTGGCCGTGGTGCTCGCCGCGGAGAACTACCCCGAAGCGCCCCGGACCGGCGGCCGCATCCGCGGCCTGAAGCGGGCCGCGCAGCATGAGGACGTGCAGGTGCTGCACGCCGGCACGGCGGAGAAGGACGGGAAGGTGGTCAGCTCCGGCGGCCGCGTGCTCGCCGTCGTGGGGCTGGGCGGCGACCTTGCCGGTGCCCGTGCCACGGCCTACGACGCCCTGGCCGAGATTGACCTCGAGGGCGGACAGTTCCGCACCGACATCGCCCTGAAGGCCGCCCGCGGCGAGATCCACGTCGCGGCGGCCGCCGCGCCGGTGGCGGGACGGTGAGCTCCTTCGCACCCCCGCACCCGGACCTGCCCGGCTGGAGGCACGTGTACTCGGGGAAGGTGCGCGACCTGTACGAGCCGGCGGACGGCGACCCGGACCGGGTCCTCGTCGTGGCCAGTGACCGCATCAGCGCCTTCGACCATGTGCTGGCCACGGAGATCCCCGACAAGGGAAAGGTCCTCACCCAGCTGAGCCTGTGGTGGTTTGAACGCCTTACCGGGGTGCCCAACCACGTGCTGGCCGCGGACGAGGCCGGCGGGGTCCCGGCGGCCGTCGCCGGCCGCGCCATGATCTGCCGGCGGCTCGAGATGTATCCGATCGAGTGCATCGCCCGCGGGTACCTGACAGGCAGCGGGCTGGCCGAATACCGCGCCTCGGGCACTGTGTGCTCCCTGCCGCTGCCGGCCGGGCTGCGGGACGGCTCCCGGCTCGACCCGCCGCTGTTCACGCCCTCGGCCAAGGCCGAGGTGGGCGAGCACGACGAGAACATCACCTATGACGCCGTCGTCATGACCGTGGGCGACGACGCCGCGGCGCAGCTGCGTGCGCTGACCCTGGACATCTACTCGCGGGCCGAGGCGATCGCCCGGGAACGCGGAATTCTCCTCGCCGACACCAAGGTGGAGTTCGGGCTCGACCCGCTCGCGGGGCGGATCACCCTGGGTGACGAGGTGCTGACCCCCGATTCCTCGCGCTTCTGGGACGCCTCGCAGTACTCCCCGGGCCGGGCCCAGCCCTCCTTCGACAAGCAGTTCGTGCGCGACTGGCTCACCTCGGACGCCTCCGGCTGGGACCGGGTGTCGGTGCCGCCGGCCCTTCCCGCCGACGTCGTGGAGCGGACGCGAGGGCGGTACATCGAGGCCTACGAGCGCCTGACCGGCCGCACCTTCGCCTGAGGCATCCCCGGGCGGTGGCTCCGGCGTACGTCACGGAACCGACACTTTCGGCGCACCCGGCGGAGCCCCGCGTCGGCGGCGTTAGACTCGCCTCACAATTTCCGCAGCCGGCTCCGCTTCCGACGTCCTCGGACAGCGGCAGCGGTGCCGGCCGGAGGCCCGCTCAGCCCGCCACGAGGAGAAGTGTCCTATGCAGACGAGAATCACCCTCATCATCGACATCCCCGCCGACCTGGACGCATTCGAGCGGGAATTCCCCGACCTCCTCGCGAAGGCCCGGGCGCTGCCCGGCCAGGTCCGTCTGGAGTCCGCGAAGGTGTGGCCGAAGGAGGACGGGACGCCGGCTCCGGCGCACCGCACCCTGGATGTCTATTTCGACAGTTACGATGCCGCCTCCCGCGCGGTCAGCGTGCCCGAGGCCGGGGCGTTCTTCGAGAAGCTCGGCGGTCTGGGAGTGACCTTCACGGGGCTGTTCTGCGAGGTCGAGGAGCAGTAGGACCCGCCGGCAGGCTGCGGTCCGGGCGTCGAACAGGCGGACGGCCCCGCTTAGTCCGCCGCGCCTCCGGGGGCGAAGAGCTCGTCGAAGCCCTCGAGGGGAACTTCGACCAGGCCCGGGGAGCGCGGGCCGGGTGCGCCGGGTCCGCGGGCGTTCAGGAGGACTTCGGAGAGCACGACGGCGTGGATCTTCGCCAGGTCGTACCCCACGCTGAGGGTCGCCCGGCGCAGGGACCCGGTGGTGGTGGGGTCCCAGTAGATGGCTGTCTGCAGGGCGTGGACGCTCCACAGCTCCCGGGAGGGCAGGAGGCCGTCCCCGGCGTCGGGCAGGTCGAAGAGCGCGCCCTGTTCCGGGTCGGTGCCCGGAAGGAGGGTGACGCCCGGTGGGCGGGTCAGGATGGAGATTCGGCCGATGCCCTCGGCCGAAAGGTACCCGCCCTTGTTGCTGGGCGCCGCTGTGATGCCGGTATCGACGAAAACGGGGTTTCCCAGCAGCAGGTTCCAGACCCGGTCGCGGGTGGCATGGCGGTAGATTTCCCGGCGGACGAATTCCTCGGGCTGGTACTCGCTGAGGAAGTGCTCCACGGCCTTCTGGGCCGCGGCGTCGATGAGCCCGGCGACCCGGTCGAGGGTGGGGCCGAACCGGGAGACGACCTGCGCCGCGTTGTGCATTGTTCGGGTGCCTCTTCCGGCGCTCGGGGTTTTGCTTGCTCTTAATCCAACCGCATCGGCTCCGTGATCCCGGGTCCAACACGCGTCCGCCGCCGGCTTCGTCCCAACGGCTTTACGCCATCTGCTTCAAGCCGGCGCGACCGCCGGGACGCGGAATGCAGGGCGAAAAACCCGGGAAACAGGAAGGGCGCCTCCATCCTGCGGAGACGCCCCTGCTGTCGTACCTGAATTACGTGAAGCCGAGTTCACTTCGTGGGTCGGGGTGACAGGATTTGAACCTGCGGCCTCGTCGTCCCGAACGACGCGCGCTACCAAGCTGCGCCACACCCCGGTGCATTGTTTCTGCCGCAGGACCTGCGGCAAAAGCAACTTTCCAAGAATACCCCGTGAAGGCCCGGGAGGCGAAACCCCGGCCCGCCGCGGCCGGCGGTCCTACACCAGCGAGTCCTTCCAGGCCGCGTGCAGGGCCGCGAACCGGCCGGTTCCACCGATGAGGTCCGCCGGTTTTCCGTCCTCGACCACCTCGCCATCGTGCACCACCAGCACCCGGTCGGCGATCGCCACGGTGGAAAGCCGGTGGGCGATGATCAGGGCCGTGCGCTGCCCCAGCAGCCGCTGCAGGCCCTGCTGCACGAGCCGTTCGCTGGGAATGTCCAGGGACGAGGTGGCCTCGTCGAGGATCAGCACCGCGGGGTCGGCCAGGAAGGCCCGGGCGAAGCTGATCAGCTGCCGCTGCCCCGAGGACACCCGGCCCCCGCGTTTGTTGACGTCGGTGTCGTAGCCCTCGGGCAGTTCGCGGATGAATGCGTCGGCGCCGACGGCGCGCGCGGCCGCCTCGATCTCCTCCCGGGACGCGTCTGGCCGGCCGAGGGCGATATTCTCAGCGACTGAGCCGCTGAACAGGAAGGCCTCCTGGGTTACCATCACCACCGAGCGCCGCAGGTCCTTCGCATCCACCTCGCGCAGGTCCACCCCGTCGAGGGTGATGCTCCCGGCGGAGACGTCGTAGAAGCGGGCGATCAGCTTGGCGAGCGTGGACTTGCCCGCGCCGGTCTGCCCGACCAGGGCCACGGTCTGGCCCGCCGGGATGGCAAGGTTCAGGGGCGGGATGACCTGCGGGCCGTCGGCGTAGCGGAACTCGACGTCCCGGAATTCGACGGTGCCCCGGGCCCGCGGAAGGGCCACCGGGTTCCGGGGCGGGCGGACGGTCGGAACCTCCTCGAGCAGCCCGGAGACCTTCTCAAGCGCCGCCGAGGCGGACTGGAAGGAGTTGTAGAAGAGGGCCATCTGGTCCACCGGCTGGAAGAACCGCTTGCTGTAGAGCAGCAGGGCCAGCAGCGCGCCCACCTCAAGCGAGCCCTCGAGGACCCGGAACCCGCCGGCCGCGAGCACGACGGCCACGGTGAGGTTGCCGATGAGCACCAGCCCCGGCTGGAAGACGCCGTTGAGGTTGATCGAGCGGATGGTGGCCCGGCGGTAGTCCTCGGCCAGTTCGTCGTACCGGGTGGCGTTGGCCGGTTCCCGGCGGAACGCCTTCACGGCGCGGATCCCGGTCATCGTCTCGATGAAGTGGACGATGAGTTTCGCGGAGACCACCCGGGAGGACCGGAAGGCGATCTGCGAGTGCTTCTGGTACCAGCGGGCCAGCAGGAACATGGGAACCCCGGCGGCGAGGATCAGCAGGCCCGTCCGCCAGTCGAGGGCGAAGATGGTCACGGCGGTGAAGAGCATGAACATCACGCCGGAGGCCAGGGAGCTGACGCCCGAATCGAGGAGTTCGCGCAGCGCCTCAAGGTCCGAGGTCTGCCGGGAGATGATCCGGCCCGAGGTGTACTTCTCGTGGAACTCGAGGCTCAGCCGCTGGGTGTGCCGGAACACCCACAGGCGCAGGTCGAGCAGCATCGCCTGGCTCAGCCGCGCCGTCGCCCGCACGTATCCGGCGGTGAGGACGGCACCGAGGACGGCGGCGACGAGGTAGGCGCCCCCGGCCGCCACCAGCTGCACCGGGTTCCCGGCGATCAGGGCGGGCAGGGCCCGATCGATGCCGAACGCGATGATCGCCGGTCCGGCCACCCGGGCGGCCTGGGAGATGACGACGAGGGCGATGGTGAAAACAAACTGCCGCCGGTTGGGCCGGATCAGTGCCCCGAGCAGGCGGAAGGAGCGGGCCCGCACCGACCGGTTCTGCGCCCGGTCCAGCAGGACCTCGTCCTCGTTGCTGACGCCTGCGGGGGCGGCCCCCGCCGTCGCCTCCGGGGCGGACTTCCGCCCCGGCCGCCGTCGCGGCCGCTGTGCAGCCTTTGTCATGCCAGTGCCTCTTCGTCGTCGTACCCGCTGTCGAGATCCACCGGTTCCTCCGTCAGGCTCGCAAGAACATAGCGGTAGTGGTCGTTGCGGGCGAGCAGTTCGATGTGCGTGCCGACATCGGTGATCCGCCCGTCCTGCAGCAGCGCGACCCGGTCGGCCAGGGCGACGGTCGAGGGCCGGTGGGCGACCACGAGCGTTGTCGTGCCGCGCAGCACCTCCCGGAGCCGCTCCTCAACGAGCTCCTCGGTGCGCACGTCGAGGGCGGAGAGGGGATCGTCGAGCACCAGCACGCGTGGCTGGGCGGCGATGGCCCGGGCCAGGGCCAGGCGCTGGCGCTGGCCGCCGGACAGGCTCAGTCCCTCCTCGCCGATGAGGGTATCGACCCCGAGGGGGAGGGAGTAGACGAACTGCGCCTGGGCCACCTCGAGCGCCTCGGCCAGCAGGGCCTCCGCATCGGCGTCGCTTTCGGTCCGGGCGCCCATCAGGACGTTGTCGCGCACCGAGCTTGAGAAGAGGGTCGTGTCCTCGAAGGCGACCGCCACCAGGGTGCGCAGGTCGGCCAGGGCGAAGTCCCGCAGGTCGGTGCCGTCGAGAGTGATGCGCCCTCCGGTCACGTCGTAGAGGCGCGGCACCAGCTGCACCAGGGTGGTCTTGCCGCTGCCGGTCACGCCCACCATGGCCAGGGTTTCACCGGTCCGCAGCCGCAGGTCCACGCCGTTGAGGATGTCCCCGGCAGCGTCCTGGGTGTCGGGGTAGCGGAAGTGGACGCCCTCGAAGGCCAGTTCCCCGCGCGGGTCGGCCGGCCGTGCCGGGGCTGCCGGGGACGTGATGGGGTTCCGGGTCTCCATAACCTCGTAGTGGCGGTCGATGGCGGTCTTGGCGGTGAAGGTCATGGCCAGCAGCGGTCCGATGAATTCCACCGGGCCGGCGACGACGGCGGCGGTGGCGAAGAACGCGACGAGCGCCCCGATGCTCACCTGCCCCGACGAGGCCAGCAGCACGCCGACGACGAGGGAGGCTCCCAGCGCCAGTTCCGGGAGCAGGGTGACCACGAGGGAGAAGTTGGCGAGCGATTTGGCCTTGACGATCTCGGTGCGGCGCAGCTGCTCCGCCTGCTCATTGAACGCATCGAGTGCCTCGCCGCTGCGCCCGAAGGCCTTGAGCACGCGGATGCCGTGAACCGATTCCTCGACGGCGGTGGCGAGGTCGCCGGCCTGGTCCTGGCTCCTGCGCGAGACCCGGCTGTAGGAGGTGCGGAAGCGGAACCCGTAGATCATGATCGGCACCGCGGCGGCCAGGAAGATCAGGGCGAGGATCCAGTTGGTCAGGAACATCACCACGACGCCGATCCCCACGGTCAGTGAGGTCACCACCAGCATGATGAGGCCGAACGCCATCCAGCGGCGCATCAGGTTGAGGTCCGACATGGCGCGGGAGAGCAGCTGGCCGCTTCCCCAGCGGTCGTGGAACTCCACGGGGAGTTCCTGGAGGTGCCGGTAGAAGGAGGTTCGCATGTTGGTCTCCACGGAGGTGGCCGGACCGATGACGAACTGCCGCCGCAGGGCGATCAGCGCCGCCTCGAGGACACCGAGCAGAAGTACGAGGCCGGCGGCAAGCCAGACCCCCGAGGCGGAGCCGCCGCGCGTGAGCGAGTCGTTGACGAGGACGCGGAGCACCTGCGGGACCGCCAACGCCATGACGCTCGCGGCCAGGGCGCACAGCAGGCCCAGCAGCAGCCGCGGGGCGATGGGACGCACGTGCGGGTACATGCGCTTCATCGACTCGCGCAGCGTCGGTGCCGGTTTCATTCCACCTCTTCGGTGCTCGATGTCGGTCCTAAATCCGGCGCGGGCCGGGGCGGCCCGGAGACCGGCGGACCTGGCTCCCCGTTGAACGAACAGCGGCGGGAAACTTCTCCTACGCCGCATCCCGGGCGGTCAGGGTGAGCAGGACGGCCTCGGGCCGGCAGGCCAGGCGCACCGGGGCGAACCGGGAGGTGCCAATGCCCGCCGAGACGTTCAGCGGCACCCGGTGCCCGCGGTGCTCCCACTCGGTGAGCCCGCGGGCACGCCAGGTCGGGAGGTCGCAGTTCGTCACCAGCGCCCCGTAGCCGGGCACGCAGACCTGGCCCCCATGGGTGTGGCCGGCCAGGATCAGCTCGGCGCCGCCGTCGGTGAAGTAGTCGAGCACCCGCTGGTAGGGGGCGTGGGTGACGGCGATGCGCACGTGCGGGGCCTCGGCGGAGGTGCTGCTCCCGGCGGGGTAGCCGGCGTACTTGTCGCGGTCGAGGTGGGGATCGTCGACTCCGGTGAAGTCGAGGCGGAGGCCGCGCATGCCGATGGACTGGCTCCGGTTGGTGAGGTCGATCCAGCCGGCGGTGCCGAAGGCGCTGAACATCTGGGCCCAAGGCAGTTCGCGGGGCTCGCGGGTGCCGGCGGAGGAGGGGCCGGAGAAATACCGGAGGGGGTTCTTCAGGACCGGCTCGTAGTAGTCGTTCGAACCGGGGACGAAGACGCCGGGAAAGCGGAGCAGCGGGCCGAGGGCCTCAAGCAGGGGGCCCACGGCCTTGCGGTGGCTGAGGTTGTCCCCGGTGTTGACGACCAGGTCCGGTTCGAGCCGGGCCAGGCCCTGCAGCCAGTCACGCTTTGACTTCTGGTGGGGCGCCATGTGGATGTCGGAGAGCTGGAGCACCCGCAGGGGCCGGGCTCCGGGCGGGAGGACCCGTACCGTCTCCTCACGGAGCGAGAAGAGGGTCCTTTCGATCACCGAGGCGTAGCCCAGGGTCGCGGCCCCGGCGAGTGCCGTGAGCCCGGTGCTCCATGCGAGCGCTGTCCCTACGCCGTTCGTCCTCGATGACTCCACGTTTAGTCGTTCCCTTCGCCGCCGCCGTTGTTGCCGTTTCCGCCGCCGTTGTCGTCGCCCGGTTCGGCCGGTCCACCGAGTATGCCACCGGGGACGCCGGGAAGCCCACCGGGGCCGTTCTGCCCGTTGCCGTTCTGGCCGTTGCCGAAGGACTGTACGCTCTGGCGGCCGTTGATCATGTCGGCCGGCGGGTTCTGGAACGGCTCGCCGACGTAGAGGCCCGGGATCTGCTGCATGAAACGGGCCCAGGAGGGAGCGGCGATCAGGGAGCCGTCGATCTCCGGGTACACGCGGCCGCCGATCTGCAGGCCGCTGAGGGAGGTGTTCCCTTCCTTCCAGTTGCCGATCCAGCTTGCCGTGGCCAGGCCGGAGTTGTAGCCCATGAACCAGGTCTGCGAGCGCTGGTCGTTGGTGCCGGTCTTGCCGGCCATTGGGATGCCGCCGTACTCGAGCAGTGAACCGGAGCCGGTCTTCATGACCTCCTGCGTCGCGTAGTTCACGCCGCGTGCGGTTTCCTTCGGGATGACCTGCTTGCAGGAGGAGGCCGGAACCGGGTAGCTGGTGCCGTCCGCGGCCGTGACCTCGGTCAGGGCGCGGGGGTCGCAGACACTGCCCTCGGCGCCGAAACCGGCGAAGGCGGTGACCATCGACAGGGGGGAGACATCCTCGACGCCGCCGATGAGCGCTGAGGGCGCAACGGTGAGGCGCCCGGGTTCGCCGTCCTTGCTCTTGCCGTCGTGGACACCCATGTCGTAGGCGATGTCCTGGATGCGGCAGAGGTCGAGCTGCTTGGCCGAGGCCATGGTGATGGTGTTCAGCGACTGGGCCAGACCGCGGAGCACGGTGGCGGGACCGTAGTTGGTGTCGCCGTAGTTCTGCGGGAAGTACCCGCTGAGGCCATCCTCGCTCTGCACCCGGTAGGCCCCGCCCTGGAGGCAGCTCGCCGTCCACCGGTCGTTCTCCGGATAGCGCTTCTTGCTGCCGTCCAGAACCGTGTTCAGTGACTTTCCGGCGTCGACCCAGGCGGCGACGGTGAAGGGCTTGTACGTCGAGCCCGGCTGGAACCCCCCGATACCGCCGAGGCTCTTCTCGGGATTCCCGTCCTCGTACAGGTCCACGTTGAAGTTCAGGACCGAATCGCCGGCCGCCTCGCCCGGCCGGTACCGGGTGTTCTGCGCCATCGAGATGATGTTGCCGGTCTTCGGATCGACGCTCACGAGGGAGTGCCCCACGGCGCCGTCGGTGGTTTCGGGGTTCGCCGTCTCGTTGACGGCGGTCTGCGCAGCCTTCTGAATCCGGGGATCGAGCGTGGTCTTGATGGTCAGGCCGGAGCGGTAGAGCACCTTTTTGCGGTCCTCCGCGGTTTCGCCGTAGGCCGGGTCATTGAGGATCAGGTGGGTGACGTAGTCGCAGAAGTAGGGTGCCTGTGCGGCGCCGGCGCAGCCGTTGAGCGTCGGGGTGATGTTCAGGCTGAGGTCCTTCACGACGGCGGCGTCGTGCTCCTCCTGGGTGATCTTGCCGGTCTTGAGCATGGCGCCGATCACGAGGTTGCGCCGCTCCAGGGACCGCTCCGGGTTCAGTTCGGGGCTGTAGTAGGTGGTGCCGTTGACGACGCCGGCAAGCAGGGCGCTCTGCTCGATGTTGAGGTCTTTCGCGTCGACGTTGAAGAAGTACTTGGAGGCCGCCTGCACGCCGTAGGTGGTGCCGGTGAACGGCACGATGTTGAGGTACCCCTCGAGGATCTCGTCCTTGGTGAGTTCCTTCTCGACGGCGATGGCGAGCTTCGCCTCGCGCAGCTTGTCCCCGATGGTCTTGCTGCCGCTGAAGACCGCTTCCCCGCCGTTCTGGCGGGCGGTGTCGATCAGCACGTTGGTGACGAACTGCTGGGTGAGGGTTGAGGCGCCGCGGGTGGTGTCGCTGCTGATGTTGTTGGCGACCGCGCCGAGGATGCCCTGCAGGTCGACGCCGCCGTGCTCGTAGAAGCGGTTGTCCTCGATGGCCAGCAGGGCATTGGTCATATTGGGGGAGACCTGGTCGAGCGTGACCGGCTGCCGGTTCTCCTCGTACAGGGTGGCGATCAGCGAGCCGTCGGTCGCGAGGATCTTGGTCGGCTGGGCGAGCGCGTCGCGCTCAAGCTCCGCCGGGAGCTCCTCGAAGAACTGGATGGAGGCCGACGCTCCGGCGCCCGCCGCGGCGGCGACGGGCACGAGCAGTCCGGCGGCGAGCACACCACTGAGTCCGCTGATTCCGAGGAATGCAACGATTTTCCCAAGGGTGGTTGCCGTGTCAAAGAGAGGGGAGGTCCGAGGAGCCATGTACTGCAGTTTACAAGCACGCGCTAGGCTTTGACGCATGACCAAATGGGAGTACTCCACGATTCCGCTGATCATCCACGCCACCAAGCAGATCCTTGATCAGTGGGGTGAGGACGGTTGGGAGCTCGTCCAGGTGGTTCCCGGACCCGACGGGAACGGCCTCGTGGCCTACCTCAAGCGCGAAAAGGGCCAGTCGTGACCGGCACTGAAACCGCCCCCTCGGCGGTCGAGGCGCGGCTTTCCGAGCTGGGCATCACCCTGCCGGCCGTCGCCGCGCCGGTCGCCAGTTACGTGCCGGCTGTTATCTCGGGCACCTTCGTCTACACCTCCGGGCAGCTTCCCTTCATTGACGGGAAGCTTCCGGCCACCGGCAAGGTCGGGGCCGCCGTAGACGCCGACACCGCCCAGTCCCTCGCGGCCACCTGCGCCGTGAACGCCCTGGCCGCGGTCAAGGAGCGGATCGGCGACCTGGACCGGGTGACAAGGATCGTCAAGGTTGTCGGCTTCGTCGCCTCCGACCCGGCCTTCACCGGCCAGCCGGCCGTCATCAACGGGGCCTCCAACCTGCTGGGTGAGGTCTTTGGAGATGCCGGAGTCCATGCCCGTTCCGCCGTCGGCGTCGCCGTGCTTCCCCTTGATGCACCGGTCGAGGTCGAGATGATCGTGGAGTTCGTCTAGTCCCGTGGACCGACTCAGCAACCGCAGGTTCCCCCTCCATCCCGAGGAGCGCAGCGCCGCCCGGGGCTGGGTGGAATATGGTGCCCGCACCCCCCTGAAGGCCCGCCCGGCCTCCTCGGTCGTCCTGCTCCGAGATAGCCCGACGGGCGCGGAGACCTACCTCACCTGTCGCCGGAGCGAATCGCCGCTGGGAATCGTTGGGTTCCCGGGCGGCCTGATTGAGGAGTTCGACGACGACCCGGTCGACTGGTGCGGACCCAGCCCCTCTGCCTGGGCGAAGGCGCTGGGGACCGACGACCACAACCTGGCCCGGCGCCACGTGCTGGCCGCCGTGCGCGAACTCTTCGAGGAAACTGGCGTGCTGCTGGCGGGGCCCGACTCCACCAGCATGGTGGAGAGCACCCGCGGCCGGGAATGGATGAAGGCGCGTGAGTCCGTCGCCCACCAGGACAGCTCTTTTGCCGAGGTCCTCAGCCGGCGCGGGCTGGCCGTCCGGTCCGACCTGATCAAGCCGCTGGCGCACTGGCTGACCCCCGACTTTGCGCACCGCCGCTTCGACACCCACTACTTCGCCGTGGCCCAGCCCGTGAACCAGTCGCCCACCCTCCTTGAGAGCAAGGGCATCTGGGGCGACTGGAAGTGCGCGGCGCAGGAGATCGAGCGCCGGAACACCACCGGACTCGGTGACGAGGTGGGCCAGCCCAACACCGTGGGGCGCACCCTGAGCGAGATCACGGTCCCCGCAGTGGAGCTGATCCTCGAAAAGCTCGGCTCATCGCGCGGCTGCATCGCCTATCTTTCCCACAAGCGGAAGATCAAGCTCTACTACCCGCACCTGGCCGAGCACGACGGCGACCTGATGCTCGAGGTCGCCTGCCCGGTGCTGACCGAGGGCGGCTCGGCCCAGCGCGGCCGATAGAAGCGCGGCCGATAGAAGGTAGTGCAGTTAACCGGTAGCGCGGTAGTGGCGCGGTCGATGAAAGTGCAGCGCAGCTCAGCCGCAGCAGTGCGGCCGGACCACCCCGGGGGCCGGGTCAGCGGCTGCGCTGCCGCAGCCGCTGGATGTCGAGGATGACGACGGCGCGGGCCTCGAGGCGGAGCCAGCCGCGCTGGACAAACTCGGCGAGGGCCTTGTTGACCGTTTCACGTGAAGCGCCGACCAGTTGGGCCAGTTCCTCCTGCGTGAGTTCGTGGGCCACCAGGACGCCGTCGGTTGCGGGCCTGCCGAAACGGTCGGCCAGATCCAGCAGCGCCTTCGCGACGCGGCCGGGGACATCGGAGAACACGAGGTCAGCGAGGGACTCGTTGGTGCGGCGCAGCCGGCGGGCGAGCGCCTGGAGCAGCTGGGCTGAGACCTCGGGGCGGGTCTCGAGCAGCACCCGCAGGTTCTCGTTCTTCAGCCCCGCCAGCCGGGTCTCCGACACCGCCGTCGCCGTGGCCGTGCGCGGGCTGGGATCGAACAGGGCCATTTCGCCGAAGAGTTCGCCCGGGCCGAGGATGGCCAGCAGGTTCTCCCTGCCGTCCTGGGCGGTGCGGCCCAGCTTGATCTTGCCGGAGACGATGAAGTACAGCTGGTCGCCCTGATCTCCCTCACGGAAAACCGACGATCCACGCGAGAGGTCAACTTCGGTCAACTCATCAGTGAGGGCGGCGAAGACGTCGTCTCCCAGCGAAGCGAAGAGCGGCGCCCGGCGCAGTACCTCGATATCCATGAATTCTCCTGTTGACTTGGGGTGGTGCGGCGGTCCCGCGTGGCCTCTACCGTCCCATCTTGCCGTACCCGGGCATGATGGGACAGCCGGTACACGCCATTCCGCCCGCGTTAAGCGGTCCGCGCAACCCGTGCGATGCCGCCGGACGGCTCCCGGCCGATAGAATCGGGACTCAGTGATGGAGGTGCGCGGCTTCCGGACGAAGCACACTGGGAGAACGGACATGCCCGACTTCACGATTCTCGACGTCGTACTGGGCCTTGTGCTGCTCGGGTACCTCGCCGTGGGGCTCCGCAACGGGCTCTTCGTGACCCTTGGCGGCATCGTCGGGTTCATCGCCGGGGCCGTGGCCGCCTTCTTCGCCATCCCGCTGGTCAGCGCGGCGGTCCCCGACAACGGCTGGCGCCTTCCCGCCGTCATCGCCACAGCCCTCGTCCTCGTCGTCGTGGGCCAGGCCCTCGGCGCCGGCCTGGGGTCCTCGATCCGGCGCTGGCTGAAGGCCCGGCCCCTGCGGACGGTCGACCGGCTGCTCGGCGGTGCGGTCAACACCGTGGTGGCGGCGCTGGTGATGTCGATGCTCGCCTTCAGCGTGGGCACCCTCGGCGTTCCCTTCCTGTCCCAGCACCTGGCCGCCTCGCAGGTCATCCGCGGCATCGACAGCGCAACCCCGGCACCGGTGCGCACCTGGCTGGCGCAGCTGCGCACCATCGCCGTGGACGACGGCATCCCCACCATCCTGGACACCGTCGCGCCGCCGTTGGCCGCGGAGGTCCCCGACGAATCCGTCGACACCCCCGAACTCGCCGCAGCCGCGGCGTCGGTGGTGCGGATCGCCGGCACGGCCTTTCAGTGCGGGCAGAACCAGACCGGCACCGGGTTCGTGGTGGCACCCGGCCGCGTCATCACCAACGCGCACGTCGTGGCGGGGGTGGGTGAACCCGTCGTCGAGGTCCTGGGCGGAGGGGCGCTGCCAGGGCGGGTCGTCCACTTTGATCCGGCCCGCGACATCGCCGTCCTCGCCGTCGACGGCCTGAACCGGAATGCGCTGCCGCTGGGAGAGGAACTGCCCCGCGGGACGACGGCGGCCTTCGCCGGCTACCCGGCCGGCGGGCCCTATCGGATCCAGCCCGCCAGCGTGCAGAACCTGTCCCCGGTGATGGTCCAGAACATCTACGGCGCCAGTCCGCAGCTGCTCCAGGTGTACAGCCTGGCCGCTAACGTGCAGCAGGGTAATTCCGGCGGGCCGCTGCTCGACCTGCAGGGCCGGGTTGCCGGGGTGGTCTTTGCCAAGTCCACGGCCGAGGCGCCCGTCGGGTATGCGCTGTCGCTGGCCGAGCTGCGGCCGATCGCCGAGCGCGCGACGGGCTATGCCGCCGCTGTCCCCTCCGGGCAGTGCACCCCGCGCTGACGGGATGACCAGCACCCTTTATGCGGCGGACAGTTCCCCACGCCACCAGCGCACGGTCTCGGCGACGGCTCCCTGCAAGGGCGTCGGTGCGATGCCGAGAACCTGCTCCGAGGCCGAGGAGTCCATGACGAACGGCCGGTCGAACTGATAGGACAGCTCGGCCAGCTCACGCATGGATGGCATGAAGACGCCGAGCCTGCGGACGAGCCAGCCCGGGGTTCCCGTGAGCCGGGGCGCGGAGACGCCGGCCTCCGCCGCGAACGCCTCGACGAGGGCGCGCTGGGTGAGTGCCGGGAGCGTTGGCGCGTGCAGCACGCGGTCTTGGGTCCGCGGCAGGTCGGCGGCAGCGATCATGGCGGCAGCAAGGTCTGGGATGTAGGTGAAGGAGTGCGGGGCGTCGGGGCTGCCGATCAGCTGGATCGGTTTCCCGCCGAGCACCGAGGGCACCATCCGCTCACCGGCGTGTGCCGTGCGCACCCTGGGACCATAGAAGTCGGAGGCGACGATAGAGACGGTGTCCGTGGTGGACGCGGCGCGGGCGGCCAGGAGAGCCGTGCGGACTCCGCGCTTGCCGGTGCCGGCGGCCCGCTCGGAGTCCTCCGTCATCACCTCGCCGGGGATGCTGTAGGAGTAAAGGCTTTCCGGGAAGACCGCAAGGGCACCCTGCGGGCCGGCGGCGTCGAGCACCACGGCCTCGGTGGCCGGAAGTTCCCGCTGCCAGGCCTGCGCCGTGTAGGCGCTGGCGTGGATGCAGTGGAAGACCGCCGCGGCTCCCGCGAAAGCCGGCCCGAGCGCGACGGCGTCCGAGGCATCGATCCGGAGTTTCTCGATCAGGGGGTGCACCGGTCCGGAGCCCGACCGCGTGAGGATCCGCACGGAATCTCCGCGCCCGGCCAGCTGCTCGGCGATGGTCCAGCCAACAGGTCCTGCTCCGGTGACGACGTACAGGGTCATGGTCGTGCCTTTCGTGAAGAACGGTGCGATGAGAGCAGTGCTCTCAAAACCAGCATGCAGACTGTCGGGAGCGAAGTCAAGAGCAGTGCTCGCAATTGTTGACGGCGCTCTCCTTTCGATGCGAGAGTGGGCTCATGGCAGGAACACCGCGGGAGCGCGCACGGCAGCAGACCCTGGAGGACATCACCCGCATCGGGCGCCGGCAGCTGGGGGAGGTGGGCGCCGCTGCGCTCTCACTCCGCGCAGTCGCCCGGGAGCTCGGCGTCGTTTCCTCCGCCGTGTACCGGTACGTGGCGAACCGTGACGAGCTGCTCACGCTTCTCCTGGTCGATGCCTATACCGAACTCGGCGATGAGGTGGATGCCGCAGTCGAGCGGGCCGGGCCGTCGGCTTCAGACCGCTTTGCCGCCCTCGCGCGGGCCGTCCGGTCGTGGGCTTTGCGCGAGCCGTCCCGATACGCGCTGCTCTTTGGCAGTCCAGTTCCGGGTTATGCGGCTCCGGCGGAACGCACCACCGCGCAGGGGACACGCGTCGTTACGCTGCTCGCACGGATCGTGGACGACGCCTGGGACGCGGGAGGAATCACGGGCGGGGCCGGTGTCGCGCCCAACGAACTTGCAGCGGATTTTCAGGCCATCCGCGACCAGCTATCCCTCTCGGTACCGGACGGAGTCCTCGCTGCAACCGTCCAGGCATGGTCGGCCCTCTTCGGCGCGGTCTCCTTCGAGGTTTTCGGGCAGTACGGCAAGGACACCTTCGTCGATCCGGATGCCCTCTACGACTACACCGTCGGGCGGCTGGCGGAGCAGCTGGGGCTGCTGGCGAAATGTGCGGCATCATCGTAAGGACGGGGATCACCGGGCCCGAGGTACGCAACCGCCCCGGGGGAGTCGCCCCGGGGGAGTCGCGGCAGGGTACCGCCGACCGGGTCCGTCGAGTGGCGGACTTTGCCTCCGCGAGACCAAATCGTGACCGGATGGATGCGGGAAATACGAAAACCGGCCGTTTTAGAAGTTAGGCTCGTCACACGGCCAGTGCGCACAGGCGCGTTCCGGTCCGGCGGATACAGGGTTGTCCGGCCAGAATCACTCGTTCAACAGGAGCTCAAAATGTCTACACGCGACACTTCTGTGCGCAGGTTCCATCCCACCAGGAAACGTGTTGCGTTGACTGCGGGAATATCCATCGGCGCGCTGCTCATGACCGGCTGCGTCCAGAGCCAGCGCGAAGAGGGGGCCGGCGCCGAGGGTTCGGGCGAGGCCGTCAATTCGACCTTCGTCTTCGCTGCGTCCTCCGACCCGAAGTCCCTCGACCCGGCCTTCGCCAGCGACGGCGAGTCCTTCCGCGTCAGCCGCCAGATCTTCGAGGGCCTCGTCGGTGTGGAGAAGGGCACCGCGGATCCCGCGCCGCTGCTCGCCGAGTCGTGGGAGACCTCCGAGGACGGACTGGCGACGACCTTCCAGCTGAAGGAGGGAGTGAAGTTCCACGACGGGACCGACTTCAACGCCGAGGCCGTCTGCTTCAACTTCGACCGCTGGTACAACTGGACCGGCCTCCAGCAGGCCGAGACCGTCTCCTACTACTACAACTCGCTCTTCCGCGGGTTCAAGGACCAGCCTGACGAAGCCGTCTACGAATCCTGCGAGGCCAACGGCGACAACGAGGTCACCGTCAACCTGGCCAAGCCGTTCGCCGGGTTCGTGCCGGCGCTCTCCCTGCCGGCGTTCGCCATGCAGAGCCCCACCGCGCTTGAGGAGTTCAAGGCCGACGAGATCGGTGGTTCCGAGGAATCACCGAAGCTCAGCGAGTACGCCCTCGGCAACCCGGTGGGCACCGGTCCCTTCAAGTTCGAGTCCTGGGACGTCGGACAGCAGCTTGAGCTGTCGATCTTCGAGGATTACTGGGGCGAGAAGGGCCAGATCACCGAGACGATCTTCCGCATCATCGACGACCCGCAGGCCCGCCGCCAGGCCCTCGAGGCCGGAACCATCGACGGGTACGACCTGGTCGCCCCGGCCGACGTCCAGTCCCTGAAGGACGGCGGATACAACGTGGTGGCCCGCGACCCGTTCACCATCCTGTACCTGGGCTTCAACCACAAGGTGGAGCAGCTCGCGGACCCGCTGGTCCGTGAAGCCATCGCGCACGCCATCGACAAGGAGGCTCTGGTCGCCCAGACCCTTCCTGAGGGCACCGAGGTCGCGACCCAGTTCATCCCCGACGTCGTCGACGGCTACAACGAGGACGTCACCACGTACGACTTCGATCCGGAGAAGGCTAAGGAACTCCTCGCCGAGGCCGGGTACCCCGACGGCTTCGAGGTCCAGTTCAACTACCCGACGAACGTCTCCCGTCCGTACATGCCCACCCCGGAGCAGGTCTTCACGAACCTCCAGGCGCAGCTGGCCGACGTCGGAATCACCGTCACCCCGGCGCCTGCCGCCTGGTCCCCTGACTACCTCGACCAGGTTCAGGGCACCGAGGACCACGGCCTGCACCTGCTCGGCTGGACCGGCGACTACAACGACACCGACAACTTCATCGGCGTCTTCTTCGGCCAGCAGAAGCCGGAATTCGGTTTCGACAACCCCGAGCTGTTCGCCGCACTCAATGAGGCGCGGGGCATGACCGACCGCGAGGAGCAGACGAAGGCGTACGAGGAGATCAACGAGCAGATCGCCGAGTTCATCCCGGCCATCCCGCTGGCCCACCCGGCACCTTCGCTGGCGTTCAACGAACGAGTGACCTCCTACCCGGCCAGCCCGGTCAACGATGAGGTCTTCAGCGAGATCGAGCTCAGCAAGTAATACCAGCACGTCCAGTGGAGCCGGACCCGTACGATAGGTCCGGCTCCACTGTGTTGGAGAGCACATCCTGGTTTCCCCCCGAGAGGACACTGTGTTACGCGTCATAGGCAAGCGAATTGCCCTGCTCATCCCCACGTTGTTTGGGCTGTCCGTTCTGCTCTTCCTCTGGGTGCGCAGCCTCCCGGGAGGTCCGGCGACCGCGCTGCTCGGTGAGAAGGCGACCCCCGAGGCCGTCGCCCGGGTGAACGAGCTCTACGGGTTCGACCGGCCCCTCCTGACCCAGTACTTCACCTACATGGGCAAGCTGCTGCAGGGCGACTTCGGGATCTCCATCAACACCGGGCGTCCCGTCCTCGAAGAATTCGCAACCCGCTTCCCGGCGACCATCGAACTCACGATCGTGGCCCTGATCTTCGCCATCGGCGTCGGCGTGCCGCTGGGATACGCGGCGGCCCGCCACTACGGCCGTTTCGTGGACCACAGCTCAGTGGTGCTGAGCCTGATTGGCATCACCGTCCCGGTGTTCTTCCTCGCGTTCATCTTCAAATACCTTTTCGCGATCCAGTGGTCCCTCCTACCGCCCGACGGCCGGCAGAACCCGCGCATCAACGCGACCCACGTCACCGACTTCTACGTCCTGGACGGGCTGCTCACGGGGGAGTGGGACGCCGCGTGGGATGCCTTCCTGCATCTGATCCTGCCGGGGCTGGCCCTGGGCACCATCCCGCTGGCCATCATCGTGCGCATCACGCGGGCCTCGGTGCTTGAGGTGCAGAACGCCGACTACGTGCGCACCGCCCGGGCCAAGGGCCTGATGGAGCGCACCATCCGCGGCCGGTTCATCCTCCGCAACGCCATGCTTCCGGTGGTGACGACGATCGGCCTGCAGCTCGGCCTGCTCATCTCGGGTGCCGTGCTCACCGAGACGGTCTTCGCGTTCAACGGCATCGGGCGGTTCCTGCGCGATGCCATCTTCGGCCTTGACTACCCGGTCCTCCAGGGGTTCATCATCTTCATCGCCATCCTCTACGCGATCATCAACCTCCTGGTTGATATTTCCTACAGCATCATCGACCCGAGAGTGCGTGTGCAGTGAGTGCAATCTTGCCCCCCGCCGTCGGCGGATCAGCAGCCCCGACAGACCCGGCGATCGAGACCGGGGGTGGAACCGGCCTCTGGAAGGACGCGTTCCTCCGCCTGCGGCGCAACCCGCAGGCCATCGCCGGCGCCGTCATCATCGGACTGTTCCTGCTCGTGGCGCTCCTCGCGCCGGTCCTGGCCCCCTATGGCGGCAACGAACTGCCCGGCCGCACCGAAATCACCCCCACCACCATCCCCGGGCCCGGGGAGATCGGCGGCTACCCGCTCGGGCTCGACCGCTTCGGCGGCGACCTGCTGAGCAAGCTGATCTGGGGCGCCCAGGCGTCCCTGCTGATCGGCGTGGTGTCCACCGCCCTGGGCCTCGCCGGCGGAATGCTCCTCGGTGTCCTCGCCGGCGGCTTCGGCGGCTGGGTGGACAACGTCATCATGCGGTTCGTCGACATCCTGCTGTCGGTGCCGAACCTGCTGCTCGCGGTGAGCATCGCCGCCATCCTGGGCCAGAGCCCGTACGCGATCATGATCGCCATCGGCGTCTCGCAGATCCCGATCTTTGCGCGGCTGCTCCGTTCCTCGATGCTCTCCCAGCGCGGATCCGACTACATCCTGGCCGCGCAGACCCTCGGGCTGAGCCGCAGCACGATCACCATGAGCCACCTGCTGCCCAACAGCATGGGCCCGGTGATCGTGCAGGCAACGCTCACCCTGGCCACCGCGGTGATCGACGCCGCCGCGCTGTCCTTCCTCGGCCTCGGCGGCGGACTGCCGCAGGCCGCCGAGTGGGGCCGGATGCTCACCTACGCCCAGGCCGAGCTGAGCGTCGCGCCGCAGCTGGCGTTCCTGCCCGGCGCGTGCATCGCCATCACCGCCCTCGGCTTCACCCTCCTGGGGGAGTCCCTCCGGGAGGCCCTGGATCCAAAGACGCGGCAGAAGTAACCCGACGGGAGCCCGCTCCCGCCGCCTCGTCGA
The DNA here is from genome assembly GCF_009828595.1 of Arthrobacter zhaoguopingii. Classification (GTDB taxonomy): domain Bacteria; phylum Actinomycetota; class Actinomycetes; order Actinomycetales; family Micrococcaceae; genus Arthrobacter_D; species Arthrobacter_D zhaoguopingii. Next base: position 21,206 of record NZ_WPNY01000001.1, read on the forward strand.
ATCCACCTCGTCGAATCCGCCCCGTCGCTCTCCAAGCGGCGGGGCGTCGGCGTTAAGTGCCGCAGAAGGTCCGGTACGGGCCGAAGTCCTCCGGGGCGCCGACCGCATAGCGTTCAAGGCCGGGCCGCTCGTCGTAGGGCGCCGTCACGGCTTCGAGGAGGCCCGCCAGCGGGCCCAGGTCGTCGTTCGTGGCCGCCGCCAGGGCCTCCTCGACGAGGTGGTTGCGGGGAATGTAGGCCGGGTTGGCCCGGTCCATCGCCGCCGCGTCCGGGCCGAGGGCGAGCCACCGCTGCGCCAAGGCGTCGAACCCCGCAGGATCCGCGGTCCGGCTCCGGGCCGGCCCGGCGTCCCCCCGGGCGGCGGAGCCGAGGTCCCGGAAGAAGGAGGTGTAGTCAGCCCTGCCGGTCTGCAGCAGGGCCAGGAGGTCGTCCACCAGCCGGACGGCCTCGCCGTCGGGCACGGAGCCGGCCAGGCCGAGCTTGGCCTTCATTCCGGCCAGCCACGCGGCGCTGTACCGGGCGCGGAACGCCTCGAGGGAGGCGACCGCGGCCTCGACGGCCCGCTCCTGGTCCTCGTGGATCAGGGGCAGCAGGGCCTCCGCCAGCCGGGCGAGGTTCCACTCGGCGACCAGCGGCTGGTTGCCGTAGGCATAGCGCCCGCCGGAGTCGATCGAGCTGTACACCGTGGCCGGGTCGAAGGCGTCAAGGAAGGCGCAGGGCCCGTAGTCGATGGTCTCGCCCGAGATGGTCATATTGTCGGTGTTCATCACCCCGTGGATGAAGCCTGCGAGCATCCACCGGGCCACCAGGGAGGCCTGGGCGGAGACCACCGCCTCAAACAGGGCGAGGTAGGGCGCCTCGGCCGAGGCGGCCTGCGGATGGTGCCGGGCGATGGCGTGGTCCGCGAGGCGGCGCAGCAGGGCCAGATCGCCGCCGGCCGCGGCGTACTGGAAGCTGCCCACCCTCAGGTGGCTGTCCGCCACCCGGGCGAGCACCGCTCCAGGCAGCACCGTTTCCCGGCGCACCGGCCGGCCGGTGGCCACCACGGCCAGCGAACGGGTCGTCGGGATGCCCAGGGCGTACATGGCCTCGCTGACGATGTACTCGCGCAGCATGGGGCCCACGGCCGCCAGTCCGTCCCCGCCGCGCGCGAACGGCGTGCGCCCCGAACCCTTGAGGTGGAGATCGCGCAGGCGGCCGTCGGTGCCGGTGATCTCGCCCAGCAGCAGTGCCCGCCCGTCCCCGAGGCGGGGGCTGTAGCCGCCGAACTGGTGGCCGGCATAGGCCTGGGCCACGGGGGTGGCTCCGGCGGGCAGTGCGGTGCCGGTCAGGAACGAGACCCCCTCGGGTGTCCGCAGTGCTTCGGGGTCGAGGCCGAGCGTGGCAGCGAGCGGCTCATTGAGCACCAGCAGCCGCGGCTCCGGTGTTTCCTCGGCCTGCCAGGGGATGGCCAGCTCCGCCAGTTCCCGCGCGAAGCGGCCGTCCAGGGTGGCAGTGAATCCGGTTACGGCGCTCATGTCCCCAGAATACCGACGCCGGCGCCGCCGGACCGCTTCAACTTCCTACCCGCGGGCAGACCTTTGGAGGTGGACATCCCGGCGTGCATGCTGCACCGGGACGCCGCCGTCCGGGGCCTCAGGAGGCGATGCCGCCCTCGATCCGCAGTTCGTTGCCCGGAATGGAGGCGAGCAGCCGGCGCGTGTAGGGGTGGCGGGCGTTCTGGAAGACCTCTTCCGAGGTCGCTGCCTCGACGAGTTCGCCGTCCTTCATGACGCACACATAGTCGGAGATCAGGCGCACCACGGCGAGGTCGTGGGAGATGAACAGGTAGCTCAGGCCCAGTTCGGCCTGCAGGTCGCCGAGCAGCTTGAGGATCTGCGCCTGGACGAGCACGTCCAGTGCCGACACGGGCTCGTCGCAGACCAGCAGTTCGGGCTTCAGTGCCAGCGCGCGGGCGATAGCTACACGCTGGCGCTGCCCGCCGGACAGTTCCGAGGGGTAGCGGCGCAGGGCGTTCTGGGGCAGGGCCACCTGGTCCATCAGTTCCCGCACCCGGGCCGCCCGCTCCTTCTTGGAGCCGCGCTTGTAGGCGTTGAGTGGCTCCTCGACGATGCGTTCGATGGTGAACATCGGGTTCAGCGAGGAGTAGGGGTCCTGGAAGATCGGCTGGACCCGCTGGCGGAAGTCGTTGAGCTGGGCCTTGTCGAGGGTGGCGACGTCCATGCCGTCGAAGGTCATGGTGCCTGAGGTGGGCTCGATGAGCTTCAGGAGCATGCGGGCCGTCGTGGTCTTGCCGGAGCCGGACTCGCCCACGATGGCGACCGTCTGGCCCCGCGGCACGTCAAGGGTGACGTTCTTGGCCGCGTAGAAGTCCTCGGAGCTGCCGCGGCGCTTGTAGACCTTGGTGAGGTCCCGGATCTCCACAATGTTCGCCGGGGCCACCGTCTTGCCGCTCTCGTGCTCGGCGAAGACGGCCTCGGCGAGCTTCGCCCGCTTGGCGGGGTCGTCGTTGTAGGCACCCGGACGCAGGCGGACGGCGGCGACGGACGGGGCGGCGCGCACCAGCGACTGCGTGTAGGGGTGCTGGGGGTCGTTGAGCAGCTGCTGGGCGGGGCCGGTCTCGACGACCCGGCCGCGGTGCATCACCACGAGGTCCGAGGCGCGCTCGGCGGCCAGCCCCAGGTCGTGGGTGATCAGCAGCACCGACGTGCCGAGCTGGTCCGTCATGGTGTCGATCTGGTCGAGGATGGTGCGCTGGACGGTGACATCGAGGGCGCTCGTCGGCTCGTCGGCGATCAGCAGCCGCGGCTGGCAGGCGAGCCCGATCGCGATCAGTGCGCGCTGGCGCATGCCGCCGGAGAATTCGTGCGGGTACTGCTTGGCACGCTCGCCGGCGTCGGGCAGGCCGGCGGCGGAGAGGACCTCGATCACCTTCTGCTTGACGTTGGCCTTGGTGGCCATGCCGTGGACCAGCAACGTCTCGGCGACCTGGGTGCCGATCTTGGTGACGGGGTTGAGGTTCGACATCGGGTCCTGCGGCACCAGGCCGATCGCCCGGCCGCGGATGGAGCGCATCTTCGACTCGGCCAGGCCGACGAGCTCCTGACCTTCGAAGAGGATGCTGCCGGCGGTGACCTTGCCGTTGCCCGGCAGCAGGCCGATGCAGGCCATGGCCGTTGTGGACTTGCCGGAACCCGATTCGCCGACGATCGCCAGGGTGGCTCCGCGTCGAAGGGTGAAGCTCGCGTTTTCGACGGCGCGCACCTCCCCGTGGGTGGTGCGGAAGCTGATCGCGAGGTCCCGGACTTCTAGCAGGGGCGCGTCGCTGGCCGTCGTACCGGCGGGAGTGATATCCGTCATGAAACTATGGTGCCCTACCGGCGCGCTTTTCGCGTAAGGCGACGTTCCGGGCCGATGCTAACTTTTTGGACTCGCCCCGTCCGGGGCGCCCAGCCGCGCCGCGAGGTGCTCCACGGCGAACCGGTATCCCTCAACTCCCGCCCCCACGATCACGGCGTCGGCGACGGCGGAGATGTAGGAGGTGTGCCGGAAGGCCTCGCGCCGGTGGACGTTGCTCAGGTGGACCTCCACCACGGGCAGACCGACGGCGGCCAGCGCGTCGGCGATGGCGATCGAGGTGTGGGTGTAGGCGCCGGCGTTGATGACAATCCCGCCGGCTGTGCCCGCCGCGCCGTGGATGGCGTCGATCAGTGCGCCTTCGTGGTTGGACTGGACGGCCCGCAGTGTGCATCCCCGCGCGGCCGCGGCGGTGCGGGCCGTCTCCTCGACGTCGGCGAGGGTCGAGGTGCCGTAGATTCCCGGCTCCCGCGTCCCCAACAGGTTCAGGTTGGGGCCGTTGAGCAGGAGGATGCTTGAGCTGGGGGCCGCGGTCATGGCTTAACTATGCCCCAGCCCGCAGCCTACGCCGCGGAGGCGGCGGGCTGCTGGCGTGCGCGGAGCCGGACGGCGAGGAGCGCCCCGACGAACGTGACGAGGCTGAGCACCACCAGCACGATGCCAGGGTGCCACCAGGCGCCGTCGGTGGCCTGCCCGAAGGCCTGGGTGATGGAGGGGACGAAGCCGGCGATGATCGCCGCGAGGCTGTAGGCGAAGGACAGGGCGGTGAAGGCGGTCCGGGGATTGAAGATGTCCGCCATCAGCCCGCCGAGGGCCGCCCAGGTGGCGGTGGGCAGGATGCCGCCGATGAGGATGGCGGCGATGTAGGTCGGCGCGGTGGAGACGCTGATGACCCAGTAGAGCGGGAACGCGATGAGCGCGGTGCCCAGGGCGCCGCCGGCGACGACCCTAGCCGATCCGAGCCGCATGGCGAGGTAGCCGAAGGCGGGGATGGTGACGAGTTGGAGCAGGGATCCGATCAGGGCGGCGTTGAGGACCGTCGCCTCGCTCAGGCCGAGCCGTTCGGTGCCGTAGGCCTGGGTGTAGGACACCATCAGGAAGTAGGAGCCGATGCCGAGGACCGCGGAGGCCGCGGCCACCACTATCGCGGCGGGCTGTGAGCGGATGACCTCGAGGAACGGGACGCGGGCGAGCTTGTTGCTGGTGGCGGCGTCCTTGAAGACCGGGGTCTCGTCGATGGCAAGGCGCAGGTAGATCGCCACGGCGAGGAAGGGGAACGCCAGCAGGAACGGGATCCGCCAGCCCCAGGTGGTCATCACGTCGGGCACGGTGACGGTCAGGATCAGGAAGATCAGCGAGATGAGCATGGTCCCCACCGGTGAACCGAGCTGGGGAATCGACGCGTAGAGCGCACGCCGGCGCGGCTCGGCGTGCTCGGTGGCGATGAGGATGGACCCGCCCCACTCGCCGCCCAGGGAGAGCCCCTGGAGCAGGCGGAGCACCGTGAGGATGATCGGAGCCCATACCCCGATGGTGTTGTAATCGGGCAGCAGGCCAACCGTGCCGGTGGCCAGGCCCATCAGGGTGATGGTCCAGATCAGGGTCTTCTTGCGGCCGATGCGGTCGCCGAGGTGCCCGAAGAGGATGGCGCCCAGCGGGCGGGCGACGAAGCCCATGGCGAAGATGAGGAACGCCGACAGGGTTCCAGCCAGGGGGTCCTGTTCGGTGAAGAACACCTCATTGAAGACCAGCGCGGCCGCGGTGCCGAACACATAGAAGTCGTAGGACTCCAGGGCGGTTCCAACGAAGGAGGCGCCGGCGGCCCGGCGGGCCATCCGGGGACGGGTGACGGGGGCGGGCGCGGCGGCGAGTGAACTTGACACGCTGACGATTGTCCACCCGGCTCCGGCACGGGTGCCAACGTTTGAGTCCAATCTCACACCGGCCGCTCCGGCGGGCCCGCCGCCGGAACGGCAGGACGGGCCCGGCGGGCGGTCCGGGGGCCGGCTACTTCCGCAGCGAGGCGGCGATCTGCTGCATTACCGTGTTGTCGGCCAGGGTCGTCGCGTCCCCGACCTCGCGGCCCTCGGCGACGTCCTTGAGCAGGCGCCGCATGATCTTGCCGCTGCGGGTCTTGGGCAGCTCCGGCACCACGAGGATGTTGCGCGGCTTGGCGATCGGGCCGATCTCCTTGCCCACGTGGTTGCGCAGCGTGGTGACGATGTCGTCGTCGTCCTTGGCCGAGCCGCGCAGGATCACGAAGGCCACCACCGCCTCGCCGGTGGTCTCGTCCTTGGCGCCGACGACGGCAGCCTCGGCCACCGACGGGTGGCTGACCAGGGCCGATTCGATTTCGGTGGTCGACAGCCGGTGCCCGGAGACGTTCATGACGTCGTCGACCCGGCCGAGCAGCCAGATGTCGCCGTCCTCGTCCTTCTTGGCTCCATCGCCGGCGAAGTACATATCGTCGAAGCGCGACCAGTAGGTCTGCTTGAACCGCTCCGGGTCGCCCCAGATGCCGCGCAGCATCGACGGCCACGGCTCGCGGACCACGAGGTAGCCGCCGGAGCCGTTCGGCACCGACTGGCCCATCTCGTCGACGACGTCGACGGCGATGCCCGGGACGGCGACCTGCGCCGAGCCGGGCTTGGTGCTGGTCACCCCGGGCATGGGCGAGATCATGTGGGCGCCGGTCTCGGTCTGCCACCAGGTGTCAACGATCGGCGCCTTTCCGCCGCCGATGATCTCCCGGTACCACATCCAGGCCTCGGGGTTGATGGGTTCGCCGACCGAACCCAGGACCCGGATCGAGGAGAGGTCGAACTTCTTCGGGATGTCCCGGCCCCACTTCATGAAGGTGCGGATGGCGGTGGGGGCGGTGTAGAGGATCGAGACCTTGTACTTCTCGATCAGCTCCCACCACCGGCCCTGGTGCGGGGTGTCCGGCGTCCCCTCGTACATCAGCTGCGTGGCACCGTTGATCAGCGGGGCGTAGGCGACATAGCTGTGCCCGGTCACCCAGCCGATGTCGGCGGTGCACCAGAAGACATCGGTCTCGGGGCGCAGGTCGAACGTGTACTTGTGGGTGAAGGCCGTCTGGGTGAGGAACCCGCCGGTGGTGTGGAGGATGCCCTTGGGCTTGCCGGTGGTTCCGGAGGTGTAGAGGATGAACAGCGGGTGTTCGGAGTCGTGCGCCACGGCGGTGTGCTCGCTGGAGGCGCTGTCGACGACGTCGTCCCACCAGACATCCCGGCCCTCGGTCCATTCGACCGGTTCGTTATTGCGCCGCACCACCACCACGTTGGTGATGGTCGATCCCTCTTTCTCGAGGGCGGCGTCGACGGCGGGCTTGAGGGCGCTGGGCTTGCCGCGCCGGTAGGTGCCGTCGGCGGTGACGACCAGCTTGGCCTCGGCGTCGTCGATCCGGCTGCGCAGCGCATCGGCGGAGAACCCGCCGAACACCACCGAGTGGACCGCCCCGATGCGGGCGCACGCCAGCATGGTGATGACCGCCTCGGGGATCATCGGCAGGTACACTGCGACGCGGTCGCCCTTCTGCAGGCCCAGAGATTCGAAGGCGTTGGCCGCCTTCTTCACCGACTCGGTGAGCTCCGCGTAGGTGTAGCTGCGCGTGTCGCCGGGCTCGCCCTCGAAATGGATGGCCATGCGGTCCCCGCGCCCCTCCTCGACGTGCCGGTCGAGGGCGTTATAGGCCGCGTTGAGCTTCCCGCCGACGAACCACTTGGCAAAGGGAGCTTCGGACCAGTCGAGGGTCTGGGTGAAGTCGGTCTCCCAGGAGAGGCAGGCCCGGGCCTGGTCCGCCCAGAACTCCGTCCCCCTGCTGCGGGCCTCCTCATAGAGGGAGGGCTGGGCGAGAGCCTGCGCGGCAAATTCCTCGCTGGGCGGGAAGCGGCGTTCCTCGTGGAGCAGGTTTTCAAACGCGTCGCCTTGCCTCTGGGCGCTTTCGGACATTTCTTACCCCTCTGCGGCTCGATCCATTCCTGGCTGAAATCCAGGCCGGCGCAGCGGTCCGCTGCGCAGATGCACTTCCCGAACATTATCGGCCAGTTCGCCGGACTTGTGTCAGCGATCACACTCCAGATGTGAAAGGCCGACTTTGTGCGTTGAGCGGTTCTGCCGACCCGGTCCCGGTGCCCCGCGTGCTAGTGAAAGGGGATCGGGGGTGGCTACTGTGGAGGAAGGACATGGGCAGCCGGTGCCGCACCGGGTGCTTCCGTGCGGCCGCTGGCCGCCGCCACGAACGGGAGAGCAACAATGACCGAAGACTCGAAGGACCGGACGGCAGGCGTGGGCGCGCAGCCGGACGCCGCGACCGCCCGATCCTCAGCTGATGCCAGCGGCGGTGCCTCCGCTGCTGACACCGCCGTCGTGAAGCCGGCCGCCGGAAAGTCCGCCACGACTTCCGCCGGGACGTCCACTGCGGCGTCCGCCGGGAAGGCCGCCGGGAAGTCCACTGCGACGTCCGCCGGGACGTCCGCCACGACTTCCACCGGGACGTCCGTTGGAAAGTCCGCCGGGAAGGCCACCGGGCAGTCCACCGGGACCTCCGCTGCCGCGGATCCTTCCGGGGCGCGCTCCGCCGCTGGAAGCTCCGCCGGTGCGGCGGAACCGGCTGCCGGGGCCGCCACCACGGCCGTGCGTTCCGGTCCGGGCTCCGAAGGACCATACAGCTCCAGCAAGGCCGTGCTCGGGTCGTTCACGCTCCGGGAGGTGGTCCTGCTGGCCTCCGCCGCGGTGATCTTCCTGGGGACGCTGCTTCCCTTCTTCCGCGGAGAGGTGCGCTACGCGAACTTCTGGAACACCCTTCCGCTGTTCTTCGTGGGCATCGGCATCCTGCTCCCCGTGGCCGCCGCGGCCCTGGTCATCGGGCGGCGGCAGGGGGCCTCGGGCCTGCGGGTCGGTTCGTTCTCGGTCGACCAGTTCGCCTCGGTTGCGGCGTCCCTGGCCGCGGCGTTCTTCTTCCTCCAGACCATGACCGCCTTCCACATCGGCCCGCTGGTGTCGCTGATCGGCGCCGTGGGCATGCTGGCGGCAACGGTCCTGGCCCCGCACCTGCCGTTCTTCGCCAAGGACTTCAAGGAACGCGCCGAGACGCCGGCCCATCCCGTGGCCCGCGCGGTCCTGCCCACGCAGCCGAAGGCGCCAAAGGCACCCAAGGCGCCGAAGCCGGCCAAGGAAGAGAAGGTCAAGCAGCACTCCGTTGAGGTTCCCGTTTCGGGTACGGCTCAGCAGGCAGCCGCCTCCGACCCGGTGGGCTCGACGCCCGCGCCGCAGGCGCAGGGCGGGCCCCAGGCCGCGGCCGGCGACGCAGGGGGCGCAACGGCCGCCGCTGCCGGTTCGACCTCCGCCGGGGCAGCGGGCCAGCCCTCGGGCCGGAGCTCGGCCGATGGCGCCGGAGATCCGGCGGCGGGTGCCCGGCAGGCGCAGACCCGGGACCCGGGAACCCCGGATTCCGCTGCCGCAGGTTCCGGTGCGTCGTCGGACGCGCAGACCCGCGTCCACCCGGTGACCGAGGCAGCCCCCCGGCAGCAGGAGACCATCTCGGCAACCCGGAGCGCCGACGAGGAGCAGGTGGTCGAGGCGTTCTGGTTCGCCGTCGGCACGCCAAGGCCCGTCGTCGACGAACAGTCCGGCCGCCAGCTTTTCATCGTGCAGCCCGGCGACTGGGAAGTGGGCATCGAGGACCGCGGCACCGAGTTCGTCGTGCAGGACAAGAGGACCGGGCAGATCGGCGTCATGCGCAACCTCACCAACATCGAACGGGCACCGCGGGAGTAATTCCCGCTGCCCTCCGACAGCACACCAGGCACGGGAGGCCGATTCATGAAGGGGCACACCAATGAGGCCGTGTCGGCCACGGCCCTGAAGCGGCGCGCCCGCCGGATCAACCGTGTGCTCGGGGAGGTGTACCCGTACGCCCACGCGGAGCTCGACTTCGGGAACCCCTTCGAGCTCCTCGTGGCCACGGTGCTCTCGGCGCAGACGACCGATGTGAGGGTCAACCTCACCACGCCCGTCCTCTTCGAGCGCTACCCGGACGCCCGGGCGCTCGCCGAGGCCGATCCCCAGGAGCTGCAGGAGCTGATCCGTCCGACCGGGTTCTTCCGGGCCAAGGCGAACAGCCTGCTGGCCCTGGCAAACCGCCTTGTCGACGAGTACGACGGTGAGGTGCCGGGCCGGCTCGAGGATCTTGTCACGCTCCCCGGGGTGGGCCGAAAGACGGCCAATGTGGTGCTGGGCAACGCCTTCGGGATTCCGGGGATCACCGTCGACACCCACTTCGGGAGGCTGGCGCGGCGCTTCGGCTGGACCGGGTCGGAGGATCCGGTCAAGGTCGAAATGGAGGTCGGTGCGCTGTTCGAGCCGAGGGACTGGACGGCCCTTTCGCACCGCCTCGTCTTCCACGGGCGCCGGATTTGTCATGCCAAGAAACCCGCCTGCGGCGCCTGCCCGGTCGCGGCGCTGTGCCCGTCCTACGGCGAGGGGGAGGTGGACCCGGTGAAGGCGGCCAAGCTGCTGAAGTACGAACTGGCACCGGGGCGTGAGGAACTGCTCGGGCTGATGCGCAGCGGGCAGACCCGCACCGAACTCCGCGCGGCCGGATACACCCTCGGAACGTGAGCGCCTACCAGTCCCTGCGCGACTACGCCGAGTCCATGAAGGACGCCGACTCCCTCGACCTGCCGACCGCCTGGCGGCTGCGGATCCTCAACCCGAAGAAGGCACGGCGGGCGGCGGTGCTGATTCTCTTTGGGACGGCCGACGACCATCTGGCGCCCGGCCATCCGGCCACCGCGCCGGCCGACCTCGACCTTCTGCTTGTCCAGCGCGCGGATTCCCTCAACAACCATCCCGGGCAGGTCGCCTTCCCCGGGGGTGCCATCGACCCCGGCGACGCCGACGAGCGGGCGGCCGCCCTGCGGGAAGCACAGGAGGAGACCGGGCTAGAGCCCTCAGGAGTCGAGGTGCTCTGCGCACTGCCCGAGGTCGGACTGCCCTTTAGCAACTTCCTGGTCACACCCGTGCTCGGCTGGTGGCTGCTGCCCACCCCGGTCGGCGTCGTGGACGAGGGCGAGTCGGCCCAGGTCTTCCGCGCGCCCGTCCGGGACCTGTTGAATCCGGCCAACCGCAGGACGGTCGTGTTCCAGCGCGGCGGTTCCACCGGCCTCAGCCCCGGCTTCGTGCTTCCCGAAGCCACCGTGTGGGGATTCACCGGGATGCTTCTCAGTTCCCTGTTCGATGCTCTGGGCTGGACCGAGCCGTGGGACGAGTCACTGGTCATCCCGCCGCCCTGATTCCGTTCCCCGCCGCCGCCCCGCCCTCCGAGTGTGCAGCTCACCACCTTATGCGTCGCGCAGAGCGTGGTGAGGTGCGGTTTCGGCGGGGCGGAGAGCGCAGTTAAGGCGCATGGGGCACGGGCCCTCCCTCCGAGTGTGCAGCTCACCACCCTTTCCTGCGGGCAGAGCGTGGTGAGGTGCGGTTTCGGCGGGGCGGAGCCCAGCCGGGGCGCTCGGGGGACGGCGGGCGGATACTACTTCGCGTCGGCGTAGGAACGGACCACGAGGACGTTGACCGCGAATTCGATCGGTATCCTGCCGAACATCATTTCCGTGGCCGCTGCGGCCGACTCCTCGATCAACCGGCTGACCTCGCCGGCGCGCTCCTCGGGCACATGCAGCATGACCTCGTCGTGCAGGAAGAAGACGATTCCGGTCACTGCCGCGGGGCCGCCCAGCAGGCGGAGCCTCCGGCGAACCTCCGCCAGCCAGCACAGCGCCCATTCCGCGGCGGTGGACTGCACCACGAAGTTCCGGGTGAAGCGGCCCCGCGACCGGGCCGCCGTGTCGGCGCGGCGCTGCTCCTCCGCACTGGTGGTCCGCTGCGCGGCCCGCCAGCGTTCCGAGGCCGGCGGGCATCCCCTCCCGAGGTAACTGCCGACCGTGCCACCTGATTCGCCGACCCGCGCGGCCGCTTCGACGACGCCGATGGCCCGGGGGTAGGTGCGGGCGAGCTGGGGCATCAGGCGCCCGGACTCGCCGGTCGTCGCTCCGTACATGGCACCGAGCATCGCCAGCTTGGCCTTCGCCCGGTCCCCGCCGAAGCCCTGTTCGGCGATGCCCTGGTACAGGTCCTTGCCGCGGGCGGCGGCGGCCAGGGCCGAGTCCTGCGCCAGCGCGGCCAGGACGCGCGGTTCGAGTTGGGCCGCGTCGGCGACGATCAGCACGTGGCCCGGGTCGGGGCGGACGGCGTCACGCACCATCTTCGGAATCTGGAGCGCCCCGCCGCCGCGGGAGGCCCACCGCCCGGAGACCACCCCGCCGACCACGTACTCGGGGCGGAAGCGGCCGTTATGAACCCAGGTGTCGAGCCAAGTCCAGCCGTTCGCCGTGAGCAGGCGGGACAGCTTCTTATAGGCGAGCAGGGGCTCGATCGCCCGGTGCTTCTGCTGCTCAAGCTCCCAGGAGCGGGTGGTGGCCACCTCGATGCCCGCCCGGTGGAGTGCCCGGATGAGCTCCTGGGGCGAATCCGGGTTCAGCGTCGGGCTGCCGAGGGCGTCCCGGAGTTCGGCGGCCAGACCTTCAAGGACCGGTGGGCGCTGGCCCTCGGGCGGGCGGGAACCCAGCAGCCGCTCGAGCAGCTCTTCGTGGATGTCACGCCGCCATGGAAGGCCTGTCGATTCCATCTCGGCGGCCAGCAGCGCTCCGGCCGACTCGGCGGCCAGGAGCAGGGAAAGCCGGCGGGGGTGGGTTGATCCGGCCACCGCCTGCAGCTGGGAGCGGAACTCCGCGGCGACGGCCCCCGCCTCGGGCCCGGACGCCGTGGGCACGTCATCGAACAGGCTGCTCTGGTTGGGTGCGGGCGGGGGAGGCAGGATCTGGCGGGGGAGGGACGGCTCCTCTCCGTCCACCAGGCGCGAGCGCAGCTCCTCCGCGTAGGCCGAGGAGGAGCAGTAGGGGGAGAGGGCCAGGACGGCGCGGGCGAGCGCAAGGTCGTGGCAGCGTTCCAGGCTGATGCCCGCCGCGAGCAGCCCCGGATACCAGGCGCGCGTGCTCTCCCAGACCCAGCGCGGCGAGCCGGCCTCGAGGCGGGCGAAGGTTCGGTGCAGGTCTCCGGCGGCGGCGTTCACCGCAGGTCCCGACGGCGTGCCGGCGGCGTCGAGGGGTTGGAAGACGGCGGCGGTGTCCCGGTCGGTGCTGGGCGGGTGCGCCACGACGACATACATGTCCTCATTCTGCCCGTCCCCGGGCAGGAGCGTGGGCAGCAGGGCCGCCGCGACGGCCTGCGGGTCGGCAGCGTTGTCCACATACGCGGCCGGCCGCCACTGGAGCGAACCGCGCCCGCACACCCTTGGAGGATGACGGAACGGCGTTCCTGGACTCCCGCGGGCACGGAGGACCAGCGGGTGGTGCTGGTGGGCGCGGCGCAGGCCCTACGGGACGAGGCTGCGAGGGTTGCGGCGGCGGCCGGGGTGGCACTGATCGTGGCGTCCTCGGTGCCCGAGGCACTTCGGCATTCTCCCTCGGTGCTCCTGCTTGCCCCGGATGCGGGCGGGGGCAGCCTCCCGCACGGGTGTCCAGTAATCCTGGTCGGCCTGCGGGAGGAGGAGGACGCCGTCTGGTCCGCGGCTGCCGCGCGGGGTGCCGGCAGGGTGGCGATCCTGCCGCAGGCCGCCGGGTGGCTCGCCGAACACCTGGGCCGGGCGCGGTCGGCCGCTTCGGGGCCGGTGCTCGGCGTCCTCGGGGCGGCAGGAGGAGCAGGGTCGAGTACGCTCAGCTGCTGGCTCGCCGACGGCGCCGCATCGACCGGTGCCGCGACCGTCCTGATTGACGGGGACCCGCTGGGCGGGGGCATCGAACTGGCCCTGGGGGACGCCGCCGCCGGGCTGCGGTGGCGGGATCTGGAGGGTGTGCGCGGGGCGCTGAACCCCGCGCAGTTCGCCGCCGCCCTGCCGCGGCCCGCCGGTTTCTCCGTGCTCTCCCATGGTCCCTTCCCGGCTGCGCCCGCCGGGGCTTCCTCCGCGGCCGGTCCGGTTCTGGACGCCGCGCGGCAGGCGTTCCAGCTGACCGTTGTCGACCTCGGGACCGCAGGGGGCCTTGACGATACGCTCCTGGCCGCCTGCGGCAGCGTGGTGCTGCTGGTGCCGGCCCGGCTGCGACCGGTCGCGGCGGCGGCCGTCCTGCTCCCTCGGTTCTCGCCCATACCGGTGCACGTGGTGCTGCGCGGCCCCGTCCGGGGAGGACTCCTGCCGCACCGGGTGGCGGAGGTGCTGGAGGTGCCCGAGCCTGCCTTCCTGCCGCATCTGCCCGGAGTGCCGGCCGCCGAGGCCCAGGGCCGGCTCCTGGAGCGGGGCCGCCAGCGCTCCGTCCGCAGGCTTTGCCAGGGTCTCCTCGAGACCGCCCTCGACGGCCGGGACGCGGCATGACCGGGGGTCTTCCCGGCTCCCGGCCCCGCCGGGCTGAGCGGGTGCCGGCCGGAACCCGGACCGGTGGAGCCGACCCGGACATGGTCGACCTCGTCCGCCGCAGGGTGGTCGCCGGTTCGGCGCCGGTGACCGGTGCCGGGCTCGCGGAGGCCGTCCGGTCCACGGGCCGGTTCCTGGGTTCGGAAGGGACCCTCACCGCCGTCGACGGTATCCGGGCCGAACTCCAGGGCCTCGGGCCGCTGCACCAGCTCGCCCAGGACAACACGGTCACCGACATCCTGGTGAACGGACCCGGGGACGTCTGGGTGGATGGTTCCGGCGGGCTGCGGCGTGTGCCGCTGGCCTTCGCCGGCGACGACGACGTCCGTGCCCTCGCCGCCCGCCTGGTGGCGGCCGGAGGGCGCAGGCTCGACGACGCGAATCCGTGCGTCGATGTGCGGCTCAGGGACTTCCGGATCCACGCTGTGCTCCCGCCGATCTCGACGGCGGGAACCCTGCTATCCATCCGCATCCGCCGGGAGCGGGTCTTCACGCTGTCCGAACTCTGCGCCTCGGGCGCCGTTCCGGTCGACCTTGCCGCCGTCCTGGCGGAGGTCGTGCACCGGCGGCTGAACTTCCTCATCAGCGGGGCGACGGGGACGGGGAAGACCACGCTGCTTTCGACACTGCTGGGCCTGAGCGGCCCCGCCGAACGCCTCGTTCTGGTGGAGGACGCCGCCGAGCTGAACCCGCTCCACCCCCATGCCGTCGGCCTTCAGTCCCGTCACGGGAACGTCGAGGCCGCCGGCGCGGTCGACCTGGCGGAACTGGTGCGGCAGGCCCTGAGGATGCGCCCGGACCGGCTGATCGTCGGGGAATGCCGGGGCGCCGAGGTCCGTGAACTGCTCGCGGCCATGAACACCGGGCACGACGGCGCCGGCGGTACGGTGCACGCGAATTCCGCGGCCAGCGTCCCGGCCCGGCTGACGGCACTGGGAGCCCTGGCGGGCATGACCCCCCAGGCGCTGGCGGTACAGGCCTCAAGCGCTCTTGATGTTGTCATCCATCTGGTCCGCGGCGCCGAGGGGCGGAGGGTGGAGCGGATCGCCCTGATCGGGATGTCCGGCGGGCGGCTCGTCGTCCGGCCGGCGCTGATCTCCGGCGGCACGGAGTGTATCCGCGGCGAGGCCTGGGCGGCGCTCACGGCCCGCCTGTCAGGGGAGGCCCCGCGGTGACCGGCCTGCTGGTGGGGATGCTGCTCGCTTTCGCAGCCTTGGTGCTCCGGGCGGATTCTCCACTGCCCCGGCGGATCTCCGCCGGGGCAGCACCACCGTCCGGTGTCCCGGCAGGCCGGTCCGGCCAGACCGGCTTCGCGCGGGGTTTCCGGCGGCAGTCCGCCGTGGAGGCGCACGAGCCGGCCCTCCTGGTGCACCAGATCACTGGCCTGCTCCGGGCCGGAAGGTCACCGCTGGTGTTGTGGCGGGATCTGGAACTCCTCTACGCGGAGGCGGCCGGAGAAGGTTCGGCCTTCGCCGCGCAGGCCCTCCCGGTCCTCAGGGCGGCCGGGCGCAGCGCTTCCCTGGGCCTGAGCGTCACGGCGGTGCTGCGCGCGCCACCCATGGCGGAGGGCACAGAGGCCGGGGCGCGTGCGGGGCCGGAGGATCCGGCGCCGACGCTGTGGGTGGACCTGGCCTCGTGCTTTTCGGTCGCCGAACGCAGCGGGGCGCCGCTGGCCGAGGTTCTGACCCGGTACGCGGTGCAGCTGGATGCCGCGGTGGATGCGCAGGCCGCCCGGGAGACGGCGCTGGCGGGACCGCGGGCCACCGTGACGCTGCTTGGCTGGCTGCCGGTCGTCGGCGTGCTGCTCGGCTACCTCATGGGGGTCAACCCCGTCGGGGTGCTCCTGGGCTCTCCGATCGGACTCCTGACGCTGATGCTCGGCCTCGGGCTGATGCTCGCGGGGCGGCTGTGGTCCCGGCGTCTGGTGGCCGCCGCGGTGCGGGGTCCGTGATGCCCGCAGGAGCCAGCGTGGGGCTGCTTCTGCTGGCAGCGTTCGTGGTGCTGAGCGTCTCCCGCGGAGTGCCTGAGGTGCGCGGCCGGGCTTCGGAACTCTCCGCGCCGCCGGACGGCATCACCGATGTCCCCCTGATGCTCGACCTGATCGGTGCGATGCTCACCGCCGGCGCGCCGGTGACGCACGCGCTGGGGGTGCTGGCCGACTCCTGCGCGGAACCTGTCGCACTGAAGCTCCGGGGCGTCCGGGCAGCCCTTGAACTGGGCGCGGAGTGGAACAACGCCTGGGATTCCGGCCCGGCTCCCCTCGGCAGGCCCGGCCGGGCGGCAGTTACTGAACTGCGGTCGGCCCTGGGGTTCGCCGCGGTGACCGGCGCGCCGTCCGCCGCGATCGTCCACGCCCGGGCCGCCCAGCTGCGGCGCCGGCAGAACCGTGCCCTGGAGCGGCGGGCGGCCGCTCTGGGCGTCCGCCTCGTGGTGCCCCTCGGCGTCTGCGCGCTGCCGGCCTTCGCCTGCCTGGGCGTCGTCCCGGTCGTCCTGGCGCTCCTGCCCACCGGCTAGACCGGGCCAGCCGGGTTATCCACTTAGGGCCGGCGCGGGACCCACGGGTCCGCCGCGGGCGGGAGAGTCGAAGGACGCCGCAGCCGCGGCGGTTATGGATAGGTCCCGCCGGGCATCGGCGGGACGAGCACCTGAGGAGCACCCCCATGGCGAAGACCATTCTGTCCCCCGCGGTCCGGCTGCCGGGACGGGCCGTCCCGATGACCGGCCGGCTCTGCCGCTGTTCCACGGCCTCCCGCACCCCGCAGGCCTCTCCCGGGCTCACCCCGTGCGGGGCGGACCCGGCCCCGTCCGACTCGGCCGTGCCGGGGCCGTCGCTGCCGGAGCAGGTACCCGGCGGGATGCGCGAGGCAGGGCTGGCGACGGCCGAGTACGCGATCGTGACGTTGGCGGCCGTCGGGTTCGCCGCACTGCTGGTGGCGGTGCTCTCCAGCGGCGAGATCCGCGGAATGCTGATGTCCCTGATCACCAACGCCCTCAGCTTCGGGTGAGAGTGTGAGCCGGCAACCGCAGGACGGCGGTGGGCCCGAACGCGGGTCGGTCACCGCCGAGATGGCGGTGGCCCTGCCGGCGCTGGTCCTTCTGCTCGGGGTGCTCCTGGGAGCCGCAACCGTCGGTGTCGCCCAGCTTCGCCTGGAGGAGGCGGCCCGGGCCGGGGCGCGGGAGATTGCGCGTGGGGAGGCCGGGGCTTCGGTCGAGGCGACGGTGAGGCGTCTGGCTGGGCCCGGCGCGGGCCTGGAGGTGGCCGGCGATGGGGGATGGACCTCGGTCACCGTGACCACGCAGGTCCAGGGGCCGTTCCTCGACTTCCTGGAGGTCCGGCTCTCGGCCACGGCCACCGGGTGGTCCGAGCATGCCCGTTAATCGCCCTCGGGCGGAGCGGGGGAGCGGCACGGTGCTCGTGGCAGGCCTTGCCGCGGTCCTCATCCTGCTGCTCGCAGCGCTCGTGCTGCTGGTCCAGGGCGCAGTCGGCGGGGCGCGGGCGGCGGCCGCCGCAGACCTCGCGGCGCTCGCGGGCGCGGACGCCGCGCGCGGCCTGAGGAACGGAGATCCCTGCGACGTCGCCCGCGGAACCGCCCGCCGGCACCGGGCGGAGCTGGTGGACTGCCTCCGTTCGGGGCCGGGAGGGGTGATCGTCACGGTGCGGACCTCCGTGCCGGTCCCGGGAATCCTTCCGCCAGCCACCGGGGCCGCGAGGGCCGGCCCGCCCCCGCAGCGGGCCCGCCCGCCGTCGCTCCGTCCGCCGCGGTAGCGGACATGCTGTCCACGACGGCAGCGGAGGCGGTGTCCGCGCGGCGGAAGTGGGTCTGCCCGGAGCCGCGGGTCCGCCCTGCAGCCCTAGTCGGAACCCCCGGGACGGACCGCCGCCCCTGCTTCCAGCGGTGCCTCCGCCGACCCGGCCAGGATCAGGGACAGCAGCCTGACGGCCCCGGCCTTGCTCAGCGGATTGTTGCGGTTGCCGCACTTGGGGGACTGCACACAGGAGGGGCACCCGTCGGAGCATTCGCAGGAGGCAATGGCGTCGCGGGTGGCGGCCAGCCACACCCGGGCGGCCTGGAATCCGCGCTCGGAGAATCCTGCCCCGCCGGGGTGGCCGTCGTAGACGAAGATCGTCGGGAGCCCGGTGTCAGCGTGGAGCGCCGTTGACACCCCGCCGATGTCCCAGCGGTCGCTCGAGGCAACGAGGGGCAGCAGTCCGATCGCGGCATGTTCGGCGGCGTGCAGGGCACCCGGAAGCTCCTCGGCGGAGATCCCGCCCTCCTGCAGCAGTTCGTTGTCGATCTCGAACCACACGCTCTTGGTGAAGAGGTCGCGGGCGCCGAGTTCGAGCGGTTCCTCGCCCAGGATCTCGTTGGAGGCAAACGCCTTGCGCTGGAAGGACACCACCTGGGTCGTCACCTTGACGTCGCCGAAGTTCACCAGCACCTCGCCCCACTGCTCGGCCTCGCCGCGGTCAATCACCTCGATCTGGGTGACGTCCCTGGCCTGGGTGTAGTAGTCGGGGCTGGCCCGGGACACCACCGCGCAGTGGTCCTGTTCATTGAGGGTTTCCACCACGTAGGTGCGGCCCTGGTGCACATACACCGCGCCCGGATGGGCCTGGTAGTGGCTCTGCGGGGAATCCATGGTGCCAAGCAGCGACCCCGTGCCGGCCTCGACGATACTGATCGGCCCGCCGCCGTCGGCACGGAGGTTGACCATACCCGCGGCGCTCTGCGGGTGCGTCCAGAACCAGCCGGCGGGCCGGCGGCGCAGGTACCCCTGGTCCGTCAGCTGGCCAAGCAGGCCGCGGGAGGAGGGGCCGAACAGCCCGAGGTCGGCATCGGTCAGCGGCAGTTCGGCGGCCGCCGCGCACAGGTGCGGGCCCAGCACGTAGGGATTGGAAGGGTCGAACACCGTGGCCTCGACGGCGACGTCGAACACCGCCTCGGGGTGGTGCACCAGGTAAGTATCGAGCGGGTCGTCGCTGGCTACGAACGCCGCCAGGGCGTCCTGCCCGGAGCGGCCGGCACGGCCGATCTGCTGCATCAGCGATGCCCTCGTGCCGGGCCAGCCGGCCACGAGCACGGCGTCCAGTCCGGAAATGTCGATGCCCAGCTCCAGGGCCGAGGTGCTGGCCACGCCGAGAAGTTCACCGCTGCGCAGCGACGCCTCAAGCGCCCGGCGCTCCTCGGGAAGGTACCCGGACCGGTACGCAGCGACCCGGCCCGGCAGGCTCGGGTGGACCTCCTCGAGCAGCCGCCGCGAGGTCGCCGCAATGCTTTCGGCGCCCCGGCGGGACTTGATGAACGCGATGGTGCGCACCTGGGCCGAGACGAGGTTCGCCAGCAGGTCCGAGGTCTCCGCGATCACCGTGCGGCGCGAGCGGGCACCGTTCTCGCCGCGGAGTTCGGTGAGCTGAGGCTCCCAGAAGGCGACCGTGGTGGAGCCGTGCGGAGAGGAGTCCTCGGTGACCGCCTGCGCCGGCGCGCCGACGAGCCTGCCGAATGACGCCGCGGGTTCCGCCGAGGTCGCCGAGGCGCCGATAAACACTGGGGAGGACCCGTAGCTGGCGCAGATCCGCCGCAGGCGGCGCAGCAGGTTGGCCACGTGCGAGCCGAAGACCCCGCGGTAGCTGTGGGCCTCGTCGATGACGACGTATCGAAGCCGGCGGAAGAACCGTGCCCAGGCTGGATGGTTGGGCAGGACGCCGTAGTGGAGCATGTCGGGGTTGGCCAGCACGAGGTTGGCGTGGTCGCGGATCCAGCGGCGGGCACCCGGGTCGGTGTCGCCGTCGTACGTTGCGGGGCGGACGGTGGGCAGCTTCAGGGCCTCGATGGCGGAGAGCTGGTCGGCCGCGAGCGCCTTGGTCGGCGCCAGGTACAAGGCGACGGATCCGGCCGGCGCGAGGGTCGACTGGTCGGCGAGTTCGCTGCGGTGGATCTCGTCGAGGACCGGCAGCTGGTAGGCCAGCGACTTACCCGAGGCGGTGCCCGTGGCGATGATTGTGTGCGCCCCGGAGTGCGCAAGACCGGCCCCTCGGACCTGGTGGCGCCACGGCTCGCGGACGCCGAGGGAGGCATAGGCGTCCACCACGTCGGGGTGGGCCCAGGCCGGCCACGGCTCGTGCTCGGCCCGGCGGGCGGGAAGCTCCCGGACATGCAGCAGCTGCTCCGGATGTGCTCCTCCGCCGAGCAGCGGGATGAGGGTATCGTGCAGTGCCACTCCACAATTCTTCCACCCGCCCGCGGCGGGAGGCACACGGACGGCGGTTATCCCCTCAGGATGAACACGTCGGCCAGCTGTTTCCAGCCGAGGTACGAATACAGTTCGCGCCCGTCCGTGGTGGCCATGAGCAGGCCGATGCGGACGTCGTCCTCGAGCACGGCCGCGGTGAGGGCGCGCATGACGAAGCTTGCCAGGCCGCGGCGGCGGAAGTCCTGCTCCGTCTCAATCCCGTCGTACACCGCGAAGTCGCCGACGACGGAGACGGCGCCGCGGGCGGCCGGCTGGCCTTCGAAGGTGACCTCGACGCGGCGGCAGCCCGGCTCGTCGTGGCGCACCAGCACGAAACCATCGGGGGTCGGGGGGTCCTCGACGTCCTGGTCGGCCATATCGGCGCTCATGAGGGACTGCCGGTCCGCCACCTGCAGCGCGAGCGGCCGGGTGACGGCGAGCAGGTCCTCCATGCGGTTTGTGGCCACGGTCAGCACCCGGTTGGGATCGGCCTTGGTCTCCGCTGCCACCTGAAGCAGGAGCTCCTCCGACGGCTCGTAGAGAAAATGCTCGTCCCGGCCGCCCTTGTCCGTGAGCACCACAGAGGTGGTGCGCCCGTCATCCTGCCGGTCGTAGCCCCGGCAGGTGGCCCACCCCGTGATCCAGGTGGAGAGGAGATCGTTGCTTCCTTGTGTTCCCATGCACTGACGATAGATGGCCGAGGGGCCAAAAAACACAGTCCCGGCGGACAGTGACGATTTTGAGACACAACGTACGCTTTAACCCGTGCCTTTGAACCGGATCGTCCTGTACTACGTCTTCACGCCCCTGCCGGATCCGGAAGCGGTCCGGCTATGGCAGCGGGCCCTCTGCGAGAGCCTGGGGCTGCGCGGGCGCATCCTGATCTCGAAGGACGGCATCAACGGCACGGTCGGCGGGAGCCTGAACGCCGTCAAACGGTATGTGAAGGCCACCCGCGAGTACCCGGCGTTCAAGACGATGGACATCAAGTGGTCCGAGGGCGGGGCCGAGGACTTCCCGCGCCTGAGCGTGAAGGTCCGCGAAGAGATTGTCTCCTTCGGCGCGCCTGGGGAACTGAAGGTCGGACCGGACGGCGTGATCGGCGGCGGCACCCACCTGCGCCCCGAGGAACTCCACGAACTCATCGACACCAAACGCAGCCAAGGCCAGGACGTCGTCTTCTTCGACGGCCGCAACGCCCTCGAGGCGCAGATCGGCCGGTTCAAGGGCGCCATCGTGCCCGACGTGTCGACCACCCATGACTTCGTCGCGGAGCTCGACTCCGGCAAGTATGACGACCTGAAGGACAAGCCGATCGTCACCTACTGCACCGGCGGGATCCGCTGCGAGGTGCTCTCCAGCCTGATGGTGAACCGCGGCTTCAGCGAGGTCTACCAGCTCCAGGGCGGCATCGTGAGGTACGGAGAGACCTACGGCGACAAGGGACTGTGGGAGGGATCGCTGTACGTGTTCGACAAACGCATGCACCTCGAGTTCAGCAGCGACGCCGTGACCATCGGCAAGTGCGCCCGCTGCACGGCCCCGACGAACAAGTTTGAGAACTGCTCCAACTCCGCCTGCCGCAACCTCACGCTGTACTGCGCGGACTGCGCCGCCCGTCCCGAGACGCTCCGCTGCCCGCAGGGCTGCGAGACGGACGAAGCCGAGGCGACAGCCGCCGGAGCCGCATAGTGGGCGGCTTCGACGCGGATGTGGCCGACGCGCCGTCGGTTCTGCACCCGGGCCTGCTCGAGGCGCTGGCCGCCGACCTCGCGGCGCTGAACTACACGGTCGGCGGGGTGGCGGACTTCGTCGGGCAGGAGGCGTACGCGGCCCTGAACCGCGACCAGCTGGTGCCGGTTCTCCTGGCATGCGAGGAGGAACTCCGCGCCGCGGACCCCTCGCCGCTGGTGGTGCCGATCCTGCTGTGGCTCGTCGGCGGAACCCTCACCCAGGACCAGCTGAATCTCGCCTTCCCGATCACCGGCGCGGACGGGCTCCAGGCCCTGCGTCTGATCGACCCGATGGACGCCCCGGCCCCGGACACGCTCCGGCGCGCCGCGGTCGAGCTCCGCCCCTACTCCTCGGACGCCGACGGCGACCTGTGGGTGGCCAGCGACCTGGGCGCCCTGCAGCGCCCCGGCGTCCTGCGCCACGACCACGTGCTCGGCATCGGCGGGGCGTCCCTGACCCTGGCACAGATCACCGTGCGGCCTCGGGCCCGCACGGCCCTGGACCTGGGTACCGGCTGCGGCATCCAGACCTTCCACCTGCTCTCGCACGCCGACCACGTCACCGCCACCGACATCTCGCCGCGGGCCCTGGCCTTCACCCGGTTCAACCTGCTGCTCAACGCCGGGCCGCTGGGGATCGACCCCCGCGCCCTCGACGCGCGCGTCTCGCTGCGCCTGGGCAGCCTCCTGGAACCGGTGGCCGGGCAGCGGTTCGACCTCGTGGTGTCGAATCCGCCGTTCGTCATCACCCCTCGGTCCACCGAAGAGTCCCCCGAGGACCAGTTCACCTACCGCGACGGCGGCCTGCCCGGGGATGACATCGTCTCGGGGCTCCTCGCGAACCTGCCCGGGGTCCTCGCCGAGGGCGGCACGGCACAGCTGCTGGGCAACTGGGAAATTCCCGCCGGCCGGCAATGGGATGAGCGGCTCCGGGAGTGGCTGCCGGAGGGCACCGACGCCTGGATCATCCAGCGCGAGGTCCAGTCTCCGCTGCAGTACGCCGAAACCTGGCTGCGCGACGCCGCCGAGAACCGGGACCGCGCGGCCTACGTCCAGCGGTACGCGGACTACCTCGGCGACTTCGCCTCGCGCGGTGTGGACTCGGTCGGCTTCGGTTACATCTGGCTGCGCCGTACGCCCGGCGGCGCCCCCGCCTGGGTGCGGTGCGAGGAGATCACGCACGAGGTGGAACAACCCCTGGGCCCGCACCTGGGGGCCGCCATCGAACGCGGTGACTGGCTGGCGTCGGTGGCCCCCGGCGGCGCCGGGACCGCACCGGGCCAGGACGGGACGGGCCAGGACGGGACGGGCCTGGACGGGCCGGGCCTGGACGGGCCACACCCGGACGGGCCGGACCGGGACGTGCCGGGCCGGGACCTGAACTGGGAGTACCTGCTGGTGGCCGGGGACGTCACCGAGGAACGCCACCAGCGCCCCGGGGCCGAGCACCCCGGGGTGATCCTGCTTCGACAGGGCGCCGGCCTGCGGCGGACCACCCTGCTGAGCACCGAGCTCGCTGGGTTCGTCTCCGCCTGCGACTGCGATCTGACCGCCGGCCAGATCGCCGGAGCGCTCGCCGTCCTGCTGGGTGAGGATGGTCCGGATTTCGTGCCGGACCTGCTCGCCATGGCGGGTCGGCTCGTGCTCGAAGGATTCCTGATTCCGGCCCCCTGAATTCTGCCGCTACCCTAATGCAGGAATGCATACCGCATACTGGGAGGGGTAGAGCCAGCAGCGGAACCCCCGCCGCGCGCCATTGACGGACTGGCTCAGCACCCCCGTATCGAGGAGAGAAGTGCCCACTAAGGCATCGGACAAAAAGCACGGAAAAAAGCTCGTCATCGTCGAGTCACCCGGCAAGATCAAGACCATCGCCGGCTACCTCGGGGAGGGCTTCGAGGTCGCGGCCTCGATGGGCCATATCCGTGACCTGCCCCAGCCCTCCGACCTGCCGGCCGAGATGAAGAAGAGCTCGGTGGGCAAGTTCGCCGTCGACGTCGAGAAGGACTTCGAGCCGTACTACGTCGTCTCCTCGGACAAGAAAAAGAAGGTGGCCGAACTCAAGGCCGCTCTCAAGGACGCCGACGAGCTCTATCTCGCAACCGACGGTGACCGCGAAGGCGAGGCCATCGCGTGGCACCTGCTCGAGGTGCTCAAGCCCAAGGTTCCGGTCTACCGGCTCACCTTCCCCGAAATCACGAAGGAAGCCGTCCAGCGCGCCCTGCTGGAGATGCGCGATCTTGATATTCCGATGGTCGACGCCCAGGAGACCCGCCGGATCCTCGACCGCCTCTACGGGTACGAGATTTCCCCGGTGCTCTGGCGCAAGGTGGCCCGCGGCCTGTCCGCCGGGCGCGTGCAGTCCGTCGCCACCCGGCTGGTCGTGGAGCGCGAACGCGAACGCATGGCCTTCCGTGCCGCCTCCTACTGGGACCTCACCGGGTCCTTCACCCCTGCCGAGGCCGCCAAGGGCGGGGCGTTCCCCGCGAAGCTTGTCTCCGTCGACGGCAGCCGCATCGCCTCCGGCAAGGACTTCACCGACCGCGGAGAACTGAAGACCTCCGGGGTGGTGCGCCTCGATGAGCAGGCCGCCCGGTCCCTGGCCGCGGGTCTCGAGGCCGCCGCCTTCACCGTGCGCTCGGTGGAGACGAAGCCCTACACCCGCCGTCCGGCCGCGCCGTTCACGACGTCGACCCTGCAGCAGGAGGCCGCCCGCAAGCTTCGCTTCTCATCCAAGACCACCATGCAGGTGGCCCAGCGGCTCTACGAAAACGGCTACATCACCTATATGCGTACGGATTCCCCGGCGCTGTCCGACCAGGCCGTCAACGCCGCCCGCCGCCAGGCCTCTGAGCTGTACGGCGCGGAATACGTGCCCGAAGCCCGGCGGATCTACAAGGGCAAGTCCAAGAACGCGCAGGAGGCCCACGAGGCCATCCGCCCCGCCGGGGATTCCTTCCGCACCCCCGCCCAGGTCGCCAAGTCCCTGCGCGGCGACGAGTTCCGGCTGTACGAGCTGATCTGGAAGCGCACCGTCGCCTCCCAGATGGCCGACGCCAAGGGCTCCACCGCCTCGCTGCGGCTCGGCGCCGTCAGCGCCGACGGGCGCGACGCCGAGTTCTCGGCCTCGGGCACCGTCATCACCTTCCGCGGCTTTATGGCCGCCTACGAGGAGGGCCGCGACGCGGACCGCAACCAGGACGGCGGCGACGACGCCGGCCAGGGCACCCGCCTGCCGAACGTGGCCAAGGGCGACGCGCTCGGCGCCGAGGCCATCGAGGCGCTCGGCCACGAGACCTCGCCGCCGCCGCGCTACACCGAGGCCTCCCTGGTGAAGGTCCTGGAAGAGCGCGGCATCGGCCGTCCCTCGACCTATGCCGCCACCATGTCCACGATCGTCGACCGCGGCTACGTGCGGGTCCGCGGCCAGGCCCTGGTGCCCAGCTGGATCGCGTTTTCGGTGGTGCGCCTGCTCGAGGAGCACTTCAACAACTACGTCGACTACGACTTCACCGCCGAACTCGAGGAGGACCTCGACCGGATCGCCCGCGGCGAGGCCGGCCGGGTCGAATGGCTCGACCGGTTCTACTACGGCGACCGCAAGGACACCGGGCTTCACACCATCGTGAACGACCTCGGCGAAATCGACGCCCGCCGCATCAACTCGGTGGAGATCGCCGACGGCATCACCCTGCGCGTGGGCAAGTTCGGGCCCTACCTTGAGAAGCCGCTGCCGGCCGACTCGCCCGAGGGCGCCGAGCCGCAGCGCGCCAATGTGCCCGAGGACCTCGCCCCCGACGAGCTGACCGCCGAGAAGGCGATTGAGCTGATGGAGTCCCCGGTCTCCCAGGAGCGGGTGCTCGGCGTCGACCCCGAAACGGGCCGGACCATCGTGGCCCGGGACGGACGCTACGGGCCCTACGTGATCGAACTGATTCCGGAGCCGACCGAGGCCGAACTCGCGGCCCAGCCGGTGGAGTACTACAAGAACGGCAAGCCGAAGCCGCCCAAGAAACCCGCCAAGGTCAAGCCGCGCACCGGTTCGCTGTTCAAGTCGATGTCGGTGGAAACCGTGACGCTCGACGAGGCGCTGAAGCTGATGAACCTGCCCCGGGTCCTGGGCGAGGACGCCGAAGGCAAGGAGATCACCGTCCAGAACGGACGATTCGGGCCGTACCTGAAGAAGGGCAGCGACTCACGCTCCATCGGGTCCGAAGAGGAAATCTTCACGATCACCCTCGAGCAGGCCCTTGAGATCTATGCCCAGCCCAAGCAGCGCGGCGGACGCACCGCGACCCCGCCGCTGGCCGAGTTCGGCGACGACCCGGAGAGCGGCAAGGCGATCGTGGTGAAGGACGGCCGCTTCGGTCCGTACATCACCGACGGCATCACGAACATCACGGTCCCTGGCTCAATGGCCCTGGAGGAGCTCAGCCGGGAACAGGCGATCGACATGCTGGCGGAGAAGCGGGCCAAGGGGCCGGCTCCCAAGAAGACGACCCGGCGCGCCCCGGCCAAGCGCAAGGTAGCGGCGGGGAAGTAGCCCGCGGCGGCACGGGGTGTGCTGCGGGGTGCCTCGATGGACAGGATGAGTGGCTCGACGGATGGCGGAAGAATGCGGATAGGCGGGCTGGACACTGGCGCGGTGCACCCGTCGGGCGGGGCGGTCTAGATGACGCTCCCCGAGGAACCCCGGACCCCGATCCCCGTGGCGCTTTCCAGCGCCTCGGTGTACCCGCTGTCGGTGCATGACGCCTTCGCCATGGCGCAGGATCTCGGGTACGACGGCGTGGAGGTCATGGTGACCAACAACTCCACCAGCCAGAACCCGGACCTGCTGCGCGGCCTGAGCGCCCGCTACGACCAGCCGATCCTGGCCATCCACGCCCCGACACTCCTGCTGACCCAGCAGGTGTGGGGACGGGCGTGGACGAAGGTCGAGATGTCCGCGGCCATGGCCGCCGAAGTGGGCGCCAAGACCGTCGTCGTGCATCCGCCGTTCCGCTGGCAGAGCGGCTACGCCGAAAACTTTGCGGAGGGGATCCGCCGGGTGACGGACGAATACGGGATTAAAATCGCCGTGGAGAACATGTACCCCTGGAAGGTCCGGGGGAGGGAGGCGAAGGCGTACCTCCCGCACTGGAACCCGATCCCGGAGCCCTACGACGCGGTCACCTGGGATTTCTCCCACGCGGCGATCGCGGGCATGGATTCCTTCGAGGAGATCCGGGGCCTGGGGGAGCGGCTCTCCCATGTCCATCTCACCGACGGCACGGCCAACGGCAAGGACGAACACCTCGTGCCCGGCCAGGGGGAGCAGCGCTGCGCCGAGGCGCTGCGGCACCTGAAGGACTCGGACTGGGGCGGCGTCGTGGCGGTCGAAGTCAGCACGCGCAGGGCCCGCGGGGCGGGCGAGCGTGAGGAGTGGCTCGCACAGACGCTCTCCTTCGCGCGGGAGCACCTGGGCCACTGACCGCGCAGGCAACCGGTCATCGGCCGGTCCCGGCGGGCGCACCCCGTCCCGCGCCCGAGGCGAACCGGCCATGAAAACGGCGGTTAACGCAGTGACGCCGCCGGTGTGGCCAGGTACTGGGGGAACACGTGGCCTACCAGCGGCGCCGGACCGGATCAGGAGAATCCGGCCCTCATCACTCGCACCTTCATGAGGTACGTAGAACGCTACCGGTCCATCTTGTGACTCCCCGGCGAAAATGCTGGGAGAACGCTGGGAGTCGCCCGTGGCAGGATTGATCCATGAGCGAAACTTCCCTTCACCTTTCCTTCCTCGGCACCGGATCGATGAACGAGGCGATCCTCGGCGGGCTGCTCTCCGCGGGGCTCGACCCCTCAAGCGTCACGGCGACCGTGCGGCGTCCCGACCGGGCCCGGGAGCTCCGGGACCGGTACGGCATCGAGGTCCTCGCCGCCGGGGACAGCCCCGAGGCCAACCGGGAGGCGGCCGCCGCGGCGGACGTCGTCGTCGTCGGGGTGAAGCCGGCCGGCGTGCTGCCCCTGGCGCGGGAGATCGGCCCGTCCCTGCGGCCGGACACCCTGGTCCTCAGCGTGGCCGCCGCCGTGACCACGGCGATGATCGAATCGGCACTGCCCGCCGGGCAGCCCGTCATCCGCACCATGCCCAACACCCCCTCCCGGCTGGGCAGGGGCGTCCTGTCCATCTCTGCCGGCGCGTCCGCGGGTCCGGAGCACCTGCGGACGGCCCGGAACCTCCTGTCCGCGGCCGGGACCGTGGTGCAGATCCCCGAGGAGCAGGTGGACGCGCTCTCGGCGGTCAGCGGCTCCGGGCCGGCGTATGCCTTTTACCTGGCCGAGGCGATGGCCGCGGCGGGGGAGCGGCTGGGCCTCGAACCGGACCTGGCACGGCTGATCGCCAATGAGACCGTCGCCGGGGCGGGCTTCATGCTCGCCGAGGACGGCGCCGACGCCGCAGCGCTGCGCCGCGCCGTGACCAGCCCGAACGGGACCACGCAGAGCGCCGTCGAGACCTTCGACCGGGAGGGCCTGGCCGAGATCGTGGCGCGCGGCGCCCGTGCCGCCACCGAGCGCGCCGCCGAGATCACCCGGGAACTCGGCGGCAGCTGAGGCGGGGGCCCCGGCGCACCTGAGCGGCCCCGGCCGGGATCAGGGGCGGGCGGCGAAGCGTTCGAGCAGGTCGACGTGGCCCGAGACGATCAGCATGTCCCGGCCGGAGACCTTCGTGTCGGCCTGCGCGTACGTGAAGTCCTCGCCCGGGGACTTCACCCCGACGACGGTGACCCCGTACTTGGAGCGCACCGAGGACTCGGCGAGGGTGAACCCCTGCGTCTCCTTGGGCGGGTACATCTTCACAATCGCAAAGCCGTCGTCGAATTCGATGAAGTCGAGCATCCGGCCGCCCACCAGGTGCGCAGCGCGCTGCCCGGCGTCGGCCTCGGGGTAGATCACGTGGTTGGCGCCGATGCGCTTGAGGATCTTTCCGTGCGACGGGGTGATCGCCTTCACCCACAGATGGTCGATGCCCAGGTCCACAAGGTTGGCGGTGATCAGCACGCTCGACTCGATGGAGGTGCCCACGCCGACGACTGCGGCGGTGAACTCCTGCGCTCCCAGCTGGCGCAGCGCATCGAGGTTGGTGGCGTCCGCCTCGACGACGTGGGTGAGGGTTCCGGCGAACTTCTGCACCAGCTGCCCGTCCCGCTCGATGGCCAGGACCTCGCGTCCCTGCTTGACGAGCTGCTCGGCCGTAGCGGCACCAAACCGGCCAAGACCGATCACCAGGACCGGGGCGTTGTGTGCTGGTCTGTCAGCCAATGATCGGCCTTTCTTCGGGGTAGTGGTACAGGGTGCTGCGCTGGCGCAGTGCCAAGGCGGAGGCAAGGGTAATTGTGCCCATCCGGCCCGCGAACATCAAAGCCGCGAGCACGTACTTGCCCGCCGGCGGAAGCTCCGCGCTGAGGTTGGTGCTCAGCCCGCAGGTCGCGAAGGCCGAGATCACCTCGAACAGCACCCGGTTCAGGCCCTCCCCGGAGATGGCGAGGATGGCGCCGGTGCCGACCAGCACCAGGGTGGCACCCATGAAGATCACCGAGATTGCCACCCGCAGCGTGCCCTGCGGGATGGTGCGCCCCCACGCCCGCACGTCGGCGTCGCCCCGGGCCTCGGCCACAATGGCAAGGAACATCACGGCGATGGTCGTCACCCGGATGCCGCCGGCGGTGGAGGCCGACCCGCCGCCGGCGAACATGAGGGCATCGGTCAGGAGCATGGTGGTGGAGTCCATCGCCGCCTGGTCGACCAGGTTGAATCCGCCCGAGCGGGTCATGACCGAGGCGAACAGGGCGTGGATGACCTTGTCGCTGGCGCTGAGGCCCCCGATCGTGTCGGTGTTGGACCACTCGAGGGCGCCCCAGGCCAGCGTGCCCACCGCCAGCAGGATCAGGGACACCGTCACTGTCAGCTTGGTGTGGAGGTTCCATTTCCGGTACCGCCAGCGGGTCTGGAGCAGGACCATGATGACGGGGAAGCCGAGGCTGCCGAGGAACACGCCCACCATGAGCGGCACGATGATCCACAGGTCGGTCTGGTAGGGGATGAGGCCGTCGGAGTGCGGAGTGAACCCGGCGTTGTTGAAGGCTGAGATGGCGTAGAAGATTCCGTGCCACACCGCCTGGCCCAGCGGTTCCCCCAGGATGACGAAGCGGGGGATCATGGCCAGGGCGAGCACGAGTTCGATCACCACGGAGGTGGTGATGACGATGCGCAGCAGGGTGCCGATCTCCCCGAGCCTGCCGGCGTTGTTGAGCGCCTCCTGGGCGATGAGCTTCCCGCGCACGCCCAGGCGCCTGCTCACCACCAGGGCCAGCAGTGAGGCCAGGGTCAGGGTTCCCAGGCCGCCGATGAAAATGCCGAGCAGGATGATCAGCTGTCCCAGAAAGGACCAGTGGGTGGCCGTCGAGACGACCGTCAGCCCCGTCACGCACACCGCCGAGACCGCCGTGAACAGCGCGTCATGAAGCGGGGTGACGGTCCCGTCCGAGGATGCCGCCGGCAGGCTTAGGAGCCCTGTGAACAGGAGGATGACGGCGACGAAGATGCTCAGGGCCAGGCGGGCCGGCGAGCTGTTGGCGAACCCGTCAAGGAAGTCGCGCAGGCGCGCCAGGATGCGCGTGAGCCCGCTCCGATCTTCCCTCAGCCACGGAGGCTGCTGAGTAATCATTGACGCCGCTTGCCCCGTTGCTGTTGATGCCGCCGCAGCGGCCCGAATGTTGTCCTTGGAGTAGTAAATCACTTTCACCTCTGCTTCGTGGCCGAAGTTCGGGGCATCGCGTAGCCTGAGGGCGATGTCTAATTCCTCCGCGCCCGCGCCCCCGACACACGTTGTCTGGGACGATGAGATGCTCGCCTATAACTTCGGCCCGCATCACCCGATGAACCCGGCCCGGCTCGCGCTGACGGCCCGGCTGGCGCGCGAGATCGGACTGTTCGACCTCCCCGCCGTGTCGGTGGTGCGCCCGTTCGTGGCCGCCGACGCCGAACTGGCCACGGTGCACAGCCCCACGTACATCGCCGGGGTGCGCGCGGTGAGCGCCGACCCGAACACCGCTCGTCCCGAGTTCGGCCTGGGCACCGCCGACACCCCGGGCTTCGCCGGCATGCACGAGGCCAGTGCCCGGCTGGTCGGCGGCTCGCTTGCTGCGGCCGACGCCCTCGTCGCAGGCACCGCACTCCACGCCGTGAACTTCGGCGGCGGCATGCACCACGCGGCGCGCGCGGCGGCCAGCGGCTTCTGCATCTACAACGACGCCGCCGCTAGCGTCCAGCGGCTCCTCGACTCGGGGGTGGCGCGGGTGCTCTACCTCGACGTGGACGCCCACCACGGGGACGGCACCCAGAGCATCTTCTGGAACGAGCCGCGGGTCATGACTATCTCCCTTCACGAGACGGGCATGAGCCTGTTCCCCGGAACCGGCTTCGCTAATGAGACCGGCGGCCCCGGCGCCGAGGGCACCGCGGTCAACGTTGCCCTTCCGACCTCCGCCGGCGACGCGGCCGTCCTGCGTGCGTTCCACGCCGTGGTGCCCCAGCTGGCAGAGGTGTTCGCGCCCGAGGTGATCGTCAGCCAGCACGGATGCGATTCCCACCTGGCCGACCCGCTGACGAACCTGAGGCTCAGCGTCGACGCGCAGCACGCGATGATGCTTGGCGCCCGGGACCTTGCGGAGCGCCTGTGCGGCGGGCGGTGGATCTCCACCGGCGGCGGCGGATACAACCTCGCCAACGTGGTGCCCCGCTCCTGGAGCCTGCTCATCGCGGTGGCGGCGGGAGCCGCGGTCGGGCCGTCCACCCCGGTGCCGCCGGCGTGGCGGGACCACGTGCGCGAACGCTACGGCTCCACCCCGCCGGCCCTGATGGGCGACGGCGCCGACACGTGGTGGCGGTCCTGGGAAGTGGGCTACGATCCCGGCGACGACCTCGACCGCTCGGTCATGGCCACCCGCCGGGCCGTGTTCCCGCTGCACGGGCTTGACCCGTGGTTCGACTGAGGACCCAGCGGGTCGGGATGCCGTCGGCGGCATATATCGCTAGGGTGAAGTAATGGGTATCGACGACGTGTTTGCAGTCATCGCCGAGCGCACGCGGCGGGACATCCTCGAGCTGCTGCGCACCGAGGGGAAGTCGGTCGGGCAGCTCGTGGGAGAGCTCGGCGTGAGCCAGCCGACGGTGTCGAAGCATCTCAAGGTGCTGCGCGAGGCCGGCCTGGTCACCATGAGGGCGCAGGGCCAGAAACGCTTCTATTCGCTCGAATCCTCACCCCTGCTCACGGTGCAGGACTGGATCGCCGGCTTTACCGCCGGGCCGGTCGAGGCCGCCCCCGAGATACCGGTTCCCTCCGCCGCCCCCGGGCCCGCTCCCGCGGCATCGGAGGCACCCGTCTCCGCGGAGGAGGTGCCGGTCGGCGCAGGGGCCCCGGCCGCAGGAGTGCTGGCGGCGGCTGCGCTCGCGCCCGCCGGATCACCGCGGGCCACGGCGGAGGCAACACGGCAGCAGCAGATCGGCAGGACCATGGGGCGGGCAGCCGAACGTGCGGCCGACCTGATCTCCCAGCTGCGGCGCCGGAAGGACCACGAGCGGTAGCGCGCGGCCGATGCGCCTGCCGATGCGCCGCCATCGGGCACCCCGGCCGGCCTTCGCCGGCGGGTGAAGGAGCCTCCCTACCACAGGGGCTTTCACTTTTGTCACAGGTGCCACTAGAGTACCGTCCTAGGCAGAAAATCCTCATGCTTCGAGGCGGCGTATCCATTACGCGCATCCGGCATCAGTTCGAATGCCGGTCTCAGGGTGGGAAGCCTTCAAGTAAAGGAATAGTGGTGAGATGGCAGACGGGAACTTCTCGGATGTGCAGTTCTTGACGGTGGCGGAAGTCGCCGAGGTCATGCGGGTGTCGAAAATGACCGTCTACCGACTCGTTCACTCAGGGGAACTGCCGGCCGTCCAGTTCGGGCGCTCCTACCGGGTTCCCGAGTCGGCTGTCGCCGATTACCTCCGCCAAGCGCAGGTCGACGGGCAGTCCGCCACCGCGTAGCCGCCGGTCGGGGGCGGCACCAATTGCCTGTACCCTGTTAAGGAACGTTTTGCGCGGTCGGTAGCTGCCGCGCAACTACCGGTTTTACCGGGCCCGCGCCAGTTCGTGCGTGCCCATGTCAGCTCCGGGTGGTCCTGCGCTGTTTTCGCAGCGGAGGCAGCCGCCTGGATTCCTATTAAGTTTGTGAGGACTCTGTGGGTTCAGTAATCAAGAAGCGCCGCAAGCGTATGGCCAAGAAGAAGCACCGCAAACTGCTTCGCAAGACCCGCCACCAGCGCCGCAACAAGAAGTAGGGCAACGCTCTTCTGCTCCACAGCTGGAGGGCCGCCGTCCGGCGGCTCCCCTTCCAGCTTTCCCGGTCCGCAGCCCCAACCCCAGGTTGGAGCGGTGGGCCGGACGTGGTTAACACCGGCGCGGATGATGGCGGTGATTGACGGCGGAATCCGGTGAGCGGCGTTGTCAGCGGTCCCGCAGTTTCACAAACCCCCGCCACATTCCATAGACGGCTCCCACGCCGGTCGCCGCCTTGAGCCCCAGGGTTGCGGCGCGGCGGCCGCTGCGGAAATCGAACACCGGCCAGTTGTTTTCCCGCGCGTGCCGGCGCAGCCGGGAGTCCGGGTTGATCGCGACCGGGTGGCCCACGCTGCTCAGCAGCGGGACGTCGTTGAAGGAGTCGCTGTAGGCCCAGCAGCGGTCAAGGTCGAGGTTGTCCCGCGCCGCCAGCTCCTTCACCGCCGCGGCCTTGGCCGCGCCGTGGAGGAACTCGCCGACCAGCCGTCCCGTGTACAGGCCGTCGGCTACCTCCCCGACCGTGCCGAGGGCGCCGGTGAGACCGAGCCGATTGGCGATGACGCTTGCCACCTCGACCGGCGTACCGGTCACCAGCCACACCTTCCTCCCGGCGGCAAGGTGCTGATCGGTCAGTGCCCGGGCCCCGGGCCAGATCTTGGAGGCGATCATCTCGTCGTAGACCTCCTCGCCGAGGGCAAGGATGTCCGCGTGGGCGATGCCGATGGCGAAGGCGAGCGCAGCGTCGCGCACCGAGTTGACGTCGGTCATGGTCTCGCCGCGCAGAATGAACCGGATCTGCTTCCACGCCAGGCCCGCGGCGAAGCGGAGGGTGAACGCACGGCGC
This sequence comes from Arthrobacter zhaoguopingii, assembly GCF_009828595.1. Classification (GTDB taxonomy): domain Bacteria; phylum Actinomycetota; class Actinomycetes; order Actinomycetales; family Micrococcaceae; genus Arthrobacter_D; species Arthrobacter_D zhaoguopingii. The sequence goes on from NZ_WPNY01000001.1 coordinate 55,224, forward strand.
TGATACATCTTCCGCGCCACGTGGAAGAGGCTGGCGCCGCGCATGAGCGTGTTGTCAACATCGAAGAAGGCCGCCGACCCGGGCGCGCCGGGCGTATCCAGGGGGAAGGGAAGGTCCTTCCCGGCGGCACCACGCATGATGAAAGTCTAGCCACAAGCGGCGCCCGCGTTGGTGTGCCGCGGCGGGTAGGTTGAAAGGATGAACACCCAGCCCGAAGCCCCGCCGCCCGACGTCGTGCTCGTGACGAAACCGCAGTGCCACCTGTGCGAGGATGCGCGCGCCGTGGTGGAAAGGGTCACCGCCTCGCTGGGCCTGCGCTGGCGGGAACGTTCGGTCACGGACGCGCCCGAGCTGCTGGAGAGGTTCGCGGAGGAACTGCCCGTGCTGATGATCGACGGCGTCCAGCGCGACTTCTGGACGATCGACGAAGAGCGGCTGCGGCGCCTGCTGCAGCCCTAGGATCATCCGGCCCCCACCGGTAGCCGCCCCGGGAGCTCAAGGAGGCGGAGGGCCTCCCGCCGCCCTTCCGTGGTGGAGGAAACCTCCGGCGTATGGCGGGGGAAACCTGTTGCACCGGGACCGGCGGTCCTACGCTTAAGTTGCAGCGTTCAGGCTTCGGCGCAACCGAGCCCCGGAGCCCACCGGACCCGACGGAAGCGAAGGCAGGGATCCGCCATGACCGAGGATCGCCCTCCCATGCGGGCGGCCGAAATCGCCCGGATCGGGCACCAGGAGGCCATGCGGCTGGCGGCAGAGGAGAATCAGCGGTTCTCCACTCTCCTGCAGCAGCTCAGTGCCGGTGACTGGGGCAGGGGGACCGACTGTGCCCGTTGGACGGTGCGGGATGTGGCCGTGCATGTCGTTGCCTCCGCCGAGGCGCAGGCCTCACCCCTTGAGTTCCTGCGCCAGGCGGTGCGGGGGCGCAGGCTGACCGCGCAAATCGGCGGCCAGCACTGGGTGGACGGACTCAATGAGGCCCAGCTTCAGGCTCGACGGGACCTTGGCGCCCTGGACATCCCGGCGCGGTGGGCGAGTGCGGCCGGGGCCGCGCTCAGGTCCCGCCGGCGGCTGCCCGGGGCCATCGGAAGGCTTCGGCTGCTGCCCCTGGGCAGCATGGCCGGCGTCGACTTCGGCTGGCAGCCGCTGAGCTACCTCTTCGACATCGGGTTCACCCGTGACGTCTGGATGCACCGCATCGACATCGCCCGGGCGACCGACCGGCCGCCCAACCCGACCCCGGAACACGACGGGCGCATTGTCGAAGACATCATCGCGGAATGGGCGACCCTCCACGCCGACCCGTTCCACCTTCGACTCACCGGTCCGGCCGGCGGTACCTTCGTCCGGGACGACGACGGGAGCCCTCCCCTGGAAATCGATGCCATTGACTGCTGCCGGATCCTCTCCGGCCGGGGGACGCCCGCGGGAGTGCTCGAGCACCCGCTCCCGCTCTGAGGTCCGCGCGGGCTTCACCCCGGCGAAGTCCGCACTTGGTGGGCCCGACCGCCGCGGCATAGAGTTGAAGGGATTTCGAGTCGGGGCTTTGGGGGCACCGGCTGGAACCGGCGCCGCTTCGGTGGGCCACCTGATGCAACGGAGCAGATTACAGTGACGACGCCAGATGTGCCAGAGCTTCATTCGGTGAGCGCCGATGGCGGGCGCCGCATTCCGCCGGCCTCCCTGACCCGACTCACAATCTACCTGAGGGCACTGAACTCGCTTCTGGCCGAGGGGATCGAACGGGTCTCCTCCGAGGTCCTCGCGGACGCCGCCGGAGTCAATTCGGCGATCCTGCGCAAGGATCTCTCCTACCTCGGTTCGTACGGCACCCGGGGCGTCGGCTACGACGTGCAGTACCTGAACCGCCAGATCTCCACCGCGCTGGGGCTCACCCTCGACTGGCGGGTGGCCATCATCGGCGTCGGCAACCTGGGCCGGGCGCTGGCGGGCTATACCGGGTTTGCCTCGCGCGGGTTCGAGATCGTCGCGCTGGTCGACGCGGACAAGATGATTGTCGGATCGGAGGTCGGCTGGCTGCGGGTGAGTGCCGTCGACGACCTTGAGACGGTCCTGGAACGGACCCGGGCGAACATGGCGGTCCTCGCGGTGCCGGCACCGGTCGCCCAACAGCTGTGCGACCGGCTGGTGGCCAGCGGGATCACCAGCATCCTCAGCTTCGCCCCCGTGGTGCTCCAGGTCCCTCCGCAGGTCCAGCTGCGGAAGGTCGACATGTCAACGGAGCTGCAGATTCTTGCCTACCACGCCCAGCGGGCGCAGGACGCGGCCATCGAGTCGATCACCGACGCCCGCTCGGCGCAGTAGGCGGCGGCCTTCAGTAGCGCGGAGCGGCGGGCTTGAAGTACTCGCCGGCGGGCTTCAGGTAGCACAGGACGACGCCGGCGACGACGAGGATCAGCACGAGGGTCGAAAGGAGACCGACCGGGGTGCCGCCTGCGAGGCCGAAGAGGAATCCGAGGACGGACAGGGCCGCCAGGACGGTCAGCGTGATTCGCGCCCAGTTCTTTCCCTTGCGGATCATGAACGCGAGCAGGACGTAGAGGGCGGCGAACAGAAGCCCGACGACGACACCTACGGTCGTGGCGATCCCGCTGACGGACTCGGGGGAGACCCCCGAGCTTTCGAACTGCTCAAGCTGTTGCGGGGTCAGGCTGGCCAGGGGATTGAGCGAGCTGACGACCGTGCTGACGAGCCCAAGGACGGCCGCCGCGATGATGAGCCAGAAGGCCAGGACCACCCGCTGGGGTGCGGGGCCCTTGGCGGTGGGCGGCATCGAGGCGGAGCCCGGGTACGCGTAGCCGGAGGGCTGGGCTGACTGGTAGCCGTACGGCTGCTGCCCATAACCCTGCTGCCCGGGGGAGGCCGGGGGATTCTGACCGTAGGACTGCGGAGCATTCTGCCCGTAAGCGGGCGGAGGGTTCTGCCCGTAGGCGGGCGGGGGGTTCTGCCCGGGGGACGGCGTCGGGTTCTGCCCGTACCGCGGCTGGCCCTCGTTCTGGCCGTACCGTGGCCCGTCCGGGTTCTGCGGGGTGGAGTTGGGGTTCTCGTCAGGTGTGCTCATTGCCGCATCCGTTCGTCAGGCGTGCAGGGTAGGACAAGCCGGCACCTGCCGTGTCGCGGCCCGCCGGATCTTGCGTTCACCCTACCGCGCCGGCGGGCAGAGTCGAGGGTTTGATCCGGCGCGCCCGGCGCTTCGGCACCGGCGTCCCGGCCGCGTGCTGAACGGAGCCGAACGCAGCGCGCCGCCGGCGTTCCCGAAGGCCCGCCGGCGGCGCAGTGTCAACCGGGTGGAAGACCCAGGCTGGAGTGGATCAGTTGGCCGAAGGTGCCACGAAGGCGGCGTCAACCGAGATGGTGACCTTGTCGCCGACGAGCACTCCGCCGGCTTCGAGGGCTGCGTTCCAGGTCAGGCCGAAGTCCTTGCGGGAGATCGTGGTCTGGCCCGAGATGCCCGCACGGGTGGCGCCGAAGGGATCCACAGCGACGCCGTTGAACTCGGCGTCAAGGACCACAGGCTTGGTGATGCCGCGGATCGTGAGATCCCCGGCGATCTTGTAGGTTTCACCCTTGGTCTCGACGGAGGTGGAGGTGAAGGTCATCTCCGGGAAAACCTCGGCGTCGAAGAAGTCGGCGCTGCGCACGTGGGCGTCGCGGTTCTCGTCACCGGACTGGAAGGACACGGTCTTGATGGTGGCGGTGACCTTCGAGTCCCCGAGCGAGGAGCCGACGACCATCGTGGCGTCGACGTCTGCGAAGCTGCCGCGGACCTTGCTGATGCCGGCGTGGCGCACAGTGAAGCCGATCTCGCTGTGTGAGGGGTCGAAGGACCAGGTGCCGGTGGTGAGGCCTGTGGGGATGCTCATGGATGTTTCTCCTTGATGGAAGCGGAAAGCTTATGACTATGTAAACATGTTTTTGCATGTTTTATTCCTCGGGGGTCCCGGTCCGCTCCCGGGGCGCGCTCCGAGGCTTCGAACCCTGCCGTGCGGGCTGTCCGGATTTAGTCCGGTGGCGGAACTCTGAGAAACTAGGCAGATGCCCCTTGCAACCGTCCACCTGGTGCGCCACGGTGAGGTCCACAACCCTGAGGGCGTCCTCTATGGACGCCTCCCCGAGTTCCACCTGTCCGAACTGGGACGCCGGATGGCGGACCAGATGGCCGCCCACTTCGAAAAGCGGCGCAGCGATGGGGCGAATATCGTCTACCTCGCGGCCTCCCCGCTGGTCCGGGCCCAGGAGACGGCGCAGCCGCTCGGGGTAGCCTTGGGCCTGCCCGTGCACACCGAGGAGCGCATCCTTGAGGCCGAGAACCGGTTCGAGGGGATGTCGAGGGTGAAGAACAGGCTGCGGAATCCCCGGTACTGGCCTTTGTTGACCAACCCCTTCCGCCCTTCCTGGGGGGAGCCGTACTCCCGCCAGGTCGAGCGCGTCATGGCCGCCGTACAGTTCGCCCGTACCCGAGCCCTGGAACTGGGCGGCGACGCGGACGGTCCGGTCGAGGCGGTCCTCGTCAGCCACCAGCTGCCCATCTGGGTGACGCGGCTGGCGGCTGAGCACCGCCGCCTCTGGCATGACCCCCGGCAGCGCGAATGCACCCTCACCTCGGTCACGTCGCTCGACTTCTCCGGCAGCGACATCACCCGCGTCCGGTACGAAGAGCCGTGCGCGGACCTGCTGCCCGGAGCGGCGAATATTCCGGGAGCATAGTAGAATTACTACACGCTGTAGAAATATCTGAAAGAAGCCGTGAAGCCTCTGATCCCCGCCCTGGCCCGCCGCCCGTGGTCCGCGTTCCGCGCCGCCGCGGTCCTCGGCGTCTCCGTTTCGCTCGGCCTCGCCGGCTGCGCGGCGGATGATCCGCTGGCCCAGCAGGCCGCCGCCGGGGACAACAAGAACTACATCGCCGGAGACGGCTCGGTCACCGAGTACGCAGCCTCCGACCGGGGGGAGCCCGTCGACCTCTCCGGGAAGCTTTTCGACGGCACCCAGGTGGCAAGCTCCGACTGGGCCGGCAAGGTGACCGTCCTCAACTTCTGGTACGCCGCCTGCGCCCCGTGCCGCAAGGAGGCCCCGGACCTCGTCGCACTCTCGGATGAATTCGGGCCGCAGGGAGCGCAGTTCTACGGAGTCAACATCCGCGACGAGCGGGCGACCGCGGAGGCCTTCGAGCGGAACTTCGAGATCCCCTACCCGAGCTTCAACGACAAGGACGGCGGCGTCCTGCTGGCAATGACGAGCTACGTCCCTCCGCAGGCGGTGCCCACCACCCTGGTCCTGGACAAAGAGGGCCGGGTGTCGGCGCGGATCCTGGGACTGGCCGAAAAGAGCACACTCAAGGCCCTCGTCCGCGATGCGCTCGGGGAGTAAGGCACCATGACCCCGGCACTGGCTGCGACCGTGGGGCGCGCCCTGGCTGCCGGCAACGCCTTTGCCGACGCCGTGCTGAGCGGATCGATGCTCCTCGCCCTCCCTGTCGCCCTGCTGGCCGGGCTCGTCTCCTTCGCCTCGCCCTGCGTGCTGCCCCTCGTGCCGGGCTACCTGGGCTACGTCACCGGACTGACCGGTGTGGACCTCGAGCAGCAGAAACGCGGCCGCATGTTCGCCGGCATCGCCCTGTTCGTCCTCGGCTTCTCCGCGGTCTTCATGGCCTACGGCACGCTGTTCGGCCAGCTCGGGGCCTGGCTGAGGGTCTCGCAGGACTGGCTGATCCAGCTGCTGGGCATCGTGGTGATTCTGCTCGGGATCGTCTTCCTCGGCGGCTTTGCCCTGTTCCAGCGGGAAAGCCGGCTCCACGCCCGCGTCCCTGCAGGCCTGTGGGGTGCGCCCCTGCTGGGCATGACCTTCGGACTGGGGTGGGCCCCGTGCATCGGCCCGACCCTCGGCGCGGTCCAGCTCCTCGCCATCTCAGGCGACGACGCGAGCGCGCTCCGGGGCGCCGTCCTCACCTTCGTGTACTGCCTCGGCCTGGGCCTGCCGTTCCTCTTCATCGCCCTGGGCATCCGGCGGGGAATGGGCGCGCTGCGGTTCTTCCGGCGCAACCGGCTGATCCTGCAGCGCTCCGGCGGAGGCCTGCTCATCCTTGTGGGAGGGTTGATGGTCACCGGTATCTGGAACAGCTGGATCACCAGCATCCAGGACCTGCTGGTCAGCAATGTGGTCCTTCCCATCTAACCCGTCCGCAGCACGACGCAGAAAAGCGATCCCCACGAGAAGCAGGTCACGTTGAACAAGGACACGGCACGTACCACGGGCGCGACGCCCGACGCCGCCCTGCCCGCGCTCGGATTCACCGGCACCCTGCGGTGGGCATGGAAGCAGCTCACGAGCATGCGCATCGCGTTGTTCCTGCTGCTGCTCCTGGCCGTCGCAGCCGTTCCCGGATCGCTCTTCCCCCAGCGCTCGGCGAATCCGGCCGTCGTCACCACCTACCTCCAGGACCACCCGGACAGCGGCCCGATCCTCGACTGGTTCCAGCTGTTCGACGTGTACTCCTCGGTGTGGTTCTCCTCCATCTACCTGCTGCTGTTCATCTCCCTGATCGGCTGCGTGACCCCGCGCGCCATCGCCCACGCCAAGGCCGTCCGGGCCAAGCCGCCGGCCACCCCACGGCGGCTCTCGCGCATGCCCGTGTACGGCACCCTGGAGATCCCCGCCGGGCAGACCCCCGGTGCCGCCATCACCCCGGCCTCCGCGGTGGCCGACGCCGCCGCGCTCCTGAAGAAGCGCGGCTACCGCGTCGACGTGCGCGACGCGGACGGCGATCGACCGTCCGTGGCGGCCGAGCGCGGGTTCAGCAAGGAACTCGGAAACCTCGTCTTCCACAGCTCCCTGATCGGGGTGCTGGTCAGCGTCGCCGTGGGAGGCCTGTTCGGCTACAACGGCCAGAAGGTGATCGTCGAGGGCGACACCTTCGTGAACACCCTGGTCGGCTACGACGCCTTCACGCCCGGCACGAATTTCTCCGATGACCAGCTCGAGCCCTACTCCATCCGCCTCGACGCCTTCGACGTGCAGTTCGACCGGGCCCAGGAGAGCCACTACGGCCAGCCCCTCGACTTCACCGCGAGCCTGACCACCCAAGACGGGCCCGACGCCGAGCCCAGGAAGCAGACCCTCAAGGTCAACGCCCCCATCGACATCGGCGGCACGAGCGTGTACCTGGTCGGCAACGGCTACGCCCCCGTGATCACCGTCCGCGACGGCGAGGGGAACATCGCCGTGCAGGGACCGGTGGTCACCATCCCCTCCGACGGGCTCTACACCTCACTGGCCGTGATCAAGGCCCCCGATGCCCGGCCGGACCAGCTCGGTTTCGTCGGATTCTTCCTCCCGACCGCCTTCGTCGACGAAAAGGGCGTTTCCTTCTCCCGCGACCCCGACCCCTTCAACCCCCAGCTCAACCTCAACTCCTACGCCGGGGACCTTGGCCTCGACGGCGGGGAACCGAAGAACGTCTACGTCCTCGACACCGACAACCTGACGGAGCTGAACAGCCGCAACAGCGACAACGGGGGCATCGTGCTGGGCCTGGGCGAGACCTACGACCTGCCCGAAGGGAAGGGATCCATCACCTTCGACGGGCTGAAGCGCTACATCGCCGTGGACATCCACCACGACCCGGCCCAGCTCGGGGCGCTGGTCTTTTCGGTCCTCGCCCTCGTGGGCCTGAGCGCCTCGCTGTTCATCGGCCGGCGGCGGGCTTGGGTGCGGTCCGGAGAGCACCCGGACGGGCGGGTCCTCATTGAGTACGGGCTGCTGGCCCGCGGGGAGGATCCGAGGCTTCCTGCCGAGGGTGCCGCGGTGGAGAAGCTACTGACCAGCCACTGGCTGGCGCACCCGGACAAAGCAGGGGAAAATCAATTGCAGCCCGCCGGGGCTACCGCCGCCGGAACGGGCGCCGGGACCGACGGCGACAACGGTAAGGACAACGAATGAAAAGCGTTAATGCCGAACTGGGCGCCACCAGCGAGCTCTTCATGCTCCTGGCCTCCATCGCCTATGTGGTGGCGCTGATCTTCTTTGTGCTCGACCTGGTGAAGTCGAGCCGCACCATCGGTGCCGTCGAGGCCCGGCTGGCCGCAGGCCAGGCTCAGGTCCCGGCGCAGGCAAAGGTCCTCGCCGGCGCCGGCGGCGCCTCCGCGCCCGCTCCTGCCGGCGCGGCCACGGCCGACACCTCGATGGACTACAGCGCCGGCCCCCGCCGGTCCTCGGCCCGGATCGCCGTGGCCCTGACCGTGGTCGCCACCGCCATCCACGGCGCCGCGGTCCTCACCCGCGGCATCGCCGCGGACCGGGTGCCCTGGGGCAACATGTACGAGTTCTGCACCACCGGTGCGCTCGTCGTCTCCCTGATCTTCCTGATCACCCTGACCCGCAAGGACCTGCGGTTCGTCGGATCCTTCGTGGTGGGCCTCGTGGTCATCATGCTCTGCGCCGCCACCGTGGGGTTCGCGACCCCCGTAGCCAACCTCATTCCCGCGCTGCAGAGCTACTGGCTGATCGTGCACGTCTCCATCGCCGTGGCCTCCTCGGCCCTGTTCACCCTCACCTTCGCCATGTCGGTGCTGCAGCTGGTCCAGACCTCCCGCGAAGCCCGCATCGCGGCCGGCGGGCCCGACAAGGCCGGCTTCATGCGGCTCGTGCCGCCGGCCCTCAGCCTGGAGAACCTCTCCTACCGCCTCAACGCCATCGCCTTCGTCGGCTGGACCTTCACCCTCATCGCCGGGGCAATCTGGGCTGAGGAGGCGTGGGGCCGGTACTGGGGCTGGGACACCAAGGAGGTCTGGACCTTCGTGATCTGGACCGTGTACGCCGGTTACCTGCACGCCCGCGCCACCAAGGGGTGGACCGGAACCCGAGCGGCCTGGCTCTCGATCGTCGGTTACCTGTGCATCGTCTTCAACTTCACCATCGTCAACATCTACTTCTCGGGGCTTCACAGCTACTCCGGCGTCTAAGCCGCGTAAGGCGCAGGCGGTACCGCAACAGAAAGCCGCACCCGCCCGTTCGTTGACCACGAGCGGGCGGGTGCGGCTTTTTCTCTGCGGCGGCTTGCCGGGTGTGTGGGGCTGCGGCCGGGGGGGCGCGGGCTACGGGTTGTTGGGCCGGTGCGCGCCCGTGCTGCCCGTCTCGTCGGCGTCGTCGTCGGGGTCGGTGGCCGGTGCGGGATCCGAACCGTGCGCGGGGGTGCCGCCGGCGGGGGCACCGCCCGCGGGGGTTCCCGCTGCGGAAGTGGCGGTTCCGCCGCCCTTCGCGCCGCCCTTCGACTGGGCTTCGCGGGCCTTGAGCTCCTCTTCCTTGCGTTTCAGTTCCTGCTCGCGGGCCTGCTGCCGGCGCCTGGTCTCGAGGTTCTGAAGGAACTGGGGATCGTCATCGGGCGCGGTCGGCTGCCGCGGGGCCGGGCGGGGAGGACGGGTGCCGCGCGTCGGCCGCGGCCTGCCGAACAGGAACCACAGGCCGGCTCCGACGAGGGGCACCACCAGGATCGTGATCAGCCAGGCGGGTTTCGAGATACTGCGTACCTCGTTGGATCGGGTCATGGCGCATTCGATCAGCGCGTAGACGATGACGGCGACTCCGAGGAGCACCAGGAACAGCAACAGGCGGGGCATACTCCAATTGTAGGCGAGTAAACTTGGAGGGTGCCCTTCCTCAAATTCACTGCCCTGCGCCTGCTCCTCGTCGTCGTCTTCTTTGTGATCTGCGTGGTTCTCGGGCTCGGTGCGGTGCTCTCCGCCGTCGTTGCCGCCATCCTCGCCTGGTGCGTGACCTACCTGTTCTTCCGCCCGCTGCGCGACGCCGCCGGCGCTTCCCTGCAGCGGCGGTTCAAGGACGGCGCCCCGCGGGCGAGCAACTTCATGGAGAAGGACGATGCCGCCGCGGAGGACTCTATCGACCCCAACGCCCCGGTGAACGCCGACCGCAGGCCGCGCGACGTCTGACCGGAGGTCTCCCTGCGCCTAGGCGAGGACCTCGGTGAGCACGATGCCGAGGGCGAACAGCAGGCTGAAGCCGAGGTTGATCAGGCTCGTCTGCTTGAGCACCGGGATGAGGCTGCGCCGTTTCTTGCCCTTGAGCATCAGCCAGCTGGGCATCAGGCCGGCCGGAACCAGCAGGAGCACCAGCAGCACCCACGGGTGGTTGTCGATGAGGAACAGCGGCAGCAGGACGGCCGCGGCCAGCATCATCACGTAACTGACCCTGGCCGTGCTGTCGCCCAGGCGCACCGCCAGGGTGAGCTTGCCGGCCTCCCGGTCGGTCGGGATGTCCCGGACATTGTTCGCCATCAGCAGCGCCATGGCGATCAGGCCGGTGCTGATTGCACCCACCCAGGCCGGTCCGCTCAGCTGACCGGCCTGCGTGTAGGTGGTGCCGAGGGTCGCGACGAGGCCGAAAAAGACGAAGACGAAGACGTCCCCGAGGCCCAGATACCCGTAGGGGTTCTTGCCTCCGGTGTAGCCCCAGGCCGCCGCGATGCAGCCGACGCCCACCAGCAGGAGGAACCAGGCCTGCGACAGGATGATCAGGGCCGCCCCCGCCACCATGGCGAGCGCGAAGCAGGCAAATGCCGCGTGCTTCACGTCACGGGCCCGGGCGGCGCCGGAGCCGGTGAGCCGTAGCGGGCCCACCCGGACGTCGTCGGTGCCGCGGATGCCGTCGGAGTAGTCGTTGGCGTAGTTGACGCCCACCTGCAGCAGCACCGCCACGGCCGCGGCGAGCACGGCGTTGAGCGGCCGGAATGCGCCGAGCCCGAACGCGGCGGCACTGCCGGCGATCACCGGCGCCAGGGCCATGGGCAGGGTGCGGGGGCGGGCTCCTTCAAGCCACTGAGCGGCAGTCGCCACGGTGTGTTCCTTCACTGGTTGTGCTGGCGGGCCGGTGGCCCGAAACGGTTGGCGCGGTGTCCGGCGCTAGGAGTCCCGCTGTTCGAGCAGCGCCCGGACGGACTGCCGGTCCGGCTTGCCCCCCGGCAGCAGCGGCATCGCCTCGAGGGCCAGGACGGTCTTGGGGGCGGCGTGGGCCCCGAGTTCCTCTGCGACGTGCCGGCGGACCACTTCGGCTTCCACGGTGCCGACCACCGCGGCGGCCACCGAGGTGCCCCACTCGGAACTCGTGATGCCGAGGACCAGGGCCTGGTTCACTCCGGAGATCCCTTCGATGACCTCCGCGACGACCGCCGCGGAGACCTTGAGGCCGCCGGTGACGATGACGTCGTCGAGGCGGCCGTGCACCTCGACGGTGCCGTCGGCCGTGAGCGCCCCGGCGTCGTCCGTCCGGAACCAGCGCCGGCCCGAGTTGAAGACGAACCGTTCACCGGTCAGCTCCGGGTCGCCCAGGTAGCCCTCGGCCAGCACGGGGCCGCTGATCCACAGCCGGCCGCCGTCCTCGCGGACCTCCACGCCGTCAAGGGGCCGCCCGTCGTAGACGCATCCGCCCGAGGTCTCGCTCATCCCGTACGTCTCCACAATGTTCAGGCCGTGCCGGCGGGCCTCGCCGCGCAGGCCAGATCCGAGCGGGGCGCCGCCCAGCAGGATCGCGTTGAACCGCTTGAGCGTCTTCAGGGTCTGCGGTGTGGGGTTCTGGAGGAGCCGGTGCAGCTGGGTCGGCACGAGGGAGGTGAACCGGACGCGGTCGGTCAGCTCGCCGGCCGCGGAGGTGAACGCGTCCGCCGTGAAGGCCGTGGCGGGGTCCATCGCCCAGGGCTCCGTCCCGGCGTACAGGGACCGGACGAGCACCTGGAAGCCCGCGACGTGATGCACGGGCAGGGTCAGCAGCCACTGGCCCTCGGCGCCCAGCGCGATCGCCGTCGCCATTGAGGACGCGGCGAGCGCATCGACGCTCAGCATTGTCTTCTTCGGCGCCCCGGTGGAACCGGAGGTGCTGAGCACGGCGGCGATCTCGTCGTTGGGCAGCTCGCCGGTGAAGTGCTGGCCGAGGGCGGCATGCGGTGCGACGGCCGGTCCCTCGCCGGCGAGGGAGGCCGCCAGGGGCTTCAGCAGTGCCTTCGGGTCGAACGCGGGAGGGGTGTAGATCGGCAGGAGTTCCATGCGCGTCCTAGAAGTAGTAGGGGAAGGCGGACCAGTCCGGGTCGCGTTTGGCGAGGAAGGCCTCCTTGCCCTCCACCGCCTCGTCGGTCATGTAGGCCAGCCGGGTGGCCTCGCCGGCGAAGACCTGCTGGCCGGCCAGGCCGTCATCGGCGAGGTTGAAGGCGAACTTCAGCATCCGGATGGCCTGGGGGCTCTGCCGGGCGATGTCCGCGGCGTACTCCAATGCCGTCCGCTCCAGGTCGTCGTGGTCGACGGCTTCATTGACCGCCCCCATGGCCACCATGTCCTCGGCCGAGTACTCCCGGGCCAGGAAGAAAATCTCGCGGGCCTTCTTCTGCCCGATCTGGCGTGCGAGCAGGGCCGAACCGTAGCCGGCGTCGAAGCTGCCCACGGTGGCGTCGGTCTGCTTGAAGCGGGCGTGCTCGCGGGAGGCGAGGGTCAGGTCGGCCACCACGTGCAGGCTGTGGCCGCCGCCTGCGGCCCAGCCGTTGACGACGGCGATGACGACCTTGGGCATGGTGCGGATGAGCCTCTGCACCTCGAGGATATGGAGCCGCCCGGCACGCGCCGGATCGATGCTTTCCTTCGTTTCGCCCTCCGCGTACCGGTACCCGTCGCGGCCGCGGATGCGCTGGTCGCCCCCGGAACAGAACGAGTGGCCGCCGTCCTTGGGGGAGGGCCCGTTGCCGGTGAGCAGCACCGTGGCGACGTCAGGGCTCATGCGGGCGTGGTCGAGGGCGCGGTACAACTCGTCGACGGTCCCGGGGCGGAAGGCGTTGCGCACCTCGGGGCGGTTGAAGGCGATGCGCACCGCGGGCAGGTCCCTGGGCACGCTGCCGTCGGCGGTCCGCTGGACCTGGCGGTGGTAGGTCAGGTCGGCCAAATCGTCGAACCCTGAGACGGTGCGCCACTGCTGCGGGTCGAAGGTATCGGAGACCTGGACGGGAAGATCGGATGTCACCAATCGAGTCTAACGGCGCGCAACCGCCCGGGCATGCCGCGGCGGCTCAGGAGATGCAGAACTCGTTGCCCTCCGGATCGGTCATGGTGTACCAGACGAGGGGCCCCTGGCTTGCCTCGTAAAGGAACCGGGCGCCGCGGGCCACCAGGGCCTCGCGCGCGGCGTCCTTGTCCGTCCCGGTCAGGTGGATGTCGAGGTGCACCCGGTTCTTGACGCTTTTCGGCTCGGGAACGGGTTGAAAGACCAGGCGCATCCGGTCTTTGCGCTCCAGTTCACCGGCCCTGCAGACCGCCGCCCCGCCCGTCCAGACGCGGGCGCCGTTGTGGGAAGTGACGTCGGACTCCTTGGCGTATCCGGCCGCCAGCATCTTGTCGATGAAGCCCTCGTCGACCGGTTCGACGATCCAGCCCAGGGTTTCGGCCCACCAGTCCGCCTGAGTATGGGGGTCGGCACAATCAATCGAGATCTGAATATTGTGTTCCATGCCGACACGGTAACGCCGGCTCCGGGGCCAGCGGAAGGAAACCGCGGACAGGCCGTGTCCTCAAATGCCGAACCGCCCCCGCGCATTTTCCGCGAATTGGGGTGCCCTCGCGGACACTGAGCACAACCGCCCGGTGGAGTGGGGAGGAGTCAAAAAAATGCTCCCGGCCCGCTCATTGTCCGGATCAGCCGGTGGTCGGCGATCAGTCATCTTTGCATTAGAGCGAAAACATTGGAAAAACTGCCGGGATACCCTGCCCCGGAATGTAGAAACCAATTCCTGGAGGGGGCATTATTCAGTCCGCGGAAAGTATCGCCTCTGCCGCCCGGAGAAACCGGTGCCCGGCAGCGGGAGCGCTCAGTTTGAGGACGGCACCGCGGCCGTCGGCAGTGCGCGCCGCCGCGACGTATGACGCTGTTCCACCCGGTGATGGTGAGGGGACGGTGATCGCCCAGTCGCGTTCAATCCCGCCGATGAGGCTCTCAAGCCGGTCCAGCCACTGCTTCCGGCACTGCCGAGCCCGGCCGCTCTTGCCACCACGTGAGGCGCTACGTTCCGCGCGAATCCGGTTCACCATCCGGCACCGGCCGGCGCACCCGGTGATGGCCCCTCGCCAGGTCCGGCCGGGGCCCGTAAAGTCCGCGGTGGCGGCAACAGGAGTCCGGCGTTGGAGGGATCATGGCAATTCTGGTTTTCACGGGGATCACCTCCCTGGACGGGTATGTCGCCGACGAGGCGGGCTCCTTCGACTGGAGCGTCCCCGACGAGGAGGTACACGCGTTCATCAATGACCTCCAGCGGGGCGTGGGCACGCACCTGTACGGTCGACGGCTCTATGAGGTGATGCTCGCCTGGGAAACCCTGGAGACGGCCGGCCACCCGGCCGCCATCGCCGACTTCGCGGACATCTGGCGGGGCACCGACAAGATCGTCTACTCGAGGACTCTGCCGGCCGTGGCCAGCGCCCGGACCCGGCTGGAGCGCACCTTCGACGCGGCGTCCGTGAGGCGCCTCAAAGCCGGCGCATCCCGGGACCTGGCCGTGGGAGGGCCGGGCCTCGCAGCCGGGGCGATCAGCGAAGGGCTCGTCGACGAGATCCACCAATTCATCTCCCCGGTCGTCGTGGGTGGCGGGACGCGGTTTCTGCCCGGCGGGGTGCGCCTGGACCTGGAGCTGTTCGATGAACGCCGGTTCCGCAACGGGGTCGTGTTCCTGCGCTACGGCGTCCGGAGTTCCACCGGCTAGCCTCGGTCCATGGAACCCGATGTCCTCGCCACCCGTGCCGCCTACGATCTCGTGGCGGACCGGTATGCCGACCTTCTGCGCTTTGAGCTCGACGGGCTTCCCCTCGAGCGCGCGCTGCTGGGCGCGTTAGCGGAGCTGGCCCGATCCAACGACGCCGGACCGCTGGTCGACGTCGGGTGCGGACCCGGCCGGATCACCGCCCATCTCGCCTCGCTGGGCGTCCCGGTGCGGGGGATCGACCCGTCGCCGGGGATGATTGCCGCCGCGCGCCGGGACCACCCGTCGCTCGCGTTCGAGGTGGGATCCATGGAGCGGCTGGACCTTGCCGACCGATCTGCGGCAGGCATTCTGGCCTGGTACTCGCTCATCCACATCCCGCCTCCGCGGCTGGAGGCGGTCCTTGCTGAATTTTCCTGCGTCCTGGTGCCGGACGGCCCGCTGCTCCTCGCCTTCCAGGCCGGGAATGAAAAGCGGCGGATCACCGAGGCCTACAGCAGCCGGGTCAGTCTCGACGCTTACCGGCTCGACCCGGCGGTCCTCACCGAGATGCTCTCCCGGCACGGGTTTGCGCTGGTTTCCTCAACCCGGCGGGAGCCGCGGGAGGGCGAGAAGACAGCTCAGGCTTTCCTCCTGGCCAGCAGGCGCTGACCAGCGGCGCCCCCCGTGCGGGCGCCGCTCGTCACCGGCGGGCGGCGGAGGCTGGCCCTCGGTCCCCGGCAATGCTTTGGCTCCATACCGGCGTCCCCGGCGGCCCCGCGGGGTGGGCCGTGCCGGTTGACCGGGGAAAACCGCCGTGCAATTCTTGATAGAGCTTTACAGAACGAGCGGTCGGTAATTCCGGATCCGCCCAGCCGTGCACCGGCCACCCGGCCCTGCGACATGGAGGCAGTCATGACCGAAGCATTTCTCGTGGGCGGAGTGCGCACTCCTGTCGGCCGGTACGGGGGAGGGCTCTCCCCGGTCCGGCCGGACGACCTGGCGGCCCTGGTCCTCCGCGAGCTTATCGGGCGGACGGGCATGGACCCCGGCGGCATCGACGAAGTGATCCTCGGAAACGCCAACGGCGCCGGCGAAGAGAACCGCAATGTCGCCCGGATGGCCGCGCTCCTTGCCGGCTTCCCGGACACCACGCCCGGCATCACGGTGAACAGGCTCTGCGCCTCCGGGCTTTCGGCGATCATCCAGGCGTCCCAGATGATCAAGTCGGGGGCGGCCGACGTCGTTGTCGCCGGCGGGGTCGAGTCGATGAGCCGTGCGCCCTGGGTGATGGAGAAGCCGGCCAAGGCCTACGCCCGACCGGGGGCCGTGTTCGACACGTCCATCGGGTGGCGGTTCACCAACCCGGAGTTCGCCGCCATGGACAAGGTCACCTACTCCATGCCGGAAACGGCGGAGGAGCTGGCCGAGCTTGACGGGATCACCCGCGACGACGCCGACGCCTTCGCGCTGCGCTCCCACCAGCGTGCGGTGGCGGCCACAGAGGCCGGACGGTTCGACGCGGAGCTGGTCTCGGTCCAGGTCAACGAGGGCAAGCGGTCCTACAATTTTGACGCCGACGAGGGCCCCCGGGCGGACACCAGCCTTGAGGCCCTCGCCGGACTCCGCCCGGTGGTCAAAAAGGGCGGAGTGGTCACCGCCGGCAACTCAAGCGCCCTCAACGACGGCGCCTCCGCGGTGATCGTTGCCTCCGAGGCCGCGCTGGAAAGGTTCTCCCTCACCCCGCGGGCCCGGATCCTCGACGGCGCCTCGGCCGGGGTGCCTCCGCACATCATGGGCATCGGTCCGGTCCCGGCCACCCGGAAGGTCCTCGAACGCACCGGCCTCTCCATCGGCGACCTCGGCGCCGTCGAGTTGAACGAGGCCTTCGCCACGCAGGCCCTCGCCTGCATCCGCCGGCTCAAGCTCGACGAGGACATCGTCAACCGCGACGGCGGGGCGATCGCCCTGGGACACCCCCTGGGGTCCTCCGGAGCGCGGATCGCCATCACCCTGATGGGCCGGATGGAGCGCGAACTCGGCCCGGGGGAGCGGCGGCTCGGCCTGGCCACCATGTGCGTCGGTGTGGGCCAGGGCACCGCGATGCTCATCGAGGCCGTGTGATGGAGTCCTTCGAAGCGCTGATGGTTGAGGAAGGCCCCGACCGGCTGCTCGTGCGGCTCAACCGGCCCGCTGTACGCAACGCGATCGACCGCCGGATGGTCGAGGAGCTCCACCAGCTGTGCTCCGGCCTTGAGGCGCACCCACGGGTGCTGATCCTGACCGGGACCGGGGGCGTCTTCGCCTCGGGAGCCGACATCGGCGAACTCCGGGAGCGCCGCCGCGACGACGCCCTCGCCGGAATCAACTCCACGCTGTTCACCCGGATCGCCCGCCTGCCGATGCCGGTGATCGCAGCCCTCGACGGGTACGCCCTCGGCGGCGGCGCCGAGCTGGCCTATGCCGCCGACTTCCGCATCGGCACCCCCGCCCTGAAGATCGGCAACCCGGAGACCGGGCTGGGGATCCTCGCGGCGGCCGGGGCGAGCTGGCGCCTTCGGGAACTCGTCGGGGAGCCCCTCGCGAAGGAGATCCTGCTGGCCGGGCGCGTCCTGGACGCCTCCGAGGCGCTCGCCGCGCGCCTTATCACCGAGATCCACGAACCCGACGCGCTGCTTGATGGCGCGCATGCGCTCGCCGACCGCATCGCGCGCCAGGACCCGCTCGCCGTCCGCCTCACCAAGAGCGTCTTTTCGGCACCGGCGGAGGCTCACCCGCTGATCGACCAGCTCGCCCAGGGCATCCTGTTCGAGTCCGAGGCGAAGTTCGAGCGGATGCAGCGCTTCCTTGACCGCAGGAACGGTGCCCAGCCGGCTTCCTCGGCCGCCGAGGGCGGCGAGCGATGAGCGTCCCGGCCCGGGTCGGGGTGCTCGGCGGAGGACGGATGGGCGCCGGCATCGCCCACGCGTTCGTCGTCGCCGGGGCCGACGTCGTCGTCGTGGAGCGTGACGATCCCGCCGCGCTGGCCGCCCACGGGCGGGTGTCCGGCGCCCTGCACAAGAGCGTGGAGCGCGGATCGACGGCGGAGCCGTTGCAGGCGCTGCTCGACCGGGTCCGGATCTCCACCGATTACGCCGCGTTCGCGGACTGCTCCCTCGTGGTCGAGGCCGTGCCCGAGGACGCCGGCCTGAAGGAGGCGGCCCTCGCCTCCGTGGAGGACCACCTCGCCGACGGCGCGTGGCTCGCGACGAACACCTCCTCGCTGTCGGTCGCCGGACTGGCCCGGGTGCTAAAGCGGCCCTCGGAGTTCTGCGGCCTCCACTTCTTCAACCCGGTGCCTGCCTCCACGCTGATCGAGGTGGTGCTCGGCCCCGGCACCTCGGAGGCCACCGCCGCGGCGGCACGCGGATGGGTCGAGGCCCTGGGGAAGACCCCGGTGGTGGTGCGTGACGCCCCCGGGTTCGCCAGTTCCCGGCTCGGGGTGGCTCTCGCCCTTGAGGCGATGCGGATGGTGGAGGAGGGGGTCGCCTCACCGGAGGACATCGACACCGCCATGGTCCTCGGCTACAAGCACCCGGTGGGCCCGCTGCGGACCACCGACATCGTGGGCCTCGACGTGCGGCTCGGCATCGCCGAATACCTCGAATCCACGCTGGGCGGGCGGTTCTCCCCGCCGCAGATCCTGCGGGACAAGGTGGCCCGGGGGGAGCTTGGCCGGAAGTCAGGCCGTGGTTTCTTCGAGTGGAACGGCTGACCCCGCGGCCCCCTCCGGGGATTCCCGGGGTATGACCCCGCCGGGAGCTGTCCAGCGCAGGGACGTCGGGTGGGAGGGCGCCGTGAACGCGCGCGACCTCGGCGGCGTGGCGGGCCGCGTCCTCCCCGGCCGGATCTACCGGATGGGACGCCGGGAATGGCTGACCGACCGCGGCTGGCAGCAGGCCTGGGACGACGGCGTGCGCACGGTCGTCGACCTCCGCAATCCCGGCGAAGTGGGCCGCCGCGCCTCCGATCCGGTACTGGGCGGGACGACGGCCGGGCGGTTCCTCGTCCGCAACCTGCCGACCGAGGACCCCTCCGACGCCGGGTTTCGGGCCCTGTGCGGGCCCTACCTGAACACTCCGCTTCACTACCGGGACAACCTGGAGCGGTGGCCCGGGAAATTCGCCGCGGTGGCCCGGGCCGTCGTCGCCGCGGCGGCCGGGGGCGTGATCGTCCACTGCGCGGCCGGGCGCGACCGCACCGGCATGGTGACGTCCCTGCTGCTCGCCGCGTGCGGGGTGCCGGCCGGGGACATCGCCGATGACTACGAGGTGGCCGTGCGGACCATGAACGAGCGCTACCGGACCCAGGCGGCGCCGCGGGAGAATCCCCGGAGTGCCGAGGAACTGTCGGCCTGGCTGCACCAGGCGCGGACCCACCTTCTGGAATTGCTTTCGACGCTCGACGCCGGGGCGTACCTCCGGGAGGCAGGCCTGAGCTCCGGTGAGCTTACCGCGCTGAGGACGCGGTTGACCCTCTGAGCCGGGCCGGCGCCTGCCCGGCCGCCCGGGCTCTACTGTGCGGGCCGCTCCCGCTGCAGGGCGGCCAGGTCAGCGCCGTCCCGCACGGCCGGGAGGTAGCCGGAGCGGTAGCCCTCGGCGTTGGGGTGGAGTCCGTCCGGTTCGCCGGCGCCGGTGATCCACGGTTCGGGCGCCCCCAGTCCGTGGGATCCAAAGCCTTCAGTCGTCGGAATCCACAGGAAGCCGTGAGCGGCGGACGCCTCCTCGAGGACGGCGTTGAGCGAGTCGGTTCCGGCGTTGAAGGCCTCCTGCGCCGGAAGGCTCAGGCCGTCCGCCGTGCCGAATTCGGGGGAGAACAGGTGGGGGTAGCCGGTCACAACGACCGCCGCCTCCGGGGCCGCCCTCCGGAGCTGCCCATAGAGGGCATCGAGGTCCCGGGCCAGGGCGGGCAGGACAAGCGCCGTCGTCTCCTCGATGAGGCGGCGGCATGACTCGAGGGGCGAGGCCGCGCAGGTTCCCGCCACCTGGCCGAACCCGGCGTCATTGCCTCCGGCCGACACGGTGACAAGATCGGTCTGCGGCCCGAGCGAGCCCTCCTTCACGAGTTGGGAGATCTGACCGGCGACGCTGGACGGCGCGGCGCCCGGGGCGGCGACGGCGCCGGCGCAGGTGCCGTCCGCGGCCAGCTCGACCGTGTCCTCGGCGTCGAGCAGGCCGGGCAGGCCGAGCGGCGAACGGCCGCACTGCTCCGAATAGGAGCCGGCGCCGAGGCCGGAGGCGTAGGAATCGCCGAGGGCGACGTAGGACAGGGGGGCCGGCGGAACGGGCGGTGCCGACGCTGCCGGGGAACAGGCGGACAGCGACGCTGCGAGCAACGCCGCTGTGAGCAACGGCGCCGGCAAAACGCCGCGGCCGCCCGGCTTCCCAGCCGGCCGGAGGGGCCGCACTGCGAAAGGGCGGCGTGTGGTCATGGCTTCCACGCTATCAAGGCCGGGAGGTCCGCTCAGCCGTTCTCCACCGCTGCGTTCCGGCGGGCCGCCCGCAGCCCCGCGAACGCGACGGTGCCGGCCCCGAGGGCCGCGGCGATTCCGGGGGCGCGGTAGCGGGGCAGGGTTCGCACCGCGGTTCCGGCGAGGCCCCATGCCACGGCCGCGGGATAGGCCGCGGAGACCGGGACGCGCCGGGTGACCGCGACGGAGGCGCCGGTCAGGGACGCGAGTAGGGCCGTTCCCCAGAAATCGGCGCCCGAGCGGGGTGCGCGGACGCCGCGGTCGATGAGGAGCTCGGTGACCGCCGCACCCGCCGCCAGGGTGATCCAGCCGCTGAACAGCCCGAACGGGACCCTTACCAGCCAGCGGGCGGGGGCCGATGTCCGTTCGGCCTTGTCCACCGGCGTGGCCCGCGCATAGCCGAGGAGCGCCGCGCAGGTCGTCGCGGCGATGAGCGGCAACTGAACCGCGGGCGAGGACGTCCTCACCCACAGTCCCGACAGGCCCACGGCCGCGGCCGCCGGGCCGCCGGTCCGGCGGAGCAACTGATTGCGGCGTTGGGCGGGAAGCGCCTGGTAGCCGGCGTACCCGAGGACCCCGGCGTAGATGGGGAACCAGATGGAGAAGGCGTAGTTGGCCGGAAGGACCCGGCTGGTGCTCACCCTGGCGTCCCCGTAGTCCCCGGTGGCGCCGCTGAGGATCCCTCCCGCCACGGCTGCCGCCACGGCGCACTGCCGAAGGAGGTCACGGTCGGGCATGGGCGGTCCTTCCGGGCCGGGGCAGGGCCCGTGGCTGGGCAGCCGGGCCGGGCGGCGCCGCCGGCCGGCGTCGGGGGTCGAGGATCCTGTCGGGAACGAATGGAGGTCCTGACCGGTACGGCACTGATGGGGGACATTGCCGGGGCCCGGTCAGGACCTCTACGCAAGGACTGTACAAGAGGCACCACCCCCCGCCGCAAGGGTCTCGACCGGGGAGTATCACGAAGGTCGAGAATATTCCGGCTCAACTATCACCCCTGTCCCACGGGTTTCCTTCCGTCACCCTTCGCGGGCCGAGCCCGGAGAAAGGAGTGCTCAACGTTACGCCGTGTGACATGCGCGGTACGCCCTGAGACCGAGGGGTCGCTGTTCATGGGAGTGCCGCCTGCGGGTCGCCGCCTCATTGCCGGCCTCGCTCCAGTGCAGCGCGTCGTCGGGTGGGCTCAGCCCGGGATGGGCCGGTCCAGCAGCAGGTTGGTGATCCGCATCGTGCACAGCCGCTGGCCGTCCTCGTTCTCGATGAGCACCTCGTGGGTGGTCAGGGTCCGTCCGAGGTGGATCGGCGTGGCCGTGACTGTGACCCGGCCCGAGCGGGCCGAGCGGTGGTGGGTGGCCGAGACGTCGACCCCGACGGCGGTCTTGCCCAGGGTGCTCGCGTGGATCACCGCGGCCCAGGATCCGACGGCCTCGCCGACGGCCAGCGAGGCCCCGCCGTGAAGCAGCCCGAAGGACTGCCGGTTGCCCTCGACGGGCATTGTTGCGACGACCTTCTCGACGGACTGCTCGAGGATCTCCACGCCCATGGCGACGTCCAGTTCACCGGGGACAATGCGCCACGGGGCCCGGGCCGCGTCGGGTGCTGAAGTTTCGCTCACTGGGGCTCCTTGGGGTGCGCTGGAAATGGCCGATCCTGTACGCTGGGGAAATATTACCGAACGTCCGTTCAGTTTATCCTCCGGGGGCGGCGGACGCGTTGAGATCAAGCTGAAAGGCGAGTCGATGACGACTGCTACCGCTGTGAGCACGGACATTGTCCCCAGCTTCATCGAGGACTCCTGGTGGGCTCCGGACCAGCAGGTCCTGGACAGTGGGAACTCCACCCGGGTCCGCGATGCAAGCACCGGCGAGGTCCTCGCCGTCGTCAGCACCGCAGGCCTCGATGTCGGCGCGGCCGTGCGGTTCGCGCGCTCGACCGGCCAGGCCGAACTCGGGAAGCTCACCTTCCACGAGCGGGCCCTGAAGCTCAAGGAACTCGCCCAGTTCCTCAACGGGCACCGGGAGCCGCTCTACGAGCTGTCGGCCCGGACCGGGGCCACCCGCGGCGACTCGATGGTCGACATCGACGGCGGCATCGGCGTCCTGTTCACCTTCGGCTCCAAGGGGCGGCGCGAGCTGCCCAACTCGCAGGTCATCGTCGACGGCCCGGCTGAAAACCTCTCCAAGGACGGCTCCTTCCTCGGCACCCACATCCACACCCGCATCCCCGGCGCCGCGGTGCAGATCAACGCCTTCAACTTCCCCGTCTGGGGCATGCTAGAAAAGCTCGCCCCCGCCTTCCTCGCCGGCGTCCCCACCATCGTCAAGCCCGCGACTCCGACCGGGTACCTCACGGCGGCCGTCGTGAAGCTGATCGTGCAGTCGAACATCCTGCCCAAGGGATCCCTCCAGCTCATCTCCGGACCGGCCCGGGACCTGCTCGACCACCTCGACTACCGCGACCTCGTCGCCTTCACCGGGTCCGCCTCGACTGCGAACCACCTCCGCTCCCACTCGAACGTGATGCACGGCGGCGTGCGTTTCAGCTCCGAGACGGATTCCCTTAACGCCGCGATCCTCGGGCCCGACGCGGTGCCGGGCACCCCGGAATTCGAGGCCTTCATCCGCTCCCTAGTCACCGAGGTCACCGTGAAGGCCGGGCAGAAGTGCACGGGCATCCGCCGCACCATCGTGCCCAAGGCCCTCGTCCAGGACGTGGTCGATGCCGCCCGCGCCCGCATCGAAGAGCGCGTCACCCTCGGCGACCCGCGGGCGGAGGGTGTCACCATGGGCGCGCTGGCGTCCCTCGAGCAGCTCGAGGGGGTGCGGGACGCGGTGCGGGAACTGATGTCCTCCGGCGGCGAACTGGCCCTTGGTTCGCTGGAGGCGCCGCCCGTGACCCGCGCCGACGGCACGGTCGGCCCTGCCGACGGCGGGGCGTTCATGGCGCCGGTGCTCCTCACCTGGGGCGACGTCGAAGCCGGTGCCCTGCACTCGGTGGAGGCGTTCGGGCCCGTCGCCTCGGTGATCGGCTACGACAACCCCGCCCATGCGGTCCACCTTGCCGCGCTCGGCTCCGGCTCTCTGGTCGCCACCGTGTGCACCAACGACCCGGCGGTGGCCCGCGAACTCGTCATCGGCATTGCGGCCCACCACGGACGCGTGCTGATGCTCAACCGGGAGGACGCCCGGTCCTCCACGGGGCACGGGTCCCCGGTGCCCCACCTCACCCACGGCGGCCCCGGCCGGGCCGGCGGCGGCGAGGAGCTCGGCGGGATGCGCTCGGTGCTCCACCACATGCAGCGCACGGCGCTCCAGGGCTCCCCGAACATGCTCACGGCGGTCACCGGCATCTGGCACACCGGGGCCGACCGCAACTTCGACGGCGTCCACCCGTTCCGCAAGAACCTGGCCGAACTGCGCCTCGGCGACGCCGTGCGCTCGGAGCTGCGGCAGGTGACCCTTGAGGACATCACGGCGTTCGCGGAGACCACGGGGGATAAGTTCTACGCCCACACCAACGAGGAGGCCGCCGCGGCCAACCCGTTCTTCCCGGGGATCGTGGCGCATGGGTACCTGCTGCTGTCCTGGGCGGCCGGGCTGTTCGTTGATCCGGCGCCGGGGCCGGTGCTGGCCAACTACGGGCTCGAGAACCTGCGCTTCCTCACCCCCGTTGCCGCCGGGGATTCGATCCGGGTGACCCTGACGGCCAAGCGCATCACCCCGCGCGAGACCGACGAGTACGGCGAGGTGGCCTGGGATGCGGTGCTCACCAACCAGTCCGACGAGATCGTGGCCACCTACGACGTGCTGACCCTCGTGGAGAAGTAGGGCTTTCCCGCTGGCGGGCCGCATGGGCGGCCCGCCGGAGCGGCCGCCGGTGTGGGCGGCTGCCGGCGCTGGACCGCATGCGCCGGGTGCCGGGCTCAGGGCCGGTGGTGCAGCCCGTCGAAGACCATGGTGATGACGTCGTCGGCCAGCTTGCCGGCGGTGAGCTGGCCGCCGGGTTTGTACCATTCGACGATCGAGTTGATCGTGCCGAACAGCAGCCGGGTGGTGGTCCGCGGGTCGATGTCGCTGCGCAGCGATCCCTCCGAGCGGGCCGCGTCGACGAGCGCCGCGACCTGCCGGTCGAAGGAGCGCCGGCGCTCAAGGGCGCCGCGCTCGACCTCCGTATTGCCGCGCAGGCGCAGCAGCAGGGTCACGAAAGGCAGCCGCTCGGTCAGGACGGCGATGGTGCCCCGGAGGACGAATTCGAGCCGCGCGTCGGCCCGTCCCGATGTCGCCCGGGGGTCGGCGAGGACCGCCTCAAGCCCGCCGAGGGCGTGTTCGAGGGCCAGCCGGAGGAGGTCGCCCTTCGAGGGGACGTGGTGGTAGATCGCGGACTTGCTGATGCCCAGGTTCTCGGCGAGCACCCCCATGGAGGTCGCCTCGTAGCCGTGCCGGTTGAAGACGTCCACGGCGATGGTGAGGACCGCCTGCTGGTCGTAGCCGGGACGCCCGCGGCGTCCGGGCGTGGTGGCCGGTACGTGAGTGCTCGCCATATCCGTCATTTTCGCATGAACGTTCGGTCACTCCGCGCCGGAGCGGGGCCGGAGGTCGTAGACCCGCTTGAGCTTCCCGCTCGAGCGCACCAGGGAGCCCTGCTCGACGACGGTCACGGTGCAGCTCGAGCCGATGTGGATCTTGATCTGCTCCCGCAGCGTGGCCGCGGCGTCGCGCGCCGCCTCCGCGGACACGCCGTCGCGCGGCTCCACCTTCACGTTCAGCTGGTCCATCCGCTGGCCCTCAGGGCGGGTGAGCTCAAGCTGGAAGTGCGGGCTCAGCGCCGGAATCCGCAGGGCGAGCTCCTCGACCTGGGTGGGGAACAGGTTGACGCCGCGCAGGATGATCATGTCGTCGCTGCGGCCGGTGATCCGGCCCATCCGGCGCATCCCGGGCCGGGCGGTGCCGGGCAGGAGCCGGGTCAGGTCGTGGGTGCGGTATCGGATGATCGGCAGGGCCTCCTTGGTCAGGGAGGTGAAGACGAGTTCGCCGGCTTCGCCGTCGGGCAGGACGGATTCGGTGAACGGGTCGACGATCTCGGGGCGGAAGTGGTCCTCCCAGATATGCGAGCCGTCCTTGCTCTCCACGCACTCACCGGCCACGCCCGGGCCCATGACCTCGGAGAGCCCGTAGATGTCGCAGGCATCGAAGCCCATGCGCTCCTCGAGCTCGTGGCGCATCTCCTCGGTCCAGGGTTCGGCGCCGAGCACGGCCGTCTTCAGGGAGGTCGAGCGGGGGTCGATGCCCGCGGCGGTCATGGCGTCGAGGATGGTGAGCAGGTAGGTGGGAGTGGCGAGGATGGCGTCGGGCTCGAAGTCGCGGATGAGCTGGATCTGCCGTTCGGTCTGGCCGCCGGACATCGGGATGACGGTGCACCCGAGCTTCTCGGCGCCGTAGTGGGCGCCGAGGCCGCCGGTGAAGAGCCCGTACCCATAGGCGTTGTGGACCTTCCACCCGGTCTTGACGCCGGAGGCGCGCAGCGACCGGGCCACCAGGGTGGCCCAGCGGTCGATGTCCCCGGCGGTGTACCCGACGACGGTGGGCTTGCCCGTGGTGCCCGAGGACGCGTGGATGCGGACCACCCGGTCCTGAGGGACAGCGAACATCCCGAAGGGGTAGGACCGGCGCAGGTCCTCCTTGGTCGTGAAGGGAAACTTTGCGAGGTCCGACAGCTCGCGCAGGTCCCCGGGGTGCACGCCTGCGTCGTCGAACTTCCGCCGGTACAGTTCCACCTTCTCGTACGCGAGCGCCACGGTGCGCTGCAGGCGCTCGAGCTGGAGCGATTCGATGCGGTCCCGGCTGTACTCCTCCTCGGGGTCGAGGGTTCCGGGAGCGGCCGCCGAGGCCTTGAGGGCTGTACCGGTCATGAGGGGTCCTTCGCCTTGGGGGGACGGGCGGGTGCGGGAACCGTGCGGGAGCGCCCGCGGAACTCGGCGACGGGCCGCCCCGCAGCGCCGTCGTGCGCGGTGATGGTGATGTCGTAGAGCCCGCTGCGGCCGGTGGCGGCCCGCCGTTCGGCGACCGCGGTCAGGACCTCGCCGGCCCGCACGGGGCTGAGGAAGGTGATGTCGGCCCCTGAGGCGACCGTCACCGTCCCGGCGTCCTGCGCCCCGGACGCGGAATCCGGCCCGGGCGAGGCGGGATTGCAGGCGAGGGCGAAGGCGGAATCCGCGAAGGCGAAGATCATTCCGCCGTGGGCGATGCCGAAGCCGTTGAGCATTTCCGGGCGCACCGTCATCGCGATCCGGGCCGAGCCCTCGCCGACCTCAAGCAGTTCTATGCCCAGCCAGGCCGAGGCGTGGTCCTCCGCGAGGATCTGGTGCCGCTGTGCCCCGGGCCCCGCCGCCCGGACGTCGCTGTCCATTCGTGCCGCCTTCCGAATTATTTACCGAATGTTCATTAGGTAATACCGGCCGACGGGCACTGTCAAGGCGGGGTGGGCGGAGGCCTTGCTTTTGAGCCGTTATATCTGTTAGATATAACTCTCGAAGGAGAGGACTCCATGTCGCGTACGGAGCAGACCCAGACCGCAGTGCTCGGCGCGCTGAGCGTGATGCCCATGACCGGATATGCGCTGCGGGAAGAGATCCGGTCCGTCCTCGGGCACTTCTGGAGCGAGAGTTTCGGCCAGATCTATCCGGCGCTCGCCGAACTTCAGCAGCAGGGCCTGGTCGAGCGCAGGGGTGCCGACAGGGCGCGGACTTCGGTCTTTGCCATCACTCCGGCAGGGACGGCGCGGCTCCGCGAACTGCTCTTGGAGCCGGCGCAGCCGGCCCGGCCGCGGAACGGACTGATGCTCCGGCTCTTCTTCGGCCGCCAGCTCGGGCCCGAGGCCTGCCGGCACCTCATCCGGGAGGCCCGGGAGGAAGCGGAGGCGCGGTTGGCCGAGCTTGCACTGGCACGCCGCGAATCGCAGGAGGCCCCGCACGCCCAGGACCGCCCATACTGGCTCCTCACAATCTCCGCAGGCGAGCATGCGGCCCGGGCGGCCATCGCCTGGGCCGACGAAGCCCTCGAGGCCCTTGAAACTCTGTCCGACTCGACAGCGCCCCATGCTGCCGCAGAACCACCCGCAGTTTCCAAGACAGCCCATCCTGCGAGGGAGCAGCAATGAACGCTTTCCCCTTTCCAGTCCTCCGGGGCGCCCCAACCCCTCAACGGACGGCGGCCGCTGCGGCGGCCGGTTTCTCGGTCATCGCGGCCTTCCAGGCATCCCTCGCACTCGGAGCGCCCTTCGGGGAGGCCGCATTCGGCGGCTCCAGCAGCGGCAAACTGCCCCCGGGACTGCGTGCGGCCAGCGCCGTTTCCATGGTGGTGTGGCTGCTGGCGGCCCTGACGGTCCTGGCCCGGGGCCGTCCGGGGCCGGTTCCGGCGGGCAGGGCCCTCCGCTGGGGAGTCCGCGGACTCATCGTCCTGCTTGCGGCAGGGACCCTGCTGAACGCAGCTTCGTCGAGTCCCTGGGAGCGGTTCTTCTGGGCGCCGCTTGCGCTCGTCCTGCTGCTTCTGTGCCTGCGCCTTGACCGTCACCGCGGAGCGCACGGGAACGCGGACGGCCCTGCGGCCTGAGCGGGCGGCGCCAAAGAGCCCGCAGCCTTCACCCAAAGTCTGTCATCCCCTGTTGGGAACGTAGCGGCTGTGGTTCACTGCGGAGACGAGGGTGCGCAGCACGGCAGGAGCGGAAGACGCGCCGATGAGCCACCCCGTTGGAGACTCAGGAGGTCGGTCCGGTGGGCATTGTGAGCTGCGGTGTGGCGGTGTCGCTGGACGGGTTTGTCGCCGGCCCGCGCCAGAGCCTTGAGGATCCCCTGGGCGAGGGCGGTGAACGCCTGCACACCTGGATGTTCGACCACCCGGAGGAGCACGCCGCCCAGCGGGAGGAGCTGCTCTCCCACGGCGCGTACGTGATGGGCCGGAATATGTTCGGGCCCGTGCGGGGTGCCTGGGATGAACCCTGGCGGGGCTGGTGGGGTGAGGATCCGCCGTACCACGCGCCGGTGTTCGTCCTGACCCATTACCCCCGGGAGCCGGTGGTGATGGAGGGAGGGACCACTTTCCTCTTCGTCACCGACGGCGTGGCGGCTGCTGTGGAGCAGGCGAAGGCGGCGGCCGGCAGCGGCTCCGTCGGCGTCGGCGGGGGCGCCTCCACCATTAACCAGTGCCTGGCCGCGGGCGTGATCGACGAACTGACCCTGCATGTGCCGCCGGTCCTGCTGTCCGCCGGTGAACGGCTCTTCGCCGGCGTCGGGGACTTTGAGTTCGCGATTGTGCGGACACGGAGCACACCCCATGTCACCTCCACTACCTACAGGGTGGTCCGTTAGGGACCGCCCCGGCCCGCAGGCCAATAGGTCAGGTAAAAATGCGCATATTCTCCGGGTTCAAAGCCCTCCAGCGGTGCTAGGTTTTTCGGAAGAAGGGTGTGCTGTGGCCGCCGGACCTCCGGCGTCGCCGGCACCTGGAATTCCCGGATTGTGCCCACCCAGGAGGAAGTCATGACGGACCATGTAGCCAACGTTTCCGCGTGCGATGTGGAAACCTGCTCCTTCAACCACCACCACGACTGCACCGCCTTCGCCATCACCGTCGGCGGCAGCCCCGAGCACGCTAGCTGCTCGACGTTCATCGACACGTCGGCCAGCGGCGGGCTGCCGAAGGTGCTGGCGCACGTCGGTGCCTGCCAGCGCTCCGAGTGCCAGTTCAACGACCACCTGCTGTGCGATGCGGAGAACGTGCGCGTCGGCCCGGGCGCTGAGGCCGCCGACTGCCTCACCTACCAGCCCCGGTAGCGGCCCGCGGGGTCCCGGCGAATGGGGCAGTGTGCCCCCGGCGCCGCATCGAGGACGCAGCACTTACTGCCCGGGGCCGAACCTCCGGTAATTAGTGCGTCCTCGACGGAGGAGGAGGCCGTCCCAGGCGGCAGGCCCTAGTCCCGCGCGTCGGCGAAGGGCCGGACCTCGGCGGCGCCCAGGGCATCGGCGGCGAAGGCGTAGTCCCATGCCACGTCCTTCCACCGGGCGTACCGGCCGCTGGCGCCGCCGTGGCCGCCGTCCATCTCCGTCTTGAGCACGATCGGCTCGGAGCCCGTGGTCTTCTCCCGCAGTTCCGCAACCCACTTCGCCGGCTCGACGTACAGCACCCGGGTGTCGTTGAAGCTCGTCACGGCGGCGATGCGCGGGTAGTCAGCGGTGCGGACGTTCTCGTACGGCGTGTACTCCTTCATGTACCGGTACACCTCGGGGTCGGTGATCGGATTGCCCCACTCCTCCCACTCCAGCGCCGACAGCGGCAGCTCCGGGTCGAGGATGGTGGTGAGGGCGTCGACGAACGGCACCTGGGCCACGATGGCCCGGTACTTCTCGGGGGCGAGATTCGCAACGGCGCCCATGAGCAGGCCGCCCGCGGAGCCGCCCATCGCGGCGATGCGCCGCCGGTCCACCCAGCCGGAGGTCACCAGGTGGTCCGTCGCGTCGACGAAGTCCGTGAAGGTGTTCTTCTTGTTCAGCTTCTTGCCCTGCTCGTACCAGGTGCGGCCCATCTCGCCGCCGCCGCGGACGTGTGCGACGACGTAGATGATGCCGCGGTCGAGCAGGGACAGCCGCGCTACGGAAAAACCGGGGTCCATGCTGACCTCGTAGCTGCCGTAGGCGTAGACCAGGGCCGGGTTGGATCCGTCCTGCCGCAGGTCCGCCCGCCGCAGGACCGAGAGCGGAAGCAGCGTGCCGTCGGCGGCCTTCGCCCACTGGCGTTCGGCCACGTAGCGCTCCGGCCGGTAGCCGCCGAGTACCTCGGTCTCCTTGCGCAGCGCCAGCTCCCCGGTGGCCAGGACGTAGTCGTAGATCCGCGGAGGGGTCAGGAAGGAGGTGTAGGACAGGCGGATGATCGGAGAGTCGAACTCGGCATTGGCGAGGTTGCTCGTAATCAGCTCCTCCTCGAAGGCGGGCTCCGCGGCCGCGGCCTGGGCCGGCGTCCCGAGGCCCTCGAGGTCGAGGACCTGGACGCGTTCCGTGGTGTCCCGGCGGACCGAGAGTACCAGGTGGGTGCGGGTGACCGCGGCTCCGTTGACCCGGACGGCGTCGTCGTGCGGGACCACCGTCGTCCACTGCTGGTCCTTGAGCGGACGGGAGAACTCAGAGGCGGCCACCAGGCTCACCATTGAGTTCTTGGCGTCGCGGTTGTGCGTCAGGACGTAGTGAAGCACTCCGTCCAGCCGCACCGGCTCCGCCTCGTACAGGATCCGCTCGTCCCGGGAGATCAGCGGAGTCAGCTCGGCGCCCGGGGTCATCAGGTCGAGGACCCGGTATTCGCTGTACTCGGAGGAGCCGACGCTGATCAGCAGCTGCGTGCGGTCGGCGGAGAGCTCGAAGCCGGTCCACATGGCGACGTCGTCCTCCTGGTAGAGGACCTCATCCTCCTCCACCGGGGTGCCCAGAGTGTGGACCTTGACCTGGAAGGGGCGCCAGGAGTCATCGACGACGGTGTAGAAGACCCGGGTGCCGTCGGGGGAGAAGCCGAGGCCGTAGAAGACGTTGGACACCTCGTCGGGCAGCTGGTCACCCGACTCGAGGTCCTTGACGCGCAGGGTGAACCGCTCGTCGCCGGCGTTGTCCTCGCAGTAGGCAAGGAGAGTGCCGTCCTCGCTGACGGCGAGCCCGCCGAGGGAGAAGAAGGGCTTGCCCTCGGCCAGGACGTTCCCGTCGAGGAGGACCTGTTCGCCCTCGACCGGACGGCCGGGCACCACCTCGGGGGGAGTCCAGTCGGCGGCGAGGTCGCCGGTGTCCACGGCGGCAACGCGGCACTGGATGCCGTACTGCTTGCCCTCCTCGGTGCGCGAGTAGTACCACCAGCCCTTCTTGCGGGCCGGAACCGAGAGGTCGGTCTCCTGGGTGCGGTTCTTGATCTCGGTGAAGATCCGCTCCCGCAGCTGCTCCTGGCCGCGGGTGACGGCCTCCGTGTAGGCGTTCTCCGCGGTGAGGTGCGCGGTCACCTCCGGGTTGTCCTTTTCCCGCAGCCACTCGTAGGAATCGGTGAAGGTGTCGCCGTGGTGGGTGCGCTCCACCGGCATTTTCTTCGCGGCGGGCGGGCGGGGGACGGCATCCACGGGGGTCTCGGCAGTCATGGGTCCATCTTGCCAGAAGCGCGCGGAGGGACCCGGGCTCGCAGTTGCCCCGCTTGGCGGGCCGCAACCCGGGCCGCGGAGGGGTGCCCGGCAGGCTCCCGGCGGAGGATTTGGTGTTGACGCCCTCCCGGCACGCCGCATATCCTGAACGAACGGTCGGTAATTATTCTTGGCACGTTCCGCACAGTGAGGTGACCCCATGGCAGCACCAGCAGCGACCCAGCACGGCAGCCCGGACGTCGACGCCGCCGGCCAGCAGCTGTTCGACGAGCTGATGGCCCAGGACTCCCGCGTTGAACCGCGGGACTGGATGCCCGAGGCGTACCGGAAGTCCCTCACGCGGCAGATTTCCCAGCATGCCCACTCCGAGATCATCGGCATGCAGCCCGAGGCCAATTGGATCACCCGCGCGCCGTCCCTGAAGCGCAAGGCCATCCTGATGGCCAAGGTCCAGGACGAGGCCGGTCACGGGCTGTACCTCTACTCCGCCGCCGAAACCCTCGGCACCCCGCGCGACAAGATGACCGAGGACCTGATCGCCGGCAAGGCCCGGTACTCGAGCATCTTCAACTACCCCGTGCTGACGTGGGCCGACATCGGCGCGATCGGTTGGCTCGTCGACGGCGCCGCCATCTGCAACCAGGTCCCCCTGTGCCGGGCCTCCTATGGACCCTACGGCCGGGCGATGGTGCGCATCTGCAAGGAAGAGTCCTTCCATCAGCGGCAGGGCTTCGAGATCCTGCTCGAACTCGCCAACGGTACCCAGGCCCAGCGCGACATGGCCCAGGACGCCATCAACCGCTGGTATGCGCCCTCGCTCATGATGTTCGGCCCGCCGGACGACGACTCGCCGAACTCCAAGCAGTCGATGGCCTGGAACATCAAGCGCTTCTCCAACGACGAGCTGCGCTCGCGCTTCGTGGGCATGATCGCCGAGCAGGTGAAGGCCCTCGGGCTCGCCCTTCCCGACCCGGACGTGCGCTTCAACGAGGACACCGGCAAGTGGGAGCACGGCCCGCTTGACTGGGAGGAGTTCAAGGAGGTCCTCGCCGGCCGCGGCCCCTGCAACGCCCAGCGCATGGAGCGCCGCCGCGAGGCTCACGAGGACGGCGCCTGGGTGCGCGAGGCAGCGGCGGCCTACGCCGACAAGCAGGCCCGCAGGGCCACAGCGACGGAGGCAGCATGACCGGCGGATCCACAACCGGCGACGACGGCTCGACGGCCCCGGCCGCAGGGCCCGCGGAAAAGCGGCAGCCCTGGCCGCTGTGGGAGGTGTTCGTGCGGTCCTCGCGCGGGCTCTCCCACGTCCACGCCGGCTCCCTCCACGCGCCCGACGCCGACTTGGCGCTGCGCAACGCCCGCGACCTCTACACCCGGCGCAACGAGGGCCTGAGCCTGTGGGTGGTGCCGTCCTCGGCCATCATCACCAGCGACCCGTCCGCGAAGGAGCAGTTCTTCGAATCCCCGCAGGGCAAGGACTACCGGCACGCCACCTACTACACCAAGAGCGAAGGGGTGAAGCACCTGTGAGCGAGGCCAACGCCAGCGCCACCCGCATTACCCCGGGCAACGCGCTGCGCCCCGAGGACATTGCCGCCTCGGACGCCGTGCCCTCCCCGGAGGCCGCGGAGTACGCGCTGTGGCTCGGGGACGACTCGCTGATCCTCGCCCAGCGCCTCGGCTGGTGGATCTCCCGCGCCCCCGAGCTCGAAGAGGACGTGGCGCTGGCCAATATTGCCCTCGACCTCATCGGACACGCCCGCTCCTTCCTCACCTACGCCGGCCACGCGTCGGGCCGGACCGAAGACGACCTCGCCTACTTCCGCCGCGAGCCCGAGTTCCGCTCCGCGCACCTGTTCGAACAGCCCAACGGTGACTTCGCCCGCACCATCGCCCGCCAGTTCGTGGTCGCCCACTACCAGTGGGAGCTGTACTCGCGCCTTCAGCACTCACCCGACGCCACTCTCGCCGCGATCGCCGCCAAGGCCGTCAAGGAGGTCGACTACCACCGCGACCACAGCCTCCAGTGGGTGCTGCGCCTGGCCCAGGGGACCGAGGAGTCCCGCCGCCGCATGATTGCCGGGCTGAAGCTGACCTGGCCCTACGTCGAGGAACTGTTCGCGGACGAGCCCCTGATCGATGCCCTTGGCGGCGTGGCCGTCCGACCCAGCAGCCTGCGGGAGCCCTTCGATACCGCGGTCGCCGCGGTGCTCGCCGAAGCCGACGTCGAGGTCCCCGCCGTGCCCGGCGCCACGGGCGGTGGCCGCCGCGGCATCCACAGCGAGCACCTCGGCTACATCCTCGCCGAACTCCAGGTCCTCGCCCGCGAGCACCCCGACGCCTCCTGGTAGCCCTCATGAGCACCGACACCCGCACCTCCACCTCGGCGCACCGGCCGGCCGATCCGGCCGCCGCCGCCGTCTGGGACATCGCCGCCACCGTCTGCGACCCGGAGATCCCCGTGCTCACCATCGAGGACCTGGGCGTCCTCCGGGACGCCCGCGTCGGTCCGGGCGGAACCGGAACCACCGTGGTCATCACGCCCACCTACTCGGGCTGCCCCGCCATGGACGCCATCCGCGACGACGTGCTCGCCGCCCTCAGTGCCCACGGCTACGCGGACGCCCGGGTGGAACTGGTGCTCGCTCCGGCCTGGACCACTGACTGGATGACCGAGGACGGCAAGGCCAAACTGAACCGGTACGGCATCGCCCCGCCCACGGGGAAGGCGGCGGCCGGGCCCGTGCGGGTGGGCCTGAGCGTTAAATGCCCCCAGTGCTCCTCACTGAACACCCGCGAGCTCACCCGCTTCGGCTCCACCTCCTGCAAGGCGCTCTACGTCTGCCAGGACTGCCGGGAACCCTTCGACTACTTCAAGGTGCTCTGACATGGCCGTTACCTTCGCCCCGACCAACAAGCGGCGCACCGCCTTCAACGAACTCACCGTGGCCGAGGTGCGCCGGCTGACCGAGGACGCCGTCGAGGTGACCTTCGCCGTGCCGGCGGACCTGGCCGGTAAATACGACTACGTTCCCGGCCAGTACGTGGCGCTGCGGACCACGCTCGACATCGACGGCGAGCCGAAGGAAGTGCGCCGCAGCTACTCCATCTGCGCCGAACCGCGCCCGGGGGAGATCCGGGTGGCGATCAAGCGGGATTTGGGCGGGGTGTTTTCCAGCTGGGCCAACGAGTCCCTCAAGGCGGGGGACCGGCTCGACGTGATGAGCCCCATGGGCCAGTTCATCTCCAAGCACGAAATGACTGAGCTGAACCACCCCGAGAAAATCGACACCGCGACCCAGAACAGCTTCGTCGCCGTGGCAGCCGGTTCCGGCATCACCCCGGTCATCTCCATTGCGCGCTCGGTCCTCGCCGCCGGGGAGAACGTCCGCTTCGACCTCATCTACGCCAACAAGGCGGCGATGGATGTGATGTTTCTCGAGGACCTCGCCGACCTCAAGGACCGCTACCCGGCCCGGTTCGCCGTCCACCATGTGCTCTCCCGCGAACAGCGGATCTCGCCGCTGCTCTCGGGCCGGATCGACGCCGAGAAGCTGCAGGCCCTGCTGGGGGGCGTGCTGCGCACGGATGACGTCGACGAATGGTTCCTCTGCGGGCCCTTCGAACTCGTGCAGCTGTGCCGGGACACCCTCGCCGAGCGGGGCGTGCCGGCCGAGAAGATCCGCTTCGAGCTGTTCAGCACCGGCGAACCGGCCCGCCCGGAGGGCCAGACCGGGCGGCCCGTCCGGCCGGCCGACAACGGCGAGAACTACACCATCTCCTTCCGCCTCGACGGGCTGCAGGGCACCGTCGAAAGCCCCACCCACGCCCGGGAATCCCTGCTCAACGCCGCCCTGCGGGTGCGCCCCGACGTGCCCTTCGCATGTGCCGGCGGGGTCTGCGGAACCTGCCGTGCAAAGATCGTCTCGGGCACCGTGGAAATGGAAGAGAACTACGCCCTGGAGCCCGACGAACTGGCCAAGGGGTACGTCCTGACCTGTCAGGCCCGCCCCACCAGCGACGCCGTGTCGGTGGACTACGACGCCTAGGAGAGGCATGACCCTGCAGGACACCATGATTTCGCTTGAGCTCAACGACGGCGTCGCCGAGATCACCCTCAACGCCCCCTACAAGCTCAACGCCCTCGACGAGCAGGCGCTCGCGGACCTGTCCCGGGCGTACGACGAGGCCGAGGCGGCCGCCGCCGACGGGTCCGTCCGCGCACTGCTGCTGCGCGGGGAGGGCCGCGCCTTCTGCGCCGGCCGCGACATCTCCGGGGTCTCCCCGGACACCGACGATGCCGACGCCTACCTCGCCGGGCTGGTCACCCCGCTGCTGAAGAAGATGTCCGCCTTCCCGGCGCCGACCTTCGCGGCCGCCCAGGGCGCGTGCCTCGGCGTCGGGCTGGGCCTGCTCATCGCCACCGATGTCGTCTACGCCGCCGAGAACGCCAAGATCGGTTCGCCGTTCGCCAACCTTGGGGCCACCCTCGACTCGGGCGGCCACTGGCTCTTCACCGAGCGCCTCGGCGCCCACCGCACCCTCGACCTGATCTACACCGCCGAGCTGATGAGCGG
Source organism: Arthrobacter zhaoguopingii (assembly GCF_009828595.1). Lineage (GTDB taxonomy): Bacteria > Actinomycetota > Actinomycetes > Actinomycetales > Micrococcaceae > Arthrobacter_D > Arthrobacter_D zhaoguopingii. The sequence continues at coordinate 91,195 of NZ_WPNY01000001.1, forward strand.
TGCCGAGGCCGTGCGGTCGGGCCTGTTCAGCCGCTCGCTGCCCGCCGGCGACCTCCTGGAAACCACCCGCGCCACCGCGGCCCGGGTGGCCACGGGGGCCACCGGGGCCTTCCGCGCCTCCAAGCAGCTGGTAGCCGAGATCCGCGACCGGCGGCTGGGGCTGTGGGCGGCCGTGGACCAGGAGAACGCGGCCCAGGCCGCCCTCTGCCGGACGCCGGACTACGCCGAGGGGTTCACCGCCTTCCAGGAGAAGCGCGCGCCCCGTTTCGCCGGGCGGTAGCGGCACCGGCCTGGGTGCCTCGATGCCGCGGCAGCCCGCGGCACCTCGGCACCCAGGCACACCGGGAGCTGGTCCGCGCCCTACCGGGTGTCGAGGTCCTCGAACACCAGGAAGGTCTGGGTGTCGAGGACGCCCGGCATCGACTGAAGCCGGTCGAAGATCACCCGGCGGAGGTCGAGGTTGTCCTCGGCGCGCACCAGCAGGATCACGTCGAAGTCCCCGCCGACCAGGGCGATGTGGTGGATTTCGGGGATCTCCCTCAGCTTCTCCCGGAGCTCCCGCCAGGAGTGCTGGCGCACCTTCAGGGTCACATACGCCGAGGATTTCAGCCCGGCCTTCACTGGGTCCACCAGGGCCGTGAACTTCGTCAGCACCCCCTCTTCGGTGAGACGGGAGATCCGCGAGTAGGCGTGGGCCCGTGAGATGTGGACGTTCTCGGCGAGCGAAGTGACCGACTGCCGTCCGTCCCGGGTCAGCTCGGCCAGAATCCTGCGGTCAACCTCGTCCAACAGGCCATCGGCCATCTGTCTCTCTCCGCTCCTGTAATCCAGCTCACATGCACCGTTCGTCTCCGATCCGGCCCCTCAGGAGTCAATCCTTCCAGACTTTCCGCATTTGATGGATACGAAATGCATCCCGAAGCGATACTAAGGTGACACAGCATCCAATACTGCCTTCTGCGATCCGCGGGCGGCGCCGACGCTGTCGAGGACACGGCCAACGGAGGCGGACATGACGATTCCAACGAACAGCGACTCCACCCGAACGGAGGGCGGGGCCGACACGCAGCTGCTGCCCTCGCCGGTTCCGGTGCAGCTGATCGACCACCACGGGGAGGCCCGCTCCGACGCCCGCTACGCGCTTCCGGACCCCCGGGCCCTCCTGGCGGGATACGCGCGGCTGATCTCGGGCCGGCGCATCAACGACCAGGCCAACGCCCTGGTACGCCAGGGGCGCCTTGCCGTCTACCCCTCCTCCCACGGGCAGGAGGCCTGCCAGGTGTCCGCGGCCCTCGTCCTGCAGTCCCAGGACTGGCTGTTCCCCACCTACCGCGACACCGTCGCCGTCATCACCCGGGGCGTGGATCCGCTGGAGGTCTTCACCCTCCTGCGCGGCGACTGGCACTCGGGCTACGACCCCTACGAACTGCACGTCGCCCCGCAGGCCACCCCGCTGGCCACGCAGCTGCTCCACGCCGTCGGCGTCGCCCACGCCGCCAAGCTGCGCGGCGAGGACACCGTGGTCCTTGCCCTGTGCGGCGACGGGGCAACCAGCGAGGGCGACTTCCACGAGGCGCTGAACTTCGCCGCCGTGTTCCACGTTCCGGTGGTGTTCTTCGTGCAGAACAACGAATACGCCATCTCGGTGCCGCTGAAGAGCCAGTCCGTGGCGCCGTCCCTGGCCCACAAGGCAATCGGCTACGGCATGCCGGGGGAGCGGGTGGACGGCAACGACCTCGCCGCGCTCCTGTCGGTGCTCGGTGCGGCCGTCGACTCCGCCCGCAGCTGCGGCGGGCCGGCCCTGATCGAGGCCCACACGTACCGCATGCAGGCCCACACCAACGCCGACGACGCCACGCGGTACCGGTCCGCCGAGGACGTCGACAAGTGGATCCCGAAGGACCCGATCAGCAGGCTGCGCACCTACCTGCGCGGGATGTCCCTGCTCGACGACGCCGAGGAGGAGCGGTTCGCCGCCGACGCCGAAGCCCTCGCGGCCTCGATCCGCGCCGGGCTCAACGCCGACGTCGAGGTCGACCCGCAGGAGTTGTTCGCCCACGTCTACACTCAGAAAACAGCGCAGCTCCGGGAGCAGGCCGACCTGCTGCGCGACGAGCTCTCACGTGAGGCGGTCCAGCCATGACCCAGATCTCTGAACGCGCGGCGGCCCCGGTGAAGGCGCCCGACCGGCCCGCCGACCCGTCGGCGGCCCAGTCCGAGGCCACAGTCCCGTCCGCGGCGACGGCCGTGACCTTCGCCAAGGCCCTCAACACCGCCCTTGCCGACGCCATGGAGGCGGACGGTTCGGTGCTGATGTTCGGCGAGGACGTCGGGCCCCTCGGCGGAGTCTTCCGGATCACCGACGGGCTGACCGCCCGCTTCGGCCCCGGGCGCTGCTTCGACACCCCGCTGGCCGAGGCCGGGATCATGGGCATGGCCGTCGGGATGGCGATGAACGGCATGCGCCCGGTCGTGGAGATGCAGTTCGACGCCTTCGCCTACCCGGCCTTCGAGCAGGTGGTCAGCCACGTCGCCAAACTGCCCAACCGCACCAAGGGCCGGGTGCTGCTGCCCATGGTCATCCGCATTCCCTACGCCGGCGGCATCGGCGGGGTGGAACACCACTGCGATTCCTCCGAGTCCTACTACGCGCACACCCCCGGCCTCACGGTCCTCGCCCCGGCCACGGTCCGCGACGCCTACCTCATGCTGCGCGAGGCGATCGCCCTGCCGGATCCCGTCGTCTTCCTCGAACCGAAGAAGCTGTACTGGTCCAAGGAGGTCGTCGACCTCGGGGAGCTGCGCCGCACCTTCGAGGACGGCTCCGCGCCGCGGACCATCGGCAGCGCCGTCGTCGCCCGTTCCGGCACCGACGCGACCCTGATCGCCTACGGCCCCTCTGTGCCCACCGCCATGGCCGCCGCGGCGGCCGCCGCCGAGGAGGGCCGGTCGCTTGAGGTCATCGACGTCCGCTCTCTCGTACCCTTCGACGACGAGACGGTGTGCGCGAGCGTGCGCCGCACCGGGCGGGCCGTGGTGATCGCCGAAACTCCGGGATTCGCCTCGGTCGCCGCGGAGATCGTCGCCCGGGTCCAGGAGCGGTGCTTCCACTCCCTGGCCGCGCCGGTCCGGCGCGTCACCGGATTCGATATCCCCTATCCGGCACCCAAGCTGGAGCATCACTTCCTGCCCAGTGTCGACCGGATCCTCGACACCGTTGACGAGCTGCAGTGGGAGGACGGGCAATGAGCACCGAAGCGCTGCCGGCGTCCCTGCAGGTGTTCCGTTTGCCCGATCTCGGTGAGGGCCTGACCGAGGCCGAACTGGTCAACTGGCTGGTCAAGGAGGGCGATGAGGTCCGCGTCGACCAGCCGGTCGCCGAGGTCGAGACGGCCAAGGCCGTCGTCGAGGTGCCCTGCCCCTACGCCGGCACCATCGCGGTGCTGCACGGGGCGGCAGGGGAGACCCTCGACGTCGGCGCCCCCCTGATCTCCGTCCGGGCCGCCGGCGCACCGGCGGCAGAAGAGCCCGCCGTCCAGCCGCCAGCCGCCGGTGCCGCCCCGCGCGTTGACCCCGTCGCCGGAACCAGCGCCGGGCCGGAGGCCGAAACCTACCGGAACGAGGAGCGGGCCGGCATCTCGACCGCCGCCGCGGCCGCCGCAGCACCGGAGCCGGAGCAGGGTTCAGGGAACGTCCTGATCGGCTACGGCACCCCCGGCGGCAGCACGGGGAAGCGGACCCGTGCGCGCCGGACCGCCGGTGCATCGCCGCGCCCGGCCACCCAGGCCACCCCGGGGCCCGCGGCCCCGGCGCCGACCAGCGGGCGGAGCGCCGTGCAGGCCGTGCGCTGCATCTCGCCCCTGGTCCGCCGGATGGCGCTCGAGGGCGGGCTGGTGCTGCGGGAGCTCACCGGAAGCGGCCCCGACGGGCTGATCCTGCGCCGGGATGTCGAGGCGGCGCTCGCCGGCCGCGGAACCGGCACCCTCGCCGCCCTGGACAGAGAACGGCCGGGGATGGAACGGCCGGCGGTGGAGGCGCCCACGGCGGAGCAGCCGGCGTCCGGCACCGACCAGCGGTCCGGACTTGCCGTCCTCGAGCGCGTCCCCCTGCGCGGGATGCGCAGGACGATCGCCGACACCCTCTCGCGCAGCCGCCGTGAGATCCCGGAGGCGACGGTGTGGGTTGACGTGGACGCCACCGCCCTGCTGGACCTGCGGGCCTCGCTGAAGTCCGAGGGCGGCGCCCCTGGCCTGCTGGCGTTCATCGCGCGGTTCGTCGTAGCCGGGCTGGCGAAATATCCCGAACTCAATACCCGCGTCCTCACCGGTGAGGACGGCTCCCAGGAGCTCCTGACCGTCGAGGGCATTAACCTCGGGGTTGCCGCCCAGACCGACCGCGGCCTCGTGGTGCCCAGCATCCGGAGGGCCGACCTGCTCAACGCCCGGGCCCTGGATGCCGAGATCCGCCGCCTGACCGAAGCCGCCCGCGCCGGGAAGGCCACTCCGGCGGAGCTGACCACCGGGACCTTCACGCTGAACAACTACGGCGTCTTCGGGGTGGACGGCAGCGCCGCGATCATCAACCACCCGGAGTCGGCGATCCTCGGCGTCGGACGGATCATCGACCGGCCCTGGGTTGTCGACGGGGCGCTGGCGGTGCGGAAGGTCACCGAGCTGACCTTGACCTTCGACCACCGGGTCTGCGACGGCGGGACCGCCGGCGGGTTCCTGCGGTTCGTGGCCGACGCGATGGAGAACCCCGCCCGGCTGCTGGCCGACCTGTAGCGGAGCGTTCCCGGCGGCGGCGACCGGCCTCGCGGAGTCCGTGGAGCCGGCCCCGCGGGAGCTCAGGCGGGAACCATCTCCGGGACGGGCTTCGGCTCGACGTGGCGGATCATGCGCAGGCCGCAGTTTTCCTCGACCAGGGCCCCAAGGCTCCGGTACTGGAAGCTCTTGCTCGTGATTCCGGGCCACCGCTTGCGCAGGAGCATGCCCAGGCGGGCCCCATTGACCCGGCCGTCGATGAGCAGTTCGGGATCCGCACCGACCAGCGAGAGGATGGCCTCCCGGTATTCGGCCAGGGTCGGCGGTGGCGCGGGCTGTGCGTCAGCCGCCGGCGCCGGTGCAGGCGGCTCAGGAACCGCGACGACGTGGAACTGGTCCGCGGCCGACCGGAGCATGCTGCTGACGGCCCCGACGTCGGGACCGGAGGTCGTCACCACGATCACATACTTGCCCAGCGCATGCAGCCGCCGCACCAGCGGGACATACCCGCCGTCTCCGCTGACGATCACGAAAACCTCGATCCACGGCGCCTCGGCAGCGACCCGGAGCGCGTCGACCACGAGCTCGATATCGGCTGCGTTCTTGATGTCCTGGCTGAAGGAGAAGATCTGAACCGGCTCGACGCCATGCCCGAGCAGCTGGCGGCGGTAGGTGCCCATCTCAGCCCGCCCCCAGTTCGCGTAGGCCCGGGCCACCGCAGTCAGCGCTCCAACTCCGCTGTCGCGGACGAGCTGGCCAATGTCCTTGATGATCGAGCCCACGGGAACGGAGGTTGGGTGCCCGGAAACCCCGCCGTAAAGATTCTCCATGTCCAGGAAAACCGCAACGTTCCGCCGGGGTGGTGTTCCGCCGGGTTCCATAGTCACCTGTCCTGGTTGGAGCGGAAGGAATTACCTCATATGGCGTATTCAGGTATTTGAAGAAAGTAGCCCACATGTTTCAGGTGTGACTAGAGCTAATTGGATATGAAATTCATTTCCCGGTGCCGGAACCATGCCGTTCGGCGACGGAACGCCGCTGGTAGTCTCTGCCCATGGATGAATCAATGGGGAAATTTCTGTCCGACTTCGCTGCCCTGGTGGAGCTGGCGCAGGCGCAGGGACCGCGCGGTCCCCAGGGTGAACAGCTTGTCCCGCTCCTGAGCGAACACCTCGGGCGCCCGGCACCCGAGGTTCCGGTGGTCCTCGAACAGGTTCCCTCCCACCGCTTCGTGGATCTCGACATCGTCCTGGCCGGAGAGGCCGGAAAGGACCCGGACGCCCGGCTTGTCGGCATCGGCGGGGGAGACCAGCGCCACCATTTATCCCTGAGCGACATGCTCCAGCAGCAGCAGTTCTTCCCGCGGCTTCCGCTCTCCCAGCCCGACTACACGAACGTGGCCGTGGGGCCCGACGCTCAGCGGCAGGCGGTGGCGCTGGGCGTCTGGCTGTTCACCCGGGACGGGGTCCCGCTGGTCGTGCTCCAGCGCAGCGCGAGCCCCCAGTACGGCCGGATGACCGCATCGCTCGAGGTCCTCTCGCCCGACCCCGGCGCAACGGACTCGTTCCTCGCCGAGCTGCGCCGGCAGCTGCAGAGCGACAGCGTGCTCAAGGGCCAGGTGATCTCCCTGACGATGGACGACTACGGGCAGGGCAGCGCCGGCGTCACCTTCCACCACCGCCCGGCCCTCGGGGAGGCGGACGTCATCCTGCCCGAAGGCCTTCTGCAGAAGATCTCCGAGCATGCGGTGGGCGTCGCCGCGCACCGTGCGGCACTCAAGGCCCTGGACCAGCACCTCAAGCGCGGAATCCTGCTGTACGGGCCGCCGGGAACGGGAAAGACCCACACCGTGCGCTACCTGCTCGGAAGGACCGGGGGGACGACGGCGATCCTGCTCTCCGGCGGCACCCTTGCCTTCGTGAGCGAGGCCGCCCGGATGGCCCGCGCCCTTCAGCCCTCGGTGGTGGTCCTTGAGGACTGCGATCTGATCGCCGAGGACCGCAGCTACGGCCACGGCCCGCAGCCCCTGCTGTTCGAGGTGCTCGATGCCATGGACGGACTGGACGATGACGCCGACGTCACTTTCGTCCTGACGACGAACCGGGTGGACATGCTCGAGCGGGCGCTGGCCGAGCGTCCGGGCCGGGTCGATCTCGCGGTGAACATCCCGCTGCCCTCCGAGCGCGAGCGCATCGAGCTGCTCCGCCTTTACTCACGCAGGATCCGCTTCAGCGAGGAGGCGCTGGCCGCGGCCGCCGCGCGCATCGAAGGAACCACCGCCTCCTTCGTCCGGGAGCTTGTGCGCCGGGCGGTTCTCGGGGCCCAGCTCGCCGGCGCCGACGTCTCCGACGTCCATCTCGGGGCCGCGGTGGAGGAGCTGATGGCCGACGGCGCCACCCTGACCCGCAGCCTGCTCGGGAGCCAGCACCGCCCGAACTCCCCGGCCGGGCAGGGCTATCCTCCGGGTCCCGGCACCGCGCCGGGCCCGGGGTTCTTTCCGGGGCAGGAGTTCCCGCCGGGGGACTGGGCCCACCACGGCCCCGTGGGATGAGTCCCGTCGGAGCCCGGGGCTCCTAGACTGGAAGTCCATCGCCTATGGAGAGGGAACTTCGTGTCCGCTATACCCGATGCCCCGGGGCAGGAAGCGTCGTGGCAGGAACCGGCGCCCGGCATCCGCGTTCTTTCACTGCCCGGATTCGCCGCGAACGTCGGCTTCGTCCTCGGTTCCGAGCGCGGGCTGATCATCGACACCGGGGCCGGGCCCCGGCAGGCGGAGCAGATTCTGCGCAGGGTCCGGGAGGTGACGGACCTGCCGCTGGCCGCCGTCATCACCCACGCCCACGGCGACCACTACTTCGGCAACAGCTACCTTGCCGCGCACGGCGTCGAGCAGATCTGGGCCACCTCGCGCTGCAGCGAGGCAATGCTCGAGGGCGGCGAGCAGCAGCGTGCCCTCGTCGCCGGCGTCGAACCCGAGATGGCCGCCGGAAAAGGCCCGCACACCGACCTCGCGGCAGCGACCCGCCTGGTCGAGGGCAAGCCGGTGGACCTCGACCTGGGCGGCATCCAGGTCACCCTGTTCCATCTCGGCCGCGGCCACACCGACCACGACCTCTTGGTGGGCGCCGGCAACGTGCTCTTCACCGGTGACCTCGTCGAAGAGGGCGCCGACCCGGCCTTCGAGGACTCGTTTCCCAGCGACTGGATCCGGACGCTCGGAAAGATCACGGCGCTCGAGGACCTCTACGACGTCTTCGTTCCCGGGCATGGGGCGCCGGTGGACGTGCGGTTCGTCGGCACGCAGATGGAAAAGATGCGTGCGGCCATCCGGGTCACCAAGATCGCCATGGACGAGGCCTCCATCGACATGACCAAGGCGGTCCCGCTCCTGCCCTACGGTCCGGAGCGGTCACGGGTGCTGCTGGACAGGCTCCGGACCCTCGCCCATTGGAAGTGGCTCTCCCGTCAGCCCTGAGCGCCGGGCCGCGCGGCGGCTTTGTGGGGGTGCGGGCGGTCCCCGGTGATCCGGGCCTGAGAGGTGAAGAGCCAGCCGGCCGCTCCGGCCAGGGTGAAGCCGGTGCCCACGATCGAGGCAAGGCCGGCCCAGAAGAACAAGGGCACGCGCGCCGTCCCGGGGATAGGTGCCGGACCAATCTGCTGCACCATGACATAGAGCAGCGCGGACAGCACCAGGCCTGCCAGGCCGGCCACCCAGCAGAGCGCGAGCCACCAGCGCGACGACGCCCAGTGACGGCCGAAGCCGGGCCACACGTTCCACTCGTTGCCGGTGCGCATCACCAGCAGGCCGCCCAGGAGCGTCCACGCCCCCACGACGAGGAGGGCGGCGATCACGTCGGCCGGGCGGTGCCACAGGTTGACGAAGGTCGCGGCGCCGGCCAGCACCGAATAGATCCCGCCGCCGGCTGCAATGAGCGGGCGCCAGCGCGGCGAGGACACAAGGAAGACCGCAGCCACCGCGGACGCCGCCAGCGTCGTATGCCCCGAGGGTAATGAATTGAAATCGAGGGTGGGCACGCCGCGGTCGGGGCGGTCGAGCACCATGTTCTTCAGGATCTGGGTGGTGAGGTTGGCGCCGGCCATGGCGCCGAGGGCTAGAAGCGCCGCGGCCCAGCGGCGCCGCACCAGCGTGACGAACAGGAGGGTCGCCGCGGCGATGACCACGGAGATCAGCGGCAGGTTGTCGAGGAAGCGGAGAAACGGCAGGGCGCCGTCCGGGGCGGCGGTATCGGCCTCCGCCCATGCCGATTCATCGGCGAACTGTCCGGTGGTGGTCCGAACGAACAACCAGTAGGTCCAGCCGAGGGCCGTGAAGCACGCCGCTGCGCCCAGAACGAACAGCTGGGGGCTGCGTGCCGCCCTGGCCCGCCGACGGGTCCACCGAAGAGGTCCTCGTTGCAAGGTCATTCACCAACTGTTCCATATCCGGCTGAAAGTTCCTGAATTGCCCCGCCATCCCGTCGAGTCCGCAGTTCACCACGTTGTGCGGGGATGAAAGCGTGGTGAGCTGCTGTTTCGGCGGCAGCGACGGCGCGTCGGGCACTCCAGCGCCACGTAGCCTAGACGCGTGAGCACATCCGACCCCCACGCCCCCTTCCTCCCCCCGCTGGCAGAGCTTCGGGAGCGTGCGCGCGTCGTCACCGTGCCCATGCGGGTCCGGTTCCGGGGCGTGCTGGTCCGGGAAGCGCTTCTGATCGAGGGGCCCGTCGGCTGGAGCGAGTTCTCCCCGTTCCCCGAATACGGAGACCGTGAAGCGGCGAGCTGGCTGCGCTCGGCGCTTGAGGCGGGGTGGCATGGATTCCCGGAGCCGGTGCGGCAGCAGGTGCCGGTGAACGCCACGGTCCCGGCAGTGCCCGTGGCCCGTGTCGAGGAGATCCTCGCCCGGTTCGACGGCGTCGGCGCGGTGAAGGTCAAGGTCGCCGAACGGGGCCAGGACCTTGCCCAGGACCTTTCCCGGGTGGCCGAGGTGCGCCGGCTGCTGCCCTCCGCGGCTCTCCGCGTCGACGCGAACGGTGGCTGGACCGAAAGCGAGGCGCTGACTGCGCTGACCGAGCTCGCCCAACACCGGCTCGAATACGCCGAACAGCCCGTGGCCGACATCCCGGGGCTGCGCGCGGTGCGCAATGAGCTGCGCCGGCGGGAGGTGCCAGTGCTCATCGCCGCCGACGAGAGCGTGCGGCGCGAGGAGGACCCGCTGCGGGTCGCCCGGGAGGACGCCGCCGACCTCCTTGTGATCAAGGCCGCCCCCCTCGGGGGAGTGCGCAGGGCGCTGGACCTCGTGGCCCGGGCGGGGCTGCCCGCCGTCGTCAGTTCCGCGCTCGACACCTCCGTGGGCATCCGTGCCGGGGTGGCCCTCGCCGCGGCGCTGCCGGAGCTTCCCTACGCCTGCGGACTCGCCACGGTCTCCCTCATGGAGGGCGACGTCACCGATGAACCGCTGGTGCCCGACGGCGGGTTCCTCCCGGTCCGTCGGGTCACCGCGTCCCCGGCTCTGCTGGAGGCCTTCGCCGCGCCGGCGGACCGGCGGCAGTGGTGGCTTGACCGGCTTGAGCGGGTCCACCGGGTGCTCGCCGCGGCCGGGGGCTGAGGCGACCCGGAATCACCCGGCGAGGGCCGCCGTCACGGCCGCCTCCGCGTGAAGGCGGGTGGTGGCGAATACCGGCAGCTCCGAATCGCCCTGCCCGATCAGCAGCTCGATCTCCGTGCAGCCCAGGATGATGCCCCCGGCACCCCGTCCGGCCAGGTCCTTCATCACCGCATGGTACCTGCGCCGCGATTCGTCCCGGATGTCACCGAGCACCAGTTCGTCGTAGATGACGGCGTTCACCACCGCCTGGTCTTCGGGGCCGGGAAGCAGCACCTCGAGTCCGTGGGCGGCGAGGCGGTCCACGTAAAAGGCCTGCTCCATGGTGAATCTCGTTCCGAGCAGACCCACCGTCCGGAGTCCTGCATCAAGGACCGCACGGGCCGTGACGTCGCCCAGATGGAGAAACGGGATGGACACTGCGTCCTCGATGGCTGCCGCGACCTTATGCATGGTGTTCGTGCAGAGCACCAGCAGGTCGGCGCCCGCTTGCTCGATCCGCCGCGCCTCCCCGGCGAGGATCTCGCCCGCCCGCTGCCACTCACCCTGGGCCTGGAGGCGTTCGATCTGCGCGAAGTCCACGGAGATCAGGACGCAGGAGGCGGAGTGCAGGCCGCCGAGCCGGTCGCGGACTCCCTCATTGATGAGCGAGTAGTAGAGCGCCGAGCTTTCCCAGCTCATCCCGCCGAGCAGGCCGATGCGTTTCATGCGCCCACCGTAGCGGACCGGGTGCGGGCCGGTCTTTCGGTTACGCGGGGGTGTTCCATATGAGACCGGTGGGTCAAGTGTTTCGTCAGGGTTTCTTGCCCGTTCACCGGCGGGAACGGAGGAGGTCGGTTTCCACCGCCAAGGTCGGACGAGAGTCCAACGCCAGTTCGTCCCCTTGGAAGGCACACCCCATGAGTGAAACCACCCGCCGGATGCTCCCCATGCTCGGACACACCAAAGGCAAGCGAAGCGCCGTCACCTGTGCCCTGAAGTGCGACAACGCCTGTGCGTCTGCGGTCTGCAACACCTCGGAGAACAACTACTTCCGCGACGTCGTCTCGGCCGAGTTTTCCCGGCGTAACCTGCTGGGCGCCGGCGCCGCGGGGGCCCTGACCCTGCTGGTGGGCTCGGCCGCCGGGCCCGGGACGGGGCTTCCACAGGCGGTCGCCCTGGGCGGGCCGCGCAGCAAGCTCACCTTCACGCCCATCGCGCCCGTGGACGCCCTGATCGATGACATGACGGTTCCTGCCGGCTTCACCTGGAAGCCGGTCATCCGCTGGGGCGATCCGCTGTTCTCCAACTCACCCGCCTTCGACGCCGGAAACCAGAGCGCGGCCGCTCAGGCCCTCCAGTTCGGCTACAACTGCGACTACACCGACATCCTCACCCTGCCCGGCAGCAAGGGACGCCGTGCGGTCCTGTTCGCCAACCATGAGTACACCAACGAGGCCATCATGGTGCCGCCGAGCCTTCTCCCCGCCGAGGTGCGCGGGATCGGCAAGGCTGCCCATGGGCTGTCCGTCGTCGAGCTTGAACGCAAGAACACGGCGAAGCCGTGGAGCTACGTTCAGGGCGCACCCCGAAACCGGCGCTTCCTCACCACGACCCCCTACGAACTCACCGGTCCTGCCGCGGGATCCGACCTGGTGAAAACCATCGACGACCCGGCCGGCCGCACGGTGCTGGGCACGCTGGGGAACTGTGCGGGCGGCACCACCCCGTGGGGCACGATCCTCTCCGGCGAGGAGAACTTCAACGGGTACTTCGTCAGCGCCGGAACCAGCGCCGGGGACCGCCGGTACGGTCTCGGCTCCAAGCCCACCGTCCGCCGCTGGGAACTCGATGAGGCCCGCTTCGATACGCGGATACCGGGCTACGAGAACGAGAAGCACCGCTTCGGCTACATCGTGGAGGTCGACCCGTTCGATCCCACCTCCACCCCCCGCAAGCATTCGGCGCTGGGGCGCTTCAAGCACGAGGGCGCGAACGTGACCGTCGCTCCCGACGGCCGGGTGGTTGCCTACTCCGGGGACGACGAGCGGTTCGATTACCTCTACAAGTTCGTCTCCACGAATCCGGTCCAGCCCGGGAACACCCCCGAGGCCCGGCGCGCGAACATGTCACTGCTCTCCCAGGGCTCGCTGTACGTCGCGCGGTTCCAAGGCAACTCCGTGCCCGAGATCAACGGCACCGGGGCGCTGCCGGCCGACGGCGCGTTCGACGGCGTCGGGGAGTGGCTGCCGCTGCTGCTGGACAACGAATCGGCGGTGCCGGGGATGAGCGCGGCCGAGGTGGCGGTCTTCACACGCCTCGCCGCCGATAAGGTGGGCCCCACCAAGATGGACCGGTGCGAGGACGTCGAACCGAACCCGGCGACCGGCAGGGTGTACGTGGCCTGCACCAACAACACCAACCGGGGAACCGGCACCAACGCGGCGGCGGACGAGGCGAACCCGCGGACCGCCAACCGCGACGGCCACGTGGTGGAGCTGACGGAGGCCGGCGGGGACGCCACGGCCACGCGCTTCACCTGGAACCTGCTGCTGGTGTGCGGCGACCCGGCGAAGAATTCTACGGCGTACTTCAGCGGATATCCCGCAGACAAGGTCTCCCCGATCAGCTGCCCCGACAACCTCGCCTTCGATTCGGTGGGCAACTTGTGGATCTCCACGGACGGTCAGCCGGGCACCATCGGCTACTGCGACGGCCTGTTCAAGGTGGGCCTCGACGGCGCCGAGCGGGGGCGGGTCGAGCAGTTCCTTGCCGTGCCGCGCGACGCCGAGACCTGCGGGCCCATCATCCACGACGACGAACGCTCGGTCTTCGTTGCGGTCCAGCACCCGGGGGAGGACGGCACCTGGGCGGCCCAGGTGTCCCGGTTCCCGGATTACGTGCCCGCCGGCGTTCAGCCGGCCCCCGGCCAGGGTGCGCTTCCCCGGCCCTCGGTGGTGCAGGTCTACCGGGGCTGAGCCCGCCGGGCGTTACCCGGCCGGGTAGGGGTGGTCGCGGAGCAGGCGGGCTAGGTGGGCGGCGTTGCGGGCGACACCGGCCGTGGTGGCCGCCACCTTCTCCGGTACGGCGTCGAGGTCCTGGTAGTCGACCGTCTGCATCGCCTCGCCGACCCAGTAGGTGCCGCCCTGGGCCGGGATGCTGAAGCCGACGTCGTTCAGGGCCTGCAGCATGTCGGCGATGGTCTTGTGCGCGCCGTCCTCGTTGCCCACGACGGCGACCACACCCACCTTCTGGTACATGGTCGGACGGCCTGCGTCGTCGGTTTCGGAAAGCTCGGCGTCGAGGCGCTCCACCACCCGCTGGGCGATGCTGCACGGGTGGCCCATCCAGATGGGGGTGGAGAGGACCAGGATGTCGGCGGCGAGGATCTGGGCCCGGATGGCGGGCCAGTCGTCGCCGGCGCCCATATCCGTCTGCACACCGGGCAGTACGTTGTAATCCACGACGCGCACGGTGGATCCCGTGACGCCATGGAGGGCCAGCTGATCAAGGACGTGGTGGGCCATCCGATCGCTGCTTGAGGGTGCAGGGGAAGGCGAGAGGGAACAGATCAGTGCGACGGCGGAGAGTTCGGTCATGGCGGTCCTTTCCGGGGAGTGGCGGCGGGGATTATCGGGTTAAACGGTCCGGCCACCGCAGCGGGGGAACACTGCGGTGGCCGGTGTCGACGCTCTGTCAGAGGTAAGCGTCAATCGTGCGGTGTTGCTTAGGCCTGATCGGCGCTGCGGCGGCGGACCATGTAGGTTCCGCCTGCTGCTGCGGCCAGGACGAGGCCACCGCCGAGGGCGAGGGCGCCGACGTTGGATCCGGTCTCCTGGGTGGCTCCCGTGTCAGCGCCACCGTTGGGCATCGCGCCCATCTGCGAGGCGACAAGGGTTCCACACAGTGCCGGTGAGGTTGCTGCCAGCGGAAGGTCCGGGGTCAGGTCGCTCTTGGCTTCCTGGGCTTCGGGGCTCAGCGTTGCGGGGTCAAGGCCGTGGACGACGACGACGGCGGTGCCGGCTTCGAGGGAGGCCTTGGTCTCGGCGTTGAGGTCGATCTCACGCTGGATGGTGTAGCTGCCGCCCTGGCCGCCGAGCTTGACGTTCAGGCCCTCTTCGGGGCTGGTGGCGCCGGAGGTGGTCAGCGTGGTGAGGATGCCGCCGTAGGAGGGTGCGCCTTCAGTGGTGCTGATGACACCGTCGCCGTTTTCATCGGCTGCGGGGGTCGGGCAGACACCCTCGGCGCCGCCGTGGATGTGCTGGACGTGGGGGTAGGGCCCGTCCATGAAGGTCTCGGCCAGGCCGGAGACCTGCAGGTTGACCATTGCCTTGTCGCCGGTGACATCCACGGTGATGGTGCCTGCGCCGGTGCTGCCGTTGAGCTGGCCGAGGGTGGAGGAGTAGGAGCCGTCCGCCGCCAGGGCGGGGGCGGCGGAGAGCGCCAGCATGCCGAGGGCGAGGGAGGGTACTGCGAGGAGCCGCATGTTCTTGTTCATGGAGATCAATTTCCTTCACTGTGCGGTGAGCGCACATCTTGGGATGTGCTTATAGGGTGTTCGGCGGGCCCTGCAAAGTGGATTGGTTGTTTCGGGAAATAACCAAAAAATATTCAGCAGCCTTACCTTGTTCTGCATGTTACGGCTGTTTTCCGGCAAAAAACTTTTCCCTGTTACAGGTGATTCGGTTGTTGCGGATGGTGCCGGGGTGCAGGACCATATCCCTATGGAATCGCTGAGCGCCGACGTCATCGACCTGCAGGAGGCCGCGGAAGGCCGGGAGCAGGGCCGGGCGGGTGATCTCGAAGAACTGGAGACGCTGCGGCTGCGGCGGGTACAGATCCTCCTCGATGCGCGCCTTGCCTGTGAGAAGGCGGAGGCGAGCGGGAAGGACGCCGGTCCGGGCACGGCCCAGAGCCGGTTATGCGAGGCCGTTAGGGCACTGGAGGAGGTTGACGACCTGCTGTTCAGTGCCAGGCTCCGCCGGGCGGCTCCACTCGCCGGATAGCCCGCCGGCCCACGACGCCGCTGCCGGGGACGCACCCGACCGTGCTTCCCGGCAGCGGCCCTCCCGGCGGCGCAGCCGGGCCCCGCGCCCTGAAGCGCCCTCCGCCGCTAGGAGACAGGGACCCGCGGCGCGAACATGATGATGGCCACGCCGGCAAGGCACACGCCGGCCCCGAGGATGTCCCACCGGTCCGGCCGGAAGCCGTCGAGCGCGACGCCCCAGGCGAGCGAGCCCGCCACGAACACCCCGCCGTAGGCGGCCAGGATCCTCCCGAAGTGGGGATCGGGCTGGAGGGTCGCTAGGAAGCCGTACACGCCCAGCGCGATCAGGCCGATGCCCGCCCACCACCAGGGGCGGCCTTCACGCACCGCCTGCCACACCATCCAGGCCCCGCCGATCTCAGCGACCGCGGCCAGGGCGAAGAGCACCACCACTTTCAGGATCATCCCCTTAGTGTCGCCCATTCCGCGGAACTGGGGATGGGGGAGGAACCGAAGCCAACGCCGGCCGGTCCCAGATGGCGGCCGGGTACCTTGAATTGCCATCTCTCAGGCCGTCCCTCAGCTCATGACCACCGAGCAGGTCCAGGCCTCCGATGTCGTGATCACCATAGGTGGCGGGGATGTGTGCCCGGACTTTCCCGGCAAGCGCTACGAGGACTGGGAGTTGGCCGATCCCCGGGGCCGGCCCCTCGAGGAGGTCCGCGCCATCCGTGATGACGTCCGGGCCCGGGTCGAAAATCTCCTGGCCGGGCTGTTCCCGGCCGGCGCCCAGAGGGCCGACGCGCGTCCACGCCTGTCCCGGACATCCCAGCACGGGTCCGAAGGAAGGACCGAACCGCCAACAGTACGGTCAGTGGATGAGCTTGAGCCCAATGATGCCGCCGATGATCATCGTCAGGAAGACGATCTTCAGCAGCGACGCCGGCTCGGTTCCGGTGGCCATGGCGTAAATGATCGTCAGCGACGCGCCGATCCCGACCCACACGGCGTAGGACGTGCCTACGGGCAGCGTGCGCATGGCATAGGCCAGGCCGGCCATGCTGGCAAGGATGGAGACGACGAAGACGATGGTCGGCCCCATCCGGCTCAGGCCGTCCGACTTGCCCAGCGCCGTCGCCCAGACCGCCTCCAGGACACCGGAAATCACGAGCACGATCCACGCCATCACAGACTCCTCCGGGCCGTCTTGTCGCACACCGGGTACGGCACCCATCGTCCGGGAGCGCCCTGCTGGGCCGCTCCCTCCCATTTAGTCACGCCCGGGGCGAAACCTCCAAGGTGCTGCGCCGCACGGACACCGCGCAGGCCTGGCGCGCGGCCGGCGCCTCCTGCAGGTATGTGGGCGGATCCCGTCTGGGTTCTTTCGTCCTACTTCGTGAGGTCCACGTGGGCGGCGATCTCCACCAGCTGGTCGGGAAGCGCCAGATCGGTCACGCCCCAGGCATTGCTGGCGGGCCGGTAGTCGCCGAAATACTCCTTGTGGAGCGCTCCAAAGGTGGCGAAGTTCTCGCGGAAGTCCCGCAGGAAGACGTTCGTTTCAACGATCTGGTCGCGCCTGGCATGAAAGTGCGCCAGTACATGGTCGATGTTTTCGAACGTCACCCGGACCTGCGCGCCGAAGTCTCCGACGTGAAGGAAGTTGCCCTCCAGATCGTGGGACAGCTGCCCGGATATCCTCAAGTTAGTCCCGACCCGCAACCCCTGGCAGTAACCGAACGCGTCTTCCCAGGGGAGGCCAAAGCTGAAGACCGAATCCGTATTTTCCATCTCGTGTCCCATCTGATCGTGAAGGTCAATGGGCGCGCCGATGGGTTGCCTCCGTCAGCACCCCATCCGGTCTCGGACGTGGGTTCAGTTCCAGTCCGATAACTTCACCATAGGTACGGCATCCGGCCCGGAGAAGGGATGGAGCTTCGTTGGTGGAATGTGACGGGCCCCGGGCGTCAGTGCCCCCGGTCGATCCACTCCTGCAGGTGCGGGGCCTCCGCCCCGATGGTCGTGGAGTCGCCGTGGCCGGTCAGCACCTCGGTGGCCGCCGGGAGGGTGAGCAGCCGGGTCCGGATCGACTCGATGATGGTGCCGAAGTCGCTGTAGGACCGCCCGGTGGCGCCGGGCCCGCCCGAGAAGAGGGTGTCACCGGAGAAGAGCACCCCGTCGGGTCCCAGGCCGGGAGCCCGGAAGCAGACCGACCCAGGGGAGTGGCCGGAGGTATGCAGGGCGGTGAGTTCCACCCCGCCCACGGAAAACACGTCGCCGTCGGTAATCTCAGCGTCGGCGGCGGTGTCCGGATGCACCTGCTCCCACAGCATGGTGTCGGCCGGGTGCAGGTGGACCGGCGCGCCCAGCCTCGCCGCGACGTCCCGGACGGCCCGGATGTGGTCGTCGTGGCCGTGGGTGAGCAGGACCGCCTTGACGGTGCGTCCGTTGACGGCGTCCACGACGGCCTGAGGGTCGTGGGCGGGGTCGATCACCACGCATTCCTGATCATCACCGACGATCCACACGTTGTTGTCCACCTCCCACGTGCCGCCGTCGAGGGAGAACGTTCCGGAGGTCACCAGGTGCTCGACGCGGACCCGGCCCGTGGCGTCGGTGCGCGGGGATGCCGGACCGGCGCTCACCGTGCGGCCTCCGTCTGGGCTGCGGCAGCGGAGGCCGATCGGCTGTCGGTGATTTCCACGACGGAGCGCAGCACCTTGCCGGTCTTCATCTTCTCGAAGGCGGGCTCCACGTCGCCGAGTCCGATCCGCTCCGAGACGAAGCCGTCGAGGTCCAGCCGGCCCAGCCGGTACTGATCCACCAGCATGGGCAGGTCCCGGGAGGGCAGGGTGTCCCCGTACCAGGCCGACTTGATCGATCCGCCGCGGCCGAAGACCTGGTCGAGCGGAATCTCCCAGGTGGTGCCGGGGTCAGGGACGCCGACGAGGACCAACCGCCCGGCGAGATCGCGCGCCTCGAAGGCCTGCCGAAAGGTGGCGGCGATCCCGACGGCGTCGATGACGACGTCGGCGCCGAAGCCGCCGGTGAGTTCCCGGATCGCCTCGACGGGGTCCTGTTCCCTGGAGTTCACGGTGTGCGTCGCGCCGAAGGAGCGGGCGGTGGCGAGCTTGTCGTCGTCGAGGTCCACGGCGATGATCGTCGTGGCGCCGGCCAGCTGAGCCCCGGCGACCGCGGCCGTACCGACACCGCCGCAGCCGATGACGGCCACGGACTCGCCGCGCTGCACGGCACCGGTGTTGAGCACCGCGCCGATGCCGGCCATCACGCCGCAGCCGAGCAGGCCCACGGCCGCGTACTGATGCTCCGCAAGGTCGCCTTCGATCTTCGTGCACTGTCCCGCGGCGACGAGGGTCTTCTCGGCGAAGGCGCCGATGCCCAGTGCGGGGGACAGCTCGGTGCCGTCGAGCAGGGTCATCTTCTGCGTGGCGTTATGGGTGTTGAAGCAGTACCAGGGCTGGCCCTTGCGGCAGGCCCGGCACTGCCCGCACACGGCACGCCAGTTCAGGATCACCCGATCCCCGGGGGCCACCTCCGTGACGCCCTCGCCGACCGCGGAGACGACGCCGGTCGCCTCGTGCCCAAGCAGGTAGGGGAAATCGTCGCCCACCGCACCGACCTTGTAGTGATGGTCCGTCTGGCAGACCCCGCAGGTGAGCACGTCGACCAGCGCCTCACCGGGCCCCGGATCGGGAACCAGGATGGTCTCAACGGCGGCGGGCCCGTTCTTGGCCCGTACGACGACGGCTTGAACCTCATGCATGGAAATCCCTTTCGGCTGGAGGAGAGCCCACCGGGCCCGCAGTGCCGTTCCCTGTGGAGAAACTCGTCTTCCCCACACTACTGAAGACCAGCGGACGCACGCATGATGCCACCTTCACGAGACGAGGAGCCTTGACGTCGCGCCCCTATTGACGCCCTCGGAATGCGGTTCGACGATTGAAGCTCCACAGCGCGGCGTCGGAAAGATCATGGAGCACGATTTCGGGACCAGCCAGGTGAGGGAACGCCCGCACGATGACGGCCGCGTGGCTTACCGGTTGCTCGGACCGCTGGCAGTGACCGTTCGGGGGCGGCTGCTCCCCCTCGGGGGCCTCCGCCGCCGGGCCGTCCTGGCACTCCTGCTCGTCGCCCGGGGGGCATCCGTGGGCGAGGACGCAATCATCGATGCCGTCTGGGGGGATAATCCGCCGAGGGATGCACGCAACGGTCTCCAAAGCCATATCTCGAGACTGCGTGCATCGTGGGTACAGGCGGCCCCTGACCTGGAATGCCCGGTGCTGCGCACCCCTGGCGGTTACCGTCTGGCGATGACAGGCAGCGACGTCGACGTGGACGAGGTGACCTCCTCCGTGGCTGCCGCAGCACAATCGCTGGATTCCCGTCCGGCCTCCGCTGTCTCGTTGCTCCTCCGCGCACTGGCTTGTTGGCGGGGCCGGCCGCTGCAGGAGTTCGCCGGTCTGCCCGGCTGGCCGGATTCCGCGCTGGCCGCAGAGCAGCTCCATCTTGATGCACTGCACCGGAGGATCACCGAGGATCTGGTCGAAGCCCGCCTCGCGGCAGGGCTGTACGACGAGGCGCTGCCGGACCTGCGCCGGATGACGGCGCAGGATGTTCTGAGCGAGAGGCCGCACCGCCTGCTGGCCCTGGGGTTGTACCGCGGCGGGAAACCCACCGAGGCGTTGGATACGCTCCGCGGATACCGGGCGCGCCTGGCCGAAGAGGCCGGATTGGATCCTTCGGCGGAGCTCGGCGCACTGGAAGCCAACATCCTGGCGCAGCACCCCGCTCTGGAACCGCAGCGCGGTAGGTCTACCACTAATGCCCCGCGGCCTCCGCGGGCCTGGCTGAGCCCTCCGGCCCCGCTGCTCGGCCGGGATGCCGATCTGCGGCGGGTGCGGGACGCCATGGCCGTGTCACCGCTGGTGACGGTGACCGGCACGGGAGGGGTGGGGAAGACGCGGTTGGCCATGGAAGTTGTCTCCGCCATGGCACGGGACCCCGATGCGTTCCCCGTGGTGGTGCTGGAGCTTTCGTCCCTGCGCCGTGGTGACAGCATTGACCCGGTTCTTGCCGGCATGCTCGGCGTTCGTCCGGGCCCGGAGGAACCGCTCGGGAAAATCCTCGTGGATTACCTGAGGACCCGGCGGCTTGTCCTGGTGCTCGACAACTGTGAGCACCTGCTCGGCGAGGTCGCGGACCTCCTCGAGCGGGTGCTCAGTGATGGCCCTGCCCTGACGGTCCTGGCCACCAGCCGGGAGCGGCTTGGGCTCCGGTCCGAGCAGGTGGTTCCGCTGGGACCGCTCTCCACCCACAACGAAGCACAGGATTCCACGGAGGCGCCGGCCCAGGGGCATCGATCGGTGGCAGCGCGGCTCTTCGAACAACGCGCGCGGCGGGTCCAGGATGACTTCACGCTTGACGAGCGAACCCTTCCCGCCGTCGACGAGTTGTGCCGCCGCCTCGACGGCCTTCCCCTGGCGATCGAACTCGCCGCCGGTCAGGTGCGGACCCTTGGTGTGATGGGCCTGCGGGACCGGCTCGACGACCGGCTGGATCTGCTGTCCCTGCCGCGGCAGTCGTCGCTGCGGACAGTCATCGACAGGTCCTACGCGCTGCTCACGGCTCCGGAAAGAGCGATGTTCGCCGGGCTGTCGGTATTCGACGGTGGGTTCACCCTCGAGGCCGCCGAGCGGGTCGCCGGCGGGACCCTTGCCGGGTGCTCGACGGTCAAGGCCCTCACCCGTCTGGTCGACGCGTCCATGGTCTCGGTCCGCCAGGACAGGAGTGGACGCCTCCGCTACTCGTTGCTCGAGACCCTCCGCGCCTACGCCGCCGAACGGCTCGCGGCGGATACGGCGGCCGGCGGTGCGGAGCTTTCGCACACCGCGTGGGTCGTGGAACTCGTGGAGGAAGCCGAGGGTGCTCTCGAGGGACCCGATGAGGCGCAGTGGGTCGGAATCCTGGAAGCCGAACTGCCCAATATCCGCACGGCGTGGCAGGGATGTATCAGCCGGTCCGACCTCACGGCGGCCGCAAGGATCACAGTCGCCCTGGCGAACTACGCGCAGATCCACGAACAGTCCGAACTGTGGCCCTGGGCCCGGGCCCTGGCGGTCCATCCCGACCTGGCAGGACATCCCCTTTCCGTGGCCGTCCAGAGCGCGGCTGCGCAGGCCGCCTGCCTGCAGGGTGATCTCGATGAAGCGGAGCGGCTCCTGGTTGCAGCGCGGCAGACCCTCAAGGCCCACCCGCAGGTCTCACAACGGGCATGGCTGTGCCCGGCGTCGGCGAACATCGTGGCGATCTTCAGGGGCTCCTACCTCGAGGCGGAAAGACTTGCCCGTGAAGCCTTCGATGCCCCGTCCGTCTCGCCGCTGTGGAGGGTCATCCTGCTGGCGGACATCGCCCTGGCCCGGCTGTACCGCGGCGATGTCGAGGGCGCGCGCGACGCCGTGACCCCCTGTGTCCGGCTCGCGGCCGCCGTTGGCTGCCCCGCCGGACGCTCGTTCGCTTACTTCGTCGACGGGGAGGTGGCGCTGGTCGACGACCCCGACAGGGCT
This sequence comes from Arthrobacter zhaoguopingii, assembly GCF_009828595.1. Taxonomy (GTDB): domain Bacteria; phylum Actinomycetota; class Actinomycetes; order Actinomycetales; family Micrococcaceae; genus Arthrobacter_D; species Arthrobacter_D zhaoguopingii. Next base: position 113,107 of record NZ_WPNY01000001.1, read on the forward strand.
GCCACCGCTCTGGAGGAGGCGGTGGCAGCCGCCCGGACCGTGAAGGCGGGCTACGTAGAAGGCGTTGCGATGGTCTCCCTTCTCTCCGGCGCCATGCGGGGGCGGGACTACGGCCGTGCGGCCGCGGCGTTCCCTGCCGTCATCGAGCACTGGCAGCGCTCGGGCATGTGGGTCCAGCAGTGGACCACGCTGCGCCTGCTGGCCGAACTGCTCACCGACCTCGATCGGCCCCGGCCCGCCGTCGTCCTGCTGTCCGCGGCCGAGTGCGCACCCGAAGCGTCGGTTGTCGGAGGCCCAGAGGCAGACCGCGCCGCGGAGCGGTGGGTGCATCTGGCCCGCTGCCTCGGTCCGTCGGACACCACGCGTTGCGTGGCCATTGGCTCGGCGCTGACCCGGTCCGAGGCAATTGCCTACGCGCTCGGCACCGCCGTTCCCCAGGCGCGCGAGGCGGCCGGAAGCCGAGGCGCCACCCGTCAGTGAGGTGACCGTCGGGGTGGCATGCCGGTTTGTCAGCCGATGGTGCGTGACCTGCAAGGGTCTCCTGCGACCGTGGTTCCACCACCTCAACAAAGGAGTTTCCGTGACTATCAATGAAACCGAGCTGAACGCCCTGACCGCACAGCTGGCCACCGAGCTTGCAGGCGCGTGGGGGGTCGTCTCAGTCCATCTGGGGGTGCGGCAGGGCCTCTACCGGGCCCTCTCCGCCGGCCCCGCGAGTGCAGGCGAACTGGCTGGGCGGACCGGCACCAACGAACGCCTGCTTCAGGAATGGCTGGTGGGCCAGTCCCTGGCCGGATACATCACCGCGGATCCCGACGGCCGGTACAGCCTCTCGCCGGAACAGGGCATGGTTCTGGCTGTCGAGGAATCACCGGCATACCTTGGCGGCCTCACCGAGGTGCTTGCCGCCACGGTCCAGGGGCAGCAACGCATCGACGCCGCGTTCAGCTCGGACGGAGCGTTGGCCTGGGGAGACCAGAATCCGGGGCTGTTCGACGGCTTCGACCGCTCGTTCGGTCCGGTATACCGTGCGTGCCTCTTCAGCCAATGGCTTCCGGCGCTCTCGGGGATCGAGTCCAAACTGGCCGCAGGCGCCAGTGTTGCCGACATCGGCGCCGGGCATGCGACGGCGTTGACGCTCATGGCTGCCGAGTACCCGGCCTCGCGGTTCGTCGCGGTCGACCTGCACCAGGGCTCGTTGGACGCGGCGGCCAAGAAGGCGGCGGCAGAAGGAGTGGCAGGCCGGATCCGGATGGAAAACGCCTCCGGAGCCGAGTACGGGGGAGGGCCGTATGACCTGATCACCTTCTTCGACTCCCTTCACGACATGGGGGACCCGGAACGGGTGATCGCGCACGCTGCCCGGCAGGTGGCCGAGGACGGCTCCGTGATGGCCGTTGAACCGATGACCGCCGAGGGCCCCGACGACGCGGCGGGATTGTTCGCCGCGCGGCTGTTCTACCCCAGCTCGGCGATGCTCTGCACCCCTTCGGCGCTGGCCGGCGGCACAACGGCCCTCGGCAATCAGGTCCCGGACGAAACGTGGGCGTACCTGTTCCACCGCAATGGGTTCACATCCTTCCGCCGCGTGGCCCAGACGCCGTTCAACCGCGTCTTCGAAGCACGCCGCTGAAGCCTGCAGGAATCCGCGCCCCCCCTAATCGCTGCCGCCGGCGGCCGTCAGGGGGGGGGGCGCGGATGGGCGCCACCCAGGATGACACCTACCCCTGACCGCAGCCGCGCACTATACAAAGCCGGCCGCATTTCGGCTAGGGGATATAGAAAAAGTGGCTCGTAGTGAAAACAAGGCGGGAAACCGGTGAAGCGCGGTGTTACCGTCCTCCCAGAACGTGTGCTTAGGCAACAGGTTCGCCACGGCGGCCTCCATCACGGAGCTCCGCCCAGCTGGGACATTTCACTAAGGAGAACCCTTGAATTCCACTACCCCTCCACGGCGGATGCGGCGCGCGATGGCGCTCGCCGTCACCGGCGCCGTCGTGCTCGCCCCCGTGAGTGCGTATGCCGCTCCCGGCTCCGATCCGGTCTCACCGTCAACCACCTCCTCACCCGGTGCCGACGGCGCACCCCCCAAGTCCGACGACCGCTCCGACCCGGTGGCCGACGCCCGCCGCGACCTCAACCAGAAGGCGGTGGAGAAGGTCATCTCCGGCGAGGCCAAGGTTGAGAACCGCAACGGCTCTCGAGCCGTCCGGGTCGCTCCGGGCCAGTGGGCCGAGTACGGGCTGACCGGCAGCGACCAGATCCTCTCCTTCCTCGTGGACTTCGGCGACCAGGTCGACCCCCGCTACCCGACCTCCGCGCCCGGTCCGAAGCGCAACACCATCAAGGAACCGAACCGAGCGGTGGACAACTCCACCTACTGGGCGCCACGCTTCGACCGGGCGCACTTCCTGGACATGTTCTTCAGCGGGGACGGCGAATCCCTCAAGGGCGTCTACGAGGAGATGTCCAGCGGCCGCTACACGGTCGACGGCGATGTGAGCGACTGGGTGACGGTCCCCTTCAACTCGGCCAGCTACGGCGAAACCGAGAGCCAGGCCGACATGACCCGGTTCGTGCAGGACACCGCCAATGCCTGGTACGACTCGCAGCTCGCCGCCGGGAAGACCCCCGCCGAGATCGACGCGTACCTGGCCACCTTCGACCAGTGGGACCGCTACGACTACGACAAGGACGGCGACTTCAACGAAGCCGACGGCTACATCGACCATTTCCAGGCCATCCACGCCGGCGAGGGCGAGGAAGCCGGGGCGCCCTCGTCTGCCATCTGGTCCCACCGCTGGGCCGTCGGCCAGGCCGGCCGGGGCACCTCAGGGCCCGCGGCGAACCCCTATGGCGGCATTAAGATCGGCAACTCCAACCTCTGGATCCGGGATTACACCACTGAGCCCGAGAACGGCGGCCTCGGAGTCTTCGCCCACGAATACGGCCACGACCTCGGCCTGCCCGACCTCTATGACACCAGCGGCGGCGAGAACGGCACCGGCTTCTGGACTCTCATGAGTTCCGGCTCCTGGCTGGGCCACGGCAAGGGCTCGATTGGCACCACCCCGAACCACATGGGAGCGTGGGAGAAGATCCAGCTCGGGTGGCTCGACTATGAGGTGGCCACGGCCGGCCGCGCCTCGACCCACACCATTGGTCCGTCCTTCCATGCGACGAAGGCCCCGCAGGCCGTCGTCGTGAACCTGCCCAAGGACGCGGCGGGCAAGAGCCGCTTCTACATCGCCGAGAACCGCCAGTACCTCGGCTACGACGGGATGCTCGCCACCGGCCCGTATAACTTCGGCTGGAGCCTGAGCGCCCCGGACACCGTGGAGCACTACACCTACCAGGACGGCCTGAGCATCACCTACTGGAACACCGCGCAGCGCAACAACAACACGCGCCAGCACCCGGGCGAGGGCCTCGCCCTGCCCGTGGACGCCCACCCGAAGCCACTGACCTGGTCTGACGGCACGGTGGTGCGCAACCGCATCCAGAGTTACGACGCCACCTTCGGTCGCCAGGCCACCGATCCGCTCAGCCTCCACCGCGAGCAGGCGACCGGCATGACGACGCTCACCGCGCCGTCGCAGCCGGGCGTCCCCCGCTTCGATGACACCAATCCCAACGCCTACTACGATCCGGCGAACCCGCAGGGCTCCGTCATCGTCGCCGGTACGGGCACCAGCATCGAAGTGATCCAGTCCAACCCGAACGGAATGCTCACCCTCCAGGTACGCTGACCCGCCGGGCACTGGCAAGGAGCCGGGAGGATTCTCCCGGCTCCTTCTGCGTTCATCGACGGTCAGCTGAGCGGGCGGATGGCCACGCCGTCCTCCCAGTGGAACAGGCGGCGTCCCTTTCCCCCGTCCAGCTCCACCCAGAGCACACTGGCATCCTCGACCAGGGCATCGACCACCCCGCGCACCGAACGGCCGTTGCCGAGTTCGACGACGACCGCGTCTCCGGCGCTCAGCTCCTGCCAGCGGCCCCGCGCGGCGGCGGCACCGTCCACGGACGACCAGGCCTCCGGCCGGCCGCGTTCAATACTCCTGGAAAGCAATTCGGCTCCTCTCAACGGACCTACGGCTCAACGGACATACGGCGCAAACCCGTGCCAGCCTGACAGGCAAAGATGAGCGTCTCCTGAGCCGCCGCTGGGAATCTCCCCACCTCCGGGCGGAGACCGCTGCCTCCGGATCGTCCGCCCGCCGGATCCGGCTCCGCTGCCGACATTGCCCCGCAGGCCCCGGCTCCGCTGCCGACATTGCCCCCGCAGGCCCCGGCGCGTAGAGTTCCCGCGCATGACCACCGTTGATGACCAGGGCCGGGTTGAACCTCCGCTCGCAGGCACCGAAGCCGAGACCCTGCTCGGTTACCTCGATTACCAACGCGCCACCCTTGCCTGGAAGGCGGGCGGACTCGACGCGGCGGGGCTGTCCGCCACGGTCGGCGTCTCGGCCCTGACCCTCGGAGGCCTGCTCAAGCACATGTCCTTCGTCGAGGACCACTGGTTCACCTATACCCTGCACGGACAGGACCGGCAGCCGCCGTGGGACGCAGTGGACTGGAAGACCGACCCCGACTGGGAGTGGCACTCCGCCGCCGGTGACGCCCCCGGTGAGCTCCTGTCCCTCTGGGAAGGGACGGTGGGACGGTCCCGCTCGCTGACCACCCAGGCGATTCGCGCGGGAGGGCTGGACCAGCGTGCCCAGCGCCCCTGGGCCAGCGGCGAGGCGCCGAGCCTGCGCTGGATCCTCGTCCACATGATCGAGGAGTACGCCCGGCACAACGGCCACGCCGACCTGCTGCGGGAATCCGTCGACGGAAGCACCGGAGAGTAACCCGGTACCTCTGTGGCCCGGCCGGCCCCACCGCGGCGCCGGCCACCCGAGGGGGCGGGCGGCGGGCGGCTGCCCCGAGCGTGGAAGTATTGGGGAATGAGCGATTCCCTTCCATCCCTCGAAGCGGCGCGGCGTGCGGTGACGGCCCTGGCCGGAGGGGGTGTGCACGACGTCGTCGTCGCCCCCGGCTCCCGCAGCGCACCGCTGGCCTACGCGCTGGCCGAGGCGGAGGCCGCCGGGCAGCTGACGCTCCATGTGCGCATCGACGAGCGCTCGGCCGGGTTCACGGCGCTGGGCCTGGCCCTGGGCGGGAAGCGGCCCGCGGCGGTGCTGACGACCTCGGGCACTGCCGTCGGGGAACTCCTGCCGGCCGTCATGGAGGCCAACCACGCGGCCGTGCCGCTGGTGGTGCTCTCGGCGGACCGGCCCGAGGAACTGCGCGGAACCGGCGCCAACCAGACGACGCAGCAGCCGGGCCTGTTCGGCAGCCACGTCCGGTGCGCCTTCGACGTGCCGGCGGGGGAGGACCCCGGGCCCTTCGTGGCCCGCGCGGTGCGCGAGGCCTGCGGCGGCGGAGCACCGGCAGGGCCGGTCCAGCTCAACCTTGCCTTCCGGGACCCGCTGGTACCGGCCGGGGACGCCTGGGACGCGCCGGTCGCAGCGCCGGCACTCCCGCACGATGCCGCGGCGGTGCCGTCGGTCGGCGGAGACGGCGCGGCCGGCTCCGCGGAGGCCCTCCAGGACGGAGAACGCCGGGCACCCTCAGCGCCGGCGTCCGGCGGCCCCGTCGTCGTGGCCGGCCACGGTGCCGGTGAGCTGGCGGCGGTCTTCGCCGCCCACCTCGGGCTGCCGCTGCTGGCCGAGCCGTCCTCCAATGCCCGGTTCGGCACCAGCGCCATCGCACCCTACCGCCTGCTCCTCGGGCACCTGGGCGCCGGCATCACCCGGGTGGTGGTCTTCGGCCGCCCGACGCTGTCCCGGCCGGTGGCCGCGCTGCTGGCCCGTACCGACATCGAGCGGGCACTCTACCTTCCGGAACCGGCGGCGTGGTTCGAGCCGGGCCGCCGCCCCGAGCGCATCATCGACAACCTTCCCGACCTCCTCGAGTTCGCCGGCCCGGCGGCGCCGGGCTGGCTTGAGGCCTGGCGCTCCGCCGGTGCGGCCGCCGATGCGGCCATCGCCACCCTGCTCGCCGGCGAGGAGGGCCTCACCGGTCCCGCCGTCGCCGAGGCCGTCTGGGAGCAGACGGACGGGTTCCTGGTGCTCGGCTCATCGAACCCCATTCGGGACGTCGACCTCACCGCAGCTCCGGGCTGGCACCCGCTCGAGGTGTTCGCCAACCGCGGGCTGGCAGGCATTGACGGCACGGTGTCGACGGCCACCGGCATTGCCCTGGCCACCGGGGTGCCCACCCGGGTGCTGATGGGCGACCTGACCTTCCTTCACGACGCAGGCGGGCTGCTCATTGGCGCAGGGGAGGCCGAGCCCGACCTGCAGCTGGTGGTGCTGAACGATCACGGCGGCGGGATCTTCGGCCTGCTTGAACACGGGGAGCCCGCGACGAAGGCACGCTACGGGGCCGCCGTGGAGCGGCTCTTCGGGACGCCGCAGCAGGTGGACCTGGCGGCGCTGGCCGCGGCGTACGGGGTGGCCTTCGAACGGGTCACCACGCTGCAGGGCCTTGAAACGGCAATGGAGCGGCCCCTCAGGGGCCGCTCCATTATCGAAGTCCAGGCGGACCGGCAGTCGCTGCGGGCGCTGCACGGCCGGATCCGGGATGCCGTCGATGCGGCATTCCGGGCGGTGGAGGGTTAGAGCACCTTCGAGAGGAACTCTTTGGTGCGCTCGTGCTGAGGGTTGCCGAGGACGTCCTCGGGCTTGCCCTGCTCCACCACGACGCCGCCGTCCATGAACACCACGCGGTCCCCGACCTCGCGGGCGAAACCCATCTCGTGGGTGACGACCATCATGGTCATGCCCTCCCGGGCCAGCTGCTTCATGACCTCGAGGACGTCGCCGACGAGCTCCGGGTCCAGTGCACTGGTGGGCTCGTCGAAGAGCATCATGTCAGGATCCATCGACAGCGCCCGCGCGATGGCGACACGCTGCTGCTGGCCTCCGGAGAGCTGCGCGGGGAAGGCATCCGCCTTCTCCGCGAGGCCGACCTTGGCCAGGTTTCGCCGGGCGACCTCGATGGCCTCTGACTTGCTGCGCTTCTTGGCGCGCTGCTGGGCGAGGGTCAGGTTGGCGAGCACGCTGAGGTGCGGGAACAGGTTGAACTGCTGGAAGACCATCCCGATGCGCGTGCGCATCTTGTCCAGGTCGGTCTCCTCATCGGTGATGTCGACGCCTTCGATTATGACGGTGCCCGTGGTCGGCTCCTCCAGCCGGTTCACGCAGCGCAGCAGCGTGGACTTGCCGGAGCCGGACGGCCCGATCACGCACACCACCTCGCCCTGGTCGACGTGGAAGTCGATGCCCTTGAGGACCTCATTGCTGCCGAAGCTCTTGCACAGGGCGCGGACGTCGATCGCCGGTTCGGTGGTGCTCACTGCGGAGGCACCCTTTGACGAACTGGTCACTGCCATCACCGGCCTCTCTTGTTGTGTCGTTCAAGTTTCGCGACAAGCTGCGTCAGCGGCAAGGTGATCGCGAGGTACATCAGGGCGGCGACCACCAGCGGGGTGGCGTTGGCCTGGCTCGTCACCGAGTCCCGGGCGAACACCGTGAGCTCGCGTTCGCCCAGGGCCATGCCGGCGATGAACAGCAGCGAGGTGTCCTTGATCAGGATCACCAGTTCGTTGGTCAACGGCGGGGTGATGATCCGAAACGCCTGGGGCAGCACGACGGACACCATGGTCCACGCCGGGTTCATGCCCAGCGAGCGGGCCGCCTCGACCTGGCCTTTGGGGACGGCCTCGATTCCCGCCCGGATCGTCTCGGCGATGTAGGCGGCCGCGACGACGATCAGTGCCATCAGGCCCGCTCCGGCGCTGCCTCCCGGCGGGCGCCACTGGAAGGCGATGGGGATGGCGAAGGCGAAGCCGAAGATCACCAGCAGCGCCGGAAGTCCCCGGAAGAGTTCGATGTAGGCGGTTGCGAACCAGCGGTAGGGCAGGACCGGGGACAGCTTCATGAGGGCCAGCAGGAGCCCGAGGAACAGCCCGCCGACGAACGCGATCGCCGTGTAGAGAATGGTGTTCCTGGCCGCGATGACGACGATTTCAGGGAATGTTTCCGCCGCTACTTCAAGGTTGAAGAAGTAGGAGCCGATCGTGTCCCAGTCGGCGAGGAGAACGACGACGAGGACCACGAGGATAAAGACCGCGTAAAGAACGCCTTGGACGAGGCGCCGGCGCGTAGAGGCTTTCACGCTGGGATGTACCTTCCTTCAGGAGATGGCGCGCTGGTGCCCCGGCGGCGTGCGGCCACCGGGGCACCAGCGGTGGTTTTTCTACTCCGCGAAGTAGGTGTCGTAGATTTCCTGGTACCTGCCGTTGTCGCGCAGGGTGGACAGCTGCTCGTCGACGGCGGAGACGAGGTCCTCGCTGCCTTCCTTGGCGAAGGCGAAACCGTACTGTTCGTCAGTCTTGTACTCCTCGGCGATGGTGAACGCGCCTTCTTCGGTGTGCCCGATGTTCACGGGCAGGTCCTGGAGCAGGGCGTCGACGTTGCCGGCCTGGATGGCGGCGTACATCTCCGCGTCGGACGGGAACGCGACGACCTTGGTGTCCGCAGGGACGTTCTCGCGGGTGTAGGTCTCCCCGGTGGTGCCCTGCTGGACGCCGACCGACTTGCCGGCGAGGTCATCGATGGACGCGACGTCCGAGTCGGCCGGTACCAGCAGTGACTGCAGCGAGTCGTAGTACGGCTCGGAGAACGTGAGGTTTTCCGCGCGCTCTTCGGTGATCGTGATGGCGCTGGCGCCGACGTCGCACTGCCCGGCGGCGATGACCGCGCCGCTCTGAAGTCCGTCGAAGCCGACGTCCTGGACATCGAGCTCAAGATCGAGGCCCGTGGCGATCTCGCGCATCAGATCGATATCGAAGCCGGTGTACTCGCCGTTTTCCTCGAACTCGAACGGGGGGTACGGAATATCGGAGCAGACGGTCAGGGCGCCGTCCTTCACCAGGTTGAGGCCGCCCGCCTCGCCTGAATCGCCTGCTTCATCGGAGCCGCCGCCGCAGGCGCTCAGCGCCAGCGTTCCGGCGGCCAGTGCGGCCAGCATTGCGGTTTTCTTGGAAGACATCGGATACCTCTGCTTTTGGACGGGTAGGAAAGGTCGTGTTGATTCTAACTGCACAAGAGATGTGCGTCACAGGCTACAGGAGATGCGTATTGGTAACCAAGCACTTTCCCAGGGCAATACGGCCGAGCTACCGGGAGAGGCCCAGCGCCTCGATCATCGGGCGGAATTTGCTCCACGTTTCGGCCAGTTCGGCCTGCGGTTGTGAGCCCTCGACGATTCCGCACCCTGCATACAGCCGCACCCGGGTGCTGCTTTCAATCACCGCGCCTCGCAGCGCGATGCCCCATTCGCCGTTGCCTTCGGCGTCGATCCAGCCGACCGGTCCGGCGTACGGTCCGCGCTCAAGGTGTTCAAGCTCACGGATCAGCGCGCCGGCAACGGTCGTCGGAGTGCCGCAGACCGCGGCCGTGGGGTGCAGCGCCTCGACCAGGGCGAGCGAGGTCGGCACCTCGCCGCCGCCGTCCCGGGTCAGCCGGGCCCGGACGTCCGAGGCCAGATGCCAGACATTGGGCAGCTGCAGCACGAAGGGCTCGCTGTGGGAGGTCATCGAGTCGGTGAACGGTTCAAGCTGGCGGGTCAGAGAGTCGATGGCGATCGAGTGCTCGTGGAGCTGCTTCGCCGACCCGGCAAGCACCCGCTCGGCATACCCCGGATCATCCGCCGGGGCTCCCGCGCGGTCGAGGGTGCCGGCGAGCACGCGGGCCTGCGCCGTCGAATCCTCAACCTTGATCAGCATTTCCGGGGTGGAGCCGATCAGCCCGTCCACGGAGTAGGTCCAGCAGTCCTCGTACCGCACCGCCAGCTCACGCAGGACCTGCGCCGTGGCGACTGGGGATCCGAGTTCGGCCACCACGTCGCGGGCCAGGACCACTTTGCTCAGCTCCCCGGCCTGGATCCGCCGCACCCCGCCGGCCACCGCCTCAAGGTACTGCTCCTCGGTGAGCACCCCCGGGGCGAGCCGGTCCTCGGGGTGCGGGGCCCGGGCGGGATCCACCTCCTCGAGGTAGGCGGCCAGGGCCGCCTCCGCTGCTTCGGCGCTCAGCTCGGTGTCGGCGTCGTTCGAGATATAGGTCAACCAGCTCTGCCCGTCGCGGCAGCCGATGATGATTTCCGGCACGATCAGCCGCGAGGCGTGCCGTGAGGTCTTCGAGAAGGCAAAGGAGCCGAACGCCACCAGACCGGTGCCCGGGACAGTGAGGCCGTTGACCACCTCGGCCGATTCCAGTTCCCTCCGCCACCACCGCTGCGCCTCCGCGAAGCGGTCCGGGCCGGAGGTGGTGAAACGGGTCACCTCGCCGAAGGCGACAAGGCCGCCTCCGCGCCGGATCCAGGTATGGGCGTCGTTGCGGACCACGTAATCGAGAAGACCCGTCTCGGGTTCGATCCGCCCCCGGGGGATGGTGATGCTTCTCAGGCCGCCCGCGCGCCCGGGTGCCGGGGCAAGCACGGCAGGAAAGGGATTGCTCATGATGATCCAAGCCTACTCCGGTGCGCAGGTGCGGCTTCCGGGGTGGGGCCCGTCCCGGCGGCCGCGGTCGGGTGGGCCGGTTTTGTTTGAGACAATGGGCGGGTGAACCGTGCATCACTGGAAAAGCGCCCTGATGAAGTAGCAGCCATGTTCGACGGCGTCGCGCCCCGGTACGACGTGGTCAACGATGTGCTCTCCCTCGGGCAGACGCACCGCTGGCGGCGCCTCGTGGTGCAGGCGGTGGGTGCCGAGCCGGGACAGCGGGTCCTCGACCTTGCCGCCGGGACGGGCACCTCCAGCGAGCCCTATGCGGACAACGGCATCCACGTCGTCGCCTGTGATTTCTCCCTCGGCATGCTCACCGTGGGCAAGCGCCGCCGCCCCGACATCGACTTCGTCGCCGGGGACGCCACAAACCTGCCGTTCGCCGACAACTCCTTTGACGCCACCACCATCTCCTTCGGGCTGCGCAACGTCAATGAGCCGCGCAAGGCCCTCGAGGAGATGCTTCGGGTCACCAAGCCCGGCGGCCGGCTCGTCATCGCCGAGTTCTCCCAGCCCACCGTGGCGCTGTGGCGGAACCTCTACACCGAATACCTGATGCGCGCCCTGCCGGCGATCGCCGAGAAGGTCAGCTCCAACCCCGACGCCTACGTGTACCTGGCCGAGTCCATCCGGGCCTGGCCGAACCAGGATGAGCTGGCCGCCTGGATCACCGGAAGCGGCTGGGGCGAGGTGGCCTACCGCAACCTCAACGGCGGGATCGTCGCCATTCACCGCGCGGTCAAACCGGGCGGGACGCCACGGCCCTCAGCGGCGCCCGCCGCCCGCGCGCGGCTCCGCCGCCGCAGCACCCGGGCAGTCAACTAGTGTCAGTCCTCATTGTCGGGGCTGGCCCCGCAGGTTCCACCGCCGCCTACTACCTCGCCCGGGCCGGCATCGAGGTCACCGTCCTTGAGAAGACGTATTTCCCGCGGGAGAAGGTCTGCGGCGACGGACTCACGCCGCGCGCGGTGCGTGAAATTCAGCTTCTTGGCCTCCCGCACGACGAAGCGGACGGCTGGCGGCGTAATAAGGGCCTGCGCCTGCTCGCCGGCGGCCGCACCGTCGAGGTCCCCTGGCCCGAGCTGAGCGACTTCCCCGGGTACGGGCTGGTGCGCACCCGCCTCGGCTTCGACGAGGCCCTCGCCGGCCACGCCCGCGCGGCCGGCGCCACCATCCTCGAGGGACATTCGGTCTCCGCGGCCGTCCGGGACGAGACGGGCCGGGTCACCGGCGTCACCGCGAACCTGCTCGACGACGGTGGCCGGAAGACGGGTGAGTCGCGCACCTTCTCCGCCGACGTCGTCCTTGCCGCCGACGGAAACTCCACCCGCACCGCCGTCAGCCTCGGGATGGCCAAACGCGACGACCGGCCCCTCGGCGTCGCCGTGCGCACCTACTTCACCAGCCCCCGGCACGACGACGACTGGATGGAGGGCTGGCTTGAACTGCCCGACGCCACCGGGCGCCCGCTGCCCGGCTACGGGTGGGTCTTCGGGGTGGGCGACGGCACCTCCAACGTCGGGCTGGGCATCCTTAACTCCTCGTCGGAGTTTGGGAAGCTCGACTACAAGCAGGTCCTCCGGGACTGGACCGCAGGCATGCCGGCCGAGTGGGGGTTCACCCCCGACAACCAGGTCGGGGAGATCCGTGGGGCCGCCCTGCCCATGGGCTTCAACCGGACCCCGCATTACAGCCCCGGCCTGCTGCTGCTCGGCGACGCCGGCGGTATGGTTTCCCCCTTCAACGGCGAGGGCATCTCCTACGCCATGGAATCGGCGCGCTTCGCCGCGGAGTTCATCAACTCGGCCCAGGATGTCACCTCCCTCGCCGGAAGGGACCAGGTCCTCACCGGCTACGCCCCGCACATCCGGTCCCAATGGGGGAGCCACTTCACGCTCGGCCGGGTGTTCGCCCAGCTGATCGGTAAACCGGCCATCCTGCGGCTGGCCCTGCGCACCGGGATGCCGATTCCGCTGCTCATGCGTTTCGTGGTGAGGATGCTCGCCAACCTCACCGACGCCGGCGGGCGCGGCTTTGAAGACCGGGTGATCCACCTGCTCGAAGCGCTGGTGCCGCCCACCGCGAATCAGCCGCTGGCCCCCCGCGGTACCCGTGCGTCATCCGCCACCCCACTTGGTTAGGCTTATACAGTGACTTCCTCCTTCGACTCCGGCATGACCAGCGTGGAAAACGGCACGCTCGACACCGCTGAGAACCCGGACGACGGCCTTTCAGCCTTCAAGCTGCCGCCGGGGTTCGCGCTCATCGCCGACGATCCCGACCTTGGCCCGGCCGTCTCCTCCTGCCTGACCGAGGTGGAAAAGCAGCTCCGCGGGGCCATTGCCAGCGCCGATCGGCTGGCCGATGCAACCTCCCGCCACCTGGTGGAGGCTGGCGGCAAGCGCATCCGCCCGCTCCTGACGCTCCTGGCGTCCCACCTTGGCGACCCCGGCCGGCCCGAGGTGGTCCAGGCCGCCGTCGTCGTCGAGCTGACCCACCTGGCCACCCTCTACCACGACGACGTGATGGACTCGGCGCCCTACCGCCGGGGCGCCCCCACGGCACACGAGGTGTGGGGCAACACCGTGGCCATCCTCACCGGAGACCTGATCTTCGCGCGGGCCTCGATCCTGGTGTCCGAACTCGGCGGAGAGGCGCTCGGGATCCAGGCCCGCACCTTCGAGCGGCTGTGCCTGGGGCAGCTCCACGAGACCGTGGGGCCGCGCGAGAATCAGGATCCGCTCGAGCACTACCTCTCGGTCATCGCCGACAAGACCGGCTCCCTCGTGGCCGCCTCGGGCCAGCTGGGTGCGCTGTTTGCCAACACCTCCCAGGAAGTCATCGACGTCATGGTGGAGTACGGCGAGAAGGTCGGGGTGGCCTTCCAGCTTGCCGACGACGTCATCGACGTCACCGGGCTGAAGGTAACCTCCGGTAAGTCGCCCGGCACCGACCTGCGCGAGGGCGTGCCGACCCTTCCGGTCATCCTGCTGCGGCGCGCCGCCGCCGCCGGCGACACTTCGGCCGCGGACGTGCTGGCCCTCGTCGACGGCGACCTCAGCTCCGATGAGGCGCTCGAGGAGGCAGTGTCCGCAGTGCGTGCGCACCCGCAGACGCAGGAGGCCTGGGCGTTCGCCCAGCGCTGGGCCGATGACGCCGTCGCCGCCCTGGAGCCCCTGCCCGAGAGCGTCGTGAAGCAGGCCCTCACGAGCTTCGCGCAGGCTGTCGTCAGCCGGGACGTGTAACCCTCGAGAGCTCACCGGCCCTCGGCCGGCCGCTCCGCCGGTTCGATCCGGGCCTGCTCCCCGTCGGCTCCCCGCGTGAATTCGACGTCGACGGTGTCGCCGGGGTCGAGGTGGCCGGGATGGCGAATCCCAGTGAAACGGCGCCGGCCTGCGGCGGGATGTACGCTTCGCCGATCCGGATGATTTCTCGCTCACCGTTGACCACGGTCCGGCGAAGTTGCCGGGACAGATTGCGGCGTCCGGCTGGATCAGTTCCACGAGCGACTGGCTGCTCGAGGCCGAGCCGGGGATCTGCCGGTGAAGTCCCGAGATGATCCCTGCAGTCACCCCGCTGCCCAGTCAAGGATGGGCGGGCGCGCGAAAGGCCCTGATCCGTTGCGAAGCTGAGCACCGCTGCCGGTGCCGCCCGGTCGGGGGCGAACGCTCCCGGGCCGGCGGCGGGGTCCGGCTGCCGTGCTGCAGCCACCGGCGGGGCCGGTGGCTGCCCTGGGCGGGACCGGTGCCCCTCCCGCGGCGGCGGGCCGGGGCGGCTATGCCGCGGACGCGGTCGGGAGGGTCGATACGCTCGACGATCTCCTGGAATTCGGCATCCAAGAAATCATCATCGAGGTACATCAATTCGAGGAACTCGGACACCGTGAATGATTCACGGGACTCGACGGAATGCATCAACATTGAAACCCCTGCAGAATCAGCTTTCAATTACACAATGGCCGCACATGTTTTTGCCGCCCGGGTCCTCCGGGACACCTCTTTTAATAGCACCGGAAGGTGCCGGACTGCAAGAGTCCGGCACCCGGAGGGTGGCCCGGCACCGGACTGCAGGGGGCCGGTGCCGGACGACGCGGCTGGTGCCGCTCCTAGTGCGGCGCCGAGCACCCCTCCAGCAGCTGAATGCCGTGCTCGGTCTGGCGGTGGACCAGCACCGAGCCCTGGGAGTCGCAAATCGCGTTGACGAGCAGGGCATAGCCCTCACCGCTCTGGAAATTGCCGCTCTCGCCGGCGACGCCGATACCCTGGATGGTTCCGGGGGGAACGAGGACCCAGGACTGGGGCCCGCCGGGGAAGACACTGGGCAGCCACACCCAGTTGCCCTTGATGACCGGCCCGGTCGTACAGTTCGACCCGCACGCGGCCGGGGGCCGGGATACGTTCACGCAGTCGAGTGCGTTTGCGGCTGTGGGGATGAAAACAAAAGCGGCAGCCAGTCCGGCCGCGGCAAGGGACTTTTTGAGCATGGCAACTCCGTCGATAGCAGTGCTGAATACGACGAGACCAGATTTGACCGCCGCAATTTCTTCCGGCGAGCCCCCTGCGAACAAATAATACCGACGGCGCGATCTACGTCAATACAAATGTCGAGACTATTATCGAAAATTTTTTCCGCTGCCTGCTACAGGGCGGCGCGGAGTTCCCGTGCTTTCCGGGCGCGCACCTCAGGGTCGACGATGGGGCGTTTCGGGGTGAAATAGAAACCGTCATCGTGCCACCGCGGCAGGACGTGCTGGTGGTAGTGCCAGACGTGCTGGCTGCCCGCGGGCTCGTTGTGCTGGCGGGTAGAGACGCCGTCGGGCTGCCACGCCCGCTTGATCGCCACGGCGAGGTCGCGGGTGAGGAGCATGATGCGCGAGGCCACGTCGTCGGGAAGTTCATACAGCAGTTCGAAGTGGGCGCGCGGGGTGATCAGCACGTGGCCGGGATTCGGCGCGAATCCGTGCGAGGCGATGAAGGCGAGGGCGAGGTCGTCCGCATAGATGACGTCCCCGGGCCGGCAGAGGTTGCGCGGGTTATCGAAGTTTCCGCGGGCCAGATCGCAGAAGGGGCACTGGTAGCCCTCAGGGGCGTGATTGACGAACCCGGACATCTCAGTCCTCGTCGGTGTCTTCGAACACCCACTCGAACAGGTCCAGGACATACTCGCTGAACGTTCCCTCTTCGCTCTGCCACTCACCGCGGGCATTGTTGCGGCGCCAGATGATCGGGTCGGGCACCGACAGCTGGTCGGCGCGCATTCCCCAGGTGTACTGCTCGTCCTCGTCCTCAAGGAACAGCAGGAAGCCGTCTTCGATCTCGAGCTCGTCCGGGTCCCAGAAAAAGTGGAATGCCTCCATGATGTCCTCGGTCGCCCCGACCGCGAGGTAGAACTCACGCAGCGCCAGGGGCAGCTGGAAATCCTTCCCCTCCATCAGCTCGTCGATCTCGGCCGGCGAGAGGCCGTCCTCCTCTTCCCACTGGTCGTCAAAGTAGGCAGGAACCAGGGCGCGGAACTTGTCCAGGAACAGCTCGGTCACGAAAAACTCCAGATGGGATTGGGGGAAGGCTCCATCCTATCCTCCAATGCGGGGCCCGGTGACCGGCCCGCTGCCGCCTAGGTCCGCGCCGCGAGCGGTGCCCGCCACCCGTACCGCCAGGACAGCAGGCGCAGCACAAAGACGACGGACGCGGCCGCGGTGCCGGTGAACAGGTTGAACCACCCGGCCCCGACGAGAAGCGCCACGACGGCGGCGCCGAGCATGGCGGGGAGCGCGTAGATGTCGCGCGGGTCGAACAGCTGCGGCACCTCATTGGCCACCACATCCCGCAGCAGGCCGCCACCCACCCCGGTCGTCACGCCGAGCAGGACGGCGGCAACCGGGTTGAGGCCGAAATCCAGTGCCTTGACGGTCCCGGTGACGCAGAACAGGGCAAGCCCGCCGGCGTCGAAGATGACCACGACCCGCTTGATCCGTTCCACCCCCGCCACGGTGAAGTAGACCAGCACCGTCGCCAGCAGGGGAGGAATGAGGTAGGCCGGGTTGCTGAATGCCGCCGGCGGGGTGTCGATGATGACGTCGCGCGCGACGCCGCCGCCGAGGCCCGCGAGGGAGGCAAGCAGCAGGGAGCCCACGAGGTCGAAGCCCTTGCGTGCAGCCAGCAGGGAGCCTGAGACGGCGAAGAAGAAGACGCCCAGCAGGTCAAGGATCAGGGCGATCTGGGACGCGGCGGTCATGAAGTCCTTTTCAGGGGTGGGTCAGGCCGGGGTTTCGATCTCCCGCGAGAGCACCCAGGTCTTCGTTTCGCCCCGCAGTTCCACGGTGATCGTGGTCATCAGCGCCTCGATCAGGGCCAGGCCCCGGCCGCTCTCCTCGTCGTCGTCCGGCAGGGAGGCCGACGGCATCTTCGGCGAGGGCACGGCACCGATCTCCGAGATGCGGGCCTGCAGCACCGAGGCCATGACGGTCAGGGTGACGGCCAGCCGGAGCTCGCCGCCGGGCACCGCGACGCCGTGCTGCACCACGTTCGAGGCGGACTCGATCACCGCGGTGGTGAAGGCCATCTGGTCGAGTTCGGGAACGAAGGAGGCGATCTCCCAGATCCGGTCGAGCTCGGTGTGGAGCTCGTCGATCGCCTCGGGGGTCGCGGGCGCCTGGTAGGCGCGCTGCGCGAGCACCTCAGTCATTGGAGAAAGCGCCTTCGGCCGTGGCATGCGGGGTCAGGACCCGGTTCATGCTGGTCAGCTCCAGGACCATCTTCACCTGGGGCTGCACGCAGGCGATGCGGAGGTCTCCGCCGGCCTGGCGGGCCATCTTCAGGCAGCCGATCAGGGCGCCCAGGCCCGAGGAGTCGATGAAGTCGGTGGCCAGCATATTGAGCACGATGCGCTTGTTTCCCGCCGAGACTACCTCGCCGACCACCTCGCGCAGCTTCGGCGCCGCAACCATATTGAGCCGCCCGGTGCCGGACACCTCGGTGTAGGAGTCCTTTTGTTCAGTGCTGAACCGCATCTACGCTCCTCGTTTCGGGGGTGAACCCCTTGTACTTTACTGCCTTGATCAGCACACTGAGGACCAGCAGGTCGAAGGCCACCCAGGCCACGTTGACGAGGGTCCCGATCGGCTCGTTGAGCCCGGCCACAAGCCGGACCACCCCGACGACAAGTGCTGCGGCGAGCAGCGCCATCACGATCAGCTGCGGCCGGATCAGGTCCCAGCGGGGTCCGGATTCCTGACGGGTCTTGGGGGTGACGGCGAAGCCCAGCGGGCGCCCGAACCACACGTTGCGGGCCGCCGTCGTGCAGGCCCGGATCCAGGTCGGGAACAGCGCCAGGCTGTACTGCTGGCCGCGCCAGGTGGGGATGCCCCGGCCGGTGACCGCGAACAGCAGCTGGTTGACCACCATGAACGGCACGAAGCGGAGGAAGAACTCGGAACTGATCCCGGTCACCGGAAGCACGCCGAGGGTGAGGTAGATGACCGGGGCGGCGAAGTAGACGACGGCCGCGAAGCCGCTGAGGTAGGACCACATCGTCGCGAAGTACATCAGGCGCTGCGCCAGTCCCAGGCCGCGGCGGACCAGCGGATTCTCCCGCAGCAGGACCTGGATGGTGCCCTGCGCCCAGCGCAGCCGCTGCGTCAGCATTGTCGAAAGGTCCTCGGGGGCCAGGCCGGTGGCGAGTATTTCGTGGTGGTAGACGCTCTGCCAGCCCATCGCATGCATCCCCATGGAGGTGGCCATGTCCTCGGTGACGGAGATGGTCGCCATCGGCATGATCGGCTGGGCCTCCGCGGAGCGCTCGATCGAGAGGGCGTCGAGGACCCCCTGGACCGACTCCAGGGCCGCCAGCGGGGACAGGTCGCGGTGGGACATGCGTTCGATCGCGCCGTCCAGTTCGCCCCCGTCAGGAAGGGCGGCTTCCGTACCCTGTTCGAGGGCCGCAATGTCGGCCAGGTCGGCCTCGAGCGATGAGAAGTCGGCGCCGACCAGGGACTGCACGGCCTCGTCGACGGTCCGGCGCACCCGGTAGGTGACCTCGCTGAGGGACACGCCCGCGCGCAGTTCCGCCCGCGCACGCTCCGTTGCCGACTCGACGTCGTCGAGCAGCCCCGCGACCAGGGGGTCGGCCGCCTCGGGCGATCTGCGGGCCCGGCGCAGGGCGGTCCGGGAGGCCTTCAGGGCCCTGGTGACGCCCTGCTCGACCTCCTTGACGTAGCCGGCCAGGCCGAGCTGCATGAGTGCCTCGCGCCGCAGGACGGCATTGGATCCGCAGAAGAAGGCCGCGTTCCAGCCGTCCTTGCCCTGCTGGATCGGTCCGTAGAACAGCGGGGCCTGGCTGCCCAGCGGGTCATCGTCGGGCACATTCGCGAAGTACTGCGGGGTCTGCACCAGGGCCATCCGCCGGTTGTTGAAGTAGCCGAGGGTCTTCTCGAGGATCGCGGGATCGGGTACCTGGTCGGCGTCGAGGATCAGCAGGAACTCGCCCTGGGTCTCCATGAGTGCGTTGTTGAGGTTGCCTGCCTTGGCGTGCCGGGGCCGGTCCGCCCAGTCCGGGCCCCGCGTGAGGTAGCCGAGGCCATGCTGCCGCGCGAGCTCCCGCACCTCCTCGCGTCCTCCGTCGTCGAGGATCCAGGTGCTGTGCGGGTGCCGGATGGCCTTCGCCGCGAGTGCCGTCTCCAGCACCATCTCCGGAGGCTCGTTGTAGGTGGTGATGAAGACGTCGACAGTGGCATCGGCGGGGGCGGGCGGGGCCGTGCGCTGCTTCTTCTTCCACACGGTCAGCCCGAACAGCCCGACGTCGATCAGGCTGTAGGTCTCCGCGGCCACCAGGGGAACCGCGATCCACCAGGCGTCCCAGTTGAGGGATTCCAGCCAGCGCCATGCGAGATAGTTGATGCCCAGCAGGACGGTCAGGACCACCAGGAGGCGGGTGGGCAGGTGCCTCACCCGGCCCGCTCCGCCGCGCGGAGGTTCTCGGCTTCACCGGTAGCGCCGGTGGCCTTCCGGCGGAGGATGACGACGGTGACGTCGTCGTCGACCTCGGGCACGTCGGCGAGCCCGAGCAGCGTCTCGCAGGCCTGTGCGGCGCTCCCGCTCGAATGGACCACCCGGGCCATCGCTGCGGTGAACTCATCGATCGTGGGGTAGGCGTCGAGCAGGCCGTCGCTGATGACGGCGAGGGTGTCTCCGGGGGCCAGGACCAGCCGGCCCGGTGTCCAGGTCTGCCCGGCCCACGCCCCGACGGGCGGACCGCCGGGGGAGAGGCGGATGCAGTCGCCTCCCGCGGTGATGTGAAGTGCGAGGCCGTGGCCGGCGTCGACGTAGTCGACAATGCCGGTGGAGGTGTTGAACCGGGCGTGGAAGAGGGTCACGAAGGATCCGGCCTTGTCGAGGTCCGGCTCGGTGGCCCGGGCGGCGGCGTTGAACGCCGCATCGATGTTCGACTGGTTGGAGACCGACCGCATGACCGCTCGGACGGTGGCGGCGATCAGGGCCGCTCCCATGCCCTTGCCCATGGCGTCGGCGACGGTGAGGTGGAGCCCGTCGGCGGTCCGGTACCAGTCGTAGAAGTCCCCGCCGACGCTGCGGGAGGGACGGAACTGGCCGGCCAGGTCGTAGTCGTCGAGGGAGAGCGCATCACGGGGCAGCAGGCTCTGCTGGACTTCGGCCGCGCGGCGCCGCTCGGTGGCGTTGGCCTCCTCGACGGCGCTCTGCCGGTTCTGGCGGCGGAAGATCGAGTTGAGGCGCGCAACGAGTTCGCGGGGGCTGAACGGCTTGGAGATGTAGTCGTCGGCTCCGGTTTCGAGGCCCGTCAGCCGTTCGATCTCGTCGGTGCGGGCGGTGATCATGAGGATGTAGGCATCGGAGAAGGTGCGCACCTCCCTGCAGATTTCGATGCCGTCGCCGTCGGGCAGGTTGAGGTCCAGGGTGATCAGGTCGACCCCCAGGCGAGCGGCCAGGAGTCCATCCCTGGCGGTTCCCGCCTCGGTCACGTCGAAGCCCTGCATGGTGAGGATCTGCACCAGGAGGCTCCGGATATCGGCGTCGTCTTCTACAACCAGGGCACGGCGTCGATCCGGAGCGTCAGTCATGTCCCTCATTAAACGCTACGGCCAGAGCTGGCCGTGCAGCGGTGCAGTACGTCGTGTCGTCGCGCGAATGAGGGGCACGACGGCGGTCGGCGCCGGTGCCCCTCATTCATTCCAGCAGCAGCTGGCTAGGCGGCGGGCTCGGGTGCGGGCTCGGGGGCGGGTGCGGGCTCCGGTGCCGGCTCGGGGGCGGGCTCGGGTGCCGGCTCGGGAGCGGGCTCCGGCTCGGGTGCCGGCGGCACGACCACTACCGGAGGCTTCGGCTTGTCGATGTTCTTCTGGTAGCCCTTGGAGTGCAGGTGGGCCGCCTCGGAGTTCGACGTTCCAGGCGCCTTGGCCTTGGCGGCGGCGGCGACGGGGTTGGCCTTGGCGGCCCCAGGTGCCTTGGCGGCGGCGAGGGTCTTGGCAGCGGCAACCGGAGCCTTGGCCTTGGCTGTTGCAGCAACCGGGTTGGCCTTGGCGACGGTGGAGTTGGAGGTTCCGGCAGGCTTGGCCTTGGCGGCGGCGGCGACGGGGTTGGCTTTCGCCGTGGCGGACGGAGCCGCACTTGCAGCTCCCGCTCCGAGGGTCAGTGCGAGCATGCCGGTGAGACCGGCAGCGGCGATCTTCTGTACAACGTTCACGAATACCTCACTTCGGGTGAGCCGGCCCAGCGCCGGCTCTTCCATCGACGGTATTCGCCTCTTCCCCTGTCAGTCCGCGGATTGCGGTAAAGCTGTGGACTTACTCGGCCAATCCTTACGAACCTGCGCTTTTCCTGCGCTTGGCTACCGCAGTGCCCGCACATTGAGGGCGAGGTAGAGGTGCACCCGATCGGCGGTGACCGCCGGGTCATAACCGGTCAGGTCCGCGATCTGCTGAAGGCGGTACCGCACGGTATTGCGGTGCAGCTGGAGGGCGTCGGCGACGGCGGCCACCGACCCGTTGAGCGCCAGGTACCTTTCGAGGGTGGTGATCAGCCCACCGCTGTGTTTTGCGTCGAAGTCAACCAGCGGAGACAGGGCCTCGGCGGCGAGATCGGCAAGGGGAACGTCCTCGCTGGAGAGCAGCAGCGAGGTGAGGCTGAGCCGGTTCGGCGGGTTGACCGGCCCGCCCCTGGTCAGGGACTCCCGGGCCTCGAAGTAGCTCCACCGCAGCCCGTTGGGCTGGGCGTAGGCGCCGCCGATGCCCACCCGCGCCGTGAACCCGGCCGCGTGGAGGTAGGCGCCCAGCCGGGCCCCCAGTCCGGCGCCGTCCGGTTCGGGGGCCAAAACGAGCAGCCGGTCATCGAGCAGGGCTGTGAGGACGCCGGCGCAGTCCTCGGGCAGCGGCAGGGTCCGCAGGGCTTTACGCTGCCCCGACGCGACCTCTACGGCCACCACCATGTGCCGGCCGGCGCAGTCCAGGCCGGTGCTGCCCAGGCGGGCGACGGCGTCGGGCCCGGCGAGTGCGCCGCGCACGATGTCCTGCAGGAGCTGTCCGGCGGTGACCCGTTCGCCCGCCCGGCGGCGGGCCTGGTTGCTCAGTTCCACGCTGATCAGGCTCTGGGCATAGTCGACGATCGCAGCCGGGGCGTACGGTTCGGCGATGACCAGGGTGCACCGGTCCTTAAGCCCGGTCGCCACCGGAACCCGGTGCCAGCTCCGGTCCGTTCCGGCGGGCTCCGTGCCGGCCGGTGCCCGCCCGCCCGCGATGCGTGTGCCGTACTGGAAGAGGGCCACATCCGTGCCGAGCATGCCCGCCAGTTCCTCGAGCAGGCGGGACAGCCCGCCGCCACCCAGCAGGGCCGCAGCGAGCACCTGGTGGCCCCTGAGGAGGTCCTCGAGCCGCGAATAATGGTCTGCGGAGTGGGAATCGGCAACGATCTTGCCAATGGCGATGAAGGGCGTTTCGTAGGGGACCTCGAAGACCGGCAGCTCCACCCGGTGTGCCTCCTCGAGCAGGGCCGGCGGGATGCGCTGATGGGACAGGCCCACCCCGAAGCCGACGGCGAGGCCTCCGGCCTCGGAGACCCGGCGCACGAATCGGCGCTGCGCGGCGGGAGTCGTCTGCCGCACCCCCGTGGTCAGGACCACCTCGCCGCCGCTGAGAAACGGCAGCGGATCCTCGAGTTCGGTCACCGCGACCCAGCCGATCGGTGTGTCCGACGCAGTGGCGCCGCCGGCGGGGATAAGGCGGAGGCTGGAGACGGCCAGCAGATCTGCAAGGGAGATTGCCATGAAACTGTCCTAGGATTGGGTTGTGCGCCTGCATGAAGGAACCTTGAGGATCCTGTGCAAGAGTACCTAGTGAACCGTGAGCTCCGACGGATAGGGTCAGCATAAATTTGGCGCCCGATCCGCAACGCCGGCAATTTCGGCCGCACCGGCGGCGGCCCAACCCCGCAATGAAAGGGATGAACGCTGTGGTCCAGACCCTGCAGAACTACATCAACGGCGAATTCGTCGACGCCGCCGGCACCGAGCTGCTCGACATCGTCAACCCGACCAACGGTGAACTGGTGGCCAAGGCGCCGGTCTCCGTCGCCTCCGACATCGACGCCGCCATGGCCGCCGCCAAGCAGGCCTTCACCTCGTGGAAGCACGTCCCGCCAAGCCAGCGGCAGCTGATGCTGCTGCGCCTCGCCGACGCCCTCGAGGCGAACAGCGAGGAACTCGTCGAGGCCCAGCACCGCAACACCGGCCAGGTGCGCGAAATGATCGCCGCCGAGGAGGTCTCCGCCGGAGCCGACCAGCTGCGCTTCTTCGCCGGAGCGGCCCGCCTGCTCGAAGGCAAGTCAGCCGGCGAATACCTGGAGGGGCACACCTCCTACGTCCGCCGCGAGCCGATCGGCGTCGTCGCCCAGGTCGCGCCCTGGAACTACCCCCTGCTCATGGCCGTCTGGAAGATCGGGCCGGCCCTGGCCGCCGGCAACACCGTCGTCCTCAAGCCCAGCGACACCACCCCGGAGTCCACCCTCGTCCTCGCCCGGCTGACCCAGGACATCCTGCCGGCCGGCGTGCTGAACGTCGTCCTCGGCAACGGGGAAACCGGCGCGGCCATGGTCGAGCACAAGATCCCGGGCCTGGTCTCGATCACAGGCTCCGTCCGGGCGGGCATCGCAGTGGCCACCGGTGCGGCCAAGGGCCTCAAGCGCGCACACCTTGAACTGGGCGGCAAGGCGCCGGCCGTCGTCTTCGCCGACGCCGACCTGAAGAAGTCCGCGGCGGCCATTGCCGAATTCGCCTTCTTCAACGCCGGGCAGGACTGCACCGCCATCACGCGCGTCCTGGTCCAGGAAGCGGCCCACGACGAACTCGTGGCCGCAATGGTCGAGCACACCAAGACGCTCAAGACCGGCAGCCAGGACGACAGCGAGAACTACTTCGGACCGCTGAACAACATCAACCACTTCAACGCCGTCAACGCCGTCATGGACGCCCTGCCGGCACACTGCTCCGTCGCCACCGGTGGCAAGCGCGCCGGCGACAAGGGGTACTTCTTCGAGCCCACCATCATTACCGGCGCGAAGCAGGAGGATGACATCGTCCAGAAGGAAACCTTCGGCCCGATCATCACGGTGCAGAAGTTCCTCACCGAGGCCGAAGCCATTGAGATGGCCAACGACGTCGAGTACGCCCTGGCCTCCAGCGTGTGGACGACCGACCACGGAACCGCGATGCGGACCTCCCGCGACCTCGACTTCGGGGCCGTGTGGATCAACACGCACATCATGCTTACCGCCGAGATGCCGCACGGCGGCTTCAAGAGCTCCGGCTACGGCAAGGACCTCTCGATGTACGGCGTCGAAGACTACACCCGCATCAAGCACGTGATGACCGTGCTGGATGCCTAGGAGGGACACCATGACAACACTTCCAGCAGTTCAGCCGACCTTCCGTCTGGAGCAGAAGCGGCAGCTGACGGGCCCCTTCCCCGGCCCGCAGTCCGCTGCCCTCGACGCCCGCCGCGGCGCCGTCGTCGCCAAGGGGGTGGCCTCCGGCGTGCCGGTCTACGCCGCGGACGCCGACGGCGGCATCCTCCGCGACGTCGACGGCAACTCGTTCATCGACCTTGGCTCGGGAATCGCCGTCACCAGCGTCGGCGCCTCTGATCCGGCCGTCGTGCAGGCCGTGCAGGAGCAGGTGGGGCACTTCACCCACACCTGCTTCATGGTCACCCCGTACGAGGGGTACATTGCGGTCGCCGAGCAGCTCGCCGAGCTGACCCCCGGCGACTTCGAGAAGCGCACCGTGCTGTTCAACTCCGGTGCCGAAGCCGTGGAGAACGCGGTCAAGGTGGCGCGCCTTGCCACCGGCCGCAACGCCGTCGTCGCGTTCGACCACGCCTACCACGGGCGCACCAACCTCACGATGGCGCTCACCGCGAAGTCGATGCCGTACAAGACCAATTTCGGTCCGTTCGCCCCCGAGGTGTACCGGATGCCGATGAGCTACCCGTACCGCGAGGAAAACCCCTCGATCAGCGGTGCCGAGGCGGCAAAGCGCGCCATCACCATGATTGAAAAGCAGCTGGGCGGCGACGCCGTGGCTGCGATCATCATTGAACCGATCCAGGGCGAGGGCGGCTTCATCGTTCCCGCCGAGGGGTTCCTGCCGGCGCTCGCGGCCTGGGCCAAGGACAACGGCGTCGTCTTCATCGCCGACGAGGTCCAGTCCGGGTTCTGCCGCACCGGCGAGTGGTTCGCCGTGAACCACGAGGGCGTCGTGCCCGACATCATCACCATGGCCAAGGGCATCGCGGGCGGGATGCCGCTGTCGGCGATCACCGGCCGGGCCGACCTGCTCGACGCCGTCCACCCCGGCGGCCTCGGCGGCACCTACGGCGGCAACCCCGTCGCGTGCGCGGCGGCCCTCGCCGCGATCGGCACCATGAAGGAACAGAACCTGGCCGGGCGCGCCCGCGCCATCGAGGGCATCGTCGTGCCGCGCTTCACCGCGCTGCAGGAGGAGCTCGGCGAGGCCGGCATCATCGGCGAGGTCCGCGGCCGCGGCGCGATGCTCGCCATCGAATTCGTGAAGCCGGGGACCACCACGCCCAACCCGGAGGCCACCAAGGCCATCGCGGCGGCGTGCCTCAAGGAAGGGGTCATCATCCTGACCTGCGGCACCTACGGCAACGTAATCCGGCTGCTGCCGCCGCTGGTCATCGGCGATGAACTGCTGCGCGACGGCCTGGACGTCCTCGAAGGGGCCATCCGCGCCGCCGTCTAAACCGGCGCACGGCGCCGTCCACAGCCAAATCCGCGGGGCCGGCGCCTCCGCGACTCCGCAGATCACCACGTTCTTCCTCCGGGATAGCGTGGTGATCTGCGTTTTCGGCGGAGGCGGTGCGATAACGCCTCGTCGAATGTGCAGTTAACCCCGCCACGAGGGCGGAATTACGTGGTGAGCTGCAGTTTCGGCGGGCGGGGGACGGGCAGAAAATTGAATCGCCGTCACTCCTGTCACCACCGGCCTAAAACTGCCCCCGCAAATCCTCCCCGGAAAGCCGCGGGCCACACTAGGGTGAGGGCATGTTGGAATCCGAGGCGTGGGGGGCCATTCTTGAGGACGCCCACCGATATCCGTCACCGCACAATTCGCAGCCGATAAAAATCCGGCTGCGCAGCTCAACGCAGGCGGCTCTTTATTATGATCTGGATCTAGGGCTGCCCGCGGAAGCTTATGGAATTCCCTTCGGCTACGTCTGCGCAGGCGTTTTCCTTGAGTCGCTCCGGGTCTGCGCGCAGGCCCGCGGATATGAGGTCCGGGAGGACCTTCAGCACCGTGAGATGGACTTCGGGGCGCAGGACCGGCTGCACCTTCTCGGTGAGGTCACCCTGGTGCCCCGGACTCCCCATGCCGACGACCTTGCCGACTACGAGGCGTTCCTGGCCCGGCAGACCTCCCGCCGGCCCTACGACAACACCCTGGTGTCGCCCGCTGCCGTCGCGGACGCCGAGGACACCGCCCGGCGGCACGGGCAGGTGTTCCGCAGCTCCAGCGATCCCGCGCTCGTCCGGGCCCTCGTCCACGTCAATCAGGCCACGCTGTTCGACGACCTGCGCAACGATGCCGTGCACCGGGAGATCCTCACCTGGCTCCGTTTCTCGCGCGCCGAGGCGAAGGAGCGCGGGGACGGCCTGAGCGCGGAAACGATGCTGATGCCCGGACCGGTGCTGCGGTTCGCCATGCGGAACCGGGGGCTGTGGGATGCGCCGGTGGTCGGCGCTCTCATCCGCAGGATCTATCTGAACACCATGCGCGGGGTGCGCCAGCTGGGCTGGCTGGAGGGACCCTTCGACGGGCCGGCCGACTATGTGGAGGCCGGCCGTACGTTCATGCGGGTGTGGCTGGGTTTCACCCGCCGCAATATCTACCTGCACCCCTTCGGCACAGTGATCACCAATCCCCGCTCGCACGCCGAGTTCGTGAAGGCCGCCGGCGTCAACGAGTCCGACGGACGGATGGCCTGGATGCTCTTCCGCTTCGGCCACAGCGCCCGCCCGCCGGCGGCGCACCGCCGCGCCGCATCCGCAATGATTCTTCCCTCGGGCCAGGAGCTGCACCCATGAAAAAGCTGTTGATCTTCGCCTTCCTCGCCGTCCACGAGCGGTTCGTCCGGCTGTTCATGCCCCGGGTCTCCACGCACAAGCTGCTCCTGCTCCCCGGCATCGAGTCCTTCCGCTGGACGCTCGGGCGGTGGCGCGCGTGGCGGACCTTCGAGCTGGCGGCACGACGGGTTCCCGCCTACCGGCAGTTCCTGGAGAAGCAGGACTTTCCGGGCCGCCTGCCGGGCAACGGCAGGGTCTCCGACGAGTTCGCGCGGATCCCGGAAATGGACAAGGACAGCTACATCCGGCCCTGGACCACCGAGGACCGCTGCCTGGGCGGGAAACTGCCCCGCCGCGGCGTGGTGGTCGACGAATCCTCGGGAAGCTCCGGTGTTCCCACCAGCTGGGTCCGGGGTCCGGACGAGCGCGAGGCCACCCGCCAGCTGCTCCAGCTGGGCTTCGCCCGGACCGCCGCCGCGCTGGACAAGCAGCCGTTCGTCCTCAACGCATTTTCCCTGGGGGCCTGGGCACCGGCATGAATGTCTCCTCGTCCCTGACCGAGGTCACCATGATCAAGTCGATCGGCCCTGACAAGGACAAGATCATTGCCACCATGCGGGAGTTCGGCACAGGATTCACCTACATCATCCTGAGCTACCCGCCCTTCCTGAAGGCCCTGTTCGAGGACCCCCGGCTGCCCTGGCAGGAGTACGATATCGTCGCGGCGTTCGGCGGCGAGGGCATCAGTGAGAACATGCGCGCCCACATCAACCGCTACACGCACGGTACGTTCGGCTCCTACGGCGCCTCCGACCTGGAGATCAACCTGGCTATCGAAACCGACTTTTCGGTGGCGCTGCGCCAGGCCGTCGACCGGAACCCGGAGCTTGCGGCGCGCATCACCAGGCAGGAAGAGTACGGCGTGCTGCCGATGATCTTCCAGTTCAATCCCTACGGCTACCTGATCGAGACCAACGACGCCGGCGAACTGCTGGTGACGATCGTGCGCCGGGAGAACATCAACCCCCGGATCCGCTACAACATCCACGACCGCGGCCATGTGATGCGGGTGCGCGAGCTGAAGCCGATCCTGCGCGAGTACGGCCTCGAGGGTGTCCTGCGTGAGCAGCTGCTGGACCTGCCGCTGCTGTTCCACTACGGCCGCTCCGATCTGTCGGTGGACTTCAACGGCGCCGTCGTGGCTCCCGATGCGCTGCGGGACGTCATCTACAACGAGCCGGCGCTGCTCGACGCCGTCGAGAACCACCGCCTGATCAGCTACGAGGACGCGGCGGGCAACCGCCAGCTGCACGTCGCACTGCAGCTGACCCGGCACGCCAGCGAGTCCGGGGCCCTGGACGTCGAGCGGTACCGCCCGCATGTGCTCGCCGAGCTGCGCCGGATGAACGGGGATTTCAACAACGCCATCCGAACAGCCCCCGTTTCCACCCTGCCGACCATCGCCTTCTATCCCTACCGGACCGGTCCCTTCACGGACGACGGACGCAAGCTCAAGAACGAGTACGTCTGGCAGCTGGACGCGGACGACGTCGGGGAGTGGGACCTCGACTTCTCCTACGCCGCGCAGCCCTGACCGCAGCGCGGCCACGCACGCCGGCCCTCCCGCCGGATGCGCACCTAACCACGCTCCGCCCCGCCGGTTACGTGGAAAGCTGCCGTTTCAGGCCGGTGATGAGCGCCTCGAGGCCCGTGCTGAACGCAACATCGGCAGCGTTGCTCCCCTCCTCCGCAGAATCGTCCGCACCGCCGCCGGAGGAGCCGCCCTCGACGCCGGCGGAGGCAGCGGCATCGGACGAGGCGCCGCCTTGGCCTGTGGCGCGGGCCGCGCTGCGGACGGCCGAGGTGAATACCGGGAACTCCGGCCCCAGGGCGCCGGAGTCGAAGATGTTGCTGGGCGCCGAAACATCCAGCGCCGAACCGTAGATGAAGGACTCAAGCGCGACGATGGCCGGCACCACGCGTTCCTCGGGCCAGCCGGCGGCCAGGAAGCCCCGGGCAACCTCCTCGTACATCCGCAGCGTCTCCGCCGCGTCGGTGACGGGCATGACGGCGATGACCGGCACCAGGGGCGCGTGCCGGGCGAACACCTCCCGGTAGGACCACGCCCAGCGGCGGACCGCCTCGTCCCACGGCTCGGTGGCGAAGGCGCTGAAATCCACCATGGTCATCACATGGTCCTGCACCCAGCGCAGCACTTCCTGCTTGGAACTCGCATGGTTGTACACGGCCGACGGAGCGACCCGGAGGCGGCGGGCCAGGGCCGACATGGTGAGTCCCTCATAGCCCTCGGCGGCGATCTGCGCGACGGCGGCGGAGGTGATGCGCTCCCGGGAGAGCACCCCCCGCGGGGGCCGTCCGGCGCGCCGCGGTGTTCCCTGCGCAGCTGCAGTCATTCGAGCGGCTCCCATCCGTTGTTCGAAATTATCCTACGGCCCTTCCCAAAGGCGGGCCGGTTCGCTAAAGTCCTCACAGTAAATGAATACCATTCATTTTGTGGCGGACGTCACCGCCGCCGTAAGGAGACCATGAAAACGATTGAACGCGACGTCGTCGTGATCGGCGCAGGGCCGTCGGGCCTGACCGCCGCGCGTGAACTGCGCAGGGCCGGCCACACGGTGGCGGTCCTCGAAGCGAGGGACCGGGTCGGAGGGCGCACCCACACCGACGTCATCGACGGCGCCACCCTCGAGGTCGGCGGGCAGTGGGTCTCACCCGACCAGACCGCCCTGAAGGACCTGCTCGAGGAACTCGGCCTCGAGACCTACTCCCGCTACCGCGACGGGGAGTCGGTCTACATCGGAGCCGACGGCACCGCCAGGCGCTACACGGGGGAGTGGTTCCCGGTGGGGGAGCACACCCGGACCGAGATGGAGCGCCTGACGGCACTGCTCGATCAGCTGGTGGAGGAAGCCGGGCCCGAGGCGCCCTGGGAGCACCCGCTCGCCCGTGAGCTCGACACCGAGTCCTTCGCCTCCTGGCTGCGCCGGCATTCCGACGACGAGGAGGCCTGCAACAACATCGGGCTCTTCATTGCCGGCGGGATGCTCACCAAGCCCGCCCACTCCTTCTCTGCGCTGCAGGCCGTGCTCATGGCCGCGACCGCCGGATCCTTCTCCAACCTCGTTGACGAGAACTTCATCCTCGACAAGCGGGTGGTCGGCGGCATGCAGGAGGTCTCCAAGCGCATGGCGGCCGAGCTCGGCGACGACGTGTTCCTCAATGCCCCGGTCCGCACCCTGCGCTGGAGCGGCGGGACGGACGGCGGCCCCACCAGCGTGACCGCCGTCTCCGAGAGCCTCACGGTGCACGCCCGGCGCTGCATCGTGGCCGTGCCGCCGAACCTCTACTCCCGGATCTCCTACGACCCGCCGCTGCCCCGGCTGCAGCACCAGATGCACCAGCACCAGTCGCTGGGCCTGGTCATCAAGGTCCATGCCGTCTACGCCACGCCGTTCTGGCGCGCCGCAGGGCTCTCCGGCACCGGTTTCGGCGCCGGCTCCATCGTGCAGGAGGTGTACGACAACACCAATCACGGCGACGCCAGGGGAACCCTCGTCGGATTCGTCTCCGACGAGAAGGCCGACGCGATGTTCGAACTGCCGCCGGAGGAGCGGCGGCAGCGGATCCTCGGATCCATCGCCGCCTTCCTGGGCCCCGAGGCCCTGACCCCCGAGGTCTACTACGAATCCGACTGGGCCTCCGAGGAATGGACCCGCGGCGCCTACGCCTCAAGCTACGACCTCGGTGGCCTGAGCCGGTACGGCCGCCACCAGCACACGCCCGTGGGGCCGATCCACTGGTCCTGCTCGGACATCGCCGCCGAGGGCTACCAGCATGTCGACGGGGCGGTCCGCATGGGCCGGCGCACCGCACAGACCATCAGCAGCATCCTTGCTCCACCGCCCGGCACCGCTTCCGGTCCGGGTTCCCTCTTCACGAAGGTGACCCAATGAGCACAGACGTACGCACGACCGGCCAGGGGACAGGCCTCAGCAGGAAGGGCCTCAGTGCGGGCGCGGTCGGCCTGCTGGGCGCCGTCGTCATCGGCGTCTCAAGCATCGCCCCTGCGTACACGCTGACCGCGGCCCTTGGCCCCACAGTCGCCGAGGTGGGGGTGAACCTCCCGGCCATCTTCCTCGTCGGCTTCGTCCCCATGCTCCTGGTGGCCCTCGGCTACCGCGAACTGAACAAGGCGATGCCCGACTCGGGCACCTCGTTCACCTGGGCCACCCGTGCCTTCGGCCCGTGGATCGGCTGGATGGCAGGGTGGGGCGCGATCGCCGCGACGATCATCGTCCTGTCGAACCTGGCCGCCGTCGCCGTCGACTTTTTCTACCTGATGCTCGCCCAGCTCACCGGCAATGAGGCGCTCGCCGACCTGACCCTGAACCTGCCGGTCAACATCGTCACCACCCTGGTCTTCATCGCGGCGGCCTGCTGGGTCTCCTACCGGGGCATGGAAACGATCAAGACGGTCCAGTACGTGCTCGTCACCTTCCAGCTCATCGTCCTGGCCTGGTTCGCCATCGCGGCGTTCGCGCACGTGGCCAACGGCTCGGCCTTCGACGCCACCCCGATCAGCGCCGAATGGTTCAACCCGTTCGCGGTCGGGTCATTCTCAGCCTTCGCCGCCGGCGTCTCGCTGTCGATCTTCATCTACTGGGGCTGGGACGTCTGCCTCACGATGAACGAGGAAGCGACGAATCCCAAGAAGACCCCGGGCCGTGCAGCGGGCGTCACCATCGTCGTCATCATGGCCATCTACCTGATCGTGGCGCTGGCCACGCTGTCCTTCGCCGGCGTCGGCGACGGCGAACTCGGCGCGGGCAACCCCGACAACCAGGGCAGCATCTTCGCCGCGCTAGCCGGGCCGGTCATGGGCCCGTTCGCCATCCTGATGTCGATGGCCGTCCTGAGCAGCTCGGCGTCCTCGCTGCAGTCGACTTTCGTCTCGCCGGCCCGCACGCTGCTCGCCATGGGCCACTACGACGCGCTGCCGCCCAAGTACGGCACGGTCAGCCCCCGCTACAAGTCCCCGCGCTACGCCACGGTCGCCGCGGCCGTCGCCGCCGCCGGGTTCTACGTGGTGACACGGGTGCTGTCCGAGAACGCCCTGTGGGACACGATCACCGCCCTTGGCATGATGATCTGCTTCTACTACGGCGTCACCGCCCTGGCCTGCGTCTGGTACTTCCGCGCCGAGGCCTTCCGCGGAGCGGGCAACTTCCTCAGCAAGTTCCTCGCTCCGCTGCTGGGCGGGGTCATCCTCCTGGTGATGTTCGTCAAGACCGCAATTGACTCGATGGACCCGGCCTACGGCTCGGGCTCGGAGGTCGGCGGCATCGGTATGGTGTTCATTCTCGGAATCGGCGTGCTCCTGCTCGGCGCCGTGCTCATGGGCATCCAGTACCGGCGCAATCCCGGCTTCTTCAAGGGCGCGGGGCTGCGCAAGGGCACCTCCCAAAACGCGTTCGATGACGTCCTGACCGACTGAGCGCCGAACGACCGAGCGCCGAACGACCGAGCGCCGAACGACCGAGCGCCGAACGACCGAGCGCCGAACGACTGAGTACCGCGACCGGGCCGCCGGCGGATCCTCCCTGGGGGGTCCGCCGGCGGCCTCCGCCGTTAGAGCCGCCGGTCGCCGCCGGCACTGCTGATTCGGTACGCCTCCTGCGGGCTCGACGCAGTCCGTCAGGAGGCTTACTATCGACGTACGGAACGCCCCGGAGGGCTTCGACGTACCGCGCGCCGCCGCTGACCGCTGGACGGCGCGGCCGCCGATCCCGACCGGTGGGCCACTGCCGGAGAGCCCCTTTCGGGGGCCGCGGCCGCTGGGCCACCACCCTCCAGAGGGGCCGGCCAGTGCGAGGCGAGTCATCATGCGGATCGGGTTGATTACAGGACCGTGGCTTCCGGTTCCGCCGGAAGGGTACGGCGGTGTCGAGCTGATGGTCGACTCCCTCGCCCGGGGGCTCACCGAAGCCGGCCACGAGGTGCTGCTGGCCGCACCGGCGGACAGCAGGTGTCCGGTCCCGCTGCTTCCGGACACAGAGGTGTCGGATCCGTCGACCCTGGGGATCACCGGCTCGGAACTATCCCACGTCGCCCGTTCCTATGCTGGGCTCGCCGAGGTCGACCTCATTCATGACCACACCCCGACCGGACCTTTATACCGGCACCGGCCTCCGCGCGTCGCGGTGGTGGCAACCATCCACAACCGGCTGACTCCGGCCAACCGGGAGTTGTACCGGGCCGCAGCCCAGGACACCGCCCTCGTTGCGATCTCCCGCAGCCAGCTCAGCGGGTCGCCGGACATCCGGGTGGCCGCGGTCATCCACCATGGCATCGACGTTGCCAAGGTGCCGGTCGGCCGGGGCGGGGGCGGCTATGTCTGTTTCCTCGGACGGATGTGCGCCGAGAAGGGGGTTGTCCAAGCGATTCGAACCGCCCGGGCCGCAGGACTTCCCCTGAGGATCGCGGCAAAGATGCGCGAAGCCGTCGAACTTCAATACTTCCGCGATGCCGTTGAACCGGTCCTGGGGCCGAATGAGGAGTTCCTGGGTGAAGTTGGCGACGGCGACAAATATGCCCTCCTTGGGGATGCAATCGCACTGCTCAACCCGATCCAGTGGCCGGAACCTTTCGGGCTGGTGACAATCGAGGCCCTGGCCACCGGCACGCCGGTTGTCGCCACGCCGCTGGGAGCTGTACCGGAAATCGTTGAGCCCGGCGTGACGGGCTATCTCGCCGATACCCCGGGTGCGCTCGCGCCGCTCCTGGCACGCGCCGCGGGACTTGACCGGGCCGTCATCCGGGCCCGCGCCGAGGAGCGCTTCAGCGCCGGGCGGATGGTCGATGAGCATCTGGCCCTATATCTGCAGACAGCGGCGGCGGGGTGAACCGCGGCCTATTGCCGCGCAATCCGGGGTGCGGGACCATGGACACGGGCGACGGCCCAACGACTTGTCGGTAGCGGGATATCGATCGGGAGCGGTCCATGACCGGATGGAATGCGGATAATGCTGCGGGCTCACCGGGCCTCGGCGCCGTCACTCTTGTCGAAGGTTCCTCATTCTGCATCTCGGCCCAGAGCGGGGACATCCTTCCGGGCCTTCCCCAGGGGGCGTTCTATCAGGACACCCGCATCCTGTCGCGATGGCAGCTGACCGTGGACGGCTCCCCGCTGGAACCCCTGACCGCGCGCACCCGGGAACCCTACCGCGCGGTCTTTGTCGGCAGGCCGAGCGGAATCGACGGCGCCGACAGCCCCATCGTGGTGGAACACGAGCGTGAGGTCGGCCCCGGGCTGCGCGATGACATCCGGCTCCGCAACTTCTCCCAGCGGCAGGTCAACTGCCGGATCCAGATCCTGATCGACGCCGACCTCAGCGACCTGTTCGAGGTGAAGGGTGGAAGGATTCCCGCTTCAAAGGAAGGCGTACGGCAGGTCCGCGGCGACGAACTGCGGATCGAAGCGGTGCGGAACGAATCCCAGAGGGGGGTCGCGGTCAGCGCACCCGGAGCGGTCGTCACCGAGGGGTCGCTCCTCTTCCTGGCGGAACTCGAACCGCGGGGGTCGTGGTCGGCCCGGATCATCAGCACGCCCCTCGTCGAGGGGGTAGGCCCGGACGAGCCGTTTTCCCCGACCGCGGGGTCCGTGCACCATGTAGCGGCCCGGCGGCATGCCGACTGGGAGCGCGAGGTGCCGCGCCTCGCCGTCAGCGAACGGAACCTGGAACGCGTCCTCACCCGCAGCCAGGAGGACCTCGGTGCGCTGAGGATCTTCGATCCCGACGACCCCGGCCGTGCCGCAGTGGCGGCGGGCGCACCGTGGTTCATGGCGCTGTTCGGCAGGGACTCCCTCATCTCCTCCTACATGGCACTGACGGTGGATCCCACCCTGGCCACCGGCACCCTCCAGACGCTGGCGTCGATGCAGGGGGAGAAGGTTGACCGGGCAACGGAGGAGGAACCCGGGAGGATCCTGCACGAGGTCCGGCTGGGAACCGGCGGCGGGCTGGCACTGGGGCATAATCGTGCGTACTACGGCACCGCCGACGCCACCCCCCTGTTCGTGGCCCTCCTCGGAGAGTTGGGCCGGTGGGGACTGGCCAGCGACCTGCTCTCGGTTCTGCTGCCCCATGCCGACCGCGCACTGGAATGGGTGGAGCGGTACGGCGACCGCGACGGCGACGGCTTCGTCGAGTACGGGCGGAGGAACAACCACGGACTCGTGAACCAGGGCTGGAAGGACTCCTGGGACGGCATCAACTTCGCCGACGGGTCCCTGGCCGAGGCGCCGCTGGCGCTTTGTGAGGTGCAGGCCTATGTCTACAGCGCCTACCTCGGCCGGGCACTTCTGGCGCGGCAGCTCGGCGATGACACGGGCGCCGCGAAATGGGCGCACAAGGCGGCGTACCTCAAGGCGGAGTTCAACGACCGGTTCTGGCTGCCGGATCGGGGCTACTTCGCGGTGGCGCTGGACAAGGACAAGAAACCCGTGGACGCCTGCGCCTCCAACATGGGCCACTGCCTGTGGCTTGGCATCGTCGATGCCGACAAGGCGCCCCTCGTGGTCGAGCGGCTCATGTCCGAGGAGATGTTCACGGGATGGGGGATCCGCACCCTCGCCTCCGATATGGGCGCCTACAACCCGGTCAGCTATCACAACGGCTCCGTCTGGCCGCACGACACCACCCTGGTCGCCGCGGGCATCATGAGGTACGGCTTCGTCGAGGAAGCGGTGAGGGTCGCCCGGGGCCTGTTCGACGCCGCCGAGTACTTCGACGGCCGGCCGCCCGAGCTTTTCTGCGGTTTCGCCCGCGACGAGTTCGCCGAGCCGGTTCCCTTCCCCACGTCGTGTTCCCCGCAGGCCTGGGCGTCGGCAGCCCCGGTCCACCTTCTGCGCACGCTCCTGCGTTTCGACCCGCTTCTGCCGCAGGGCGAGGTGTGCCTGGCCCCGGTGCTGCCGGAGGAATTCGGAAGCGTCAGCGCAGGGAACGTGCGCCTCGGCGCCTCCCGCATCACCGTGCGCGGCGAGGCAGGCAGCGGGACAATCGAAGGACTTCCGGCGGGTGTAAAACACCGCCCCGCGCCCCGCGGTCCGCTGGAGGACCTCATCTAGGGCGCCGTCCTGCCGCCTGACGGCACCGTTCCACCGCGGTCAAGGCCGCGCCGGGCAGGGGATAGAGTGAAAGCCATCCTGCGCCGGCGCGGCCTTTCCGCTGCTCCGGGGCACCCTCCGAACGAAGGAAACCCCGTGCGCTACGTTGTCGGATACACGGAAAACGACCGCGGCCAGGACGCCCTCGCGCTGGCGACCTCGCTGGCCTCCACCCAAGGGGCGCAGGTCGACCTGGTCACCGTGCTCAACCGGCCGCGCTCCGGCGGTGCCGCCCCCGGCACGGACCGCGCCGAGACCGCCCTGGCCCAGGCCGCCGCCGGCAGCCCCGGCCACGTGGCCGTACAGACTCATGTGAGGACGGCCGATTCGTTCGCCGAGGGCCTGCTCGAGGCCGCCCGCGAGTTCGAGGCGGAGCTGATCGTGATCGGCGCCTCGAGCAACGGACTGCTGCGGCGCTTCACGGTGGGCAGCGTCGCCAACGCGGTCCTTCACTCCTCGCCGGTGCCGGTGGCGCTCGCGCCGCGCGGCTACCGCCACCGGGACACCATCTCGCGCATGTCCTGCGCCGTGGGCACCCGGGCCGGTGCCGGGGCGGTGCTCGACGTCGCCGTGGAGTCCGCCGCCCGCCACGGGGTGCCGCTCCGCCTGATCTCGCTGGTGGCCCTGGATGTGAGCGATCCGTCGGACTCGGGGGAGGCCGTGAACCAGGCCCACCAGCACGCCAACACGGTGCTCATCAAGGCCGTCGAGCAGCTTCCGCAGGGTCACGAGGCCACCATCGCCGTCGCCCACGGCAGGACCATCGAGCAGGCGATCGACGACGTCGAATGGGACGCCGGCGAACTGGTGATCGTCGGCTCGAGCCGCCTCGCCCAGCACAGCCAGCTGTTCCTGGGCTCCACGGCCAACAAGATGCTGCGCGCCCTGCCGGTGCCGATGGTCGTGGTGCCGCGCGACTGGAACCTCGCGGCGGCCTGACCCGCCGGCCGGAAGCCCCCGGAAGGGGGCCGGCCCGGGAGGCGGCTGCCTAGGAGGAGGCCGGTGCGGTCTGCCCGGCCGGTGCGGGGCCGCCGGCGGGAAGGGATCCGCCGGACCCCTTGCGCGGGCGGGCGGAGCGCACGGCGCGCAGCATATCGATGGTCAGCAGCACCAGGCCCGACCAGACGAGTCCGAAACCGACCCAGCGCTCCGGCGGCATCTCCTCCCCGAAGACGAACAGGGCCACCAGGAACTGCAGGATCGGGGCGAGGTACTGGAGCAGGCCGATGGTGCTCAGGGGCAGGCGGCGTGCGGCCGCGCCGAAGAAGATCAGGGGGACCGCGGTGATGACCCCGGAGGCCGCCATAATCCAGAAGTGCCCGGGGCCCTCGGTGGTGAGCGTAGCGGCGCCGGTCGCGCCCAGCCAGATCATCACCGCGGCGGCGACCGGGGTGAGCAGCGCCGTTTCGATGCTCAGGCTCGACACCGGGTCGACGCG
Organism: Arthrobacter zhaoguopingii; assembly: GCF_009828595.1. Lineage (GTDB taxonomy): Bacteria > Actinomycetota > Actinomycetes > Actinomycetales > Micrococcaceae > Arthrobacter_D > Arthrobacter_D zhaoguopingii. Next base: position 150,945 of record NZ_WPNY01000001.1, read on the forward strand.
GGGCCCGACGCGCTTCTTGACGAAGCCGTACAAGCCGAAGGTGAACGCGAGGATCAGGGCGATCCACGGGACGGAGCCGTAGCCGACGGCGAGGACGATGACGGCGACGAAGCCCAGCCCGATGGCCACCCACTGAAGGCGGCGCAGCTTCTCCCGGAGCACGATGACCCCGAGCAGCACCGAGACGATCGGGTTGATGAAGTAGCCGAGGGCCGCCTCGATCGCGTGCCCGGTGGTGACACCGTAGGTGTAGGTCAGCCAGTTCACGGCGATGAGGGCGCCGGCCACGGCGAGGGTTCCAACGATGCCCGGAGCGCGCACCGCCGCCAGCACGGTGTGCCAGGCACGGGTCGCGGTCAGCAGCAGGACGCAGAAGATCAGCGACCACAGGACGCGGTTCGCGACGATTTCCACCGCGCCGGCCGGGTGGAGGATGAGGAAGTAGAGCGGGAGCAGGCCCCAGAGGCCGTACGCGCCGATGCCGTAGAAGATGCCGAGTGAATTCTCACTGCGGGCCGGTCGTTGAGTTTTTACCGCTGTCGCATCACTCACACGGTGAGGAACCGTTTCGGACCGGGATTTATTCCCGTCGAGCCGAAGTGAGATCCACACCACTGGTTTAGCCCCCTGCGCCGCACTGATTTAGAATAGATAGACGTGCGCAAATTGGGCGCACCGACCGGTTACCTTGAGTGTTTCCACCACGGAAGAAGGCAAATCAGTGTCTACCTCAGCTGCGGGCCGTCCGCTGCGGGTCGCGATCATCGGAGCCGGCCCCGCCGGTGTGTATGCCGCGGACATCCTGACGAAATCCCACCAGGTCCAGGGAGGGGATTTCGAGGTCAGCATCGACCTCTTCGACCAGTACCCGGCCCCCTACGGCCTCATCCGGTACGGCGTGGCCCCCGACCACCCGCGGATCAAGGGCATCGTCAACGCGCTGCACAAGGTGCTCGACCGCGGTGACATCCGGTTCCTGGGCAACGTGAACTACGGCCGTGACCTCACGCTTTCGGACTTCCGCCGCTTCTACGACGCCGTCATCTTCGCCACAGGCGCCGTCAAAGACGCCGACCTCAACATCCCCGGCATCGACCTCGAGGGTTCCTTCGGCGGCGCGGACTTCGTCTCCTGGTACGACGGACACCCCGACGTCGGCCGCGACTGGCCCCTCGAGGCTCGGGAGATCGCCGTCATCGGCAACGGCAACGTTGCACTGGACGTCGCCCGCATGCTCTCCAAGCACGCCGACGACCTGCTGACCACCGAAATTCCCGACAACGTCTACGAGGGCCTTCGGCGTTCGCCCGTCACCGACGTCCACGTCTTTGGGCGGCGCGGCCCGGCGCAGGTCAAGTTCACCCCGCTCGAGCTGCGCGAGCTGTCCCACTCGCGCGACGTCGACATCGTCCTCTACCCGGAGGATTTCGACTTCGACGAGGCCTCCGAGAAGCAGATCGCGACGAACAACCAGACCAAAACCATGGTCAAGACCCTTACGAACTGGCTGGTCGAGGACGAACCCACTGGCGCCTCCCGCCGGCTGCACCTGCACTTCCTGCACACCCCGGTGGAGATCTACGATTCGCCGGAAACCCCGGGCAGGGTGGCTGGTATCCGGTTCGAGCGCACCGAACTGACCGGCGAGGGCACCGTCCGCGGCACCGGAAGCTTCATCGATTACCCGGTGCAGGCCGTCTACCGGGCCGTGGGCTACTTCGGCTTGGAACTGCCCGAGGTCGGCTTCGACTCCAGGCGCGGGGTGATCCCCAACGAGGGCGGGCGCGTCATCGATCAGGAAGGCAACCCGGTCCCGGGCATCTACGCCACCGGGTGGATCAAGCGCGGCCCCGTCGGGCTCATCGGCCACACCAAGGGCGACGCCCTGGAGACCATCGGCTTCCTGCTCGAGGACCGGCTCAACCTGCCGGCGGCCGAGGACCCCTCGGAGGACGCCATTATCGACCTGCTCGAATCCCGCGGCGTCCAGTACACCACGTGGGAGGGCTGGCTGCGCCTGGACGCGCACGAGCTGAAGCTCGGAGCCAACTTCGTCAACACCACGGAGAACGGCGAACTCGTCCGCGAACGGGTCAAGCTCGTCCCGCGCGAGGACATGATCGCCATATCGCGCGGGGAGTGACCTCGGTTACACTGTGAGTCCCGCCCCCTGCGCGGCGGGACTCATGATGTGGAGTGCCGATGTCGCCGTTCCGACCGACCTCCTCGGGGGACCTTACATCCCGAGTCGTGCAGCAGCGTGCCTTCGATGCGCACAGCGCGCTTGGCCGCGATGAGCCGCCCGAAGGCAGCCTGAGGCGCGTCGTCCACGACTCGTGGCTGCGGTCGATGGACCATCTCTCAAACCCGGAGCGCGCCGGTGCCCGCCTGTCCTATACGCAGGACGAGCTGGTGGCCTACCGCGAGAGCCACCCGCTGGCAGCCGTGATGCCCGTGATCGACCGGCTCCTCATCCAGCCCAGCCGGGACAGCGGGCTGCTGGTCGCCGTTGGCGATGAGCACGGCAGGCTCCTGTGGGTGCACGGCGACCGCTCCTCGCTGCGCCGGGCCGAGGGCATGATGTTCATGGAGGGCGCCGACTGGTCGGAGGCCACCGTCGGCACCAGCGCCCCCGGAACCGCGCTGGCCCTCGACAGCAGCGTCCAGATCGCCGGCGCCGAACACTTCAGCCCGCAGGCCCATCCCTGGAGCTGCACCGCAGTGCCGCTGCACGACCCCGATTCCGGCACCGTCCTGGGCGTCGTCGACATCACCGGAGCCTCCGAGGCCGTCGCCGGGCACACACTCTCCCTCGTCCAGGCGAGCGTTGCCGCAGCCGAAGCGCAGCTGACCATCCAGCGACTGCGCAGCAGGCTCTCCCCGTCCCGCCGGCCCGCCGACCGGGGTGCACCGCAGTCGCTCTACCGCAGCAGTTTGCAGATCCTCGGCACCGACTACGGACTGCTCCACGCCGGGGGCAGGGCAAGCGAACTGACGCTGCGCCACGCCGAACTCCTTGCCCTGCTCGCGATGCACACCGAGGGCCTCAGCGCCGAACAGCTAGCCGTGATGGCCTACCCGGAGCACGCCTCGGTGACCACGGTCCGCGCCGAGATGCTGCGCCTGCGCAAGGCCCTCGGCCAGCACGGGGGCGCCCTGATGCCGGCGTCGCGGCCGTACCGGCTGCCGCAGGAACTCATCCTCGATGCGGTGCAGGTGCTGAACCACCTGCACCGGGGCTCCCACCGACTGGCCCTGGCGATCTACAAGGGCCAGGTGCTTCCGCGCTCCCAGGCCCCGGCGATCACCCGCCTGCGCGGGGAGATCAGCTTCCTGCTGCGGGACGCGGTCCTCAACGACGGCGGGGCCGAGGCCCTGCTGCAGTACCTGCAGCTGCCCGAGGCCGAGTACGACGCCGATGCCTGGATGACCGCTTTGAAGGTGCTTCCGGCACGCTCCCCCCGCCGGTCGGCGGTGGTGGCCCACATCGAACGCCTCGAGCGGGAACTGGGCAGCGACTGGCACCGCTGACGGCCGTTCGTTGAACCCTGCGGGGTCTTCGGCGGCCCCTGCGGCGGGCGGTGCAACGTCGGTGCAACGTGCCGCGTCCTAGGCTCGGGGCGTGGACGAAGGCGTCCACCGGAGTTTCCAACGCCCAAGGAGTTACACAATGACTGTTTACGCCCAGCCTGGCCAGGACGGATCCAAGGTCAGTTTCAAGCCCCGGTACGAAAACTGGATCGGCGGTGAATGGGCTGCCCCCATCAAGGGCCAGTACTTCGAGAATGTATCGCCGGTCAACGGAAAGGTTTTCTGCGAGGTTGCCCGCAGCACGGCCGAGGACATCGACCTCGCCCTCGACGCGGCCCATAAGGCGGCACCGGCGTGGGGGAAGACCCCGGTCGCTGACCGGGCGCTGGTCCTGAACCGGATCGCCGACCGCATCGAGGAGAACCTCGAGATGCTCGCCGTCGCCGAGACCTGGGACAACGGCAAGCCGGTCCGGGAGACCCTCGCCGCCGATCTGCCGCTCGCGGCCGATCACTTCCGCTACTTCGCCAGCGCCGTCCGCGCCCAGGAGGGCGGGATCTCCCAGCTCGACGACGACACCACGGCCTACCACTTCCACGAGCCCCTCGGCGTCGTGGGCCAGATCATCCCCTGGAACTTCCCGATCCTCATGGCGGTCTGGAAGCTGGCCCCCGCCCTCGCCGCCGGCAACGCCGTCGTGATCAAGCCGGCCGAGCAAACGCCGGCGTCGATCCTCGTGCTCATGGAGCTGATCAGCGACATCCTCCCTCCGGGCGTGGTCAACGTCGTCAACGGCTTCGGCGTCGAGGCCGGCAAGCCCCTGGCCTCCTCCAAGCGCATCCGCAAGATCGCCTTCACCGGCGAGACCACCACGGGCCGGCTGATCAGCCAGTATGCGAGCCAGAACCTCATCCCGGTCACCCTCGAACTGGGCGGGAAGAGCCCGAACATCTTCTTCTCCGACATCGCGGAGAAGAACGACGCGTTCTACGACAAGGCGCTCGAAGGGTTCGCCCTGTTCGCCTTCAACCAGGGCGAGGTCTGCACCTGCCCCTCGCGGGCGCTGGTCCAGGGCTCGATCTACGACTCCTTCATGTCCGACGCCGTGGCCCGGGTGGAGAAGATGGTGCAGGGCAACCCGCTCGACACCGACACCCAGGTCGGCGCGCAGGCCTCGAACGACCAGCTGGAGAAGATCCTCTCCTACTTCGACATCGGGGCCCAGGAGGGCGCCAAGGTCCTGATCGGCGGCGAGCGCATGATGCTCGACGGCGACCTCGCCGAGGGCTTCTACGTCAAGCCCACCATCTTCGAGGGCACCAACTCGATGCGTGTGTTCCAGGAGGAGATCTTCGGCCCGGTGGTCTCGGTGACCCGGTTCAACGACTACGCCGAAGCCATGGAGATCGCCAATGACACCCTCTACGGGCTCGGCGCCGGCGTCTGGTCGCGCAACGGCAACGTGGCCTACCGCGCGGGCCGCGAGATCCAGGCGGGCCGGGTGTGGGTCAACAACTACCACGCCTACCCGGCGGGGGCGGCCTTTGGCGGCTACAAGTCCTCCGGGATCGGCCGCGAGAACCACGCCATGATGCTCGACCACTACCAGCAGACCAAGAACCTCCTGGTCAGCTACTCCGAGAACAAGCTCGGCTTCTTCTAGGAACGCGCCGTGACACTCGAAGCGTCGGTGGTGATCCCGGGGGAGGACTTCTCCCGGGTCGCCCTCACCCAGGAGGCCACCGAGCTGCTGCGCAAGCTCTGGGACCTCCACGGGCCGCTGATGTTCCACCAGTCCGGGGGCTGCTGCGACGGGTCTTCGCCAATGTGCTATCCGGAGGGGGAGTTCCTGACGGCCGAGGCGGACATCCTGCTCGGCGTCCTCGACATCTCCGACGAGGACGACGGCGGTGAGCCCGCCGGTGGCGCCTCCGGGAACGGCGGGAAGCCGATCGGATTCTGGATGTCCCGGGAGCAGTTCGAGTACTGGAAGCACACCCACCTCACCGTCGACGTGGTGCCGGGGCGGGGGAGCGGCTTTTCGGTGGAGGCGCCCGAGGGCAAGCGGTTCCTCATCCGGTCCAGGCTGATGCCCTAGGGCACCGCCCAGGGCGCAGTGCACCCGACGGGAGTCTCCGGCACGGCCGGGGGCTCCCGTCGGTCGCCTGTCCGGCTGGTCCGGCGGATGCCGCCTGCGGCTGATTCTGCCGCGGCTGACGCTGCCTGGCGGGTTGTCTTTCCGGAATCCGCCACCGGACCGGCTTCCGGCCTTACACTTCCCTCAACACTGCGCGAGGAGAGACGTGACACGTATTGGCATCGTGGCCGAAATGGGCCAGGAGACCCGGGTGGCGGCAACGCCTGCCACGGTGAGGCAGCTGCTGGAACTGGGCTACGACGTCGTCGTTGAGAAGGGCGCGGGGGAGTCGGCCTCGTTCCGGGATGACGCGTACGCCGAAGCCGGTGCCCTCATCGTGGGCGCCAACGATGCATGGGGCAGCGAGGTGGTGCTGAAGGTGACCCCGCCCACCGCGGACGAGATCCATCGGCTGGCCGGGGGCGCAACCCTGATTGGCATGCTGAGTCCGGGCCTGCGGCCGGCGCTGGTGGAGGCCCTGGCGGGGCGGCCGATCACCGCGCTCGCCCTGGATGCGGTGCCGCGGATCTCCCGGGCGCAGTCCATGGATGTCCTCAGTTCGATGGCGAATATCGCCGGCTACCGGGCGGTCATCGAGGCCGCACACGAGTTCGGCCGGTTCTTCACCGGGCAGGTGACGGCAGCGGGTAAGGTGCCGCCGGCCAAGGTGCTCGTCGCCGGAGCCGGTGTGGCGGGCCTCTCCGCGATCGGAGCCGCAAGCAGCCTCGGCGCGATCGTGCGCGCAACGGACCCGCGGCCCGAGGTGGCAGACCAGGTGAAGTCCATCGGCGGAACCTACCTCCCGGTCGAGGTCGGCGAGGAAATGACGTCTTCCGACGGGTATGCCAGGGCCACCAGCGATGCCTACAACGCCCGGGCGGCCGAAATCTACACCGACCAGGCCCGCGATGTGGACATCATCATCACCACCGCGCTTATCCCCGGACGTCCCGCGCCGAGGCTGCTCACGGCGGCGGATGTGGCGGGCATGCGTCCAGGCAGCGTGATCGTCGACATGGCGGCCGGGCAGGGCGGGAACGTCGAGGGCTCGGTCGCCGGGGAACGGGTGGTCACGGACAACGGCGTGGTGATCCTGGGCTACACGGATCTCCCGGCCCGCCTGCCGGCGCAGGCCTCCCAGCTGTACGGGACGAACCTTTTGAACCTGCTGCGGCTCCTGACCAAGGACAAGGACGGGCAGCTGGAAATCGACTTCGACGACGTGGTGCAGCGCTCGGTCACCGTGGTGCGGAACGGGGAGAAGACCTGGCCGCCGCCACCGGTCCAGGTCTCTGCGGCGCCGGCTCAGACCGCCCGGGCCGAGGGAACCGCTGCCACACCCGCTGCGGCGAAGCCGGGGCTCAGCGCTGCCGGCAAGGCCGGCCTTCTCGCTGCGGGCATCGCGGTGCTGTTCCTGGTCAACGCAGTGGCGCCGGCGCCGCTGCCGCAGCACTTCACGGTGCTGATGCTCTCGGTCGTGGTGGGCTTCTATGTGATCGGGAAGGTCCATCACGCGCTTCACACACCGCTGATGTCGGTCACCAACGCCATTTCGGGAATCATCGTGATCGGGGCGCTGCTCCAGGTCACCTCGAGCGACCCCCTGGTGCAGGTCCTCGCCGCCGCCGCGGTCCTGCTGGCGAGCATCAACATCTTCGGCGGTTTCGCCGTCACCCGGCGCATGCTCGGAATGTTCGCCCGCGGCGATCGGTCACGACCATGACCCCGGGAGCAGCACTATCGAGGAGTGTAGACGTGTCGAATGCTGTTTCCGGGCCGTTCACCGCAGAGTCCGTTGCCGGTGCGGCCTATCTCGTCGCGGCCCTGCTGTTCATCCTCAGCCTTGCCGGACTGAGCAGGCATGAGAAGGCCCGGGCCGGAGTGCTCTACGGCATCGCCGGCATGGCGCTTGCGCTGGCGGCCACCATCTGGCTGACCCTGGGCGGTGTCCTGGGCACGGCGCGGGGCTCGACCGGCCTGGTCCTGCTCGCCGCCGCCGTCCTGGTCGGCGGCGGCATCGGGCTCTGGCGCGCCCGCGTGGTGGAAATGACCGGCATGCCTGAACTCATCGCCCTGCTCCACAGCTTCGTCGGCCTCGCTGCGGTCCTGGTCGGCTGGAACGGGCACCTCCAGGCGCCCGCCCTGGCCGGGGATCTGATGGCGGTTCACCATGCCGAGGTGTTCATCGGCGTGTTCATCGGGGCGGTGACGTTCACCGGGTCGATCGTCGCGTTCCTCAAACTTTCGGCCCGGATGAAGTCCGCCCCGCTGATGCTGCCGGGGAAGAACGCCATCAACCTCGGCGCCCTCGCCGCGTTCGTCGCCCTGACCGTCTGGTACGTCAACGACTCCCGGCTGGAGCTGCTCATCGCTGTCACGTTGCTTGCCTTCGGGCTGGGCTGGCACCTCGTGGCGTCCATCGGGGGCGGAGACATGCCCGTCGTCGTTTCGATGCTCAACAGCTACTCCGGGTGGGCCGCGGCCGCGGCGGGTTTCCTGCTCAACAACGACCTGCTCATCATCACCGGCGCCCTGGTCGGATCCTCCGGCGCCTACCTTTCCTACATCATGTGCCGGGCGATGAACCGTTCGTTCATCTCCGTGATCGCCGGCGGCTTCGGCATCGCACCACCTGCAACAATGGACGCCGAGCAGGGTGAGTACCGCGAAATCACGGCCGCGCAGACCGCCGAGCTGCTCCTCGACGCCTCACGTGTGGTGATCACCCCCGGGTACGGCATGGCAGTGGCCCAGGCCCAGTACCCCGTGGCCGAACTCGCCCACCAGCTGCGCGCCCGCGGGGTGGACGTCCGATTCGGCATCCACCCGGTCGCCGGGCGCCTGCCCGGACACATGAACGTCCTGCTCGCCGAGGCCCGGGTCCCCTACGACATTGTGCTGGAGATGGACGAGATCAACAACGACTTCGACGGGACCTCGGTGGTCCTCGTGATCGGGGCCAACGACACCGTGAACCCGGCCGCGGCCGAGGACCCCGGCAGCCCCATCGCGGGCATGCCCGTGCTGCGGGTCTGGGAAGCGGACCATGTCGTCGTCTTCAAGCGCTCAATGGCAGCAGGCTACGCCGGCGTGCAGAACCCCCTGTTCTTCCGCGACAACTCCTCCATGCTCTTCGGCGACGCCAAACAACGCGTCGAGGACATTCTCCGCAGCCTTCCGGAGGACTCCCTGCCGTCCCCGCTGGCCGGCTCAACCGCACCCGGCCAGCACTGATCCTGGGTCCACGGGCCGGGCCCGCCGGCCGGGCCGCTGCCGCGCCGGGATCAGGGCTGCGGGAGGCCGCCGGGGACCAGTGAGCCGCGCGCTGCCCCGACCATGCCCTCGACTGCGCGGGCCAGGTGCACGCCGCGGTCGGTGACCCCGTCCCAGCGCACCAGCGCCTGGGCGTTCAGGCCGTCGATCATGCCCAGGATCTGCCAGGCGACGGACTCCGCGTCCGGGGTCTCGAACTGCCCGGCCGCGATTCCCGCCTCGACGACGTCCTGCAGCACCGCCTGCCAGGCGTCCATCTGGACGCGCACGCTGGCCGCGAGGGCCTCGTTGCGGCGGCCGAGAGTCCAGGCCTCAACCCAGACCGCCGTCACGTCCAGGCGCGCCCCGTCTAGCAGCGTGTCCAGGAGCAGGGCGAGACGCTGCGGCGGCTCAGGGAGCCGGGCCAGCAGGGCGGCGACCTCCGCCGTTTCGGCCGCGACGATGGTGGCGAAGGTGTCCGCCACCAGCGCGTCGACGTTGGGCTGGTAGTGCGCGACGAGGCCGGAGGCCACGCCCACCCGCGCGGCCACACTGCGCAGCGTGATCGCGGCAAGGCCCCGCTCCAGGGCCAGTTCGCGGGCGGCTTCGGCGATTTCGGCGGCGCGCTCGGACGGTGCTTTCCGGGCCGCGCGCTTCGGGGGAGTGCTTGACATCACGCTTTAGTCTAAAGTAGTTTGCAACTCTATTGATCGCTTGATCAATAACAGGATGTGCAGTGCCGCCGCAGAACCGCCGAGGGCCCTCCGGCCCCGGTGCCGGACGGCCGCACGGGATGAAGGAGCCGCGAATGGCCTGGAGGATGCCGGCCGAGACCGCACCCCACGAACGCACCTGGATGGCCTTCCCCCGGGCGGGGCTGACGCTCGGCGCGGACGCCGCGTCGGCGGCCGAAGCCTACGCGGCGTGGACCGCCGTCGCGCACGCGGTCGCGGAGTTCGAACCGGTCACCATGGCGGTCGACCCCAGCGAAATGGTGCGCGCCCGGAACCTGCTCGGCAGCGGCATTGAGCTCCACGAGGTTCCCCTCGATGAGTTCTGGATGCGCGACGTCGGGCCGACCTTCGTGCTCGACGACGAGCGCCCCGGCGTCCTCGGCGCGGTGGACTGGACCTTCAACGGCTGGGGCGCCCCCGCCTGGTCCGAGTGGGAGAAGAGCGCGGAAATGGCCCGCGTGGTCGCAGCGCAGAGCGGCGCCGAGCTCATCAGCTCGATGCTGGTCAACGAGGGCGGGGCAATCCATGTCGACGGCGCCGGAACGGTCCTCGTCACCGAGACGGTCCAGCTGGATCCGGGCCGGAACCCGTACGCGGACAAGGCCCGCGTTGAGGCGGAGCTGGCGCGCACGATCGGCGCCACGAAGACCATCTGGGTGCCCCGCGGCCTCACCCGCGACTACGAGGACCTCGGCACCCGCGGACACATCGACATGGTCGCCACCCTGCCCTCACCCGGCCGGGTCCTGCTGCACCTCCAGTCCGACCCCGGGCACCCCGACTTCGAGGTCAGCCGCACCCTGTCGGCCTTCTTCGAGACCCAGACGGACGCCGCAGGCAAGCCCTTCGAAATCGTTCCGCTGCCGGCGCCTGCCACCCTCCGCGACGGGGAAGGGTTCGTCGACTGGAGCTACGTCAACCACCTCGTGGTCAACGGCGGGGTGATCGCCTGCGGCTACGGGGAAGAACGGGCCGACGCGCTGGCCGCGGAGATTCTCGCGGAGGCCTACCCCGGACGGCGGGTGGTGACGGTGGATGCCCGGCCGATCCTTGCCCGGGGCGGGGGCATCCACTGCATCACCCAGCAGCAGCCGGCACTGCGCGGAGGGAACGCCTGATGGCCCGGTTCGACGTCGTCGAGGCCTCTCTTGCGCAGCTCCGCTCCGCCCTGGAGGCCGGGGAGACGAGCAGCGAGGACCTGACCCGGGCGTACCTCGCGCGGATCGAAGCGTACGACCGGGGCGGCCCCCGGCTGAACGCGGTCGTGGTGTCCAGCCCACAAGCCCTTGACGACGCCCGGGCCTCCGACGAACGGAGGGCCCGCGGCGCCGTGCTCGGACCGCTGGACGGCATCCCGTACACCGCCAAGGACAGCTACCTGGCCAGGGGGCTCACGGCAGCCGCCGGCTCCCCGGCCTTCGAACACCTGACCGCCCAGCGCGACGCCTTCACCATCGAACGCCTCCGGGGCGCCGGCGCGGTCCTGATCGGGCTGACCAACATGCCCCCGATGGCCAACGGCGGCATGCAGCGCGGACTGTACGGGCGCGCCGAAAGCCCCTACAACGCCGACTACCTCCCCGCCGCCTTCGCTTCAGGGTCCTCCAACGGCTCGGGCACGGCGACCGCGGCGAGCTTCGCGGCCTTCGGCCTCGGCGAGGAAACCTGGTCCAGTGGACGGGCGCCGGCCTCAAACAACGCCCTGTGCGCCTACACGCCCTCCCGGGGAGTGATCTCGGTGCGCGGCAACTGGCCGCTGGTCCCCACCATGGACGTGGTCGTTCCGCACACCCGTTCCATGGCCGACCTGCTCGAACTGCTCGACGTGATCGTCGCCGACGACGCCGAGACCCGCGGTGACTTCTGGCGGGCCCAGCCGTGGGTGGAGATCCCGCCCGTGTCGGCCCTGCGCCCGCCGTCCTACCCGGCGCTCGCCCCGGCAGGGGCCGACGGCGCCCGGGCGGCGTTGAAGGGCCGGCGCTTCGGGGTGCCCCGCATGTACATCAACGCCGATCCGGAGGCCGGCACCGGGGAGAACCCGGGCATCGGCGGGCCCACCGGGCGGCGCATCGAGACGCGCCCGTCCGTGATCGCCCTGTGGGAGGCTGCCCGCCGCGACCTCGAGGCCGCCGGCGCCGAGGTGGTGGAAGTCGACTTCCCCGTGGTCTCCAACTACGAGGGTGACCGCCCCGGCGCCCCCACCCTCGCCACCCGCGGACTGGTCAGCCCCGGCTACCTTGAGCGCGAAATCACCGACCTCTCGTCGTGGGCGTGGGATGACTTCCTGAAGGCCAACGGCGATCCGGCCCTCAACAGCCTGGCGGCGGTCGACGGCGCGGCGATCTTCCCGGCCCCCGAGGGCGCGCTGCCGGACCGCTACGACGGGTTCGACGACGACATCGCCACCTATCCGGCGCGCGTGCGCGACCACCCGGTGGAGTCATTCCTTGCGATCCCGCACCTGGCCGAGGGTTTGCGCGGGCTCGAGGAAACCCGCCGCCTAGACCTTGAGGAGTGGATGGAGCGCCTCGGCCTCGACGCCGTGGTCTTCCCCGCCGCCGCCGACGTCGGACCGGCCGACATGGACGTCAATCCGGCCTCGGCCGACCTGGGGTGGCGCAACGGCGTCTGGGTCGCCAACGGCAACCTGGTGCCGCGGCACCTGGGCATCCCCACCGTGACCGTTCCAATGGGCACGATGGCCGACACCGGCATGCCCGTGGGCCTCACCTTCGCCGGCCGGGCCTACGACGACGCCGCCCTCCTGCGGCTCGCCGCCGCCTTCGAGGCGACCGGCCGCCGCCGCACCCCGCCGCCGAGGACCCCGCCGCTGGGCTGAGTCCGGCGGCGGGACCCGGCCGCGACCTCCGGCTGGGGCCGCGGGTCAGCGGTTCACCGTCGACATATCCGCGTACCGGTCCCCGACCGGAGCAGCGACGGCGCTGAGCGCGGCGAGGTGATCGCCTGAGAGCTCGAGGGCCTCGGCGGCGATGTTCTCCTCGAGGTGCTCGATCCTGCGGGTGCCCGGAATGGGTGCGAGGTCACCGCCCTGGGCGAGCAGCCAGGCGAGGACCACCTGCCCGGGGGTCGCTCCGAGCTTTTTTGCCACGGCATCGACCTGTTCGACGATCCGGATGTTCGCTTCGAGATTGTCCCCCGCGAAACGCGGGTTGTAGCGCCGGACGTCCGCCTCGTCGAGCTGGTCGAGGCTGCGGATGGTCCCGGTAAGGAATCCGCGGCCCAGTGGCGAGTACGGAACGAACCCGATTCCGAGTTCTCGCACCAGCGGGAGGACCTCCTGCTCGGGGTCGCGGGTCCACAGGGAGTATTCGGTCTGCAGCGCCGTCACGGGGTGCACGGCGTGGGCGCGGCGGAGAGTGGCCGGGGCCGCCTCGGAAAGGCCGATATGCCGGATCTTCCCCTGCGCTACGAGGTCGGCCAGGGCGCCCATGGTCTCCTCGACGGGCACGGCGGGGTCCATCCGGTGCTGGTAGTAGAGGTCGATGTAGTCGGTGCGGAGGCGCCGCAGCGACCCCTCGACGGCCAGGCGCACGTTCGCCGGGCTGCCGTCGAGGCCCCGCTCGCCCGAGGCGGTGTGGCGGATGACGCCGAACTTGGTGGCGATCACCACCTGATCCCGCCGGTCGGCGAAAGCGCGGCCCAGCAGTTCCTCGTTCGTGTAGGGACCATAGATCTCGGCCGTGTCGAAGAAGGTGATGCCCAGCTCGAGCGCCCGGTGGAGAGTCCGCACGGCGGCATCGTCGTCGCTGCCGCTGCCGGTGTAGAAAGCCGACATTCCCATGCAACCGAGGCCCAGCCGCGAGACCTCAAGGTCCTGTCCCAGGGTGAGGTGCTTCATCTCAACGCCTTTCGGTGAGGTTTTCGGGCAAGCCTAGACCGGTGCGGCGGGCCCGGTCTCCTGTCCGCCTGTCTTCCGCCGGAATATTTCTTGCACAGTGTGCAAATTTTGGCGTAGCCTCGAAGCGTGCAAACGGTAGAGGACGCGGCGGAGCCCCTGGAGCCTGTGGGGCGTCGGGAACAGAACAAGATCGACACCCGCCGGGCGATCGCCGAGGCCGCGCTCACCCTGGCCCGCAGCAAGGGGGCCGGATCGTTCACCGTGGACCAGATCGCGGCCCGGGCCGGGGTCTCCCGGCGCACCTTCTTCAACTACTTCCACAGTGCCGAGGAAGCCCTGAACGTCAGCACCGAATCCTTCCTCGAACTCGCGATCTCCAGCTTCTCCCGGCGCCCGGCGGGGGAGCCGCTGCTCGACGCCATGATCGCCGCGCTCGCCGCCACCGCCAAGGTCCAGGACCTCGCGGTGCATGGAGAGCTCTTCCGGATGGCCGCAGGCAGCCCGGAGCTGCTGCGGGCCCAGCTGCACGCCTGGGAACGGGCGGAAACCCGGATCATCGAGGCCGTCACCCACCACCTCCAGGGCGGCGCGTCCCCCCTCTATGTCAGCGCCCTCGTCGGTTCGGTGCTCTCCTGCGCCAAGGCGGCGATGCACGACTGGGCCGCCGACGACCCCGACCGGCACGGGGATGCCGGGGCCGCCCTCGAGGAACGCATGGTGCTGGCCCTCTCAATGCTCCGGGACGGCTTCGCACACCCCGCCTGATCAGCACCCGCCGACCCCACCCACCTCCGCCACCCAACCTCCTCACCCCACCTCCGTCACCCAAGGACACTTCCCATGGCATTTCTGCTCTACCGGCTCGGCAAGTTCGCCTACCGCAGGCGGTGGTGGGTCGTCTCCGCCTGGCTGACCATCATGGTGGCCGTGGGGGCCTCCGCCGTCTTCTTCTCCGGCACCCTCACCAACAACTTCTCCATCCCCGGCACCGAGTCCCAGCGCGTCGCGGACCAGCTGCGGCGCGAACTGCCCGAGGCCGTCGGAGGCACCGGGACCGTCGTCTTCCGGACCGAGAACGGCGCGGCCTTCACCCCGGACCAGGAGTCCGCGGTCCGGGAGGCCCTCGCCGGCGTCGCCGGCCTCGACGGCGTGAGGTCGGTCGTCGACCCCTTCGCCGTGACGGAGCAGCTCGAAGGCGGAAGGGCCGAACTCGAGACCGGCAGGGCCGAACTCGCCTCCGGTGAGGAGCAGCTCGAGGCCGGCCGGGCCAGGCTTGAGCAGGGCCAGCGGGAGCTCGACGCCCAGCGCGGCCAGCTCGCCCAGAACGCGCCCTCCCTGCCTGCTCCTGCGCTGGAGGCCGCCCGGGCCCAGCTGGCCGCGGGGCAGGAGCGCCTCGACGCCGGCCGGGCCGAGCTTGAGGGCAGCGCCGCCGAGCTCGAACAGGGACGGACCAAACTCGAACTGGCCGAACGCCGCCTTGAGGCCTCCTCCGGTGTCCGGCTGGTGGCCGACGACCGCTCCGCCGCCGTCGCCAGCGTGCAGTTCGAGAAGTCCATCAACGCCGTGTCCCCGGAGCTGCGCGAAGCGGTGCAGGAGGAAGCCGCAACCGCCGCCGGCGGCGGCGTCACCGTGGACTACAGCAAGGACATCGTCGAAGACGTCTCCGAGATCTTCGGCTACGCCGAGATCATCGGCCTGCTCGTCGCCGCCCTGGTCCTGATCCTCATGCTCGGTACGCTCGTCGCCGCCGGCCTGCCGCTCCTGATGGCCGTGATCGGCGTCGGCGTCGGCGTGGGCATCACCTTCGCCCTGTCCGGAATCATCGAGATGAACAGCATCTCCCCGGTCCTGGCGCTGATGCTGGGCCTGGCCGTGGGCATCGACTACTCCCTGTTCATCGTGAACCGGCACCGCACGCAGCTCCTGCACGGGATGGGCCTTGAGGAGTCGGTCGGCCGGGCCACGGGCACCGCCGGCAACGCCGTGCTTTTCGCCGGGCTCACCGTCGTGGTGGCACTGGCAGCGCTCGCCGTGCCCGGCCTGCCGTTCCTCACCGTCATGGGCCTGTCCGCCGCGGGAACTGTCGCCGTCTCGGTGCTCGTGGCCCTGACCCTCACCCCCGCGCTGCTCGCCGTTCTCGGCACCCGGCTCATCTCCGCGCGGGCGTGGGCCCGCCATGCCCGCCGGTCCGGCGGAACCTCTTCGGAGGAGGAGCAGCGGGACCAGGACCGGCGGGCCGAGCGCGGCCGCGGCTGGGGCGGCCTCGTCACCCGCAGGCCCGCACTCACCCTCGTGGCCGGCATCCTGCTGCTCGGCGCCATCGCCGTGCCCGCCGCCCAGCTGCGGGTCGGCCTGCCCGACGGCGGATCCGAACCCGCCGACTCCACCGCCTTCCAGGCCTACAGCACCGTCGACGAGAAGTTCGGCGAGGGCGCCAACGGGCCGCTGATCGTCGTCGGGGCGATGCCCGCGACCGACAGCGCGGCCGACCTGGCCGAACTGCAGCTCGACGTCAACGACCTGCTGGCGGACATCCCGGACGTCGCCGCCTCAATCCCCGCCTCGGTGAGCGCCGACGGGCGCACCGCCGTTTTCCAGGTGCTCCCGGAGGAGGGGCCGGCCAGCGAATCCACCGAGGACCTCGTCCGCACCCTGCGCGCCTCCTCCGACGGCATCGAGGACACGACCGGCGTCTCCGTGTCGGTGACAGGCCAAACGGCCGCGAACATCGATGTCTCGGCCCGGCTGATGGAGGCCATGCCGCTGTACCTGGGCATCGTCGTCGGGCTGTCGCTGATCCTGCTCCTGCTGGTGTTCCGCTCGGTGCTCGTGCCGCTCATCGCCACCGCGGGGTTCCTGCTCTCCCTGCTTGCGAGCTTCGGGGCGACCGTGGCGATCTACCAGTGGGGCTGGTTCGGTGACCTCTTCGGCGTAACCAACCCCGGGCCGATCCTGAGCTTCCTGCCCATCATCCTGATCGGGGTGCTGTTCGGCCTCGCCATGGACTACCAGATGTTCCTCGTCTCGGGGATGCGCGAGGCGTACGTCCACGGCGGTAGCGCCCGGGCCGCGGTGCGGGTCGGCTTCAGCCACGGCGCACGGGTGGTGACGGCCGCGGCGATCATCATGGTGTCGGTGTTCGCCGGCTTCGTGTTCTCCCACCTCACCATGGTCCGGCCGATCGGTTTCGGGCTGGCCTTCGGCGTGCTCCTCGACGCCTTCGTGGTGCGCATGACCCTCGTGCCCGCCGCGATGTACCTGCTGGGCCGGAAGGCCTGGTGGCTGCCGCGCTGGCTCGACCGCATCCTGCCCGACGTCGACGTCGAGGGCGCGAAGCTCAGCCCGCGGCCCGAGCCGCAGCGGGAGGCCGTGCCGGCAGCGGGCTGACCGCCGGGCGCACTCCTTCGCGGCCGAAGGGCCCGAAAGCGACCGCCGCACCGGATATATCCGGCGCGGCGGTCGTTTTAGTATGTAGCGGCCGCTTTCGGCGTCGTGGACGGTCTCCGAATGCTCTCCAGGCGACCACATGGTGGCCCCCGTTAACCATCTCACCATGTGGACGAATTCCATCCCAGCCGCTGGACCTCAATACGCTTGTCTGGGCAGTTTTCCCTTGACTGCCGCCCCCTTCTGTGAAAGATGCAGGCCATTGAACCTTTTGCGCACAAAATCGATTGAGCAGTCGATAGCAGACTCAGACGAAAAGGGGCGCAGGCTCAAGCGTTCCCTGAACACGTGGGACCTCATGATCATGGGCGTTGCCGTAGCAGTGGGCGCGGGGATCTTCTCCGTCGGGGCCCAGGCGGCGGCGTTCAACGCCGGACCGGCCGTTACCATCTCCTTCGTACTCGCCGCGATCACCTGCGCGCTGGCCATCATGTGCTACGCCGAGTTCGCCACTGCGATCCCCGTGGCCGGCAGCGCGTATGTCTTCACCTACGCCACCATGGGCGAACTCGTCGCCTGGGTGATCGGCTGGAACCTCATCCTCGAGCTCCTCATGGCCGCGGCCGTCATCGCGAAGTTCTGGGGAATCTACCTCAGCGACCTGTTCGCGGTGCTCAACCTCGACGTGCCCTCGGAGATCAGCTTCTTCGGGCTTCCCCTCTACTGGGGGCCGCTGCTGATCGTCGCCATCTTCACCGCTGTGCTGGTGCTGGGCACCAAGCTCTCGGCCCGCGTGAACAGCGTCTTTACCGTCATTAAGATCGCGATCGTCCTGTTCGTCATCGTCGTCGGGTTCTTCTACGTCAGCCCGGAGAACTACACGCCGTTCGTGCCGGAATCCCAGCCGCCGGCCGACGCCGAGGCCAAGTGGGCCGACCAGCCCTTCCTGTCCTTCCTCTCCGGAGCCACCCCGTCGGCGTTCGGCTTCACCGGAATCATCTCCGGCGCCGCGCTGGTCTTCTTCGCCTTCATCGGGTTCGACGTCGTCGCGACCTCGGCCGAAGAGGTCAAGAACCCGAGCCGGACCCTGCCGCGGGGCATCTTCGCCGGCCTCGCCGTCGTCACGGTGCTCTACATCCTCGTGACCCTCGTGGTCACCGGCATGGTCTCCCACACCGAGCTCGGCGAGTCGGGCGCCCCGTCCCTGGCCACGGCCTTCCAGCTCGTCGGCGCCGACTGGGCCGCCGGGGTCATCTCGATCGGCAGCCTCATCGGCCTGACCACCGTCATCATGGTGCTGCTCATGGGCCTGGCCCGGGTGGTCTTCGCCCTCAGCCGCGACGGCCTCATGCCCCGCTTCCTGAGCCGCACCTCCGAGAAGCGCGGCACGCCGGCGCGCACGCAGATCCTCTGCGGCGTCGTCGTCGCCCTGCTCGCGGGGTTCACCCAGGTCGAGATCCTCGCAGAGATGATCAACATCGGTACCCTCTCCGCCTTCATCATGGTCAGCGTCGGCATCCTCGTGCTGCGGCGCAAGCGACCTGACCTGTTGCCGGCGTTCCGGGTGCCATTCGGCAAGATCATTCCGATCGCGTCGGCACTGCTGTGCATCTACCTGATGCTCAACCTCGCCACGATCACCTGGGTGTTCTTCGCCGTGTGGCTGGTCGCCGGATTCGCCATCTACTTCGCATACGGCTACCGCCACTCCCAGCTCAACGCGAAGACCCCGGCGGGCCAGGCCGGGCCGGACGCCAACGAGATGGTTGGCGCCGGGACGCGCTGACCGCCTCCGGTCACGACGGACGCACCCCGAAACGACGAACGCACCCGGAAAACCGGGTGCGTTCGTCGTTTTCTGGCGCGTACGGCGCGGACGGGCTCCTAGTACAGGGCCGCTTCCGACTCCGACGCCGGGGTTTCGCCGGAGCCGAGGTTGGCCCGCAGTTTGGCACCGAGGTCGGCGTCGACGTTGGTCCAGTACTGGATGGCCCGCTCGCGGATCTCGGAGCTGACCACGCCGCCGACGGCGCCGGTGATCGTCTCAAGGAACCGGGCCCGGGCCGCGTCGTCGAAGACTTCGCGGTAGAGCGTGCCGGCCTGGCCGAAGTCGTCGTCCTCGGCGTGCAGGGTGTGGGCGGCGCGCACGAGCTCGCCGTCATTCTCCCAGCCGCCGTGCGGACCGTAGATCGCCGGGTCGGCCGCGGGGCCGCCCACCGAGTTCGGCGCGTACACCGGGGTGGAGGCGGAGTTGAAGTGGTACCGGCCCGCGCCGTCCTTGGAGTAGTTGCGCACCTCGCTCTTGGGCATGTTCACCGGCAGCTGGGCGTGGTTGGTGCCCACACGGTAGCGGTGCGCATCGGCGTAGGAGAAGATGCGAGCCTGCAGCATGCGGTCGGGGCTGGCGGCGATGCCCGGCACGAAGTTTGACGGCGCGAAGGTCGCCTGCTCGATCTGCGCGAAGTAGTTCTCCGGGTTGCGGTTCAGGGTGAGCTTCCCGACCGGGATCAGCGGGTAGTCGCCCTGTGGCCAGACCTTCGTGAGGTCGAACGGGTTGAACCGGTAGTCCTTCGCGTCGTCGTAGGGCATGACCTGGACCTTGAGGTCCCAGCTCGGGTGGTTGCCCTTGGCGATGTTCTCGGCGAGGTCGCGCAGGTGGTGGTCGGCGTCCGAGCCGGCCAGCGACTCGGCCTCGTCCACGGTAAGGGTCTCGTGGCCCTGGTTGGACTTGAAGTGGTACTTGACCCAGAACTTCTCGCCGGCCTCATTGATCCACATGTAGGTGTGCGACCCGTAGCCGTTCATGGTGCGCCAGGAAGCGGGCAGGCCGCGGTCGCCCATCAGCCAGGTCACCTGGTGCGCGGATTCCGGGCTCAGGGTCCAGAAGTCCCACTGCATGTCCGCGTCGCGCAGATTCGTGCCGGGGAGGCGCTTCTGCGAGTGGATGAAGTCCGGGAACTTGATGCCGTCGCGGATGAAGAAGACGGGCGTGTTGTTGCCCACGAGGTCGTAGTTGCCCTCGGAGGTGTAGAACTTCAGGGCGAAGCCGCGGGGGTCGCGCCAGGTGTCGGGGGAGCCCTGCTCGCCGGCGACCGAAGAGAAGCGCAGCAGCGTCTCGGTGACGGCGCCCGTCTGGAACAGCGCTGCCTTGGTGTACATGCTGACGTCCTCGGTGGTTTCGAAGACACCGAAGGCGCCGCCGCCCTTGGCGTGGACGACGCGCTCGGGGACGCGCTCCCTGTTGAACTGGGCGAGCTTCTCGATCAGGTAGTGGTCGGTCAGCGGGATCGCTCCGTCGCGGCCGACCGCCGAGGAGTTGCTGTCATCGACGACGGGCGCCCCGGACTGCGTAGTGCTGAAGTTGGCGTTCACTGTGCTCCTGTTTCTGTGGTGCTGCTGGGGTAAATCGTTGGGCCGGTGGCGGGGGCGCGGCAGTCGCCGCACAACCCCTGGTAGAGGACGTCGGCGATCTGGATGGTCATCCCGGCCGAACCGGGGGACCACTGCGGGGTCAGGCACGGGGCGTGGCCGACGGCGCATTCCACGTCCTCGATCCGTCCGCAGCCCGTGCACACCGCGTGGTGGTGGTTGTCACCGACCCGGGTCTCGTACCGGGCGGGGGAGTGGGGGGTCTCGATGCGGCGCAGCAGGCCCAGGGCCGTGAGGTCGGCGAGGATGACGTACACCGACTGCACGGCGATGTGCGGCAGTTCCTGGCGCACGTCCGCGGCGGCGTCGTCGGCGGTCGCATGGGGGGAACGCTCGACGGCGGTAAGGACGGCGAGGCGCTGCCGGGTCACCCGGCGTCCGTGGCCGCGCAGCTCCTGCGACCACTGCGCCTCGCGCGCGGTGGGATGCGGAGCGGTGTCGGTCATGGAGGGAGTCAACCACTAATTCTGAGGGATTCATAATAAGGTCCGTCTAACTTGCGTCCCGTCGAGGGGTCTGGCTGGGTACGGTGGGACGATGGATCTGTTGCGGCGGGCGTGGGCCTGGACACTCGATTATGCGTACGTCGGCTTCTGGCAGCTTCACGGACTCCTCGTGCGCGACGACCCGGCGCGGTACCTCGTTGCGGGGCCGGAGTCCGCCCAGGGCCCGGCGAAGCTGCCGGTGCTGCTGATCCCGGGCGTCTACGAGCCGTGGCAGTTCATGCGCCCGGTCGCCGCCCATCTGCACCGGGCCGGGCATCCGGTGCACGTCGTGGAAAAGCTCGGCTACAACCGCGGCTCCGTGCCGGCGATGGCGGCGCTGGCCGCCGAATACATCGAGGAGCGCGACCTGCGCGACGTCGTCATCGTCGCCCACAGCAAGGGCGGACTGATCGGCAAGTACCTGATGACCCTGCCCGGAACCCGCGTCAGCCGGCTCGTCGCCATCAACACCCCCTTCTCGGGCTCGGTCTACGCTAACTTCTTCGTCCTGCCGAGCATCCGGGCCTTCGCTCCCCGGAACCGCACCCTGGTCTCGCTCGGGAGCAACCTCGAGGTCAATTCCCGCATCACCTCGATCTACGGGCGTTTCGACCCGCACATCCCCGGCGGCAGTTTCCTTAAGGGGGCGCGCAATATCCAGCTCGAGACCATGGGCCACTTCCGGCCGATCGCGGACCGCCGGGTGCTCAAGGGGGTCGACGAGGCGATCGCCGCCGCCGAGTAGCACCGCCGGGCGTAACCTCCGGACAGGCCCGGCGGCGGTAGTTGCCGGTGCGAACCACATCGCGGCTACACTTTTGTAGTGCCCAAACTCCTCGCCGACCTCACGCCACTGAAGGAGAGCAGGGCCTTCCGCCGGCTCTACATCGGCACGACCCTCTCCGCCACCGGCACCCAGCTCACCCTGGTGGCCGTCAGCCTCCAGGTCTATGCCCTGACCGCCTCAAGCCTGAGCGTGGGCCTGCTTGGACTCTTCGCGCTGGTGCCGCTGGTGGTGGCCGGGCTGTACGGCGGCGCGATCGCCGACGCCCACGACCGACGGACGGTGGCGCTGTTCTCCGGACTCGCCCTGTGGCTGACGACCATCGCCATCGCCGCGCAGGCCTGGGCCGGCCTCAACAACGTCTGGCTGCTGTACCTCCTGGTCGCGGTGCAGAGCGGCGCGGCAGGGGTCAACCAGCCCACCCGCAGTTCGATCATTCCGCGGCTCGTGCGGCCCGAACTCCTGCCCGCGGCCAATGCGCTGAGCATGCTCACCTTCGGCCTGGCTTTCACGGTGGGACCGCTGCTCGCAGGCGTTCTGGTGGCACAGGTCGGCTACGCCTGGACCTACACGATCGACGCCGTCACCTTCACCGCGGCGCTCTGGGCCATGTTCAGCCTCCCGCCCATGCCGCCCGAGGGACCAACCCGGCGGGCGGGGCTGTCCTCGGTGCTCGAGGGGTTCAGATTCCTGGGCACCCGCCCGAACATCCGCATGACCTTCCTCGTCGACCTCGCCGCCATGATCCTGTCCCAGCCGCGGGCGCTGCTGCCGGCCATCGGCGCGGTCCTGATCGGCGGCGGCGAATTTACCGTGGGCATCCTGCTCGCGGCCGTGGCGTTCGGCTCGGTGCTGGCGGGACTGTTCTCCGGCCCGCTCGGCCGGATCCACCGCCAAGGCCTGGCCGTGCTGTGGTCCATTGTGGGCTGGGGCGCCTCGGTGAGCGCCTTCGGCCTCGTGGTCGTCGCGGCCGGAGCCACCGGACCCGGTGCCGGCGGTGCGGTGACGCCCTGGATCATCCCCGCCGCGCTCTGCCTCGTCCTCGCCGGCATCTCCGACTCGGTCAGTTCGGTGTTCCGCAGCACCATCCTGCAGTCCGCCACCCCCGATGCGATGCGCGGGCGGCTGCAGGGCGTCTTCATCGTCGTCGTCGCCGGAGGCCCGCGCCTGGGCGACATGGTCGCCGGCGGCGGCGCCGAGTGGCTGGGGGAAGGCTGGACGCCGGTGATCGGCGGCCTGCTGTGCATCGCCCTCGTGGGGCTGCTGGCGAAGTGGCAGCCCCGTTTCGCCCAGTACGATTCGCGTAACCCGCAGGCCTGAAACCGCGGCGCGTGCCGCTTCGACCGTCCACTCCGGGCGGCCGTAGGATCGGTGGAACACGGCGCCGCGCCCGCCCGTTCTTCCTAGACAAGACCCTTCGAAGGAGATGCCGTACAGTGCACAGACACTTCAACGGAGCCAAGACCGCGCTGTTGTTCGGCTCGCTCATGGGACTGTTTCTGCTCTTCGGTGCGGTGATCGCGGGTGCCACCCGGAACTCGTCCTTCCTGCTGATCTTCGCCCTCATCGGGGTCGGCTCTGTGGCCTACAGCTACTGGAACAGCGACAAGCTGGCGATCCGCAGCATGCGCGCGGTCGAAGTGAGCGAGCAGCAGGCGCCGGCGATGTACCGGATCGTGCGCGAGCTCAGTGCGCGGGCGAACCAGCCCATGCCGCGGCTCTACATCTCACCGACCCTTGCGCCCAACGCCTTCGCCACCGGCAGGAATCCGCAGAACGCCGCGGTGTGCTGCACCCAGGGCATCCTGCAGCTGCTCAATGAGCGCGAGCTGCGCGGGGTGCTCGGGCACGAGCTCATGCACGTCTACAACCGCGACATCCTCACCGGCTCCGTCGCCGCCGCCGTCGCCGGGGTGATCACCTCGCTGGCGCAGATGTTCGCCTTCACCGGCCTGATGGGCGGGAACCGCAGTTCCGGCGGGAATCCGATCGCCGCGCTGCTGCTGGCCTTCCTCGCCCCGATGGCGGCCGGGCTCATTCAGATGGCGATCGGCCGGACCCGCGAGTACGACGCCGACGAGGACGGCGCGCGCCTGACCGGCGACCCGCTGGCGCTGGCCTCGGCGTTGCGCAAGCTGGAGATGGGGACGCAGCGGGCACCGCTTCCGCAGGACCAGCGGCTCGTCAATACCTCGCACCTGATGATCGCCAATCCCTTCCGGGGCGGGGGAGTGCAGCGCCTCTTCGCGAGCCATCCGCCGATGCCCCAGCGGATCGCGCGGCTCGAAGGAATGGCCGGCCGGCCCCTCGGCCGCTGACCTCGGCCGCGGTGCAACCGGCGGACCACGCCGCCGTCTTCCGGGGCGGACGGCGCCGCCGTCTTCCGGGGCGGACGGCGCACTTGCCGGCATCCGGCCGGAACGGCTCCCGCCGGCGCCGGTGGCAGAGAGCTTAAGCCCTCACTGGACGGTTCGCCATTCGGCAGCGGCAGGTACTGGCTCGGCCGGGCGGGTGCGGGCGAGATGGGCGAGCTGACGTCCCCGGAGATATCCTCCGGTGGTGATGCCAAGCACTGCGACGACGGCTCCCGCGCGGCCCAACCCGGCGCTGTCCTTGCCTGTGCCCCAATCCCGCAGTCCGGACAGGACGGCGCGGGGAAGGATCCTCCGGACATAGTGCCGTTCGGACCTCAGGGCGCGTTTGTGGCCCACAAGATGGCTCACCTGGGCCTTGGAGAGCCCTTCTGACCAGGCTCGTGCCGCCATGTACCGGAAGGTTCCCCTGGTGGCGGGGACGTGGTGATGGACCACGGCGGTCGGATCGTAGACGATGCGGGAGCCCGGGGAGGCGATGGTGGCCCGGATGCAGATTTCCGTCTCCTCGCAGCCGAGTGGCTTGAGGGTCTGCCGGCCGAGGTCCTGGTTGAAACCGCCGACATGCTCGAGGATTTCCCGCCGGAAAGACATGTTCGCACCGATCAGGTTGCGGACTTCGGTCGCCATCCGCGGCAGGCCCCGGTGGCTGCATCCCACGATCCAGTCGAGTTCCTCGCTGAAGTATCCGGGACGGCCCGCTTCCCAGACTGGGTCGACGTGCCCGCCCACGGCGAGCACATCGGGATCGTCGTAGAACGAGATCAGGCGTTCAATCCAGTTCGGGGCCGCCTCGGCGTCGTCGTCGAGGAACGCAACAATGTCCGACGTCGCGTGGGCGATTCCGGTGTTGCGCGCACCGGCCAGCCCGGGCTGGCCGGTGCTCTCCACAATCGTCACGGCACTGAAATTCGCAATGAGGTGCTTATAGAGGTTCTTGTTGTGGTCGACGACGATAATGATCTGCTGCAGGGGCACCGTTTGGGCCCGTACCGACTCGACGACACGGGTCATGAGCTTCAGCCGCTCCTGGGTGTAGGAACAGATGACCACGGAAACCGTGGGGCGTACTCCAGTGGGCGACATATCAGGCACCTTCCGCGAGGGTAAGCACGCTACGGGGATCGGTTGGAGTCCGTGAGTGACGGACGCTGGGATAGGTGTATTTCACCCGCCGGAGCGCTTCGGGGCGGGCCCCGCCGGTGGGTGCGTCCCAGGCCGCGCACTCCCGTGCGAGGGTGCGCAGCACCCTCCACCCATCACGGAACGTCTGCAGATTCGAGGCGCCCGAAATCCGGTTGAATTCCATGCTTGGAACCTCTGCGATACGAAGTCCTCCCCGCGCCGCCTTAACGATCAGTTCCGTCTCGATCTCGAATCCCTCGGATTCCAGCTGCAGGACCTCAAGGCACTCCCGCCGGAAGGCGATGTAGCCGTAGCAGAGGTCCGAGTAGTTGCTGTGCAGGACCACGTTGGCCAGCCCGGTCAGGGCATGGTTTCCGGCCCGCCGCAGCCAGGTCAGGTCCTCGGAGCCGCCTCCGGTCACATGCCGGGAGCCTTTGACGAAATCGAAGTCGTGCTGCAGCGGAGAGACGAACCAGCCGATCTCCTGCGGGTCCATGCTTCCGTCGGCGTCGAGCATGACGATGATGTCGCCTGAGGCCGCCGCGAACCCGGCCCGGAGGGCGCAGCCCTTGCCGGCACGGGGTTCGGACACAACCAGGACGTCGACGCGAAGCGCCCGGGCCACATCGACCGTGTGGTCCTTTGACCGGCCGTCGACGATGACGACCTCGTCCACGTAGGACGGCATGCGGCGAAGCACCCATGGGAGGTTCATTTCCTCGTTCAGGGTCGGTATCACCACGCTGACCGAGGCCGTCGGGGATGGCGCGGTGCGGTTGGATAACGAGTTGGGGCCGGGGTACGGGATAGTCACGATCTCACCACTTTGCAAGCGAACGGTTGTGTCTG
This sequence comes from Arthrobacter zhaoguopingii, assembly GCF_009828595.1. Taxonomy (GTDB): domain Bacteria; phylum Actinomycetota; class Actinomycetes; order Actinomycetales; family Micrococcaceae; genus Arthrobacter_D; species Arthrobacter_D zhaoguopingii. The sequence goes on from NZ_WPNY01000001.1 coordinate 176,889, forward strand.
GCCGGCGGCCATGGGGGCGGGCCGGACGGGTTCAGTACCCGGCTTCAACCCTCGCGCTGGGCGCCCGTCCTCCAGGAGAACCCGGGCCCTGGGCGGGTGAAGCAGATGTACAGAAGGTGAACCGGAGGTGCTGCCCGGTGGAACCACACTAGAACTTGATCTTTGGAGTGTCGTCGAAACTGCCTACCCGACTTGATTTAGGCGTTACCCGGGCTGTGCGTTCATTACTTGAAGAAGTCGCCAAACCCGTAAGTTCGCTCGGTGGTGATTACTCGCGCCCTGCCGCCAAGTACTTGTCTTGGTGGTATACCGGAGTTCCGGGCGGCGTTTACACGGACCAGCTCCTGTAGTCCCTCCAGGAAAGCCCTGCACCTTGGCGGTTGGGCTCCCGGACGCGACGGAGACGTCCGGTGATCGATCACCCGCGGCTCCCTGGGCTACCGGGAAGCCTTCATCAAGGAAGATTCAGGCCGGCCGGAGCGCTTTGGACAGCCGGGCCGGTCGCTGCCCGCGGAAGCACCGGAGGTTCTGCCGTATATATCCAGCGCGATTTACCCAACGCGCTGATCGGAGACTCGGTGGGCTGAACCCATCGAGAAAGCGGGACAGCGGGACAGCGGGGCGGCGGGACGGCGGGACAGCGGGACGGCGGGACAGCGTGACAGCCGTGACAGCGCCCGGGGAGTCCGGCGTCAGCCCGAGATAAGTAACGGGCCGTAGCGCACGAGTACGCCTCCGACCATTTCTCCAAGTAGCGAACGAGAAGCTCAGGTAACGGCTAAATCAAGTCGGGTAGGCAGTTTCGACGACACTCCAAAGATCAAGTTCTAGTGTGGGTTTCACCAAGCAGCACCCCTGGTTCACCCCTTGTACACCTAGCGTCACCACCCAGGGCCCGGGGTTCTTTTGGAGGACGGGCACCCGGTGCGACCTCGAAAGTGCGACCTCGAAAGTTGGAGCCGAGTAATGGGAATTGTCATCCGCAAGGACTGTTCGCCGAGCCCGTCCGGCCCGCTCCCCATGGCCGCCGGCCAGACACAACCGTTCGCTTGCAAAGTGGTGAGATCGTGACTATCCCGTACCCCGGCCCCAACTCGTTGGCCAACCGCAACGCGCCATCCCCGACGGCCTCGGTCAGCGTGGTGATACCGACCCTGAACGAGGAAATGAACCTCCCATGGGTGCTTCGCCGCATGCCGTCCTACGTGGACGAGGTCGTCATCGTCGACGGCCGCTCCACCGACAATACTGTCAAGGTGGCACGTGCAGTCCGGGGGGATGTCGTGGTCGTGAATGAGCAGCGGAGGGGCAAGGGTGTCGCGCTGCGGGCCGGGTTCGCGGCGGCCTCCGGCGACATCATCGTCATGCTCGACGCCGACGGAAGCATGGACCCGCAGGAGATCGGCTGGTTCGTCTCTCCGCTGCAGCACGACTTCGATTTCGTCAAAGGCTCCCGGCATGTGACCGGAGGCGGCTCCGAGGACCTGACCTGGCTGCGGCGGGCCGGAAACCATGCCCTGACCGGGCTGGCCAACGTGGTCCTGCACAGCAACTACTCGGACCTCTGCTACGGCTACATCGCCTTCCGGCGGGAGTGCCTTGAGGTCCTGCAGCTGGAATCCGAGGGATTCGAGATCGAGACGGAACTGATTGTCAGGGCGGCGAAGGCCGGCCTCCGGATTGCCGAGGTCCCTAGCCTGGAGCTGGACCGTATTTCCGGGGCATCTAATCTGCAGACTTTTCGGGACGGGTGGCGGGTGCTCCGGACCATGGCCCACGAGTGCCTCGTGTGGGAGGCCCCCACTGCCGGGGCCCGCCCGGAGGTGCTGCGGCGGGTGAAATACGCCTATTCCAATGTGAGCTTCCCTCGAACACCCACGGATCCGCAGAGCGTTCTTCACTTGATGAGCGCGAGTTGACCCGTTTAGAGGTCACCGCCGGGTAGCACCGCGGGAACCAAAGCACGTCCGACGCCGTGCACCCCAGATTTACCACTCAACCGACACCTTCCAGACAGGGGACGATATGCGCACCGGGCGTACAAAGGCACTGCACTTCGACATCCACGGCCGGGTGAGGATCCGCGTCGACGCAAATGCGCCGTCAGCGACCCAGCTCCAGAGCATGTTGGCGTGTTTCGCTACCGACACCGAAGGGCCGGCCGACATCATCGTCGATAGCCAGCCGGAGCCGATGCCGGAGGCGGGTCTGCTCGAGCACGAGCTCGCGTACACGGAGACCAGCGTGCGTTTCCAACACGATCGGGTCCAGATCGTCAGGGAGCCCGAGCAGTGGCGCATTCACGGGGCGGGCGAGTTGCTGACCTCCGTGGTCCCAGTTCTCGACGCCGCGATGGTCGGCCAGGGTGCCGCCATGTTCCATGCGGCAACGATGGCCTACAACGGTCATGCGATCGCGCTTCCCGCCGCCGGAGGCACCGGTAAGACGAGCACCGCGGCCAAGCTGATGAGGCGCGAGGGATGGTCGTTCATGGGCGACGACTGGGCCTTCCTCGCCGAGGACGGCACGCAGCTCGGTTATGCGAAGCCGATGTTCATCAAACCGCACCACCGGGCCATCTACCCGCACCTGTTCGAAGGTGTCCGGAAGCCCCTCGTCCCCTCAGGGCTTTCCCAGACCGTCGGCCGCCTCACCACACTGGTGCACCCGTACGTCATTCGTTATCCGCGCGTCGCGGACTTCTCCCGCAAATGGTCGCCGGAGCACCGCATGGTCGATGCGTCAAGCGCGTTCCCCGGACGGGAGGTGACAACCTCGGCCCCGCTCGCGGTCGCCGTCTACATCGAGCGCTTCGAGGGCAGCCGGTCCCGGATCGTCGAGCGGACGAAGGACTGGATGGTCGACCGCATGATCGGCAACTTCCACATCGAGATGGCGGGCTTCTCGCAGCGGGTCGTGACCAGCTTGGCGGCCACGTCCGTCATCTCGTGGCGCGAGCACTTCGCCGCAAAAGGGGTCGTGCTGAGCAAGGCGCTCGACGGTCGGCCCTGCTACCTTCTGCAGGTGCCCTCCGCGTACTCGGCGGACCAGGCCTCGGACGACATCGTTCGTTTCCTTGAGGAGATGCTTCCTTCGGTCCTCGACGAGCAGTCCTGAGGAGTGAACAGTGGATTCCAGCCCCAGCGAGGTCACCGCTGTCGTTCCGGCCCGTAACGCGGAGAGCATGCTCCCGCGATGCCTCGAGGCCCTGAGCCAGTCCGGTGTCGCCGAGATCATCGTGGTGGATGGATGCTCCACCGACCGCACCGTCGAAATTGCCACCGCGGCGGGTGCCCGGGTCCTCAGTGACGAGGGCCGGGGCCTGCCGTGGGCCCGAACGCTCGGTGTGAAGAGCAGCAGCACCCGGTGGGTCCTGCTCGTCGACTCCGACGTCGTGTTCGGGCCGACGGGGGTCGCTGACTTGCTTACGGAACTGGTGGAGGAGGGCTACGACGCACTCCAGGCCGGTCTGGAAAGCGTCGCTGGACCGGGCTACTGGGGGCAGGCGCTGGCCCATCACCACCGCACCGGCCGCAGCCGCAACTGGTTTGGACTGGTGGCAACGGTCATCGACCGGGAGCTGATGCTGGGCGTGGGCTTCGACGACTCGTTCAAGTCGGGGGAGGACATCGAGCTGCGCTGGCGGATGAGGCAGTCAGGCATGCGAACGGGCGTGTCACAAAAGGTCCTGGTCGAACACCGGTTCGCCGCCGACGACTTTGACTTTGCGCTCGATCAGTTCCTCATGGATGGAAAGGGCCTCGGGCGGATGATCCGCAAGCACGGCTGGCGCGGTGCGAGGTTGGCTCTGCTGCCCGCCGCCGCGGCCGTCCGGGGCAGCGCCCTGAGCCTTGCCGGGGGCCAGCCCCGGTGGCTGCGCTACTACCTCGCCTTCTGCTGGTACAACTACGCGGGCATGGCAAAGGGCCTCGGTCGTGTGGGCTGAGCGGGCCTCCGCGGTCCCGGACCCCTCGACGGTCGTCCGGCGTTCCGCCCTGCACAGCTCGATCGGCCTCGTCGTGGCCAAGGCCGCCGCGACGGGTACGGGTTTCGCCTTCTGGATCGTGGCCGCCCGCGCGACAACCGACCATGAGGTCGGGCTCACCACCGCGGCGGTCTCGGCGGTGATTCTCTGCACCCAGCTCGCGGTGCTGGGAACCGGGTCGGCGGTGATCGTCTCCGTGGGGCGGGGGGAGTCACCCGCGCGGGTGTTGAATTCCGCGTTCGGCATCGTGGCGGTGACCGGCACCGTGCTGGCCCTCGGCTTCCTCTTTCTCCAGTTGATGACCGCCAACGCGGAGACAGCGTCCACCTCGATCCTCTTCTGGGTCACGTTCCTCGTGGCCGTCGTGGCAGGGACGATGTGCACCGTGCTGGACCAAACGCTGGTGGCACTGGGCCGCGGCGCCAGCGCGACGACCCGGTACACGGTGAGCGGCGTGCTCTCCTTTGGGGCGGCAGCGCTTCTTGCCTGGTGGAGGAACGGCGCCGCCGCCGACATCCTGATGGTCTGCTGGACCTTCGGATCGGTTGTGGCCTTCCTCATCGGCATGATTCAGCTGCGACGACTGATCGGCTACCGGCCGCGGCCATCCCTGCACCTGGCGCACAGCCGTTCACTGCTGGTTCTTGGCATCCCAAACCAGCTGATCACGCTCACCGAGCGCGCCCCCGGGCTGATCCTGCCGCTCCTGCTCGCGCAGCTGGTATCGCCGGCGACCGCTGCCTACTGGTATCCCGCATGGATGATGGCGTGGGCCGCGTACACCGCTCCAATGCTGATGAGCATCGTCCAGTTCTCCGAAGGTGTCCGCGACCCCGGCCGGCTCGTGCCGAAATTCTTAGCGAGTTTCCGGTGGTCACTTGCCTTGGGATGCATGGCTGCCGTCGTCCTCATCGTCTTCGCCCGCCCGCTGCTCCACCTGCTCGGGGAGAACTACGCCGACACGTCCACCGTCGCCCTTCGGTTGTTGGCGGTCGGAGTGGTGCCGTACGCGGTGCTTCAGGCCTATAACGCCGTGTGCCGAATCCGCGGGCGCTATGTCGAGCCGATCATCGTTGGCGTGATGGTCGGAACCGCGGTCTCCACAGCAGCGCTGCTGGCCGCCGAAAGGGGCGCCAGCGCCATGGCCCTCGCATTTCTGCTGGCGCTCTCCGCCGGGGCCGCGGTGATCGGCCTCCGGCTGGTTGCCATCCTTCGACACGTCAGGCGGGAGACGCGATGATCGATGAACTTGAAGTGACTCGACCCACCGGGGGGCGCTGGAAACGCCGCGATGTGCTGTGCATCGTGGCGGGAGTCGTGTCGCTGGCCCTTGCCGCGGGCGCCGCCTCCACGGTGTCCGTGCCCGTGGAGAGCGATCTAGGGCTTATCGCCGTGCTGCCCTTCCCGTTCTGGATCGGGGTCCTGATCCTGAACATCGCCTTCTTCGTGGCGCTGCGGGGGGATGCCGATGGCCCGGCTCGCCGCCCGGTCATGATGTCCCTCCTCGTGGTCTTCGTGCTCGTGCTCTTCGGGACCGCGATCTTCGTGACGGACGTACCGCGGGGTGAGGTCGCGTTCCGTCACCTTGGAGTCTCCGACGCCCTCTCGCAGGTTGGGGTGGATCCCGGCATCGACGCCTACTTCAACTGGCCGGGCTTTTTCGCCCTGCTGGCGACAATGCTCGCGGCGACCGGTCTCGACCCGGTGACCGTGGCCCTGTGGGCACCGGTGTTCAACGTGGCTCTGTGGCTCACTGCCGTGGGCGCGGCAACGCGCTTCCTCACGAGCGATCCGCGACGGCGCTGGCTGGTGCTCTGGCTCTTCTGCCTCGGCAACTGGCAGGACCAGGATTACCTGTCTCCCCAGGCCTTCGGCTTTTTCCTGTACATCGTCATGATCGGGCTGCTCGTCGGCCCGCTGGCCGCCCGGCCCGCCCCCTTCCGCGGTTTCCGACCGGCGGACCTGGCGGAGTGGTGGCGGGGACGGGCGCCCGCCGACTCCCGCCCGGGACACCGGGTGGGCGCCCTGGTGGTGGCCCTGCTGCTCATCGTCGTCATCTGCGCGAGCCATCAGTTGACACCGTTCATGATGGTCGTTGCCATCACCGCCCTCACTCTGAGCGGACGGGTCTGGCCCAGCCGGCTCCCGCTGATCGCCGGCATCGTGCTGGTGCTCTGGCTGGTCTACCCTGCGAGTCCATACCTCGTCGGGCACCCGCCCCTCGAGGATGCGGGGCTGGGGGCCGCGATCACGTCAAACGTCGTCGACCGGGTGAGCGGGACCCCGGGACACGTGGTCGTGGTGCAGCTCCGGGTCCTTCTCACCATCGTGCTGTGGACGCTCGCCGCGGCGGGGGCGGTGCGGGACTGGCGCAGAGGCCGCCTCGACATCCGGGTCATCCTTCTCGCCCTCGCCCCGGTGCTGATCTTCCCCGTGCAGATGTACGGCGGCGAGATGCTCATCCGTATCTCGCTGTTCGCGCTGCCGTTCATCGCCCTGCAGGCATGCTCGATCCTGCTTCCCACGGAGGGCAGCGCACGTCCCTCCTCCCGCGCGACGGGAGCGCTCGTGCTCACTTGTTTCCTGCTGGCGGCGCTGACAGTGACCGGCCGGTTCGGCAACGCGCAGTATGACGTCTTCGCCGACAGTGAGATCGCCGCTATGGACGCCGTGGAGGAGATGGCACCGCCCGACTCGGCGATCATCTCGGCCGCGCATCCGACGCCGTGGCGCGAAGACGCCTACCTCGATCACCAGTACCGGACGATCGAGGACCTGTGCCAGCAGGACCTGACGCCGGCGACGTGCGCCCCAACCGTCTATGAATACGCCCGGCGCAATGCCCAGGGCGCCTACCTGGTGCTGATGAGTTCGGGCGAGGCGAGTCTGGTCATTCAAGGGGACACCACCGCCCCCGACTTCGCCGAAATGGAGAGGTGGCTGAGGACCCAGGAGGGTGTGCAGCTCTCGTTCAGAAACCCCCACGTGCGCGTGTACGAGGTGGTGCCAGAATGAACGGCGTCAGCCGGCCGACCGTGGCGCTCGGTCTCGCGGCCGTTGTGCTGTCGGTGGCGACCGTTGTCGGGCTGCCGGCACCGCTGCAGGCGGTCGCCGCGATAGCTGTCCTCGTCCTCCTTCCGGGGCAGGCACTGGCCCGACTCACGCAGGTGACCGACCTCGCGCTTGGCGCGGTGCTCGTCCTGGCGATCGGCCTGGCCACGCTGACGGTGGTGTCAACGGCGATGTTCTACCTCGCGCTGTGGTCGTGGCAGGCTTGCGTCGTCACGATGGGCGTGATTACCGTCCTCGCATGCATAGTGCGCGCACGGCAGGAGGTGGCTTGGTGATGGAGGAACTGGAGGATCTGGTCGCGTCGAACGGCCTTGTGTTCGAAGTGGCGGGGCTGTTCGTGGCCGCCGTGCTGCTCGTCACCCTCGTCACGATCGAGGTCCGCCGCGCCGGACCGGTCACCGGTCCAGACACCGGGCAGCGTGCAGGCCCCGCCATCTTCAGCCGAAGGGAAGGCCGCGGGCTCATCGCTGTCATGTGGGTGTTGTGCGTGCTCCTCTTCCTTCCTCGCGTGCTGGAGCTGCTCGCGTGAGCAGTGGGGCGCGGTGGTGGCTTCTCAGCGACCTCCATCTGGGCGTATCGGATGACGACCCCCGGAGCCCCGGCAGGATGCTGGCCGAGTTCCTGCGCCGCGAGGTGCCTGCATCCTCCGGAGGTCAGCAGCACGTCGCCTTCGTGGGTGACACGTTCGAGCTGGCCGGGCTGGCGGAGCATGAGAGCCAGTCCCGGCTCAAGTCCATCCTTGCCCGCCACCCGGCCACATTCCAGGCGCTTGAGGCGTGCGCGGCGCGCGGCGTGCAGCTGCACTTCCTCTGCGGCAACCACGACGCCGACCTGGCCCGGCCCTCGGTTGCCGCCTGCCTGTCAGCGCTGCTGTCACCCCTTGAGCCCACGCGGGTCAGGGTGCACCCGTGGATCCTGCACGTGCCCCACGTGCTCGTGGCCGAGCACGGGCACCAGCACTACGCGCTGCACCGGACACCGGAGGTGCTCCGCGTGGCGGTCAGCGACACCGATGAGCTGCACCTGCCACCTCTTGCCGCCTGGCATGCCCATCCGTCACGGTCGCGCCTGCGCCGTGCCGGAGCCGTTGCCCGAGCCTGCGTGGGATCCGAGCGGGCGGAACGCCGCATCCGGCAGCCCGCGTACGACGAGCTGTTGCAGACCGAGTCGCTGCGGCTCGCGCTCGACGGGGACACCGTCCGGGATCTGGCCCGCCTGTCCCGGTTCCGGACGGTGTCGGCGATCCCGGCCACCGCGATTCGCATGGTGCGCCGCCGCACCGGGCGTGCGGTCAGCGGTGAGGAGGCTCCCGCTGCAGCGGGCTCCATCACACGTACCCTTGCGGCGCACGGCTTCGGGGTGGCCTGGTACGTTTCGGGCCACACCCACCGGGCAATCGAGTCGACGGTCACGGCGTCCACCACCCGGTACGTCAACACCGGCACGTGGAGTTCGGACGTCCGCGGCCCCGGACCTGACCAGTCGGACCGTCGGGCGTTCCCGCACGCGGTGATCGATGTGGACTCCGACGGCGCCACCAGCGGCGGGCTGCGGTACTGGCGCCCGGACGGAGGCTGAGCCGTGCCGATACCAGCACCCATGGGAGGACCGATGTGGTCTCGCTATGCTTGGGGCGAAAGCCCGACCTGCTGTTCGAATGTTCGCCTCCGGGAAGATTTCTAAGGGGTTATCGGATGCACTCGGCGCTCCCTCGTCTGACACCCCGCCGGTGGATAGCCGCAGTCGTCGCCGCACTTCTGGCGGTCTCCACTGCGGGGTGCACCAGTGAGTCCGAACCGCCCGAGGAGGTTGAGATCGCGGCTGTCGGCGACATGAACGGCGTCGGGACCTACGCAACTGACAGCCCGTCGGGGCGGAACGGTGCGGCGATCACCGAACTTGTGGAGACCGACGAGATCGATGCGTTCCTGGGGCTCGGGGATTTCCAGTACGACACCGCGTACTGCGAGGACTACGTGAAGTATTGGCAGACCCTGTGGGGTGGCACGAAGTCCAAGCTGTACTGGGTGTCCGCCCCCAACCACGACTGGGAACCGGGCCGCAATGAAGACCTCGACAACTTCATGAACGACCAATGCCCGGGGAGTATGGGGAAGTCCGCGATCAACCAGGAGAGGGGGTGGATCTTCAACGGGGAACCGTATTCGAAGGACTTCGGGAACTGGCATATCGCGTTCCTGTCCTCCGCGCCCTGGCGGTACGACATCCCGGAAGCCGAAAAGCTGACGGAGTGGCTGGACGAGGACCTCGCTGCTGCCAAAGAGGCGGGTAAACACCTGGCCGTGGTTCACCACGAACCGTACTTCACCTCGAACACCGAGGCACACGAGCGGGCGTATGAGCACAAGCCGTGGATTGACGTGATGTGGAAGCACCGGGTCCGTCTGACCCTCTCAGGGTCACAACACAACTACGAACGGTCGTGTCCGGTGAACAACGCCGACCAGTGCGTGCCGGACGGGATGACCGCATTCCAGGTATCCACCGGGGGAATCGGCCTGCGCCCCTTCACGAGCAACCCGTGGTACATCTCGAAGCGGTTCAGCGACACCCACGGGTTCCTCCGGCTGACCCTGCGGGAAAACGGGTCCTTCGACTGGAGATTCGTTCCAACCTCCGGGTTCGGCACGGACGTGGGCTGGCGCTCCGCACCGCAGTAGGAGCCCCGCCGCAGCCGATGGCCTGCACCGGCTGGCGCCGCTGCCTGGACCCTCGGCGTTCCCGTGAGGTCGCGGTGCGGCGTGCCTGTCCTCTGAGCTGCAACGCCGCACCGCCTTCCGGCGAGGTCAGCGCATGTTGACGAACTGAAGGTCCGCTTCGTCGAAGTTCTTCAGCAGTGCCATGGTGGCCTGCAGGTCGTCACGGGACTTGGAACTGACCCGCAGCTCGTCGCCCTGGATCTGGGATTTGACGCCCTTGGGTGCCTCGTCGCGGATCAGCTTGTTGATCTTCTTGGCGATGTCCTGGGCGATGCCCTCCTTGATGGAGGTCTCCAGCCGGAATTCCTTCCCGGAGGGGTAGGGCTCTCCGGTGTCCAGGGACTTGAGGGAGATTCCGCGCTTGATCATCTTTGACTGCAGGACGTCGAGGACGGCGAGCACGCGCTCCTCCGAGTTCGCCTTCATGAGGATCTTCTCACCGCTGAAGTCGACCTCCGCACCCACGCCCTTGAAGTCGTACCGCTGCGCAATCTCCTTCTGGGCCTGGTTCAGGGCGTTGGCCACCTCCTGCTTGTCCACTTTGCTTACGACGTCGAACGTGGATTCGCTAGCCACTGTGCCTCCTTAGAAGTTGGATTCTTTTCCTGCTTCCAGCCTACTGGCTTGCGGGCGGCGGCGCCCGGCCGGCGTCGTGCCGCTCCGCCTGCCCATCGAAGACGCAGATCCGACGCCTTGAGCACGGTATTACCCGTTTCTTCCGCATTGTCGATGCCGATTCGATTCTGGGGCCGATGTTCTGTAAAGTTGTCTTGCCCGCGCTTGCTGCGGGTTGTCTTCATCTGGAGACGTTCGGCAGATTACCCGAGCGGCCAAAGGGGGCTGACTGTAAATCAGCTGGCACAGCCTACGGGGGTTCGAATCCCTCATCTGCCACAGCAAGGAAAGGCCCGCACTTCACTGCAGCAGCAGGGGAGGGCGGGCCTTTTGCTTTACCCGGATCAGGCGCGTGCCCACATTTTGCCCACACTCGCCAGCGAAACAGCGTGATCCAGGGCGTCCGAAACGGCGTTCAGGTCCTCATCGAAGAGGTCCGCGTAGATGTCGAGCGTCATGGCCGCGGAGCTGTGCCCGAGCATCCTCTGGACCGCCTTCACGTTGGCGCCGGCCGACACCGCGAAACTGGCCGCTGTGTGCCTCAGATCGTGCGGAGTGATCCGAGGTACCCCTGAACGCCTGACAGCGCCCGAGAACCAACCGCCGCGGTCCTCCTGCACCCGCGTAGCCCGCAGGTAACCCCCATCTTCGCCGGGGAACACCAGATCGTCTCGCCCCTTGCCCTCGCACTGCACAGCCAGGCGCTCCGCGAGGAAGCGAGGGAAGGGAACGGCGCGGCGCTTGTGGTTCTTCGGGGTGCCCACAGCGATCCGCCCGCCGACGTCGACGGCATTCTCCTCAACGTTGATCCGCCGCTTCAACATGTCCAGATGCCGCACCCGCAAGCCGACAGCCTCACCCCAGCGCAGCCCGCAGTACGCCAGAACGAGCACCAGCGTCCCGTGCTTCGCTTCCGCCGCGAGCGCGTGCACCTGCTCGTGCGACAGATAAACGTGCGCGCGCTTGCCCTTCCTGGGCAGATCCACGCCTCGAGCAGGGTTCGACAGGATCCGCCGATCGTCCACCGCGTCATCAAGCACCGCGGCCAGCACCCCGTACGCTCGAATGACAACCGTCGCAGACTTCGGCTTGCGCTCGCCGTCTCCCGTCGTCATGCCGGCGATCCATTGCTGCACGGCCGTCTTGCGCACCTCGCTCACAGCGACACCACCCCACGCCGGCAGCACATGGTTCCGCAGCGCCGCCTCAACCGGTCGGTAGGACGACGGCTTCAGGTGCGTCTGCCTGGTCAGCCACTCGGGGCCCAGCTGCGCGATCGTCGCCCGGCCGGCCGATGCCTCGATGTACTCGCCCTTCAGCTTGGAGACCTCCACCGACGCGGCGAACGCTTCGGCGTCGCGCTTGGTTCTGAAGCCGCGCTTGTCCGTCTGTTTCCGGTCAGGCCTCCGGTAGCGGACGCGGTAGCGCCGGCCCGCCGTCGTCTCATACGCCTCAATCGTCGCCACGGCGCGGATCCTGACCAATCGGCTTCGTTGGCGTTTGTGCGCTTATCCACTGTTTCAGTGCACCTACATCCGCAGCGAGGGTCTTCAGTTCGTGGTGCAGCTCGTCGAGGTTTTGGCTCAGGACTGTCTGACGACCCGGTGGCCGCGCCCTGAGCGCGTAACGAATCAGAGATTCCCGTTCAGTGTGCGGGAGGTATGGGCCGTCTCCGTCAGACCAGTCCCAAATCTGCGAGAGCGGCGCGGCGAACTTCTGACCCGTTGGACGATATTCACGTTCACTGTCATCTGGGGGGAGTAGTAGCGCGCTGGCGTTCACCCCAAAGATGCCTGCAAAGGCCATGAGCTCGTCCACATCGACGCGACGTTCACCGGCTTCGATGCGCCTCAATCCGAGCGGCGGGATCGGCCGGCCCACATCGGATAGCCATCGAGAAATTTCAGCGAAGGACACGTTGCCTCGCAGTCTCCGCACGTTCTCCGCGACCGTTTTGCCTGTCTCGCCCAACTCGGTTTCTTTACCTGCCATGCGGACAACAGTAACGATCAAAAATGAAGTATCCAAGATCACGGTTGATCTTTTGTGGGCAGCATGCTTTGATGAACATCGTGCGATCAAACAAGACGCACATTAGATCAAGCTTGGAGGACCACCATCATGACTTCCGAACTCCTGACCCCTGCCGAACTAGCGGATCGCCTCAGCACCAGCGTTGCGCAGCTCGCAAACTGGCGCTATCAGGGAACCGGCCCCCGATTCATTAAGACGGGGGCGAAACTGGTCCGCTACCGGGCGGTCGACGTCGAAGCGTGGCTCGACGCGCAGACGCGCCAGCAGAGCGGCACCCCAGTAAGTGCCTGACGCGCGGCGAGCGCTCGCCGAGATGAACAGCGTTTCCAGTGATCGATTCCGCGAGGAACGCACTGAGAGCGCCCCACTGAACGTCCAAGGGGATAGAAAAATGACTAGCTGGTCTCAGATCACAGCCGGAGCAGTAACCAACGAAACGGAACCGCCGACCGGATTCGTCCGCGCCGAGGGAAACCCGGATTTCATCAACGACTTCGAGCTGTTCGATGGTCCGACGAGACGTGAGCCCCGGCTGAGGATCACTGTCAGCTCCACATGGTGCCCGCAGGATGGCATCCGTCTTTGGATTGCCACCCCTGGCGATGCTCTGACGATCGAGCAGGCTATGTGGCTCTCGGAGAACCTCCCGGAGATGCTCGAGGAGATCCGCGCCGCGGGACAGACCGCGCTCGCCGCGGGTCGCGTTTTGAGCAGCGCCTCATGAGTGCGCCGGCCATCCTGAAGCGCGGGGCCCGCGGACGTATGGAGCCCTTCAAGCGGCCGCAGATCGAACCGGTCGCCCCGAAGCTTGTCCTGGTCTCTGATGATGCGCCGGCGCATCACGAGTCTATGGACGCGGTATTGGAGCAGTGGCGCCGCTGGCAGGAGGCTCAAGGCCTATCCCAGCGCACCATTGGTGACAGGGAGTATGCAATGCGGTTTTTCTTCGAGTTCGCGGCCGCGGAACCGCTGGCTATAACCCCCGATCAGATCATGGCCTTTGTGGGACGACAGGAGCTTAGCCAGGCCACCCGATCCACATATCACAAGCACCTCCGCGCTTACTGCCTGTGGCTGTACAAGACCGGCCGCAGCGAGGATATCCCGACGAGCCGCACGCCTACGCCGAAACAGCCGAAAGGCCTGCCCCGGCCTATCACTATGCCGGAGTTGGAGCGGCTGTTGGGGACAATCGGGCGGCGCCGTACACGCATGATGGTTCTGCTCGCCGCGCTTCAGGGCCTGCGGATCCACGAGATAGCGAAAATCCGGGGCGAGGACCTCGACCGGCATGCTAAAACGCTCCGCGTCGTGGGCAAGGGATACAAAGCGGCACTCCTTCCGCTGCACGACGTCGTGCTCGACTTCGCTCGGCAGTTCCCCGCATACGGGCCCTGGTTCCCGGCCTACCCGAGCCAGTCGGAACGGCAGTACGAAACGATCAAGCCTCACGCGGTGGGGAAGGCTATCCGGCAGTCCATGCAGCGGGCCGGCATCAACCAGACGCCGCACGCCCTCCGCCACTTTTTCGCCACCACGTTGGTCCAGAACGGCACGGACCTCCGCACTGTCCAGGAACTAATGCGCCACGACTCTCTGCAGACCACTCAGATATACGTCCAGGTTTCAGACGGACAGCGAAGGGCGGCGATGGACAATTTCGAGCTCCCCGAGAGCATCGCCACCTGAGCACAGCACCCACGAACTATCACCACGAAGATCAGGAGAAACGTATGACAATCAACCGTGCAGGACTAGGCGTCCGCAATGTAGGACCAATTGGCTCCACACCGCGGGAGTCCCGCCTTTTTGCGGCCGCCACTCTCGCGGAAAACTCCCCGGGAGTGCCCCGCTCGGGACTGCTGGACCCGTCGACTCCGTCCATCGTGACCGGCACTGGGTCGATGGCCTACAGCATCGCCCCATGCAATCCGGTTATCAACCGCACCGCGAATGAGGGCGTGTATATGCCAGCCTTCACCGGGACGACCGGCGTGCAGACAACCGCAGCCCCAGGATCGGGCGCCAGGTACGACCTGATCTACGTGAAGCAGAATGACACAGAGAAGGGCGACCCGGACAACCTCGCTGTCGTGGGCGTCGTCCAGGGAGTCTCCGGCGCCGCTCCAGCCCGGCCCACCCAAGGTGTGCCGGACGGAGCACTCGTGATCGCCGAAGCCCTCGTCCAGGCCGGAGCGACGGCGACCTCCGGTGCGCTGGTCTCCATCGACAATGTCTTCCCCTACACAGCCACCCGCGGGACGATCATCACCGTCAGAGGCACCGCCGAACGCAACCTGATCACACCTTTCGAGGGTCTGAGCGTCCGCCGTCTCGACCAGAACGTGGTCGAGACCTACCGGTCCGGAGCATGGCGCTCACCCCTTCCCGTGAACATCACCTCACTCAAAACCGGCTGGTCCAAAACCATCCTCACCGGCGACGCCAGGCCCCGGGTATGGTCCACGGACGGAATCACCGCCCACCTCACCGGGGCACTGCAGTTCAAGGGTGGCGGCGTGCAGATGTGTGATCTCCCCGCCGGATACGCCCCGGAATCCTCGGCAAACCCTTTCGTCTTCCTCGGCACGGTCCACTGCTCCAACGGCAACGGGGGTCCCGGCGGACCCATCCTCGAGCTGTGGATCGAAAACGGCACCATACGCATCGGATACCAGTCAGGGTCCATCCCATCCGACACCCGCGTTCCGCTGCACGGAACATACCCGCTCAAGGGCTAACGCACCCAATCCGCCACCCCCTTAGGTTCCGCACCGACCAACCACCAAGAAAAGAAAGGAGGATCGACAGTGAACACCTCATGGACCCTGCCAGCGCTTGATCTCGCTCTATGGCTCGTAGATCGCCTGGTCAATCGTGAGACCACCACTACAGCCAACGGAACACGCCTGGTCGAGCAGCCCACACAGGCAGCTCCCAGATACTCGCAGGCAACGGAACAAACGTCCGGCCTGCGCAGCACTCCGGGCTGTAGGAGAGTCTGCGAAAGCGCGACCGGAGCCCGCGCCCCGCCCCGTATGGCAGCAGATTGAATCCTGAATCCAGACATAGGACTACCGAAGCGGGAAACGTCGGGTCGGGTAGGGACGGGTAGGGAAACCCATCTGCAGGGTTCAGCAGAATCCGCAGAACGCCCAACTACAGGCGCTAACGGTTCCGGGACGGGTAGGGACGGGAAGGAAGCCGAACCTCTATGCCCCGTCTACAAGTCAACGGACTTGCCTCGCCCCCTCGACAGGGCCGCTGCCCCAGGTCACCGGCCGGAAGGAGTCTCAGCATGTTCACACCAGATCCCATCTGCCGGCACTGCCTCCGGCCGCGCCACCGCAGCCTCATGGCAACAGCGGATGAGTGCAGCGAATGCCTGGCACAAGCCACGCAGTACACCAACCCCGGCCCCGGCCGGCAAGCTGTCCGCCAGGCGCTCGCCGGTTACAGGTCGAATCATTCCCAGCGAAAGGGCCACGCATGGCAGGGGACTCTGTAAAGGCCGAGTCTGTCCAGCTGCAGGAGTCTCCCGACTCGGCGTACTGGCAGCACCGGGCGCGCGTCGCTGAGACAGAGCTTGCCTCCCGCGTCCCGTTCTGGCTGGCCCGTGGCCGGCTAAAGGCCCGCTCGCACACATGGTTCCACGAGGACGGGACAGAAACGCCAGGCGTTGCGCTCCTCGATGATCAGGGCCGACTCCGCGGCCACCTCACAGCACCACAAGCGCGCCGACTCCATCACGACCTTGGCAGACTCCTCAGCCGGGAGCTCTCAACGATGACCGAAGGACAAAAAGCATGATCCACAACCTAGACCTAAACTGCCGCGCCAGCTTGAAAGAGTTGGTTGCGCGCCTCGAAGCCCACGACGTCGACGTCCCCGGGCTCCAGCGCTGGCACGAGCTGACGGAATTCGCTCGCATCAACCGCCAGCCGGAACCTGAGCCCCCGGCCGATATCCTTGGGCAGACCGTCGAGCAGACAGCCGCGTGGGTTGATGACCGGGCACTGTACGAAGCACGGCACACCAAACCCGGAAAGCTGCACCTTCCCCCGCAGATGACCGCGCTCGCGCAGCTTCAGAAGCGGCTCGACCCGGCGTTGAAAGAGCGGATCAGGAAGAACGCCGTCAGCATCATCGACCAGCTGCGCCCCGAGTTTGATCAGGCCGCACGCATGATGCGGCATGCCAGAGCTCTGGGAGTCGATCCCCGCGCCACGATCACCACTCTGTTCCACGCATCCGATGAGATGCGCAACGCGTGGACCGCGGCCAAGCAGGCCGCTCCGGTCCTGGACGGGATCTTCACCACCCGCCAGATGCTCTCCACCGTGGCCGACGTTCCCCCGACGCTCGACTTCGAGGTCGGCCGCGCCCGCCGCGTGGCCTTCCAGGACGGGCGCGACACCTCGGGGTTCAACTGGACAGTCACCGTGGTGAAGCCCGAGGTAGCCGGGATGGTCATGGAACCGATCAACCATGACGCTCCTTGGGAGAGGTGGCTGGCAATCGCTCCCCACCTCGAACTGTCCTACCCCGGCGAGGAGAAGAACGACCGCACGACATTCGAGCGGCAGTCAGGAATGACAGTCGAGCAAGCGGTCGCCGTCGCCAAGGCCCAAGGCGAAACAGCCGCGGCTGAAGTCGCTGCACTCAACGCCTAGCCCTAACTCAAACACTGAAGGAGAAGCCTCATGGGATCACTCACCGCCGCAATGCACCGGGCCGAGCAGCTCACGCACGCACGGCAGCAGCAGGCGCTACCTGCCGTCATTGCCAATGCCATGGCCGTGGCCCTGCGGCCGCGCACCACGGACGGATCCAAGCACCCACTGCCCAGCACCACGCCCGCAGCGAGCCAAGCCACCACGCCCGCAGCGGACCAGTCCTCGATCCTCCGCGTCGCGGCAAGGGCCCGCGCCCAGCGACGCACTCAGCGGCACAAGGAACAGGCCCTGGCAGCGCAGGACGCGGCCTACAAGGCCGTTTACGGGGACGATGGCACTCAGCCGGTCCCCGAGGCCGTCTCAGAGCCTGTGACGGACGCTGAGCTTTACGCTAAGGCCTGGCCACAGTAGCGGCCCGGTGGGCCGCGGTGATCTTCCGGTCGCCGTGGCCCACCTCCGCTTGCGCGGACGCTCAATAAAATCCAGCGGAATCCGCGGCGGGCCCCTCCGGGCGCGCACCGGCCTCTCCCCCCGGTCTCCCTTCCAAGAACACCCCCCAGATTCCGCGAATTGGCGCGGAAAACGGACCCATAGCCCTGCACGAGAACACGAAAAGGACCGCACACCTTGGGTAAGCAGAAACACGACATCGGAGTACAGAAGAGGGCCAAAGCACTGGCCGAACGAAAGCGCCTCCAGAGCCTACGCAGGGAACCGCGAACGTCGAACCGTACCGAAGTGGAACCACAGTCCGCAAATGCCTGAGCTGCTCCTCGGCGAGCTGGAGGACGTCGAAGACGAGCGGGTCACCCGGGCCCAGCTGTACAGAATCTTTGAGAGCAACCCCCAGCAGGCGGGCCGGCTGATGACCGTTGCTCAGGCCTACCAGCTGGAGGCCTCCGGCACCCCATGGCCGGTCTCTGGTGATCGCACGTCCACGCAACCGCTGTGCCCCACCCCCCGCAAGCTCACAGCCTCGGTCTTCTCTGACATCCCCCTCGCGGAATTGACGGTAAAGCGCTGGCTGGAACTGTGGCTCAGTGCCGTTGAGGAAGAAGCCCAGGACGATGCTGCGGCCGAAATGTACACAGGAACCGATCGCAAGACGCTGCGGGAGACAGCGGCCGGTATGCGTGCGATCGTCTTCGCAGCCCGCCGGCAGCAGGTCACCGATTACCTGCTGCCGCAGCTGGAGAAGCATCTTTTGATCCACTTCACCGAGGCCGACGTCGAGGCGCTCGGGGCCATGCTGAGCACCATCCCTGGGAAGCGTGCCGCGACTCTATCCCGCAGCACTCTCCGCTCCGTCATGACGCACCTGAAGAAGGCGCTCCAGGCGGCCTACGAGAAGGAGCTCATCGACTCGAATCCGGCCAAAGACTTCATCCGGTATCTCGGCATCGAGCCGAAATCTGCCGAGTGGTGGGCGGATTACCGCCGCCGGTACCAGGCCAGGCTCGACGCCGCAGACGACGCAGACGTTGAATGATTCGAGTGGCGCGCCGTCGCTCCGCTCGAATCAACGGAACGAACGCTTGGTGAACGCCGAACAGCGCGGCCACCCGACGCACTCACCCGCCGAAGTCGCCGCCAGGGGTGAGCGCCTGCCCGTCGCGCATCCTTATCCCAGCGTCGATCATGCCGTTCAATTGGCCGTGCTTCGTGTGTGTGAACCTGCGAGGTACGCCGCATGCTTCGGCGAACTCATGGAGGTCAAGGTTCGGGTCGGCGTGCTTGAGAACCTGGGCGGCGACCCACATCACGTTGGTTCGGATCGCGTCGGCTTCAGCTGGCTCGAGCACTTGCTTGCCCCGGTTTGTGTCATGGTCCCGGTGATGGCCTGCTCGATCTAGCCTGTACGGCGCGTCTGACCAGTCGTGGTTTGCAATTTCGGCGGCAAATTCGGCCGCGAGGCGATTCAGCATGGTTCCTCCGATTGGAACAGTTTCGGCTCTCCCCGATGGAAAGCTAAACCACACCGTACACCTCTCCGTGCACCTTGATGCAGCCCCGCGCCTGTGAAGGGCAAGCGTCTATGCGTGAGAAATGCGTCGGTTTGCACAGCTTTGTGCATGTATAGTGACAGGCAAGTGAAGATCCTGGGGAAGGATCGACCGAGGCAACACCTTGCAACCGAGCCCGC
The DNA here is from genome assembly GCF_009828595.1 of Arthrobacter zhaoguopingii. Classification (GTDB taxonomy): domain Bacteria; phylum Actinomycetota; class Actinomycetes; order Actinomycetales; family Micrococcaceae; genus Arthrobacter_D; species Arthrobacter_D zhaoguopingii. The sequence continues at coordinate 196,134 of NZ_WPNY01000001.1, forward strand.
ATGAGATGCAGAGGGCTCATTTTCGTTATCTGGGGAGTGATTCGAATGGCCATCGTCGATGATGGGGCGTCCGTTCTGTTTAGTCACCACCTGCAGGTTGATGAGGTCTCCAACTTCTTTCTTAAGATGGACGCTGCCCGGGAAGAGCCCGATGTGACCCATCTAAAGCTGCAGAAGCTCTTGTACTTCGCGCAGGCCAACTTCTTGGCGTCGACTGACCAGCGACTGTTTGACGAGGATCTTGAAGCGTTCCGGCATGGACCGGTCGTTTACAAGGCTTACCAGCGGTTCTCGGGAAGCGACCAGATCATTGTGGCTAGAGACTCGTCTTTCCAGGACGTCGCAAGTCCTCACGTACCTGCTGATTCAGAGCGCTTTTTGCATCGAGTTTGGAATCAGTACAAGGATTTCTCAGCTGGTCAGCTGAGAAATCTGACTCACATGCAAGACCCATGGAGGGACAATTACGTCGAAGGGGCGTATCGCGAGCTTATTCCCGACAAAGATCTCGCGTCCTACTTCCGGCAGAAAGTGGCAGCGAAGGACCGAGTGTTTCATGAAGCGGTCGTCCTCGTGCCCGCCGGGTTCGTTGAAGCACTGGACGAAGATGACATTGCTGCTCAGATGCGGAGTTTCTGGGCGTAAATGGCGTATCCATGGAGCGTGGTTGAGGAGCTTCACCCTGACCACAAGGTGAAAGATTTCGAGTGCGGACTAGACTCTGTGGACGATTGGTTTCAGACCAAGGCCATGAACAACCGTCATCAGATCGCAACCCACGTCTGCCTCGACGCCGCTGCCGACATAGGCGCCTTCTTCGCACTGAAGACAGTCATTGTCGCTACCGAGGGCATGCCCAAAAAGGTGGTGAAGGATTCCTCGGACGGCCAGTCAGTAGGTATCCTGCTGTGTCAGATGGGCGTGAGCACTGATGTGCAAGGCCAGGGTCACGGCAAGCAGCTTCTGAAGCTCGCCATCTCTCAGGCCGTAGAGGCTCACCGCATCAGTACAGTGCAACTTTTCGTCGTGGACGCCGAGAACGAGAGTCTGGTGAAGTTTTACCAGACGGCCGGCCTGCAGCTTGTGCCCAACACTCTCCGCCTAGTTGCGCCCATCCGCGCTCTCGAGAAGGCGCTCGCTGCTGCTGCTAGGTAGCGACGGCATTCTGCCCACATTTTGCCCACACTTTGCCCACACTTAGGTAGATGCAAGGTGATGTGCCGTGATCAAAATCGGCATGTTTCCGGGGCTTGCAACCCTGACCTGCGCCGTTGAAAGGTTTCGAATCCCTCATCTGCCACAGCAAGGAAAGGCCCGCTCCACCCGGCAAGCACGGGATGGAGCGGGCCTTTCGCATGTCCGGTCCGACTAGCTGCGGCAGCGGCGCGTGGGCTTCCTCCGCCCCGGCCCGGTCGGCGGCCCCGCCGTTCCGCGCCGGTCGTTTCGCGCCGAGGGATCAGCACATGGGAAGATAGGCGGCAACGGGAGCACGTCGTCATGCAGGACGCGGAGCATCACCCTGCAAGACGACGAAAGGATTCCCCGTGAGGGACGACCTTCTGGACCCCCCTGCTGTACCGGCAAGCACACGGGCACCATTTTCCCCAACTGCTACATCAGGGCCCCGCGGCCGCCGCCGGGCCATCGGCGGACGCCACTTCGCCGCCCCGCCGACAAGCCGCGGGACACCGGGCATCCGGCAGGGATTCCGCCCCGAGGTGCAGGGTCTGCGCGCTCTCGCAGTCCTCATGGTGGTCACGTACCACATCTGGTTCGACCGGGTGTCCGGCGGCGTGGACATCTTCCTGCTGATCTCGGCGTTCCTGATGACCCTCACCTTCGTCCGGAAGTCCGAGGCAGGCACCCCGTTCGGCCTGATTCGGCACTGGCTTCACCTGTTCAAGCGCCTGCTCCCCGCCGTCGCCGTCGTTCTTCTGGGAACCCTCGGCGCCGCGCTCGTGCTGCTTCCGCGGGCCCAATGGACCCTCGTACTTGAACATTCCTGGGCGTCGTTGTTCTACTTCCAGAACTGGCTGCTGGCTGCCGAGTCCGTTGACTACTACGCGGATACCAGCGTCGCCAGCCCGCTCCAGCATTTCTGGTCCCTTTCCATCCAGGGCCAGGTCTTCGTGCTGTGGCCGCTGCTCTTCCTCGGCGCGTCTCTGGCATCGAAGGCTTTTCGCCTGCGGTTCAGGACCGTGACCGCGGTGCTGTTCGGCGTCGTCTTCGCGGTGTCGCTCGCTTTCTCCATCTACGAAACCAACACCAACCAGGCCTACGCGTACTTTGATACGCGGGCGCGGCTGTGGGAGTTCGCCCTGGGCACCCTGCTGGCGCTGGCGTTGCCCTACCTGAGGCTCCCCAGGGTCCTCGCTGTCGCCGCGGGCTGGTTGGGACTGGCCGGGATGCTCAGCGCCGGGTACGTGCTGGACGTCGAAGGGGAGTTCCCGGGGTTCGTCGCGCTGTGGCCGCTGCTGTCGGCGGCGCTGGTCATTTCGGCCGGCCAGACCGGCAGCCGGCTGGGCGCCGACCGGCTGCTCTCCTGGGGGCCGCTGGTGAAGATGGGCGATCTTTCCTACGCGCTCTACCTGTGGCACTGGCCCATCCTGGTCATTTACCTGGTGTACCGGGGGCGCGACGCCGTCGGGCCGGTCGGAGGCACCGGAATCATCGTGCTGTCCCTGATGCTCGCCTATGTCACGACGCGCCTCGTGGAACGCCCTCTGCGGAACCTTCCCAAGGTGGAGGCGAGCCGGGTGCGGACCCTGGTGGTGATCGCGGCCTGCCTTGGCCTCGTCGCGGTGCCGGTGGGCGCCGTACAGCAGGTAATGCGCGTGCAGGCGGCGAACCTGATCGCCGAGGCCGACACCCAGAACCCAGGCGCGTACTCCCTGATGGCCGGGTTCGTCGACCGTTCAACGGGGGACACTCCGCCCATTCCCGACCTGGGCAGCCTGAAGGGGGAGTGGGGGGCGCTCGCCGGCGAGTGCGAAGGAGAACATGCTCCCGACGGCGACGCGACAGTGATCCGGGTGTGCGCCTTCAAGCCCGCCGAGGGCACACCAAGCAAGGAAATCCTCGTGATCGGGGACTCCCACGTCGAGCAGTGGGTGGAGCCCCTTGAGCTCCTGGCGGAACGCCACAACTACCAGCTGACCACCCTGCTTCTCGGCGGATGCAATTACGGCACGGCCAGCGAGACCCGGTCCGCCGGGTGCAACAACTTCAACGAGGCCGCCACGGCCTACGCCCTGAAGATGAGGCCGGACGCCGTGCTCACCATGGCGACACGGTCGGACAAGAAAACCAGTGCGGAGCGCGCCGTCGCGGGCCTGCCGGAGGTGGCTGCCGTCCTGGGGGAGGCCGGTATCCGTGTCGTCGGACTCCGCGACAACCCCCGGTTCACCTTCAACATGATCCGGTGCGTCGAGGAGCACGGCGCGGAATCCGACAAGTGCACCTTCCCGCTCAGCGAGAAACTCGCGGCAACCCCGCCCGTGCCGCCCGCGGAGGCCTCCAACGGAGCGCTTCGGTTTGTCGATATGACCGACCTGATCTGCCCCGACGGCACCTGCAGTCCGGTGGTCGGCAACGTCTACGTCTATCTTGACGACAACCACCTGACGACTACCTACACCAAGACGACGCTGCCGGAGTTCGAGAAGCGCTTCCACGACGCTCTGCGCTGACGCGCAGGCCAAGTTTTCCCGCAGTTTTCACCCACCGACGCCCTACAGCCCGGCAGAGGGTGGGATGCTTATTCGAGTGCCTGTTGGAGGCACATTGTCTTTCAGGAATTGAGCATGAACATCAAGTCCGGGTTCCTGGCGCTGCTCGCCGCGGGCCTCCTCGTCACCGCAGTCGAGCCTGCCGCCGCGCCGGCCTCCGCCGCACCTGCTGCCGCATCAGCCGACGTCACCACGCTTCAGGAGGCAGCCCGGTCCCTTCCCGTGGCAGCAGAAGACAATCTTGGCTTCGACCGCGACCGCTACTTCGGCCACTGGGTCGACGCGGACGGCGATTGCCAGGACACCCGCGCCGAGGTGCTGGTCCAGGAGAGCAAGGGTTCGCCCAACTACACCTCAGCCCGGCGCTGCACGGTCGCGAACAGCCGGTGGGTGACCGGTTTCGACAACCGGACCCATAAGTCGGCCACCACCGTCCAGATCGACCATACGGTTCCGGCCCACGAGGCCTGGGGGTCGGGGGCACGCTCATGGACTCAGGACCGCCGGGTCGCCTTCTACAACGACCTGGGCTATCCGGGCTCGCTCAACGCCCAGCCGGGGACCCTGACCAGGGCCAAGCAAACGTCGGGCCCCGAGGGATGGGTTCCTCCGTCGAACCGCTGCGCCTACATCGCGCAGTGGATCACAGTGAAGACGCGCTGGGGCCTGACAGCCGACAGCACCGAGAAGGCCGCACTCGTCCGGTACGCCGACGCGTGCCCGCCGTCCAGGCTCAGTATCACCAAGATCTGACCGCAGGCGCTGCGCCGGCGGGTGTCCCGGCCCTCCCATTCGGGGGTGGCAAAGAGTATTCTGAGCGCCAAGGTCGCTGAAGCGGGAGGGCTGGCATGCGGGCTTCCAGGGAGAGCGGGCTCAATGGAGCCGCCCGCCGCACCGTCGTCGTCTTTATTGTTCTGCTGATGTGCCTGATCGGGGTGAGCCCGGCCCGCGCGGCCCCGGTGTCGGACCCGAACAACTACTGGGTGCTCGTCAACAAGACCCGGCCGCTGAACCCCCTGCGGTACGTCCCTCCGGACCGGGTCAACTGGGCCGGCACGGGCCACTGGATGCGGCGGGATGTCGCCTCGTCAGTCACCCAGCTCGTCAGCGGTGCCCGCTCTGCGGGTCACTCGCTCGGCGTCGTCAGCGCCTACCGCTCGTACGATGAGCAGGCGGCCCTGTACAACCACTACTTGCGGATCTACGGCCAGGCCGAGGCCGACCGGATTTCCGCCAAACCCGGCTACAGCGAACACCAGACCGGCCTCGCCGTCGACGTCGGCAACGCCGCGGGGCAGTGCGAGCTCGCCGGCTGCTTCGGAGACACCCCCGGCGGCCGCTGGGTGGCGGCCAACGCCCACCGGTACGGCTTCATCGTCCGGTACCCGAAGGGCTACACGCACATCACGGGCTACACCTATGAACCCTGGCACCTGCGCTATGTCGGCGTGCCGTTGGCGACCGACATGAAGAACCGCGGCATCCCGACGATGGAGCAGTACTTCTCGGTGCCGGCCAACCCCTCCATCCGCAGCGCCGCGGACGTTGCTGCCGCCGATTCCGCCGGGACGCTCTGGAACTATCCAGGAAACCTGCGGGGAGGATTCGCCCCCCGCACCAGGATCGGCTCCGGCTGGACCGGGCTGAAGTCCGGCTTCGTCGCCGACTGGAACTCCGACGGGGTCAATGACCTGGTGGGTCAGTGGAAGACGGGAAGGCTGACGGTCTACCTTGGCCGCGCCTCCGGCGGATTCCTCAGCCCCATGACGGTCGGAAGCGCGGGATGGCAGTCGATGACCATCACCGTAGGCAAATGGCACAACGGGCATCGGTATCCAGGGGTGGTCGGATACGACTCGGCCGGTACGTTGTTCTACTACCCGAATCCCGCTGGCGGCGCCCTCGGAGCGCGTCAGGCGATCGGGAGCGGCTGGCAGGGCTTGAAACTGACGATGGCCGACTTCGACAATGACCGGCGGGAGGACATGCTGGCCACACGGGCGTCCGGAGCGCTGATCCTGTACCGCTCCGACGGTGCGGGCCGGTTCGTCTCCGAGCCGCGCCGCCAGGTTGCCTCGGGGTGGAACGCCATCGTCCAGTCGCACGCCGCCGCCGGCTTCGACGGCGCCGGAACCCGAGGGCTGATCGCCAAGGCGACCGACGGACGGTTGCTCTACCACGGACTCGGAACCAATAAGTTCCTGGGCAGCAGGCAGGTCGGGTCCGGGTGGGGTCCCCTCAGCGTCTTCCGCTGATGCTGTCCCGCGCCCGGGGACGCCGGGCCCGTCGCGGGCGCGCGGGATTCTCCGGGTGGGTACGCGATTCTACGGGAGGGTGCCCCGCAAATCCAGAAGAATGAGCCAAATGCGCCGCCGATGCCGCTGGTCTAGATTCAAGGAGACAGCGTCCATCTGCGAACGGAGCACCACGATGAAAAACAAGCTTGTTTTCGCCTCGGGCATGGCCGCCGGGTATGTTCTGGGCACGCGGGCCGGCCGGGAGAGCTACGAGAAGATCCGGACCAAGGCCAACCAGCTGTGGAACAACCCCAAGATCCAGAGCACCGTCTCGAGTGCCACCGACACGGTCAAGGACAAGGCCCCCGCCGTCCAGGGGAAGCTTACGAGCGTCCTGAAGAAGCGGGGCAACGGCTCGGACTCCAAGGACACACCGTACTCAGGCACCCCCGTCGCCGTCGTACCGCCGCCCGTGACCGATGAGGGCCTCTCCGGGACCGGGCTCGACGACCTCAACTCGCGTCCGCCGCTGAGCTGATCCGGGCACCCTGCAATACGGGTCCGGCGGGCACAGTGTGTGCCGGCCGGGCCCGTTTCAGTGTCCTTTGGAGCGCAGAATCTCCAGGTGCTCCCGCCGGGCGGCCGCATTCAGGGGGCCGATCAGTGCGAGGTACAGGCCCAGCGCTATGAAGAACGCCATCCAGAAGTCAACGAAGACCATCAGGACGGCGCCAAGCACGACGGCCGCGGCGAACCCGAGAGCAGCCCATTTTGTCAGGCGCTTCGCCATCGGCGGCAGCGAGTCATAGGCCTTCATCGGCGGTTCCTTCCTTCCCGACCATTCTAGTTTTCGGGTCCCCGGCCGTCGCGCTTTTCCGGGGGAACCCTCGGCAGGGCAACCCCTCGCCGGTGTCACCGCACAGGTCTACCCTGTTGGCATGGCACAGGCTTCGGGGTGGCACGGGATTCCGCCGGCCGCCGACCGGTACGGGCCGCCGCTGCAGTTGGAGCGGCCCGCTGTGGCGGTGACCGAGTCGGTGAAGGCCCCTGCCCTGTGGGCCCGGCTCACCTATGCCGACGGCACCGTCCGCACCGTTAAGGGCTTCGCCATGGCCTGGACCACCGACGCCGTGCGGGTCCAGTGGATCGAGCATTCTCGGGCGCGCGAAGCCTGGCTTCCGGCCGATCAGTGCACCCGCAGGGAACTGCCGGCCCCCGGGAGGTACGCCGCCTGATCACCAGGGACCGGCGCCTGACCGGGGCTGGCTCTCCCGCGTCAGCTCCGTCGTCAGCAGCTGGTCCTTGGCGGGCCCGGTGACGTCCCACTGGTACCTCAGCCGGTCCTGCGCCAGTGCGGTGTACTCCACCCGGTAGGTGTCGGGGGAGCACCAGTGCTCATCCCGCCAGGAGCCTGCGGTGAGGCCGAGGCGGTGGAAGGGCCTGCCGTCCTGGAACAGGACCTCCCACGGCGCCCCCTGCCCGCCGGGAACAAGAAGGTACTGCCGGTTTGCGGGGCCGGTGAAGGGCGGAACCGACCGGCCGGCGCAGAGACGGGCGCCGGGCCAGTGCACGGTCCCCTCCTCGCGCCAGGACAGCCCCGGGCCGTCGTCGGTCACCGGCTGGACGGTGAGGGTTCCTGTGAACGTGCCCTCCGTGGAATCGGCGCGGTTGAGCAGGCTGCGGCGGACGCGCCAGGTGCCGAGCAGGTAGGAGCGAAGATCGGGAACCGGGACATTCATGGCACTCAAGCCTAGTCCGGCGGAGGTTGGCGAGAAGGACCGGCAGCCGCCAGGAGGGCCGCCGTACGCTCCTGGACCTCCGTGCGTCCCCTGCCGGTGAGGCGGACCTCGGCCGTGTCCCGGGGGGAGATGAGGCGCTCCTGCGCCGTGAGGAGGCCCTGCTTCTCAAGTCCTGCGGCCACGGCCGCCAGCTCGCCAGGGGGAAGGCCGACGGCGGCGCCCAGGCTGGACGGGGAGGCGCAGTGAACCCGCGTCAGGGCGGTGAGGAGGGTGAGGTGCCGGTCGCGCTGGGGAACCGGCGGGTCAACCGCGCGTGCACCGGAGCCCAGCGCCACGGACCGAACGATGAGGAACAGGGCGCAGGCGACCAGCGGCAGGACCGCGGTGAAACCGGCGGACAACGCATCGGAAATCCCGGGGGGCGCCCCGCGGAAGTGCTGCAGGTACGCCGTGCCAAGGAGCACCGACGCCGCGATGGCCGCGGTTTCGATGACCGGAAAGTGCCGCGGGCGGATGGTGCGGTGCCGGCGCAGCAGGAACGGCAGGGCCACCCCGAGGATGGCAATTGCCACGAGGAGAACGGCGAGCGCGGTTCCTGTGAGCTGTGAGGCCCGCACGCCGAGGAAGGACGCCGCGAAGTAGCAGGCAATTCCCGCCGCCACCACTAGGAGGAGCCAGCCCTCGGGCGCAGTCGACGTACCGTGGAGACGCGCGGCCGCCGATGCGCCCGCTTCGAGCGTCCTGCGCGCCTGCACCGCATGTGGAGCGGCAGCATTTGCCGGGGAGTCGCTCATGATTGCCTAGGGCTGGAGTTGTATACCTGCCACGCTATGCCTGCGGCGGGCCCGGCGCAAACACAGGCATCCTCCATCGTGTCCGGCGGCAGCGGAGGTTTTCTGCCTGCGGCGGCCCCCGCGGCGAGCCCGGCGGGAGGCTTCATCGACAGCGAACACGGGCGACACCGCCCGGTGGACTCGTTACGGTTGAACCATGGCAACCATCGACATCACCGAGGCAAGCTTCCCCGAGACCATCGAGAAGAACGACATCGTGTTCGTCGACTTCTGGGCCGACTGGTGTGCCCCGTGCACCCGGTTCGCCCCCGTCTACGACGCCGCCTCCCAGCAGCACGACGACGTCGTCTTCGCCAAGGTCGACACCGAGGCCGAGCAGTCCCTCGCCGCCGCCGCGGGGATCACCTCGATCCCGACGCTGATGGCGTTCCGCGAGCAGGTCCTCGTGTTCTCCCAGCCCGGCGCGCTGAACTCCTCGCAGTTCTCCGAGCTCGTCGACGCCGTCAAGGGCCTGGACATGAAGGCCGTCCACGAGCAGGTCGCCCAGCAGCAGGCCGCCGCCCAGGCGGATCCCGCCGACGGACAGTAAGGCAGGAACAGGCTCCACCCAAGACTCTGGTTCATGCCCCCACCTCCACTCGGAGGTGGGGGCTTGAACGTTCCCCGGACGTACAGCTGCTCCGGAGGGCAGTGAATTAGAGCTGTGAATCAGGGCTGTGAGCCGGCGCCGACGGGGTCAGCGCCGGCGGTGGTCCTCGGGCCGAAGGCGCGGTCCGAAAGCCTGCTTGCGGAAGCCGCTGGCGTAGAGCATGCGCACCACCCGTTGACGGTTCCCCGCCCACGGGGCGAGCAGCTTGAGCATCCCGGCATCGTCGGTCCGCCGCCCGGTGAGGGCGGCCCCGACGAACGAGGCAAGGTGGTAGTCCCCGACCGAAATGGAGTCCGGGTCCCCGTGCGTGCGCTGCATGACCTCGGCCGAGGTCCAGACGCTGATCCCGGAAACCGAGGAGAGACCCCGGCTCACCAGCGGGCCGGCGGGCACCGCGGCGAGGCGCTCGAGCCCCGAGGCGACGAGCGACGCCCTGAGCAGCGTGGCCGAACGGCGGGGGTCGACGCCGGCTCGGTGCCACTCCCAGGAGGGGACCTTCCGCCACTGTTCGGCGGTGGGTGGCAGGCGCAGTTCGGGGGGAGCGGATCCGCCGGCGTCCGGGGCGGGATCCCCGTACCGTTCGAGCAGGTACCGCCACGAGCGCCTTGCCTCGAAGGTGGTAACCCGCTGCTCCAGCACGGCCCGGGCCGTGGCGTCGAGGACGCGCCCGGTGGAGGGCAGGCGGAGCCCGGGACTGAGGTAGCGGCCCTTCCTGGCGAGCTCGGGCAGCGTGGCCCGGAAGTCGGGGCTGTCGAACCCGCTCCAGTCGTCCTCGCTGCCGAGCATGCGCGGAAGCCCGTGGAGGGCTGCTTCGGCGCCGGGGCCCCAGGCTGTGGCTTCGATCCGGGACGAACGAAGAGTGCCGCGCTGCCGGAGGCGCAGGGTGGTGGCGCCGTCGGCGGTGCGGAAGGCGAGCCAGTGGGCGCTGCCGACGGTGCGGAAGGCCGGGTCGTACGCGCCGCACTGAAGCGGGCCGATCGTGCCGGCGAGGTGGTAGGGGCCGCCGGGCTCCCAGACCGTCGTGACGCCGGGGGAACCGACGACAACGGGGGAACTGCTCATTCCACCATGGTGCCACGGACCCGGGCGCCCCCGGCGTGCCCGCCGCGCGACACTCCGCCGGATGGCAGGACCGGTGTGCTCCATGACGTCGGGGCAGCCCCAAGACGTCCAGCGCACCCAAAAGCGACAAACGCGCGCGATTAATCCGGTGCGTCTGTCGCGAAGTGGTCCGTTCGTCGGAAAGGGGACCTGCGGGCACAAGTTTGGGTCCCTGTGTTTCAGGCCGCACTCCGGCTGGAGCGCCACCCGGTAGCTTTAGGACTATGAAGTATGCGAACTCGGTTGTTGACCTGATCGGCAACACCCCCCTGGTCAAGCTCAATAAGGTCACCGACGGCATCGCGGCGACGGTGCTGGCGAAGGTCGAGTACCTGAACCCCGGCGGGTCGGTCAAGGACCGCATCGCGGCGAAGATGCTCGACGCCGCGGAGGCCGAGGGCAAGCTGCGGCCCGGCGGCACCATCATTGAGCCGACCTCGGGTAACACCGGCGTCGGGCTGGCCCTGGTGGCCCAGCAGCGCGGCTACAAGTGCGTCTTCGTGGTGCCGGACAAGGTCGGTGAGGACAAGCGCAACGTCCTCGCCGCCTACGGCGCGGAGGTCGTGGTCACCCCCACGGCCGTGGCACCGGACAGCCCGGAGTCCTACTACGGGGTCTCCGACCGGCTCACCCGCGAGATCCCCGGCGCGTACAAGCCCGACCAGTTCTCCAACCCCAACGGACCGCTCAGCCACTACGAGACCACCGGGCCGGAGATCTGGAACGACACCGACGGGCGGATCACCCACTTCGTCACGGGCGTCGGCACCGGCGGCACCATCACCGGCACCGGACGCTACCTCAAGGAGGTATCAGCGGACCGCGCCGGCGGGCCGGTCCGGGTCATTGGAGCCGACCCCGAGGGCTCGGTCTACTCCGGCGGCACCGGGCGCCCCTACTTCGTCGAGGGAGTCGGCGAGGACATCTGGCCCGCCTCCTACGATCCCTCCGTGCCCGATGAGATCATCGCCGTCTCCGACGCCGAGAGCTTCGCCATGACCCGGCGCCTGGCCCGCGAGGAGGGCCTGCTGGTCGGCGGATCCTGCGGCATGGCGGTGGTCGCGGCGCTGCGTGCGGCCAAGGACCTGACCGCCGACGACGTCGTAGTCGTCCTGCTGCCCGACGGCGGGCGCGGCTACCTCGGAAAGATCTTCAGCGACGGCTGGATGGAGTCGCACGGCTTCCTCGACGCCGGCGACGACGCGCCCGTGGCCGAGGTGCTCCACGCGAAGGCCGGCACCCTGCCCGACCTCGTCCACACCCGCCCGGGCGACACCCTCCGCGACGTCATCGCCCTGATGACCCGGTACGGGCTCTCCAGCGTGCCGGTGCTCTCGCACGAGCCGCCCGTGGTGCTGGGCGAGGTGCTCGGATCGGTCGATGAGCGCTCGCTGACGGGGAAGATCTTCACCGGCCAGGCCAAACTCTCCGACAGCGTTTCGGCCCACATGGGCCCGAAACTGCCGTTGATCGGCTCACTGGAGTCCGTTGGCACGGCGCGGGAGCGCCTCGAGCACAGTGACACAGTCCTGGTCACCCTCGCCGGGGCGCCGGTGGGAATTTTGACCCGCCATGACCTGCTGACCTATATGAGCAGCTAACCCCTCGACCACCAGGAGCAGCGTGACGCACTCAAGCAATTCAGGCTTCAACACCCGCGCGATCCATGCGGGCCAGGTTCCCGACCCGACCACCGGGGCCGTGATCCCGCCCATCTACCAGACGACGACGTTCGCCCAGGACGGCATCGGCAAGCTGCGCAACGGCTATGAGTACGGCCGCGGCACGAACCCGACGCGCGACGCCCTGCAGTCCCAGCTGGCGGCGCTCGAGGGCGGAACGCATGCGTTCAGCTTCTCCTCGGGCCTGGCCGCTGAGGATTCGCTCATCCGGGCGGCGCTGCGGCCCGGAGACCACATCGTGCTCGGGAACGACGCCTACGGCGGTACCTACCGCCTGATCGACCGGGTGCTCTCCCAGTGGGGCATCACCAACAGCGCCGTCGACATGGCCGACCTCGACGCCGTGCGCGCCGCCGTCGCCGGCGGGCAGACCCGCATGGTGTGGGTTGAGACCCCCTCGAACCCGATGATGAAGATCACCGACATCGCCGCCGTCGCGGAAATCGCCCACGCGGCCGGTGCGCTGCTGGTCGTCGACAACACCTTCGCCTCCCCCTACCTGCAGCAGCCCCTGGGCTTCGGGGCCGACGTCGTCGTGCACTCGACCACCAAGTACATCGGCGGGCACTCCGACGCCAGCGGCGGGGCCGTCATCGTGAAGGATGCCGAGCTGGCCGAGAAGGTGGGCTTCATCCAGTTCGCCGTGGGTGCGGTGTCAGCGCCGATGGAGGCCTGGCTGACCACTCGGGGCCTGAAGACCCTGGGCGTGCGCATGGACCGGCACAGCTCGAACGCCGCGTCGATCGCCCGGTGGCTCACCGAGCAGGAGGGCGTGGAGCGGGTTTACTACCCGGGGCTGCCGGAGCACCCGGGCCACGACCTCGCCGCGGCGCAGATGAAGAGCTTCGGCGGCATGATCTCGGTGACCTTCACCGGTGGGGAGCCCGCAGCGCGGGCGGTGGCCGAATCGACGAAGGTCTTCACCCTCGCGGAGTCACTGGGCGGCATCGAGTCGCTCATGAACTACCCCTCGGCCATGACGCACGCCTCCGTGAAAGGCACCGATCTGGCGGTGCCGGAGAACCTCATCCGGCTCTCCGTGGGCATCGAGGACCTTGAGGACCTCATCGGCGACCTCGAGCAGGCCCTGGCCGCCCTCCGCGGCTAGCAGCCCCGTCAGCGGAAGGAAGGGCTGTCCGGTCAGGTACCGGGCAGCCCCCGCTTTTTCCTGGCCTTGGGGTCGGTCACCTGGAAATAGGCACTGCTGGCCGGCAGCCACATCAGCACCACCGCCAGCAGCATCACGACGGCGATGACCGACAGGCCAGGCGTGCCGCGCACCAGCACCGGAAGCCCGGCGATGATTCCCACGGTGCTCAGCAGTTCACGGGCGCTGCGCCGGCCCCGGCGCAGGCGCAGCAGGAGCACGAGCTGCAGGACGGCCAGCGCGCCCAGCACGGCTGCGAGCCCGGTGAGCGCGGTGCTGTCCGAGCCGGGCAGAGCGGCCGAACCGGCGAACGAACCCGCCGACACGAGGAGCAGCACCGCGGCCACCAGCCACAGCAACGAGGCCGCCCGGAGCGTCCGCGGGTGGCGCGGGCGCGCCGGGTCCTGCCTTCCCGCGGCGGGGGCGCGCCTCATGCCCCGCGCGGGGTGACGACGCCGGCGCGCGCCTCCGTGTCGTAGGCGTAGACCTTCCGCCCGCCGATCCACACGCCCAGGGCCCGCTGCATCACATCGAGCGGGTCACCGCTCCAGAGCACGATGTCGGCGTCTTTCCCCACCGCGAGCGAGCCGAGCCGGTCGGCCAGCCCGAGCACCTTGGCCGGGTTGAGGGTGATCGAGCGCAGGGCCGTGGTGCGGTCGAGGCCTTCCTTCATGGCCAGGGTGGCCTGGTGCACCAGAAAGTTGATGGGAATGACGGGGTGGTCGGTGATGATCGAGATCTCGACGCCCGCCGCCGCGAGTTTGCCCGGGTTCGCCAGCGACCGGCCCCGCAGCTCGACCTTGGACTTGGTGGTGAACAGGGGCCCGATCAGCACCGGCGTGCCGCGCTCGGCCAGCACGTCCGCCAGCAGGTGGGCCTCGGTGCCGTGGTCGAGCACCAGGTCGTAACCGAACTCGTCGGCGAGCCGGAGGGCGGTGGCGATGTCGTCGGCCCGGTGGGCGTGCTGCCGCCAGGGAATCTCGCGGCGCAGGACCATGGCGAGGGCCTCGAGGTGCGGGTCGCGGGCGTTTTCGTCGTCTTTGCCCAGGTAGTTCTGGGCGTCCTTGAACGCCTTGCGGATGATCAGGGCGGTGCCGAGGCGGGTCGAGGGCGTCTTGTCCTTCCCGCCGTACACCCGCTTGGGGTTCTCGCCCAGGGCGGACTTCAGGCCGCTGGGGGAGCGGAGCAGCATCTCCTCGATGTACCGGCCGTGGGTGTGGATGGCGACGGCGAGCCCGCCGATCGGGTTGCCGGAGCCGGGGTTGACGTTCACGGTGGTGATTCCGCCGGCCAGGGCGTCGTCGAAGCCGGGATCGTACGGGTTGATGGCGTCGAGAACCCGCACCCCGGCCATCACCGGGTCGGTCATCTCGTTGGTGTCGTCGCCGGCCGAGCCCTCGCCCTCCTCGTGGGTGCCCAGGTGGACGTGGGCGTCGACGAAGCCCGGAAGCAGCCATTTACCTGCCGCGTCCAGGGTTTCCATCCCGGACGGTGCCTCGACGCCGGCGCCGAGGGCGGTGATCCTTCCGTCCTCGAGGACGACCGTCCCGTCGAAGGGGTCGCCGTCGATCGGGACGACATGGGCGTTAAGGATGGCCAGGGCCGGCGCGGGCGCTGCGCCGGAGGTTCGAGGGGTGGTCATGAGGGGACCTTTCGCGCTCGTCGGTGGTTCACCCAACATACCCGGAGGGCGCCCCGCCCGGAGCGGACCTGCGGCGCGCGGACGCATAGGATGACCGCATGAGCCAAGGGAGAGTCCTCGCCGTCTGCCTCGTCCACGGGCTGCTGCCGACCCGCGACACCGTCGGCGTGAGCGCCATCGACAAGCGTGCCGTCGCCGGGCCGGTGAAGGTGCACCCGCTGGGGCTGACCGGTGACCTTCAGGCCGACCGCAAAAATCACGGCGGTCCCACCAAGGCCGTGTATGCCTACGCCCAGGAGGACGCCGACTACTGGAGCGGTGAGCTTGGCCGCGCGATTGAGCCGGGACTGTTCGGGGAGAACCTGAGGCTCGCGGGAATCGACGCCAGCAACGCGGTGATCGGTGAACGGTGGAGCATCAACGGCGTGGAGTTGGAGGTGACGATGCCGCGGATCCCCTGCGGCAACTTCGCCCGGCACCTGGGCGAGTCCGGCTGGATCCGGCGCTTCACCGCCGCGAACCGCCCGGGAGCCTACCTTCGGGTGGTGAAGGGCGGATCGCTGCAGGCCGGGGAGGCGGTCGCCGTCACCTCGCGCCCGGCCCACGGAGTGACCATCGCCCAGGTGTTCGGCGGGCTCGACGCCGCCGCCGGCGAGAGCCTGCTGGAGGCCGGGGCGCAGGAGCTCACGCTCGCCCCGCAGGTCCGCAGGGCAGCGGTGCAGGCCCTCGCCGGTGCCTAACGTGCCCAACGTCACCCGACCATCCGGGCCCGAAGGGCAGAGGCCGGGGCCCGCATGCGGTAGGATAGAAACATCCCCCACACCGGTATTCCCTTAATTTCCGCCCTTTTCAGGCGGATAGGTTGTGTTGGGGCTCGTCGAGATTTCCGCGAGCAGATTCATCAGGGAGCGCCGGCTAGAAGAAAACGTCACACATTTCAGCTCTTGGAGCAGGAAGCCCAGTTGTGACGGGAAGTCCTGCCGCGGGATTGAAACAGTGCCGGATTTCGTTGTAAGCACGGCACCAGTTGGCTCCCGCCTTCCAGGCCGTCCGGCATCTACCTGAAGGTCTTTCCTCCATGCCTGAAAATCTGTCCCCCGAAATCTCCGAAAACGTTGACGCCCCGGCTGCCGATGACGCTGGAGAGCTGCTGTTCACCGACCTCAACCTCGACGCCCGCGTCCTCGCCGCGCTGACCGACGTCGGCTACGAGAAGCCCTCACCCATCCAGGCCGCCACCATTCCGGCGCTCCTCGAGGGCCGCGACGTCGTCGGCCTGGCCCAGACCGGCACCGGAAAGACCGCAGCATTCGCGGTTCCCGCGCTGTCGAAGATGGCCGAGCTGGCCGACATCAACGGTGTCAGCAAGAACACCCAGGTCCTGGTCCTCGCCCCGACCCGCGAGCTCGCGCTCCAGGTCGCCGAGGCGTTCACCTCCTACGCCCGCCACATGGACGGCTTCACCGTGCTGCCCGTCTACGGCGGATCCCCCTACGGACCCCAGCTTGCGGGCCTGCGCCGCGGCGCCCAGGTTGTCGTCGGCACACCCGGCCGCGTCATCGACCACATCTCCAAGGGTTCCCTCGACCTGTCGGCCCTTGAGTACGTCGTGCTCGACGAGGCCGACGAGATGCTCCGCATGGGCTTCGCCGAGGATGTCGAGCAGATCCTCTCCTCGACCCCGGCCGAGAAGCAGGTGGCGCTGTTCTCCGCCACCATGCCCCCGGCCATCCGCCGCATCGCCAAGAAGTACCTGAACGATCCGGCCGAGATCGCGGTCAAGGGCAAGACGACCACCGGCACCAACACGCGTCAGCGCTACCTGCAGGTCATGGGCCCGCACAAGCTCGACGCCATGACCCGCATCCTCGAGGTTGAGGACTACGACGGCATCATTGCCTTCGTCCGTACCAAGATGGCGACCGAAGACCTGGCGGACAAGTTGCGTTCACGGGGCTTCTCGGCCGCAGCCATCAACGGAGACATTCCCCAGCAGCAGCGCGAGCGCACCGTCGAGGCCCTGCGTGAGGGCAAGATCGACATCCTCGTGGCCACCGACGTCGCCGCCCGCGGGCTCGACGTAGAGCGTATCTCGCTCGTGGTCAACTACGACATCCCGCACGACACCGAGTCCTACGTCCACCGCATCGGCCGCACCGGCCGCGCCGGGCGGTCGGGTGACGCGATCCTGTTCATGACACCGCGCGAGAAGTACCTGCTGCGCTCCATCGAGAAGGCGACCCGCCAGCCGGTCGAGCAGATGCAGCTTCCCTCCTCGGCGACCATCAACGAGCTGCGCCTGAACAAGTTCGCCGAGAAGATCACCAAGACCCTCGCCAGCGAGGATGTCGCGGCGTTCCGTGACCTCATCGCGAGCTACGAGCAGGAGCACAACGTTCCGGCCGCCGAGATCGCCGCCGCGCTGGCCGTCATGGCCCAGGGCAGCAACCCGCTGCTGGTGAAGGACATCCCAGTGGCTCCCGCCGGGCAGCGCGAGCGCTCGGAGGGCCGCAAGGACGCCTTCGGCTCCCGCGGGCCGACGCGCACCCTCACCGAAGGCAATGCCACCTACCGGATCGCCGTCGGACGCCGCCAGCGCGTCATGCCCGGCTCCATCGTGGGTGCCATCGCCAATGAGGGCGGGCTCTCCTCCTCGCAGATCGGCGGCATCGACATCCGCGCCGACCACACCCTCGTTGAGCTCCCCGCGGATCTCTCCAAGGATCAGTGGCGCGCCCTGTCGAAGACCCGCATCGGCGGTGAGCTGATCCACCTCGAGCTCGACAAGGGCCGCAAGCCCAACCGCGAGCGTCCGGCCGGCGAGTTCAAGAAGCCCTTCAAGAAGGAATTCAACAAGGACTCGAAGGACTTCAAGAAGCGCGACGGCGACACCCGGTTCTCCAGCGACAGCGCGCGCAAGCCGCGGTCGGGCAAGGCTGCCGGAGCCGGTCTCGGCCGCTCCAATGCGCAGACCGACCAGTGGTGAAAATCACCTAGGCTGACCCCTTCGGATCCCCGCCACGGCGGGGATCCGAAGCGAAATCAGGGGTCCGCCCGTCAGGGTGGTTGTAGATTTCGCACAGCGGCTCGGAACTGGTAAAGTTTCTTGTCGTTGCCCCCCTAGCTCAGTGGTAGAGCGCGTTCTTGGTAAGAACGAGGTCACCGGATCGATTCCGGTGGGGGGCTCGTAAATGAGGGGCCCGTGACGATCATCCGATCGGTGCGGGCAGACTCATTTAGGGCGGTGTAGCTCAGCTGGTTAGAGCGCACGACTCATAATCGTGAGGTCGTGGGATCGAGTCCCACCACCGCTACAAAAAGCAGTCCCCGAGGCCCACAGGCCTCGGGGATTTTGTTTGGGGCCGGTTCGCAGCCCCGGTCCGGCTGCCGGGGCACGGGCTGCGGACCGTCCGGAGCGCCGGGTCCCGACCACGCAGCGTGGCCGGCCGCGTCCTGAACCCTCACGCGAGCCCCGCGCAACATAAGGAGCCATCTCTTCGCCTCAAGACCGCGAAGACGTACATTTATCCCAGTAAACCGCCAGCAGCGAACCGCTGTGCGGATCTGGCGGTTTTCATGTGATGGCCTGAACGTTGACCCCACCCGGTCGGATCAGGCCCTCCCGGGAGCCCTGCGCGCGTAGTGTTGCCACCCAACCTCACCCGGCCAGGTGCTGCTCCATCCGATGTCCGAACATTCCGGACGTTTACCGGGTTCCCCTGACAGGCCGGCTGGTCGGCACCTGAAATACCGAACCGCCAGGCGGCCCTTCGATCTCATCGTCCGAGGCAGCTCCAGTCGATCAGGTGCAAGCGGCCAGCATTGAACGGAGTCAGCTGTGCAGATAACTCCGAGGTATCTTCAACGACCCGTACGCATGGTAGTGGCGCTACTCCTTGTGGCGAGCACCGCACTCGGCGCCCCCGTCGCCCCGGCCGTGGCCGGTACTCCTGACCCCCTCACCTGTGCGGGTTATCCCGAGAAGCGTCACTTCGTCGATGCCCAGTCCTGGTGGCTGCCCACCGAGGGAGCGGCGCCCGCAGGCACAGACCATGGCCATATCCATGTGGGAGCCTGTGTTCCCGAACGCGAAACCGTGACCGGACCCTTCACGCTCGATATCCGGATGATTCTTCATGATCCCGGCCTCCAGATGGTCAATACCGGCAAGACCTCGACGCCCTACGTGTCGGTTGTCATGAAGAGTTCGTCTGCCGAGAAGACGCAGTCCAAGCTCTACCAAACGGGTTGGACGTGCCCCACTCCAGGTACGTGCACCCGTTGGGGCAAGGTGAGGGTTGATCCGTCCGTATTCTCGACCGATGGTCTCAAAGAAGCGCGGCTGCGTTTCTTTTCTGACGTTGCAGACCCTGCTGCGGGCGGCACGACAGCCACAGCCCGCATGACCGCCTCCCTCAACTTTCAGTACACTGTCGATCTGTCGCCGACCCGCACCGTGAGGGATGTCTCCCGGGATCCCTATTTGCGCGGTAAGGGATGGTACTCAGCGCCCGGGAGCGATCTGGCGGAGGGCGGCTACTGTGAAGCCGCTCTCATGACTGTTCCGGTTCCAAATGCACCCGTCAGCGGCACGTGGTCCCCCGCCGTCAAGATGGTTTGGCACGGCGATGCGGAGGACCCGCCCGTTACGGCCCACGAAGTCCGCATCGACCCGGATCTCCATGCCAACGTTCCCGGTCTGATCCTCCGGCGAGCGGGCGGGGAGTATGACGGGCGAATCAGCATCGACACCACCCGGCTGACCAATGGCACGCACAGGCTGTTCCTGCGCGCCGACTGCAATGACCGGCACGGCCGCAACTCGACCACCTCGGGCATCCTGATCGTGCCTTTTGAAGTTAACAACGGCAAGTAGGAAATCCCCCCCGCGACGCACGAGAAGGCTTTCCTGGCCGGGAGGGGCCGCAGCCGGAGCTGCTGCCCCGGCTCGGGCCCCTCCCGTCGAGGCGTGCGCCTGCGCCTGCGCCGGCGGCGTTACACCGGGCCCGCCGCAGGCGGCGCCGGTGCCCGGCTGGTGTTCAGCCGTCGGGCCTGGAGCACCGTGTCCCGGACCACCGCAGCGTGGCCTGCAGCGTCGTCGACCGCACGCGGCCGCGCCTCGGAGGCGGTGACGTCCCAGCCGCCGTCGAGCAGAGGGATGAGGTCCTCCGCGGTGTAGAACAGTTCGGGCAGCGGCGGCCGCCGCGCCGCCGTCTGCAGGTCCGAGGGGTGGTGGCCGACAATGAGGAGCGTGCCGCCCGGCGCCACCGCGTCGGCGAGGCCCGCGAACAGCACCGAGCGCGCCGGCTCCGGCAGCTGCATGAACTGTGCCGAGACCAGGTCGAAGCCGCCCGGTGCCGGCGGTGCCTCAAGAAGGTCGGCGTGCACCCAGTCGACCCGGGCGGCCACCGCGGTGTCCTCGAGCCGGGCCTGCTCACGGGCCCGGCCGAGGGCGACCTCGGAGATATCGACGCCGGTCACCCGCCACCCGCTGCGGGCCAGCCACAGGGCGTCGGCGCCCTCGCCGCAGCCGACATCGAGTGCGCGCCCGGGAAGCAGCGCGGAGGCCGTTGTGACGAGGTGGGGATTCGGGTTCCCGCTCCAGATCCTGCGCTGCTCCGTGTATCTGCGGTCCCAGAATTCCTGGTCCATTTCGATGTGAAGATTCATGAGTGTGCGCCGCTCTTTTGACCGATGGACTCATTCTGCCCCGCAGTGGAGGCTCCGTCACGGCCAGACTCCCCGCCGGCTGCGCGGCGGGCGGCCACGGCGGCCGCCGCGTCCTCGGCGATGAGGTCCCCGTTGATCGCCGCACCGGCCCCCAGCCCGGCGGCGGACGAGGCCATCACCTGGGCCACCGGGTCCGCCACATTGCCGGCCGCCCACACCCCGGGAACGGAGGTGCGGCCCTGCGGGTCGACCTCGGCCGAGTAGCCGATGCCCATGGGGTGTTCGGAGATTCTTACGCCGAGGGACTCAAGCAGGGCCGACCGCGCGGCGAAGCGCGGCGCCACCACAAGGGCGTCAAGCGGAAAGCCTGAACCGTCCTCGAGTTGCACCCCCGACAGTGCTCCGGCGGGGCCCCGCACCGAAGCGACCCGGCCGTCGACAACCCGGACCGACAATGCGGCCAAAAGCTCCCACTCATCGTCGGTGAGCTCCGGTCCGGTGTGCAGGAACAGCGTGACGTCGTCGCTGAGCTGCCGGAACATCTGGACCTGGTGCATCGCCATCGGCCCGGTCGCCAGGACGCCGATGGCCTGACCGCGGGCCTCGTACCCGTGGCAGTAGGGGCAGTGGATGACGCCGGAACCCCAGTGCGCGGCGAGCCCCTCGACGTCGGGCAGTTCATCGGAGAGCCCTGTCGTCACGAGCAGGCGCCGGCCGGAGAGGCGCCCGCCGTCCTGCAGGGTGACGGTGAACCCGGCCGGATCCTTCTCGACGCGCACCGCCTCCGCATCGATCAAGACCGATCCGTAGGACGCCGCCTCGGCGCGGCCTGACGCCACGAGCTCGAGCGGCGGCACGCCGTCCCGGGACAGGAAGTTGTGGACCCCGGCCGCGGGGGCGTTCCGCGGTGACCCGGAGTCGATCACGGCCGTGGTGCGCAGCGAGCGGCCGAGGGCCACCGCCGCGCTGAGCCCGGCGGCGCCGCCGCCGATGATCACGACGTCATAGCGCGAAGAGTCCTGCATGATGCTTCTCCTTTTCCTGGGCGCCTACGGTCGGCGCCCTCGTATCCACTGTCCCGCCGGGTGGAAGTGCTGGCAACCTTCCTTGCCGATATGGCAAGATGCGGAGATGGAAAGCGATCTTTCATCAGTTTTTGACGCCATGGGCCCCCGGCTGCGCGCGCTGCGCCAGCAGCGGGGGCTGACCCTCGGCGAGGTGTCCGAAGCCACCGGCGTTTCCGCGAGCACCCTGTCCCGCCTCGAGGGCGGCCAACGGCGCCCCAACCTCGAACTGCTGCTGCCTCTGGCCCGCCTGTTCCAGGTCCCGCTCGACGATCTCGTCGGTGCGCCGACCACCGGGGATCCGCGGATCCACCTGCGGCCCATCCGCCACAGCGGCATGACGGCCCTTCCCCTGACCCGCAGGCCCGGCGGGCTGCAGGCATACAAGATGGTCCTTGCCGCCGATGCGCGGAAGGGCGAACCCGAGCTCCGCGTACACGAAGGATATGAGTGGCTGTACATCCTCAATGGGCGCCTGCGCCTCGTGCTCGGCGATAAGGACTTCGTCCTCGGGCCCGGCGAAGCCGCCGAATTCGACACCCATACCCCTCACTGGTTTGCCTCCGCCGATGAATACCCGGTGGAGTTCCTTAGCCTGTTCGGCCATCAGGGGGAGAAGATGCACGTCCGGGCCCGGCCCAAGGCCTAGCAGCCGGCGGGGCTGCCCGGCCGCCGCAGGGGAAGGTGGCGCCGCGCGGCGGAGGCGCCCGACGTACGGGCGCACCGCGTTACGCCGAAGAGTGGCTACGGCGGATCTCCGCGCGTTTCTCCGCGTAGACGGTGGTCTCCACCACGACGAGCAGTGCGCACAGTCCAAAGACAAGGCCCAGCGCGGCCAGCGGCGCAAACCCGGAAGCGGCCGGGATCAGGGCCAGCAGGACGGCGGCGGTGCTGAGCCGCCATGTTTTCCAGTATCCGCCGACCCTGCGCCAGAACGCCGCGTGGGCGAGGAGGTACAGGGCCGTCCCGCCCAGCAGTGCGCTGGCCCCCAGCCAGCCGTAGCCCGATGGTTCCTCGACATGGGCGAGGGCATCCTCAACGCCGAGCGCCGACAGGACGACCCCGGCGATCAGCGGGAGGTGGAGGTAGGTGTAGGCATCGACCGCGAGAGCCGCCCGCGCCCGGCCGCGGAGCCGCGCCAGCACGTGCTCGGCCGCGATCGCCATGACGTCGAAGTACAGCCACCACAGGCAGATGGACAGTCCGACGCCGAAGACCGCGCCCAGGATCATCAGGGTGCTCACCGGGCGTTCCGAGGCGCCGACGCCGATGGCGATGATCGACTCGCCCAGGGCGAGGATCACGACGAGCCCGTACCGCTCGGCCCAGTGCGCGGCGGAATGGACCCGCCAGTTCCCGCCGGCGGAGGTGAGGTAGGTGAGGGTGATATCCGCGGCGAGGCCGGCCAGCCAGAACCAGGTCTGGGACGGCCCGCCGACGAGGGCTCCGGTGATGATGAGGGCGGAGCCGGTGAACATGGCGCTTGAGGTCTTGATCACCTGGCGCCGGAGCGGCACGTCGTCCCCGGCGGCGATAAGGTACAGCCCGATGTGAACCAGCCGCACGACGAAGTAGCCCAGCGCGAACACGAGGGGTCCGTTGAGGCCGCCCTCCATGTCGTGGAAGGCCTCGGGGATGGCCAGGGCCGCGATGAACATCGCCATCATGGCGACCGACATCCCGAGGCGCACGATGCCCTCGTCGACATGGGTCTGGTTGGCGAGCCAGGAATAACAGACCCAGGACCACCAGAGGATGCCGAGGATGATCATGCCCTGAAGCACGCCGAAGCCGGTGTGTTCGTGGGCCATGAAGGCGGTGACCTGGGTGAAGGCGAAAACGAAGACAAGGTCGAAGAAGAGTTCGAAAGTCGTCACCCGATGGGACTCGTCCGAAACCCGGACCTGACGCATGGACCGGAAAGCGGGAAACATAGGGAAAGCATAGATTGCAGGCCGGGCGGAGTCGCCGATCCGCACCCTCTGTTACTCGCCTGCACCATCGACGATCAGGGTACTAATAGGATGGGCGAAGGCAATGACCGCTAAGCAGCCGCCCCGTCAGGTGTGCGGGGGGATGGACTTACATGACCGAACGTGACTCCGCGTGGAGTGCCGACAGCACGAACGACACCTTCCCCACGAGGGCCAGCCGGCGCCGCCAGTCCCTGCTCGAGGGGGAGCCGGAGGCCCGGTGGGAGACGCTGTCCGCCGGTGAGGAGCCCGATGGCACCCCAGTGGCGTACGGACCCGATGCGGAGCCGGACCACGCCCCCTCGATCGCCGCCCGGCTGACCGGGACGGTCCCCTACGGCACGGTTCCCTACGAGCCGGAGCCCTTCGGCCCAGAGCTCTCCGACGCCCGACCGTTCGAGTCCGGCTTCTCTGACACCCGACCGTTCGAGCCCGAGCCCGGACCCTTCGAGCCCGAGTCCGCCGAGGCCGGATTCATCGAGCCGGAGTCCACCGACACCGATCTGCCCGGCGCCGAACCGGGGGAGTCCCGGCCGCTTGAGCACGGCCGGCCGCCGCGCGGAGCGTTCGGGTCCGAGCCCGTGTCGGAGCTTCCCCCGCAGCCGGCCGACCCTCCGGCCACCCGCCAGCGCGCCTCCGCGGCGCGGACGGGCCGCCGCTCCTTCCTCACCCCCGACACGGCAGTGGTGCCCGCCGAAACCGGGCTGCGGGGAGCCCTGACCCGTATCGGCGTGCGGATTCCGCCGTCCGCCGCGGAACTGACGGTGCGGGCGCACACCCGCGCGGTAAGCCAGCACTGGCCGGGTCCGCGGACGATCGCCGTCGTAAACGGCAAGGGCGGGGCCAACAAGACCCCGACCACCGTGATGCTCGCGGCGGTGTTCGCCCGCAACGGGGGCGGGCCCGTCCTGGCCTGGGACAACAACGAAACCCGCGGCACCCTCGGGTGGCGGACCGAGCAGGGACCGCATGAGGCCACTGTGCTCGACCTGCTTCCGCAGACCGGTGCCCTGCTCGCCCCGTCCGCCCAGTCGGCGCTGCTTGCCCGCTACGTCCACCACCAGACCGAAGACAAGTACGACGTGCTGCGCTCCAAACCCGACGTGCTGGCCTCCGAGCAGAAGGTCACCTCGCGGGACTTCGACGCCCTGCACGAGGTCGCCTCAAAGTACTTCCGGCTCAATGTTGTGGATTCGGGCAACGACGAGACGGCCGAACGGTGGCTGCGCATGCTCCACCACACCCATCAGCTGGTCATCGCCACCACCACCCTCGAGGAGCACGCCGAGGCCGGTGCCCTCCTGCTTGAGGCCCTGCGGGCACGCGGAGGCGACTACGAGCAGCTCTCCCGCAACGCCGTGGTCATCGTCAGCCAGTCCGACAAGAACGGCACCGCGACCCAGGCCCAGGCGATCGCCGCCGGCTTCACCGAACTGGCCCGCAGCGCCGTCACCATCCCCTTCGACCCCGCCCTGCTGAAGGGCAGGATCCGCTACGGCTCCCTGCGTCCTGCCACCCAGCGGGCCTGGCTCGCCGCGGCGGCGGCAGTGGCCGAGGGCCTCTGAGTCACCGGTCCACCGCCGACGCCCGGGAGGATGCAGGGCGTCGACGCGGCCGGTCGGGCTCCCGGAGCGCACGGGTCCGGGGCGGCGCCGCGGGCCCGCCGGTGACCTAAGCTGAATTGGTGATTCCCGGCGGACGCTACCTGTGCAGCGGGGTGGCCTGGCACGGCGAGGTGCCGGCCCTGGTCCTTGCCGACCCGGACGGCGTCCGGACGGACCTGCCGCTGCGGCCCGGCTCCCGGCTCGGGTACCGCACGCTCGGCCCCGCCGGCGCCCGCTACTGCCTGGGCTCCTACCGGGTCCGCGACGCCGAGACCCGCACGCACGTGCCCTGCCCGCAGCAGGCCGAGGCCGAGCGGGGCTACCAGTGCGGTCCCTGCTTCGCCCAGGACGACCTGCGCTTCATGCACGACTTCCACCGCTCGGGCATCGCTCCGGACGGTCTGAAACGCTACCTCGACGAGCCGCACTGGCTGTATGTGGCGACCTTCGCTGACGGCGCCACGAAGGTCGGCACCGCCTCGGCCAAGCGCAAGCGCGGGCGGCTGGTGGAGCAGGGCGCCGTCACCGCCTCGTACGTGGCCCTCGCGGACAACGGGCGGGTGGTGCGCGTCCTCGAGGACGAGGTGACGCGCAGCGTGGGCCTGCCGCAGGCGGTGCGCTCGGCGGCGAAGGCCGAGGCACTCCGCCGGCCGCTGCCCCCGGAGCGGCTCGCCGGAATCAACACCGGCTTCGCCGAGTCGGCCCGGCTGCTGCTGCGGGAGGGGATGGAGCTCGAGGGCTTCACCGTCGTCACCGAGGAGTTCGACCCGCCGCCGTCCTGGCAGGAGGTGCTGACGGCCGGCGGGGCCCAGCCCTACCCGGGGGACCTCGAGAGCGGGGACCACGGGTTCGTCGTCGGCCCGCTGCTGGGCTCCTGCGCCCTCGTCAGCCTCGACGGTGCCCCGCTGCGCTTCCTCGCGGACCTGTCCCGCCTCAAGGGACGGCGGATCGCACCGGGGGACTACACGACCGCCGTGCCGGCCGTCCAGGAGTCCCTCTTCTAGGGCCACGGTAGGATAAAGGGATGCTCAACACACCCTGGGACACGGGATCGGTGCTCTACCGCAGGCTCCTGATCTCCGCGCTGATCCTCACCGGCGCCGGCATCGCGCTCGCCGTAGCAGGGGCCGCAGCCGACGCCGAGGCCGCGGTGTTCGCCGCGATGCCGGTGATCGGCGCCGGCCTGCTGTGCCACATCGCCGGAATGGTGGTGCGGACCCGCGACGCCCGGCGGCGCCGGAGCCCCGCAGCGCCCCGCTGAGCTCCGACCGGCCACCGAGCCTGCCGCTCGATTACGCTTGATCCAGCCCGCCGCCCGCGAACTCCCGGAGGACCCCATGACCATCAACCCCGACCTGCAGGGACGCAGCTACCCCGCCGGTGAGGTGTACACCGTCGGGCGCGAAGCGATCCGCGACTTCGCCCGTGCGGTCAAGGCCACCCATCCCTCCCACTACGACGTCGAAGCGGCCCGGGCCCTCGGGTACGCCGACCTGGTGGCGCCTCCGACGTTCGCCATCATCGTGGCGCAGCGCGCGGACGCCCAGCTCATCACCGATCCGGGCGCCGGAATCGACTTCTCCCGGGTGGTCCACGCCGACCAGCGCTTCACCCACCACCGGCCCATCGTGGCCGGGGATGAACTGGTCGCTGCCCTCCACGTCGACCAGGTGCGGGCCATGGGCGGCGGGGCGATGATCACCACGCGCGCCGAAATCTCAACCGTGGACGGTGTGCGGACCGCCACGACAACGTCATCCCTGCTCGTCCGGGGAGAGGAGCAGCAGTGAGCATCCCAGCAGCCGAACTGACCGTCGGGCAGGAGATCGGGTCCGTGACGATTCCGGTGACCCGCCAGGACCTGGTGCGCTACGCCGGGGCCTCCGGGGACTTCAACCCCATCCACTGGAATTCCGACTTCGCGCAGGGCGTCGGCCTGCCCGGGGTGATCGCCCACGGCATGTTCACCATGGGCGCCGCCGTGCAGCTGGTCACCGACTGGACCGGCGATCCGGGCTCCGTCATCGACTACCAGACGCGCTTCACCAAGCCCGTCGTGGTCGCCGACACCACGGCGCAGCCCGGGGTCCCGGGAGCCGTCCTCGAAGTCCGGGGAACCATCGGGGCGCTGAACCCCGAGGAGGCAACGGCGCGGATCGACCTCACGGTGACCTTCGAGGGCCAGAAGGTCCTCGTAAAGGCCCAGGCCGTGGTGCGCCTGTCATGAGCCAGCAGCCCACCGGTACGCCGCTGGCGGACCTCACCACTGCAGAGGTCGGCGGGCCCGCCCGCACGCTCATCGAGGCACGCTCCGAACAGGAGATCATCGACGCCGTCCGCACCGCCGACGACGCGGGCGAGCCGCTGCTCATCCTGGCCGGCGGCTCGAACCTCGTCATCGCCGATGAAGGCTTCGAGGGCACGGTGGTCCGCATCGCCTCCGACGGCTTCACAGTAAACGACGACGACGCCACCTGCGGCGGGGTCATGGTTCGGGCGCAGGCCGGGCAGGACTGGGACGAACTGGTCGAGTACACGGTGAAGCACGCCCTCTCCGGCCTCGAGGCGCTCTCGGGCATCCCCGGCTCCACCGGGGCGACGCCGGTCCAGAACGTCGGCGCGTACGGCTCGGACGTGTCCCAGACGATCGCCACGGTGCGCACGTGGGACCGGCAGGCGTCGGCGGTGAAGAGCTTCACCAACTTTGAACTCCACTTCGGGTACCGGGACTCGCTGCTGAAGCAGACAACCGTCAACGGCTCGCCGCGCTATGTGGTCCTCGCCGTCGAGTTCCAGCTCGCGCTCGGCCGCATGAGCGCACCGGTGAAGTACGCCGAACTTGCCCGCGCCCTGGGCGTGGAGGCCGGCAAGCGGGCCTACGCCAACGACGTGCGCCGCGAGGTGCTCCGGCTGCGCGCGGCCAAGGGAATGGTCCTCGATGCGCAGGACCGGGACACCTTCAGCACCGGGTCCTTCTTCACCAATCCGATCATCGACGCCGCGGCCGCGGCGGGCCTGCCGGAGGACGCGCCCCGATACCCGGTCTCGGACCCGGACAAGGTGAAGCTCAGCGCCGCCTGGCTGATCGAGCGTGCCGGTTTCGCCAAGGGCTTCGGGCTGGCCGACGACGCCGGTTTTGCCGCGGCGGGCGGGCGGGCCTCCCTGTCGACGAAGCACACCCTGGCGCTGACCAACCGGGGCGGCGCCGCCGCCCGGGACCTGCTGGCCGTGGCCGGACTGGTGGCGGACGGGGTTGAGGCGAAGTTCGGCATCCGGCTGCAGCCCGAACCTCTGCTGATCGGGTGCGCGCTCCCGGCGCCCAGCACGCCCTAAGGGCCGCTACCCCGGTACGCCCAGGGCGCGGCTGCGCCGGCACTCTGCAAGCCCGGCACTCGGTAAGCCCGGCACTCGGTAAGCCCGGCACTCGGTAAGCCCGGCGCGCCGCTGAGAACCGCGCCTACGTGACCGAGGTCCGCCGCGCATGCTCGGCGGCGGCACGCGTCAGCAGGACGTCGCCCCACTGGGCCTTCCGGTCCACCAGCTGGCGGGTGCACAGCCACTGCGCCAGGCGGGAGGCGAGGCTGATCTGGGCCAGCCGGTCGTGGAAGTCCGCTGCCAGCCAGCGCACGCCCAAGAATCCCGGCAGGGCGTGGAGGAGCTCCGCGGCGCCCATCAGGCGCACGTACGCGGCGTCGGGGGAGAACTGGCGTTCAAGCTCAAGCAGCGCTGCCGCCTCAGGCGGCAGCGAACGCGCCCCCTCGCCCTCGAGGTAGGACCTCAGCCCGGCCTCCACGCGCCCGTACCGGATCACCGTTTCCGGATGCCGGCCGCGGGCGCTCGCTGCGAAGAAACCGGTCAGGATGCGGTCGACGTCGGTGTGTTCCATGCCGGTATTCTGCCTCCGCCCTCTGACAGTTCCACGCGCGGGTGCCGGCTACAGGTTCCCGGTACTGATGAGCAGCATCCGGCGCAACGGCTCGGCCGCCCCCCACAGCAGCTGGTCGCCCACCGTGAACGCGCTGATGTACTTCGGGCCCATCTCGAGCTTGCGGATGCGTCCCACGGGAATCTCCAGCGATCCCGTCGCGGCCACGGGGGTCAGTTCGGCCACGGAGGCCTCCTTGGTGTTGGGCACCACCTTCACCCACTCGTTGTCGGCCGCGATCAGGCGCTCGATCTCGGCCACCGGCAGGTCCTCGGTCAGCTTCAGGGTCAGCGCCTGCGAGTGCGAGCGCATGGCGCCGATCCGGATGCACAGCCCGTCGAAGGGGATCCGCCCGCCGTCGCCGGTGCCGAGGATCTTGTTGGTCTCCGCCCCGGCCTTCCATTCCTCCCGGGACTGTCCATTGCCGAGGTCGGCGTCAATCCACGGGATCACCGAGCCGGCCAGCGGCACCCCGAACTGCGAGGCGTCAAGCTCCGGGTTCCGCTGCTGGGCCAGCACGGCCCGGTCAATCTCGAGGATGGCCGAGGCCGGGTCGTCGAGGTGATTCAGTACGCTTGAGTGAAGGGCGCCGAACTGGCTGAGCAGTTCGCGCATGTGCCGGGCCCCGCCGCCCGAGGCGGCCTGATAGGTCATCGAGGTGCCCCACTCCACCAGGCCGCTGCGGAACAGCCCGCCAAGGCCCATGAGCATGCACGAGACGGTGCAGTTACCGCCGATGAAGTCCTTCACGCCGCGGGCCAGCCCGGCGTCGATGACCCCGCGGTTGACCGGGTCAAGCACGATGATCGACTCGGGCTCCATCCGCAGCGTGGAGGCGGCGTCGATCCACAGCCCGTCCCAGCCGGCGTCGCGCAGCTTGGGGTGCACCTCGGAGGTGTAGGCGCCGCCCTGGGCGGTGACGATGATCGGCAGCTTCGCCAGCGTTTCGACGTCATAGGCGTTCTCGAGCTTCCCGGCGCCCTCGGCGAAGGACGGCGCGGGTCCGCCGGCGTTGGAGGTGGAGAAGAACACGGGGTTGAACAGGCGGAAGTCGCCTTCGTCCTGGAGTCGCTGCATGAGGACGGAGCCGACCATGCCGCGCCAGCCGACGAAGCCGACGGAGGGCAGGGGGGAGGTGCTTGCTGCGGAGGTCATCCTCCAAGCTTAGGCGAGCCCGCCGCGGGGGACGGTGCTGATTACGTCACCCGCCGCCGGTCAGGCCTTAGGCTGTCGGGGAGCTGCGCGCCCACAGGCTCAACCGGTACCGGGTGCCGGCAGTGCTGTCCAGCCAGCCCCCGGCGGGGCTGACGCCCTTCAGCTCCCACTCCGGGCCAAGCACCGGCGCGTAGGTATCACCGTCGGTGTCGGTCTCGATGACGGTGACCACCGCGGCGTTGGCCTCGGCGACCGCTTCGGCGTACAGTTTCCCGCCGCCGATGATCCAGATCTGTTCCGCACCCGGTGCGTGCCGCGCCTCGGCGAGCGCGTCCGGAAGGGAACCGACGACGACGGCGCCCTCAAGCGGGCCGGAGGAGCTGACGACGATATTGGTGCGGTCCGGCAGCGGGCGGTACTTCCCGGGGAAGGACTCCCAGGTTCGCCGGCCCATGATGACCGGGTGGCCGGCTGTGATCCTGCGGAAGTGGGCCAGGTCCTCGGGGACATGCCAGGGCATGCCGCCGTCCTTGCCGATCACCCCGTCCTCGGTCTGCGCCCAGATCAGGCCGATCACCGGCTCGCCGTCAACGGCGCCGGCCACTGTGACATCTTCGAAGCTCATACGGCGATCGGCGCCTTGATCGTGGGGTGGTGCCGGTAGTCGAGCACCTCGAAGTCCCCGAGGGTGTAATCGGAGATGCTCTCCGGGGTGCGGGTGATCCTCAGCCGCGGGTAGGGGTGGGGTTCGCGGGAGAGCTGTTCGGTGACCTGCTCGACGTGGTTGTCGTAGATGTGCACGTCCCCGCCGGTCCAGATGAACTCCCCGGGCTCCAGCCCGGCCTGCTGGGCCACCATGAGGGTCAGCAGGGCGTAGGAGGCGATGTTGAACGGAACCCCGAGGAATGTGTCGGCCGACCGCTGGTACAGCTGGCAGGACAGGCGGCCCGGGCCCTCGGGGGAGGGCTCGACGTAGAACTGGAAGAACGCATGGCACGGGGGAAGGGCCATATTGGAGATCTCCGAGACGTTCCAGGCCGACACGATGTGCCGCCGTGAGTCGGGATTCGTCTTCAGGCCCTCGATGACGTTGGCGATCTGGTCGATGTGTCCGCCGTCCGGGGTGGGCCAGGAGCGCCACTGCACCCCGTAGACCGGCCCGAGTTCGCCGTCGGCGTCGGCCCACTCGTCCCAGATGGACACGCCCTGTTCCTGGAGCCAGCGGACGTTCGACTCCCCGCGCAGGAACCAAAGCAGTTCCAGGGCGACGGATTTGAAGTGCACCCGCTTGGTGGTGATCAGCGGGAAGGATTCGCGCAGGTCGAAGCGAAGCTGGCGCCCGAAGACGCTGCGGGTTCCGGTGCCGGTCCGGTCGGACTTGGCCGTGCCGTTGGCCATCACATCGCGCAGCAGGTCTTCATACGGGGTGTTCAGGGGTGTGCTCACCGTGCCAGTCTAGCGAGGACCGGCCGGGGCGCCCGCCGGCGCCCCGGCGTGTCAGTCGTCGTAGGCGCGGTACTGCTCCACGGAGACGATGCGCCCGTGGTTGACGGAACTGACCTGGCAGATGACCGCCTCACCCGGTGACAGGTACGGGTCGGCGACCGGCAGCAGTGCGGCCAGATGCGCCGCCATGTGCCCGCGCAGCACCCCGAAGACCAGGGGCAGGACCGGCCGGTGCGTGCAGATCGCCACCGGGTGGCGCTTGTCGAAGACCTTCTCCACGGCAACCCGGGCGCGCCCCGGTTTCCGGGCCGCGTCGTGCTCGGTGATGGCGTCGACGAGCTTCAGCTTTGCGTCGGCCTTCGCGACGTAGGGCGAGACCGTCTGGACGCACCGGACCCACGGGCTGCTGATGACCCGCTCGGGCCGCCAGGCCTGCAGCAGCCGGCTCACGGCCACCGCCTGGCGCCGGCCGGTGGCCGCGAGCGGACGTTCGCCCTCGGCCCGGCTCCAGGAGGAGCGCGGCTTGGCCTTGGCATGGCGGACGATGATCAGCGGCCAGGTCCCGAGGTCCCGGCGTTCGTGGGCCTCCTCAAGGGCATTCAACGGCTCCACATCGGAGGGGTTGGTCAGCAGGAGGCGTGCCTTGTCCGGGGTGCACCACAGGTACTCGTCAACCTCTTTGCCGTCCGGGACGGGCTTGAGGCGGTCCGCCTTCGCGGCCCAGTAGTGGACCACCTTGCGTCCGGAGGACACCTCGTAGTCGATGGACGGCAGCGGGATGCCGAGGTGGACCCTGAGGCCCACCTCCTCGTGCGTCTCGCGGACGGCGCACTCCGGGGTCGTCTCCCCGTCGTCGAGCTTGCCCTTGGGCCAGGACCAGTCGTCGTAGCGCGGACGGTGGATCAGCAGCACTTCGAGGTGCCCCTTTTCGGTCCGCCAGCACAGGGTGCCCGCGGCGGTGACAGCCACCTCGGTGGCCGACGGCGCGGCGCCGGCCGGACTTTG
The DNA here is from genome assembly GCF_009828595.1 of Arthrobacter zhaoguopingii. Classification (GTDB taxonomy): domain Bacteria; phylum Actinomycetota; class Actinomycetes; order Actinomycetales; family Micrococcaceae; genus Arthrobacter_D; species Arthrobacter_D zhaoguopingii. Next base: position 228,695 of record NZ_WPNY01000001.1, read on the forward strand.
GACGTTGGCGGACATCAGCGGCGGATGGCTGCGCGCTGCCGGGCACGGGAGGCGAGCAGCCAGGACTGGATGTCGCCGAGGTCCTCGCCGTTCTCGTCCTTGGCGTGCCTGGTCCAGGCGCCGGTCTCGTCGAGATGCCAGCTGGAGGTGCGCGGGTCCATGTACCGGTCCATGAGCGTCATGAGGTACTCGATGTCGTCCGGGGCGCTCAGCTGCACCAGGGTCTCCACCCTGCGGTCGAGGTTGCGGTGCATCATGTCGGCGGAACCGATGAAGACCGCGGGGTCCCCGCCGTTGGCGAACGCGAACACGCGGGAGTGTTCGAGGAACCTGCCCAAGACCGAGCGCACGGTGACGTTCTCGCTGAGCCCGGGCACCCCGGGCCGCACCGAGCAGATGCCGCGGACGATGACGTCGACCTTCACCCCGGCCTGGGAGGCCCGGTAGAGGGCGTCGATGATGGCCTCGTCGACCATGGAGTTGACCTTGATGACCACGCGGGCGGCCCTGCCCGCGTTCTTGTTGGCGATTTCCCGTTCGATCCGGTCGATCAGGCCCGAGCGCACCGAGCGCGGCGCCACGAGCAGCCGCTTGAAGGTGGACCTGGGGGCGTAGCCGGAGAGCTGGTTGAACAGCCGGGACAGGTCCTCGCCCACCTGGTCGTTCGAGGTCAGCAGGCCAAGGTCCTCGTAGTAGCGGGCCGTGCGGGGGTGGTAGTTTCCGGTGCCGATGTGGCAGTAACGGCGCAGCCCGTCGATCTCCTGGCGCACGACCAGCGAGAGCTTGCAGTGGGTCTTCAGGCCCACGATGCCGTAGACCACGTGCACGCCGGCCTTCTCAAGCTTGCGCGCCCAGGAGATGTTGGCCTGCTCGTCGAAGCGGGCCTTGATCTCCACGAGGGCGAGCACCTGCTTGCCGGCCTCGGCCGCGTCGATCAGGGCGTCGACGATCGGGGAGTCGCCGGAGGTGCGGTACAGGGTCTGCTTGATGGCCTGCACCTTCGGATCGGCCGCGGCCTGCTCGAGGAAGGCCTGGACGGAGGTCGAGAAGGAGTCGTACGGGTGGTGCAGCAGGATGTCCCGGCGCCGCATGGCGGCGAACACGTTGGCGGCCTTCGAGGTCTCGCTCTCGTTGAGGTGCCTGCTGGTGTGCGGGACGTGCTTGGGATAGTGGAGCTCTCCGCGGTCGATCTGCCCAATGACGCTGAGTCCGCGGAGGTCAAGGGGCGCCGGGAGGGTGAAGACCTCGTCCTCCTCGATGCCCAGCTCGCGGGCGAGAAGCGCCCGGATGCTCGGGTTGATGTCGGTGGCCACCTCGAGGCGCACGGGCGGGCCGAACCGGCGGCGCAGCAGCTCCTTCTCGAGTGCCTGCAGCAGGTTCTCGGCGTCGTCCTCCTCCACCTCGAGGTCCTCATTGCGGGTGACCCGGAAGGTGTGGTGTTCGAGCACCTCCATGCCGGGGAAGAGCTGGTCGAGGTGGACGGCGATGACGTCCTCGAGCGCGATGAAGCGGGCAGTGCGCCCGGCGACGCTGCCGGCGCGGTGCCCGTCCACGGAGATCAGGCGGGGCAGCTGGTCGGGCACCTTGACGCGGGCGAAGAGCTCTTTCTCGCTGATCGGGTTGCGCACCACGACGGCGAGGTTCAGCGACAGCCCGGAGATGTAGGGGAAGGGGTGCGCCGGGTCCACCGCGAGCGGGGTGAGAATGGGGAAGACCTTCTCGGTGAACAGCTTGTTCAGCTCGTTCCGGGCCGGTTCGTCAAGTTCGTCCCAGGTGGTGAGGTGGATGTGCTCCTTGGCCAGGGCGGGGCGGATCTGCTCGGCGAAGACCGCGGCGTGGCGCTGCTGGAGGCGGTATCCGTCCTCCATGATCTTCTCGAGCTGCTCGATGGGGCTGAGCCCGGCCGCGGAGGGGATGGCGAGCCCGGTGGCGATGCGGCGCTTCAGGCCGGCGACGCGCACCATGAAGAACTCGTCGAGGTTGGACGCGAAGATCGAGAGGAACGCGACCCGCTCCAGCAGGTAAAGGTCCGGATCCTCGGCGAGCTCGAGCACCCGCGCGTTGAAGTCGAGCCAGCTGATCTCCCGGTCAAGGAACCGGTCCGGGCGGATGTCGCCGGTCGGCAGCAGGCTCGGGGCGAATTCGGGAATCTCGATCCGGTCCTGGGTGGCCCGGGCGGGTGAGGTCTCCGAGGAACCGTAACGGGATGGGACTCGGGCGGCTGTCTCAGATGCCATGGTGTCTCCTGCGGCGTTCAATGGTGTCTCGGGGCGCGCGTAGAAGCGGGCACTGTGCTGGAATCCAACCTTACAAGCTGGGCGTGTCTTCTCCACCTGCATACATGACATCGACGTCCCAGCGCGTGAAGCCCAGCCGGCGGTAGAGTGCCACCGCTGCGGTGTTGTCCGCGTCGACGTAGAGCATGATGGCCTGCAGGCCGCGCCGGTGCAGGTACTCGATGCCGGCCACGGTGAGGGCCTTGCCCAGGCCGCGGCCCTGCGCCTCGGGGGTCACCCCGACGACGTACACCTCACCGAGGGGCGGGTGGGCGCCCGAGCCGGCGTGGACCTTGGTCCAGTGGAAGCCGAGCAGGCGGGAGGTTTCGGTGTCCTCGGCGAGGAAAAAGCCTTCGGGGTCGAACCAGTCCTCGGCTATGCGGGCCTGCAGGTCGGCGAGGGTCGTGGACCCCTGCTCGGGGTGGTGGGCGAACGCGGAGCGGTTGGCTTCCAGCCACAGCTGCTCGTCCCGTCCGGGAGCGAAGGTTCGAAGCCGGACCTTGTCGGGCAGGACGGGGGAAGGCGCCAGTTCGGCGGCAGCGGCCCGGGTCTGGCGCATGCGCCACAGCTCCCGGACGGGACGGAACCCGTGCCGGGCGGCGAGGGCGGCCGCGGCGGCATGGTTGCCGTGCGACCAGGCCCGGAGCCCGGGAACCTCCTCGGCGGCGACCGCCGCCGCCAGCGCGGATCCGGCCCCTTCGGCGCGGGCGTCAGGCGCCACGACCAGTTCGAGGACTGCGGCCTCCTGGCCTGCGCCCGGCGCCCCGTCCGCTGGCAGGCTGACGACGGCGACGCCGGCCAGCTCCGCATCGTCCCCGGCGTCCCCGCCGGAACCGGCCCGGGGCCGCGCGGTGAAAAGCAGGACCCTGGCCGCGTCGGGCGCGGAGGAACGCAGGTTCACCAGGGTCTGCTCGGACAGGGGAGGGTTGCCGTCGGCCTCGGCCGCACGCGCGGCAAGCTCGCGGATTTCCGCCAGCAGGGGGGCCTGCGGGGTGCCGGAGGTCCGGGTGATCGTCCAGGAGGGAAGCTGCGCATCGGCCGTCATGCGCCCAGCCTAGTGCCCCGGCACCCGCCGGGACCGGCCGCCGGCCAGGGTTCAGGCCGCCGGTTTGGCGGGACGCCCCGGGGTGGGGTAGCGTGGGAAATCGTTCAGGGGGGATGCACCACTGGGGTGCCCGCGATACGTTCGACCCGTATGTCCTCCACTTTGGGCCCCGCCCACGAAGAACCCCCATCCATAGGGATGGGGGTTCTTCGCGTTTAGGCCATTCCCCGCACGGCCCTTTCAGGTGCCGACCCGAATCAGGCGCCGCTGTGGTCACACGCCGGTGTTGTTAAGCATCTTGGACGACGTCGGCTCCGGTCTCCTCGGGCATCCGCGTCAGCGTGAACCGGTAGCCGACGTTGCGCACCGTGGCGATCAGGTGTTCGTGGTCGGTGCCGAGCTTCGCCCGCAGCCGCCGCACATGCACATCGACGGTCCGGGTGCCCCCGTAGTAGTCGTAGCCCCACACCTCGTGCAGCAGCTGGTCGCGGGTGAAGACCCGTCCGGGATGCTGGGCCAGGTATTTGAGCAGTTCGAATTCCTTATAGGTGAGGTTCAGCGGAACCCCGCCGACCCGCGCGGTGTAGCTCGCCTCGTCGATCACCACGCCCGAGGCCCGGATCTCGGAGCTGGTCTCCTCCCCGGCCGCCTGGGCCCGGGCGATGACCAGCCGCAGTCGCGCCTCGACCTCGGCGGGACCGGCCGACTCCAGCAGGACGTCATCGGCCAGCCAGGCGGCGGTCACCGCCGTCATGCCGCCCTCGGTCAGCACGAGCATCAACGGCGCACTGAGCCCGGTGGCCTTCAGGAGCTGGGTGAGGGAGCGCGCCCCTACGAGGTCGCGCCGGGCGTCGACCAGGACGACGTCGCAGGGTTCGGTTTCCAGCAGGGCGGTGGGTTCGGCGGGGAGGATATGCACCTTGTGGCTGAGCAGTTCAAGGGCCGGGAGGATCTCCACTGAGGATCCCACACTGTTCGTGAGCAGCAGGATGTGCGGCATGTGTCCTCCACGGGTCGGGACGCGCATCATCGGGCGGGCGGACCGGAGCTGAACCGGGAGAACCGGAAGCCGCCGGCGGTACAGATTTGGACAAGTATAACCGCAGGGCGGGCAACGCGCCCGATGCCTCAGCGCCGCCCTGTCCCCGCCCTGTGCAGACCGCTGGCCCGGAGTTTCCCAGACCTTGGAGCCATAGGGCAGTATTGCTCGGGTGAGATTCTGGATAGTGGCCGCGGCAGCCGCCGCCTCGGTGGCGGGCCTGGTCGGCGCATCCTTCGTCTCACCCCTGGCCGTCGCCGCCGTCACCGCGTTCCTCTGCGCCGTTGCCGCCGTCGGCTGGCCCCATCTGCTGGGCGTCCCCGCCCGCAAGAGCCAGTCCACGGCCATCGGACTCAGCGCGATCGCCGCCACCGCCGCAGCCGCCTTCACCCCGGGCCCGGGCTACATGGTCTGGTTTCCCGGTGCGGTCGCCCTCGGCGTGAGTGCCGTATTCCTGATCCAGCTGCTCCGGGGGACCGGCCAGAGCCACCGCCTCGAATCGACCCTCGGGGCCAGCTCGGGCGTCTTCGCCGTCGCCCTGGGCTCCGGGTGGGCTGCCGCCGACCGGCTCCCGGTCAACGCCGCCGGGACGTCGATGATGCTCGTAACCGGGATCAGCGTCCTCGCCGGTCTCGCTGGCCTGCTCCCGCGGTGGCCCGACCGGGTGGCCGCACCGCTGGGCCTGGTCCTCGCCGCTGCCGCCGGATGCGCCGGCGCACTCCTGCTCCCCGGCGTCCCGGTCCTGCCCGCCGTGCTCGTCGGCCTCGTCAGCGGCGCGGTGCTCGTAAGCGGCCGCCGTCTGCTCACCTCCCGGGAGGCACCGCTGAACGCCGCGGCGGCGCTCGCCGTCGGCATTACCCCGGTCCTCGCCATCGGCGCCCTCGTCTACTTCCTGGACACCCTGCTGCTGTCCTGAACGGGTTGCCCTCGGGGCACAGGGTCCGTCGGGCCGCCCACGCCGCCTGCCGATTGGCCTGGTGCTCCAGCGGTTCACGGACACGCCGGCGGCCGCCCGGAAGCACGCCCGCGATGGTGTACTGCGGGCCGGAAGGGCGCGTTAGGATGGAAATATGTCGATCCTCGCACTGGAAATCTTCTTCATCTGCCTGCTCGTTGTCGCCGGCCTCGCCATGGCGGGCTTCGCGGCGCTCGTGGTCGCCCGCCTGTACAAGGGCCAGAAGTAGCGGTAGGGCAACCCGGCAATGTCAATCGAACTTCCCACCGACCTCACCCCTGAGCTGGTTCCGCTCTCCTGGCTGCTCGGCACCTGGGAAGGGACCGGGCGCCTCGGTGAGGGTGACGCCGACTCGGAGCACTTCGGGCAGCGGATGACGTTCGAACACCACGGGCTGCCCTACCTGCAGTACACCGCCGAGAGCTGGCTCACCGATGAACAGGGCTCCCGGCTGCGGCCGCTGTCGGTCGAAACCGGGTTCTGGGCGCTTGACCGCAAGCTCAACGACGCCGACGTCGGGCCGGGGCTCTCCCCGGCGGACATCGTGCCGGCGCTGAAGACCGCGGACGAGGTGGAGCACTTCCGCAACGAAGCGGGCGGGTTCGACATCACCGCCACCATCGTCCACCCCGGCAGCATCGCCGAGCTCTACTACGGCACTATTAAGGGTCCGCAGATCCAGCTCTCCACCGACGTTGTGATGCGCGGGCAGCACTCCAAGGAGTACGCGGCCGCGACCCGCCTGTTCGGGCTGGTCGGCGGCGACCTGTACTGGCGCTGGGATGTCGCCGCGTCCGGAAACGCGTTGCAGGCCCACGCCTCGGCGATCCTCAAAAAGCTTTCCTGACTCCGGTGCTATTCCCCCGTCCCGCAGACCGGACGGGGGAATAGCACCGCCTGAAAGGCGTTACATCCACATGACCTACACCAGCCCGCTCCTCAGCCTGCCCGGAGCCGTCCCGGGCGGTGCCCCCGATGAGGCCGTCGCCGCCCACTACGGGGATCCCTTCCGCGAGCAGCGCCTCCTCTCCGGAGGACAGGCCGTCGTCGACCTTTCCCACCGGGGCGTCGTGACCGTCACCGGGCCCGACCGGCTGAGCTGGCTCAATACCCTCTCCTCCCAGCTGCTGCTCAACCTGCAGCCCGGCGAGGCTTCGGAGACCCTGCTGCTGAGCGTCCAGGGGCGCATCGACTTCAGCGCGCGTGTCGTCGATGACGGCGCCACCGCCTGGCTGATCGTCGAGGGCGCCGAGGCGCCCGGGCTCGCCGAGTGGCTCCAGCGGATGAAGTTCATGCTGCGCGTGGAGATCGCCGATGTCTCGGCGGACTGGGCCGTGGTGGGCTCGGTGGCTCGAATCGACGCCTTTGAAGGTCACACCGTCTGGGCCGATCCGTGGCCGGGCGTCGGCGCCGGAGGGTTCGCCTACTCCGCGGTGGAATCCCATCCGGGCCTGGAGCGGCCCTGGTTCGAGTACCTCATCCCGCAGGCCTCGCTCCTCGACATGGTCAACGGGCTTGGGAGCTATACGCCGGCGGGGATGATGGCGGCAGAGGCGCTGCGCATAGCCGCCTGGCGCCCGCGTGTCGGGTTCGAGACCGACGACAAGACCATCCCGCACGAATTGGACCTGATCCGCACCGCCGTGCACCTGGCCAAGGGCTGCTACAAGGGCCAGGAAACCGTGGCGCGGGTCCACAACCTTGGACACCCGCCGCGCCGGCTGGTCTTCCTCCACCTCGACGGCAGCCAGCACACGCTTCCCGCGCGCGGCAGCGGCATCGTTGCCGAGGGCCGCACCGTCGGGCGGATCACCTCCGTGGCTCACCACTGGGAGATGGGTCCCATCGCCCTCGCGGTGGTGAAGCGCTCGGTCGACCCGTCCGCCCGGCTTCTGGTGCAGGACGCCGACGAGCAGTACGCGGCCGCCCAGGAAATCATCGTTCCCCCCGATGCCGGGCAGGTCGTGGGCCGGGCCACCGGTTTCCTGAAGGGCCCCCGGTGACCGGCCGGGAGACCGGCTCAGAGTCCGGCGCGGAATCCGGCGCGGAGTCCGGCGCCGAGGCGGCGTTCGCCCTCGCCGGCCGGCTGTTCGACGCGGCCCGCCACGGCGACGCCGCGACCCTGATCCGCTACCTCGACGCCGGGGTCCCGCCGGACCTGACCAATTCGGCGGGGGACTCCCTGCTGATGCTCGCCTCCTACAACGGCCACCCGGCCATCGTGAGGGACCTCGTGGGGCGCGGAGCCGACGTCGACAAGGCCAATGACCGCGGCCAGACCCCGCTGGCCGGTGCGGTGTTCAAGGGCCACACCTCGACCGCGCGGCTGCTGCATGAGGCAGGGGCAGACCCCGACGCGGGCACCCCGAGTGCGCGCGATGCCGCGAGGATGTTCGAGCGGACGGACCTGACCGAGCTGTTCGGCTGACCGCCGCGCCCCGGGGCACGGACTTCAGCCGAGGGCCACGCTCGTCTGCGTGCCGCCGAAGGCGAATCCGGCCCGGCGAGCGGCCCGCTGGGAGGCAGTATTGTCGACGCGGGCGCGCCACTGGGGCACGAACCCCGCGGCCATGGCTTCCTCGACCGCGACGGCGGCGATCCGGCCGCCCAGGCCCCGGCCGCGGTGCTGGGGGGCGGTCAGCACGCTGAGGTGGGCGAGGATTCCGGCCCAGGGCTCGTAGCCGGCTCCCGCCAGCGGGGCCGGATCCTCGGGGTGCCGGTCATCGACCAGGATGAACCGGTGGTCGAGGCTGCCCAGCCCGGCCTCGGACACATCGTCCGGCGGGCACATCCGCTCCAGCCCGTCGACGAACTCCTGGTCGCTCGACACGGCGGTGTCTCGAAGGGCCTCAAGGTTCGGCAGGGTATCGCTGAAGTACAGCTGGGCCTCGCCTAGGGACCTGCCTCCGTGTTTCCGGCTCAGCTCCACCAGGGTGCCCTGCTGCCGCAGCTGGGCACCCGGGAGACGCCGGGCGGCCTCAACCGCCCACTCGGGGCCCACCAGCGCCTCCTTGCCGAAGAGGGTCACGAAGGTGAGCCGGCCCGAGGCCTCATCGGCCCTCACGATCCGTTCGGCGGGGTCGCCGGCCAACGCCGCGTCCTCGAGCCGGAGCAGCCTCGACCAGGCCAGCTGGATGATGGCCACGGTTCCCGGATCTAGTTCCATGACGGCAAACTAACACGGACGGACGCCGCGCCCGGCCCGGTTCGGCGCCGGCGGGATGAAGATCACCCGAACAGGATGGCGGCCTCGTCATAGCGGTGCTGGGGGACCTGCTTGAGCTTGCCCAGGGCGTCCTCGAACCCGACGTGGGCGATCTCCGTCCCGTGCAGCGAGACCATGGTGCCCCAGAGCCCGTCGGCCACCGAGTCGACCGCCGCCATGCCCAGACGGGTGGCCAGGACTCGGTCAAAGGAGGAGGGGACGCCGCCGCGCTGGATGTGCCCGAGGATCGTAGCCCGGGTCTCGATTCCGGTGCGGGCCTCGATCTCCGGGGCGAGCTGGTCGGCGATCCCACCCAGCCGGGGACGGCCGAAGGTGTCCAGGCCGCGCTCGGAGTGGGCCTGCTCCATGTGGGAGGGGACAAAGCCCTCGGCCACCACCACCAGGGGGGCGCGTCCGCGGGCGTTGGCCTCGGAAACCCACCGGGCGATCTGTTCGATGCTTGTCTGCTGTTCCGGGATCAGGATCGCGTGGGCGCCCGACGCCATCCCGGCGTGCAGGGCGATCCAGCCGACGTGGCGGCCCATCACCTCGGCGATCATGCACCGGCTGTGGGATTCCCCGGTGGTGCGCAGCCGGTCGATCGCCTCGGTGGCGATCTGCACTGCGGTGTCGAAGCCGAAGGTGTAGTCGGTGGCGTCAAGGTCGTTGTCGACGGTCTTGGGGACGCCGACGATCTTCAGGCCGGCGTCAGTCAGGCGTTTCGCGGCGGCGAGGGTGCCCTCACCGCCGATAGCGACCATCGCGTCGATGCCGAGGCGGTCCATTTGCGCCTTGATGGCGTCGGGCCCCCCGTTGCCCTCGAAGGGATTGGTGCGGGAGGTGCCGAGGATCGTGCCGCCCTGCTTGGAGATGCCGCGCACGTCGTGGCGCTGCAGGTCCATCACATCGCCCTCGACCACGCCGCGCCAGCCGTCGCGGAAACCGATGAATTCCTGGCCATGGACCTTGATGCCCTTGAGCACCGCCCCCCGGATCACAGCATTCAGGCCGGGGCAGTCGCCGCCGCTCGTGAGTATTCCGATTTTCATAGGGGTGTGTTCCTTCAGCTGGGTTGACGGTTCATCGCAGAGCGCGCCGTCGAGCTCAACTATGATTCTAGACACACGGGAACGGACGCCGGCGCACTCTTCGGCCGTGGTGGGCCCGTAGTGTTGGGGAAGCGCCCGGGCCGCGCGGCCGCATGCACGGCCGGGCGGAGTCCGGCCCGGCGGTTTCAGCCCGAATTCGAGCCAAGGAGGACCCGCGTGCCCCGATCAGGGTTGCTCGCCGCACCATCCCGGATGATTGCCATCTCGCGGCCCGTGCTGTGGATCAACACGCTGGGCACCGGCGCGGTGGGCATGTGGCTCGCCGGCGAGCTGTGGAATCCGGCGGCCCTGGCCCTGCTGATCTGGCTGACCCTGCCCTTCAACCTGCTGATCTACGGCGTCAACGACATCTTCGACCAGGACACCGATGCGCTGAACCCGCGGAAGGGATCGCTCGAGGGCGCGCGCATCCGGGCCGCGGAGGTCCGCTCCATCTGGACCTGGGTGGCCGCCACGAACCTCCCGTTCCTCGCCTGGTTCCTGGCGACCCTGCCGTGGCCGGCCCTTGCCTGGATCGGCCTGTACGCGGCGGTGTTCATCGCCTATTCCGCCCCGCCGCCGCGCTTCAAGGCCCGCCCATACCTCGATTCGCTCAGCAACGCCGCCTACGCCTTTCCCCTGGTCTTCGTCCCGCTCGCGCTCGGCGCCGCGCCCCTCTGGCCCGCCGCCGTCGGCCTGATGGCCTGGAGCGCCGCCAAACACACCTTCGACGCCGTCCAGGACATCGAGGAGGACCGTGCGGCCGGGATTACGACGACGGCGGTGCGCCTGGGCGCGCGCGGGGTCGTCGGCTGGAGCGGGTTCTGGTGGGCCCTGTCCACGGTCTGCTTCGCCCTGGTGAGCCTGCCCGTGGCCATCGTGAGCGGCGGGATCGCCGGCTGGCTGCTCGCCTCACTGCTGCGCTCGCCGTCCCCGGCAACCGGGCACCGGCTCTACCGGTACTCCATCGCCTTCCCGTACCTCGCGGGCACCGTGGCGGGGGTGCAGCTCACCGGGTCGCTGCTGCTGGGGATCTACCGGTGAGCCGGATCGTCGTCGTGGGCGGAGGCATCGGGTCCCTGGCGGCCGCCGCCCTCCTGGGCGCCGCCGGGCACGCGGTGACCGTGCTGGAGGGTGGGGCCACCCTGGGCGGGAAGAGCCGGCGCGTCGAGCTTGCCGGGCAGCGCGTGGACACCGGACCCTCGCTGTTCACCTTCCCGGGAGTCTGGGAAGAACTGCTCCGCCGCATCGACGCCCTCACCGGCAGGGCTCCCGGCAGCGCCGCCGGCACCGCCGGGCTCGAACTCGTTCGGCTCACCGAGGTGGGAACGTATTCCTTCCGGGGGGAGGCCTGCAGCCTTCCGGTGCCGCCCGGCCATCCCTGGCATGCCGCCTGGGAACGGTTCGCGGCGCTGCACGGAGGCCTCGGGCCGGAGGTCACCACGCTGCTGACAACCGCTCCGCTCGAACGCGCCGCGTATCCCGCGCTCACCCGGCTCGCCAGGCTGTACGGGGGCCGCCTCACCACCCGCAGCTACCTGGACAGCCTGCCCTGGCTCCCGGAGGGGCTCCGGGAAGTTATCGCGATCCACACCCTTAACGCCGGGGTCAGTCCCACCCGGACGCCCGCGCTGTACGCGAGCATGCCTGCGGTCATGGCCCACGACGGTGTCTGGGTGCCGCGCGGCGGGGTGTATGAGCTGGTGCTGGCACTGGAGCGGCTGGCGGCGGCCGCCGGGGTGGAAATCTCCACGGGGGAGCCGGTGGAGCGGATCCGGAGGGGCAGCGTGCGCACGGCCCGCGGGACCTATCCGGCGGACGCCGTCGTCGCCGGCGTCGATGCGCAGCGGGCGGCCGGGCTGCTCACCGGCAGGCCGCCGCGGACGCCGCGGAGGCTTTCCTGCTCGGCCGTGGGTCTGTACGCGGTGCTGGACCGGCCGCTGCCCGAGGGCACCCCCCGGCACAGCGTGATCCTGCCCGATTCCCCGGGGGAGCTGTACGCCGCGCTGGAGGCCGGAGCGGAACCGGGGCAGACCATGGCCTTCGCAAACTACTATCCGGCGGGCGAGGTGTACCCGAATGCGGCTCCGACGCTTGCTCTGCTGCTGACCAGCCCGGCGAACGGCCGAACCTACTCCCTGAACGACCGGTTCATCGCCGGGGAGGTCGACCGGGTCTCGCGGGCCCTCGGGCTGCCTGAGCCCCTGGCCGGCTACCTGGGCGAACACCTCGTCCTCGACCCGGCGTATTTCAGCGAGGCCGGGTCGGCCGGCGGGGCACTCTACGGGGCCGTCCACCCCGCGTGGCTCAGCGGGCCGTTCCATGTTCCCGCCCAGTGGAGCCCCCGCCGGCCCTGGCTGTGGCGGGTGGGCGCCTCGGTGCATCCCGGCGGTGGGCTGCCGGCGGTCCTGGGCGGGGCAATGATGTCCTCGGAACGGCTGCTGCGGTCACTTCCACGGCGCCGGCGGTCCTGACCGGCCCGCCGGATCAGCCCTGCCGGCCGGAGCAGGCGCGGGGGCGGCGGCGAGCGCAATGCGGCGCCGCACCACGAACGCGAGGAGCGCCGCCGCCAGCAGGGCGGGGAAAACCAGTGCGGAGAAGATCGACACGCCGAGCCAGAAACTGAGCGAGAGCAGCAGGCTGTCGAGCAGCCCGGGCCGGACAGGGCGGCCGGTGAGCCTCCGTCCACCCAGCAGGCTCAGGAGCGCCGCGGCGCACAGCCCGGACAGCAGCCAGCCGGCGTAGTTGCTCAGCGGCACCCCATAGTAGGGTCCGCCGTCGGCCCAGATCCAGAACCGCAGCGAGACAGCGCCCGGGTCAAGGACTCCGTCGACAAGGACCAGCAGCACCGCGGAGGCGGCGATGGTCCGCAGGACCGTCGACCGTCCCGCGAAGACCGCGACGGTTCCAATCACCAGCGGAACATAGGACAGCGGCAGCAGGAACGGCACCAGGCCGAAGGCCTTCGGCCCGAGGGGATCGCCGTAGGAGAAGTCGCCGTAGGGGAAACCGGTGGCCACGCCGACGCCCTCGATCAGGTAGCCGAAGACCGACACGGCGGCCAGTGCGGCCGCGGCCCGGGCCGCCCCCAGCTGACGGGCCAGGGCGATGAACGCGGGAAGCGCGATGAGGAGGTTGAAGAAGTAGGAGGCGGTCTCGGCCCCCGGGGTGTCCGGGAACCGGACGACGAAATACCCGGACACCAGCAGGAACAGGCAGGCGGCGGCGAGCAGGGGCGGGAAGCGGCGGGTTCTGGCAGGGTGCGGCACCTGCCTATCTTTGCAGGTCGGCCCGCCGTGGCTGTGCCGATGCGTGGCGGTGCCGTTGCGTGGCGGTGCCGTTAACGGCAGCGGCCGGCACGCTCGATGCGTGCCGGCCGCTGCGGGTGCCCGATCAGCCCTGGCGGGCCTTGATCCGGGGGTTCTTCTTATTGATGACCATGGTGCGCCCGCGGCGGCGGACGATCTGGCCGCCGGGGATGGCCTTCAGGGCCCTGAGCGAATTGCGAACCTTCATGATGTACTCCTTGCTGCTGGCGTGGACGGATGGCGTTGGGTGCCGGGGTCGGCTCAGCCCTCGCACTCGGAGCAGTACATCGCTCCGTTGTGCTCGCGGGCCAGCTGGCTCCGGTGGCGGACCAGGAAGCAGTTCATACAGGTGAATTCGTCCTGCTGCTGGGGGACGACCTGGATCTGCAGCTCCTCGTGGGAGAGGTCCGCTCCGGGCAGTTCAAAGCCGTCCGCCAGGTCGCTTTCCTCGACGTCTATGACCGCCGTCTGCGAGTTGGCGCTGTGCTTGGCCTTGATCGCCTCAAGCGACTCGTTGACGGGCTGGTCCTCTTGGGCGACGCGTGGGGCGTCGTAATCGGTTGCCATAAAGTGCTTCTTCTCCTTCGCACGAGACCAGGATTGACCTAACTCGTGCTCTCGATAACAGGCCGCGGCCTGGGTCTATTCCCGGGCGGCGGCCGCACCGGAGGGCTCGAGGATGCGCTGGTAGAGCCGGTGGTCCTGCCACCGTCCGGCGATCCTGAGGTACGCCCGGGCCAGTCCGATCTCCTCGAACCCCGCCCGGTCAAGCACCCGCTGGGAAGCGGCGTTGAGCGGCAGGGTCGCGGCCTGCAGGCGGTGCAGCCCCAGGACATCCCGCGCTGCCTCCACTGCGAAGGCGACGGCGGCCGAGCCGATCCCGCGCCCGGTCAGCTCCGAATCCACCCAGTACCCCAGATGGCCGTTGAGGAACGGGCCGCGCACGATCCCGGTGATGGTGACCGTCCCGACAACCTGCCCGCTCTGGAGCAGGACCCACGGCACCTCCGAGCCGGCCTCGACGAGGGCGGCTTTCGCGTCGATGACCTCCCGCTGACCCGCGGGGGTGAAGAACCGGTCGGAGCGGGCGGGCTCCCAGGGCGCCAGATGGTCCCGGTTACGGCTGTACGCGGCGGCAAGACGCTCGGCGTCCGAGCTGCGCAGCGGGGCCACCTCGACACCGCCGGTCAGGCAGGCGGGCTCCGGGGGCCTCACGCGGCAGGAGCGGTCTGGAGTCCAAGCAGGGAGAGGCTGTTCTGCCAGAGGGCATCGAGCTGGCCCGGATCGTTGAACAGTTTTGCGAAGAGAACCATCCCTTCGATCTGCGCAACGATCGCCTTGGCCGTCCAGCGGGGATCGGCCAAGGCGAATTCACCCGCAGCAGTGCCCTCCCGGAGAGCGGCGTCGATGAGTTCGATCTGCTCCTCGAAGATCTGCTGCAGGCGTTCCCGGACCGGGTCATCCTGCGCGCTGACCTCAAGGGCGAGATTGCCGAAAAGGCATCCCGTGACCGTGCCCGTTCCCTTCAGCGCCGTCGTCTGCACCTCCGCCGTTGCGAGGAACAGCTTCCGCAGGCGGTCGAGAACGGAATCCGGGGAGGTGAGGATGCCCGTCCACTGGGCGCCCTGCTTGATCCAGTGCGCATTGATCACTTCGAGGGCGAGCGACTGCTTGGACGGGAAGAAGTGGTAGAAGCTTCCCTTGGGGACACCGGCCGCTGCGCAGATCTCGGCAACGCCGATCGAAGCGTAGGCGCGCTGCTGGAAGAGCGCCGTGCCGGCCTCAAGGATTCTCTGTCGTGCGTCTGATTTTCGTCCCATATTGCAATTATAAGACCAGTCGGCTATAACTGTGTACTCGGTAGTTGACCGATCGTCTAAAGGAAGCAGCACGCTATGGAAATTCGCAAAGTCGCCGTCGTCACCGGGGGATCGCAGGGAATCGGAGAAGGGCTCGCCGCAGCCCTCCGCAACCTCGGCTACGCCGTCGTCGCAAACTCCCGCTCCATCGCCCCCGCCGATGAGTCCGACTTCGTGACCGTCGCCGGTGACATCTCGGATCCCGCTGTCGCGGAGAAGGTCGTCGCCACGGCGGTCGAGAAGTTCGGCCGCATCGACACCCTCGTGAACAATGCCGGCATCTTCGTCGGCAAGCCCTTCACCGAGTACACGAAGGAGGATTACGACCGGGTGGTGCAGGTGAACCTTGGCGGGTTCTTCTACGTAACCCAGCAGGCGATTTCCCGGATGCTCGAGCAGGGCTCCGGACACGTGGTGAATGTGACCACAACCCTGGTCGAATACGCGAACTCGGGCCTTCCCTCCGCCCTGGCCAACCTCACCAAGGGCGGCGTCTCCTCGGTCACCAAGTCGCTCGCGGTCGAATATGCCGGCCGCGGAATCCGCGTCAACGCCGTCTCCCCTGGGCACATCAAGACCCCGCTGCACGCGGGACACAACCATGACGAGCTTGCCGGCCAGCACCCGATCGGCCGGATGGGCACCGTTGAGGACATCGCCAAGGGCGTCCTCTACCTCGAGCAGGCCCCCTTCGTCACCGGCGAGGTCCTCCATGTCGACGGCGGCCAGAGCGCCGGCAGCTAGGTTCCCCGGAGCGGGCCGCGCTCCTGCACCGACAGGGACACCGGAGGTGTCCGCACTCCAATTGAAGGACAAGACATGGAAGCGTCTGGAATCGAAGCACCCGCTTCAACCACATCGGACACCGGTACCCTCGGTATCGTCAGTGCGGTCTTCACCGCCTGGGCGAACGGGATCCGGGACCACCGGCCGGAGGAGGTGGCCTCCCAGTTCACTGAGGACGCACTCTTCCAAGGCCTTGACAGGAGCCACGGCATCGGCCGCCCTGCCGTCATCGCCTACTACGACAAGCAGCCGGCCGGGCTGCAGGCCGACTTCCGGATCCTCGAGCACCGCCGGCTGTCGGTCGACGTCCTCGTGGCCTACGCCGACGTCGACTTCTCGTTCCTCGACGGCAGGGTGATTCCGGTCCACCTGACGGTGGTGCTGCAGCGGACCGGCGGAAGCTGGCTCATCAGCCACTACCACGTCTCGAAGATCCAGTAGGGTCCGGCCCCGCCGTCAGTCGTACGCCCCGGCAAGCGAGGCGAAGATTTCGGCGGCGGGGCCCAGCCGGGCCAGGGGAGCCGACTGCCCGGCCCAGAAACTGGCGAGATCGGCCCGCCCCTTCTCCTCTGCGGCCCTGCGGAAGGGCGAGGTCATCGCGCCAAGGGCCGGATACGGAACATGGGTGTCCCACCCGGATGCCTCCCGGGTCACCCGGTTGACCAGACCCCGGGCCAGGCGCCCGGTGAAGGCGCCGGTCAGGACCGTGCTGCGGCCGGCCGGCCCGGTGGCCGCCTCCTTGTGGACCGCCGAGGCGGCCGACTCGTCCGACACGAGGAACGCTGTTCCAACCTGCACACCCTCAGCCCCCAGTTCGTGCGCCGCCCGGACCTGGGAGGGCGTGGCGATGCCGCCGGCGGCAACGACCGGAGTAGAGACAGCGGCCACCACCTGGGGCACCAGCGAGAACGTCCCGACCAGAGATTCCTCCGCCGGGGCGAGGAATGCACCGCGGTGCCCGCCGGCGTCGCTGCCCGAGGCGACGATC
This sequence comes from Arthrobacter zhaoguopingii, assembly GCF_009828595.1. Classification (GTDB taxonomy): domain Bacteria; phylum Actinomycetota; class Actinomycetes; order Actinomycetales; family Micrococcaceae; genus Arthrobacter_D; species Arthrobacter_D zhaoguopingii. The sequence continues at coordinate 245,244 of NZ_WPNY01000001.1, forward strand.
ACGTCCACGCCGGCCTCCTCAAGGGCGGCCGCCTCGTCGACCGTCGTTGCTGTCCCCACCAGGCGGATTCCGGCGCGCCGCGCGCGGTCCACGGTGTCGGCAGCAGGCACGCCGAACACAAAACTGATGACCGGTGGTGCCGCGGCCAGGAGTGCGTCCACCTGGGCATCGAAGTCAATGGGTGCACCCACCGTCGGCTCCGGCGGGTCGATGCCCAACTCCTCGAAATACGGGGCCAGCAACGCCGCCTGTGCCACCAGTTGGTCGACGCCGGCCGCTGATTCACCACCCAGCGGTATCCAGAGGTTGACCGCGAAGGGCCGGGCCGTCGCATCCCTGAGCCGGCCCACCAGCGCCGTGATCTCCTCGGGAGGGAGGTGGTGGGCGCCGAAGGAGCCAAGCCCGCCGGCCTCCGATACCGCGGCGACAAGGGGCTCGGAGGAGAGGCCACCGCCGAACGGTCCCTGGACGATGGGAAAATCCAGGCCGAGCTGTTGGGCCACCCCGGTGTGCCTATGCAGCGGAGTCATGTCGACAAGCCTTTCATTTCATGATCCTTCGTGATTTGCCTTCCCGTCCTTGATATGATAATGGGCGCTCACCTACAACCAAAGCCCCATAGTAGACTGAACATCTAGAAAGGCGATTCCCCATGTCTGCAGACCCGGAAGCTCGCTGGAAGCCGTTCAGCTTTACCGACGCCGCGGCGTCGCTGCGATTGGTCCCCACCGCTCCCGTTCCCAAGGCTGCCCGCGGGCCGAAGGTTCCGGATGAGGGGTATTACGTCGAGGAGCTCGCCGATGGGATGTTCCTGTTGAGCGACGGCTCCTATCAGATGATGTTCGTCGTCACCGATGACGGAGTCGTTGCCGTCGATGCACCACCGACCCTGGGCCGCAACATCCTTCGGGCGATCAAGGGCGTCACGTCGAAGCCGATTACCCAGATCGTCTACAGCCACCAGCATGCCGACCATGTCGGGGCAATGTCGCTCTACCCCCAGGATGTGCCCCGGTATGCCCAGCGGATCACTGCCGAGCGGCTGCGGAAGCTCGGGGATCCGAACCGCCCCCTTCCCACGGTCGAGTTCGACGACGGCTATACGCTGCAGTCGGGCGATCACACCCTGCAGCTTGACTATCAGGGTCCCAACCACGCCGAAGGGAACATTTTCATCCACGAGCCCAAGCGCCAGGTGCTGATGCTCGTGGACGTCATCTTCCCGGGGTGGGTGCCGTTCTCGAACCTTGCCGTGTCCGCCAATGTCCCCGGCTATGTCACTGCCGTCGACCAGACGCTGGGGTATTCCTTCGAGAAGCTGGTCTCCGGACACGTAACCCGCACCGGCACCCGCAAGGACGTCGAGGTGCAGGCCGAGTATCTAAGGGACCTGCACAATACGACGGAGGCGGCGCTGTCCTCGGTCGATCTTGGCGAGATTATGGCCCCGGTCGATATGTCGAACGTCTGGGCGGTCTTCCGGGCCTACCTCGATGCGGTCGCGGCGAAGTCGGCCGACGAACTGATTCCACGCTGGGTGGACCGGCTGGGCGGAGCGGACGTCTTCACCCTGCCCAACGCCTGGGCCATGATGGAGGCCCTGCGCCTCGACTACGGAAGCCTCGGTCCGTTCGGCATCGCCGACTAGGGTCCGTTTCCCGTGCTGCGGCCGTAGGTGCCGGTCGGCACCGGCGCCGGGGGTCTCTCATGTGCTCAACCGCACTCCCTTCGGGCCGCCGCCGCTGCCGGATGCCCGCTGGTCCACCCTGCAAACTCCTGCCCCCCCGTTCGACAGCCCGTCGGGGCGCCTGCGGAACAACCGCAGCCCGGGGTTCGGCGGCAGGGGAATTATTTTCCCCGCCCAGTAGTTGATACGCATACGCGATCAACTACTCCTAATCTAGGAGCAGTAAGATTCTCCGGATAGGCAGCTCGCAGGCCCACCGTCGAGCAATACAAATTCAACAGCTGGCCGGGGTTGTTCTACCGGCTCTCCCCGGAATAACACTCACCATTTCCGTCTTTACGAGAGCCGGGATAGTGCACGGGAACCCGGTGCTGCGGCACCAACCACCATCAACCACCACCACTCACCAGGAAGAGGATCGTTATGGAATTCAAACTTGAGGTTGTCGCTGTTCCCGTCACGGACGCGGACCGCGCGAAGGCTTTCTACAACTCGCTGGGCTGGCGCTTCGACGCCGACTTCACCGTTGACGAGGACCTGCGGGTCGTGCAGTTCACCCCTCCGGGCTCGGGTGCCTCGATCATGATCGGCAAGGGCATCACCGCCGGCGCACCCGGCTCCCTGCAGGGCCTGTACCTGATCGTCGATGACATCATCGCCGCCCGCGAGGACATCGCCGCCCGCGGCATCGAGATCTCCGAGGTCTGGCACGACGCCAAGGGCATCTGGCACCACGAAGGCGAGAAGGACCGCGTCGCCGGGCCCGACCCCGAGCGCAAGACCTACGCCTCCTACGCCTCCTTCACCGACCCGGACGGCAACGGCTGGTTCCTCCAGGAAATTACCACCCGCCTGCCCGGCCGCATCTGACTCCGACCAATAAACCCCGCCGCGGCGTCCGGATCACCGGACGCCGCGGCGGTTCCAACCAGCAGGACCGTGCCGGTAAAGCAGCACCGGAACGTGGAAGACATCAACGCAGAAGAGATCTAAGGCAGAACCGAAACTTTGAGGGAAGACACGACGATGGAAAAAACTGAGTACGACCTGATTGTTCTGGGCGGAGGTGCAGTTGGCGAGAATGTGGCCGACCGTGCCGTCCAGGGCGGATTGACCGCAGTGGTCGTTGAGGCCGAGCTGGTCGGAGGCGAGTGCTCGTATTGGGCGTGCATGCCCTCGAAGGCGCTGCTGCGCTCAGCCCAGGTGCTGCGTGCGGCTCGGCACGTGCCCGGCGCTGCGGAGGCGGTCACCGGCGAGCTGAACGTTGACGCGGTGCTGGCCCGGCGGAATGCCTTCACTAGCAACTGGGACGACGCCGGCCAGGTGGGCTGGCTCGAAGGCGCCGGAATCGACCTGGTGCGCGGCCATGGCCGGATCAGCGGCACCAAGGAGGTCACTGTGACCGCCGCCGACGGTACCGTCACCGTGCTCACCGCACGCCACGCGGTGGCCGTGACCACCGGCTCCGATGCCGTGCTTCCCCCCATCGAAGGCCTGGCCGAGGCCCGCCCCTGGACGTCCCGGGAGGCAACCAGCATCAAGTCCGTGCCCGAGAGCGTTGCCATCATTGGCGGCGGTGTCGTGGCAACGGAGATGGCCACCGCCTTTGCCGGCTTTGGCACGAAGGTCACCATGGTCGCACGCAGCGGCCTGCTCACCGAGATGGAGCCCTTCGCGGGAGAGATGGTCGGCGCATCCCTGCGCGAGCTGGGCGCCACGGTGCTCACCGACACCAAGACCACGAAGGTCACGCGGGACGGGGATACCGTCACCATCGAGACTTCCGACGGCGGCACGATCACCGCCGGAGAGGTCATCGTGGCCACCGGGCGCAGCCCGCGCAGCTCCGACATCGGTCTGGAGACCGTGGGACTCACGGCCGGTGCCTGGCTGGAAACGGATGACACGATGCAGGTGCCCGGCTACGACTGGCTCTACGCAGCCGGCGATGTGACCGGGCGGGTGCTGCTGACCCACCAGGGCAAGTACCAGGCGCGCGCGGCAGGCGACGTGATTGCGGCCCGGGCCACCGGCGCCGTGGTCTCGGACGGCCCGTGGGGCACGCATGTGGCCACCGCCGATCACGAGGCGGTTCCGCAGGTGACCTTCACCGACCCCGAGGTTGCCTCGGTGGGCCTGACCGCCGCGGCTGCACGCCGCGCCGGTTATGAGATCCGGGTGGTGGATTACGAGCTCGGCTGGACTGCCGGTGCCTCGGTCCACGCCGATGGGTACACCGGCAAGGCCCGCATGATTGTCGACGAAAAGCGCAAGGTCGTCCTTGGGGTGACCTTCGTCGGACCCGACGTCGCCGATCTGGTCCAGGCCGCGACCATGATCATCGTCGGCGAGGTCCCCCTCGACCGTCTCTGGCACGCAGTGCCGGCCTACCCGACGATCAGTGAGATCTGGCTGCGCCTGCTCGAAACCTACGGCCGCCCCCAGCCGGTCAAGGCTGGTTAGCAGACCCTTCCCGGTTGCCGGCTCCGCCGGTCACCGCATCGCTGTCGGGGGCGGCCCTGTCAGGGCCGTCCCCGCGGCACCTGGTGTGCCGCACCCCGCGGCGCACCCCAATGTGCCGCCCCCGCGGCACCCCTCTATGGCGCCCCGCGGCGCACCCCGGCGCCCCTGCCGGGCCTACTAGGAGAACCCAATGGCGCTTTCGGAACATGAGCAGAAGCTGTTCGACCAGCTGGAGAAACAGCTCGAGGACGAGGACCCCAGGCTTGCAGCCACACTGGCCACGGCCGCGGCGCCCTCCCTTTCAACCCGGCGTATCGTTCTCGGTGTGCTCATCGATTTCGTCGGACTCCTCACCGTGTTCGTCGGAGTGATGCTCTCGGGCCTGGCGCCCAGTATCTTTGTCGGCGTCTTCGGCTTCGCCGTGATGGTCGCCGGCCTGCATGTCGCCCTGAGTGCAGCCGGATCGAAGCCGCCCACCCCTCAGTGGTTGCTCCCCGAACTAAGGAGTTGACCTTTCGACCGGTGCCCGGCTCCGCACTCAGTCGCTGAGCCGGTCCAGAATCGACGCCGCCGACCCCGCAACGCACCGGTTGAAGCCGGTGCCGGCCCACAGATTGATGCGGTGGGGGTCGTTCGCCGCCGCCGCGGCCGCCCGCAGCGGACTCGTCAGGTGATGGATCTCGGGATAGCCGAACGGCGCCACCGGGTCGTACCGCCTCATGAAGTCGTTGGAAAGGCCCCGGGCATACCGGCCCGAGAAGGCCTTGGTGACCGCGGTGGCTGGAAACGCGGGTGAGGCCAGCGCCGCCCGGTGCGCCGCCCGCGTTCCCGCCTCCTCGGCCCGCAGGAAGGCGGTTCCAGCCTGCACGGCCACGGCACCCCGGGCCAGGGCCTCCTGAACATCGGCGCGCGTGGCGACGCCGCCCGCGGCGATCAGGGGAATTCCCACCCCGGCCAGGTCTTCGAGGAGCGCGTGAAGGGGCGTTGGATTGCCCGGTGCGGTGGCGTCGAAGGTTCCGCGGTGCCCGCCGGCTTCGGGCCCCTGAACGGAAAGGGAATCCGCCCCTGCCGCGGCGGCCTTCTCCGCTTCGGGCCGTGAGGTGACGGTGACCGTCACGGCCACTCCCCGGTCTTGGAGCGCTTCGATGAGGCCGGCCTCCGGTACGTCGAAGGTGAAGGATGCGACGGCCGGAGCGAGTTCGAGGAGGACACCGATCTTGTTCTCCCAGTCGTCGTCGTCGTATCTCGGCTCACCCGGGTCCACCCCGAGGCGTTCCGCTTCGGGGGCGAGGGCCCGCGCGTACTCGGCCACCTGGTCGGGACGGGCGACCGAGGGCTGGGGGACGAAGAGATTGACGCCGAACGGGGCGTCGGTCGCTTCCCTCACCGCGGTGATCTCGGCGCGCAGTGCGTTGGCCGTCTTGTACCCCGCGGCGAGGAATCCAAGTCCGCCCGCCCCGCTCACCGCGGCGGCCAGCCGCGGCGTGGACGGGCCGCCGGCCATGGGGGCCTGGACCACCGGCCGGGGAATGTGCGTGATAGCAAAACGGTTAGCTCTATTCGTGGAGGCGTTCACAATGCCGGCCCCTTTCGTACGGAAGTGCGTTTGGACGGCGGAGCCCGCGGATGCGGACACTCCGGTTCGCTTCCAGTAATTCACATTTCGTCAAAGTCGACCGCACGTCCGGTTTTTCAGGCCGGAGCCCGTCGACGACGAGCTGCACGGCCACCGTGCGGCGGTCAACATCACCTCGCGGTCAGCCGCGCCACCAGGAGACTCATTTGTCCACCACCCAGTCATCCTTCGACAGCTCAGCACCTGCTGCTCGTTCCCGCTTCACCCTTCCCGCCCCGGTAGCCTTCGTGGGAAGCGCGATCGCCTTCACCAGTCTGTACCTTGCGGCGGGAGCGCCGACACCCCTGTTGCCGCTCTACCAGGAGCAATGGAACTTCCCGGCGGTCGTCCTGACGGCGGCGTTCGCCGCCTACGCCGGAGGTTTCCTCGCGGCCCTCCTGACTGTGGGCTCCCTCTCCGACCATATCGGCCGCCGGCCCGTGCTCATCGGCGCCCTCCTGGTGCAGCTCGTCTCGACCATAATGTTCGTTCTCGCGCCCGACGCCGGCTGGGTGATCGCAGCGCGGGTTGTCCAGGGCATCGCCACGGGCGCCGCGACCAGCGCGTTCTCGGCCTCGCTCGCCGAACTCGCCCCGGCGAACCGCAAGAAGCTCGGGGCCATCCTCGGCAGCGTCGGCGTGACCGGCGGCCTCGCCCTGGGCGCCCTGCTCGCCGGGTTCGCCATCGAGTTCACCCCTTCCCCGAACGGCCTGATCTATACGGTCCTCGCCGTCATCGCGGTCCTGGGGATCATCGTCGTCGCCCTGACCCCCGAGAGTGCGACGCGCCGCCCCGGAGCGTGGCGTTCCCTGATCCCGCGCGTGGCCATCGCTGCCGCTGCCCGGAAGGAATTCGCCGCCGCCGCCCCCGTCATCGCCGCGACCTGGATGCTCGCCGGGCTCTCCCTCGGGCTTGCGCCGACGCTCGTGCGGAACGTCTTCGAGGTTGACAGCGCCCTGCTTAACGGCCTGGTCGGTTTCGTTGCGTCGGGCGCCTCGGCGGTTGCCGGCATCGTGTTCTCCCGCCTGGCCCCGCGCGCCGGAATAAAGCTCGGGATCTACGCCGCGGCCGTCGCTGCCACCGGCATCGTAGTGGGCGTGCTCACCGGGACCCTCGTTCTGATGGTCGCCAGCTTCGTGATCGGGGGCATCGGCTTCGGCAGCGCCTTCTCGGCATCCCTGCGTCTCATCGTGCCGCTGACCGACCCGCAGCACCGCGCGGGAACCATCGCCTCCGTCTTCGTCGTCGCGTACATCGCCTTCGGCCTGCCGGTCGTCCTGGTCGGCCTGCTCGCCGCGCCCCTGGGTCTGCCGACCACGGTTGTGGGATATGGAGCCGTAATCCTGCTCCTCGGGCTGATCGGCCTGATCGCCCAGTTCCGCGTCGCCCGCAAGGCCCGGGCCTAGCCTCGGCCGGCCAGTAACGGGCTCCTGCCGGGCCGCATTGGCCGCCCCGGCAACCCGGGGCAGCAGCTGAACGCACGACGAACGCGCCATCCGGTGAGAACCGGGTGGCGCGTTCTGCGGGTGCCGGGCGCCGCACCGGGCCACAGGACAGGACGCCGGCCGGGGCCCTACCCGAAGGTGAAGCAGTAGACCCCCGCTCCCGGGTCGAGGAACTCGATCTCGGCGGTGCCCTCGGTCACGGGACCGCTGCGCCGAAGGAGCTGGTACAGGCCGGGCCCGGTGATCGTGCCGTAGCCGGCTTCATCGATGTCCAGGCCGGAATCGGCGCCGGGTTCCAGGCCGTCCAACAGGACCCGCAGGCGGACCGCCAAGCCCGGTGCGGCCGGAGCCGCAACCAGGTGGAGGTCGCGGGCGTGGAAGCGGCAGAGCAGACGGCCTCCCGGAGCCTCGGACACCGTCGCCTCAGCGCCGGCCGTCCAGCTGCCCGCCAGGGCCCACTGCCCGCGCGGCAGCCGTGAAGGCGCGGAATAGGCGTGCAGGCGGTCGAATGCCAGGCCGCCCGGGGAAGCGAACCCCGAGGTCCGCTGGTATCCAAGGTAGGTTTCGGCCGACCGGAGGGTGTTCCAGTCCGCGGCGGCCTCGATTCCCGCACCGGTGACCGGCCCCACCGCCGGACCCGGATCGGTTGTCCCCGCCTCGGCGAGCAGGCGCCGGAGCGCCGCCTCGGTTTCGTCGTAGTCACCCTCACCGAAGCTGGCATGGCGGAGGCGGCCGCGCGCGTCCAGGAGATACACGGCCGGCCAGTAATGGTTGTCGAAGGAGCGCCAGACCCGAAAGGAGTTATCGACAGCGACCGGATAGCCGATCGACAGGGCCTCCATAGCGGGCCGGACATTCCCGACGTCGTGCTCGAAGGAGAATTCGGGCGAGTGCACCCCGATCACCACCAGGCCGTGGCGCCGGTAGGCCTCCTCCCAGGCGCGCACATACGGCAGAGCCCGGAGCCAGTTGATGCACGTGTAGGTCCAGAAGTTGACCAGAACCACCCGGCTCCGCAGGGCAGCCCCGGTCAGTGGAGGCGAGTTGAGCCATCCGGTGGCACCGGCGAAGGAGAGCGGCTCCTCCTCCGGCAGCCGGCCCCCGGGCTCGACGGCCGGGCTCTCGGCCGGACCGACGTCGTTCGACACGTTTTTTGGGAAGTCGTCATCGGAAATCATGATGGAGTTCCTTCGCTCGGTGCGGGCCCCAGTGGACCATTATGGGCACTCCGGACCATTTACCGCACCCGTCCAGCACCCCGTTCAGCCACCCGCCCCACCGCGCCTGCCACGTCGGCCTGCGCGCCCCGCGTTGCGCCGCGGTACTGCAACCGGGGAAGGTGGAGGGGACATTTCCGATTGGAACAGTATGGGTCGGAGCAGGCGGGGCGGAAACTGGGTGGATCGTAACAGTGTGGGTCGGAACAGGAGAGAGCGGCATGGATGGTAACCGTGGGTGCACCGGAGTGGTGGCGGACGGGGTCATGACAGACCGGTCAACGGGCGGAGGGACCCTGTGGCTTCGCTGATCGGACGCCTGCAGTCCTCCTGGACCGTCGCCGTCCCTGCGGTGGCACTGGTCGTGCTTGTCCTGTCCTGGCAGCGGAACCTGGGCGCCGTGGCGGTCGCCGTTGTCGCCGTCGTCCTGGTGGGGTCGATCCTGGCCGCAGTGCACCATGCCGAGGTGATCGCCCACCGGGTGGGGGAGCCCTTCGGGTCGCTTGTCCTCGCGGTGGCGGTGACGGTGATCGAGGTGGCGCTGATCGTGACGCTGATGATTTCCGGCGGCCCGGAGACCGCCTCCCTGGCGCGGGACACGGTGTTCGCCGCGGTGATGATCACTGTCAACGGGATCGTGGGGTTGTCGCTGCTCGTGGGCGCAGTGCGCTTCGGGACCGTTCGGTTCAATGTCGAGGGGTCTGGCGCCGCCCTTGGGGTGATTGCCATGCTCGCCACCATGACCCTGGTGCTGCCCAGCTTCACCTCCGCCCGCTCCGGGCCGGAATTCTCCCCGGCGCAGCTGGCCTTTGCCGGGATTTCCTCCCTTGCCCTGTATGCCGCCTTCGTCTCCACCCAGACAGTGCGGCACCGCGACTTCTTCCTGCCGGTGCCGGCACACGCGGGCCGGCGCGCTGCGGCCGCCGACGACGCCGAGGAGCACGCCGCACCTCCCACCACGCGCAGGGCGCTGCTCAGTCTCGGCCTGCTGGCGGTCGCCCTGGTGGCTGTCGTCGGACTGGCGAAGGCCGTGTCACCCGCCATCGAGGCGGGGGTGAAGGCAGCAGGCATTCCCGAGTCGTTTGTCGGTGTAATCATTGCGCTGCTGGTGCTCACGCCGGAGGGCATCGCCGCCACCCGTGCGGCGCTGCGCGACAGGATTCAGACGAGCCTCAACCTCGGCTACGGCTCGGCGATTGCGAGCATCGGCCTGACCGTTCCCGTGATTGCCCTATCCACCCTCTGGCTCGAGGGCCCCCTGATCCTCGGTCTCGGCTCCACCCAGATCGTGCTGCTGACCCTGACGGTCGTCGTCAGCGTGCTCACGGTGGCGCCCGGCCGTGCGACCCGGCTCCAGGGAACCGTGCACCTCATCCTGTTTGCGGCCTTCATCTTCCTCGCCATCAATCCCTGACCCTCCCGGGAACTCCATAGTCCTTTACTAGGACTGCATGATATTCTTTGAGGACTCATCCCCCACAGAAGGTTTTCCATGCGCATTCAGGGCTCAACCGTTTTTGTCACCGGGGCCAATCGTGGCCTCGGCCGCCTCTTCGTCGAGGAACTCCTCGAGCGTGGAGCGGTGAAGGTCTACGCGGCCTCCCGGTCCGGCATCGAGGTCAGCCAGCCCGGCGTCGTGCCCGTGGCCCTCGACATCACCGACCCCGCCGCCGTCGCCGCGGCCGCCGCCGCCGCGCAGGACGTCAACATCCTGATCAACAATGCGGGCATCCTCACTCCCACCAGCCTCCTAAAGGGCTCCACGGCCGCAGTGCGCCAGGAGATGGAGACCAACTTCTTCGGCACCCTCGAGGTAACGCGGGTATTCGCGCCCATCATCGCCGCAAACGGCGGCGGAGCGATCCACAATGTGCTCTCCGTGCTGTCCTGGGCGCATTTCCCCGACGTCGGAGCGTACGGCGCCGCGAAGGCCGCCTCCTGGGCGATGACCAACGCCACCCGGCAGGAGCTCGCACCCCGGGGCATCGCCGTCTCCGCGCTGCACGTGGGCTGGATGGACACCGATATGGGCGCGCACATCCCGGCCGAGCAGAAGTCCGACCCCGCCGAGGTGGTTTCCGCAGCCCTTGACGCCGTCGAGGACGGCGAGCCGGAGGTGCTCTTCGGCGAGCTGACCCACAATGTGCGTGAGGCGCTCGCCGGCGACCTCTCGCAGCTTTACCCCGACATCACCGTCCGGGAGCTCCAGGTCAGCTAGCCGGCCGCTCGGTCCCGGACGGAGATTCCCTTGACCGAAGCAGCGGGGCCTCCGGCCATGGGGGCCCCGCTGCTTCAGTCAAGGGGCTGCTTCAGCCCCCTGAACGCTCCCAGTCCGGGCGCAGAATGGACATAAGGTCGGCGTCGATGTAGTCGCCGTCGAACTTGAACACCTCCCGCAGGGTTCCCTCCACGACGAAGCCTGCCTTCTCGTAGGCCCGGCGGGCGCGGGGGTTGAATGCGAAAACCTCGAGGGAGATCCGGTGGAGCCTTGTGGCGGTGAAGGCATGGCCGAGGAGAAGGCGGGTCGCCTCGGATCCGATGCCGCGGTCCCGTCCCGCCGGCCCAAGCAGGATGCGGAAGTTGCAGGCATCGTCGTCGGGCTGCCACTCATTGAGCACCGCTTCACCGACGCAGCCGCCAGTCCGGGAATCGACGACGGCAAGGTCCAGCCGGTCCCGCTGATGGGCCCGGGTCTGGTACCAGGTGCGCGTCCGCTCATCCAGCGTTCCAGTCCCAGCTTCCGCCTCGGCGGTGGAATGGACACTTCCGGTGAGGCGGAGCACCTCGGGATCGGCGAGGATGGGCCCCATCGCCTCGATGTCTCCGGAGGTGAAGGGACGAAGCGTGCACAGGGTTCCGCTGAGGGTGGGCTGCTCGGAAAAGAGGACCTGTGAGGACATGGTCGAAGTGTAGGTTATCCGGCGGAACCCGGACCGCCGTTCAGCATCCTGGCCACCTTCGCCTCCAGGGAGGCGACCGCCGTGTCCGGCAGCACGATCAGTCCGTCGAGTTCCCGCCGCGCCCGCCGGTACGCGGTCTGCCGCTCGGACGGGCTGGCAGCGTCGTCGAGCGCCAGGGCGAGCAGTTTCCGTGCCCGGGCCAGCCTCTGGCGTTCCGGTCCGGTGAAGGCCGAGTCCTTGAGCCGGCGTGCCTCCGCCTCGGCGATTTGGAAGGCGACGTCGTAGTCATTGACCGCCGAGCGGTACTCGGCAAATTCGGCGGCGCTCAGGGCCTCCGGTGCGGCCGGGCGGAGTGCGTCGGCCGCGCGCTTGGCGCGGAGGAAGGCGACCGTCAGGGGTTCACGCACGTCGGTCATCAGGGGGTAGTCGATCAGCTTCCCCACGTCGAGTTCGTAGTCCAGCCACTTCCGGTTGACGGCGTCATGGGCGGCGGTCACCGCTTCCACCTCGCCGATCCTCGCCTGCCGGACCTGCTCGCCCTGGTGCTTCAGTGTGTAGAGCTCCACCCTGCGCTGGTGCCTGCGCTCATTGGCCCGGGACCAGGACCGTCCCCAGGCAGCGAACACTCCGCTCAGCGGAAAGATGAGCCACCAGTAGCTGCCGGCGAATTCGAAGAGGGGCTCCACGGCATCATCGTAGTTCCGGTGCCCGCCCCGCGCACTGGAACCGGGCAGCGGAAGACCCGGTGCGGATGTGCCGCACCGGGTCTTTCTGCTGTCACCGTCGGGTGGTGCGGTTCAGCAGCTGCTCCAGGGCGATCGTCCCGTCGGTCTTGGGCAGCACCAGCCACAGCACCCCGTACATCGGAAGGCTCACCACCGGGAGCAGGAAGCTCAGGAGCATTGCGATCCGCACGTAGGACACCGGCCAGTTGAACTGCGCCGCGATCCCCGAGGCGATGCCCCCGAGGATGCCGCCGGGTGCGCGCTTGACGGGGGAGGAGCGGAGGATCCGGAAGAGGGTGTCCATGGTGAGCCTTTCGTTGAGAGGACGGAGTCAGAGGCCTGCGGTTTCAGTATGGCCGTTATCGTCATCGGGGTCGTCGCCCGCCGCGGATGACCGGCGCGTCATCGAGGAGATGCCGCCCACCACGAGGGCGATACCCGCGCCGATGAGCAGTCCCAGGAGCACGATTCCCAGGTCGAAACGGATGCCGGTGAGCAGTGAGACAAGGATCAGGGCCGCGACCGCCAGGATCACCGCTCCCCAGACGACGGTTCCCGTGCGCACCCGGCGGGGTGCTGCTGACTTTTCGGAGGTACTCATTGGTCGAATCCATTCTCGTTTTGTGAAACGCTGACCTGGCTGACGGCGCCGCCGACCTCAAGGATGATCGACGGACCGTCGGCTGTTTCGTTCAGCTGGGTGGTTCCGGGCTGCCAGAACCCTTCGGAGACGGAGGCGTCGACGCCTTCGCCCGTGCGCACCGAGCCGAGGGCGACCTCGGAGCGGACCTCGACCGGCACGTCGCTCGGGACGAGGACGTCCACTTTGCTGGCCAGCACCCGCACCGGGACAACGACGTCGGACCTCAGGTTGTCGAGGCTGCGCAGGTCAAGCGTGCTGCGCCCGGCGACAACCGTGTAGCCCTCCTCCGCGGCCCGGACCGAGGATGCCGACAGCGGAGTCTCCCTGCCCACCACCGAGGCGCCGTCGTCGAAGTTGGCGGCTGCCACCGCCGACCCGATGAGGGCGGCGAAGACCATGGCGCCGGCAGCGAAACCGACGAACCCCGAGGACCGCCCGATCAGGCCAAGGATCACCACGGCGAGGCCAAGGACGGCGGCGCCGGAGGCGAGGGCCACGGGAAGCGCTGTCCGGCCGAGGTCGATCAGGGCCGCGTAGTCGAGGGCCAGGATGATGCCGACGGCGAGCACGGCCGCACCCAGGCTGAGTGCCACGCCGCTGCCGGTGGGTCCGGGGGTGCGGGGGCGCGGCGGCGGTACCGGGCGCAGGGCGTAGCTCGGAGGCAGCGACCCCGGGGGAAAGGACCCGCCGGAGAGGTAATCGGACGGCGTGTACCCGGTGGACGGGGAGTACCCGGATCCGGGGAAGTCGGACGGCAACGGGCCGGCCGGGCGGGGAGGGACAGCGCCCGTGCCCAGAGGCTCCGTCGACGGATACTGCTGGCCGGTGGGCGGAGGTCCCGCCTGATAGCTCGTGGCCGGAAACTGCTGGGTCGCTCCGGGTGCGCCGTACGCACCCATCATCCCGGGTGCGCCGGCCGGCCTGCCGCCGGCTACCGGGCTGTTCCTGCTGCGCGCGGTCAGCGCCCAGTACACGGCATAGACGGCGGCGCCGACCCAGATCAGGGTCCACAGCAGCTGCCACCCGCCGCCCTCATCGCCGAGGAACGGCAGGTTCGGCCGCCAGAGCCCGGCGATGACTAGGAGCAGCGCCCCGGTCATTCCCGAGGTCCAGTTGCCGCGTCCGGCCGACTCGACGTGGATGCGTCCGTCCGGTTCGGGCAGGAGCGCCCACGCCAGGCCGTACAGCAGGACGCCGATGCCGCCGAAGACCGCCAGCACCACGACGATGCCCCGGACCAGGGCAACATCGAGCCCCGTGCGGTAGGCGATGCCTCCCGCCACCCCGCCGATCCAGCGGTCGGAGGTGCGGGTGATCTGCAGTGAGCGCATCCGGTCGAAGAAGGCGTTCGACGCCGCAGGGCGGGGCGGCGGGGCCGCCGTGGAGCCTGACCGGCTGGAATAGCCTCCGCCCGGGCCGGTGGAGAAACCGGCCGGGTCGGGGACGCCGCCCGGAGGGGCGTCGCCGGTGGGGCGTTCTGGAGGCAGCGGTTCAAGGGGCGGTTCGGAAGTCATAGTCCGATCCTTCCAGCGCTCTGCTGCACCAGCTATCGGGGGCTGCCCTGAATTCGCCCCTGAGGGAACCCCTGATTGTGCGCCCGGGGCATCCCCGAAGCCCGTCGGCGTGCTTGGATTGAGCTATGAAACCGCCCCTGCTGCGTTCGCCCGACGGCCTGGTCGCCGGCGTGTGCGGTGGACTGGCCCTCCACCTCGGCGTGCGGCTGCGCGTCGTGCGGGTCCTCATGGTCCTGCTGGCCCTGGCCGGCGGTGCGGGGGTCTTCCTCTACGCCTGGCTGTGGATCTTCGTGCCTATGGCCTCCGACCGCCTCGCCGCCCCGCTCCGGTTCGTTCCGCCCGCCCCCACCCTGAAGTCCCCTCCCGGTCCTGCGCTGTTCCTGCCGTCTGCCGCCCTGCCTTCCCAGGCCGCGCCCACGGAGCCCGGCAGCGCCGCTCCGCCGGCGGCCGGTGCGTTCGTGCGTCCGGCCCGGCGGACCGGCGGGCGCCTCCGTCCCGGTCGGAAGGAGCTGCTCCTGGGCGTGGCCCTGCTGCTCCTGGCCGGAGTCTTCACCGCGCAGGAGCTCGGCTTCGCCGTGAGCCTGAGGCAGGTCCTCCCTGTCGCCGCGGCCGGGGTGGGCGCCGTGCTGGCGTGGAGCCAGCTCGATGAGGCGCGGCGGGAGGGCCTGAGGAATAAGGCAGGAGCCGACCGCGCCGCCGGACTGGCCCGGCTCCTGCTGGGCCTGGTGCTGGTCATGGTCGGCGTCTTGGTCATGGTCTCCGGGGCGATTTCCTGGGACCTGACCTGGGCCACCCTCCTGGCCACGGGGGCGGTCCTCGCCGGGGTGGCGCTGGTGCTCGCCCCCTGGGCGCTGCGGTTCTGGAAGGACTTCGAGGATGAGAGGGCCGGGCGGGTCCGGGAGGCCGCGCGGGCCGAAATCGCCGCCCACCTCCACGACTCGGTGCTGCAGACCCTCGCCCTGATCCAGAACCGCGCAGGCTCCGAACAGGACGTCGTGCGCCTGGCCCGGGCTCAGGAGCGGGAGCTGCGGCACTGGCTCTACGCCGATCCGGCCGGCCATTCCGGCAACCTCACCGAGCGACTCCGGGCCCTGGCCGGAGAGGTCGAGGACAGCTACGGGCATCCCGTCGAGGTGGTCGCCGTCGGGGACGCGCCCCTGACCGCCGGGCAGGAGGCGCTCGCCCAGGCGGCGCGCGAAGCGATCGTCAATGCTGCCAAGCATGCCGGGGGCACCGTCTCGGTCTACCTGGAGGCGGGGCCCTCCGGATCCGAGGCCTTCATCCGCGACCGGGGGCCCGGGTTCGACCCGCTTGCGGTGCCGGCCGACCGCCTCGGAATCCGCGAGTCCATCACTACGCGGATGCAGCGGCACGGGGGCGCCGCCACCATCCGCGGCGGTCCCGACGGGACCGAAGTCCATCTGAAAATGCCCGAGCAGGAGAACCGCAGCCATGACGGATGAGCCCGTACCGAACAATCCGCTTCCAGCGGTGTCCGTCGTCGTCGTCGACGACCACGCCATCTTCCGCTCCGGCCTCCGCTCGGACCTCGACAGCCGGATCCGGGTGGTGGGCGAGGCGGCCACCGTCGAGGAAGCGGTCGCCGTGGTCCGGGCCCGCCGGCCGGACGTCGTCCTGCTCGATGTCCACCTGCCCGGCGGCCGGGGCGGGGGAGGAGCCGAAGTGATCGCCGGCTGCGGCGACCTGGGCGCCTCGACGCGCTTCCTGGCCCTGAGCGTCTCCGATTCCGCCGAGGACGTCGTGGCGGTCATCCGCGCCGGTGCCCGGGGGTACGTCACGAAGACCATTTCCGGCGCGGGGATCTCCGATGCCGTCTTCCGGATCGCCTCAGGCGACGCGGTGTTTTCCCCACGGCTGGCCGGCTTCGTCCTTGACGCCTTCGGCACCGCCGCCGTCGCCTCCACCGGCACCGAGCTGGACCGGCTGTCCGCCCGCGAGCTCGAGGTGATGCGGCTGATCGCCCGCGGCTACAGCTACAAGGAGGTGGCCAGGGAGCTGTTCATCTCGGTCAAGACCGTTGAAACCCATGTGTCGGCGGTGCTGCGTAAGCTCCAGCTCTCCTCCCGCCACGAACTGACCCGGTGGGCCGCCGAACGGCGGCTGCTCTGAGCCGGGCCTACTTCGCGCCGGAGAGGAACTCCTGCAGCCGCGCCACTCCGGTGGCCAGGTCTTCATCGCCGAGGGCGTACGAGAGCCGGAGGAAGCCGCTCGGGCCGAAGGCCTCACCCGGGACCACGGCCACCTCGACCTGCTCCAGGATCAGGGTGGCCAGCTCGGCGGAGGTCCGCGGCGTGGTTCCGGCCAGGCTGCGCCCCAGCAGGCCGCGCACGTCGGCGTAGGCGTAGAACGCGCCGTGGGGCGTGGGGCACTCGACGCCGTCGATGGCGTTCAGCCCCGCCACCATGGCCCGGCGGCGCCGGTCGAAGGCGGTCTTCATCTCCTCGACCGCGGTGAGCGGGCCCGAGACAGCGGCCAGGGCGGCCATCTGCGACACGTTCGCCACGTTCGACGTCGCATGCGACTGGAGGTTCGTCGCCGCCTTGACGAGGTCCTGCGGGCCGACCATCCAGCCGACGCGCCAGCCCGTCATGGCATAGGTCTTCGCCACGCCGTTGACGATCACCACCCGGTCGCCCAGCGCGGGCGCCGCCGAGGCGATCGAGGTGAAGGGAACGCCGTCGTACGTCAGGTGCTCGTAGATCTCATCGGTGACCACCCAGAGTCCCTGGTCCGCGGCCCAGTTGCCGATCTCCCGCACCGCATCCGCCGGGTACACGGCGCCGGTGGGGTTGGACGGCGACACGAACAGCAGCACCTTGGTCCGCGGCGTCAGGGCCGCCTCGAGCTGCTCCACCGACACCAGGTAGCCCTGCTCCGGCCCGGCGAAAACCTCGACGGGAACCCCGCCGGCCAGACGGATGGCCTCCGGGTACGTGGTCCAGAACGGGGTGGGCACGAGCACCTCGTCGCCGGGATCGAGCAGTGAGGCGAAGGCCTCGTAGACGGCCTGCTTGCCGCCGTTGGTCACGAGCACCTGGGCGGGGTCGATGGCGTAGCCGGAGTCACGCTGGGTCTTCGCCGCGATGGCCTGCTTCAGCTCCGGCAGGCCCCCGGCAGGGGAGTAGCGGTGGAAGCGCGGCTGGCGGGCGGCTTCGACGGCCGCCTCGACGATGTAGTCCGGGGTGGGGAAATCGGGCTCGCCGACGCCGAAACCGATCACCGGACGGCCCGCGGCCTTCAGGGCCTTGGCCTTGGCATCGACGGCAAGCGTCGCCGATTCGGCGATCGAGGCGATCCTGCGGGAGACGCGCGGCAGGGAGTGACGGGTGGAAAGCTCGGTCATCGGGTCCCGTTTTCTCGTGAAGAAGTGTGGCAGTCCCAGCTTAGGCTGTTGGCCCGTCCCTGCGCCGATCCGTGACGCCGGAGCCCCCCGGCCCCCGCCCCCAAGGCGCCGGTTCGACTCTCCGGCGGGTATTGCGTAGACTTGATCCTCGGTGTTGGATCACTCCAATGGTTCGTGCCCGCGAAACGTCCCCCAGGGACCGCAGCGGAGCGGATTGGACGGTGGTCTGGTTCCATAGGGTAGTGGCGCAATTGGTAGCGCAGCGGTCTCCAAAACCGCAGGTTGCAGGTTCGAGTCCTGTCTGCCCTGCGCGTAACCGTCGAGCAGGACGCGGCGGTGCGGCAGTAGAACATCACGAAGTTTCCGGTACAGGCACAGGACCTGCTCGGCATGACTTATGAGTAGTCGGAGCCGCGTGAACGCGGCCCGGCTGGAAACCCACACAGATTGATGAGGTTGAAGGTGACCGATACGGCCGCGAGCAGCTCCAAGGGTAGCCCCGCCAGCAAGGAGAACCCCAAGCGCGGGTTCTTCGGGCGGATCACTCTCTTTGTGCGGCAGGTCATCGCCGAACTGAGGAAGGTCGTCACCCCGACCCGTCAGGAACTGGTGAGGTTCACCATCACGGTGCTGGCGTTCGTGATCCTGATGATCCTTATCGTCACGGGTCTCGACTACGTCTTTGGAACCGGAGCGGTTTGGGTGTTCGGGGACAGCGGAAGCTGAACCGTCCAGCCGGCAGGTGACGTGATAGCCCAAGCAATACGAAGCTGAAGAAATCCAGAAAGCAGGCAGCTAGGTGTCCGAGCAAGAACTCGAACGGCAGATCACAATTGACGATGGTCTGGAGAACGAGGATCAGGCCGTCGAGGCAGGAGTCGCTGACGACTCCGCCGCCTCGAACGCGCCCGCGGAGACCGCCGCAGAGGATTCCGCCGCAGACGGTTCCGGGGTTGAAGGCTCTGAGGTTGAGGCCTCCGAGGCTGAGGCTTCCGGCGAGGCCGGCGACGCCGAGGCCTCCGAATCCGGCGAGGCCGAGGCGCCCGCCGAGGAGGACCCCGTAGAGGCCTTCAAGGCCAAGCTGCGCCGGCAGGAGGGTGACTGGTATGTCATCCACTCCTACGCCGGGTACGAGAACCGGGTGAAGGCCAACCTCGAAACCCGCATCCAGACCCTCGACATGGAGGATTTCATCTTCGAAATCCAGGTCCCCATGGAAGAGGTCGTGGAGATCAAGAACACCACCCGCAAGATCGTGAACCGGGTCCGCATCCCGGGCTATGTGCTGGTGCGCATGGACCTGACCGACGAGTCGTGGGGCGCCGTCCGGCACACCCCGGGCGTCACCGCCTTCGTCGGCAACGCCCACAACCCGGTGCCGCTGAGCCTGGCCGAGGTGTTCTCCATGCTTGAGCACACCGTCGTCCACACGGACGCGGCCTCAGGCAAGCCGGTCAAGCAGCAGTCCACCCCGGTCACCGTCAACTTCGAGGTCGGCGAATCCGTCACCGTCAACGAAGGACCGTTCGAGACCCTGCCGGCCACCATTTCGGAGATCAAGCCCGAATCCCAGCAGCTGGTTGTGCTGGTGTCGATCTTCGAACGCGAAACCCCCGTCACGCTGTCCTTCAACCAGGTCACCAAGATCCAGTAGGACGGCGGCACCAAGCTTCGTTCTCCCCCGGCCCGCTTAGCCGGGGAGGACGGCCGGTCATCACGCCATGATGACCACCAACCCACGGGACGCTCCTGTCCCGGGGGACCTAATGCAAGAAAAGGACCCTTTCATGGCCCCGAAGAAAAAGGTCACCGGCCTCATCAAGCTGCAGATCAATGCAGGCGCCGCCAACCCGGCTCCCCCCATTGGTCCCGCGCTCGGTCAGCACGGTGTCAACATCATGGAATTCTGCAAGGCGTACAACGCCGCGACGGAATCCCAGCGCGGAAACGTCATCCCCGTTGAAATCACCGTTTACGAAGACCGTTCGTTCACCTTCATCACCAAGACCCCTCCGGCAGCCGAGCTGATCAAGAAGGCAGCCGGCGTCCAGAAGGGCTCCGGTACGCCGCACACCGTCAAGGTTGCCAAGCTGACCCAGGCCCAGGTCGAGGAAATCGCCACCACGAAGATGGAGGACCTCAACGCCAACGATGTCCAGGCCGCGGCCAAGATCATCGCCGGTACCGCCCGCTCCATGGGCATCACGGTCGAGGGCTAACAGCTCCTCCACCCGGCAGACGCGGCACCCGCCGCCGAAGCCACCATCAACCAAAACCGAAACCGTGTGCCCGGCGCGCGGTGGGAGTGTGGCAGGGCCCAGCGCGGTCCGCAGACCACAACTGCATAAGGAGAAAAAGCAGATGGCAAAGCGCAGCAAAGCATATAAGGGAGCTGTCGCCAAGATCGAGGCGGAGAAGCAGTACTCTCCGTTCGAGGCGGTAGTCCTCGCGAAGGACACCAACCCTTCCAAGTTCGACGCGACCGTTGAGGTTGCCTTCCGCCTCGGCGTCGACCCCCGCAAGGCCGACCAGATGGTCCGCGGCACCGTCAACCTGCCCCACGGCACCGGTAAGACCGCCCGCGTGCTCGTCTTCGCGACCGGCGAGAAGGCCGAAGCGGCCATCGCCGCCGGCGCCGACTTCGTTGGCTCGGACGACATGATCGAGAAGGTTTCCGGCGGCTGGGTGGACTTCGACGCCGCCGTTGCCACCCCGGACCTGATGGGCAAGGTCGGCCGCCTCGGCAAGATCCTCGGCCCGCGTAACCTCATGCCGAACCCGAAGACCGGTACCGTCACGGCCGACGTGGCCAAGGCTGTCACCGACATCAAGGGCGGAAAGATCGACTTCCGCGTCGACAAGCACTCCAACCTCCACTTCATCATCGGCAAGGTCTCCTTCGATGTTCAGAAGCTGGCGGAGAACTACGCCGCAGCCCTCGAAGAGGTCCTGCGCCTGAAGCCTTCGGCTTCGAAGGGCCGCTACATCCAGAAGGCCACCGTCTCCACGACCTTCGGCCCCGGCATCTCCGTCGACCCGAGCGTCACGAAGGTCCTCGCCGACGCATAGGCGTCCCGCAGCACCAGACCACCCGGCGGGGGTGGCCGCAGCCAAGGCTGCGGCCACCCCCGCTGCGTTTCATCCTGCCCACCGGCCGCTTCTGGTCGGTGGGCAGTTGTGTTGGGTCCATCGCCTGTGCCGCTTCCCCCACGGCTGGAGGGCGGTCCGTGCGCCGGGGCAAGGCGGAGTCCGCGGCCTACAATCGAGCATGAGCACCGAATCCCTGGAGATCGGGCCGGTACCCGTCCCGCCCGACCTCTCCCCGCCGGACGCCGCGGACTTTCTGGACGTCGTCGAACTGGGCAACCTCGTCCAGCGCGGCGTGTGGGGCAGCGACGACTTCCGCAGGGACGGCAGGCAGGAACACGCAGCATTTCAGTCCAACCCCTATGAAGAGCGGCTTATCCTGGCGGCGCGGCGGGGCGGACGCATCGTGGGCCGGGCCATCATCGACCTTCCGCTGACTGACAACCTCTCGGCCTGCTACCTCGATCTGTCAGTGCACCCCGAGGCACGCAGCGAGGGGGTCGGGGGCGCCCTCTACGCCGAGGCGGAGCGGCATGTCCGCAGCCGGGGCCGGTCCACCGTCATGGGCTGGAGCGAGGTGTCGCTGACAGCTGCCGGCCGCGGGGCAGGGGCGCCAGGCCGGGGGGAGGACCTGGTCCCCGCCACCGGCGCCGGGAGCTACCCTGCGGGGGACCCCGCGGCCCGGATGGCCCGCAGATGGGGGTTCGACCTCGCGCAGGTGGACCGCTGCAGCGTGCTCGATGTCGGCGGAGGGGGCGATGCCGCCGGTGATGCCTTCGCCGCCGCGGAGGCCGCCGCGGGCCCGGACTACGAAGTGCTCCGCTGGGAGGGGCGCTGCCCGGATGACCGCCTCGACCAGTACGCCCGGCTCCGCCAGGCGATGAGCACCGATGCGCCCCTCGGGGACCTGGACCTCGACGAGGAGGACTGGGACGCGGCGCGGGTGCGTGAGGCGGAGAACCGGCTGGAGCGCGGCGGCGGCCGCAGCCTCGTCGCGGCCGTGCTGCACCGGCCGACCGGCGAGCTGGCAGGTCATACCGTCCTGGAGCGGTACGAGGCGGCTCCGGCCGTCGCGAACCAGGAGGACACCCTGGTGCTCCGGGCGCACCGAGGCCACCGGCTGGGCATGCTGCTGAAGGCTGCGAACCTGCTGGCCCTGCGGTCCGCCTGGCCCGGCGTGGAACGGATCTACACCTGGAATGCGGAGGAGAACTCCTTCATGCTGGCGGTCAACGTCGAGCTGGGCTTCGTTCCGGCGGGGTGGGTGGCCGGCTGGCAGAAACGGCTTGACCCCTCCCTTCGGTAGCGGATTTGGAGGCCGCCGCCGCTTCACGTACCCTTGAACTACCAAAGACCGTCGGTCGATGTGCCTCCACCCTTTTCACCAGCAGAAATGCTGCGCGGCAAGGTAAGGAAGTCCATCTGAAAGTTCCCGTCAAGGGCGGCCAACGCAGGTGAACGAAGCTCCTCTCCGCGCAGCACCGAGTGCCGTGCGTCGAGAAAGCCCCGTGCATCTGCGCGGGGCGTTTTTTATTGGGGCTGACAAACCGGCTTTTATTCCCCGGAAGGAGGGTTATGGCAACGCCAACAAAGGTAGATGCGGTGGGAGAAATCACTAACGATTTCAAGGATTCCACCGCCGCTGTCCTAACCGAATACCGCGGGCTCACGGTCGCACAGCTCAAGGAACTGCGCCGTTCACTCGGTGCGGACACCAAGTTCGCTGTCGTCAAGAACACCTTGACGGGCATTGCAGCCAAGGAAGCCGGCATCGACGCGTTCGAAGGCCAGCTCGCCGGACCTACTGCAATCGCTTTCATCAAGGGTGACGCAATTGCTGCTGCTAAGAGCCTTACGGATTTCGCGAAGGCCAACCCGAAGCTCGTTATCAAGACTGGAATCTTCGAGGGTAAGGCCCTCAACGCCTCCGAGGTCGCTGCCCTGGCAGCCCTCGAGTCGCGCGAACTCCAGCTCTCCCGGGTTGCCGGTGTGCTTAAAGCACCCATGGCAGCCCTCGCCCGCACCATCGATGCCCTGCGCATCAAGCTCGACGAGGGCAATGGTGCTGCATCCGCAGACGCCGATGCTCCCGCCGCCGACGAGACCGCTGCTCCGGCAGAGGCTCCGGCCGAAGAAGCTGCGGCACCCGAAGAGAAGTAGTTCTCTTCACCCATTCATCTCGGTGCAGTGCACCACTCACGGAAGGACGCTTTAGCCATGGCGAAGCTTACCAACGAAGAGCTCATTGAAGCCTTCAAGGAACTGTCGATCATCGAACTCTCCGACTTCGTAAAGCTGTTTGAGGAGACCTTCGAGGTCACCGCAGCCGCTGTTGCAGTCGCAGGCCCCGCCGGCGGCGGCGCAGGCGAAGCAGCCGAGGAAGAGAAGGACTCCTTCGACGTTGTCCTCGAAGCTGCCGGCGACAAGAAGATTGCCGTCATCAAGGAGGTCCGCGCGCTGACCTCACTGGGTCTGAAGGAAGCCAAGGACGTTGTCGACAGCGCTCCGAAGGCTGTTCTCGAAGGCGCCACGAAGGAAGCTGCGGAGAAGGCGAAGGAAGCTCTCGAAGCTGCCGGCGCCACCGTTTCCCTCAAGTAGCAGATCCGGCAGCCGGGGGTCCGCCCCCGCTACCAGACAGGAAAGGCCCCGACCTCAGGTCGGGGCCTTCTCCGTTTAAGCCGTGCCGGGTGCTATTCGCGCCAGAGCAAAAGCGCCTCGCCCTGCCCGCCGCCGCCGCACAGCGACACAGCCGCCTTGCCTGAGCCCCGGCGGTGCAGTTCGAAGGCCGCGTGCAGCGCGAGCCGAGCCCCGGAGGCGCCGATGGGGTGTCCGAGCGCGATGGCCCCGCCGTGAAGGTTACACTTCTCGGCCGGGTAGTCGAGGTCCTTGAGGGACTGCACGGCCACCGAGCCGAAGGCCTCGTTGATCTCGATGAAGTCGAGCTCCGAGGCGGTCCAGCCGGCCCGCTTGAGCGCGTGGGTGATGGCATTGGAGGGCTGGGAATGCAGCGAATTGTCGGGCCCGGCAACCTGCCCGGGCTGCCCGGTGACGGCGAGGATCTTCAGGCCCAGCCGTTCGGCGGTGGCGCGGGAGGTCAGCACCAGCGCGGAGGCGCCGTCGGACAGGGGCGACGAGTTGCCCGCCGTGATGGTTCCCTCCTTGTCGAATGCCGGACGGAGCCCGGCCAGGGTGTCCACGGTGGTGGTCGGGCGGACCCCCTCGTCGGTGGTGAGGACGACGTCGTCGCCCCGGCGCTGCGGCACGGTGACCGGCACGATTTCCTCGGCGAAGATGCCCGACTCGATGGCCGCCGCCGCCCGCTGGTGGGACGCCGCCGCCACCTCGTCCTGGGCGGTCCGGTCGATGCCGAGTTTCCGGTTTCCCCGCTCGGTGGAGGCGCCCATCGATTCGTTGTCGAAGGAGTCGGTCAGCCCGTCGTGGGCGACCGAGTCGAGGGCGGAGATATTGCCGTAGGTCCAGCCCTGGCGGGAGCCCGGCAGCAGGTGCGGGCCGCGGGACATCGATTCCTGGCCGCCGGCGACGACGACGGAGGCCTCGCCGCTGCGGATCAGGCGGGCCGCGTCGATCACGGCGGTGAGGCCCGAGAGGCACACCTTGTTAACGGTCACGGCCGGGACGTCCCAGCCGATGCCCGCGCGGAGCGAGGCCTGGCGTGCCGGATTCTGGCCGCAGCCGGCCTGCACCACGTGGCCCATGATCACTGTGTCGACGGACTCGGGCGGCACTCCGGCGTTGGCCAGGGCGCCGGCGACGGCGAAGCCGCCGAGCTCAACGGCGCTGAAGGCCGACAGCTGGCCGTTCAGCTTGCCGGACGGGGTACGTGCGCCGCCGACGATGACTACGTCATCGGGCGCGGTGGTTGGAAGTGCCATGGCGGGGAGTGCTCGCTTTCGTCATTGAAATCCTGAAGAACTCCCCTTAAGGCTACCGCTCCCCGCCCATTTCAGCTAACGGTTATTAACTGGTTATCGGAGGGGTAGAGCAGCGGCAGCTGGAGCGTGAGCCAGGGGCTGAAGGCCCAGGGCGTGGCCTCCACGGCGTTGACCAGGCGGTCAGGCTCGACCCACTGGACGTCCATGACCTCCTCCGGTGACGGAGCGATCGGTCCATCGATCACCGCGGTGAAGACCGGGCAGATTTCATTTTCGACGATGCCCGAGGCATCGACGGCCCGGTAGCGGAAATCGGGTAGCGCAGGCGTGATCGAACGGACCGTCATGCCGAGCTCCTGACGCGCGCGGCGCACCACCGCCTCCTCCGGCGTCTCGCCAGGCCCCGGGTGTCCGCAGAAGGAGTTGGTCCACACGCCGGGCCAGGCCTTCTTGGTCAGCGCACGGCGCGTCACGAGGATCTGCCCGGCCTCGTTGAACACATGGGTGGAGAAGGCGAAGTGAAGGGGAGTGGCCTGGGTGTGCACGCTCGCCTTGTCCTGGGTGCCGATGGGCGTGCCGTCCTCGGCCAGCAGCACCACCAGTTCGGGGCCGGCGGGGTGCTCTTCAAGATGTCGCGCCATTGTCCTCATCCCGATCGTCTCCCGCAAGGATTCCGGAAGGTTTTCCCACGGCGGAGTGCTGCCCGGCCGTGCGGTGGTCCGCCTGGTTAGTTGAAGGCGGCTTGTCCGTGTTTACTTTACCTATGAACATCGACGATCTGTTGGTCGAGCCGGACGGGCTTGAGCAGGTCGAGGACGTGCTCCGGTGTTTCTTTGAGAGGTCCCGCCAGCGGGCCGCAGCGGTGGGCCCCGGCTACCTGGGGCTGTGGGAAACGCTTGAGACGTGCACCGCCGGCGGCAAACGCTTCCGTCCCCGCCTGGTGCTGTCCGCCTACTCCCTGCTGGGTGGAACGGACCTGGCCAGCGCCGCCCTGGTCGGTGCGTCCTTCGAACTGCTGCACACGGCGTTCATCATTCACGACGACGTGATCGACCGGGACTTCGTGCGCCGCGGCGTCCCCAACGTGTCGGGCCGCTACCGAGCGATCGCGCGCGACGCCGGCATGGCGCCCGCCGCGGCCGACCACGTCGGGTTCTCCGCCGGGGTCATTGCCGGGGACCTCGCGCTCTCCAACGCCTACCGGCTCCTCGACCGGGTGCGCACGGGACCGGCGACCCACCGCCGGCTCAACGAGATCCTCGACGAGGCCGTGTTCGCCTCGGCGGCGGGGGAATACCTCGACATCGAAGCGATACTCGCCCCGCGGATGCCACCCCTCGAGGACATCCTTAACATGGCCCGGCTGAAGACCTCCGTCTACTCCTTCGAAGGGCCCCTGCAGGCCGGGGCGGTGCTCGCCGGTGCGGAGGACCCCCTGGTGGACTGCCTGGGCGACTTCGGCCGCGACGCCGGCATCGCGTTCCAGATCGCCGACGACCTGCTGGGCGTCTTCGGCAGTGAATCCCGCACGGGCAAGACGAACTGGGGGGACCTGCGCGAAGGCAAGCGGACGGCCCTGATGTCCTTCGTCGCGGACCGCCCGGAATGGGAGGAAATCTCCTCCCTCGTCGGGTCGCCGGCGATGTCCGCCGCCGACGCCGACTACGTCCGCCGGGTCCTCGAAGACTCGGGGGCCCGCGAGTACTCGGCGGGGCTCGCCGTCGACTACGCCTCCCGCGCCCGGCGCCACCTCGACTCCGACCTCGTGCCGCGCGGGCTGCGCGACGTACTTCAACCGGTGGCCTCAGCGGCCGTGGACAGGACACGGTGACCATGGCAAACACGACAGCGCTCGAGCGGTACAACGCCGCGGCCCTGAAGACCTCGGCCGAGGTGATCCGCTGCTATTCGACGTCGTTCGGCCTGGCCTGCCGGCTCCTCGACGGCCCCACCCGGGCGCGGATCGAAGCCGTCTACGCCCTGGTCCGGGTCGCCGACGAGGTCGTCGACGGGCCGGCCGCCGCCGCCGGGCTCAACGCCGGGCAGGTCGAAGCGATGCTGGACGCGCTGGAGCGTGAGACCGAAACCGCCCTCGACACCGGGTACAGCGCCAACCTCGTGGTCCACGCCTTCGCCGTCACCGCCCGGGCCACCGGCATCGGCACGGACCTCACCCGGCCCTTCTTTGCGTCGATGCGCGCCGACATCACCCAGCGCGAACACACTCCCGAGTCGTTCTCCCGGTACGTTTACGGCTCCGCGGAGGTGGTCGGACTGATGTGCGTCAAGGCGTTCCTGGCCGGGCGCCCCACCGATCCGGCGCAGGAAGAGATCCTTGCGGACGGGGCGCGGCACCTCGGGGCGGCCTTCCAGAAGATCAACTTCCTGCGCGACCTCGCCGAGGACTTCTCCACGCTGGGCCGCAGCTACTTTCCCGGCATCCGGCCGGGCTCCTTCTCCGAGCAGGACAAGCACCGCCTGCTCGACGATATCGACGAGGACCTCCGGATCTCCCTGGCGAGCCTGCCCGGCCTTCCCCCTGCACCGCGCCGGGCCGTCGCCCTGGCCCAGGCCCTCTTCACCGAACTGGCCTTGCGGCTGCGGCGCACCCCGGCCGAGGAGCTGCTCCGGGCCCGCATCCGGGTGCCCAACGCGGTGAAGCTGCGCATCCTGGCGCGGACCCTGGCCGGAAGTTCGGCGCCGGAAAGCTATCTGAAGGAGAGGACACCATGAGCGTCCAGGGAAACACCGGAACGTCCCGCGTCGGCGGCCGGCGGGTCACCGTCATCGGCGGCGGAATCGGCGGGCTCGCCACGGCGGCGCTGCTGGCCGCCGAAGGGCACACCGTGACCCTGCTCGAGAAGCAGGACCGGGTGGGCGGCCGTGCCGGGTCCTGGGAGGCCGGCGGGTTCCGCTTCGACACCGGACCGTCCTGGTACCTCATGCCCGAGGTGATCGACCACTTCTTCAAGCTGATGGGCACCTCCGCCGCGGAGCAGCTCGAGCTGATCCGGCTCGACCCCGGCTACCGGGTGATCTTCGAGCAGAACCGCGAGGCCGTCGACGTCCCGGCCGACCGCCCGGCCGTGGTGAAGCTCTTCGAATCCCTCGAGCCCGGCGCGGGGGAGGCGCTGGAGAAGTACCTGGACTCGGCCGAGGACACCTACACGATCGCCAAGCGGCGCTTCCTGTACTCCACGTTCGAATCCTTCCTGCCCTTGCTTCGACCCGATGTCCTGGTCCGCCTGCCCAAGCTGGTCCGGTTGCTGCTGCAGCCCCTCTCCGGATTCGTGGCCAGCCGGTTCGCCGATCCGCGGCTGCGGCAGATCCTCGGCTACCCGGCGGTCTTCCTCGGCAGCTCCCCGTTCGACGCCCCCAGCATGTACCACCTGATGAGCCACCTGGACCTCGACGACGGCGTGCTCTACCCGATGGGCGGGTTCACCTCCCTGATCTCGGCGATGACGCGGGTCGCCGAGGAGGCCGGCGTGGAGATCCGCACCGGCGCCGACGTCGTCTCCATCGACACCGACCCCATCGATACGGCCGCCGCGCACCCTGGTTCCTCCCGACGGCGGGGCCCCCGCCGTCCCCGCGCCCGGGTCACCGGGGTCAGCTACCGGTCCGGGGGAGCCGTGCACCGGGTGGAGGCGGACATCGTGGTCTCCGCCGCCGACCTCCACCACACCGAGACGGTCCTGCTCCCCGATGACCGGCAGACCTACCCCGAGAAGTACTGGTCCCGGCGGGTTCCGGGGCCCAGCGCGCTGCTGCTCTACCTCGGCGTGAAGGGCTCCCTGCCGCAGCTCGAGCACCACACACTGCTGTTCACCGCCGACTGGAAAGACAACTTCGGGCGGATCTTCGGCGCCGAGACCTCCATCCCGTCCCCGGCCTCGCTCTACGTCTGCCGCCCCAGCGCCACCGACCCGTCGGTGGCCCCGGCGGGCGACGAGAACGTCTTCGTCCTGGTGCCCATCCCCGCCGACGTCGGCGTCGGCGGCGGGGGCGTGGACCGCGGCGGGGACGCGCGGGTCGAGGAGCTTGCCGACGCGGTGATCGCGCAGATCGCCGAATGGGCGCACATACCGGACCTCGCCGAACGGGTCGTGCTCCGGCGCACCTACGGTCCGCGGGACTTCGCCTCCGACCTCAACGCCTGGCGGGGGACCTCCCTCGGCCCGGCACATACGCTGCGGCAGAGCGCGTTCCTGCGCGGATCGAACCGCAGCCGGAAGGTGGAGGGGCTCTACTACGCGGGAAGCTCCACGGTGCCCGGCATCGGCATCCCGATGTGCCTGATCAGCGCCGAGCTCGTGGTGAAGCGGCTGCGCTCCGACACCTCGACCGGTCCGCTGCCGGAGCCGGCGGCCTGACGGCGGGCGAATTCCGGGCGGGCGGGTCCCCGCAGGGGGAGTGCACACCCGCCGCGGATCGGGGAGATGACACTCCGGGGGCGTGGCGAGGTTGACGCGGCATTGGACATTGCGCTAGGAGTCCCGTAGTGTTGGGATTTGCGTCTTCCCTCTAAACCTCAGCCTTCATATAGCGGTGGGCTTTGTTCTGCTCTCGTCATTTAACGGGCCACTTGGTTCAGATGACGCGTGGAGACATCAGGTTAGCACTCGATCCCCGCACCAATCTGCGGCGGTGGTGCTGAGGGCGGATCGCTGACAAGCCTGAAGGTCTGTGGAAGGATCCCTCTTGGTCGCCTCGAGCACCTCTAATAATGCAACCGCTAACAGCCAGGTCGACGCCGACGGCGCCGCACCCCGGCTCTCATTCGCAAAGATTCACGAACCCCTCGATGTTCCGAATCTCCTCGCCCTTCAGACCGACAGCTTTGACTGGCTGGTCGGCAACGAGCGCTGGAAGGCGCGCGTTGAAGAAGCACTGGAGAAGGGACTTCAGGGCGTAGCCACGACCTCCGGTCTGGCCGACATCTTCGAAGAGATCTCACCAATCGAGGACTTCCAGGGCACCATGTCCCTGAGCTTCTCCGAGCCGGAGTTCGCCGACCCGAAGTACACCATGGCCGAGTGCAAGGACCGTGACGCAACGTACTCGGCTCCGCTGTACGTCAAGGCCGAGTTCATGAACAACAACACGGGCGAGATCAAGCAGCAGACCGTGTTCATGGGTGACTTCCCGCTGATGACGGACAAGGGCACCTTCGTGATCAACGGCACCGAGCGTGTCGTCGTCTCGCAGCTGGTCCGTTCGCCCGGCGCCTACTTCGAGCGCACCGCCGACAAGACCAGCGACAAGGACATCTTCAGCGCGAAGATCATCCCGTCCCGCGGCGCCTGGTTCGAGCTCGAGATCGACAAGCGCGACCAGGTCGGCGTCCGCCTCGACCGGAAGCGCAAGCAGTCCGTCACCGTGCTGCTCAAGGCCCTCGGCTGGACCGAAGGCCAGATCCTCGAGACCTTCGGCGAGTACGACTCCATCCGCGCCACCATGGAGAAGGACGCCACGGAAACCCGTGAGGACGCCCTGCTCGACATCTACCGCAAGCTGCGCCCGGGAGAGCCGCCGACGGTTGAGGCTGCCCAGACCCTGCTGGACAACCTGTACTTCAACCCCAAGCGTTACGACCTGGCCAAGGTCGGCCGGTACAAGATCAACCGCAAGCTCGGCATCGACAAGGACCTCACCGACTCAGATGCGTCGGTGCTGAACATCGACGACATCGTCGCAATGATCAAGTTCCTCGTGGCCCTGCACGCCGGTGAGAAGACCATCGGCGGCAAGCGCGACGGCGAAGACGTCGAGCTGCGCGTCGAGGTCGACGACATCGACCACTTCGGCAACCGCCGCATCCGCGCCGTCGGCGAGCTCATCGAGAACCAGGTCCGCACCGGCCTGTCCCGCATGGAGCGCGTCGTCCGCGAACGCATGACCACCCAGGACGTCGAGGCGATCACGCCGCAGACCCTGATCAACATCCGTCCGGTCGTCGCTGCGATCAAGGAGTTCTTCGGAACCTCCCAGCTCTCGCAGTTCATGGACCAGAACAACCCGCTCGCCGGACTGACGCACAAGCGCCGCCTGTCCGCGCTGGGCCCGGGTGGTCTGTCCCGCGACCGCGCCGGCATGGAGGTCCGTGACGTCCACCCGTCGCACTACGGCCGTATGTGCCCCATCGAAACCCCTGAAGGCCCGAACATCGGCCTCATCGGTTCGCTGGCCTCCTACGGACGCATCAACGCGTTCGGGTTCATTGAGACCCCATACCGCAAGGCCGTCGACGGTATCGTCACCGACCAGATCGACTACCTGACCGCCGATGACGAGGTGGAGCGCCTGATCGCACAGGCCAACGCCCCGCTCGACGCCAAGGGCAAGTTCGTCGAGGACATGGTCCTGGTGCGTACCCGCGGCGGCTCCGGCGAGCCCGTGCTCGTCGCCGCCGACGAGGTCGAGTACATGGACGTTTCCCCGCGCCAGATGGTGTCGGTGGCAACGGCCCTGATTCCGTTCCTCGAGCACGACGATGCTAACCGCGCCCTCATGGGTGCGAACATGCAGCGCCAGGCCGTTCCCCTGCTGCGCTCCGAGCGTCCGCTCGTGGGCACCGGCATGGAGAAGTACGCCGCCGTCGACGCCGGGGACGCCGTCACCGCCGCCAAGGCCGGCGTCGTGCGCGAAGTCTCCGCCGACCTCGTCACCGTGCTCAACGACGACGGCACCGAGACCAGCTACCCGATCATGAAGTTCGCCCGCTCCAACCAGGGCAACGCGTATAACCAGCGTGTGCTGGTGGGCGAGGGCGACCGCGTCGAGTACAACTCGATCATCGCCGACGGTCCCTCCACCGACCAGGGTGAACTGGCCCTGGGCAAGAACATGCTCGTCGCGTTCATGTCCTGGGAAGGCCACAACTTCGAGGACGCGATCATCCTCTCGCAGCGCATCGTCTCCGACGACGTGCTGACCTCGATCCACATTGAGGAGCACGAGGTCGACGCCCGCGACACCAAGCTTGGTGCCGAGGAAATCACCCGCGACATCCCCAACGTCTCCGAAGAGGTCCTTGGTGCCCTCGACGAGCGCGGCATCATCCACATCGGTGCCGAGGTCGAGGCGGGCGACATCCTCGTCGGCCGTGTCACCCCCAAGGGTGAAACGGAGCTCACCCCGGAGGAGCGCCTGCTGCGCGCCATCTTCGGTGAGAAGAGCCGCGAGGTCCGCGACACCTCCCTGAAGGTTCCCCACGGCGAGTCGGGAACCGTCATCGGCGTGCGCATCTTCGACCGCGACAACGACGACGAGCTGCCCCCGGGCGTCAACCAGCTCGTCCGCGTCTACGTCGCGCAGAAGCGCAAGATCACCGACGGCGACAAGCTGGCCGGCCGCCACGGCAACAAGGGCGTCATCTCCAAGATCCTGCCGATCGAGGACATGCCGTTCCTCGAGGACGGCACCCCCGTCGACATCGTCCTGAACCCGCTGGGTGTTCCGGGCCGCATGAACGTCGGACAGGTCCTGGAGATCCACCTGGGCTGGGCCGCCAAGCAGGGCTGGAAGATCGAAGGGGAGCCCGACTGGGTCAAGAACCTCCCGAACCTGCCCCGCGAGGTCGCCTCTACCACCGTCGCGACCCCCGTGTTCGACGGCGCCACCGAGGACGAGATCGTCGGTCTGCTCAACTCGACCAACGTGACCCGCGACGGCCAGCGCCTGATCGGCGAGTCCGGCAAGGCGCGCCTGTTCGACGGCCGCTCCGGCGAGCCGTTCCCGGACCCGATCTCCGTCGGCTACATGTACATCCTGAAGCTGCACCACCTTGTTGACGACAAGATCCACGCACGCTCCACCGGACCGTACTCCATGATCACGCAGCAGCCGCTGGGCGGTAAGGCGCAGTTCGGCGGACAGCGCTTCGGTGAGATGGAAGTCTGGGCCCTCGAGGCCTACGGCGCCGCCTACACGCTCCAGGAACTTCTGACGATCAAGTCGGATGACATCCACGGACGCGTCAAGGTCTACGAAGCGATCGTCAAGGGCGAGAACATCCCCGAGCCGGGCGTTCCCGAGTCCTTCAAGGTGCTGATCAAGGAAATGCAGTCGCTCTGCCTGAACGTGGAAGTCCTCTCCACCGACGGCACGACGATTGAGATGCGTGACTCGGATGAAGAAGTCTTCCGGGCCGCGGAGGAACTGGGCATCGACCTGTCACGGGCCGAGCCGAGTTCTGTCGAGGAAGTCTAAGGCGACATCCGGACCCTGTCTGGTCCGGCGCCTGGAGGAAGGCGGCTTTAATATTTCGGAGGCCGTCCGCGGCCGAGGAAATTTCGTTGCCGCCGTTCCAGGCGCCGGGCCAGACACCCGGCCACCGCCAGCACTTCCCACCGCACCCTCACAAGACTTCAAGAATTTAGAGAACAAAGAGAGAACAGGGACCATATGTCCAGCGAATCCTCCTTCGGCCTCATGCGAATCGGCCTTGCCACCGCGGACGAAATCCGCGGCTGGTCTTACGGCGAGGTCAAGAAGCCGGAAACCATCAACTACCGCACGCTCAAGCCCGAGAAGGACGGCCTCTTCTGCGAGAAGATCTTCGGCCCTTCCCGCGACTGGGAGTGCTACTGCGGCAAGTACAAGCGCGTGCGCTTCAAGGGCATCATCTGTGAGCGCTGTGGCGTCGAGGTCACCCGTGCCAAGGTGCGCCGCGAGCGCATGGGCCACATCGAGCTCGCCGCTCCCGTCACGCACATCTGGTACTTCAAGGGTGTTCCCTCACGCCTTGGCTACCTGCTCGACCTTGCACCGAAGGACCTTGAGAAGGTCATCTACTTCGCTGCCTACATGATCACCTCGGTCGACGAAGAGAACCGTCACGCCGAACTGCCGAACCTCCAGGCCGAGCACGACCTTGAGAAGAAGCAGATGATCGACCAGCGCGACTCCGACATCGCCGCGATCGCCAAGGACCTTGAGGACGAGCTTGCCCGCCTCGAGGGCGAGGGCGCCAAGGCCGCCGACAAGAAGAAGGCCCGCGACTCCGCGGACCGTCAGATGGCCAACGTGCGCAAGCGCGCCGACGCCGACATCGAGCGCCTGGTCCAGGTGTGGGAGCGCTTCAAGACCCTCAAGGTCGCCGACCTCGAAGGCGACGAGGGCCTCTACCGCGAACTGCGCGACCGTTACGGCCTGTACTTCGAGGGCTCCATGGGTGCCGAAGCGATCAAGAAGCGTCTTGAGAACTTCGACATGCCCGGCGAGGCCGAGATGCTCCGCGACATCATCCAGAACGGCAAGGGCCAGCGCAAGACGCGTGCCCTGAAGCGCCTGAAGGTCGTCAACGCGTTCCTCACCACCACCAACAGCCCCCTGGGCATGGTGCTCGACGCCGTCCCGGTGATCCCGCCGGAACTGCGCCCGATGGTCCAGCTCGACGGCGGCCGTTTCGCGACGTCCGACCTCAACGACCTGTACCGCCGCGTGATCAACCGGAACAACCGCCTCAAGCGCCTGCTCGACCTCGGTGCCCCCGAGATCATCGTGAACAACGAAAAGCGCATGCTGCAGGAAGCCGTTGACTCCCTGTTCGACAACGGCCGCCGCGGCCGTCCCGTCACCGGGCCGGGCAACCGTCCGCTGAAGTCGCTCTCCGACATGCTCAAGGGCAAGCAGGGACGCTTCCGCCAGAACCTCCTGGGCAAGCGCGTCGACTACTCGGGCCGTTCCGTGATCGTCGTCGGCCCGCAGCTGAAGCTGCACCAGTGCGGCCTGCCCAAGCAGATGGCGCTGGAGCTCTTCAAGCCGTTCGTGATGAAGCGCCTGGTTGACCTCAACCACGCGCAGAACATCAAGAGCGCCAAGCGGATGGTCGAGCGCTACCGCCCGCAGGTCTGGGACGTTCTCGAAGAGATCATCACCGAACACCCCGTGCTGCTGAACCGTGCACCTACCCTGCACCGCCTCGGCATCCAGGCGTTCGAGCCCCAGCTGGTTGAAGGCAAGGCCCTTCAGCTCCACCCGCTGGTCTGCGCCGCCTTCAACGCTGACTTCGACGGCGACCAGATGGCAGTGCACCTGCCGCTGAGCCCCGAGGCCCAGGCCGAGGCGCGCATCCTGATGCTCTCCTCGAACAACATCCTGAAGCCCTCCGATGGCCGCCCCGTGACCCTCCCGTCGCAGGACATGATCATCGGTCTGCACCACCTCACCACCAAGCGTGAGGGCAGTGCGGGCGAAGGCCGCGTGTTCACCAGCCCCGCCGAGGCCATCATGGCGCACGACGCCGGCGAGCTGCACCTGAACTCCGTGGTGCGCATCCGCGTTCCCAACTTCGTCCCCAGCGCGGACACCTCCGCGCCTGAGGGCTGGGAGCCGGGCACCCCGGCGCTGATCGAGACCTCCCTCGGGCAGGTCCTGTTCAACGACACCCTTCCCGAGGACTACCCCTGGGTCGAGAAGGTCGCCGACAAGGGACAGCTCTCCACGATCGTCAACGATCTCGCGGAGCGCTACCCCAAGGTCGTCACCGCCGCGACGCTGGACAACCTCAAGGACGCCGGCTTCTACTGGGCCACGCGCTCCGGTGTCACCGTCGCCATCTCCGACATCTCCGCGCCGATCAACAAGGCCGGAATCATGGAGGGCTACGAGACGCAGGCCGCCAAGGTCCAGTCGCAGTTCGACAAGGGCCTGATCGCCGACGAGGAGCGCCGTCAGGAGCTCATCGACATCTGGAACAAGGCAACCAACGAGGTGGCAGCCTCCATGCGCGAGGCAATGCCGAAGGACAACACCATCAACCGCATGGTGTCCTCCGGTGCCCGTGGTAACTGGCTGCAGGTCCGGCAGATCGCCGGTATCCGCGGCCTGGTGGCGAACCCCAAGGGTGAGATCATCCCGCGTCCGATCAAGTCCTCCTACCGTGAGGGCCTGTCGGTGCTGGAGTACTTCATCGCGACGCACGGTGCCCGTAAGGGCCTTGCGGACACCGCGCTGCGTACGGCGAACTCGGGTTACCTGACCCGCCGTCTCGTGGACGTGTCCCAGGACGTCATCGTCCGCGAGGACGACTGCGGCACCGAGCGCGGCCTGAAGGTCACCATTGCGGTGCCTGACGCCAACGGTGAACTGGTCCTGCACGAAGAGGTCGAGAACTCGGCGTACGCCCGTACGCTGGCCACCGACGTCGTCGATTCCAAGGGCGAGGTGCTGGCGGCTGCCGGCTCCGACGTCGGAGACGTCCTGATCGGCGAGCTGTTCGCCGCGGGTGTCACCGAGATCAAGATCCGCTCCGTGCTGACCTGTGAGTCGAGCGTCGGAACCTGCGCCCTCTGCTACGGCCGTTCGCTTGCGACCGGCAAGACCGTGGACATCGGAGAGGCCGTCGGCATCATCGCCGCACAGTCGATCGGTGAGCCCGGCACGCAGCTGACCATGCGTACCTTCCACACCGGTGGTGTTGCCTCGGCCGAGGACATCACCCAGGGTCTGCCCCGTATCCAGGAGCTCTTCGAGGCGCGCACACCCAAGGGTGTCGCCCCGATCTCCGAGGTTGCAGGGCGCGTCACCATCGAGGATGCCGAGAAGCAGCTTCGCCTGGTGGTCACCCCTGACGACGGCTCGGAGGAGATCGCGTACCCGGTCCTGCGCCGTGCACGCCTGCTGGTCGCCGACGGCGAGCACGTCGAGGTCGGGCAGCAGCTCGTCTTCGGTGCGGTCGACCCCAAGCAGATCCTGCGTATCCTCGGCCCGCGCAAGGCCCAGGAGTTCCTGGTGGACGAGGTCCAGCGCGTGTACCGCAGCCAGGGTGTCGGCATCCACGACAAGCACGTGGAAGTCATCGTCCGGCAGATGCTGCGCCGCGTGACCGTCATCGAGTCCGGTGAATCGGATCTCCTCCCCGGAGAGCTGGCCGAGCGCCGCCGCTTCGAGGACGAGAACCGCCGCGTGGTGTCCGAGGGCAAGAAGCCGGCCTCAGGCCGTCCCGAGCTCATGGGCATCACCAAGGCCTCACTCGCCACCGAGTCGTGGCTGTCGGCCGCTTCCTTCCAGGAGACCACGCGTGTTCTCACGCAGGCCGCCATGGAAGGCAAGAGCGATCCGCTGCTGGGCCTGAAGGAGAACGTGATCATCGGTAAGCTCATCCCGGCCGGAACCGGCCTGGACCGCTACACGAAGATCACGGTCGAGCCCACCGAGGAAGCCAAGGCCAACCTCTTCACCGGTCCGAGCGCGTTCAGCGACTTCGACTACGCCGGCGTCGAGGGCGGAATGAACCCCGAGTTCCACGCCATCCCCCTGGATGACTACGACCTCGGCAACGACTTCCGCTAGGAAGCCCGCGCTGCGCGAGCAGCGGTAGAACACGGCGGAAGGCCCCGGACCCGAAACGGTCCGGGGCCTTCCCCGTTCCCGGTGTCCCGGTCTGGTTTCGGGGGCCCGGGACGCCCGCCCGGTTCCGGCAGCAGCCGCCGCGGCCCCCAGCTGCCGCCGTCGTCGTCGCGGCTTCATGCGCCGCCGTCAGCGGAGCATTCCACCGCCTCGATCCGCGTGTTTCCGGGCCAGGGGAGGGGGAGCGGCGCGGCCGCGGCCCAATCTCTGCTAGACTTGACCTCAATTGTTTGTGTGGCAGTGGATTGGCGTTGCGAAACGTATCTCCGTGTTGTAGGGATCTTGTACAACGAATGCCACATTTTTGCACGCCTACGGTCGTTTTGCGGCAGCTAGTCAGGCGGCGCCAAACGACTGAGAACCCCCGCTCACGGGTGGTCCGCTGCCCCCGGGGTTTCGGATGACCGCAGGGTCGGGCTAACAGAGAACTCATCCGAGACATTACGGAGAACACGAAAGTGCCTACGATTAACCAGCTGGTCCGCAAGGGCCGGTCACCGAAGGTCGCCAAGACCAAGGCGCCCGCACTGAAGGGCAGCCCGATGAAGCGCGGCGTCTGCACCCGCGTCTACACGACCACCCCGAAGAAGCCGAACTCCGCGCTCCGCAAGGTTGCCCGCGTGCGTCTCAACGGCGGCATCGAAGTCACCGCCTACATCCCCGGTGTTGGGCACAACCTTCAGGAACACTCCATCGTGCTGGTGCGCGGCGGACGTGTGAAGGACCTTCCGGGTGTCCGTTACAAGATTGTCCGTGGGGCGCTGGATACCCAGGGCGTCAAGAACCGTAAGCAGGCCCGCAGCCGCTACGGCGCAAAGATGGAGAAGAAGTAATATGCCTCGTAAGGGCCCGGCCCCGAAGCGGCCGCTCGTTGTAGATCCCGTCTACGGTTCCCCCCTGGTCACTCAGCTGATCAACAAGGTTCTCGTCGACGGCAAGAAGTCCACCGCCGAGCGCATCGTCTACGGTGCACTCGAAGGCGCACGCGCCAAGTCCGGCGGCGACCCCGTCGCAGCACTGAAGAAGGCAATGGACAACGTCAAGCCGACCCTCGAGGTCCGCTCACGCCGTGTCGGTGGCGCCACCTACCAGGTTCCCGTCGAGGTCAAGCCGGGGCGTTCGACCGCCCTCGCCCTCCGCTGGCTGGTCGGGTACTCCAAGGCCCGCCGCGAGAAGACGATGACCGAGCGCCTGCAGAACGAAATCCTCGACGCCTCCAACGGCCTCGGCGCCGCAGTCAAGCGCCGCGAAGACACGCACAAGATGGCCGAATCCAACAAGGCCTTCGCACACTACCGCTGGTAAAACGAGCTCCCGGCGGGGCCTGCCGATCGGCAGTTCCCGCCCGGGGGTCCAGCAGAACTCCATCTTCGTCAAAAGGGAGACACCGTGGCACAGGACGTGCTTACAGACCTTACAAAGGTCCGCAATATCGGCATCATGGCGCACATCGATGCCGGCAAGACCACTACTACCGAGCGCATCCTGTTCTACACGGGTGTAAACCACAAGATCGGCGAGACCCACGACGGCGCCTCGACGACCGACTGGATGGAACAGGAAAAGGAACGCGGCATCACCATCACGTCTGCCGCCGTGACCAGCTTCTGGCACAACAACCAGATCAACATCATCGACACCCCCGGCCACGTTGACTTCACCGTCGAGGTTGAGCGCTCACTGCGCGTCCTCGACGGCGCCGTCGCCGTGTTCGACGGCAAGGAGGGCGTTGAGCCCCAGTCCGAGACCGTCTGGCGCCAGGCCGACAAGTATGAAGTTCCCCGCATCTGCTTCGTCAACAAGATGGACAAGCTCGGTGCCGACTTCTACTTCACCGTCGACACCATCATCAGCCGCCTCGGCGCCAAGCCGCTGGTCCTCCAGCTGCCCATCGGTGCCGAGAACGACTTCATCGGCGTCGTCGACCTGATCGAAATGCGCGCCCTGGTCTGGCCGGGCGACGCCAAGGGCGACGTGACGATGGGTGCCAAGTACGAGGTCCAGGAGATCCCCGCCGATCTCAAGGAAAAGGCCGAGGAATACCGCGCCGCGCTCGTCGAGACCGTGGCAGAGTCCTCCGACAACCTCATGGGCAAGTACCTCGAGGGTGAAGAACTCACCGTCGAGGAAATCAAGGCCGGCATCCGCAAGATGACGATCGCCTCCGAGGTCTACCCGATCCTCTGCGGCTCCGCGTTCAAGAACCGCGGCGTCCAGCCGATGCTTGACGCCGTCGTCGACTACCTGCCGTCCCCGCTCGACGTTCCCGCCATGGTCGGTCACGACCCCCGCGACGAGACCGTCGAGATGACCCGCAAGCCGAGCACCGACGAGCCGTTCTCGGCCCTGGCGTTCAAGGTTGCGACCCACCCGTTCTTCGGCCAGCTGACCTTCATTCGGGTGTACTCCGGACAGGTCTCCGCCGGCACCCAGGTGGTCAACTCCACCAAGGGCAAGAAGGAGCGCATCGGCAAGCTGTTCCAGATGCACGCCAACAAGGAAAACCCTGTTGACGAGGCGCTGGCCGGCCACATCTACGCAGCGATCGGGCTGAAGGACACCACCACCGGTGACACCCTCTCCGATTCCGGCAGCCAGATCGTCCTCGAGTCCATGAGCTTCCCGGAGCCCGTGATCTCGGTTGCGATCGAGCCCAAGACCAAGGGCGACCAGGAGAAGCTGTCGACGGCTATCCAGAAGCTCTCGGCCGAGGACCCGACCTTCCAGGTCTCCCTCAACGAGGACACCGGACAGACGATCATCGCCGGTATGGGCGAGCTCCACCTGGACATCCTGGTGGACCGCATGCGCCGCGAATTCAAGGTCGAGGCGAACGTGGGCAAGCCTCAGGTCGCCTACCGCGAAACGATCAAGCGCACGGTCGCCAAGCACGACTACACGCACAAGAAGCAGACCGGTGGATCGGGCCAGTTCGCGAAGATCCAGATCGCGATCGAGCCGCTGGACACCGCCGAAGGCGAGCTGTACACCTTCGACAACAAGGTCACCGGTGGACGCGTTCCGCGCGAGTACATCCCCAGCGTTGATGCAGGCATCCAGGATGCCCTCAACGACGGCGTGCTCGCCGGCTACCCGGTTGTCGGCATCAAGGCGACGCTGCTTGACGGCGCCTACCACGACGTCGACTCCTCCGAAATGGCCTTCAAGATCGCCGGTCGCATGGCGTTCAAGGAAGCCGCTCGGATGGCGCAGCCGGTGCTGCTCGAACCGCTCATGGATGTTGAGGTCCGCACGCCCGAGGAGTACATGGGCGAAGTTATCGGCGACCTGAACTCCCGCCGCGGCCAGATGCAGTCCATGGAGGACGCAAGCGGCGTAAAGGTCATCCGCGCCCTCGTGCCCCTGTCCGGAATGTTCGGTTACATCGGCGACCTGCGGTCCAAGACCCAGGGCCGCGCCGTGTACTCGATGCAGTTCGACAGCTACTCGGAGGTCCCCAAGGCTGTTGCCGACGAGATCATCCAGAAGACCCGCGGTGAGTAACTTCGGATCCCCGGTCGGCAACGGCTGAGGCATCCGGCGGGGCCGGCGGACATCCCGTCCGCCGGCCCTCCACCAGCCAACGGCCCCTCGGGGCCGGCAGTACCCTGCAATTTCAAGAAAACCAAAGCCCCCAAGTAGACTTGCATGAGTTTCAGCTGCGAAAAGCGCGGCTGGGAAGCAAATCTTCTCAAACGTTCTAGGAGGAACCCGTGGCGAAGGCAAAGTTCGAGCGGACTAAGCCGCACGTTAACATCGGCACCATCGGTCACGTTGACCATGGAAAGACGACGTTGACGGCTGCCATTTCCAAGGTGCTTTACGACAAGTACCCCACTCTCAACGAGCAGCGTGACTTCGCGTCGATCGACTCGGCTCCCGAGGAGAAGCAGCGCGGCATCACCATCAACATCTCGCATGTTGAGTACCAGACTGAGAAGCGCCACTACGCACACGTAGACGCTCCCGGTCACGCTGACTACATCAAGAACATGATCACCGGTGCGGCACAGATGGATGGCGCCATCCTCGTTGTTGCCGCAACCGACGGTCCGATGGCCCAGACCCGCGAGCACGTTCTGCTCGCCCGCCAGGTTGGTGTTCCCTACCTGCTGGTCGCGCTGAACAAGTCCGACATGGTCGAAGACGAGGAACTGCTTGACCTCGTCGAGATGGAGGTCCGCGAGCTGCTCAGCGCGCAGGGCTTCGACGGTGACGAAGCTCCCGTCGTCCGCGTTTCCGGCCTGAAGGCCCTCGAGGGCGACGCCCAGTGGGTCAAGTCCGTCGAGGACCTGATGGCTGCTGTGGACGAGTCCGTTCCGGACCCGATCCGCGACAAGGACAAGCCCTTCCTCATGCCTGTCGAGGACGTCTTCACCATCACCGGCCGTGGCACCGTTGTAACGGGCCGCGCCGAGCGTGGAACCCTGAAGATCAACTCCGAGGTCGAGATCGTCGGCATCCGTCCGGTCCAGAAGACCACGGTTACCGGTATCGAGATGTTCCACAAGCAGCTCGACGAAGCATGGGCTGGCGAGAACTGTGGCCTGCTGCTCCGCGGCATCAAGCGCGAAGATGTCGAGCGCGGCCAGGTCATCGTCAAGCCGGGTTCGATCACCCCGCACACCGACTTCGAGGCCAACGTCTACATCCTGGCCAAGGACGAGGGCGGGCGTCACAACCCGTTCTACTCGAACTACCGCCCGCAGTTCTACTTCCGCACCACGGACGTAACCGGCGTCATCACCCTCCCCGAGGGTACTGAAATGGTTATGCCCGGCGACAACACTGAGATGACCGTTGCGCTCATCCAGCCGATCGCAATGGAAGAGGGCCTCGGCTTCGCTATCCGCGAAGGCGGCCGCACCGTTGGTTCGGGACGTGTCACCAAGATCATCAAGTAGTCTTCCGACTGCCTGAGTCTTAACGGAAGGGCCCCGCTGCTTCGGCAGCGGGGCCCTTTTGTGTGCACCGCTCCCGGTTGCGTCCCGGGTGCCCGAAATCGACGGCGGCGCCGGATTTATCCGGTCCGTTTGTCGCAATCGGGTACGCCGGTCGCATTCAGGTACGCCGGTCGCAGTGTGCGGCGGCGGTGGCCCCGCGGGCCGGCAGCCCCGGAGGAGGTTCCCGGGGACGGTTGCGACCCGGGTGCCGGAAAGCGACGGCGGCGCCGGATTTGTCGGGTCCGCGCGTCGCAATCGGGTCCGCACGTCGCAATCGGGGACGCCGGTCGCCTTCAGGTACGCCGGTCGCAGTGTGCGGCGGCGGTGGCGCTGCCCTCGGGCGGTCATCGGGGGAGGGTTCCCAGGGCCGGTTGCGTCCCGGGTGCCCGAAAGCGACGGCGGCGCCGGATTTGTCGGGTCCGCGCGTCGCAATAGGGTCCGCCGGTCGCATTCAGGTACGCCGGTCGCAG
The DNA here is from genome assembly GCF_009828595.1 of Arthrobacter zhaoguopingii. Taxonomy (GTDB): domain Bacteria; phylum Actinomycetota; class Actinomycetes; order Actinomycetales; family Micrococcaceae; genus Arthrobacter_D; species Arthrobacter_D zhaoguopingii. The sequence goes on from NZ_WPNY01000001.1 coordinate 287,567, forward strand.
TGTGCGGCGGCGGTGGCGCAACCGCAAGGCGGTCACCGGGGGAGGTTCCCGGGGGCGGTTGCGTCCCGGGTACTCGAAAGCGACGGCGGCGCCGGATTTATCCGGTCCGTTTGTCGCAATCGGGTACAGAGGTCGCACCCTGTGGCGACGACGTCGAACGGGAAGGGTACTCGCGAGCAGCACTCCGCCGGCCCGGATGCGGTTGCCGATCCACATAACGACGGCCACGGCTGGCGGACAGAGGCCCTGCCGTCAATGTTGAGGCATGACGACGTATTCCACGCTCAGAACTTTCGTGCTGTCTACTGCGGAACTCTCGGCTCAGGGCCTGAGCTCCCGATCGCTCCAGCGGAGCTGCGCAGCCGGAGACCTGGTTCGGATCCGGCAGGGGCTCTATGTGACCAGCAAAAGATGGGCCGCCCTCGATCGCTGGGACCGCTATCGAATGAGGGTCCTGGCCGTGCACCTGACAGCGGACCACCCGCCCGTCTTCTGCCGTGAAACGGCGGCGCTGGTCCATGGACTACCGCTTGTCACGGTCCCTTCCCACGTGCATGTCCAGCAACTCCCCGACGGCTCGGCGCACTCGCGCGGAGGGGTCCGGCGTCATTGCAGCTCGATGACTGCGCCCCCGGTGGTCCGCATTTCCGGGCTGCAGGTGACTTCGCTCGAGTCGACGATCGTCGCCCTAGCCATCGGTTCGGGTTTCCCTGCCGGAGTTCTCGCTCTCGATGACGCGCTGCGTCGGGGGACGACTGATCTGGCAAGGGTATCCGAGCTGGCGCAGATGGCGCGGACGGCTGCCGCCCGGACTCGGATTGCAGCGGTGCTCGATTTTGCCTGCGGCGACGCCGAGTCACCGGGGGAGTCGCTAAGCCGGGTGCAGATGATGGTGATGGGCTTCCCGGCGCCGGAACTGCAGCGGGTGTTCAGTGATGCTCGGGGATTCATCGGCCGCGTCGACTTCTACTGGCCGGAGGCACGTCTCGTGGGGGAGTTCGATGGGCTGGTGAAGTACTCGAAGCCGGAGTTCCTCAACGGCAGGACCCCCAGCGAGGTCGTCATCGAGGAAAAGCGCAGGGAAGACCGGCTGCGGGCGCTCGGACTGCGTGTGGTGCGCTGGACCTGGGACGACCTTCGCGATCCCGCACTCCTGCGTGAGCTTCTCACCTCGGCAGGCCTTGTTCCGGGGCGGCCCATCATTCCGGGACGTGTACTCCGCGCCCGAGGATAGGAACTACCTGACTCTCTGGAGCGCGCCGGCGCATCAGCCAGCGTGTCAGTGCCCGGCAGGGGTGGTTGCAATCCGCACCGACCGCCGAAAACGACAAACTGCCCCGATATTTCCGGTCCGCAGGTCGTTTTCGGGCGTGCTGGTCGGGATCAGGTGCGCGGGTCGTCATCGGGCGCAGCCGGCGACGTCGGCACGCCCGCCGCCCGGCGCGGCACCCTACGCACTGCTGACGGCCGGGGGAGAGGCCGGTCACACCGCTTACCGGGCGCGACACGCCGCGCAGAGAGCCGCAAATCCCCGCGGATTGGCGTTTGCACGGTATCTCTGCCAGACTAGACAAGTTGTTCAAGTGCTTGCGCGTGCGGTTTGAGACCCGGGTCCCGGTCAGGATAATGCCTGATGCAGGGTCAAGGTTCACCGGTCAGCGTGGCCCAAATATAATCCATCCCGTTCAGCCTGGCTGATATGCGCGGAGTGTGTGTGTCGAGAAAAACGCGACACGCCCGAGCGCGGGGGTCGGAGCCTCAGCAGGGTGAGGAACCCGGAATCGTCCGGATTCAGCCTGTGGGGGAGCGCCGAACAACGGGCGCAGACAATGTACGTACCGGAACTGCCCCCGGCAGTTTTCATGTAGAGAGAGAGTCGAGACGCCATGGCGGGACAGAAGATCCGCATCCGGCTGAAGTCATATGACCACGAGGTCATTGATGTTTCAGCGCGGAAGATCGTTGAGACGGTGACGCGCGCAGGCGCTACGGTAGTTGGCCCCGTGCCGCTGCCGACGGAGAAGAACGTTTTCGTTGTGATCCGGTCCCCGCACAAGTACAAGGACAGCCGTGAGCACTTTGAAATGCGCACTCACAAGCGTCTGATCGACATCATTGACCCCACGCCTAAGGCCGTTGATTCGCTGATGCGTCTCGACCTGCCTGCGGACGTGAACATCGAAATCAAGCTGTAAGGGAGAGCGGATACACATGTCTACTTCACTTACGCGCCAGGTCAAGGGCCTGCTGGGCATCAAGCTCGGCATGACCCAGGTCTGGGATGAGAACAATCTCCTCGTTCCTGTCACCGTCGTCCAGGCAGACTCGAACGTCATCACGCAGCTGCGCACCGCGGACAAGGACGGCTACAGCGCCGTGCAGATCGGCTTCGGCCAGATCGACCCCCGCAAGGTGACCAAGCCGCTGGCAGGCCACTTCGACAAGGCCGGGGTCACCCCGCGCCGTCACGTGGTCGAGCTGCGCACCGCCGACGCCGACACCTACGAGCTGGGCCAGGAACTCTCCGTTGAGATGTTCGCTGCCGGCCAGACGGTCGACGTTATCGGCACCACCAAGGGCAAGGGCTTTGCCGGCGTCATGAAGCGCCACGGTTTCCACGGCGTCGGTGCCTCGCACGGTGCCCACAAGAACCACCGCAAGCCCGGCTCCATCGGTGGTGCGTCCACCCCCAGCCGCGTCTTCCGGGGCATGAAAATGGCCGGCCGCATGGGCGCCGTTCGCCAGACCACGCTGAACCTCACGGTTCACGGCGTGGACGCCGAGAAGTCGCTGCTGCTGATCAAGGGCGCTGTACCCGGCGCCCGCGGCCAGGTCGTCCTCGTACGCACCGCCGTGAAGGGAGCATAGCCAGATGGCTGTCCAAACAGTAAAGGTTGATCTCCCCGCAGAGATCTTCGACGTTCAGACGAACGTGCCGCTGCTGCACCAGGTTGTCGTGGCCCAGCTTGCGGCTGCCCGTCAGGGTACCCACAAGACCAAGACCCGCGCCGAGGTGAGCGGTGCAGGCCGCAAGCCGTTCAAGCAGAAGGGCACCGGCCGCGCCCGCCAGGGTTCGATCCGCGCCCCGCACATGACCGGTGGTGGCGTTGTCCACGGGCCCACGCCCCGCGACTACAGCCAGCGCACCCCCAAGAAGATGAAGGCCGCCGCGCTGCGCGGAGCCCTCTCGGACCGCGCCCGCAACGGCCGCATCCACGTTCTTGAGTCCCTGGTGGCCGGCGACAAGCCGTCGACCAAGGGTGCCATCGAGACGCTGCGTTCGATCTCCGAGCGGCCCAACCTGCTCGTGGTCATCGAGCGCGCCAACGACGTATCGGCTCTGTCGGTACGCAACGTCCCCGGGGTTCACGTGCTGTACGTTGACCAGCTCAACACGTACGACGTGCTGGTTTCCGACGATGTGATCTTCACGAAGGCCGCCTACGACGTGTTCGTCCAGTCGGCTGACGCAACATCGAAGGAGGAGGCCAAGTGAGCGGCAGCATCGCAAAGGATCCGCGCGACGTCGTCATTGCACCCGTCGTCTCGGAAAAGAGCTACGGCCTGATCGACGAAGGTAAGTACACCTTCCTGGTCGACCCGCGTTCCAACAAGGAAGAGATCAAGCTGGCCGTGGAGAAGATTTTCTCCGTCAAGGTCGACTCGATCAACACCATCAACCGTGTCGGTAAGCGCAAGCGCACCAAGTTCGGCTGGGGACAGCGCAAGGGCACCAAGCGTGCCATTGTGTCCCTCAAAGAAGGCACAATCGACATCTTCGGCGGTCCGCTCGCCTAGAGCGGAGACCACTTTAACGAGGAAATGACACATGGGAATCCGTAAATACAAGCCGACAACGCCGGGCCGCCGCGGCTCCAGCGTTGCCGACTTCGCAGAAATCACACGATCGACACCGGAGAAGTCCCTGGTGCGTCCGCTCCCCAAGAAGGGCGGCCGTAACAACACCGGCAAGATCACGACCCGTCACAAGGGTGGTGGACACAAGCGTCAGTACCGTCTGATCGACTTCCGCCGACACGACAAGGACGGCGTTGACGCCCGCGTAGCTGAGATCGAATACGATCCCAACCGCACGGCGCGCATCGCACTCCTGCACTACGTTGATGGCACCAAGCGCTACATCGTTGCGCCGAACAAGCTCAAGCAGGGCGACTTCGTCGAGGCCGGAGCCGGGGCTGACATCAAGCCCGGCAACAACCTTCCGCTGCGCAACATCCCCGTTGGTACGGTCATCCACGCTGTGGAGCTCCGTCCGGGCGGCGGCGCCAAGATGGCCCGCTCCGCCGGTGCGTCCGTCCAGCTCGTCGCCAAGGAAGGTCGCTTCGCCCAGCTGCGTCTGCCTTCCGGTGAAATCCGCAACGTCGACGTCCGCTGCCGTGCAACGGTCGGCGAGGTCGGCAACGCCGAGCAGTCGAACATCAACTGGGGCAAGGCCGGCCGTAACCGCTGGAAGGGCATCCGCCCGACCGTCCGTGGTGTGGCCATGAACCCCGTCGACCACCCCCACGGTGGTGGTGAAGGTAAGACCTCCGGTGGACGCCACCCGGTCAACCCCAACGGCAAGGCAGAGGGACGCACCCGCCGTCCCAACAAGGAAAGCGATTCACTTATTGTGCGTCGTCGTCGTTCCGGCAAGAACAAGCGATAGGAGCCTGGGAACATGCCACGCAGCCTGAAGAAAGGCCCCTTCGTCGATCAGCACCTTTACGTAAAGGTCGCTCGCGAGAACGAATCGGGCACAAAGAACGTCATCAAGACGTGGTCCCGCCGCTCCATGATCGTCCCCGACATGCTCGGGCACACGATCGCGGTGCACGACGGACGCAAGCACATTCCGGTGTTTGTCACCGAGTCGATGGTCGGGCACAAGCTCGGCGAATTCGCTCCTACGCGGACCTTCCGCGGCCATGTTAAGGACGACCGCAAGGGCAAGCGCCGCTAGGCGCTGGCTTTTACGGCTAAGACGAGAGAAGGAAAGCAATGGAAGCCAAGGCAATTGCGCGTCATATCCGCGTAACGCCTATGAAGGCCCGGCGCGTCGTCAACCTTGTTCGTGGTAAGCAGGCGAATGAGGCTCTGGCTATTCTGAAGTTTGCCCCACAGGTTGCTTCAGAGCCGGTATTCAAGGTAGTTCAGTCAGCAATGGCCAATGCCCGCGTTCTCGCGGACCGCGATGGCGTTGCTTTCGACGAGGGCGACCTGGTCATCAGCGAAGCATTTGTCGATGAAGGCCCCACGATGAAGCGGTTCCGTCCGCGTGCCCAGGGCCGCGCGTTCCGCATCAACAAGCGGACCAGCCACATCACAGTTGTAGTCGCTACCCCTGAGAAAGTGGAGGTCCGCTAAGTGGGACAGAAAGTAAACCCGCATGGGTTCCGACTCGGCATCACCACGGACCACAGGTCTCACTGGTTTGCTGACAGCAACAAGCCGGGCCAGCGCTACAGGGACTTCGTCCGCGAGGACATCAAGATCCGTCAGCTCATGTCCACGGGCATGGACCGCGCCGGCATCGCCAAGGTCGAGATCGAGCGCACCCGCGACCGTGTCCGCGTGGATATCCACACGGCACGTCCGGGCATCGTCATCGGCCGCCGCGGCGCCGAAGCGGACCGCATCCGCGGCGAGCTCGAAAAGCTCACCGGCAAGCAGGTTCAGCTGAACATCCTCGAGGTCAAGAACCCCGAGATCGAGGCTCAGCTTGTCGCCCAGGGCGTCGCCGAGCAGCTTTCCTCCCGCGTGGCCTTCCGCCGCGCGATGAAGAAGGCAATGCAGTCGGCACAGCGCGCAGGAGCCAAGGGCATCCGTGTCCAGTGCTCCGGCCGCCTGGGTGGCGCCGAAATGAGCCGCTCGGAGTTCTACCGCGAAGGCCGTGTGCCCCTGCACACCCTCCGCGCGAACATCGACTACGGGTTCTTCGAAGCCAAGACCACCTTCGGCCGCATCGGCGTGAAGGTCTGGATCTACAAGGGTGACGTCACCGCGAAGGAACTGGCAGCCCAGGCTGCAGCAGCTCCGTCGCGTGGCCGTGGCGGAGACCGTCCGGGCCGTGGCCCCGCCGGTGGCGACCGCGACCGCGGCGGAGACCGCCGCCGCCGTCCCGCCGCCGAGGCGCCGGCAGCTGCACCCGCCGAAACCGCCGCAGCTCCCGCAGCGGCTGAAGGAGGACAGGCTTAAATGCTTATCCCACGTCGAGTCAAGTTCCGTAAGCAGCACCACCCGGGTCGTTCCGGCGCTGCGACCGGCGGCACCGAGGTCAGCTTTGGCGAATGGGGTATCCAGGCTCTGAGCCCGGCATACGTCACCAACCGCCAGATCGAGTCGGCCCGTATCGCCATGACCCGCCACATCAAGCGTGGCGGCAAGGTCTGGATCAACATCTATCCGGACCGTCCGTTGACCAAGAAGCCTGCCGAAACCCGCATGGGTTCCGGTAAGGGTTCGCCCGAGTGGTGGGTGGCCAACGTCAAGCCGGGACGGGTTCTGTTTGAACTGTCCGGTGTTTCCGAAGAGGTAGCCCGCGAAGCCCTGCGCCTCGCGATCCACAAGCTGCCGTTGAAGGCACGCATCGTGCGTCGTGAGGGTGGTGAATAGCATGGCAGTGGGTTCAAAGGAACTAGGAACGGATCAGCTTGACGGGTTCGATAAGGATCGTCTCGTCGAGGAGCTCCGCAAGGCCAAGGAGGAGCTGTTCAACCTCCGCTTCCAGTCGGCCACAGGCCAGCTGGAAAGCCATGGCCGCCTGCGCCTGGTCAAGCGCGACATCGCCCGCATCTACACGGTGCTGCGTGAGCGCGAGCTGGGCATCCGGCCCGACGTCGTTGTGACCGTTGAGGAAGCAAAGACCGAGGAGAAGCCGGCCAAGAAATCCAAGAAGGCCTCCACTAAGGACGCCAAGTCCGTGGACACCGAGGCTTCTGAGGAGGACGCCAAATGAGTGAGCAGAAGAGCGAAGCCGTGACCGACGCAACTGGAACCGACGCCGAGGCTCGCGGGTACCGCAAGGTCCGCCGCGGCTACGTCGTTTCGGACAAGATGAACAAGACCATCACCGTCCAGGTGGAGGACCGCGTCAAGCACGCGCTGTACGGCAAGGTTCTGCGCCGTACGTCGAAGGTCAAGGCCCACGACGAAGAGAACACCGCCGGCATCGGCGACCTGGTTCTCATCTCGGAGACCCGGCCGCTGTCCGCCACCAAGCGGTGGCGCCTGGTCGAGGTCATCGAAAAGGCCAAGTAGCACCAGCTGCGCAGATGCCCCGGACACGATTCGTGTCCGGGGCATTTTCGCGATACGATAAGAATCTTGTCTGTCTGGTGGGCTGGCGCATGCCCTCACACCGGCAAATAGGCAAAAGCCCGATGATCTTGTTCAACACAAATCCGCTCTAAACCGCAGCGCGTTTCGGCGCGCATTTGTGCTGAGTACCAGTATTACGGGGCCCACCCATATCCGTTCCGCAAGGCTCGATGAGAGAACCAGCGCGACGACAGGAGTAATAAGTGATTCAGCAGGAGTCGCGGCTCAAGGTCGCCGACAACACGGGGGCCAAGGAAATCTTGACCATCCGTGTTCTCGGAGGATCCGGACGCCGCTACGCAGGCATCGGCGACGTCATCGTCGCCACCGTCAAGGACGCAATCCCCGGCGGCAACGTCAAGAAGGGCGACGTCGTCAAGGCGGTCATCGTCCGCACCAAGAAGGAACGCCGCCGCGCGGACGGTTCCTACATCAAGTTTGATGAAAACGCAGCAGTGATCCTGAAGAACGACGGCGACCCCCGCGGTACCCGTATCTTCGGCCCTGTCGGCCGCGAACTGCGCGACAAGCGTTTCATGAAGATCATTTCACTGGCGCCGGAGGTGCTCTAGCCCATGGCACAGAAGACTGGAAAGCTCAAGATCAAGAAGGGTGACCTGGTTCAGGTCATCACCGGAGCCAAGCAGGAGCGCGGCGGCGACCGCGGCAAGCAGGGCAAGGTCCTCAAGGTGTTCCCGGAGACCAACCGCGTGCTCGTCGAGGGCATCAACCGGATCACCAAGCACACCAAGGCCACCCAGCATGAGGGTCACAGCCACGGCGGCGGCATCCAGGTCGTCGAGGCACCGCTGCACATCAGCAACGTTGCCATCGTTGACCCCGAGACCAAGAAGCCGACCCGCGTGGGCTACCGCACCGAGACCGTCGAGCGCGACGGCCGGCAGCGCACCGTCCGCATCCGCGTGGCCAAGTCATCAGGGAAGGATCTGTAATGACTGTTGAAACCGCAGAGACCAAGGTTCTCCCTCGCCTCAAGGCCCGCTACGCCGCTGAAATCAAGTCTGCCCTGCAGGAAGAGTTCAGCTACGCCAACGTCAACCAGGTTCCGCGCCTGGTGAAGGTTGTCGTGAACATGGGTGTTGGAGATGCCGCCAAGGACTCCAAGCTCATCGACGGCGCCGTCAAGGACCTCACCGCGATCACCGGCCAGAAGCCCCAGGTGACCAAGGCCCGCAAGTCCATCGCCCAGTTCAAGCTTCGTGAGGGTATGCCCATCGGCGCCCACGCGACGCTGCGCGGCGACCGCATGTGGGAATTCGTCGACCGCCTGGTGTCCCTCGCCCTGCCCCGTATCCGCGACTTCCGCGGCCTCAACGGCAAGCAGTTCGACGGCAACGGCAACTACACCTTCGGCCTCACGGAGCAGTCGATGTTCCACGAGATCGACCAGGACCGTATCGACCGCGTGCGTGGCATGGACATCACCGTCGTCACCACCGCCAAGACCGACGCCGAGGGCCGCGCGCTGCTGAAGGCGCTTGGCTTCCCGTTCAAATCCGAAGATTAATCTAACTACGTTGCAGGTCCGTTCCGGCCGGGGCGAGCGAAAGCCCGCTCCTGACCCGGGATCCGGAAACCGTTACGAGGAAGGGCAAGAGCCCACATGACAATGACAGATCCTGTCGCAGACATGCTCACGCGTCTGCGCAATGCAAACTCGGCGTACCACGACTCCGTGTCGATGCCGTACAGCAAGCTCAAGGCTCGCGTAGCCGACATCCTGAAGGCCGAAGGCTACATCGCCGGCTGGAAGGAAGAGGAAGCGGAGGTCGGCAAGAAGCTGACCATCGACCTCAAGTTCGGCCCGGACCGCCAGCGTTCCATCGCCGGCATCCGCCGCATCTCCAAGCCGGGTCTCCGCGTTTACGCGAAGTCCACCAACCTGCCCCACGTGCTGGGCGGCCTTGGAATTGCCATCCTGTCCACGTCCTCCGGTCTGCTCACGGACCGCCAGGCATCCAAGAAGGGTGTGGGTGGGGAAGTCCTCGCCTACGTCTGGTAGCGGGAAGGGAAAGAAAAATGTCACGTATTGGACGTCTCCCCATCACCGTACCTGCAGGTGTTGAGGTCAAGGTCAACGGCAGTGAAGTCTCCGTCAAGGGATCCAAGGGCGAGCTGAGCCACACCGTGCCCAGCCCGATCGAGGTCTCGCTCGAGGACAGCACCCTCACCGTCAGCCGGCCCAATGACGAGCGCGTTTCGCGCTCACTGCACGGCCTCACCCGCACGCTGATCTCCAACATGATCGTCGGAGTCACCGAGGGGTACAAGAAGAACCTTGAGATCGTGGGCACGGGTTACCGTGTCCAGGCCAAGGGAAGCGACCTGGAGTTCGCTCTGGGCTACAGCCACCCGGTTGCCGTCAAGGCCCCCGAGGGCATTGTCCTGACTGTCGATTCCCCCACCAAGCTTTCGGTGTCGGGCATCAACAAGCAGCAGGTCGGCGAGGTCGCTGCAAACATCCGCAAGCTGCGCAAGCCCGACCCGTACAAGGGCAAGGGCATCCGCTATGCAGGCGAGATCATCCGCCGCAAGGTCGGAAAGGCCGGTAAGTAACCATGGCAATCAGCATCAATAAGAAGCGCTCCTCCAAGAGCAAGTCCGCCTCCCGCGGACGCCGCCACCTGCGCGTGCGCAAGCGCGTCTCGGGGACCGCGGTCCGTCCGCGCCTGGTCGTCAACCGTTCGGCCCGCCACGTATTCGTGCAGGTCGTCGACGACACCAAGGGCATCACCGTGGCTTCCGCCTCGACGCTCGAAGCGGACCTGCGCGCCTTTGACGGCGACAAGACCGCCAAGGCCAAGCGTGTTGGCGGGCTCGTCGCAGAGCGCGCGAAGGCTGCCGGTATCGAAGCTGTCGTTTTCGACCGCGGCGGTAACAAGTACCACGGCCGTGTCGCGGCCATCGCAGACGGCGCACGCGAAGGTGGGCTGTCACTGTGACCGAAGAAAACAAGGCAAAGGAAGCGCCATTGAATACGGCTACAGAGCAGCCAGCAACCGACGCCCCGGCTGCCGGTTCGACTGAGACCGCATCGGCCGACAGCCGAGGCGACCGTGGCTCCCGCGGAAGCGGGCGCGGCGGCGAGCGTGGCGGCAAGAGCGACCGTGGTGGCCGTGGTGGCCGCGACGGGCGCGACGGCGGCCGTGACGACAAGGACAAGTTCATTGAGCGCGTCGTCACCATCAACCGCGTCGCCAAGGTCGTCAAGGGCGGCCGCCGCTTCAGCTTCACCGCCCTCGTGGTGGTAGGCGACGGCAACGGCATGGTCGGCGTCGGCTACGGAAAGGCCAAGGAAGTTCCCTCGGCCATCCAGAAGGCCGTCGAGGAAGCCAAGAAGACGATGTTCCGCGTCCCGCGCATCGGTGGAACCATCCCGCACCTGGTGCAGGGTGAAGCCGCTGCCGGCGTCGTACTCCTTCGTCCCGCATCCCCGGGTACCGGTGTTATCGCCGGTGGTCCGGTCCGCGCGATCCTCGAGTGCGCAGGCATCCACGACGTCCTGTCGAAGTCCCTCGGTTCCTCCAACGCCATCAACATCGTTCACGCGACCGTTGACGCGCTGCAGAGGCTCGAAGAGCCCCAGGCCGTGGCAGCCCGCCGTGGCCTGCCCCTGGACGAGGTTGCCTCGCACCAGATGCTCCGCGCCATCGCAGCACAGAAGGTAGGTGCGTAATGACCGCGATCACTCCCAAGCGCGTGCAGGTGAGCACGGCGAAGCTGCAGATCACTCAGATCAAGTCCGCCATTGGCGGCAAGCAGAACCAGCGCGACACCCTGCGGTCCCTCGGACTGAAGCGGATCGGCCACACCGTGGTCCGTGAAGCCGATGCTGTGACCGTCGGCATGGTCAACACGGTTCCGCACCTCTTGAAGGTTGAGGAGGCCAAGTAATGGCAGAGGAAAAGACAGCGGCTGTAGCCGAAGGAAAGACGGAGCGCGTTCACGCTCTGAAGGTCCACCACCTGCGTCCGGCCCCCGGAGCCAAAACCAAGAAGACCCGTGTGGGCCGTGGTGAAGGTTCGAAGGGTAAGACGGCAGGCCGTGGCACCAAGGGAACCGCAGCCCGCTACCAGGTGAAGGCAGGATTCGCAGGCGGCCAGCTGCCGCTGCACATGCGTCTGCCCAAGCTGCGCGGGTTCAAGAACCCGTTCCGCGTCGAGTTCCAGGTTGTAAACCTGGACAAGATCTCGGAGCTCTACCCCAACGGTGGCGAAGTGACCGTCGAGTCGCTCGTCGCCCTGGGTGCGGTGCGCAAGAACCAGCCCGTGAAGGTGCTGGGGACCGGCGACATCACCGTGGCAGTCGATGTGAAGGCTAACCGCTTCTCCTCGACCGCAGCCGAGAAGATCGCCGCCGCCGGCGGCTCAATCAGCCAGCTTTAGGCAGATCCGCTCGTGATCCGGCTGTGTTCAACCACGGCCAGGAACTAGACTCTTGGTGGGCCGGTGCAATCCGGCCCACCAGGAGTTTTCCGGCTTAAGCGCCGGCTCATCTCCGCCCGGTTCTCAGACATCGGGCTTCGACCGTTAGACTCGGTTGTTGTGTACTGTCCGCTTCGGACATCCAAGACCTTCAGGAGGACGCTTGCTAAGCGCTATTGGCCGGGCATTCCGGACGCCAGACTTGCGGCGCAAGCTGTTGTTCACGCTGGGCATCATCACCATCTTCCGGCTCGGCGCGTTCATCCCGGCCCCCGGAGTCGACTACGGCAACGTCCAGCAGTGCCTGAGCCTTGGCAACACGCAGGGCGGCCTCTACGAGTTCGTCAACCTGTTCAGCGGCGGTGCCCTGCTGCAGGTGTCGGTCTTCGCCCTGGGCATCACCCCCTACATCACCGCGAGCATCATCACGCAGCTGCTGCGCGTCGTGATTCCCCGCTTCCAGGAACTCCATGAGGAAGGCGCCCAGGGCCAGTCGCGGCTGACCCAGTACACGCGCTACCTCACGATCGCCCTCGGCCTGCTCAACGCGACGACGCTGGTGTCGCTCGCGCGCTCCGGGGCTCTGCTGGGCGACTGCCCGGTGCCGCTGATCCCGGACGACTCCCTGATCACCATCATCCTGCTGATCATCACCCTTACCGCGGGCACCGGCCTCATCATGTGGATGGGCGAGCTGATCACCGAGAGGGGTGTCGGCAACGGCATGTCCCTGCTGATCTTCACCGCCATCGTGGCAAGCTTCCCCACCTCCCTCGGCGAGATCCTGCGCACCCAGGGCTGGACGGTCTTCCTGGGCGTGATGCTCATGGGCGTGGTGGTCGTGGCGCTCGTCATTTTCGTCGAGCAGTCCCAGCGCCGCATCCCCGTGCAGTACGCCAAGCGGATGATCGGGCGCCGCACCCTCGGCGGCAGCAGCACCTACATCCCGATCAAGGTCAACATGGCCGGCGTGATCCCCGTGATCTTCGCGTCCTCCATGCTGTACCTGCCGACGCTGATCGCGCAGTTCAACACCCCCACGGACGGCCAGACGCCGCCGCCGGAGTGGGTCAACTGGATCACCACCTACCTCGCGACCGGTGACCACCCGCTGTACATGGCGGTGTACTTCCTGATGATCGTGTTCTTCACGTACTTCTACGTGGCGATCACGTTCAACCCGGACGAGGTCTCCGAGAACATGAAGAAGTACGGCGGCTTCATCCCGGGTATCCGGGCCGGCCGCCCCACGGCGGAGTACCTGCAATACGTGCTCTCCCGTATCACCCTGCCGGGCGCGATCTACCTGGGCCTCGTCGCCCTGATCCCGCTGATCGCCCTGGTGGCGATCGGCGCCAACCAGAACTTCCCGTTCGGCGGCACGTCGATCCTGATCATGGTGGGCGTGGGGCTGGAAACCGTAAAGCAGATCGACGCGCAGCTCCAGCAGCGCCACTACGAAGGGCTCCTCCGATGACAAGAATGCTGATTATCGGCCCTCCGGGTTCGGGCAAGGGAACGCAGGCAGCGCGCATCTCCGAGCGCCTCGGCGTGGTCGCCATCTCCACCGGCGACATCTTCCGCGACAACGTCAAGCGCGAGACGCCGCTGGGCGTCGAGGCGAAGAAGTACATGGATGCGGGGGACTTCGTGCCCGACAGCGTCACCAACCTCATGGTGCGCGACCGGCTGAAGGCCGACGACGTGCAGGACGGCTTCCTGCTCGACGGCTACCCGCGCACGGCCGCCCAGGTGGCCGAGCTCGACGACATCCTCGCCGAGAACTCCTTGAGCCTCGACGTGGTGCTTCAGCTCACGGCCGAGGACGAGGAGCTGGTGCGCCGGCTGCTGGGACGTGCGTCCCTTGACGGGCGCAGCGACGACAACCAGGACGTCATCCGGCACCGGCTGCGCCTGTACCACGAGCAGACCGCGCCGGTCGTCTCGCAGTACACCGAGCGCGGCATCGTCACCCAGGTGAACGGGATCGGCAGCATCGACGAGGTCACCGAGCGGGTCATGAACGCGCTCAAGGTCGCCAGCTAGGCCGCCGGACATTTTGCGCCAGCCCAAGATTGAGTACAAAACACCCCGCCAGATCCTGAGCATGCGCGAGGCCGGCCTGGTACTGTCCCGCGGACTCGACGCCGCGGTCGGGGCCGCCCGGGTAGGGGTCAGCACCCGCGAGCTGAATACCGTGTTCGAGGAGGTGCTCCGGGATGCCGGGGCCACCTCGAACTTCCTGGGCTACCACGGCTTCCCCGCCAGCATCTGCACGTCGGTCAACGAGGAGGTGGTCCACGGCATCCCCGGGGACTACGTGCTGCAGGACGGGGACATCATCTCCATCGACGCCGGCGCCGTCGTGAACGGCTGGCACGCCGACTCCGCACGCACCACCATCGTGGGGACGCCGCGGGAGGAGGACGTGCGCCTGTCGCAGGTCACCGAGGAGGCGATGTGGCGGGGGATCGCCGCCCTTGCCGGCGCCAAGCACGTGGGCGACATTGGGGCCGCCATCGACGACTACGTCTCTGAGCTTCCGGGCCAGCGGCTCGGCATCCTTGAGGACTACGTGGGACACGGCATCGGAACCCGGATGCACCAGGAGCCCGACGTCCTGAACTACCGCAGCTCGCACCGCGGGCCGAAGGTCCGCCCCGGGCTCTGCCTGGCCATCGAGCCGATGCTCGTCCTTGGGGGACTCGAGACCAAGGTGCTCGACGACGACTGGACCGTGGTCACCACCGACGGCAAGCGCGCCTCGCAGTGGGAGCACACCGTGGCCGTCCACGACGGCGGCATCTGGGTGCTCAGCGCCGAAGACGGCGGAGCGTCGAAGCTTGAACCGCTCGGCGTAGTCCCGGTTCCCGTCCGCGCCTGAGCTCCCGTCCGACCGCATCCGCAGGACACCGATTTAACTTCTCCGCGCCCATGGCGTAGTGTTGTCTGTTGGTTGTCTCTGCTTTTTGTGCCCATTTCGGGCCGGGCGGCCCGCCGGCTTACGAGCCGTCGCCGCCCCGAGGTCAGACAATCAAAACCCAAACCCGTCCACCGTGCAAGCGGTGGGCATCGACGTTAGCGGAGGATATGGCCAAGAAAGACGGTGTCATTGAGATTGAAGGCACTGTGAACGAGGCGCTGCCCAACGCGATGTTCCGCGTTGAGTTGGCCAACGGTCACATTGTTCTCGCCCACATCTCGGGAAAGATGCGCCAGCACTACATTCGAATCCTTCCTGAGGACCGGGTAGTAGTGGAACTCAGCCCGTACGACCTCACCCGGGGCCGTATTGTCTACCGCTACAAATAAGAATCAACTCGAAGGAAAACCATGAAGGTCAACCCGAGCGTGAAGCGGATCTGTGAAAAGTGCCAGGTGGTTCGCCGCAAGGGCAACGTTCTCGTCATCTGCGAAAACCCGCGCCACAAGCAGCGCCAGGGTTAATCAGCCTCCTAGAGGTCGACCCCACGCGTAGTTCAGTTCATTAAGGCAAAGCAGCATCGCGCTTCCGCGCAGTGCACACCCCCGGCACGGAGGCCGGGGACCGGAAAACCTTCCGGGTACGCTTTGGCTCAGACCTCCGGTATCACCAAAGGAGAACAGCCTCTATGGCACGTCTCGCTGGCGTAGACATCCCCCGCGAAAAGCGGGTTGTCATCGCGCTTACTTACATCTACGGCGTGGGCAAGACCCGTGCAGAGAAGACGATCGCGGATACGGGCATCAGCCCCAACACCCGCGTGAAGGACCTCACCGATGCAGAGCTCGTCCAGCTCCGCGACTACGTTGAAGGAAACTTCAAGGTTGAGGGCGACCTCCGGCGCGAGGTCGCAGCCGACATCCGCCGCAAGGTCGAAATCGGCAGCTACGAAGGCATTCGGCACCGCCGCGGCCTTCCCGTGCGTGGACAGCGCACGAAGACCAACGCTCGTACCCGCAAGGGCCCGAAGCGCACCGTCGCAGGCAAGAAGAAGGCCGGCCGCTAGTTCCCTGACGGCTCCCTAACCGGGCTCGCAAAGCTCGCCCGGCCAGGGGACCCTCGCCATCAGGGGCCCTTTAAGTAGGGTCTCCGGTTGGAACTTCGAGCTGACCCAATGCTTTACCCAATACCTTCGTAGGAGAAGTAATGCCCCCCAAGACTCGTGGAGCGGTGCGCAAGCCGCGTCGCAAGGATAAGAAGAATATCGCGCTCGGCCAGGCGCACATCAAGAGCACCTTCAACAACACCATCGTCTCGATCACGGACCCCAGCGGAGCAGTCATCTCCTGGGCCTCCGCCGGCGAGGTTGGGTTCAAGGGCTCACGTAAGTCCACCCCGTTCGCTGCGCAGCTGGCTGCTGAAGCCGCTGCGAAGCGCGCTCAGGAGCACGGCGTCCGCAAGGTCGACGTCTTCGTCAAGGGCCCGGGATCGGGACGCGAAACCGCAATTCGCTCGCTGCAGGCCACCGGCCTGGAGGTTGGCTCCATCTCGGACGTCACCCCCAGCGCCCACAACGGCTGCCGCCCCCCGAAGCGCCGCCGCGTCTAATCGGCTTTTCGGCCACCGCACCGCCTTGCAGCAGCCCCGGCTGCCGCAGGGCGGTTCGGTGCCGTTATCCAAAGCTTTTGAGCCGGCTCATCAGCTATCCCTTTCCACCATTTGTGTTGCGTCATATAGCGGATGCACCCTGAAAGGAAATGTACGTGCTTATTGCACAGCGCCCCACCCTGACTGAAGAAGTAGTCGCCGACAACCGCTCGCGGTTCGTGATCGAACCCCTCGAGCCTGGCTTCGGCTACACCCTCGGCAACTCGCTCCGCCGTACCCTCCTGTCCTCCATCCCCGGTGCAGCTGTCACAAGCATCCGTATCGATGGAGTCCTTCACGAATTCACGACGGTTCCCGGTGTCAAGGAAGACGTCACCGAGATCATCCTGAACATCAAGAACCTCGCGGTGTCCTCCGAGCACGACGAGCCCGTCGTGGCGTACCTGCGCAAGCAGGGCCCCGGCGTTGTCACCGCGGCAGACATCGCACCGCCGGCCGGTGTGGAGTTCCACAACCCCGACCTGCACATCGCCACCCTGAACTCGAAGGGCAAGTTCGAGCTCGAGCTGACCATCGAGCGCGGTCGCGGCTATGTCTCGGCCTCCCAGAACAAGTCCGGAGACTCGGAGATCGGCCGCATCCCGGTCGACTCCATCTACTCGCCGGTCCTGAAGGTCACCTTCCGCGTCGAGGCGACCCGTGTTGAGCAGCGCACCGACTTCGACCGCCTGATCGTCGACGTCGAAACCAAGGACGCCATCGCCCCCCGCGACGCCGTCGCTTCGGCAGGCACCACCCTGGTTGAGCTGTTCGGGCTGGCCCGCGAACTGAACATCGCGGCCGAAGGCATCGAAATCGGTCCCTCGCCCACGGACGCGGCCCTGGCCGCCGACATGGCGCTGCCGATCGAGGATCTCGAGCTGACGGTCCGCTCCTACAACTGCCTCAAGCGTGAGGGCATCCATTCCGTGGGTGAACTCGTTGCCCGCTCCGAGGCCGACCTGATGGACATCCGCAACTTCGGCGCGAAGTCCATCGACGAGGTCAAGGCGAAGCTCGTCGAGCTCGGTCTGTCCCTGAAGGATTCCCCTCCCGGGTTCGACCTTGCCGCCCGCGCCGCTGCCATCGAAGAGGACGACGCCGCCTACGGCGACGAAGAGCTCTAATACGATAACTGCCTGACCGCCGCCCGGCGGCGGTCAGGTCCACTATGAGGAGAAATCACCATGCCCACACCCACTAAGGGCCCACGTCTCGGAGGCGGTCCGGCGCACGAACGCCTGATGCTCGCCAACCTGGCCGCCTCGCTGTTCGAGCACAAGCGCATCACCACCACCGTCACCAAGGCGAAGCGGCTCCGCCCCTACGCCGAGCGTCTCGTCACCTTCGCCAAGAAGGGCGACCTCGCCTCGCGCCGCCGCGTCCTGGGCGTCATCAGCAGCAAGAGCATCGTTCACGAGCTCTTCACTGAGATCGCACCGGCCGTCGCCAACCGCGAGGGCGGCTACACCCGCATCACCAAGATCGGCAACCGCAAGGGCGACAATGCTCCCATGGCTGTCATCGAGCTGGTCCTCGAGCCGCTGTCGGCCAAGCAGGCAGTCGTAGCCGAGGCCGAGCAGGCCAAGGCAGCCCCCGCCGCTCCGGCCGAGGAGACCGCAGCGCCGGTCGAGTCAGCCGAAACCGTCGAGGCGACCGAGACCGCTGAAACCGCCGAGACCGTCGAGGCGACTGAAACCGCCGAGACCGCAGAGTCGACCGAGGCTGCAGAGCCCGCAGACACCGCTTCCTCCACCGACGAGGCCGCAGCGTCCGATGACGCCGAAGCCCCCGAGGCCAAGAAGTAACTTCGCCGAAGCTGGTTGAATAAGTTCGTGAATGATCAGTTGCCCGCCGGACCCGAGAGGTCCGGCGGGCTTCTGCGTGTCCGGCTCGATATCGCCTACGACGGCGCTCCCTTCGCCGGCTGGGCACTGCAGCCGGGCCACGTCACCGTGCAGGGGGTGCTCGAGGAGGCCCTCTTCACGCTGCTGCGGCGCACCGCCCGCCTCACGGTGGCCGGCCGCACCGACGCCGGTGTCCATGCCCGCGGCCAGGTGGCCCACGTCGACCTGTCGCCGGCCGAGTGGCACGGCATCGGCCGGGGGAAGGACGTGGCGCCGGGGGAGGCCCTGACGCGGCGCCTGGGCGGCACGGTGAACCGGGTCCTCTCCGATCAGCTCACCGGGCGGGGACGCTCGATCAAGAACTCCATCCCGGCCGTCGTCGTGAAGAAGGCTGACCTGGCGCCGGCGGGCTTCGACGCCCGCTTTTCGGCGCTGTGGCGCCGCTACAGCTACACCATTGCCGACTCCCGCGTCGAACGCGACCCCCTCGCCCGCCGCACGGTGCTCTGGTACCCCGGGGAACTGGATGTGGAGCTGCTCGACGCCGGCGCCGCGCAGCTGACCGGCCTCCAGGACTTCCGGGCGTTCTGCAAACCGCGGGAGGGTGCCACCACGGTGCGCGAGCTGCAGCGCTATGCCTACCGGCGGCGGTCCGACGGGATGATCGAGGTGACGATCCAGGCCGACGCCTTCTGCCACAACATGGTGCGCGCCCTCGTCGGATCCACCCTGCGGGTCGGAAGCGGCGAACTGCCCGTCGCCTGGATCGCGGAGCGCCTTGCCGCCCGGGTGAAGGACGCCCGTTCCGTGCTGGCGCCCCCGCACCCGCTGGTGCTTGAGGAAGTGGCCTACCCCGGGGTTGAGGAGCTTGGTCTGCGGGCGGAGCTGACCCGCGCCCGCCGGGCCGCTGAGGAGCCACGCGAAGCCGCTGGAGGGGCTTAGCCCGGCAAGGAGGCCTCAGGGCTTCCGTCAAGGAACAGCACCGCCAGGACGGCCGCCAGGATCATGCCGGGGCCGAAGGGAAAGCTGGTGTTTCGGGTGCCGCGCCCCGAGAGCAACAGGGCAATACCCGCCAGGCCCCCGAAGATGAACCCGCCCAGCAGCGCCGCCAGCCAGGCCCCGACGCCGACATAACCGCCGTACAGGCCAAGGACCCCGGCTAGCTTCACGTCACCCATGCCCATTCCGGCGGGGGAGATGAAGGCCAGCAGCAGGTAGAACAGGAACATCACGGCGCCGCCGAGCAGCGCGCCCACCAGCGGCCGCCAGCCGCCCTCAACCGCCGCGGTGAGCAGCGCTATTCCCGTGACGGCGAGGAACGGCAGCAGCAGAGCGTTCGGCAGGAGCTTGGAACGCAGGTCGATCGCCGCGAGCAGCACCCCGAAGACGGGCAGCACCAGGTACAGCAGGACCTCCGTCGGTGCTTCGGCTTTGAGGGCGCCGAGGGCACAGAACAGGCCGGTGAGGACGGCGACGGGCCACCGCCAGCGGCCGGGGAGGACGGTCCGTGGATCCCGTGCCGCCAGCGGGAACATCCGGTAGGCGGTAAGGCCGCCCGCGACGGCGCACACGAGCGCGAGGATGGCCCCCGGTGCGGCGTCAGGCATGGGTCGGCACCTGCCGGCAGACCCCGTCGGTACTGCCCTGAATCGTGGAAATCCGTAGGTAAATCAACTTTCCCCTGTCGTTGGATCAACCATCATTATCACTCCTGTTGGTACAGGAGTGACGAGGGTTACTATTGTCCTATTCAGCGGGGGTCCTGCGAGGTGTGGGCCGCGGTAAGACCCGAATGCGAGGCGCATAACTGGACTGAAGGCGGAAGGCGTTATGAACGATCCTGGGGTGGCGGTCGTTATTGAGGACGACGACGATGTCCGGAACCTCCTGAGCGCCGTCCTGCGGCAATCAGGGTTTGAGGTCCATGCTGCGCCCACGGGCCGCGACGGCGTCCGCCTGGTCCGCGAGGTGGAGCCGATCGTCGTCACGGTCGACCTCGGCCTGCCCGACATCGACGGCTACGAGGTGCTGCGCCGGGTCCGGGCCTTCAGCGACTGCTACGTCGTCATCCTGACCTCGCGCGCGGATGAACTCGATGCCCTCATGGGCCTTCAATCGGGGGCCGATGACTACCTCACCAAGCCGTTCCGTCCCCGCGAGCTGCGCGCCCGCATCGCGGCGATGATGCGCAGGCCCCGGTCCGGTTCGGCCGGCGTAGCCCTAATGGGCGGTGGATCCTCCGGATCCGTTCCCGGCCCCGGCGGTGCCCGGAGTGCGCGGACGAGCACCATCAATGTGCTGCGGCACAACGGGCTGGTGCTTGACCACCACGCACGGACCGTCTCCGTGGACGGCGCCGAGCTGTCCCTGACCCGCAGCGAGTTCGACCTGCTCCACGCGCTCCTTCTGGGCCGGGGCGCCGTGCGAACGAAGACCGACCTGGTCAAGGTGGTCCGGGGCGAGGCCCCCGGGGCCCCGACCTACATCAGCGATTCCGACGAGCGGGCCATCGAGGTCCACATGGGGAACATCCGGCGGAAGCTGTGCGAGGACCCCCGGAACCCCCGGTGGTTCCAGACGGTGCGCGGCGTGGGATACCGGCTGACGCCCGAGCAGCCCTAAAGCGGTTTTGTTTAACGCAGGGTGTACGCCGGGCGCGGTGTCGGCGATACTGTGGGCGGAAGCAGAGGAGCGCCCATGGGCAAAGTAGTTCTGTACAGTTCGGTTTCGGTTGACGGCTTCATCGCGGACGAGGACGACCAGCCCGGACCGCTGTTCGACTGGCTGCTCAGCGGTGACGTGCCGCTGGACGAGAGCGGCGAGTTGAAGGTGTCACAGGCGTCCTACGACTACACCAGGGCGTACTGGGACCAGATCGGGGTGACTGTCGCCGGCCGCAGGGTCTTCGACATGACGGATGGCTGGGGTGGGAAGCCCCCAAGCGGGATCGATCACGTGGTCGTCGTGACGCACCGTCCCGCGCCTGAGGGCTGGGACCCGGGGGCACCGTTTCACTTCGTCGACGGCGTCGAGGCCGCCGTGGCCAGGGCGCAGGAGCTTGCGGGGGACCGCATCGTCGAGGTCGCAGCCGGCGACGTCGGTGGTCAGGCGCTTGCCGCGGGCCTGGTCGACGAGGTGCGCATGGACGTCGTCCCCGTCGTGCTCGGGTCCGGCAAGCGCTACTTCGGGCCGGTCCACGCGCAGCACCTGTTGGAAGGACCTGAAGAGGTGATTGAGGGCGACCGGGTGCTTCACCTGCGCTATCGGGTGCGCCGTTGAGCGGCTACACCCTCAGCCGTGACGAGCACCTCAAGCAGGGGAGCCCAGGCACAGGTGGCGCCAAGGGGCGCCACCTGCCCGGCGGGGGCTAGGAGGCCGTATCGGCGTCGTGTTTGTCCGGCCGGTAGCCGGCGACCGCGGCGCGGATATCGCCCTCTTCGTGCCCGCCCTTCTTCTTGCCGAACGGCAGCACCTTCAGCAACGGGTGCACGACCGCCATGACCAGGAGGCCCCAGGCGAGTCCGAGGATAGCCGAGCACAGGGTGTTTACCAGCCAGGCCAGGAAGCCGCCCACGACCGCGATTCCGACGAACGGGTGCTCCAGGGTGTGGACCAGGTCGTACGGGGCGTGCCAGCCCAGGTCATAGGCTCCCTGCAGCATGATGTGGCCGCCGACCCAGAGCATGGCGATCGTCCCAATGAAGGTGATCGCGGCCAGTACGGCAGGCATGGCCTTGACGAGCGCCTCGCCGATCCGTTTGGAGCCCGCGGAGTCTTTTTTGGCCAGGTGCAGGCCGATGTCGTCCATCTTGACGATGAGCGCGACGGCGCCGTAAACGAGCACCGTGATCGCCAGCGCCACCACGACCAGAATGATCGCCCGGGCCCAAATCGACTCACTTGCCACCTCGTTGAGCGAGATGACCATGATCTCGCAGGAGAGGATGAAGTCGGTGGTGATAGCACCCTTGGTGACCTTGGCCTCCGCTTCCGGGCCACGCTCCACCACGGGCGCCTCTTTGGCCTCGTGGTGGCCGCGGATCTTGTGCCACACCTTCTCGGCACCCTCGTAGCACAGGTAGGTGCCGCCGAGCATGAGGATGAACGGGATGACCGCTGGGATGAAGGTGCTGATCAGCAGCAGCGCCGGCAGGATGATCAATAGCTTGTTCCGCAGCGAGCCCCAGAAGATCCGCTTGATCATCGGCAGTTCGCGCGACGGGTCCGCTCCGGAGACGTACTGCGGGGTGACGGCGGCGTCGTCGATCACCACGCCGGCGGCCTTGGCCCCCGCCTTGGCGGCCCCGGCGGCGACGTCGTCCACCGAGGCGGCCGCAATGCGGGCAATGGCTGCGACGTCGTCGAACAGGGCGAAGAGACCGCCGCTCACAGGTGGCCTCCGCACTGCTTGGAGGTGGACGGCTGGGCGGAGAGGCCACGGTTGAGGCGCGTGATCAGCATGCTTAGAGTATAAGGTCGCGCGGGGCTCCTCGATCTACCTCCGCCGGTTTGCGAAGCTGCGTCTTAGCGTGGCGGTTGCGGGGAGCTGAAGTGGTGTCCGGCCGTCTCGCAGTTACACGCAGCGGCTGGTGAGCAGGTAGGTGGTGCGTAGCTCCACGACGGTATCCCGTCCGCACCGCTCCAGGGCGGGCAGGGCGCCGAGCGCCTCGCGGATCTGGAAACGGCGGAGGAAGCCTTCGATCCGGGAGGCCAGTGCCGACAGCCGGGGTGCGCCGACCATGGTGGAGGCGGCCCGAAGGTTGACCACTGCCTCAAGGGCCGCTTTGGCATCTTCCTCGGCCAGAGACGAGGTGAGACGGTGGATGCGCTCGTCCCAGAACGCCACGTAGTCGCTTACGAAGGCCCGTACCGTGGCGACATCCTCGAGTTCCTGCTCGAGCTCTTCCAGCACCGTGGGATCCAGCAGCGGCGCAGCGCCGGCATCACCCGCGCCGGGGCAGACGGCGGAGGTCTGCGCGGAGCGGGCAGCGCCTTGGCTGTCCTGACTGGGTTCGTACGGTGTTGTTGGCACTCTCTAAGGCTACTTTCGAAGTCTATGGAAGAGCGGGGAAAAAGCCGATACTTCGCAAAAACTGCGGCATTACTGTGGATCATCCGGTGGGCGGTCCAGGAAATATCGGTCTATCTAAAGGCGTCCATCACATTTATGGCGGCCGGGCCAAGGATGACAATAAACAGCACGGGAAAGATCAGCAGCAGCAGGGGGAAGAGAACCTTCACCGGAAGCTGCATTGCCTTTTCCTCGGCGCGCTGGCGGCGCTTCACCCTCGACTGCTTAGCCTGTGTCCGGAGGACCGTTGCAATGCCGATGCCGTACCGGTCCGCTTGGACGACAGCCCGCACAAAGCTCCGAAGATCGGGAACCGATGAGCGATCGGCGAGCGCCTTGTAGGCCTCGACGCGCGGTCGTCCGACTTGAATATCCTGCAGAGTACGGATGATTTCCTCCGCAAGGGGACCCTTGCCATTCTGACCCGCCCGAGCCATCGCGGCTTCAAAACCGAGCCCAGCCTCCACCGAGATAAGCATCTGGTCGAGCGTGTTGGGCAATTCCAGTTCAATCGCTTGTTGTCGCTTCGTGCCACTGTTGTAGACCAGGAGATCCGGAACGAAATAGAAGAAAAGACAAAGAAAAATTGCGAAAAGGACGATCATTGCCGAAGGATTTTTGCTGATAAAGAGGAGCCCAAGGATGGCCCCGATCAGTCCCAGCGCCGGCTTGGCGACGAGCAGCCGGTCCAGCGGCATCGACGCAGGACGGCCCGCGAGCGCCAGCCATCGGTCGAGCTTGGTCACATACCCCGCAGGAGTAAGTTTCCTGGCTACGTCGCTGAGGGCGGGTTTCCGTGCGCCCAGTTCGGACGTCGAGGAATCAAGCCCTGCCCCGAGGTTGGTCCGAATGGCTGCTGCTGCCTTGCGGTCGTTCGCCAGGAGCGCCCACGCCATATAGGTGATTGGCAGAATGACGGACGAGATGTAGATCCATGCGATCGGAGCCATCGGGTCCTCCTAGAACCTAACCTTGACGATGCGGCTCAACCAAAAGCCGCCAAGCGCGAACATGAGCAGGCTTCCGATCAGCATCCCGATTCCCCTGATGTCCTCAACGAAAATGTTGAGGTAGCCAGGGTTGATGAAAGCGAAAGCGACCGCGACGCCGACCGGCAGGGCCATGAGGACATAGGCGGACATTTTTCCTTCGGCGCTCAGCGACTTGATCTGGCCCTTGATTTCGCTCCGTTCCCGGATGGTTCCCGCGACCTCTTCGAGGACTCCCGCCAGGTCTCCGCCTACCTCCCGGTTGATCTGGATCGCCTGTGCTACCCACTTGAAGTCCTCGCTGCGCATTCTTGCCGCGGCCTCTTCAATAGCCTCATGCGAGTCCTTACCAATCCGGGTTTCGTTGACAATGCGCGCGAGTTCTTCAGAGGTTGGAGCGTCGGCTTCCTTTGAGGCAGCGTCGATGGAACGCATCATGCTGTGACCGACCCGGAGGCCGCCGATGAGCATCTGGATGGTGTCGGTGAGCTGCGCATCGAACTTGGACCGGCGTTTGTCTGTAAGTACCGACAACAGCATCTTCGCGAGAAGTGGGGTGAGCACGGCGAACAGGATCCCGAGCAGCAGGTTGGCGATCAGGGTTCCGACAATTCCCAGCAGAAGTGCGGCAACGAGGACCAGAACGGTGAAGTCCGCAGGTTTGGTCTTCAGGCCCGCGTTGTACAGGGCGGCCGGGCTGTACAGTCCGCCGGAGGAGCCGATGGCCCCGTCCACGGCGGACACCGTCGACTCCGTCACCCGACTGAAGACGGACAACTCCGGATGACCGTTCGGACGGCGGCGTTCCAACGGTATGGCCTTCCGCCGCGGCCGGAACACGACGGTTGAGACGAGAAACAAGGCCACCGTACACATCACCATGGCGGTCACCGCTAGAGCGGGAGACCCCCATACCGCACTTCCCACGATCATCTCCGTCCCGGACGATGCTCGGGCACCGCAAAGACGGCCGGGGAAACACCGATCCCCAGCTCGGAGAACCGGTCGAGGAAACGTGGACGGATTCCGGTGGCTATCGGGCGGCCCAGGAAACGGCCCTGCTGGTCCATGCCCGCGGCATAGTCGAAGAGGAACGCATCCTGCAGCGTGACGATCTCTCCTTCCATGCCCTGCACCTCGGTGACGTGGGTGACCCGCCTGCTGCCGTCCCGCATACGGGTGAGCTGGATGATCAGATCGACGGCCGAGGAGATCTGTTCGCGGATAGCTCGCAGGGGAAGATCCATTCCTGCCATGAGGACGAGGGTTTCCAGGCGGGCGATGGCGTCGCGCGGTGAGTTTGCGTGCACCGTCGACAACGACCCGTCGTGCCCGGTGTTCATCGCCTGCAGCATGTCGAGGGACTCACCGCCACGTACCTCGCCCACAATAATGCGGTCGGGGCGCATACGAAGTGAGTTCCGAAGCAGCTCCCGAATCCCGATAGCACCTTTGCCTTCAATATTGGCTGGGCGGCTTTCAAGCCTCACGACATGTTGCTGTTGGAGCTGGAGCTCCACCGCATCTTCGATGGTGATGATCCGGTCGCCTTCGGGGATGAAGGATGAGACGACATTCAGCATGGTCGTCTTTCCGGTGCCGGTACCCCCGGACACGATGATGTTCAGCTTTGCCTTGACACAGGCATCGAGCAGTTCAGCCATCTCGGGAGTGAGGGATCCCCACTCGATGAGGTTCTGCACGGTGAGCGGCACCTTGCTGAACTTTCTGATGGTCAGCGAAGAACCGTTGACTGCCAGGGGCGGGATGATGGCGTTCACGCGGGAACCGTCTTCAAGGCGCGCGTCAACGAGGGGCGATGATTCATCGATGCGGCGGCCAACGCGGGAGACGATCTGCTCAATGACCTTCCGCAGGTGATCGTCCGAGTTGAACCGTGCTTCAGTCAGTGCGAGGTGCCCCTGGCGCTCCACGTAGATCTGGTCGAATCGATTGACCATAATCTCGGTGATCGAGGGGTCCTCCAGCATGCGCTGCAGTGGCCCGTACCCCATCACTTCGTCAGCGATCTCCCGGATCAGCCGGCGCCGTTCCTCGGGCGACAGGGGCACCTGTTCTTCATCGATGACGGACGACAACTCGTCCCGGGCGCTGGCCCTCAGATCCTCCTCCGAGATTGAGGAATCGCTGAATCGGGTGCCCATCCGGTCGAAAAGGGCTTTGGCCGCCCTCTGCTTCAATCCAGCGAGCGCGTCCACCGGGGTATCGGTCCGGTCTGCCGCCAGGGTGGACAGAACGGACGGAGCGCTGGACGGCCGGACGAGGGGCTGGGGATCAACCGGGACATCGGCGGGGGAGGGGTCGGTATCGGCGGGTTCGGAAGTGACGCCTCCCGCAGCGTCATCCCGGCGGATGTTTGACATTCTTTCCGAAAGCTTCACGACACGACCTCCCGTCGATGCATTTTGATTTTCCGGGGCGGAACCCAGCTCGGATCAAAGCGGTCCACCAGTTTTTGCAAACCGCCCGTTGCCGCGTCCTTGGTCTTCGCCTGGAGTACCGGAACGCCACAGTTGGTCGAAAACGGAAGAGTGCGGGACCGCGGGATGACGACGTCAATTGGGGCATTGATGGTGGACTCGACGTCCTGCACCGAAAGCCCGCTTTTCCGATCGGCAAAGTTGAGAACGATGTGGCGTCCCTGCGGCATCAGCTGCAGTGCTTTCAGGGCAGTGAACGACTTGTTCAAGCCGCGGACGCTCGGCACATCCATGCCGCAAATCCACACGCCGTCCGTTGCCTGCTCCAGCGCGGCGAGGCAATGCTCGCCCAGTCCGGGGGCGGTGTCGACCACGACGTACTTAAATTCACTCGCCAGTTGATCAAGGAGGCGGGTGACATGGTCTGCGGTGATGTAGTCGGACTCGGCCGGCGTCTTGGGGGCGCACAGCGTGTAGATGCCCGCTGGATGCGGCGTGAGGAAGGCCTTGAGCACCATTGAGTCCTGGGCGGCGGCGCCGCGGACGGCTTCGCTGATTGTATGCTCGGGTTCGAGCAGCAGTCCTGACGCGACATCCCCAAACTGGAGGTCTAAGTCGACGAGGACAACACCCATCGGCGCTACCTTGCCCAGCCCTATTGCCAGGTTCGTCGCGACTGTCGTCTTGCCGACGCCGCCTTTGGGAGACATCACAGCAATGACGCGTCCCCGGTCGTGTTCCAGTTCGGGACCGGGCGCGAGATTGCGTCGGCGGCTGGCCGATGACAGGCAGGCCCGTTCGAGCAGCAGCCGCAGGTCGTTGACGTTGACATCCGGACTGACGACATCGCGGATGCCGGAGTGCATGGCCCGGAGGAGGAGGTCGGGGTTCGACTCGGTCACCAGCAGCAGGCTGATCTCCGGGTGCTGAAGATCGAAGACGGTTGCAAGCTTGAGCGCGTCCTCAATATTCACCCCGGGACCGAGGATGAGCACCTCGGCAGGAGCACCCGTCAAACCCTGCAGCAGTTCATCGGGCCCATTGACGAGAACTTCCGGCGGAAGTGCCTGAAGGTCACCGTGCAGGGCGCCGGCGATGGCCTGGCGTACGCGGCCCTCGAAATCGCGGACACCTGTGATTGCGACGAAACGGGTCATTCCCAGATCTTTCCCAGGTTGGTGATGGGCGGGGTTTTGTTCTCGGAAAGTTCGGACTCCTTGGACAGCCAAAGGCTTCCGTACTCGGCTGCAAAGATGAGTTTCGCAGCATCAGCATCGGTGCGCGCCACCGTGATGAACGCAGAGCCGCCGGGGAGTGCGACGTTTTCATCACCCGCCGAGCTCTCTGTATTTGGGGCCGCCTGTTGCACGGCGGTGATTAACACGTCGTGGAACAGCACCTTGGTTGTCTGCCCCCAGCCTTTGACTTCCGGCGGAACGGGAGCATCCGCCGGGACACTGCCAGTTTCGAACGATGCGTACACTCCGACCTTGTCACCGGCCTGAATGCGGGCACCGACGATGCGTTCGGGTGCGAGCAGGAGGGTTATCTCCTCGAGTCCATCGGGGACCGGAACCGTCCCGGGCGAGAACTGCTCGGGGTTTACAAGCTTTGTGGAAAGCACCTGCTCACCCGGTTCGAGATCGGCTGCGGTGACCTTCCCAGTCTGGCTTGTGAGGTCCGCGACGGCCGTCTCGGGAACCGCCGCCTTTGCAAGCGCCTTCCGCTGGACGCTGGCGCCGATCTCCTCGGCAGGCGTCCCGGCGGGGATGCGTTCGACCACCACGAGGACGTTGACCGGCTCGAGCTTTGCCTGGGCGCGGGCTTCGGCACCCTGGACGTAGAGAAAAAGCAGCGCTGTGCCGATAACCCCCAGCAGTAAGGCTGCAATCCCCCCAAGAAGGCGTGTCTTCAATTTGATGCTCCTTGATAGCTGCTGAGCGTTAGACCCATTTTGGACGACAGTAA
Source organism: Arthrobacter zhaoguopingii (assembly GCF_009828595.1). Classification (GTDB taxonomy): domain Bacteria; phylum Actinomycetota; class Actinomycetes; order Actinomycetales; family Micrococcaceae; genus Arthrobacter_D; species Arthrobacter_D zhaoguopingii. The sequence goes on from NZ_WPNY01000001.1 coordinate 316,218, forward strand.
ATGGTTACAGTGCGCTCATCGTGTCAGACTCACCACTGAAGCCCCATAGTTAGGCAATCCGGGGGCCACTGGCATCTCGTCCAAAGCGACAAAGCGGGTGAAACGGCCGGCTATCGCACGGCAATCTCCGGTACATCCAGCCGGTGCTGGGCTGCTCACCATGCCCGGCCCGCCGCCTGAGAGTTTGTATGCGGTGATTTCGAAGGCCGCGAAGCCGATGACTCGATATACCGTATTGGATCCGTTCGCGGTCGCTTGATCAAACAGTGGGATGAGGACCGGTTCGTTCAAAAGAGTTGCGAGCATGCCGTTGCACTCGGCATCGGTCGGATAAACATTTCCTGGTCGCCCATCAACCGTGGCACTGGTGCTGATCTCCGCCGAGCATCCGACGCCGGTCGTGTCAAGCCATCCAAATCCTCCAGGTAGGTACCCGTTTTCAGGGGGACAGCCGGGAAAAACCGGGGGACTTGTGTCGTAGCGCAGAAGTACCGGAGCGGAACTGGGATTGCCGGTGAAGGAGCCAGTTGCATTGAGTTCGGCGCGCTGGCTGGAAGAAAGAAACTGCATGAAGATGCACTTGCTGACAGTCCAGGGGAAGGCGGAGCCGCCCGAGGGTGGCCCCCAGGAGGCCTCGGCGGACGCGCCAATATCCGAGGTCTCGATGCCGAAGATCCGTGCGAAATTGAGCGAGAGGCTGTCTGCCCCTGTTGCTGCGTCGCGCGCATTGGTTTCAACGCGCACAGTCCCGGGTACCGAAAGGTCAATTGAAGCAACGCCGCTTGAGTCGTCGTTGGCGTTTCCGTCGGCCATGTCCTCGCCCGTCGGGGTAACGGCCGCGATCGTGCAGAGATCTCCGCGCGCACAGTCACCCGCGATGGCAAGGGCCGCGGCGTCGGCGCCGTTCTGAAGTTGCGCCTTCTCGGCGTACATTGCCCCCACGTCCACGACCAGAGCAGTAAAGCCCAACAGGGCCACCATCAGGACCGCCACGATGACTGTGGACGCACCCTGTTGGCTGTTGTCTCCTGTTAATCGCTTGAGCAGTGTTATCAACCGCCGCATCGCATTTGTCCAATCCCCTCGAGGTCCAGCGGGAACAGTGCCGGCAAATCCAGAAATTGCGCTTCGAGCAGACCGGTCATCGAGTTCAGGGTCACAGTGGTCCTAATCGTGACGGTTTCATCGGGGTCGGAGCAGTCGCCCGTAGGCACAACGGCCACAGTCAGATCTTCGAGACTGGGCGAGGCTTCAAGCGTGGTGTTGGTCAGATCCAGGGTGGGCTGCCCCAGATGGATTGCGGCGTGCCGTGCCCCTTCGCGGGCCGCATGGGTGAGTGCGATCTGCACGTTATAAGCGCGACCGAACTCCACCATGCCGATCAGGATGATGAGAAGAAGCGGCAGCAGCATGGCCGTCTCCACGGCAACGGCGCCGCGTTCCCTGCACAATCTCTTCACGACCGTTCCCCGTTCCGGAAGGAGTGGCACTGGATAGAAAGGCGCCCCTGGTGCGGCGAGGCCGTCACCAGGGGCGCAACTCGAAATTAGGGGCCTGCCGGCACGTCGTCCAGTTCGTCGCTGACGTCCGTGAACATCTGAGCGATTTCGGGGCCGAGAATGATGACCGCGGCCAGGACGAGGACGGCGATGAAGGCGACCATGATGCCGTACTCCACCATGGTGGCGCCCTTTTCCTCGCGGATGAGGCGGGCCTTGGCGGTGTGAAGGACGGTTGAGACCGTTGCGTAAAGTGCGAGCATGACTAACTCCTTGGGATTTTCAGGACGAACCGTGGACGGATTGCCCGTGGCTGCGGCTGGCCCAGCGCCAGCTCTGATCACAAGCTAGCAACCGAATGCGCCCTTATAGTGGGATCTGTGCCGATCCTGTGGGAACCCTGATACTCCTGTGAATGTCCTGCGGGTTTCCTGCGGGAAGGGTGCGCCAGCAGTGCGCCAAAGGTGCGGTTGGGTCCGAAGTGGGGGCTCCGGACGGGCCGGCCAAGTGCTTTTGACCTGAGGCCCTGCCCCGCGCTAACCTTGGTAGTCGTTGTGCGTATCCCAACTCGATACGTCTGCGCCTTCGGAGCGGCTCAGTTGCAGAGCCACCTGGCCCGGAGGAGCAGCCGAGGTTTCCGGGATAACTGGTTGTATTTCAGCCCTCACCTGAAGTTCCGGTAACGCATGAATAAGCTGAGCCTGCGTCTACGGAAAAATCCGTGGTGTGGGCGACACCGAATAAGAAACGAAGGCCATAACCGTGCGCACGTACACCCCGAAGCCAGGCGACATCACCCGCCAGTGGCACGTCATTGACGCAACCGACGTTGTCCTAGGCCGTCTTGCCAGCCAGACCGCCATCCTGCTGCGCGGAAAGCACAAGCCGACCTTTGCACCCCATATGGATATGGGCGATTTCGTCATCATCATCAACGCCGACAAGGTTGCCCTCACCGGCGCCAAGCTCGAGCAGAAGCGCGCCTACCGCCACTCGGGTTTCCCGGGCGGCCTGAAGTCCACCAACTACGCCGAACTCCTGGAGAAGAACCCGGAGCGCGCGGTGGAGAAGGCCATTAAGGGCATGCTCCCCAAGAACTCGCTGGCTGCCCAGCAGATCGGCAAGCTCAAGGTCTACCGCGGCGCCGAGCACCCCCACGGTGCCCAGCAGCCTAAGACTTACGAAATCACCCAGGTCGCCCAGTAGTCCTGGCCACCACACACTAAGAAATTAATTCAAGGAGAACCGTGGCTCAGAACCCTGAAGAGCTGAATGATTCAACTGAGGAGCTTACGAGCTACACCTCAGAGTCCACCGAGGCCAGCGAAACCGCGACGAAAGAGCGCCCCGCGCTCACCGTCGGCGGCGGCGCTGTTGGACGACGCAAGGAAGCAGTCGCCCGCGTGCGCCTCGTCCCCGGCACCGGCAAGTGGATCGTCAACGGGCGCGAGCTCGCCGATTACTTCCCGAACAAGCTGCACCAGCAGGAAGTCAACGACCCGTTCAAGCTCCTCGAGCTGGACGGCGCCTACGACGTCATCGCCCGCATCCACGGCGGTGGCCCCTCCGGCCAGGCCGGCGCACTGCGCCTCGGCGTCGCCCGCACCCTGAACGAGATCGACCGGGAGAACAACCGCCCGGCTCTGAAGAAGGCCGGCTTCCTGACCCGCGACGCCCGCGTGATCGAGCGCAAGAAGGCCGGTCTCAAGAAGGCCCGCAAGGCCCCGCAGTACTCGAAGCGCTAGTCTTACCGCTTCGTTCCAAGCATCACCAGCGCCCGTCCGGCCTGCCGGGCGGGCGCTGCGCTTTAACCCCAGCGTGGGCAAGCCTGCGGGCCGCTGCCACCGTTTCTCACCTAGGATGTACAGCGATGAGCACATTATTTGGTACCGACGGCGTCCGTGGACTGGCCAACGGCCTGATCACGGCGGAACTCTCCCTGCAGCTTGCCCAGGCGGCTGCCGTGGTGCTCGGCCACAACGCGGTCGAAGGCGGGCGCAGGCCCACGGCGGTCATCGCCAGGGACCCCCGCATCAGCGGGGATTTCATCGCCGCGGCCATTGAGGCCGGGCTCGCCAGCTCCGGTATCGACGTCTACGACGCCGGGGTGCTCCCGACGCCTGCCGCGGCCTTCCTCGTGGCCGACCTCGACGCCGACTTCGGCGTCATGATCTCCGCCTCGCACAACCCCGCGCCGGACAACGGCATCAAATTCCTTGCCCGCGGCGGACAGAAGCTCGACGACGCCCTCGAGGACGCCATCGAAGCGGAGCTGGCCAAGCCCCAGCCGCGGCCCGTAGGCGCCGACGTCGGGCGGATCCGGCGCTTCGCCGACGCCGAGGACCGCTACATCGTGCACCTGCTCCAGACCCTCCCGCACCGGCTCGAGGGGCTCAAGGTGGTCCTCGACTGCGCCCACGGCGCAGCCAGCGGCTGCTCCCCGGAGGTCTTCTCCAACGCCGGCGCCGAAATCATCGTCATCGGAGCCGACCCGGACGGCAACAACATCAACGACGGCTACGGCTCCACCCACATGGAACGCCTCCAGGCCGCCGTGCTCGAGCACGGCGCGGACCTTGGCATCGCCCACGACGGCGACGCCGACCGCTGCCTCGCGGTGGACCACGAAGGCACGGTGGTGGACGGCGACCAGATCATGGCCGTGATGGCGATCGCCATGAACGAGGCCGGCCGGCTGACCGACAATACCCTCGTGGCCACCGTGATGAGCAACCTCGGACTCAAGCTGGCCCTGCGCGACGCCGGCATTACCATCCGCGAGACCGGGGTGGGGGACCGGTACGTCCTCGAAGAGATGCGCGACGGCGGTTACAGCCTCGGCGGCGAGCAGTCGGGCCACGTCATCTTCGCCGAGTACGCCACCACGGGCGACGGCGTCCTGACCGGGCTTCAGCTCGCCGCACAGGTCGCCGCCACCGGGCGGAGCCTGAAAGACCTCGCCGGGGTGATGAACAAGCTTCCGCAGGTGCTGACCAACGTCAAGGGCGTCGACCGGGCCGCAGTGAAAACTGACGCCGGCGTGCAGCAGGCTGTGCGCGAGGCCCAGGAGGTGCTCGGCGAGACCGGCCGGGTGCTGCTGCGCCCCTCGGGCACCGAACCCGTGGTGCGGGTGATGGTCGAAGCCGCCGACATGGACACCGCACAGCGCATTGCGGGGGAGCTGGCCGAGACGGTCCGCACCCGGCTCGCCCTGCAGCCGGCCCCGGCGGTCTAGGAGCGGGCCGCGCGGCGGCGGCCTCCGTGATCCTGAAGCCGGGGCCTTCTGCATCGCCGCAATTCCTCGATTAGTCAGAGGTGCAGGGCGGAGTATCACGCGCCGTTCAGTTCACTTTCTGTTTGCCTCTCGCGCGCGACGCGGCGCCAACCCCTCCGGCTGTGAGAACGAGCCCGGTGGCCATGACCCAGGTGATTGCCCAACCCCAGGACTGGTACGTGACCTTCCTGCCGTTCACCGTTGACTGCCAGGTGCACTCGATCCCCATGGGCCAGATGGTCCATTCACCGCGGACGACGGAGCCTTCGTTGAACTCCGACGACGGGAGATCAAGCCCCGCGGTGCCCGGGCCGTGGGACTCGTGGCAGAGAAAGGACGCCGAGTCCGCCGGCTTGTGCACGTAGACCCCGAGCGAGAGGAGGCACAGCAGGCTGCCGCAGAGCAGTGCGACAACCGCAATGAACGTCCACGCTTCGGATCGGCGGGTCCCCGGCTCCGTTCTGATTCCCGCTTCGCTCTCTCCAGCCCCCATGGTCCCAAGGGTAGGGGACGCCGCGGACCGGTGGGGAAGAACCGGGGGCTAGTACCCCGGTGCGGGCGGAAGCCCGAAATGCTCCTCGAGGGTCGCGGTGCCCGCCGCCTTCATCGCCCCGGCGATCTCCGGTCCGACATAGCGGAAGTGCCAGGACTCGGCCGAGAACCCGGTAACCTCGTGGTGTCCCTGCGGGTAGCGCAAGATGAAGCCGTACCGGGCGGCGTGCTGTGCGGTCCACCGGGCGGCCTCGGTGTCCCGGAAACACAGCACCAGCGTGCAGGTGCCGTCGGCCTGGCCGATGTCGAAGGCCAGCCCGGTCTGATGCTCCGAATGGCCCGCGCGCGCCGACACCTCGTCCGCCTGCGCCTCATCGCCGTACTGGCCCACCCAGTGGTTGTAGGTCGCCGCCTGCTCCTCGAACGAGCGGTACCCGCTGACCAGCGTGAGCCCCACCCCGTCGGCCGCTGCGGCCGCGAACATCTTCTCCACCGCCGCCGCCGCGTCGGGGCGCAGGCGCACGCGCTCGGCGGCCACGGTGCGCTCGACCCGGGGCACCACAAGCTTCGGCGGGACGAAGTCCTGCGGCGACAGCGGGCGGCGCTTGTTCACCACGACGCCGGGGGAGGCCGGGTCGGAATGCGCCTTGTCGGGCATGGCTTTGTCCGACGCGGCATTGTCCGAACCGGCTTTGGCCGGTGCCGGCGCGGCGGCCTGCGTGCCCTCCTTCGCGGGGGCCGCGGCGGGGCTGCGCTGGGCGGGCGCGGGAAGTTCCGCCGTTGACGCCGGCGCCCCTGCTCCGGAGCCGTCGGGCCCTCCGCCACAGCCGGTGAGGAGGACGGCGAGGACGGCGGCGGCCACCGGACCGGCGCCGAGGCGCCGCTGACCGGGCGTCCTCACGTCTTCCGCAGCAGCATTCGCCGGATCGAGTGATCGGCTTCCTTGGTGAGCACGAGCTGCGCCCGGCCGCGGGTGGGCAGGACGTTCATGATCAGGTTCGGTTCGTTGATGCGCTTCCAGATGCCCCGGGCGGTGGTGGAGGCTTCTTCGTCCGTCAGGGCCGCGTAGCGGTGGAAATAGGACTGGGGGTCGGCGAACGCACCGCTGCGCAGCGACTGGAACCGCTGGATGTACCACTCCTCGATGTAGGAGGTCTTCGCATCGACATAGATGGAGAAGTCGAAGAAGTCGCTCACCGCCAGCCCGGTGCGCCCGTCCGCCCGCGGCCGCGCCGGGGCCAGGACGTTGAGCCCCTCCACGATCAGCACGTCGGGGCGGCGCACCACGATTTCCCGGCCCGGAACGATGTCATAGGAAAGGTGCGAGTACCAGGGGGCGCGGACCTCCTCGGCGCCGCTCTTGACCTCGCTGACGAAACGCAGCAGCCGGCGGCGGTCGTAGGACTCCGGGAAGCCCTTGCGCTGCATCAGGCCGCGCCGCTCGAGCTCGGCGTTGGGGTAGAGGAAGCCGTCGGTAGTGACCAACTCCACATTGGGGGTGTCGGGCCAGCGCCGCAGCAGCTCCTGCAGCACCCGGGCCGTGGTGGACTTGCCCACCGCCACCGAGCCGGCCACCCCGATCACGAAGGGGGTGCGGGTGGTCTTCTCCCCGAGGAAGGTGGTGGTTGCGGCATGCAGTTCCCCGGCGGCGGCCACATACAGGTTCAGCAGCCGTGACAAGGGAAGATACACCTCGCGGATCTCCTCGAGGCTGAGGACATCGCCCAGGCCGCGGAGCCGCTGGGCGTCTTCGACGGTGAGCGGTGACTGCATCTCCATTGAGAGGCGCGACCACATCGGCCGGTCGAGCTCGACGAACGGGGTGAAGGTTTCGGCGCCGTTCGCCTGCTGGGTGCCGGGGCTTCGTTCGCTCACCCTTAGGATTCTGCCCCGTGGCCCTTACATTAACAAACGCACCGTGCCGGTAGGCTTGGAGGCATGTGTGGAATCGTAGGTTATGTAGGCCGGGACCACGGCCAGGGAAATCAGGCACTGGACACCACGGTGCCTGCAGTCAATGGTGGGGCCGGCACTGACGGCCAGCACGGAGCGCTCGACGTCGTCATGGAAGGACTGCGCCGCCTCGAATACCGCGGCTATGACTCCGCCGGGGTGGCAGTGCTCACGCCGTCGGGCATCGAGTCCCGCAAGAAGGCCGGCAAGCTCACCAACCTCGTCGACGAACTCGCCGCCGCACCGCTGCCGCGCTCGCTGACGGGCATCGGCCACACCCGCTGGGCCACCCACGGCGGCCCCAACGACCAGAACGCCCACCCGCACCTCGCCGACAAGGGCCGGCTCGCCGTGATCCACAACGGCATCATCGAAAACTTCGCCGAGCTCAAGGCCGACCTGTCAGCCGCCGGCATCGAGTTCCTCTCCGACACCGACACCGAGGTGGCCGCCGGCCTGATCGGCTCCATCTACCGCGGGCTGGTGGACAGCGGCGCCTCCGGCGACCTGCTGACGCAGGCCATGCAGGAGGCCTGCCAGCGCCTTGAGGGCGCCTTCACCCTGCTCGCCATCCACGAGGACCAGCCCGGCGTCGTCGTCGCCGGCCGCCGGAACTCCCCGCTCGTCGTCGGACTCGGCGACGGCGAAAACTTCCTCGGCTCGGACGTCTCGGGCTTCATCGACTTCACCCGCCGCGCCGTCGAACTCGGCCAGGACCAGATCGTCACCATCACCCCCGACGAGGTCACCATCACCGACTTCTTCGGCGCACCCGCCGAAGGCCGGGAGTTCCACGTCAACTGGGACGCCGCCGCGGCCGAAAAGGGCGGCTACGACTCCTTCATGGAGAAGGAGATCAACGACCAGCCCGACGCCGTGGGCCAGACCCTGCTGGGCCGCTCCGACGCCGCCGGCAACCTGGTGCTCGACGAGCTGAGGATCAGCGAGTCCATCCTGCGCACCGTCGACAAGATCGTGGTCCTGGCGTGCGGCACCTCCGCCTACGCCGGCCAGGTGGCCAAGTACGCCATCGAACACTGGTGCCGGATCCCCACCGAGGTCGAGCTGTCCCACGAGTTCCGCTACCGCGACCCGATCGTCAACGAGAAGACCCTCGTCGTGGCCATCTCCCAGTCGGGCGAGACCATGGACACCCTGATGGCGGTGCGTTACGCCCGCGAGCAGGGCGCCAAGGTGGTGGCCATCTGCAACACCAACGGCTCGACCATCCCGCGCGAGTCCGACGCCGTGCTCTACACCCACGCCGGGCCCGAGATCGCCGTTGCCTCGACCAAGGCGTTCCTCGCGCAGATCACCGCCGCCTACCTGCTGGGCCTGTACCTGGCGCAGCTGCGCGGCAACAAGTTCCGCGACGAGATCGCCGAGGTGATGGAGGACCTCGCCGCGGTTCCGGCGAAGATCCAGGCCATCCTCGACGACGCCGACAAGATCAAGCAGCTCGGCCGGGACATGTCCGGGGCCAAGTCGGTGCTCTTCCTGGGCCGCCACGTCGGGTTCCCGGTCGCCATGGAAGGCGCCCTGAAGCTCAAGGAACTGGCCTACATCCACGCCGAAGGCTTCGCAGCCGGCGAGCTGAAGCACGGCCCGATCGCCCTGATCGAGGAGGGCCAGCCGGTCGTCGTCGTCATGCCCTCGTCCTCGGCGCCGAACTCGCTCCACGCCAAGGTGGTCTCCAACGTCCAGGAGATCCGCGCCCGCGGCGCCATCACCATCGTGATCGCCGAAGAGGGTGACACCTCGGTCGAGGCGTACTCCGAGCACGTGTTCTACGTGCCGGCCAGCCCCACCCTGCTGGCACCGCTGCTGACCACCGTCCCGCTGCAGATCTTCGCCCTGGCCCTGGCCTCGGCGAAGGGCTACGACGTCGACCAGCCGCGCAACCTCGCCAAGTCGGTCACCGTTGAGTAACACCCCGGGCAGGGCCCGGCCGTGATCGTCGGAATCGGGGTCGACGTCGTCGACGTCGACCGGTTCCGGCGTCAGGTCGAGCGCACCCCGGGGCTGATCGACCGGCTGTTCGTCCCTGCGGAGCGCGGGCTGCACATCCGTTCCTTGGCGGCGCGGTTCGCCGCCAAGGAGGCTGTGGCCAAAGCCCTCGGGGCGCCCGCCGGCATGAACTGGCAGGACTGCGAGGTGCGCGTCGACGAGGCCGGCGCGCCCTCGATCGTGCTCACGGGCACCGTGGACGAGGCCGCCCGGCGAAAGGGCATCGCCTCCTGGCACCTGTCGATGAGCCACGACGGGGGCCTCGCGAGCGCCATGGTCGTCGCCGAGGCGCCGGGGTAAATAGTAACCAGACTGACTAATTTGGTGCTGGCCGCTAAGCTCGTACATATGCTTCAAGCCTTCACCGCCGGCCAGGTCCGCGCAGCCGAGGAACCCCTCCTCGCTGCCGGGCAGGGCGCTGCGCTGATGCAGAAGGCCGCCCACGGGCTCTTCGCCGTGGCGGCCGGCATGCTCCAGAACTCCGGCGGCCTGTACGGGCGGACGGTCGTGGTGCTGGCCGGCGGCGGCAACAACGGCGGCGACGCCCTCTACGCCGCGGCGCGGCTGGCCCGGCGCGGCATGGGCGCCACCGCCGTCGCCGTCTCCGAACGGATCCACCCCGACGCCCTGGCCGCCTTCACCGCGGCCGGAGGCCGCCTCGAGCGGCTCACCGCCGACACCACGGACGCGCTGGCCGCACGGTGCGCCTCGGCGGACCTGATCCTCGACGGCATCCTCGGCACCGGCGCCAGCGGAGCCCTCCGCGGCCCGGTGGCGGACCTGATCGACGCCCTCAACGCCAAGGCCGGCCCGCGCGGTGACCGCGGGCCGCAGGTGCTGGCCTGTGACGGACCCAGCGGGGTCGACCTTGACTCCGGGCGGGTCGAGGGCCCGGTGCTGCGCGCCGACGCCACGGCGACCTTCGGCGCCGCCAAGGCCGGGCTGCTCACCGGAGCCGGAGCGCTCGCGGCCGGGGAACTCAACGTCATCGACATCGGCCTGGGACTGGCCAACGGCGCCGCGCCCGCACCGGCGGTCCGCCGCCTCGAACTCTCCGACGCCGCCGCGCTCTACCGCAGGCCCCGGACCACCGACCACAAATACACCCGCGGTGTGCTCGGCATCGCCGCCGGCTCCGAACAGTACCCGGGGGCCGCGGTCCTGGCCACCGGCGCCGCCCTGGCCACCGGTGTCGGCATGGTGCGCTACCTCGGCCCGCGCAGCGTCGGGGCCCTCATCAACAGCGTTCACCCCGAAGCGGTGTGCTCCACCGGTAGCGTTGCCGAAGCCCGGTCCCAGGCCTGGCTCGTGGGGCCCGGAGCGGTCGGGGACCCCGAGCAGGCCCGCCGCGCGCGGGACGCGATCACCAGCGGGCTCCCCGTCGTCGTCGACGCCGGAGCGCTCGCCGAGGTGCCCCGGACGGTGGGCCCCCAGGTGATCCTCACCCCGCATGCCGGCGAACTCGTCGCCTTTCTCGCCGGCCGCGGCCGCCCGGCCACCCGCGAAGCCATCGAGGCGTCGCCGGCCGAGTACGCGCTGGAGACGGCGCGCCTCACCGGGGCCACCGTGCTGCTCAAGGGCTACACGACGGTGACCGCAGCGCCGAGCGGGGAGATCTTCAGCCAGGCCGACGCCACGCCCTGGCTGGCCACCGCCGGGTCCGGGGACACCCTCGCGGGCATCCTCGGCGCCCTCGCCGCCGCAGCGGCCGAGGACGGCTCCGCCGCCGCCCGGGCCGGCGTGCCCGAGGGCGCGAAGTGGGCCGCCGTGGCCGCGGCCGCGGCGCTGATCCACGGCCGGGCCGGCCAGCGGGCGGCGCAGCGGGGCCCGGTGATCGTCTCGGAACTCCCGGGGGAGATCGGCGCCGTCGTCGCCGGCCTCCTGGCGGTACCGGATTGACCGGTGTTCACGTGCCCGTTACCCGCGTGAGGTACACCATGGGAAGGCGCCCCGGCGCCGGCTGCGGTCCGCGCGGCCTGCCGGCGCGGACCGCCGATCCCGGGCGCCGCACCGGCAGCCCCGGCCCATCCTGACTTTCCCCCACCAACACACTTTCGATGAACACACCAAGGAGCACAAACATGGAACTATGGCCCGGCGAAGCGTATCCCCTGGGGGCGACCTATGACGGTACGGGGACGAACTTCGCGCTCTACAGTGAAATTGCGGAGTCCGTCGTGCTCTGCCTGTTTGACGATGACGGCACCGAGACGCAGATCCCCCTGAAGGAAGTCGACGGCTACGTCTGGCACGGCTACCTGCCGCAGGTCGCCCCCGGCCAGAAGTACGGCTACCGGGTCCACGGCCCGAACAACCCCGCCGAGGGGCACCGCTGCAACCCGAACAAACTGCTGCTCGACCCGTACGCCAAAGCCGTCCACGGACAGATCGACTGGGACCAGGCGCTCTTTGGCTACAACTTCGGGGACGAGTTCTCGGTCAACAACGAGGACTCCGCCCCGCACATGATGCTCGGCGTCGTCGTCAACCCGTTCTTCGACTGGGATGGTGACCGCATGCCGCGCACCCCCTACCACCAGTCGGTCATCTACGAGGCGCACGTCAAGGGCCTGACCCAGCTGCACCCCGAGATCCCTGAGGAGCAGCGCGGCACCTACGCCGGCGTGGCGCACCCCGCCGTCGTCGCCCACCTGCAGAAGCTCGGCGTCACCGCCATCGAACTGATGCCGGTGCACCAGTTCGTCAACGACAGCACCCTGCAGGAAAAGGGACTCTCCAACTACTGGGGCTACAACACCATCGGGTTCTTCGCCCCGCACAACAGCTACGGCTCAGCAGGAGACCAGGGCGAGCAGGTCCAGGAGTTCAAGGCGATGGTCAAGGAACTCCACCTCGCCGGTATCGAAGTGATCCTCGACGTGGTCTACAACCACACGGCGGAGGGCAACCACCTCGGTCCGACCCTCTCCATGCGCGGCATCGACAACTCGGCCTACTACCGCCTCGTTGAAGACGACAAGCAGTACTACATGGACTACACCGGCACGGGCAACTCCCTGAACGTCGGCAACCCCCACTCGCTGCAGCTGCTCATGGACTCTCTGCGCTACTGGGTGACCGAGATGCACGTCGACGGCTTCCGCTTCGACCTCGCCTCCGCCCTGGCCCGCGAGTTCTACGAGGTCGACCGGCTCTCGGCGTTCTTCGAACTCGTCCAGCAGGACCCGGTGGTCTCCCAGGTGAAGCTGATCGCCGAGCCGTGGGACGTCGGACCCGGCGGCTACCAGGTGGGCAACTTCCCGCCGCAGTGGACCGAGTGGAACGGCAAGTACCGGGACACCGTGCGCGACTTCTGGCGCGGCGAGCCCTCAAGCATCGGCGAGTTCGCCTCCCGCCTCACCGGTTCGGCCGACCTCTACGAGCACTCCGCCCGCCGGCCCGTGGCCTCGATCAACTTCGTTACGGCCCACGACGGCTTCACCCTGCGCGACCTCGTCTCCTACAACGAGAAGCACAACGAGGCCAACGGAGAGAACAACAACGACGGCGAATCGCACAACCGGTCCTGGAACGGCGGCGTCGAAGGCCCCACCGACGACCCGAAGGTGCTGGGGCTGCGCGCACGCCAGCAGCGCAACTTCATCGCCACCCTGCTGCTCTCCCAGGGCGTCCCCATGCTCCTGCACGGCGACGAGCTCGGGCGCACCCAGGACGGCAACAACAACACCTACGCCCAGGACTCCGAGCTCAGCTGGGTGCACTGGGACAAGATGGACCAGCCCCTGCTCGAGTTCACGGCGGCCGTCAACCGCCTGCGGTCTGAGCACCCGACCTTCCGCCGCCGCCGCTTCTTCGACGGCCGTCCGGTCCGCCGGGGCGAGGGCGAGGCGCTGCCGGACATCGTGTGGCTCGACACTTCCGGCGAGCTCATGGCACCCGAGGACTGGGACAGCGGCTTCGGCCGCTCGATCGGGGTCTTCCTCAACGGGCAGGGAATCCGGGGACGTGACGCGCGCGGCCAGCGCATCACCGACGCCAACTTCCTGATGTACTTCAACGCCCACGACGAGGCAGTCGACTTAACCATCCCGGCCGAGGAGTACGCGCCGTCCTGGGACGAGGTCATCGACACCGCGGGCAAGTACGCGGACACCGAGGCCATTCCGGCCGGGACGACGATCTCCGTCGAGGCCAAGTCGATGGTCGTGCTGAGGTCGCACACCGAAGCCGAGGATCACGACCACTCGGTGGCGGCGTCGCTGGCGATCCTCGCCAACGAGGTCACGTCGAAGACCGGCTCCGCCTAAGCGGCACCACGTCCGCAGCACTGCGTGATCCGGTTGCCGGGCCCATCCGGGCCCGGCACCCAGCAGCACCCCATCCCTCCAGGAGGAAATGCGTGAAGACACCGAAATCGACCTACCGGCTGCAGATTCGAAGCGAGTTCGACCTGCGCGAAGCCGCGGCCCTGGTGCCGTACCTGCACGACCTCGGAGTGGACTGGGTGTACCTTTCGCCGATCCTGACGGCGGAGAAGGGCTCCGGCCACGGATATGACGTCACCGACCCCACCACGGTCGACCCGGCCCGCGGCGGACGGGAGGCTCTCTCCGAGCTTTCCGCCGCCGCGCGGGCCGCCGGGATGGGCGTGCTCGTTGACATCGTCCCGAACCACATGGGCATCGAGACCCCGGCCGACAACCCCTGGTGGTGGGAGCTGCTGCGCGGGGGCCGGGACTCCCGCATGGTTGAGGCCTTCGACGTCGACTGGGACGCCGGCGGGGGCCGCATCCGGATCCCGGTACTCGGGGACGGCCCGGACGAGGAGTCCGCTCTGGAGATCGTCGATGGTGCACTGCGCTACTACGACCACCGCTTCCCCCTTGCCGAGGGGTCCTTCGCCCCCGGTGACACCGCGGCCGAGGTCCACGCCCGCCAGCACTACGAACTGGTGAACTGGCGGCGCGCCGACAGCGAACTGAACTACCGCCGCTTCTTCGGCGTGAACACCCTCGCCGGCCTGCGCGTCGAGGTGCCCTGGGTCTTCGAGGAAAGCCACAGTGAGGTCCGCAGCTGGTTCGACGACGCGCTCGTGGACGGGCTGCGCATCGACCACCCCGACGGCCTCGCCGACCCCGTCGGCTACCTGACAGACCTGCGCCGCCTCACCGGCGGCGCCTACGTCCTGGTCGAGAAGATCCTCGAACCGGGGGAGGAGCTTCCAGAGGGCTGGGCGTGCGAGGGAACCACCGGCTACGACGCGCTCGCCGAGATCGATCGGCTGTTCACCGATCCGGCCGGGGAACACGAACTGACCTCCCTGGTGCCCGTCGAGCCGTTCCACGAAATGATCCACGGCACCAAGCGGGGGATCACCGACGGGATCCTGCGCTCGGAAGTGCTGCGGCTGGCCCGGCTCGTCCCCGGGGATGCGGGCCTCGACCCGGCCGAGGCCGCCGACGCCCTGGCCGAACTGCTGACCTGCTTCCCCGTCTACCGCAGCTACCTGCCCGACGGCGCCGGCTACCTCGCGGACGCCGTGCGGGACGCCTCGGTGCGCCGCCCCGACCTGGCCGCCGCCGTCAAGACCCTTCACCCGCTCCTTGACCCGTTCCTTGAGGGCGGCCCGGACGCTGAACTTACGGAACTGGCCCGCAGGTTCCAGCAGACTTCGGGCATGGTCATGGCCAAGGGCGTGGAGGACACCGCGTTTTACCGTTACAACCGCCTCGTTTCGCTCAATGAGGTGGGCGCGGACCCGTCGATCTTCGCGCTCGATCCGCTGGAGATGCACCGCCGCCTGCTCGGGCGCTCGACCGGCAACCCGCTGTCGATGACCACGCTCAGCACCCACGACACCAAGCGCAGCGAGGACACCCGGGCACGCATCACCGTCCTCTCCGAACTGCCCGGGGAGTGGGCCTCGGCCCTTGCCGCTCTCAACGAGGCCGCACCGATCGGCGACGCGTCCTTCGCGCCGCTGCTGTGGCAGTCCCTGATCGGAGCGTGGCCGCTGAGCCGGGAACGCGCCCACGCCTACGCCGAAAAGGCCGCACGCGAGGCCGACGCCAGCACCCACTGGACCGCACCGGACGAGGAATTCGAAGCGGCGATGCACGCCGCCGTCGACGCCGCGTTCGACGACGCGCGCGTGTCGGAGCTTCTGACCTCCTTTGTGGAGTTGATCCAGCACCCCGGGTGGTCGAACTCCCTGGCGATGAAGCTCCTGCAGCTCACGATGCCCGGCGTCCCCGACGTCTACCAGGGCACCGAGTTCTGGGACACCTCCCTCGTCGACCCCGACAACCGGCGCGAGGTCGACTACGGGGCCCGGAAGCAGGCCCTCACCGACCTCGACTTCGGCGCCCAGCCCGCAGTGGGCGAGGACGGGCGGGCCAAGCTGCTCGTCGTCTCCCGCGCGCTGCGGCTCCGCCGGGACCGGCCGGAGCTGTTCGCCGGGTACGAGGCGGTGCACGCCTCCGGGCCCGCAGCGGACCACCTCTTCGCCTTCGACCGCGGCGGCGCCCTGACGCTCGTCACCCGCCTGCCCGCCGGGCTCGACCAGGCCGGCGGCTGGAACGGCACCACCGTTGAGCTTCCCGAAGGCCGCTACACCTCCGCCCTCACCGGCGAAACGTTCGACGGCGGCACCGTCCCGGTCGCCGACCTGTTCTCAGCCCTACCCGTAGCGCTTCTCACCAAGGAGGATGCAGCATGAGCACGTTCGACGTCTGGGCCCCCCGCGCGGAGTCCCTGATCCTGACCGCCAACGGCACCGATTACCCGATGAGCGCCTCCACCGGCGGCTGGTGGAACGCCCCGGCGGACGCACCCTCCGGGCCCGGAATCGACTACGGGTACAAGGTGAACGGGTCATCCACCGCCGTGCCGGATCCGCGCTCGCGCCGCCAGCCCGACGGCGTCCATGCCCTGTCCCGGACCTTCGACCCGGCCGCGCACGAGTGGCAGGACGCCGGCTGGTCCTCACCCGGGATGGACGGCGGGGTGATCTACGAGATGCACCTTGGGACCTTCACCCGTGAGGGGACCCTCGACGCCGCCATCGAACGGCTCGACTACCTCGTTGACCTCGGCGTCCGGTATGTCGAACTGCTCCCGGTCAACGCATTCAACGGAACGCACAACTGGGGCTACGACGGGGTGCTCTGGTACGCCGTCCAGGAGACCTACGGCGGCCCGGCGGCCTACCAGCGCTTCGTCGACGCCGCCCACCAGCGCGGCCTTGGCGTCATCCAGGACGTCGTCTACAACCACCTGGGGCCCAGCGGCAACTACCTCGGCCAGTTCGGCCCCTACCTCACCGAGGGCCTGAGCAACACCTGGGGCGACTCCCTGAACCTCGACGGCCCGGCCTCCGATGAGGTCCGGCGGTACGTCATCGAGAACCTGCTCATGTGGTTCCGCGACTACCACGTCGACGGGCTGCGGCTTGACGCCGTCCACGCGCTGCACGACGAACGCGCCGTGCACATCCTCGAGGAATTCGCTGCCGAGACCGACGCCTGCGCGGCGGAACTCGGCAAGCCCCTGTTCCTCATTGCGGAATCCGACCTCAACAATCCGCGCCTGATCGAGGCCCGCACCGTGAACGGCTACGGGCTCGCCGGGCAGTGGAGCGACGACTTCCACCACGCGGTGCACGTGAACCTGACCGGCGAGACCGAGGGCTACTACGAGGACTTCAACTCCGTCGGCGCCCTCGCCAAGGTCCTGAAGGAGGGGTTCTTCCACAACGGGACCTACTCCTCCTTCCGGGAGCGCAGCCACGGCCGGCGCCTCGACGCCGACCGGGTGTCCCCGCTGCAGCTGGTCGTCTGCGCGCAGAACCACGACCAGATCGGCAACCGGGCCGCCGGCGACCGGATCAGTGCCGCCCTGAACCCCGCCCAGCTCGCACAGGCCGCGGTGCTGACCGTTGCCGGACCCTTCACCCCCATGCTGTTCATGGGCGAGGAGTACGGCGCCACCACGCCGTGGCCGTTCTTCACCTCTCATCCCGAACCGGAACTGGGCAGGGCGACCGCCGAGGGACGGCTCCGGGAGTTCGAGCGCATGGGGTGGGACCCCGAGGCGGTGCCCAACCCGCAGGATCCGGCGACCTTCGAGTCGGCCAAGCTCGACTGGGCCGAAAGCGAAAAGCCCGAACACCGGCAGCTGCTGAACACTTACCGGGAGCTGATCCGGCTGCGGGCCACCGAGCCGGACCTCAACACCCGCGACTTCCGCTCGATCGGGGTGGAGTTCGACGAGGCGGCCCGCTGGCTGCTGCTGCGACGCGGGCGAACTGCGGTGCTCCTGAACTTCGGCGCCGCCGAGTGCGAGGTCCCCCTGGCCGCCGACGGGGCGCAGGTGCTGCTCTCCACGGTGGACGGGGTCCGCACCGGGACCGATACGGTGACCCTGCCGGGCCACGGGTCCCTCATCCTCTCGCTCGCGGCCGGCTGACCATGGCCGCCTCCGAGGTGAGCACCGACGTCCTGATCGTCGGCGCCGGACCCACCGGACTGATGCTCGCGGCCTGGCTGCGCGGGCTCGGCGTGGACGCCGTACTCGCAGACGGCAAGGGCGAGCCCACCCGGGAGTCCCGGGCGCTCGGGATCCAGTCGCGCACCATGGAGATCTACGACCAGCTGGGGGTGATCGGCCCGGTGCTCGAGCAGGCCCAGAAGGCCTTCAGCATCAAGCCCGGCTACGGCCGGCGGTCCTTCGGGGAGGTCCCCTTGGCGGCCCTCGGGGAGGGGCTGACCCCGCATCCGGGGCTTCACTTCCTCGAACAGAGCAAGAACGAACGGATCCTCCTGGCCGAACTGCAGCGCAGGGGAGGGGACGTGCTGTGGAACCGGCGGCTGACGGGGCTCAGCACCCGCACCGGCGGTGTCACGGCGGAGTTCTCCGGCCCCGGGGGACCCCTCACCGTCACGGCCCGCTATGTGGTGGGCTGCGACGGCGGGTCCTCCGCGGTGCGGACGCTGAGCGGCATCCCCTTCGAGGGCGTCACCAACGAATACGTCTTCTATGTGGCCGATGCCCTCGACGTCCAAGGCCTCTCGGCGGCCACCGTTGAACTGCGGCTCAGCGGCGACGACTTCCTGCTCGCCTTCCCGCTGAAGGGGACGGAGGAGGGACAGACAAACCACCGGCTGATCGGGGTGCTGCGCAGCACCGGCACCGCCGACATCGTCGAGGACGTGGCGCGGGGGCGGCTGAGCGAGCTCTTCGGCGTCACCTACGGCACGTCCCGCTGGTTCTCCACCTACCGCGTGCACCACCGGGTGGCCGCGGCCTTCCGCGCCGGCCCCGTGTTCCTGGCCGGGGACGCCGGTCACATCCACTCACCCGTGGGCGCCCAGGGCATGAACACCGGGCTCCAGGACGCCCACAACCTCGCCTTCAAACTGGCCGACGTCCTCGCCGGACGGGCGGGGGAGGAACTGCTCGACCGCTACAACGCGGAGCGGCGCCCCGTCGCCCTGCGCCTGGTCAGCGTCACCGACAGGGTCTTCGCCGGCGTGACCTCCGGTGCCACCACCGCCCGCACGCTGCGGCGGATCCTTCCCCGTCTGGCCGGGCCGGTGGCCGTGCGCGTGCTGCCGGCCGCGCCCATCGCCCCCCGCTTCGCCGGGTACCTCGGGCAGATCCGCATCCACTACTGGATGAGCGAAGGGGCCAAGGCCGCGGCCCGCGGCCGCAGGGGCCGGGTGGTCGGGCGCCGCCTGCCGTGGACGGGCCCCAACTTTGCCCCGCTCGCCGACGCCGTCTGGCAGGTCCACAGCTACGGCGACACCGACGCCGAACTCGCTGACGCGCTCGGGCGGGCCCTCGGACTGCCGGTGCACCAGTTCCCCGCGGCTCCCGCCGCGGGCCTGCGCCCGGACCGGTTCTACCTGGTGCGCCCCGACGGCTTCGTCGCCGCCGAGGCCCCAGCCCACCGCGGGGTCTCCGCACTCCGGGCGGCCCTTCCTCCGGGGTGGACGCCCACCCCCGAAGC
The DNA here is from genome assembly GCF_009828595.1 of Arthrobacter zhaoguopingii. Taxonomy (GTDB): domain Bacteria; phylum Actinomycetota; class Actinomycetes; order Actinomycetales; family Micrococcaceae; genus Arthrobacter_D; species Arthrobacter_D zhaoguopingii. Next base: position 335,413 of record NZ_WPNY01000001.1, read on the forward strand.
CCGCTCCTGACCGCCGGGCCGCGCCGAGGTGTCCGCATAGGATGGTTCCATGACCTATTCCCCCGCAGAAGACCGTTACGACTCCATGCCCTACCGCCGCGTCGGCCGCAGCGGGCTGCACCTGCCGGCCGTGTCCCTGGGGCTGTGGCACAACTTCGGGGACGACAAGCCCTTTGACACGCAGCGTGCCATCCTGCGGCGGGCCTTCGACCTTGGCATCACCCACTTCGACCTGGCCAACAACTACGGGCCCCCCTACGGCAGCGCCGAGACCAACTTTGGGCGCCACTTCGCCGACGACTTTCGGCCGTTCCGCGATGAGCTGATCATCTCCAGCAAGGCTGGATACGACATGTGGCCCGGGCCCTACGGCAACTTCGGCTCCCGCAAGTACCTGCTGGCCAGCCTCGATCAGTCCCTGAACCGCATGGGCCTTGACTACGTCGACATCTTTTACAGCCACCGCCCCGACCCGGAAACCCCGCTTGAGGAGACCATGGGCGCCCTGGACACAGCGGTGCGCTCCGGCCGTGCGCTCTACGCAGGCATCTCCTCCTACTCGCCCGAGAAGACGATCGAGGCCGCCGCGATCCTGCGCGGGCTCGGCACGCCGCTGCTGATCCACCAGCCCTCCTACTCGATGCTCAACCGCTGGGTCGAGAACGGCAGCCCGAACCTCCCTGAGGCCCTTGAGACGGTGGGCGCCGGTTCCATCGCGTTCTCGCCGTTGGCGCAGGGCCTGCTGACCGACCGCTACCTCAACGGGGTTCCCTCGGATTCGCGGGCGGCCGCGGACAAGTCTCTCTCCGGTGAGCACCTCTCCGAGGACAACCTGCGCCGGGTCCGGGGTCTCAACGAGATTGCTGAGGGCCGCGGGCAGAGCCTGGCGCAGATGGCGATCGCGTGGATCCTGCGGCCGCAGGCCAAGGGCACCCCGATCACCTCGGCCCTGGTCGGCGCCTCAAGCGTCGCCCAGCTCGAAAGCAGCGTCGGAGCGGTTGCCAACCTTGAGTTCACGAACGAGGAACTGCGCGCGATCGACGAGTTCGCCGTCGAGTCCGAGATCAACCTCTGGGCCGAGGCCCTGCAGGACTGACACCTTTCCACCGGGCCGGAGCCCGCGTGCCGCTCCGGCGGGACGCGGGCTCCGCCGTTTCCGGCCGGGGACGGTGACCGGGCCGGTCAGCTCCGCCAGCCGGCCGGCAGGGCGGGAAACGCCTGCTCGTATCCGGCGAGCACCGCGGCCGCGGCGTGCGCCGAGTCGATCAGCGGGTGCAGGCTGAACGCGCGCAGGGCGGCGTCGCGGTCCCCGTGTACGGCGGCCCGCACCGTCTCCTGCTCGACCGCCTTGACGGCGCTCATCAGGCCCAGCTGGTGCCCGGAGGGCGGACCCGTTGCGGGAAGCGGCTCGGCCCCGGCGGCAGACACCCGGGCCGGCACTTCGACGACGGCGTCCGCGGGCAGGCCCGGCACCGTGCCGCCGTTGCGGACGTTGAGGATCAGTTCGGCCGGGTTCCCCGTCAGCAGGGCATGCATCAGGTGCAGGGCGATGCGCTCGTAGCCTCCTCCGGCGAGGTCGGCCTCGTCGCGTTTCTCTCCGGCACCGCGTGCCTCGGCGAGGTAGCCGCTTTCGCGCTCGAGCCGGGCCGCCTCCCACAACCGATAGGGGTCCCCGGACCCCTCGAGGTCCGTGTAGAGCCGTCGCTGCTGGTCGAGGAGCACCTCGCCGCGGGTCCGCTCCGCCGAGCGTACGGCCCGCAGGGCCTCCCGGTGGAAGTAGTAGTAGAAGAGGTACTCGTTGGGCAGGGCGCCAAGGACCCGCGGCAGGTCCGGACCGAAGATCCGCCCTTCCTCGAAGGAGGAAAGGCGCACCGGATCGGCCAGCAAGGCGGGCAGGCGGTCCTCCCCGTCTGCGTGCAGACCCCGCAGCCAGCCAAGGTGGTTCAGCCCGAGGTAGTCGACGCCGGCCAGGGAACCGGGGACGGCGGGGAGCCCGGCGGCGGCCGCGGCGCGGGCCACCAGCCCCGAGGCGGAGTCACAGATGCCGATCACCCGATGACCCAGCACCGGCTGCAGCGCCTCGGTCACCATGCCGGCGGGATTGGTGAAGTTGACCAGCCACGCCTGCGGGCACTTCTCGGCCATCCTCCGCGCCAGGTCCAGCATGGCCGGAATGGACCGCAGCGCATAGGAAATCCCACCCGCTCCCACGGTCTCCTGGCCCAGCAGCCCCTCGGCCAGCGCGACCCGCTCATCGAGGACCCGCCCGGCCGGGCCGCCGCTGCGGATCGCGGCAAAGACGATGTCAGCCCCCTGCAGGGCCGTGTCAAGGTCGGGCTCGACGGTGACGGCGGGGGACCGGGTGGGGCCCTCGGCCCCGGCGGGCATGGCCGCCAGGACCCGGGCGACCGCGCGGGCCCGTCCGGGTTCGGCGTCGACGAGGGTGAGGGAGTCGATGAGGCCCGCGAACCGGCCGGAGCCCAGCGCGCGGTAGACCAGGGGAACGCGGAATCCTCCGCCGCCGACAATTACAAGCTTCATGGTCCTCCCCTCCCAGGCCGCCCGGCCTACGAGTATTGTGCCGCACGCCGCGGCCGGCCTTCCGTCCGTCCAATGAGCGATGCCTGATGAGCGATGCCGTGAATCTTGCTACAGCGTGAACACGTAGATCCCCATGAGGCCATAACCGAGCAGATAGCAGACGCGGTACGGCCAGCGCCCTCCAACGACAAGCTGTTCGTCCAGCGGTTTCTCATGACGCCCACGCGGCGGTCGGGCCTTCTCAAACGGGAAGGCGTACCCACGCACGAACTGGGCGCCGACGACGCAGGCGGCCCCCGCGTAGGAGAAGAGGAACGGGCCGGAGAAAGACCCCCAGGGCGGCGCAATGATGCCAACGACGATCACGACGTAGTTCGCGACGGTGACGAGGTGCTCGAAGAACCGGTCGGTTCTCGAGCCCCGCTTTATGTAAGGGGGGATTTCGTGCGTGTTCAATGAGAAAGAAACGGCGAAGATGAAGATCAGCACTAGAGAAGGGATGACCCGCACCCCCAACGTGTAATCAAGTCCTCACCAGGTTGATTCGGAACCGGATGCCTCACTCGGCGTCACCCCTCGTACAACAATCGACTTCTCTCCCGCCGTCGCGCCGGTGCCAATCGGATCGCCAGCAGTGGCGACCCGCCTCGTCGATACAAACACAGTGCCGCGATCGATGAGGACGGATGGCCTCCCGCAGCGAAAAACTAGCCATAATCTGCGGTGAAAATGCGGCAGTGGGATTTCCGTGGCATTTCACGAACCTGCCTGCGTTCCACCTCCATCGGCTCCTATCGGTCGGGGGCAGCGAGTATTGTGCCCTACATGGCTAAGCAGCACCGCTTCGACCCCCTCGCCGGGCTGCGGTCTCCGGACGACCCCGAATTCGACCTCCTGCTGGCCGGCCAGGTCTTCTTCGACATCACCTTCACCGGGCTGGACCAGCTCCCGCGCCCCGGCACCGAGGTGTGGACCGACGGGATGGGTTCCAGCCCCGGCGGGATCGCCAACCAGGCCATCGCCGCGGCCCGCCTCGGCCTCCACACCACTCTCGCCGCCGCGTTCTCCGACGACGGCTACGGCCAGTTCAACTGGGACATCCTCAAGGACCAGGAGCACGTCGACCTCTCGCGCTCCCAGGTCTTCAAGAACTGGCACTCCCCGGTGACCGTCTCCCTCTCAGTGGAGCGGGACCGCTCGCTGGTGACCCACGGGCACGCCCCGCCGCTGAGCGCCTCCGAACTCATCGGTGTCCCACCGAGCTGCCGCGCCGCCATCGTCAGCGTCGGCGGGGAGCTCGAGCCGTGGGCGGCTGCCGCCACGGCCAACGGCACCCGGCTCTACGGGGATGTGGGCTGGGATCCCCACGGGGAATGGGCCCCGCAGGTCCTCACCACGCTCGGCCACTTCTACGCGTTCATGCCCAACGACGTCGAAGCGATGGCGTACACGCGCACCGAAGACCCCTGGGCGGCCCTCTACGCGCTCGCCGACCATGTCCCGGTGGCCGTCGTCACCGTGGGGCAGCAGGGCGCCATGGCCATCGACTCCCTCACCGGAGAGGAGGAGTGGGTACCCGCGCTGCCGGTCACCGCCTTCGATCCGACCGGCGCCGGTGACTGTTTCGGTGCGGCGTTCGTTATGGCCGACCTCGCCGGATTCTCCCTGGCGGACCGGCTGAGCTTCGCCAATCTGTGCGCGTCCCTGTCGGTGCAGGAGGTCGGCGGCTCCCTCGCGGCCCCCGGCTGGGGGGACATCGCCGACTGGTGGCACCGGACCAGTTCAACCCGCGACGGCGTCCGCCGCCAGTGGGTGCGCCGCTACGGATTCCTGGAACACCTCGTCTCCGATGTCCCCGTGGAGGCGGTGCGCCGCGCGTCAGCGACCATCGCCCGCCATTCCGATGCCTGAGGGGGACCCAACCGGCGACGGTGGCAGAATAGGGCAAGTGAGTTTTTCTTCCGCCCCCACCGAACGCACCGTCGAAGTTGACCTTGAGGCCATCCGGCACAACCTCCGGCACCTGCTCGAGGTGGCCAGTCCGGCGCGGGTCATGGCGGTCGTCAAGGCGGACGGGTACGGCCATGGTGCGGTCGCCGTCGCGAAGGCGGCGCTTGAGGCCGGAGCCTCCTGGCTGGGCACGGCGCACATCTCGGAGGCGCTGGATCTGAGGCGCGCCGGCCTAGACGCCCCGGTGCTGGCCTGGCTCCACACCCCGGAGAGTGATTTCGCGGGAGGCATTGAGCAGGGCATCGACATCGGGGTTTCCGGCTGGGAACTTGAGCACGTGGTGGCGGCGGCCCGCCGGCTCGAGCGGCCCGCACGCGTGCATTTGAAGATCGATACCGGGCTGGGCCGCAACGGCTGCTCTCCGGAGCTGTGGGGAGACCTCCTGGACCGGGCGCTCGAACACCAGGAGGAGGGCCTGCTGCGGGTGGTGGGGGTGTTTTCCCACCTCGCCGTCGCCGATGAACCGCACCGCCCCGAGACCGACGAGCAGCTGCGCCGCTTCCGGGACGCCGTGGCCGTCGCCGAGGACGCCGGCGCGGACCTCGAGGTGCGCCACCTGGCCAACACGCCGGGTACCCTCTCCCGCCCGGACTGCCACTTCGACATGGTGCGGGTGGGCCTGGGCATGTACGGGCTCTCGCCCTTCTCGGACCAGAGCGCGGAGGACCTCGGCCTGCGCCCGGCCATGACCTTCGCCACCGTCGTCGCGGGCTGCAAGGAGGTCCCCGCCGGCCAGGGGGTCTCCTACGGGCTGTCCTACCGCACGGAGCGGCCCACCACCCTCGGCCTGATCCCCACCGGCTACGGCGACGGCGTTCCGCGCATCGCCACCGGGGGACCGGTGCGGATCGACGGGCGCACCTATCCCGCCGTCGGGCGGATCGCGATGGACCAGTTGGTCGTCGACTTCGGCACGCAGGGCCTGGTCGGTACCGACCGGAGCCCGCTCGGCCACCGGGCGGTCATCTTCGGGGGCGCCGGCGACCCGCCCGTCGAGGAATGGGCCGCCGCCTCCGGGACGATCAACTACGAGATTGTCACGCGCATCAGCGGCCGCGTGCCGCGGACCTACCTCAACGAGGGCCCGGCCGGTGACTGAGCTGGCCCAACACTGGCTGCGCAGCCGGTTCGTCCATTCCGCCGCCGAACTCCAGGCCGTCGCCGAGGACCTGGGGCCGGCGCTGCAGGGCGGGGACCTGCTGATCCTCACCGGCGGGCTCGGGGCGGGAAAGACGACCTTCACCCAGGGTCTGGGCCGCGGCCTCGGCGTGCGCGGCACCGTCATTTCCCCTACCTTTATCCTGGTCCGCAACCACCCCTCCCTCACCGGCGGTCCGGGCTTGGTGCACGTCGACGCGTACCGGCTGGAAGGGACCGAGGAGGTCGACGACCTCGACCTTGACGCCACCCTCGATTCCAGCGTGACGGTCATCGAGTGGGGGGCCGGGCGCGCCGAACACCTCTCCGACAGCCGGCTCGAGATCACCATCACCCGGCCCACCGGCGCCGGAGCCGCGCCGGCCGGAAAGGCAATCACCACCGACTTCAGCGACGACGTGGACGAAGAACGGGAAGTGCGCATCGCAGGCTTCGGCCCCCGCTGGTCGGCAGGGCCGCCGCCCGGGCTGCTCGACTAGGCTGTTACGGTGCTTCTTCTTGCCCTGGACACCTCAGCCGCCGCCAGCGCCGCGCTTCTCGACGGTGACACCGTCATCGGCCGGTTCGCGAGCACCGACACGCGCTCCCACGCGGAGGTCCTCGCGCCCGCGGTCCAGGACCTGCTCCGTGACGCCGGCGTAGCAGGCCCGGACCTCGCAGCCATCGCCGCCGGGGTCGGTCCCGGACCGTTCACAGGCCTGCGGGCCGGCCTGGCCACCGCACGCACCCTCGCGTTCGTCTGGGGCGTGCCCCTGCACGGGGTCATGAGCCTCGACGCCCTCGCCTTCGAGGCCGCAGGGGACCCGGCGGTCGGCGGCGAGTTCCTCGTCGCCACCGACGCCCGCCGGCGCGAGGTGTACTGGGCCCGCTACCGGGGCCCGGAAGCCCCGCATGGGCTTCCGGTCCTGGTCGACGGCCCGCACGTAAGCCCGGCGGCCCAGCTGCCGCAGCTCCCGGTCTTCGGCGCCGGGGCCGGGCTGTACCGGGAGGAGCTGCACGCCGTCGATGCCTTCTCCACAGCGCTGCCCCATGCAGCCGCACTGGGCCGGACCGCCTCGGCCCGGCTCGCCGCCGGCGTGCCGCTGCTGGACACCACCCCGCTGTACCTGAGGGAATCCGACGCGAAGGTTCCCGGGGCCCGGAAGAAGGTCGGGTCATGAGCTTCAGCCTGAGGAACCTCGACTACGAGGACATCAAGACGGTCGGCGCGCTGGAGCAGGAGCTCTTCCCCGTCGACGCCTGGCCCCTGCAGATGTTTTACGAGGAGTTCTTCCGCCCCGACACCCGCCGCTACATCGTGGCCGAGGTGGACGGGGCGATCGTCGGCTACGCCGGCGTGATGATCATCGACACCACGGCCGACATCCAGACCATCGCCGTCCTGCCGGGCCACGAGGGCCGCGGCATCGGCACGGCAATGCTGCACGAGATGCTCTCCGAGGCCGCCCGGCGCGGCGCCCGGGAGGTGCTGCTGGAGGTCCGCGCCGACAATCCCCGCGCCCAGCTGCTCTACACCCGCACCGGGTTCGCGAAAATCTCGACCCGCCGCCGGTACTACCGCGACGGCGTCGACGCCTGGGTGATGCGCCGGGAACTGCCGCCCGAAGGCGCCCCCGGGGACGCCGGTCCGGAATCCGGCCCGAACGGCGGCGGCGTCAACGAAAACACCGGCGGCAACGTCAACGAAAACACCGCCGGGAACAGCAGCGGCACCGAAGGAGACCGGCCATGAACCACAGTGAACCGCTGGTGCTCGGCATCGAATCCTCCTGCGACGAGACCGGCGTCGGCGTCGTCGCGGGCACCCGGCTGCTTGCCAATGTCGTCTCCTCCTCCATGGACGAACACGTGCGCTTCGGCGGGGTGATCCCCGAGATCGCCTCCCGCGCCCACCTCGACGCGTTCGTGCCCACCCTGCAGCAGGCCCTCGCCGAGGCGGGGGTGGGGCTGCAGGACATCGACGCGATCGCCGTCACCACCGGGCCCGGGCTGTCGGGGGCGCTCATGGTGGGGGTGGCCGCGGCCAAGGCGCTGGCGGTGGCCACCGGGAAGCCCCTGTACGCGGTGAACCACCTGGTGGCCCACGTGGGCGTCGGCATGCTTGGAGGCACGTTCGCCGACGGCGTCCCGCCAAACCTCGGCGCGCTGCTCGTCTCCGGGGGCCACACCGAAATCCTCAAGGTGGGAAGCATCGCATCGGATGTGACGCTGCTGGGATCCACGATCGATGACGCCGCCGGGGAGGCGTACGACAAGACGGCGCGCATCCTCGGTCTCGGTTACCCCGGCGGTCCGGCCATCGACCGCATCGCCGCGCAGGGCGACCCGCGGGCCTTCCGGTTCCCCCGCGGCCTGACCCAGCCCAAGTACATGGGATCCGCCGAGAATCCCGGACCGCACCGCTACGACTGGTCCTTCAGCGGTCTGAAGACGGCGGTGGCGCGCAGCGTCGAACAGTTCGAGGCCAACGGGGAGCCGGTCCCGGTGGCCGACATCGCCGCGTCCTTCCAGGAGGCGGTGGTCGACGTCATCACCGCCAAGGCCGTCCTGGCGTGCTCGGAGAACGGCATCGCCAGCCTGCTGCTGGGCGGGGGAGTGGCAGCGAACTCGCGCCTGCGCGCCCTGACCGCCGAGCGGTGCGCCGCGGCGGGCATCGAGCTCACCGTGCCGCCGCCGTCGCTGTGCACCGACAACGGGGCGATGGTCGCCTCGCTGGGCGCGCAGATCGTCCTCAACGGCGGAACCCCCAGCGGCCTCTCCTTCGCCACGGACTCGGCGCTGCCGGTCTCGAGCATCCTCCTCTAGGACCCCGGCGGGGGCCGGGAGGCCGGGGGCTCAGAGACCGAGGGATTCGAGGACGGGCAGCTCTGCGCGGACGCGTGCACGGGCCTCCTCCGCGCTGGGCGCCTTCACCGCGATCTCGGCGAGCTTGCGCGCCTCGTCGAGGCTGACGCTGTTCAGCACCGCCCCGACCCCGGCCAGCGCCCGCGGCGTCATCGACAGCGTCGAGACGCCCAGGCCGACGAGCACCACGGCGAGCGCGGGGTCGGCGGCGGCCTCCCCGCACACCCCGACGGGCTTGGCGTTGCCCTCGGCGACCGAGCCCTCCACCGTGAGCCCGATCAGGCGCAGCACGGCCGGCTGCCAGGCGTTGTTCAGCGCCGCGAGGGAGCCGAGCTGCCGGTCGGCGGCCATGGCGTACTGGGTGAGGTCATTGGTTCCGATGCTGGCGAACCCCACCTCGGTGAGGATCGATTCGCTCATCAGCGCGGCCGAGGGCACCTCGACCATCACTCCGGGTTTCTTCAGCCCCGCCTCGGTGGTCATCGCCGCGAAGTCGGCGGCCTCCTCGGCGGTGGAGATCATGGGCGCCATCACCCAGACCTCGGCGGAGGACTGGCCCTCGGCGTCGGCGATGGCCTTGAGCTGCCGGGCCAGCACTCCGGGGCTGGTGATGTCCGTGCGGTAGCCGCGGACGCCGAGGGCGGGGTTCGGCTCGGTGCTGTCGGTGAGGAAGGGAAGGGGCTTGTCCGCGCCGGCGTCGAGGGTCCGGACCACCACCTTCTTGCCGGGGAAGGCGTCGAACACCCCCTTGTAGGCCTCCACCTGCTCGTCGTGCGTCGGTTCGCTGTCCCGGCCCAGGAAGCAGAATTCGGTGCGGAGCAGACCCACGCCCTGGGCCCGGGCCTCCGCCGCTCCGCGGGCGTCCTTGGCGCCTCCGACATTGGCCAGCAGCGGCACTTCGTGGCCGTCCGAGGTCCTGCCGGTGCCGTCGAATTCGGTGAGGGCCGCCGCGGCGGCGGCGTAGGCCTCGGCCGCGGCCTCCTCCTCGGCGCCGGGGTCCACGCTGATGGTTCCGGCAGCGCCGTCGACGTAGACGCGCGCACCGGTTTCGAGCTCGTCGACTCCCGTCGCGGCGACCACGGCCGGCAGGCCCAGGGAACGGGCGATGATGGCGGTGTGGGACTGCGGTCCGCCGCCGGAGGTGACCAGGGCCAGGACCTTCTCGGGGTCGAGGGTGGCGGTGTCGGCGGGCGCGAGGTCCTCGGCGATCAGGATGAAGGGAGTGTCCGAGGACGGGATGCCCGGCGCGGGCAGCCCGCGCAGCTCGGCCACGATCCGGGCCCGGACGTCGAGGACGTCGGTGGCGCGTTCGGCCATGTACCCGCCGAGATTGTGGAGCATCTCGGCCACCGAGGCACCGGCATCCCAGGCCGCGCGCTCGGCGGAGGTGCCTGCGTTGATGAGTTTGACTGCGCTCTTGACAAGCATGGGGTCGGTGGCCATCATGGCGGTCGCCTCGAGCACGGCGCGCGCGTCGCCGCTGGCCGTCTCCGAGCGCTGCTTCAACTCGGCCTGGACGGCCTTCGTGGCCGACCGCAGGGCCGCCGCGGCATCCTCGGGGGTTACGCCCTCCCGGAGCCGCTCGCCCTTGGGGGGCTCGCTCACGGGCTTCGGCATCTGGCGGATGGTTCCGATGACCCGCCCCGGGCTGACGCCTACTCCTGAGAAATTCCGCATTGAACGTCCTCATTTCCTCGCCGTGTGCGCATGGACTTCCACCGTACCCGCCCGGGCCGGGAAGCGGCATTGAAGCGTGTGACCCACTTCATATATCAACGCTATAGGTGTTACGGTAGCAGGCATGGATACCGCTGGCGAGCCCGCGCCGAAGACTAGGCTGCTGAGGGCAGCCGCGTCGCTGCTGGCCGAGTCCGGCGGTTCACCGGTATCAACGCGCCAGGTGACCCGGCTCGCCCGGGTCACCGCTCCCACCCTGTACCACCACTTCGGGGACAAGGAGGGCCTCTTTGACGCCGTCGTGGCCGAAGGTTTCACCCAATACCTCGAGGGTGAGCGCAACCTACCCAGCTCGGGGCAGCCGGTGGAGGACCTGCGCCGTCATTGGGACAACCACGTGCAGTTCGGTCTCGACCATCCACACCTGTACCTGGTCATGTTCGGCAATATCCGTCCGGAACGCCGGCCCTCAATGGTGGCCGAGGCCGAGGCGTTCCTCGAAGAAGTCCTGAAGCGGGCGGCCGCCGCGGCCCGCCTGGTCGTGCCGCCTGCCGAGGCGGCCCGAAGCCTGCTCGCAGCGAACATCGGCGTGACCCTCATGCTGATCGCCGAGCCCGCCTCAAACCGCAGCCTCGAACTGTCAGTGATGACACGCGAGGCTGTCATCTCCGCCATCGCGACCGATTCCGACTCGGACCCGGTCATCGACACCGAGGGCACCCCTTCGGTGGTGGTCGCGGCCATCGCGTTGAATGCCGCGCTGCAGGCATCGCACCCCGACCAGCTCTCCAGCTCCGAGCTGAAGCTCTTCCTCGAGTGGCTCCAACGGATTTCCACCCGGACGGGCTGACAAGAAACCGATTTATCCATCACTCCCCGCACTGACGCAGGGACAACGGTTAGGAACGCACGTGGCAACACAAGCAGAAGCGGCGCCCCGCACCAGTGCGAGGGTCCGCGTCCAAAAATTCGGGACCTTCCTGTCCGGAATGATCATGCCCAACATCGGGGCCTTCATCGCGTGGGGCTTCATCACGGCACTGTTCATCCCTGCAGGGTTCTTCCCCAACGAGTCCCTGGCAGCCCTCGTCGGCCCCATGATCACCTACCTGCTCCCGCTGCTCATCGGCTACACCGGCGGACGCATGGTGCACGGGATCCGCGGCGGCGTCGTCGGCGCGGCGGCCACCATGGGCGTCATCGTGGGCACCGACATTCCGATGTTCATCGGGGCGATGCTCATGGGCCCGCTGACGGCTTTCATCATGAAGAAGCTTGACGGACTCTGGGAAGGCAAGATCAAGCCCGGTTTTGAGATGCTCGTCGACAACTTCTCCGCAGGCATCGTCGCGGCCGTAATGGCGGTCTTCGGGCTCCTTGCCATCGGGCCGCTGGTGACCGCCTTCAGCAATGCCGCGGGGGCCGTCGTCGACTTCCTCGTCACGAACGGGCTGCTCCCCTTCACAAGCATTTTCATCGAGCCCGCCAAGGTGCTCTTCCTCAACAACGCCATCAACCACGGCATCCTCACGCCGCTGGCGACGGAGCAGTCGCTGGAGAACGGCAAGTCGATCCTGTTCCTGCTCGAGGCCAACCCCGGCCCCGGCTTCGGCATCCTCTTGGCCTACATGGTCTTCGGGCGCGGCATCGCCAAGGCGTCCGCTCCCGGCGCGGCCCTCATCCACTTCGTCGGCGGCATCCACGAGATCTACTTCCCCTACGTGCTGATGAAGCCGATCATGATCCTCGCCGCCATCGGCGGCGGCATGGCCGGTATCCTCACCCTCGTCCTCACCGGTGCGGGACTGCGCTCCCCGGCAGCCCCCGGCAGCATCATCGCCGTGTACGCTGCGACGGCCTCCGACAGCTACGTCGGGGTCACCCTCTCGGTGCTGCTCGCCACCGCGGTATCCTTCCTGATCGGTTCGGTGATCCTCAAGACCACCAAGAACCCCGCCGATGACGACGACAGCCTCAGCAACGCCACCACCAAGATGGAAGGCATCAAGGGCCGCAAGAGCTCGGTCTCCGGCCTGATCGGAGCCAAGGGAGAGGCGCCCGCCGGCCCGATCCGCAACGTTGTCTTCGCCTGCGATGCAGGCATGGGCTCCAGCGCTATGGGAGCTTCCGTGCTGCGGAACAAGTTTAAGGCAGCCGGCCTGACCGATGTGAAGGTCACCAACTCCTCGATCGCCAACCTCACCGATTCCTACGACCTGGTGGTCACCCACCAGGACCTGACGGACCGGGCCCGGCCGCTGACCGCCGCAGCAACGCATGTCTCCGTGGACAATTTCATGAACAGCCCGCGGTACGACGAGATCGTCGACCTCGCCCGCAGCCAGCGCGAGGGCGACGGCACGCCTGCACCCGACAGCGGAGCGCCCGACCTTTCGGAGCAGGCCCAGCCCGCGGGCGGGGAGGTCCTCGCTGAGCGGAGCGTCGTGCTGCAGGGAAGCGCGACCACCCAGGCCGATGCCATCAACGAGGCCGGCCGGCTCCTGGTGGACCGGGGCGCGGTTGAGGAAAGCTACATCGCCGCTATGCACGAACGCGAGCAGTCGGTGCCGACCTACATGGGCAACTTCCTCGCCATTCCGCACGGCACCAACGCCGCGAAGGAATACATCAAGCGCTCGGCCGTCTCGATCGTGCGTTACCCCGAGGGCATCGACTGGAACGGCAAGCAGGTGAAGTTCGTCGTCGGTGTCGCCGGCGTCAACAACGAGCACCTCTCCATCCTCTCGGCCATCGCGCGCGTTTTCTCCGACAAGGAGCAGGTGGCCCGCCTCGACCGGGCCGAAAGCGTCGATGAGGTCCTCGCTCTCTTCGGGAAGGTGAACGCCTAGTGAAGGCCGTGCACTTCGGGGCAGGCAACATCGGCCGCGGCTTCGTGGGGCTGCTGCTCCACGAAGCCGGCTACGAGGTGGTGTTCGCCGATGTGGCCGAGGCGCTGATCGACCAGCTCGCCTCAACGCCCTCCTATACGGTCCACGAGGTCGGAGAGGAACCCACCGACAAGACGGTGGACAACTACCGGGCCCTGAACTCGCGCGCCGAGGAGGCCGCGGTGATCGAGGAGGTCGCCACCGCCGACATGGTGACCACCGCCGTCGGACCGGGGGTGTTGAAGTTCCTGGCTCCCGTGATCGCGGCCGCCATCGCGCGGCGGTCACCGGACGCGCAGCCGCTGCAGGTGATGGCGTGCGAGAACGCGATCAACGCCACCGACCTGCTGCGGCAGGCTGTGGTGGACGCGTACTCGGGTGACCGGAGCGGGCTGGACACACGGGCGGTCTTCGCGAACACCGCGGTTGACCGGATCGTGCCGAACCAGGCGCCCGGGCAGGGCCTCGACGTGACGGTGGAGACCTTCTACGAGTGGGTCATCGACCGGACGCCGTTCGCGGGCAGCGAGCCGCGGATCCCCGGGGCCACCTACGTGGACGACCTCGCCCCGTACATCGAGCGCAAGCTGTTCACGGTGAACACCGGGCACGCCGCCTGCGCCTATTTCGGCTACGCGGCAGGGGCAGAAAAGATCTCCGATGCCATGGCGGACTCCGAAGTGGCGCGCCGGGTGCGGGCCGTGCTGGAGGAGACGAAGCAGCTGCTGGTCACCAAGCACGGTTTCGCCGCCGACGAGCAGGAGGCGTACGTGCAGAAGATTCTGCGCCGGTTCTCCAACCCGCACCTGCCGGACACGGTGGTGCGGGTCGGACGGGCACCGCTGCGCAAGCTCGGACGCCACGAACGCTTCGTCGGCCCCGCGGCCGAACTCGCCGAGGGCGGCACGCATCCGGCCGCCCTGCTGGCGGCGATGGAGGCGGCCCTGGTCTTTGATGACCCGGCAGATCCGGAAGTCGAGGAACTCGCCCGCATCATCGGGGACAACCCGGCGGAGGACGCGGTCACCCGGATCACGGGCCTGGACGAGGGGCACGTCCTGTTCCCCTCGGTCCTTGACCTCGTGAAGGCCCGAGCCGCGGTGTAGGCCCGGCCGGCCAACCGGCGCAGGTCAAGGCGGAAGTGCTCCCTCTCCGGTCCGGAGGGGAAGCACTTCGGCGTTGGGGCCTCGGGATCAGCCGGAGGCGGCCCGGTGGGCGGCCTCGATTCCATCCAGGATGAGCCCAAGCCCGAACGCGAATTCATCCCCATAGGCATAGCCGGGTTGAAGGATATGGGTCTGCGCCATCTCGGCGAGGTGGGGGAAAGCTCCGGACATCATGTGCTGCTGGGCGAGGATGCTTTCGGTTGCCGTGTTGACGTTCCCGGCCTCGCTGAGCGGCAGGGAGGCCTCCTGGAGAGCGAATCCGTCGACGTAGCTGTCGAGCAGCGACACCGCGTGCGCGGTGAGCGTCATCGAGAATCCCGCGCCGCGCAGGCAGGCGATCACGGCGTCGAGGTGCCTCAGCGTTGCAGTGCCCGGTGTGGAGCGCATCAGGCTGATCGCCCACGGGTGCCGGGCCCAGGCGGCGCGGGCGGAGTGCGCGCGGTCCTCCATCGCCGTCCGCCACGGGGTATCCGTCGAGGGCAGGGCGATTTCGTCGAATACCAGATCGACCATGCCGTCGATGATGTCGTCCTTGTTGTTCACGTGGTAGTAGAGCGACATGGCCTCCACTCCCAGTGCCTGGGCGAGCCTGCGCATGCTCAGGGACTCGAGGCCGCCGGCGTCGGCAAGGTCCACGGCCACCCGGACTGCCCGCTCCCGGGAGACCGGATCCCGGTGGGCCTTCGGACTTCGTGTCGATGCCATCCTTCTCCCTCCATGGATTCCCGCAGCCGGTTCCTACCCGTTCCTCCGAAAGCCTACCTTACGGCGTAAGGTGAGAGCAGTTCCGCACCTTACAGCGTCAGGTAAGCAGTGCGGCCCCTACCACGGGACGGCGCGCCAGGCCATCGAAAGTGGATGCGCTGCGGAGGGGGCAAATGCCGGCGGCGGGGGAGGGCTGCGGCGGTACGATCGGCGGAAGATCCCGGTGCGACGGCACGGACACCACAGCAGGGAGGATGCCATGACCAGCGAGACGCCCGACCCGGCGCAGGAAATCGACAGCAGCGACGTCGAAGCCATCCAGAACGACGAGGGCCTGATTCAGGCCGACCGGGTGGACCTGATCACCAGCCAGCTCGAGGAAGAGGACGCCGACCCGGACCGGGATCCGCCCGCCTCCTAAGCAACGCAGGACCCCGGGGCGCCTGTCCGCTTGCTGCCGGGTTCCTGCCGGCATGCGGCGGGATCAGCCGGCGGCGTCAGCGGTTGAGGAAGGCGCTGACCCGGTCGGCGAGCCGCGCGGGGTCGACGTCGTGGCCCTGACCGTCAAGGAGGTCGAATTCGGCCCCGGGAACCAGCTCCGCGATGCCGCGCGCACCCCACTGCAGGAAGTCCGGGGAGGCGCCGCCGGCCAGGGACAGGGTGCGGGCGGTGATGGAGGCCAGCTCGGCCGGGATGCTGCTGTCGCCCATCACGGCGTCGTCGTATCCGAGGGTGGGGGCGATGGCCGTCATCCCCTCCCAGGCGGGCGAGGACTTCATCTGCTCCACCGCCGGGCCGGGTACTCCGACCCGGGCCAGGAATGCCGTCACCGCGCCGTCGCGGTCTCCGCCGCTCAGCGCCGAGCCCAGTTCCGCCGTATAGGCGAGGGCCGCCGGCCGGGCGGGCTCGGGCATGAAGGGCACCTCGTACACGATGAGGTCGGTGACCTCCCCGCCGAGGCGGGCGGCCGCGAGAGCGGCCAGCGCGCCTCCGGAGGACATGCCCACGAGGGCGGCCGGAGCGCCGACCGCAGTGATCAGGGCCGCGATGTCCTCGATCTCCCGATCCACGGCATAGGGAAGGGTGTCGCCGCTGGCGCCGCGGCCCCGGCGGTCGTAGAGCGCGACGGTGCACGTCGGCGCCAGCCCGGGGGCGACTGCGCGCATTGGACCCGCACCCCGGTGGCACATGGCACCGTCGATGAGGATGACCGTCGGGCCTGTCCCCTGGGTTTCGTATCCAATGCGGGTTCCGTCGGAGGAGTGCACCTCGCTCATCGGGTGGTCCTTTCCGGAAGGGTCGGTTCCGCGCCGGCGTCCTGGCCGGACAGTTGCTTCTTCATCTGGATCGCGGTGGTCGTATAGCCGAGCTGTTCGTAGAGCCGCTGCGCGGGCTGGTTGTGCCCGAAGACGTTGAGCCCGAGGGAGGTCGCACCGCCGCGGCGGGCCTCCTCCTCGGCCAGCAGCATGGCCTGCCGGCCCACGCCCCGGTGTCGAAACGGTTCGTCAACCTCGATGTCGTACACCCACCACGCAGCCTCTTCCGACTCCGTTGGCCCGATCCAGAGGTAGCCCACGGGTGATCCGTTGGCCATCAGGTGATAGACACGATGGCCGGGCGCGGGGCGTCCGGCGGGGAAGAACGCCTGGAGCGAGCGCTCGGCGTTGGCCCGTGCCTGCCCGGGTGTCTCCCCGGACCTCATCCGCTCGGCGATGTAGGCGCTCATGCTGCCGGCAAGCCAGCGGCCGAGCCGTTCCGCGGGCATGAGGGAAAGGGTGATCTGCATGGCTGATCCTTTCACGCAGGCTCCCCGGGCACCAGAGCGCCCGGAGCCGGTCCCGGCGCCGGCCGTTGGCCCGCCGGGGAAGGCCGCAGCGACCGGGCGTTACCGGCGCAGCTGGTCGACCATGTCCATGACGACGGCGCGCAGGTTGCCGCCGTTCTCCTCGGCAACCCGGCGCTGGCGCTGGTACCCGGCACCCCGGCTCAGGATCGTCTCGACGTCGGCCAGTTCGTCACTGCAGCCCAGCTTCGCGGCGACCGGCTCCAGCCGGTTGAGCACCTCCGTGAGGTGCTCGGTGACGAGCTGTTCCTTGCCGGAGGCATCGAGGATGATGATGGCGTCGAGGCCGTACCGGGCGGCCCGCCACTTGTTCTCCTGCACATGCCACGGCGGCATCGTGGGGATGGCCCGGCCGGCGTCGAGCTGGGAGGAGAACTCGTCCACCAGGCACTGGGTCAGCGCGGCCACCGCTCCGACGTCCTGAAGGGTGGAGAGCCCGTCGCAGACGCGCATTTCCACGGTGCCGAGATTGCCGACCGGTCGCACGTCCCAGCGGATCTCGCTCACCGAATCGATGACCCCGGTGGTGAACATGTCCGAGACGTACGCCTCGTAGGCCTCCCAGTCCGGAAACTGGAAGGGCAGCCCGGCGGTGGGAAGCTGCTGGAACATCAGCGCCCGCTGCGAGGCGTATCCCGTGTCCTCCCCGCCCCAGAAGGGGGAGGAGGCCGAAAGCGCCTGAAAGTGGGGGAAGTAGTTGATGAGCCCGTCAAGCACCGGCAGGGCCTTGTCCCGCGAATCGAGCCCGACATGGACGTGCACGCCGTAGATCACCATCTGGCGGCCCCACCACTGGGTGCGGTCGATCAGCTTGAAGTAGCGTTCCTTGTCCGAGACGGGCTGGGAACGCGGAGCGCTGAAGGGATGGGACCCGGCGGAGAACAGCTCGACGCCCATCGGATCGGTGACCTCCCGCACCGCGGCCAGGGACCTGCTCAGGTCCGCCTTCGCCTCGGCGACGGTCGTGCAGACGCCGGTGACCAGTTCGACGGTGTTCAGCAGCAGCTCCTGCTTGATGTGGGGGTGTTCCTCGTCGTCCTGAAGTTCGGGGTGGTTGGCCGTGACGCCCCGCAGGACCTCCTCGGCGGCCGACACGAGCTCCCCGCTGTTCCGGTCGACCAAAGCCAGCTCCCACTCAACGCCCAGGGTGGACTGGGCTGAGCGTGCAAAATCGATCTTCATGGGCTGGCTCCTGACCGGTACCGGACTGTGTGCTGGGTTTTCGCCTCGGCAGCGCGTCATCGCGAATGAGAACTGAGCCAATCGTAGTGCAGGGCCCGCACCAGCACGTGCGGCGAACGGATGGAACAATGGGCACGTGCCGATCCTCAATAAAGACATGACCCTGTGCATCTCCCTCGCCGCGCGACCCAGCAATATCGGGACCCGGTTCCACAACTACCTGTACGACGAGCTGGGGCTGAACTATATCTACAAGGCGTTCACCACCACGGACCTGCCCGCGGCGATCGGCGGCGTGCGGGCGCTGGGGATCCGCGGCTGCGCCATCTCCATGCCCTTCAAGGAGGACGTCATCGCCCTTGTGGACCGCATGGATCCCTCGGCGACGGCGATCGATTCGGTCAACACCATCGTCAACGATGACGGCGTGCTCACCGCGTACAACACCGATTACCTCGCCGTGGCCCGGCTGCTGGCCGACCACCGGGTGTCCACTGACCACACGGTGCTGGTGCGCGGATCCGGCGGCATGGCCAAGGCGGTTGTGGCGGCGGTGCGCGACTCGGGATTCCGGGACGTGACGGTCGTGGCGCGGAACGAGGAGGCCGGCCGGGCCCTGGCCGGGCTGTACGGGTTTGCCTGGCAGCAGGACGTCGGCTCCTCGACCGCAGGGCTGCTGATCAACGTCACCCCAGTGGGGATGGCGGGCCCGGACGCGGACGAGGTTTCCTTCCCGGCCGCCGCGATCGACGCGGCCTCGGTGGTCTTCGATGTCGTCGCGCTGCCCTCGGAGACCCCGCTGATCCGTGCGGCCCGGGCAGCGGGCAAGCCCGTGATCACCGGCGCCGAGGTCATTGCCCTGCAGGCTGAGGAGCAGTTCGTGCTCTACACCGGGGTGCGTCCCTCCCCGGAGCAGGTGGCCGCCGCCGGGGAATTCTCCCGGCAGGGCTGACGCGGCAAGCGTGCTGACCCGGCCGGCGCTCAGGCGAGCAGCTTCGCCAGGGGGCTGTCGGTGAAATTCTTCAGGAGCGTCCGAACGTCCTTGTACACCTCGGCGGCGCCGGCCTCGCGCAGTTCGGCCTCGCTGGTGCCCCCGGTGGTGATGCCGATGGTGGGAATGTCCAGCTCCGTCGCCGAGAACACGTCCCAGACCGAATCGCCGACGAACACCGCGTTGCCCGCCTCCAGGCCGCCGGCCTTGAGGGCCGCCTGCAGGATGTCGGGGGAGGGCTTGCTGTTCTCGGCGTCGGAGGAGCTCGTGGCGTCGGTGATGGCGGCGTCGGCGTCGATGACGCCGCGGAGCACCTCGAGCTCCTTTCCGGAGGCGGAGGAGGCAAGGACCACGACGAGGCCTTCGTCGAAGCAGCGGCCGAGCAGGTCGCCGGCGCCGTCGAACGCGCGCAGGGAGGGCCAGTAGGTCGAGAACACGGCGCCGTGCGTGGCGTCGAGTTCCCCGTCGAGGGAGGCGTCGCGGTCCTCGCCGAGCAGGTGCGCGACGAGCTTGTCGCCGCCCATGCCGATCGCCCGGTGGATCTCCGCCATCGGCACGTCATGCCCGAAACGGCGGAAGGCCTGCCACCAGGCGATCGTGTGCTGGTAGTTCGAGTCGACGAGGGTGCCGTCGACGTCGACGAGGACACCGCGGCGCGGTGATGCTGGCTGGGGGGTCATGGCTGCCACCTTAGCTGTCCGGGGGTTTCTCCGAGTCTAGTGAGTCCGTACCTGCGGCCGGAGGAATTCTGCGGCTGGCCCGTGGGGCGGCCGTCCTATACGGAATGGCGGGCGGGGAATTCTTCGAGTTCTTGAATAGTTGTTCAATAACTGACAGGCGGCAGCGCGGCCGACATCCCCGAACGAACGTTCCAATCGAACGTTTCCAACCCGAGAAGAGCCTCAATGAACTCCAGCACAGCCACCGCGCAGGACGCACCGCCAGCGCCCTACGGTTCGCCCCGCACCCGGTCGCCCTGGTGGGGTGTGGCCTCCCTGTCCGTCGTCCTCTTTGCGATCGTGACGAGCGAATTCCTTCCGGCGAGCCTGCTCTCCCGCATGTCCTCGGATCTCGGCATCTCCGAGGGCCTCGCGGGCCAGGCAGTGACCGCCACCGCTGTCGCCGCGGCGGTCACCGGTCCCGCCATCGCGCTGGTGCTGCCGCGCCTTGACCGCCGGATCGCGCTGATCGGGCTCGTGGTCCTGGCGGCGGTGTCCAACCTCCTGGTCGCCCTGGCCCCGTCCTTCGCGGTGCTGCTCACCGCGCGGCTCCTGCTCGGGGTGTCGGTCGGAGGTTTCTGGGCGCTGGCCATCGCCGTCGTCGCCGCCCTCGTCAGCCGCGAAAGGATCGGCCGCGGCATGATGGTCGTCAACGTCGGCGTCTCCCTGGCCACGATCCTCGCCGTTCCCCTCGGGCTCGTGCTCGGCGAGCTGTGGGGCTGGCGCGTCCTGTTCCTGCTGGCGGCCGCGGCGAGCGTTGTCGGCCTCGTCCTGGCCTCGGCCTGGCTTCCGCCGGTGGCGCCCGAACCCTCACCGGGCCGGGCCTTCCTGGCGACCCTCCGGTCGCCGCTGGTAATCGTCGGAATGGTCGGCATGTTCCTCATCGCCGGCGGACATTTCGCCGGCTTCACCTACATCCGCCTGGCCGGTGACCTCGTCGCCGGGCTCAACGCCGAGGGATTCGCCCTGGCGCTGGCCGCCTTCGGCATCGCCTCGTTCGTGGGCAACCTCGCCAGCGGCCCGGCCGCCGACGGCGCGCTCCACCGTTCCGTCGTCGTTATGGGCGCGGCAGTTGGCATCGCGACCATCCTGTGGGCCACCCTGGGCAGCAGCCTTCCGGTCGCTGTCGCGGCCATCGTGCTCTGGGGACTCGGCTTCGGCGCCATCCCCACCCTTATCCAGTCCTGGATGGCGCGGGCTCACCCGGAGAGCCTCGAATCGGTCTCCGGGGTCACCGTCGCCGCCTTCCAGCTGGCCATCGGCCTCGGCGCGGCGGTGGGCGGGGTGCTCGTCAACAGTTTCGATGTCCGGGCGGCGCTGATCGCCGGTGGCGCGGCCGCCTTCCTGGGCGGTGTGCTGCTCGGAGTGGTGCGGACCCGCAGGCTTGGGGCCTAGCCGGCCGCTGGGGCCGGGTGCGCCGGGACGGGCTCGACGACGATGGCCACGCGGTCATCGCCGATGCGGGTCAGGACCAGCGTGGCCTTTTTCCGGGCCTTCCCGGAGCCGCTGAGCAGCTGGCGCCGCACCTCCTCGGGGGTGACGGAGGTTCCGCGCTTCTTGATGTCGAGGACGCCGATGCCTTCGGCGCGCACCCACTGCTTGAGGGCCTTGAGATTGAACGGGCGGGTCTCAACGATCCGGTAGGGGCGGGCGAACGGCGTCTCGTGAAGCTCCGGCGCGCAGATGTACGCGATCCGGGGATCGAGCAGGTGCCCGGAGAGCCGCTCCGCGACGTCGGCGACGAGGCCCGCCCGAATGACGGCTCCGTCCGGCTCGTACAGGTAGCCCTCCGGCGGGCCGACGGGCGCCTCCGGGCCGGCGCCGAAGTCCTCGGCGCTGGTCAGCTCCGCCGCGCCGTGGGCGCTGAGCACGAGGGCGGCGCGGCGCACTCCGGGCCGGCGCAGCGCGTTGAACCACAGGGCCGCCTCGGTCACGTCGCCGTCCACGGAGACCCACTGGGCCTCGCAGTCCGCCGGTACCGCCTCGTGCGGGATGCCGGGGCCAAGCTTCACCCCGACGGGCGTGCCTCGGGCGGCGAGGTCCTCGACGAAGGACAGCGGGGGAGAAAACGCCTCGGGGTCGAAGAGGCGGGTGGTACCCGAGGTGGAGGTGCTGCGGCGGGCCGGATCCAGCCAGACGCCGTCGTACTTCGTCACATCCACGGCGGACGCATCGACGTTCAGCACCGACGCGTTCGGCCAGGGGAGCAGGTTCATGGTCGCGGCGGCCGCGGTGGTCTCGTCGAGCTCGACGGCGGTCACCTCACGCTCCAGGGTGGCCAGCGCCATCGAGTCCGCGCCGATCCCGCAGCCCAGATCGGCCACCCGCACCAGGTCCGCGGTCACGAACCGCTGCGCGTGGTGGGCCGCGACCCGCAGCCGCGTCGCCTGCTCCAGGCCCGCCTGCGTGAACACCATCCGGTCCGCGAACCCGCCGAACTTCGCGTGGGCCTTTGCCCGCAGGCGGCACTGGGTCAGGGCCGCCGCCACGACCTCGGGGGCGTGGCCGGCCCGGCGCAGCTGCTCGCTCAGCTGCAGGCTGCCGGCCTCCGAGTACGGGCCCAGCGAGTTCAGCAGCTCCCAGCCCTGGGGCGTGAGGATCGGTGCGATGGAGTCGGTGACGGGGTTCTCGGAAGCCATGATCCAACCCTAGGCGACGTACCCGGCGGTGCGCTCCGTGCTCCGGGGCGCGGGGCGCGCTCCGAAAACCCGCGCGTTCTGGCACTCGCCTTGACCGAGTGCTAACCAGTGCATAAAGTCAGGGTTGGCACTTTCAGTAGGAGGGTGCTAATCCCGAGGAAAGTGCCGGCCGGCACCGCGACGACGGCCAGTGCGGAACCAACGGCCTTCAATCCATTAGTAACGAACGCAAAGGAGAGCCCGAGTGTCGGTCTCTATTAAGCCTCTTGAGGATCGTATTGTTGTCCGCCCGCTGGAAGCCGAGCAGACAACTGCTTCCGGTCTGGTCATCCCGGATACCGCTAAGGAGAAGCCCCAGGAGGGCGAGGTTGTAGCTGTAGGACCGGGCCGTGTCGACGACAACGGCAACCGCGTTCCCGTCGACGTCGCCGAGGGCGACGTCGTCATCTACTCGAAGTACGGCGGAACCGAGGTCAAGCACGGCGGCCAGGAATACCTGGTGCTCTCGGCGCGCGACGTCCTGGCGGTCGTCGTTAAGTAAGCTTTTTCCGATGAAGACCCCGGCCAGTACTGGCCGGGGTCTTCTCACTGCACCAGCCTGAAAGGAACAAACCATGGCAAAGCAGTTGGAGTTCAACGATGCAGCCCGACGCGCACTCGAGGCCGGCGTCGACAAGCTTGCAAACACCGTCAAGGTGACCCTTGGCCCGCGCGGACGCAACGTCGTGCTGGACAAGAAGTGGGGAGCGCCCACAATCACGAACGACGGCGTCACCATCGCCCGCGAGGTCGAACTCGATGACCCCTACGAGAACCTCGGCGCCCAGCTGGCCAAGGAAGTCGCGACGAAGACCAACGACGTCGCCGGTGACGGCACCACCACGGCCACCGTGCTCGCACAGGCCCTGGTCAAGGAAGGCCTGCGCAACGTTGCCGCGGGCGCCGCTCCGGGACAGCTCAAGCACGGCATCGAGGTCTCGGTCGAGGCCGTTGCCGCGCGCCTGCTGGAGAACGCCAAGGAGGTTGTCGGCCACCAGACCGCCAGCGTCGCGGCCATCTCCGCCCAGAGCACCGAAGTCGGCGACCTGCTCGCCGAGGCCTTCGACAAGGTCGGCAAGGACGGCGTCATCACCATTGAGGAATCCTCCTCGACGGTGACCGAGCTCGTCCTCACCGAAGGCATGCAGTTCGACAAGGGTTACCTCTCGCCGTACTTCGTGACCGACGCCGAGCGCCAGGAAGCCGTCCTCGAGGACGCGCTGATCCTGATCAACTCCGGCAAGATCTCCTCCCTGGCGGAATTCCTTCCGCTGCTGGAGAAGGCCCTCCAGGCCGGCAAGCCGCTGTTCATCATCGCCGAAGACATCGAAGGCGAAGCGCTGTCCACCCTCGTGGTGAACAAGATCCGCGGCACCCTGAACGCCGTCGCCGTCAAGGCGCCCGGCTTCGGCGACCGCCGCAAGGCCATGATGCAGGACATCGCCACCCTCACCGGTGCGCAGGTCGTTTCCCCCGACCTGGGCCTGAAGCTGGACCAGGTCGGCCTTGAGGTGCTGGGCTCCGCCCGGCGCATCACGGTCACCAAGGACGCCACCACCATCGTCGACGGCGCGGGCGAAGCCTCCGACGTCGCCGACCGCGTGGCGCAGATCCGCGCCGAGGTCGAGCGCACCGATTCCGACTGGGACCGCGAGAAGCTCCAGGAGCGCCTCGCGAAGCTCTCCGGCGGTGTGGGTGTCATCAAGGTCGGTGCCGCCACCGAGGTTGAGCTGAAGGAAAAGAAGCACCGCATCGAAGACGCCGTCTCCGCGACGCGCGCCGCACTCGATGAGGGCATCGTCGCAGGCGGCGGTTCCGCACTCGTCCAGGCTGGCAAGGCCCTGGACACCGACAGCCGCGTCCTCGCCCTCGAGGGCGACGCCGCAACCGCCGTCGGTCTGGTGCGCCGAGCCCTGGCGCAGCCGCTGCGCTGGATCGCCGAGAACGCCGGCCACGAGGGTTATGTCGTCGTCGCGAAGGTCTCCGAACTCGAAGACGGGCACGGCTTCAACGCCGTCACCGGCGAGTACGAGAACCTGATCGACGCCGGCATCATCGACCCGGTCAAGGTGACCCGCTCGGCGCTGCGCAATGCAGCCTCGATCGCCGCCCTGGTCCTGACGACCGAGACGCTCGTCGTCGAGAAGCCCGCTGAGGACGACGAGGACGGCCACGGCCACAGCCACTAGTCCCCGCACGACAGGGCCCGCCACCGGGCCCTGCCGGCAGGCAGCAAACACCCCGGCCGGGTCCACCGGCCGGGGTGTTTCGCTTAACGGGCACCACCCAACGGATGCGGTCCGCCCTCGGCACACCCGACCCGATTGCTCCCGGCCAGGGGCCGGCCGGGGCCCGGCGGCAGCGACTGGAGGGGACCCGGAGCCCCTCCAGATCACGAAACGGTAAACTGGAGCATTGTGCCGCCGCTTCCTGTGGCACACCGGGCGCTCCGCGGCGCCGACAGGCCAAGCGAAAGGGTCGATGTGGGTGCAACCAAGACCGCGCCGGAGGAGAACCTTCCCGCGGCCCCCGCAGCGCGCCAGCGGCGTCCCGAGGTGCAGGGCCTGCGCGCCCTCGCCGTCGTCATGGTGGTGCTCTACCACGTGTGGCTCGGCCGGGTCTCCGGCGGCGTCGACGTGTTCCTGCTGATCTCCGCCTTCCTGCTTACGTTCTCCTTCGTCGGCAAGGTCGAGTCGGGCCGGCCGCTGCAGCTGCTGCGGTACTGGCTGGGCCTCTTCCGGCGCCTCCTGCCCGCCGCCGTCGTCGTCCTGGTGGCTGTCCTGGCCGCAACGGCCGTGCTGGCCCCGCCCTCCCGGTGGCCGGGAATCTTCGACCAGACGTGGGCGTCCCTGCTGTATGTGCAGAACTGGGAACTTGCCGCCAACGCCGTGGATTACTACGCCCAGGACGACAGCAACGCCAGCCCCCTGCAGCACTTCTGGTCCCTCTCCATCCAGGGCCAGGTGTTCCTGCTGTGGCCACTGCTGTTCGCCGTCTCCGCCCTCGCGGCGCGGGCCGCCCGGCGGCGCTATCGCACCGTCCTCATCGCCGTCTTCTCTGCGGTCTTCGCCCTGTCCCTCGCCTTCTCGATCTGGCAGACCACGCACCACCAGGCGGCCGCATACTTCGACACCCGGTCCCGGTTGTGGGAGTTCGCGCTGGGCTCCCTGATCGCGCTGCTGCTGCCATATGCCCGGTTCGGAATGCGTACCCGGGTGGCGCTCGGCTGGGTCGGGCTGGCCGCCATGCTCAGCTGCGGGCTGCTGCTGCAGGTGCAGCAGCAGTTCCCCGGCTGGATCGCCCTGTGGCCGACCCTGGCCGCCGCCTGCATCCTCGCAGCCGGCCGCACCGGGAGCCGCTTCGGCGTCGACCGCCTGCTGAGCGCGGCACCCCTGGTGCGCCTCGGCGACAACTCCTACGCCCTGTACCTGTGGCACTGGCCGATCCTCGTCTTCTGGCTCCTGACCGCCCGCAAGCCCGAGGCCGGACTGCTCGACGGCGCGCTCGTGATCGCTGCGTCGCTGCTCCTCGCCTTTGCTACCACCCGGTTCGTCGAGGTACCCGTGCGCTCATGGTCCTGGCCCACGCTGCGCAGGCGCCGCACCGGGCTCGTGGTAGCCGCGGCCCTGGCCGTCGTCGCCGTGCCCCTCTCGGGGTGGGAGCTGCAGGTCCAGGCCCAGGAAGACGCCGCCCGGATGCAGACGGTGGACGACAACCCCGGCGCGCGGGCGCTGGCCCCCGGGTTCGAGTACCGCGGGGCCGAGGACGCCGTGATCCTTCCCCTCGCCAGCGCCCTGGGCGACGAGTGGGCCGAGTACGACGGCCCCTGCGAAGGCACCCTGGTCCCCACCGACCCCCGGATTGAATTCTGCTCCCAGGCCGGCAACGCCAAGTCGCCGGAGCGCACCGTACTGATCCTCGGCGACTCCCACGCCCAGGTGTGGCTGACCGCGGTGGGCGCCCTGGCCACCGAGCGCAACTGGAACGCCGTCCTGGTGCACAAGCCCGCCTGCCGGTTCGGGGCGGAATCGCCTGCTACGAGCCCTGAGTGCAATGCGCACAACGCCGCGGCCCTCGACTACGCCCTCGACCTCGCGCCGGACGCCGTGCTGACGGTCGGATCCAAGACGGACTGGAGCTCGCCCGCGGAAACCGTCCCGGACGGCTACGCCGCCGGGGTGCAGCCCTTCCTTGACCGGGGCATCGAGGTCGTGGCCCTGCGCGACACCCCGCGGTTCGAGTTCGACATGGCCAAGTGCATCGAGCTCAACAGCGGCGATCCCGACGCCTGCGCCCTGCCCCGCTCCGAACTTCTCGCCCCGGAGTCCCCGCTCGAGCAGGTCGCCCGGGACAATCCCGGAATCGGCGTGCTGGACCTGACCGACCAGGTCTGCACCGACACCTCCTGCCCGGGCCTGATCGGGAATGTGCTCGTCTACAAGGACCGCGACCACCTCACCAGGACCTACGTCAAGACCATCCAGCCGGTCTTCAACGAGCGGTTCCTCGCCCTCACCGGCTGGTGAGCCGCCGACGGCTGGTGATCACCCGTCGCCAGGACGCCGTCGTGCGGTCGGGGGAAGTCGTGCGGTCGGGGGAATAGGGCGCGGCGAAGATTGGTTTTAGAATGGTTAACAGCCGGACGGCAGAGCCGCCGATGGCACCCCACCCGCGGTGACACCCCCGAAAGAGGACTATCAGTGACCCTGTCTGAGCAGAACGAACCCCACGATCCCTTCGGATTCATTGGCCTCACCTACGACGACGTGCTGCTGCTTCCCGGCCACACCGACGTCATCCCGTCCGAAGCCGACACCTCCTCGCGGGTCTCCAAGCGGATCTCCGTCCAGACCCCGCTGCTCTCCGCCGCCATGGACACCGTCACCGAGGCGCGCATGGCCGTCGCCATGGCCCGCCAGGGCGGCCTCGGCGTGATCCACCGCAACCTCTCGATCGCCGATCAGGCCGAGCAGGTCGACCGGGTCAAGCGCAGCGAGTCGGGCATGATCACGAACCCGCTGACCATCGGCCCCGACGCCACCCTCGCCCAGCTCGACGAGCTGTGCGGGCAGTACCGCGTCTCAGGCCTCCCGGTCGTCGACGACTTCGGCCACCTCCTCGGCATCGTCACCAACCGCGACACCCGCTTCGTCTCGGAGCAGGACTACCCGCACCGTCTGGTGCGCGAGGTCATGACCAAGATGCCGCTGATCACCGGCCGCGTGGGCATCAGCGGGGATGAGGCCATCGCGCTGCTTGGCACGAACAAGATCGAAAAGCTTCCCCTCGTCGACGACGAAGGGATCCTGCGCGGACTGATCACTGTCAAGGACTTCACCAAGGCCGAGCAGTACCCCCTGTCCACCAAGGACGACGACGGCCGCCTCCGGGTCGGTGCCGCCATCGGCTTTTTCGGTGACGGCTGGGAGCGCGCGATGGCCCTCGTCGACGCCGGTGTCGACGCGCTCTTCGTCGACACCGCCAACGGCCACAGCGCCGGGGTCCTGGAGATGGTCGCCCGGCTCAAGGCCGAGAAGTCCCTGGCGCACGTTGACATCATCGCCGGGCAGGCGGCCACCCGCGCCGGCGCCCAGGCCCTGATCGACGCCGGCGCCGACGGCATCAAGGTCGGCGTCGGACCCGGCTCGATCTGCACCACCCGCGTCGTCGCCGGCGTAGGGGTGCCCCAGGTGACCGCCATCTACGAATCCGCCAAGGCGGCCATCCCCGCCGGCGTGCCCCTCATCGCCGACGGCGGCCTGCAGTACTCGGGCGACATCGGCAAGGCGCTGGTGGCCGGAGCGGACACCGTGATGCTGGGCTCGCTCCTCGCCGGTTCGGCAGAGGCCCCCGGAGAGCTGATCTTCGTGAACGGCAAGCAGTACAAGACCTACCGCGGCATGGGTTCGCTCGGCGCCATGCAGACCCGCGGGAAGAACACCTCCTACTCCAAGGACCGCTACTTCCAGGCCGACGTCAGCGGGGACGACAAGCTCATCCCCGAGGGAGTCGAGGGCAGGGTCGCGTACCGCGGGCCGCTGGCCTCGGTGGCATACCAGCTGGTCGGCGGGCTCCGCCAGACGATGTTCTACACCGGTGCACGTACCATCCCCGAGCTCAAGGCCAAGGGCAAGTTCGTGCGCATTACTCCGGCCGGGCTCAAGGAGTCCCACCCGCACGACATCCAGATGACAGTGGAGGCCCCGAACTACGGTTCGAAGTAGGTTTCCGGCCCACCCGGTCGTTTAAGCAGGAGGCCCCCGCCACCCACCAGGGTTGCGGGGGCCTCTTCGTGCGTAGGGGTCGGGGCAGCCCGCGCCTCGCCGACGCCGCCCGGACTCCTATTCGGGAATCGGCACCGCACTGCCGCTGACCGAAACGCGCGCGTCCGTGGGGGAGACGTCGATCTCGAGGGTGCTCGGCCGTCCCATGTCCTGGCCCTGGAGGATCGTGATCCGCTGCGGTGCGGTGATGAGTCCCAGTTCCCGCAGGTAACCGCCCAACGCTGCAGCGGCGGCGCCGGTGGCCGGATCCTCCACCACCCCGCCGACGGGGAAGGGATTGCGGGAATGGAAGGTGACGGGGTTCTCGCGCCAGATCAGCTGCAGCGTGGTCCAGCCCCGCTCGGTCATGAGCCTCCCAAGGCCGTCGAAGTCGTAGTGGAGGTCGGCGAGGCGTTCCCGGCTGCGGGCCGCCAGCACCAGGTGCTCGTTTCCGGCGAAGGCCACCTGGGCCGGAAGCGCTGGATCGAGATCATCCGGCGCCCACCCGAGTGCGGCGAGGGCCCCGGCGGTCTCCGCGGCGGAGGCCGCCCGGCTCCGCGTCGGTGCACTGACCAGGGTGGCCCGGTGGCCGGAGGCCGTGCCGGCCGTTGAGACGGCGATATCCCCGACGGGGGTGCCGAACATCAGGTCTCCGGGCCCGATCCGCTCCGCCAGCGCAACGCCCGTGGCGATGGTCGCGTGGCCGCAGAACGGCACCTCCGCCAGGGGGCTGAAGTACCGAAGGGTGTAGTTCCGCCCGTCTCCGGGCCAGACAAAGGCCGTCTCCGAATATCCCAGGTCGGCGGCGATGCGCTGCATTCGGCTCTCGTCCAGTCCGGTGGCGTCGAGCACGACGCCGGCAGGGTTCCCGCCGGCGGGGTCGCTGGTGAAGGCGGCGTACCTCAGAATCTCCATGGCACTACTTTGCCCCACCGGCCCCGTCCCGGGGGAGTACCGCGGCCGGCGGGGCCGGCGGCGGTTCGGCCTCGGTTCGGTCGCCAGCGTGGCAAGGTGCTGCGCGGCGGCTCCCCGACGGAGGCGCCGCGCACCGGCCTACTCCCTTCCGGCGAGGAACCGCTCCAGGGCAGCCAGGTCGTCGGTGTTGATGTGGTCGACGCCGGCGGTGAGCAGTTCTGCCCACACCGCCTCGCGGGCGGGTCCGGGCAGGTCCGGAGTTGCCCAGAAGCGGACCCGCGCGCCCTGTGCGTGGGCGGCCGCGACGTAGGCCGTCAGCTTCTCCCGCTCCGCGGCGGGCATTGCGCCGGCCCCCTGCCAGGAAAAGAGCTGCTGCCAGTTGTTGCTGATCAGCGGCATGAGTTCCGCGGGAAGGGCGCCGCCAAGATCCGCCGCCCGCCCATCGTAGAAGCCGAACCGCTGTTCGGCGGCGCTCATGACGGACAGCGGGCGGTTTCCGCTGATCACCGCGGTCACGGCCCCCGGTTTGGTCTTCCCGTGCGTGTAGCGGGTGAGCATCGTGCGGTGCTCGGCGAGTTCCTCCTCGATCGCGGCGTAGGTCGCCGGGCCCTCGCTCTTGATATCGATGAGCAGCTGAAACTCCCCCTCCCACCCCGGGTACACGCTGCCTCCATGGCCCTTGACCAGCGCATCGAGGGGCCCCAGGTACAGGCTTTCGAGGGTCGCCCCCGCGCGGACGTCCTCGCGGTCGTGCGCGACGAGGAGTTCGCCGTCGACCAGCCAGACATCGGCCTCCACGCTGGTGAACCCGTGCCCGAGCGCATCGTAGAGCGGGCGGTCGTGTTCGTAGTCATTGTGGGCGTGGGCGGCGGCGCGGGGCACGCCCAGGTCGACGTCGTCCTGTGCCGCCGGGGCCGGTGCGGTGCCCAGAGCGGTGAGGGCGGTGAGGGCTGCCGCCAGTGCGGCCGTCCTTCGAAGGAGCATGGTCTTCCCTTTCGTTGCTGGCCCCGGGTCCGGGGCACCCTCACGCTAGGAGCCAGGGATGATCGATTGGCCTCCAGCAGGTGACGCGCCGGTGAACTCGGGAAGGACGACGCCGATGCGGGAAGAAACCGGGTCCAAGGGCCCTGTCGAACGCTCGGTCCCCGGAGCAGGATATGCGCAGGGCAGGCAGCGGAGGAGGGTCCATGGCCATCGACAATGACATCTACAACCGCCTCGGCGAGACCTGGTGGGACGAGGACAACGTCCTGAACATCCTCCACGGCAGCTGCACCCCGGGACGGATGGCCTACTTCCGTGAGGTCCTGCGGACGTTGCTGTTCGGCACCTACGCCGGCCGAACAGCGTTGGACGTCGGCTGCGGCTGCGGCTTCCTGGCCGAGGAGTTCGCCCGGCTGGGCTTCTCGGTCACCGGTGTGGACCCGTCCGAGGTGGCCATCTCCGCCGCCCGGAAGCACGCAGGACAGGCCGGGCTGAGCATCCGGTATGTCGTGGGCACGGGGGAGGAGCTGCCGGTCGGCAGTTCAACGTTCGACGTCGTCTACTGCTGTGATGTGCTCGAACACGTCACGGACCTTCCGCGCGTCCTTGAGGAGGCCGCCCGGGCCCTTCGACCGGGGGGCCTCTACCTGTTCGACACCATCAACCGGACCCGGACCAGCAGGTTCCTCGGCATCAAGGTCATGCAGGACTGGTCCCTCACGAAGGTCACCGACGCCGCCCTGCACGACTGGAATCTGTTCATCACGCCGGATGAGCTGACCGCCCAGCTCTCCCAAACGGGGCTCGGCGTCGAGGAGATCGCCGGGCTGGCGCCCCGGGCCCCAAAGCCGGTGGTGCTCAAAAGCTTCTACGACGCCCGCAGGGGCCGGATCAGCTACGGGGAACTCAGCCGGCGCCTGGATTTCGGCAGGGTCAAGAACACCCGGGTTTCCTATATGGGCTACGCCCGCAAGCCGGCAGCGGCCGGGACCTAACAGCGCCGGGAGGCACCGATGGCAACGTATCTTCTCTGCAGCTCCCCGATCTACGGGCACGTAGTGCCCCTGGTCGAGATCGGCCGGTACCTGCGCAGCCAGGGGCACCAGGTGGGCATGCTCACCGGTGCCCGGTTCGAGGATACCGTCACGGGTGCCGGCCTGAGGTTCCTCCGGCTGCCGGAGGCCTGCGACTTCGACGACCGGGACCTTGACCTCTCCTTCCCGGGGCGCGTCGGGAAGAAGGGGCTGGCCCGGCTCCGCTTCGACATGGCGGAAGTCTTCATCAAGCCCATGCCCCAGCAGTACCGCGCCCTGCGGGAGGAGCTCGACCGGACCCCCACCGACGCCGTCCTGGCCGAATCCAGTTTCACGGGCGCCGTCGTCCCGCTGCTGCGCGCGGAACCGCGCCCGCCGATCCTCTTCAGCGGGATCATCCCGCTCGCCTTCTCCAGCAGGGACACCGCCCCCTTCGGTCCGGGCCTGCCGCCCCTGCCGACGAAGGCCGGGGTGCTCCGCAACCTGATGCTCAACACCCTGATCCAAAAGGTCGTGTTCCGGCCCACGCACCGGGCGGCGAACCGGCAGATGAAGGCCGCCGCGGGGGTGCCCCTGCCCGTCCACTTCCTGGACGCGGCCTCCCTCGCGGACCGGTTCCTGCAGTTCACCTGCCCCGGCTTCGAATACCCCCGCAGCGACCTGCCGGCCAGTGTGCGCTTCGTGGGCCCGGTCCTTCCCACCGGGAGCGCTGATTTCACGCCGCCGTCCTGGTGGGGCGACCTCCGGGCCGGGCGCCCGGTCATCCACGTCACCCAGGGCACCATTGACAACAAGGACCCGGGCCGGCTCATCCTGCCCACGCTCCGGGCCCTGGCGGACCTGGACGTCCTGGTGGTCGCCACCACCGGCGGTGCGCCCCTGCCGCCCGGTGACGTGCCGCCGAATGCCCGCGTCGCCGGTTTCCTACCGCACGAGCACCTGCTGCCTCTGGTGGACGTGATGATCACCAACGGCGGATACGGCGGAACCCAGCGCGCGCTGGCGGAGGGCCTGCCGGTGGTCGTCGCCGGGGACCGCGAGGACAAGCCCGAGGTCGCGGCCCGGGTGGCCTGGGCCGGGGTGGGGATCAACCTGCGCACCGGCTCGCCGTCGCCTCGGGCGATCCGCAAGGCCGTCCGGCGGGTCCTGTCCGACCCCTCCTACAAGGAGGCGGCTGGACGGCTGGCCTCGGAGTACGCGCGGTATGCCGCATTGCCGATGATCGCCCGCGAACTCGAGACGGCCGAGGCAGGACCGCTCGGGGGCCGCGGTGACGCGGCCCGCCGGGGCCGTGGCCGGAAGGGCTTCGCCCTTGTCTCAGCGGCCCAGCTGGCCCTCGGTGTCGCAGGATTGCACCGGGCGTTGAGGAAACGCACGGCCTACGACATAGGATTTCTCCGTGGCTCAACGGACACCATCGAGCGTGACCAGTGGTTGACCGGCACGAACCTCTCGGCGCCCGGTGGAATGCTCGTGCTCCAGGCGGTCTGCACCGCCGCCCTGTTCCGGCGGCCCAGCCGCGCTGCCGCGAGAACCCTGGGCATCCTTGGAGCCATCATGACGGGCGGTTACCCCGCGGAGCGGTCGGTCCGGGCCAGCTGGCGGCGGCCCGACGACGGCGTGGCGCCCCTGACGGCGGCGGCGGCACTGCTCGCGGCGCTCATGGCGGCCCTGGGCTTCCGGACCGCCGGGAGGTAGCCCCGGCCGGCGGCGGGTGCGCACGCCGTGGCTGAGCGCTCCGCCTCGCGCCTGGCCCTCGTCCCGTACGCCCGCGCCGTCGGGCGCATCCTGGCGCTGAGCGCCAAGGCTTCGCCGGGCGCCGTCGTCATGAAGGTCCTCGGCTCCCTGATCGGGGCCGTGCTGCCGTTGGTCACGACCTACTTCGCGGCGCTGACGACGACGGCGCTCGCCGAGGCCTACGCCGGTGAGCCCGAGGCCGGGCAGCGGGCCGTTCTCTATGTGGTGATCACCGCTGTGCTGGGGCTGTTCTGGGGCGCCTTCACCAGCGTCGACCGGTACATCCAGCAGGTCCTCAGCTTCAGGGTCGGCGCCATCGTGGGCGATTCGATGTACGAGAGGTTCCTCGCGCTGGAGTTCTGGCGCTACGACGACAAGGAGACGGTGGACCTCTACGACCGGGCGCGCCGGTTCTCCGACTCCTACCCCCGGGTCCTCGACCGGATCGCGGCCATCTTCACCCAGCTGGTCTCGGTGGTGCTGGCCATCGGGGCGCTGCTGCTGGTCAGCTGGTGGGTGGCGCTGATCGTCCTGATCGCGATCGTGCCCAGCGTGTATCTGCAGTTCCGCCTCTCGCGGGAGCAGATGGCGCACTGGAACACGCAGGTCGACTCCCGCCGTCAGCGCCGGATGATCGAGACGAACATCATGCGCCCGCAGTACATCGCCGAGATCCGGTTGTACGGGGTGGTGGACTATCTCATGCAGCTGCGGTCGCGGCTGCGTGACGCCGATGAAAAACGGCGGCTCGACTTCCAGCGGCGCTATATCCCCAAGCAGTTGCTCGCCGACGCGCTCCAGTACGGCGCGGAGGTCATCGCGCTGCTCTGGGTGGTCGGGCAGATCATTGCGCGGGCGCAGCCGGTGGGCCAGTTCCTCTACATTCAGCAGATCGTCAGCCGGGCCCTGAGCACAGCCAACGACCTCGTCAGTTCGCTCAGTTCCATTGACGAAGACCTGGCGAACCTGAACGACTACGAGCTGTTCATGGGGCTCCCGGTCCCGGCCGCGACGGGTGAACCGCTGTCCGGGCCGCCTTCGCGCGTCGAGCTTGAGGACATCCACTTCACCTACGCGGGCAGCGACCTGGAAGTGCTCAAGGGCATTTCGATGACGATCGAGCGCGGCCGGCATATCGCCATCGTGGGGGAGAACGGGGCGGGGAAGTCGACGCTGATCCGCATCCTCGCCGGGCTCTACGTCCCGAGCGCCGGCAGTGTACTGCTCGACGGGCGGGACCTGCGCACCGTTGGCACGTCCTCCTGGCACCGGCACCTCGCGGTCATGTCGCAGGACTTCCTGAAGTACGAGTTCGCCACGGCGGGGAACAATATCTTCTTCGGCGACGTAGGCGCCCCCCGGGACGAGGAGCGCATCGAACGCGCGGCCGCCGATGCGGAGGCCGCGGACTTCATCCGCCGGCTGCCGAACGGATTCGAGAACCATGTCAGCAACTGGATGGAAGACCCGCGCGGGCGCAAGGGCAGCGGGCTGTCCGGCGGGCAGTGGCAGCGCCTGGCGATGGCCCGCAACTTCTACCGGGATGCCCCGTTCATTGTCATGGACGAGCCGACCTCGGCCATCGACGCCCTCGCGGAGCACCGGATCTTCACCCGGCTCTTCGAGGACCGGTCCCGCACCATCGTCGCCATCAGCCACCGGCTCGCCACGATCGAGAAGGCCGATGTGGTCTACATGCTTGAGGACGGGCGGGTGGTGGAGTCCGGGACGCACCGCGAGCTCGTGGCGCTGCGCGGCCGCTACTACCGGATGTTCGAGAGCCAGCTGCAGCCCACGGTTCCCTGAGGCCCGGCCGCAAGCCCACACCGACCCGCAGCCGAATTAAACCAAAAACCGGCCCCGCGCCGGGAAGGCGCGGGACCGGTTCAGGTGCTGCTGGGAGCCGGGTGCTGCTACGCGTCGACGACGATCGCGGTGATCACCGGGGTGCGGTTGTAGAACCGGCGCATCCAGTTCGCCGTGGCCCGCTCGATGACGGCCTCCGGGTCCAGATTGCGGGCTCCGCGGCCGCCCTGGCGGCCCGACGGGCCGTCGGTGAGGGCCTTCTCGACGGCGGTGCCTGCCTTGTCGAGGTCGGCCGGATCGCAGGAGAAGCCCTGGATGAAGAACTCCGGGGGCTCGGCCATGGTGCCAGTCTCGGCGTCGATGATCGCCAGGACGGTCACCGAGCCTTCCTCGGCGAGCCGGCGGCGCTCGCGCAGGGTCTCTTCCGTGATGCCTCCGACGCTGGCGCCGTCGACGAACACAAGCCCGGCGGGCACCTTGCCCGAGACGGTGGCGCGTCCGCGTTGGAGGTCGACGGTGACGCCGTCCTGGGCGATGATCACGTTGCGGGGCTCCACGCCCGTCGCGACGGCGATCTCGGAGTTGGCGCGCAGGTGGCGCCATTCGCCGTGGACCGGCATGACGTTGCGCGGCTTGACGATGTTGTAGCAGTAGGCGAGCTCGCCGGCGCTGGCGTGGCCCGAGACGTGCACCTTGGCGTTGCCCTTGTGGACGACGTTGGCGCCGATCTCGGTCAGGGCGTTGATGATGCCGTAGATGGCGTTCTCGTTGCCCGGGATCAGTGAGCTGGCCAGTAGGACGGTGTCGCCCTCGCTGATCTTGATGGCGTGGTCGTTGTTGGCCATCCGGGACAGTGCCGCCAGCGGCTCGCCCTGGGAGCCGGTGCAGATCAGCACGACCTTGTGGTCGTCGCTGCGCTCGAGCTTCTTGAAGTCGACGAGCAGGCCCTGCGGGATCTTCAGGTAGCCCAGGTCCGCCGCGATGGTCATGTTGCGGACCATCGAGCGGCCCACGAAGGCGACCTTGCGGCGGTGCTGGTGGGCGGTGTCGATGATCTGCTGGATCCGGTGGATGTGGCTCGCGAAGCTCGAGACGATGATGCGCCGCGGAGCGGTGCGGAACACGGCGTCGATCGCGGGGGCGAGGTCCTTCTCCGAAGTGGTGAAGCCCGGCACGTCGGCGTTCGTGGAGTCGGTGAGGAACAGGTCCACGCCCTCCGCGCCGAGGCGTGCGAAGGCGCCGAGGTCGGTGATGCGGCGGTCAAGCGGGAACTGGTCCATCTTGAAGTCGCCCGTGTGCAGCACCATGCCGGCGGCGGTGCGGATCGCGACGGCGAGGCTGTCGGGGATCGAGTGGTTCACCGCGACGAACTCGAGGTCGAATACGCCCAGAGTGCGGCGGTCGCCTTCCTTGACCTGGATGGTCTTGGGGGTGATGCGGTGTTCCTTGAGCTTGGCCTCGATGAAGGCCAGGGTCAGCTGGGAACCGACCAGGGGGATGTCCGCGCGTTCGCGCAGCAGGTACGGAACGCCGCCGATGTGGTCCTCGTGGCCGTGGGTGAGCACGACGGCGACGACATCGTTGATGCGTTCGCGGATGTAGGAGAAGTCGGGCAGGATCACGTTGACGCCGGGCTGGTGGTCCTCGGGGAACAGGACGCCGCAGTCGACGATGAGCAGCTTGCCGCCGAATTCGAAGACGGTCATGTTTCTGCCGATTTCGCCGATGCCGCCGAGGGCGACGATGCGCATTGCGCCCTTGGCGAGTGTCGGGGGAGTTTTCAGTGCGGCGGGTGTTTTATTCACGAATTGGTATTCTCTCGTCGATGTCGCGGCGGGCGGGCCGCCGCGTGGAATGGTCGTGCTCGAAGGGTGTTGCTCTAAAAATAATTCCGCGCAGTCCGCGGGACCGGTCGGTGCTGTTCCACCGGGTGGAGCGGTGCGAACCTCCGGGGCCCGGTGGCTGCGCCGGGTCGAATGGCCGAGGGAAACCGCCCGCTTCGTTGCGGTGCGGGGGTGCCGGCGCCCGCAGTTCTGCTGCCCGGCCGGTGTTTCACAGCGGTGTTCCTTTGTGCAACTCTATTCCGTACGGGGGTAAGAGGGTTAATTGGGTCGGCCCGGCGGGGGCACGGGAGCGGGCCGGAGGCCGGACAATATGCCCTGATGAGAGTGCCGTGCAGGGCTGGGATAACCTAGAGCAGTGACTTACGAGATTGAAATTGGCCGGGCCAAGCGTGGACGCAGGGCGTACTCCCTCGACGATGTCGCCGTGGTGCCCTCCCGGCGCACCCGCGACCCGCTCGATGTGTCGGTGAGCTGGCAGATCGACGCCTACCAGTTCGAGATGCCCGTCATCGCGGCGCCCATGGATTCGGTGATGTCGCCGGCCACCGCGATCGCCCTGGGCCGGCTCGGCGGGCTCGGCGTGCTCAACCTCGAGGGCCTGTGGACCCGCTACGAGGATCCGCAGCCGGTGCTCGATGAGATCGCTGGGCTCAGCACCGAGAACTTCAGCCCCGCCGCGACCGCGCGCCTGCAGGAAATCTATGCGGCGCCCATCCAGGCCGACCTCATCACGAGCCGGCTGGCCGAGATCCGCGAGGCCGGCGTGACCGTCGCCGGGTCGCTGACCCCGCAGCGCACCCAGCAGTTCTACAAGACCGTCCTCGCCGCCGGCGTCGACATCTTCGTCATCCGCGGCACCACCGTCTCCGCCGAGCACGTGTCGAAGAACGAGGAGCCGCTGAACCTCAAGCAGTTCATCTACGAATTAGACGTCCCGGTGATCGTCGGCGGCGCCGCCGGCTACACCCCGGCCCTGCACCTGATGCGCACCGGTGCCGCCGGGGTCCTCGTGGGCTTCGGGGGAGGGGCGACGACGACGACGCGGCGGGCCCTCGGCATCCACTCCCCGCTCGCCTCGGCCATCTCCGATGTGGCCGCGGCCCGCCGGGACTACATGGATGAATCCGGCGGACGCTACGTCCACGTCATCGCCGACGGCGGCATGGGCGCCAGCGGCGACATCGTCAAGGCCATCGCCATGGGCGCCGACGCCGTCATGCTCGGTTCGGCCCTGGCCCGCGCCGAGGAGGCGCCGGGGAAGGGCTGGCACTGGGGCCAGGAGGCCCACCACGCCGA
Organism: Arthrobacter zhaoguopingii; assembly: GCF_009828595.1. GTDB lineage: Bacteria > Actinomycetota > Actinomycetes > Actinomycetales > Micrococcaceae > Arthrobacter_D > Arthrobacter_D zhaoguopingii. Next base: position 373,694 of record NZ_WPNY01000001.1, read on the forward strand.
GCTTCCCCGCGGCGACCGGTTCAACCTTGGAACCGTCGGCCCGCTGAAGGAAGTGCTGTGGGGCCCCTCCCACCACACCAACGGCACGTCGAATCTGATCGGGGCGCTGCGCCGGGCCATGGCGACCACGGGATACTCGGATCTCAAGGAGTTCCAGCGGGTGGAGGTTGTCCTTTCACCCTATGTTTCGAACGATTGAGTGCGCTCCGGGCGGTTGAGTGCCTAAGGTTGGGGTACGCAGAACTCAACGTTTCGGAGGGTTACGGCCATGGCAGCAGGCGCACTCAGTCCCCAGTACCGCAGCGAGGCGCTTGAGGCGCTGAAGGCCACGAGCCGGCCCGGCGGAGAACTCGACATCCTGATCGTCGGCGGCGGGGTGGTGGGCGTCGGCTCAGCCCTGGACGCGGCGACGCGCGGACTGACCACCGGCATCGTCGAGGCCCGCGACTGGGCCTCCGGGACTTCCTCGCGGTCCTCGAAGCTGATCCACGGCGGCCTGCGCTACCTCGAGATGCTCGACTTCGCCCTGGTGCAGGAGGCGCTGAAGGAACGTGGGCTGCTGATCCAGCGGATCGCCCCGCACCTGGTGAGGCCGGTGCCGTTCCTCTATCCGCTGGGCAAGCGCTTCGTCGAACGCCCCTACGTCGGGGCGGGCATCGCCCTCTACGACGCCCTGAGCATCGGCGGCGGGCACTCCCGAGGGGTGCCGTTCCACAAGCACCTCACCCGGCGCGGCACGCTGCGCGCGGCGCCCAGCCTGAAGAAAGACGCGATGGTCGGCTCCATCCGCTACTACGATGCCCAGGTCGACGACGCCCGGTACGTGGTGAACATGACCCGCACCGCCGTGCACTACGGGGCGCACGCGGCCAACCGGGTCACGGTGGTCAACTTCCTGCGCGAGGGCGAGCGGGTGGTCGGCGCCCAGGTCAAGGACCAGGAGACCGGCGAGGAGTTCAGCATCCGCGCCAAGCAGGTGGTGAACGCCACCGGAGTGTGGACCGACGAGACCCAGGCGATGGTGACGGACCGCGGGCAGCTCAAGGTCCGGGCCTCCAAGGGCATCCACCTCGTGGTGCCGCGCGACCGGTTCCAGTCCACCGTGGGCCTGATCCTGCGCACCGAGAAGTCGGTCCTGTTCGTCATCCCGTGGGGACGCCACTGGATCATCGGCACCACCGACACCAAGTGGGACCTCGATAAGGCCCACCCGGCGGCGTCGTCGCAGGACATCGACTACATCCTCGAGCACGTGAACCGGGTGCTGAACCGCCCGCTGACCCGCGAGGACGTCGAGGGCGTCTACGCGGGGCTGCGTCCCCTGCTGGCCGGGGAGAGCGACTCCACCGCGAAGCTCTCCCGCGAGCACATCGTCGCCCACCCGGTGCCCGGGCTCGTCGTCGTCGCCGGCGGCAAGTGGACCACCTACCGGGTGATGGCCAAGGATGCCGTCGACGAGGCCTCGCGCGCCCTCGACGAGCGGGTTCCCGAAAGCTGCACCGACTCCGTTCCCCTGCTCGGCGCGGAGGGGTACAAGGCAGCGTGGAACATGCGGGCGAGGATGGCCGAGGCCGCGGGGATCCATGTGGCCCGCGTGGAGCACCTGCTCCAGCGCTACGGCACGCAGGCCGACTCGGTCCTTGAGCTGATCAAGTCCGACCCCGCGCTGGGCGAGCCGCTGCCCGGCGCCGACGACTACCTCGCGGCCGAGGCGGTCTTCGCCGTCACCCACGAGGGCGCCCGTCACATCGAGGACATCCTCACCCGCCGCACCCGGATCTCCATTGAGTCCTGGGACCGCGGCGTGTCCGCGGCGCCGGTCGTCGCCGAGCTGATGGGGCCGCTCCTGGGCTGGAGCGAGCAGCAGGTCAACCGCGAGGTGAAGCACTACCTCGCCCGCGTCCAGGCGGAGCGGCTCAGCCAGGAACAGCCCGACGACGAGTCGGCGGACAGCGCCCGCACGGGTGCTGAGGACATCGTCCCGGTAAGCTAGGGAACGGCCGCGGCCGCGGTACGAACACCGCAGGGCATCGGCGGCCGCGGGCACGATGAGAGGCACAAATTGAGTGAGCTGTCCCTGGAGCTGCACGAGGCCGGGCTGACAACCCCGGACCTGGTGATCCTCGAAATGGAGGCCGAGTCCAAGGAGGACGCCAGCGCGCAGCTGGCCGCCCGCATGCACGCCGCGGGCAGGATCACGGACCTCGACGCGTTCCTCGATCAGGTCAACTCCCGGGAACACCAGATGGCCACCGGCCTGCCCGGCGGGGTCGGCCTGCCGCACGCGCGCAGCGAGTATGTCTGCCAGACCTCCATCGGGGTCGGCATCACCAAGTACGGGCACAGCCTCGACTTCGGCGCGGTTGACGGCCCCGCCACCCTGGTGCTGCTGATCGCCACCCCCGCCTCGTCGTTCTCCGAGCACCTGGAGGTGCTGGCCACCATCGCCCGCAGCCTGTTCAAGGAGAACTTCCGGGACTCCCTGCGGAGGGCCCACGACGCCGAGGTCATCGCGGAACTGATCAACTCCTCACTGGTGTTCTTCGACCACTGAGGGAGCCTGGCCGCGCCCGTTACTCGGTGCGCCAGGAGCGCCACAGCGAGGCGTAGGCGCCGTCGAGGGCCAGCAGTTCCTCATGGGAGCCGAGCTCGGTGATGTTGCCGTCCTCGACCACCGCCACCCGGTCGGCGTCGTGGGCGGTGTGGAGGCGGTGGGCGATGGCGATCACCGTCCGGCCTTCAAGGACGACACTGAGCGAACGCTCGAGGTCCCGCGCGGACTGCGGGTCGATGAGCGAGGTGGCCTCGTCGAGGACCAGGGTGTGCGGGTCGGCCAGGATCAGGCGGGCCAGGGCCAGCTCCTGCGCCTGGGCCGGGGTCAGCTCGTGGGCGCCGGAGCCGACCTCGGTGTCGATCCCCTCCGGCAGGGTGGCGGCCCAGGACAGCGCGCCCACCGACGCCAGCGCGCCGGTGATCTCCGCTTCGAGGGCATCGGCGCGCCCCAGCCGCACATTGTCGGCGACCGAGCCGACAAACACGTGGTGCTCCTGGGTGACCAGGGCGACCTCGCGGCGCAGGTCGTCGAGGGGGCGGTTTACCAGCGGCACCCCGCCGACGGTGACCGACCCTGAGGTGGGCGGGTGGATCCCGGCGATCAGGCGGCCGAGCGTCGACTTGCCGGCACCCGAGGGCCCGACGACCGCAAGGCGCTCCCCGCGCCGCAGGGCCAGGTCCACGCCGTGGAGCACGTTGTGCCCAGGCCGGTAGGCGTAGGTCGCCCCGGAGACGCGGATGTCCTCGTTCGCCGGCGCTTCGTCCGTCGCGGTGCGGTCTGGCGGCACCTCCTTCACTCCGATGATCCGGGCCAGCGACGCGGCCCCGACCTGGATCTCGTCGGTCCACATGATGAGCAGGTCGACGGGATCGATGAGGCGCACAGCCAGCAGGGCCACCGCCGCGACGGCCCCGGGGGTCACGATGTCGAGCGAGGCCAGCCAGCCGCCCCACACCAGCACCCCGGCGACCGGCAGCCAGAACGCGATGTCCGCCGCGGGGAAGAGGACGCTGCGCAGCCACAGCGTGTAGCGCTCGGCGCGGTAGCTGTCCGCCACGGCGGCGTCGATGGTGGCCCTGCGCGCACCGCCCAGGCCCAGCGCGTCCACGGTCCGCGCCCCTTCGATGGTTTCGGTCACGGCACCGTTGATCACCGCGTAGGTCTCGCGTTCCCTCTGGTACCCGGCCGAGGAGCGGGTCAGGTACCACCGCGTCACCGGGTAGAGCAGGGGAAGGCCGGTCAGCAGGGCCACCGACAGCAGCGGGGAGGCGACGACGGCGGCCGCCAGCGTCAGCACGATGGTCACCGCCGACACCACGACCTGCGGCACGCCGAACCGCACCGTGTGCGACACGGCGTCGATGTCGTTCGTGGTGCGCGCCACCAGGTCGCCGGTGCCGGCCTTCTCCACCGTCGACAGCGGCAGTGCGGTGACCTGCTCCATGAAGTCCTCCCGCAGCCGGGCGAAAACGCGTTCGCCGAACACCATGCCGGACCGCACAGCGAACCGGCGCAGGAGGGACTGCAGGAGCAGGGAACCGAGCATCGCCAGCGAAACCCAGGTGATGAAGTCCCGGGTGGTGCCGGCGAGGACGGCGTCCACGACGACGCCCAGCAGCAGCGGACCGGCGAGCCCGGCCACGGCCGAGCCCACGTACAGGGCCACCACGGCCGCCAGGCCGCGGCGGTGGTGGCGGATCAGGCGGGCGGCCTCGGCTCGAACGGCACGTGCGCCGGCCACCGGGAGGCGGTCCGGTTCCCCGCCGCGCTGCCCGGCGTCCGGGCCGGTGCGGGTTGCTGTATCACTCACTGCGGATCACAACATTTCGATAGTTCGGATTGCCTGCCATCAGGTCGCGGTGCGGACCGGCCGCGCTGACCCTGCCGTCCTCGAGGAAGACCACCGAGTCCACGACGCCCAGGAGCAGGGGACTCGCGGTCACCACCAGGGTGGTGAGGCCGGGGTGGGCCCGCTCCCTGCGGAAGCCGGCGGCGATCCGGGACTCGGTGTGAGCATCGACGGCGCTCGTCGGCTCGATCAGGATCAGGGTCTCCGCGCGGGTCAGCAGCGCCCGGGCCAGCACGATGCGCTGGCGCTGGCCGCCCGAGAACCCTCGGCCGCGCTCGGTCACCGCGGTGTCGAGTCCGTCCTCCACCCCGTCCAGGATGTCCAGGGCGCTGGCGGCCTGCAGGGCGTCGAGGATCGCGGCGTCGTCGTGGCGCTGCTGCGGGTCAAGCTGGGACCGCAGGGAACCGGTGAAGAGCTGGGGTGCCGCCTCGCTGACGACGATGCGGCGGCGGATCTCCACCAGCGCCACCGCGCCCAGGCCCACGCCGCCCCAGCGGACGCCGTCCGCGCCGTCCGCGGCGTCGTCGAAGCGTCCGAGCCGGGTGGCGACGGCGGCTGCGCCGGCGGGGTCGGACGAGACCAGTGCGGTGATCCGGCCCGGCTCAAGGGCCAGCCCGCTCGCAGTGTCCAGCAGGGCCGCGCCGGGCGCCGGGGGCGGCACCGGCGCCGGGGCGTCGGAGACCGAGGATTCCACCCGGAGCACGGCGAGGATCTTCCGGGCCCCGACCTGGGCGCGGATGGTCCGCGACACGGCGTCGGCCGCGGTGCGGATCGGGGTCACGAGGAACACCGAGAAACCGTAGAGCGCCACCAGCTCACCGGGAGAGATGGTGCCGTCGAGCACCAGACCGGCACCGACCCAGGTGAACACCACGCTGAAGGCACCGGCGATGAACACCTGGGACGCTTCGAGGTCGGCGAGGGAGCGGGCCACGCGGATGCCCGAATCACGGGTCGCCGCGGAACGGGCACGGTAGCGGCGGACGAAGATGTGCTCGCCGCCGATGCCGCGCAGCACGCGCAGCCCGGCGACGGTGTCGGCCCCCACCGCCGTCATCTTCCCCGAGTCGGCCCGCTGCTCGCGCTGGCGGGCCTGCAGCGGGCGCACCACGAACAGCAGCAGGGCGCAGCACGCCGGAACGCCGGCCAGCACCAGGAGCCCCAGTTCGGGGGAGGTGCCGAAGATCAGGGCGCTGACCACGAGCCACGCCGCGAAGGCGCCGGCCAGCCGGGCCGAGACGTCGAAGATCTCCCCGAGCCGGAAGGTGTCCGACGCGGCGGTCGAGACCACCTCGCCGGTGGAGAGGGTGTTCGGCAGGGCGTCACCGGTGCGGGTGACGTGGTGTCCGACCAGCTGGACCGACCGGAAGGAGGCCTGGAGCCAGTTGCTGACGGCCACGCGGTGCCCGAAGGTGTCGGCCGCGGCCTGCACCACCATCAACCCCAGCAGGATCAGGACCTCAACCGCGAGGGCGCGGGCGTTCCCGGCCAGGATGCCGCGGTCCACAGCCCGGCCGAGGAAGAAGGGCATGAGGGCCTGCGCCACCATCCATACGGCGCCGAGCAGGGCGCCGGCGGCCAGCGTGGCCTTCTGCTTCGAGGCAAGCCACACCAGGAACCGGGTGGGGGAGCGGAGGTCCGGAGGGCCGGAATCGGGGTAGGGAAAGGAGCGCACGAACAGTCATCCTAGACCGGTTTCCACCCCATTGATAGAGGTTTCCCAATCGCTTCGGCGGAGGCAGAAACGGGCGGCTCCCACGCTCCCTCCGGCGATGCTCTGGATATCCGCAGGATCGGCGCAGTATTTCAGTAGGAATTCCACGCTGTTTTTGCACCTCGCTATTTCGGCCCTGAACGTGGTCTTACTGTTGGAAAACCGGGAAATTCACCGGCCAACGCCTCCGGGGAACCGGGCCCCGGCCGGCGAAAATCCACAGCCACCGGCGCGGATTGCAAATCGTGTTTATGAGGGGATGTCCGAGTTGAACCGTGAAGAACGCAACAAGATGATTGTGGAGAATCTTCCGCTGGTTGGATATCTTGTCTCGGAAATCTGCGCACGGTCCCCGCACCTCTCCCGCGAGGACCTCGCCGGTGCCGGCGCCCTCGCGCTCGTCTCCGCCGCCCAGTCATTCGACCCTTCCTATGGCGTGCGGTTCGGCACCTTCGCCCGGCGGCGCATCCTTGGCGCCTTCGCCGACGACATGAGGGCCTCCGACTGGGCCAGCCGGGACACCCGCCGTCGGATCAAGGAGACCCTCGCGGTGTCCGAACTGCTCACCGGGGCGCTGCAGCGCAACCCCACGGTCGGTGAGATCGCCGAGGTGCTGGGCGTGGGACGGGACGCGGTGGCCGCGACCCTGGCCGACGCCTCACGCACCGTTTCCACACTCGACGAGAACGCGCCCGAGTCGCTCACCGCGGTCATGGCCACCCCCGAGGAATCCCTGCTGGTCTCCGAGCAGGCCCAGTATCTGCGGGCCGCGGTGCAGGCCCTGCCCGACAAGATGCGCTACATCATCGAGCAGACCTACTTCGAGGACCGCCCGGTTAAGGACCTGGCCGAGGAGTTCGGGTCCACCCACTCGGCGGTGTCCCAGCAGCGGGCCGAGGCCATCCGGTTGCTGCGCGACGGGATGGCTGCGGTGTATTCCGACACCGACGGCGCCGCACCCGCGCCGGAGTCCCGCGTCGCCCCCGCCCGGCGCACCGCCTATCTCAATTCCCTCGCGGCCCGGACCCGGGGTGGATCCACCCTGAGCGCCCCGGTGCGGCTGGCCGCCATGGCGCCTGTTTCCGCCTGAGGCCCCGGCGTATGCCGCAACGCCTGTTTTCGCCTGAGGCCCCGGCGTATGCCGCAACGCCCCCGGAGCCTGGAAGTCTAGGAGCGGGCGTCCGGCTCGGCGTCCGGTTCGGGGTCCCTACGGCCCAGCAGCGCCTTGAGCTGTGATTCGGCATCCGCATCGGAGACATTGGCCGAAAGATTCGCTTCGATCACGGCCTGGAGAATCTCACCGCGCTGGATCTTAACGCCCCGCGGCGCCTCGATCCCAATCTTGATGCCATCACCGCGCGATTCGAGAATGGTAATGACGATATCCTCGCCGATATGAATTTTCTCGTTGAATTTCCGCGTTAGTACCAGCACAGTGAAAGCCTATCTTTGAATCCGCGTCGGAGGGAAAACTGCGGTCTGGTGGGCGGCCGAAGACGGGCCCGCGGGCCGCGCAGGAACCTCCGGGGCGTCGTCCACCCAACTGACCGGAAAGCGCAGCGCCTGAACCGTATCGGGGGTGGCGGTGTCCCGGCGGGAGAAGGCAGCAACGGCGTCGGGTTCGGCCACGGCCTCCACCGCCTCAACCCACGACATCGTGTCCCCGTGTTTGCGGGTGGCATCCACCGCCAGCCACAGCTGGTCGAATCCCACGAGGGCCAGCGCGGGCAGGTGGACAAAGGCCTCGGAGGGGTAGCCCAGCCCGAAGGCGACGACCACCGGCGCCCCGGCGAGCACCCCGGCGGCCCGCGCTTCGGTGGCCGCGCGCCGGTCGGCCACGTGCGCCAGCCCCTCGACCCGAAGCGCCCCGGCCGTCAGCAGGGCCGCCGGAGCCGCGGGAGCCAGCAGGGACCGGCCGGCCTCGAGGGCGTCGCGGCCGGGCCCTGCCACGACGATGAGGTCGCCCGGGCCGTCCAGCGGCCACGGCGGCCGGTGGGCGCCCGCGGCGGCAGTGGCCGGGGTCGACCCCGCGGCACCCGCGGCAGGGTCGACGGCGGACTCCAGGTCCTTCAAAAAGGAGGAGAACTCTCCGGATTCCGTTGACACCGGCACGGCGTTGAGCGCCGCCTCGGCGGTGTCCGCGTCCGCCAGCAGGGCGGCGATGCCGGTGCGCTTGACCACCGGAAGGGGATCGGTCGACGGGGCGGCGGCGTCGGGCAGATCGACCGTGACCTCGTAGTGGTGGCGGGCCAGGAATCCGCCCAGCCCGCCCACCGTGACGGCCTCGGCCCGCACGATTACGGCCTCGGGTCCGTACTCGGCCCGGACCTGCCGGCGGAGCACCTCGATCGACGGGCCGCTAAGGTGAAACCTGTTCAGCGCCACGGACCACTCCTATCGTCTCGATGGGCACGTTGGCCGCCTGGGCCTCCTGATAGGACAATACCGGCAGTCCCCCCACCCGGGCGGAGACCAGCCGGCGCACCGCGGGGCGGATCAGCGGCGCGCAGACCAGGACGGGCTCGTGTCCCTGGTGACCGGCCGCCGCCACGGTGGCGTGGAGGGAGGCCAGGACCGCCTCGATGCGGTTGGCGTCGAGGAGGATCTGGCTGCCTCCTTCAGCGGGGCGCAGGCCCTCGAGCATCGACTGTTCGAGGCCCGGCTCGATCATGACCACGCTCAGCTGGCCGCCGCTGAGATGACGCACCGCCAGCGCCGGCCCCAGGGCGCGCCGGGCCGCCTCGATGAGCCCCTCGGGGTCCGTTGAGACCTTGGCCCGAAGGGTGAGCGCCTCGAAGATGCGCGGCAGGTCGTTGATGGGCACATGCTCCTCGAGCAGGCCCTGCAGGACCCGCTGGACCTCGGCGAGGGAGAGCAGCCCGGGGACCAGTTCGTCGACCGCCGACGGGCTTGCCTCCTTGACGCTTTCGGTGAGCAGCCGGACGTCCTCGCGGGTCAGCAGGCGCGCCGCATTGGCCGTGACGATCGAGGAGAGGTGGGTGATGAGCACCGAGACCCGGTCGATGACCGTCGCCCCGGTCATCTGGGCGCTGTGCGCCATGCCGGCCGGCACCCATTTGCCGGGCAGCCCGAACACCGGTTCCATGGTCGCGGTCCCGGGGAGGGCGTCGAGCGCATCGCCCAGGGCGAGCACCTTGCCCGCCGGGGCCTCCCCGCGGCCGGCCTCCACCCCGCCGATGCGGATGGCGTAGGTCCCCGGCGGCAGGTCGATGCTGTCGCGGGCGTTGACCGGCGGCAGCACGAACCCGAGGTCCATGCCGATCTTCTGGCGCAGGCTGCGCACCCGGGCCAGGAGGTCGTCCGAGGCGCCGGTGACGGTGTCCACCAGGTCCGCCGCCAGCAGGATCTCCAGGGGCTGGACGCGGAGCCTGCGGATGAGCTCCTCGGGCGACTCCGGGGCGGGTTCGGCGGCAGCGGAGGCCTCCCGCTGGGCCGCGGCCGCGGCGGCGGTCTCGGTGGCCTTGATCTTCCGCGAGGCGAAGATCAGTGCCCCGCCGATGAGCAGGAACGGGAGTTTCGGCATGCCCGGGATCAGGGCCAGGGCCACGGCCGCCGTGCCGGCGATCAGCAGGGCGTTGCGGGACTGGGCCACCTGGTTCGAGGCGGTGGTGCCCATGTCGGCCTCGGCGTTGGAGCGGGTCACGATCATGCCCGTGGCCACCGCCATCAGCAGCGCCGGGATCTGGGTCACCAGTCCGTCGCCGATGGTGAGGATCGCGTAGGTGCGCAGCGCCTCGACGGCGGGCATGCCGTGCATGGCCATACCGATGGCGATCCCGCCGACCAGGTTGATGATCAGGATCACGATGCCTGCGATCGCATCGCCCTTCACGAACTTCGAGGCCCCGTCCATGGCTCCGTAGAAGTCGGCCTCGGCGGAGACCTCGGCCCGGCGCTCCTTGGCCTGTTCGTCGGTGACCAGGCCGGCGTTGAGGTCGGCGTCGATGGCCATCTGCTTGCCCGGCATCGCATCGAGGGTGAATCGCGCGCCGACCTCCGCGACCCGCTCGGCGCCCTTGGTGACGACGAGGAACTGGATGACCACGAGGATCAGGAAGACCACGCTGCCGATGATGATGTTTCCGCCCACCGTGACCTGCCCGAACGCCTCGATGATCTTCCCGGCGTGGGCCTCCCCGAGGATCAGGCGGGTCGAGGCGACGTTCAGTCCGAGGCGGAACAGCGTGGCCACCAGCAGCAGCGAGGGGAACACCGAGAAGTCGAGGGGCTTCTGGACGAACATCGAGGTCAGCAGCACCACCAGCGCCAGCAGGATGTTTGCGGCGATCAGGAAGTCGAGCAGGCCTGCGGGAACGGGCACGATGAGCAGCATGATGATGCCGACCACGCCGATCGGCACCGCGAGGCGGGCGAGCTTGGAATTCATGGTGCGCTCCTTCGGGGGAGGACTCGGGGGTGGTGGTGAGGGGCGGGGGTCTCAGTCAAGGAAGGACCCCTTCCGGAAGGCCCGGTGGATGCCGGCCGCGCTGCCGCGCTGCTTCAGCCGCAGGACGAAGGCCAGGACCCCGGCGACGGCGGCGTAGAACTCGGCGGGGATCTCCTGGCCCAGGTCGCAGGCCCCGTGCAGGGCCCGGGCCAGCGGGATGTCCTGCACCAGCGGGACCTTCTCCTGTTCGGCCTTCTCCCGGATCTTCAGGGCCACCGGGCCGGCCCCCTTGGCGACGACCCTCGGCGCGGAGACCCCGGCCTCGTACTTGAGGGCGACGGCCACGTGGGTGGGGTTGACCAGGACGACGTCGGCCCCGCCGACGGCGGCGATCATGCGGTTCCGCGACAGGGCCATCTGCCGGGCGCGCCGCTGGGACTTGATCAGGGGGTCGCCGTCGGTGCTCTTGTTCTCGTCCTTGACCTCCTTGCGGGTCATCCGGGTCTTCTTCCGGTTCCGCCGGCCGACCACGAAGACGTCGGCGAGGGCGAGCACCACTCCGGCCAGGACGGCGAAGCGCAGCAGCGCGGCCACGCCCCCGCCGGTGGCCGAGAGCAGAGCGGCCACCGACATCCCGCCGGCGCTCATCAGGGTGGGCATGAGTCCCTGGACCACCCAGTACAGCACCGCTCCGAGGACGGCGGTCTTCAGCAGCGCCTTCACCCCGTTCCAGAGGGCCTGCGTTCCGAAGGTGTTCTTGACCCCGGTGACCAGGTTGAACTGCTCGAACTTGCCGCGGAACTTCTTGAACTGGATCCCGCCCTGGCCGGCCGCCCCGGCCAGGACCGCTCCGACGACGGCGAGCAGCATCGGAAGCAGCGTTCCGGCCATCGAGGCCAGGGCCTCGCCGAGGACGCCCAGGGCGATGCCGGGCTCCGGCGCCGCCGCGATGGTGCGGACGCTGAAGAGCTGGTCGGCGGCCGCGTCGGCGCCCCGGGAGATGGTCGAGGGAAGCATGACCGCGGCCGCGCCGATGCCGAGCCAGGCGGTCAGGTCGGAGGACTTGGACAGCTGCCCCTTCTCGCGGACCTCCTTCATCCGCTTTTCGGTGGCCTGTTCGGTCCGTTCCTGGGAGGAATCGTCGGCCATCTATCCCACACCTCCCAGCAGCGCCAGCGCCTCCTGTGTGAGCGCGGACACGACCCGCGGCAGGGCGAGCATGATGACAGAGCCGAGGACGAGGGCCAGCAGAATCTTCAATGGGAATCCGAGGGCGAACGCGTTGAGGGCCGGGGCGACCCGGTTGAGCAGGCCCAGGCCGACGTCGGAGAGGAAGAACACGACGAGCAGCGGCCCGGCGATCTGGACCGCGGCCAGGAACATCCCGGTGAACGCGGTGATGATCGCCGCGACGGGGTCGGTGAGGAAGACCCCGCCGCCCAGCGGGATGGCGGTGAAGCTGCGGATCAGCCCGCCGAGGATCAGCTGGTAGGCGTCGGAGGAGAACATCAGGGCCAGGGCGGTCATCTGGAACAGCCGGGTGAACTGGGCGCCGTTGATCAGCGAATGCGGGTCGAAGGCCTGGGCCATCTGAAACCCGCTCATCAGGTCGATCAGGCCGCCGGCGGACTGGATCGCGGCGAAGACCAGGTACACAAGGAAGCCCATGAGCACCCCGGCGCCGATCTCCAGCACGAGCGCGCCGAAAAACGCCGCCGTGCCGCGTTCGGTGTAGCCGGGGGTGACGGCGGGGGAGACGGCCAGTGCCAGCCCGAGGGCCAGCATGACCTTGATGCGCGCCGGAAACGCGGTATAGGAAAACGGCGGGGCGATGACCAGGAAGGACACCATGCGCACGCCGGCGAGCATCACCGGTTCAAGCCAGCCGAGGTTCAGCGCCAGTTCCACTCAGCCTCCCTCGAGCAGCGAGGGGATCTTGTCGAACAGGGCGTGGGTGAAGGACACCATCTCGGAGATCATCCAGTGTCCTGAGATCAGCAGCACGACGCCCACGGCGGCGGCCTTGGGGACGAAGGAGAGGGTGACCTCCTGGATCTGGGTGATCGACTGCAGCAGGGAGATCCCGAACCCCACGGCGAGCGCGGTGATCAGGACCGGCGCGGCGAGCTTGGCGGAGATCCACAGGCCCTGGAGGCCGATGTCGAGGACGGCGTTGGTGTCCATGGCTCAGGCGTAGCTTCGGATCAGTGCGGTGACGATCAGGCCCCAGCCGTCGACGAGGATGAACAGCAGGATCTTGAACGGCAGGGAGATGATCACCGGGGGCAGCATCATCATGCCCATGGACATCAGCGCCGAGGACACGACGAGGTCGATGACCAGGAAGGGGATAAAGATGACGAAGCCGATGATGAACGCGGCCCGCAGCTCGGAGATCATGAACGCCGGAATCAGGGTGGTCAGCGGCACGTCCTCGGGGGTGGCCGGGTTGTCCATCCCGGCGGCCCGGGTCATCAGGGCGATGTCCTCCTCGCGGGTGAACTGGAGCATCCACTGCTGGATCGGGCCGGCGGCCTCGGTGTAGGCCTCCTGGAACGTGAAGTCGCCGTCGAGGTAGGGCTGCACGGCGCCGCTGTTGATGTCCCCCAGCACCGGGCCCATGATGAAGAACGAAAGGAACAGCGCCAGCCCGGCGATCACCTGATTCGGCGGGATCGAAGGCAGGGACAGGGCGTTGCGCGTCATTACCAGCACCACGAAGATCTTCGTGAACGAGCTCATCATCAGCAGCAGGGACGGCGCGACGGTGAGCAGCGTGATGCCCAGCAGCGTGACCACGGCCGAGGAGGGGGTGCCGTTGGGGCCGTTGATCACCACTGACCCGTCGCCGTCCGGCGCGGAAGGATCGGTGGGCGGGGCCGGAGGCGCCGGGTCCACCGGTGCTGTGGGGTTCAGCGGATCAGGTGAGGCCGGGGCGGGGGCCTCGGGGGCCGGCTGCAACGGGGCCGGATCGGCCGGGGCGGGGACCACGGGCGCGGGAACGGGCGGCTGCGGCGGAGGAAACTGGACGGCGGAGGCGGCGGGCGCCTGCAGGAGCAGCAGGAGCACCCCTGCGGCGAAGGCCAGCAGGGCCAGGGGTAACCGGAGTGCGGCGCGGCGCGGCGGCAGGCACCTCACCCCTTCGGCCCGCCGAGGCCGGCGGTGAGGACCTGCTTCAGCGCCGCCGGCGACAGGATGGACCCGGTGGGCGCCGGTGAGCGGTGCTTGCCGGCGGTGGCCTGGTGCAGGACGCGCGAAAAGGCCTCGGCGCCCTGCCCGGCGGTCTCCGGGGCGGGGGCATCCGAGGTGGACAACACGGTGACCGAGTGTTCGGTGACGCCGAGCAGGAGGCGCTGGCCGCCGGTTTCGACGACCACGACGGAGGCCTTGGAGCCGACGCCCTGGCGGGCGAGGACCGTCAGCAGCCTCTCACCGGTCGCCGTACCGGCCGTACGCCGGGCGTACCGGTGCGCGAGCACAAGGACCGCCAGCACGGCGCCCAGGGCGAGCAGCACCCTCAGGATGAGGATGAGTGAATCCATCGTCAGTTGACGCCCTCTGCGACGTCGAGGATCTTGGTGATGCGCACGGCGAAGTCCTGGTCCACCACGACGACCTCGCCGTGGGCGATCAGCCGTCCGTTGAGCAGGACATCCGCGGGGGCGCCGGCCGACCGGTCAAGCTCAACCACTCCGCCGGGCTCGAGGTTGAGCACGTCGCGCACCGACATCCGGGTCCGGCCGATCTCCACGGTCAGGGCCATCTCCACGTTGTTGATGCGGCCGAGCTTGCCGACCACCGAGTCCCCGGAGACCGGCGTGGGGTTGAGGGTTCCGTACTCGCGGACCCGGATGGCGAACCAGCCCGCCGTCCCGCCGCCGGAGGTCAGTTCGAACACCGTCGTCTCCGGGTCGGCGAACAGCGCCGACGCGTCCTCGATCAGGGCCTCGCCGAGCACTCCTCCGCCGAGCACTCCGGCCGCCGCCTCGAGGGCGGGGCGCAGCACGTCCTTGAAGGAGACAAGCGGGGTGTCGGTGCCGGCGGCAGCGACGAGGGATCCGGTGCCCTCGAGCACGACGGCGAGGTCCGCCGAGCGGCTCCCGACGTAGGCGGCGGTCACCGCGCCGGCCGCGCGGGCGGCAGCGGCGGTGCGGTCCGGGGCGGGAACCGCGCTGACCGGGGCTGCGGAGGGAAGCAGCCCGATCAGCGCTTCGGCGGCGGAGTCCTTGAGGGTGGCAACGGAAACGGTCATGCGGGGTTCTCCTCGGTATCGACGATCTGGGCCGCCAGGCGGGCGCCGTTCCGGCCCAGGCCGGCCCGGGCGATGCGCTGTCCGGCGATGCGGACCTCAAGGGGCCGCCGTTCGGGATGGTTCAGGGGAATCAGGTCTCCCACCGCGAGGCGGAGGATGGCCTCGGGCCTCACGGCCACCGGCATCAGGCCCACCGACACCTCGACGGGGACCCACGCCATCTGCTGGCGCAGCAGCTCCGCGGCGTTCTCGGGGGAAGTCGTCGGGTTCGTCGCCCCGAGCTGCGGCAGGACGGTCTCAGCCGGCAGGGCCACGGTCCCCTCGGCGGTGTTCTCCCCGACCCGAAGGGTGAAGGTGGCGACCACCATCAGGTCCGACGGTGCGGCAGCCTGGGCGAACTGGGCGTTGTACTGGATGGAGTTGAAATTCAGCGGCATGGGCAGCAGGGAACCGAAGGAGTAGCGCAGGTCCTCGAGGGCGTCTTCCATGAGCCGCTTCACGAGGGCCTGTTCGATCTGGGTGAACTTCCGGCCCGGCGCCGGCTGGCTGCCGTTGCCGCCGAGCATCCGCCCCACCCAGGCCAGCGCCGAGGAGGTCGGGAACTGGATGACCGCCTGCGGCTCGTAGTCCTCGAGCCGGCACAGCACCATGGCCGTGGTCGCGGGCAGGGAGGCGGCGTATTCGTCGTAGGTCTGCATCAGGACCTGGTGGGTGGTGACCTGCGCCTTGACGCGCACCTTCGCCGTCAGCTGCGTGCCCCACTGCCGGGCGAAGGTCTCGAAGGCCACTTCGAGGGCGCGGCTGTGCTCGCGGGCGAGCGTCGTGGGCCGGCGGAAGTCGTAGACCTCGACCGTGCGTGCGGGCTCGGGCAGGAGGGTTTCCTGAAGGTTGGAGGGGGTCACGATAATCACTATCGGCGGTCCGGCCCGGCCCGTAAGCCGTTGCCGCCTCCTCATCGGGCCGCAGCCCGTTCCGGGCGCCCGCCGCCGTCGAGCTGCGGTCGAGCCGTCGCCGTCACCGTCAAGCCATGCCGGATGCCGGATGCCAGCGCCGGGGACACCTGCCCGCCCGCAGGCGGACATCCGCCGTCAGGGGCGCTGTCCGACAACTTCCGGGATCAGGGACCGGACGCTCTCCGGCTGGTCGGAGAGAACGACGATGTCGACCCGGCGGTTCAGCCTCAGGTCGGCCTCCGTGCGGCCCTCGTTCAGGGGCCGGGACTCGCCGTAGCCGCTGGCCTCCATGCGGGTGCTTTCCACCCCGCCCTGCTCGACCAGGTGCCGGACGACATTGACCGCCCGCGCGGTCGACAGTTCCCAATCGAGGACGTAGCGGTCGTCGGGGAGCTTGGCGGTGTGGCCCTCCACGGTGACCTCCCGCGTCGTCGTCTGCAGTTCCGGCGCGGTCGCGTCGAGCACCCGCTGGGCGGCGTCCGTCAGTTCCGCCCGGTCGGGGTTGAAGAAGGTCTCCGAGCTGACCATGCGGACGGTGAGGCCGCGTTCGTCGAGGGTGAAGCGGACGGTGTCCTCAAGACCCTCCTTCGTCAGGGCGGCCGTGATGCGCTCCTTAATGGCCTCGAGGTCGTCCACCTCCTGGATGGCTAGCTCGAGGTCGGTGAGGTCCTCGCCCTCATCCTCGGCCAGCTCCGGCGGCAGGACGATGCCCTCGGCGGTGTCGACCTTGCCCACGTTCTCGACGCCGAAGCCGGTGGCCAGGGAGTTCTTGAGCTTCTCGAACTTCGCCACGTCCACCGAGGACATGGCGAACAGGACGATGAACAGGCACATCAGCACGGTGACCATGTCGGCGTAGGACACAGCCCAGCGCTCGTCGGCGTGGAACTCCTCGAGCTGGCTCGCGCGGTAGCCGCGGCGCGGGCCCCTACGGCTCACGCGGCCGCCTCAAGGTCGGAGGCGGTGGGGGGTCCTTCCTTCCGCTTCCCGCCCCGCTTATGGGGAGGAATCATGGCGGTGAGCCGTTCACCGAGGAGGATGGGCTGGGCCCCTTCCTGCACGGCGAGCAGGCCCTCCATCTGGAGGTTCATCTGTTCGAGCTCGAGCTCGGACAGCCGGGCGAGGCGCGCACCGATCGGCAGCCAGATGAAGTTGGCCGAGAGCAGGCCCCACAGGGTCGCCACGAAGGCCGCGGCGATCATGTGCCCGAGTTCCTCGGGGTTGGAGAGGTTCTCGAGGACATGGGTCAGAGACACGACCGTGCCGACGATCCCGACGGTCGGGGCGTACCCGCCGAGGCTGTTGTAGAACTTGGAGACGGCGTGGTTCGCCTTCCGGCGGGTGCTGATTTCGTCCTCGAGCAGGATGCGCAGGTCCTCGCCGTCGGTGCCGTCGGCGATGTTCTGCAGGCCGTTCTTCATGAAAGGATCGTCGGTTTCGGCCGCCTCGGCCTCAAGGGCCAGCAGGCCGTCGGCGCGGGCCTTCTCCGCGAACCGGATGATCTGGTCAACGCTGTCCTGCGGGGAGTCGGTCCGGCCGCGGAACGCCTTGGGCAGGGACTTCACCGCCTGGACGACATCCTTGATGGTCGAGCTGGCGATGCCGATGGCGATGGTGGCGCCAAGCACCAGGATCATCGGGGCGGGCAGCAGCAGGGAGCTGACGTGGGCGCCCTCCATGAAGATCATGGCGTAGAGGGAGCCGAACGCGAGGAGGAGACCGATCAGGGTTGCGGGATCCATGGCGCTACTTTCTGGGGCGCTGGCCGGCGGGACCGGGCAGGACGTCGTGCGGGTGGACAATGCTCAGGTGCGCCGGCTCCCGCCCGCTCTCGGCGCGGGCCTCCGTGCCGGTCGCCGGCCCGGTGAAGCTTCCCGCGGCGTCGCCGGCGTCGGCCAGGCGGTGGGCGTAGGTGAGGACCCGTGCGCGGAATTCCACGACGAGCGTGATCACCTCATCGAGGGATTCGGCGACGATGTGGCGCATCCCGTTGACCATGACGAGCGTGGTGTCGGGGCTGGCATGGATGCGCTCCACGAGATCGGGATTGATGCCGAACCGGTCTGTGCCGTTCAGCCGGGTCAGGACAATCATGGGTTCCGTTTCCGCGCGTTCTCGTGTCGGCGGCCCGGGCGGGCTGCTCCTTAGTAACAGTCGGCAGCCGAAGTGGTTTCGTAAGGTGCAGGGGCCCGGCCGGACGGCGGCCGTCGCATCCAGGGGTCGGCCCTGCGGGAGCGGTGCGGAGTCTCTGGCGTGCGGCCTGCCCTCCGCCGAAACTGCAGCTCTCCACGCATACGCGCCGCCGAAGGGTGGTTACGTGCCGTCTCGGCGGGCGGAGTCTCTGGCGTGCGGCGCGGAGGTGCCGAGCCGGGGCCTGGAATGCGCCGCTCCGGGATGCCGAAAGTGCCATCTCCGGGGAGCGTACGTGAGCCGCGCGCGTCATTTATGCTGAGCCGATGAGGAAGCGGGTGGTCTTCGCGGCGGCGGGATCGGTAGCTGCCGGACTCGCGGCGCTTCTGATTTGGCGAGGACCTCCTCTGCCGCCCGGCACCGTGAAAACAGTTGCTCGGATCCGCGCTGGCCCGGTGACGGGAGTCATCACCGGGGAATCCGGGTACGCCCGGTCCGGAGGGGTGCGGATCTGGTACGAGTCCATCCCTCCCGTCAGGCCCGAGAAGGGTGTTGTACTGCTCAACTCCTCCCTCGGAGTGGGCTCCCTATTTTGGCCGCCCGCGTTCCTCGGTGCCATGTCGGCGGCCGGATATCGGGTGGTCAGGTACGACCACCGTGGCGCCGGCGCGTCGAGTTGGATGACGGGCTGGAGCCGAAAGCATCCGTACTCTCTCATCGAGATGGCGAACGACGCGATTGCGGTGCTCGACGAACTTCGCATCGACCGCGTTCACGTGCTTGGAGTCTCCCTCGGAGGTTTCGTCGCTCAGGAAGTTGCAATCGCGCACCCCGAGCGCGTCCTATCCCTCACCCTCATGTCAACATCGGCGGACCCGACCGACACCTCGCTGCCCGGACCCCGGACCTGGCCGCTGATCCGGTCCGCCCTAGCCAGTCTTCCTCTGCTCCGGTACCACCTACTCGGCGGGGAATCGAATGTTGTGAAGGGGGTCCTCGCGGGGTTGGTCGCGCAAGGAAGTGACGAACCCGTCGACGTGGAGGCGTGGACCAGGATCGTTCTTTACGACCTGCGCGAACGCGGCGGGCTCAACCTCCGGGCGCTGCGGCAGCACCAGGCTGCCGTCGCCGTGACGCGCTCCCGATACCCGCTCTTGAACACGATTGCGGCGCCCACCCTCGTCGTACATGGGACCGCCGATGCCTTCTTGCCGATCGAACACGGCCACCGACTCGCCGCAGCTATTCCCTCTGCCCACGGTCTCTGGCTGGAAGACGCTGGTCACCCGTTCCCATATCCAGGCATGCCCCGAGTGATGAGGGCAATCATGAGCCACCTCGACTCCGCGGCAACTGCGACTGGTTGCTTGGGCGCTCCTCTGTGAACTAGAGTGAGTAAGTACTCACTTACCACGTTCGGTCCGCCTTGGGTGTTTCTTCAAGACCCGCGGACAGAACATGGTCCAGTGCAACGAAGAGGAGATAGTAATGAGTAGTTCTGGAGCAGATTCAGGCACGGTTCTTGTGACAGGTGCAACAGGTACGACGGGGAGTCGGGTGCTCAGGCTCCTTCTCCGAGCGGGAGTAGCGGCTCGGGGTGCAACGAGGTCTCCTGGCAGCAACCGCGATCTCGTGAAGTTTGACTGGTCGGATCCGACGACGTACGCCGCTGCCAGCAAAGGGTGCAGTGCCCTCTATCTCGTTGCTCCCGTTGCCGAGCCGGCAGCGCTCGACCTGGTCAAAGCCTTCACTTCTGTCGCGAAGGCAAACGGGGTAAAACGGGTCGTTGTCCTGAGTTCTTCCTCGCTTCCGACCGATGATGAGTCCATCGGGCATCCTCTGATCGAGATCGCGCGGTACGTGCGCTCCGAGTTCGAACAAGTCGCCGTCTTGCGGCCCTCCTGGTTCATGTCCAACGTGATCGGTTCCACACCGCTTGCACGCGCGATTCGTGACCGCGCCGTCGTTGTCTCCGCCACCGGCGAGGCGAAGGTGGCGTTCATCGATCCAGATGACATCGCCGAGGTCGCCGTGAAGATGCTGCAGGAGGACGAGGAAGCGTTCCCCGCCGGCGATGCTGTGCTGACAGGGCCCAGCACCCATAGCTTCCGTGAGGTGGCCTCGCTCATCTCGCGCGAGGTAGGGCACCAGATTTCTCATCTTGCCTTGGATATTGACGACTTTGCGTCGTTTTTGGTGGAGAGCGGTGTTCCCGCCATTCCTGCTCGTGAACTTGCCGCCTTGGACCGGGTCGTTGCCGCCGGCGCTGAGGATCGAGTCACAGACACCGTCGAACGGATCCTCGGGCGCCCGGCTCACCACCTCGAGCAGTACATCAGGTCACACGCCGATGAATTGCGGGACCGGGGAGGGGCGGGTCCCGACCGGGAAGCGGCGCGTGATGCACTGTCAACGATGGCGTGGCTCGTTGACCGGGGGCGGTGGCAGGACCTCGAAGCTCTCTTCACACAGGAAGTCAGCCTCGACTACTCACGCGCCCGAGGCACGAGCTCGATTATCAGCCGAACCGAACTCGTGAAGAACTGGCGGGAACGACTCGACCCGTTGGAGGCATCGCAGCATGTCCTCGGAGGCATTCGAGCGTCGGTGACTGGAGACGTTGCCCGCGTCTCGGCAAATGTACTGGCTTATCTCCTTGCTCGCCCGACCGACGGGGGAACCGGCGAACTTACAAAAAACGGAGGTCAGTGGGAAGTCGAAATGGTGGTCCGGGAGGGTAGTTGGAGAATTCAAAGCATGACGGCATCTCTGAGTTGGGCCGAGGGACGACAGGATGTCCTGGAGGGGGAACAGAGCCGCAGCTCACACGCCTGACCCTCGAAGACTGTCGGCCCAGGCGCTCCTTTCTTCCGGGGTGGGATCCAACGCATTGACACTGTTGATGAGCTGACCGATGGCAAGATATTGCTGGATTTCTACGTCCGTCGCACCAAGGCGCCGACGGAGAAAATCGACCTGGTCGGAATAGCATTCAGCCACGGCCTGACGAAGCGCCGGCACCGAGGATGCGGCGGTCGCATGAAGCAGGACCATCGCCGCATTTCGATCAATCCCCGTACGCGCAGCGCGTTCTCGTAATACATCACTTGCCGAGAACGGGCGTCCGGACGCCTCGAAGCTTTCAAGGCTTTCCAGGATCGCTGCCCTCAACCGCAGCTTGACCTCCTCAAGGACCGCGACAAAGAGAGCCTCCTTGCTCGGCCAGATCTTGTAGAGGTAACCCTCAGACAGATTGGCTGCTCCAGCGATGGCGGCTGTCGTCGTGCCGTAATATCCACGAACACCGAATACCTCAAGAGCTGCATCGATGATCTCGGCACGCCGTTCAGTGCTTGTGGACAATCGACGCGACTTGGCTTCCATTCTGGAAGGGTAGCAAGTGTGGGAGGCGGTGCCCGCCACGCTGCTTGAGCTCGGAACTGCTGCCGATGGGACCTTCACCGCGCGTCCCAGGCCCTCGAGGCCCTCGCGGACAGCGTGAGAAGGCCCCGCCCTTATGGGCAGGGCCTTCTCACGCTGTCTTGCGCTCCGGTCGATGCTTAGATGCTGTTGGAGATGCGCTCGTAATCCAGTTCGCCGTCTCGGGTCTGGACGCCGGCGGCGAGGAGTTTATCGGCCAGCGCGAAAACTTCGTCGCCGAACGCCGCGTAGAGGGCGGTGTTTTCGACGGCGTAGGCCTCCAGCGGCACGGCCGGCGCCATGGCGTTGACGGTTGTCTTGACTGCAGCGATGACCTCCGGGCGAAGCCGCGCGATGCGGCGCGCCAGTGCATCAACGTGTGCGTCGATTTTATCGGCGGGCAGGGCCCGATTGATCAGGCCGTACCGCTCGGCGAGCTCCGCGTCGACAAGTTCGGCACCCAGGATGAGTTCCAGGGTTCGGGCGCGGCCGATGAGGCGGGTCATATTCACGGTGCCGCCGCCGCCGGGAAGAATGCCCATCTGCACCTCGGGCTGGGCCTGTCCGGACCTGCCGATCGCCGCGAACCGCATGTCAAGGCTCATCAGGAACTCATTGCCCGCGCCGCGGGCGAAACCGGCGAGCTTGCCGATCGTTACCTGGGGCAGGTTCCGCACATCCTCGCTCAAAGCCTGGAGGATGTTCAGGCCCTCCGGGACATCCCAGCCGGGTGCGGCCGCGATGGCCGCGTTGGTGGCCGCTGGAAGGGCCTCGGGATCTGTCAGGTAGCCCATGTCCCCATGGGCGATGAAGAACTCCGGATCGGCCGACTGGAAGACGATGACCCGGACAGCGGCGTCGTCGTGCACCCGGTAGAGGAAGCCGCGCAGCGAGGGCAGCAGGACACCATCCATCAGGTTCAGCGGCGGGTGATTCAGCGTCACCGTGGCAATCCCCTCGTCGACGGAGACATGGAGTCCAGGCAGGTTGTCGTAAGTCAAAATATCTCGATTCGAAAGGGCCGCACGCAGCCGAAGGGTGGAGGCACCGCACCATGGGCACTCCAGCGTCGTTTGTGACACTGCGTATCACTATAGCGCGTGAATTTCATTCCTGAAACACAGGGTAGGATTGAGGCATGCCTCCTAGTCCTGTCAGTGTCCGAGCCATCAGTAAGCACGCCGTCCGGGCAGAGCTCGCACGCGTTGCGTTCAACGAGTTCTGCGCAACCGGCTTCAATCAGGTCACTTTCGCGGACCTGGCGGGGGCTACCGGAGTATCGCGAAGCACGTTCCTGCGGTACTTCACGAACAAGGAAGACGTCGTCCTGTTTCTCTTCGATCCGATCGGCGACACCATCGTCGAAGCCCTGGCCTCCGATGCCCGGTCGGACGATGACTGGCATGCGCTGCGTCGCGCGTTGAATCCGGTAGTGGACTTCCTGCTGCGGGACACAAGCGAAGTCATGGCATTCCTGGACCTGATCTACGAGACACCAGCACTCAGCGCTCGGTTCCGGGAGAAGCAGTTCGACTGGCGGCCGAATATTGTCCGCGCACTGCAACAAACCCATGCCGCACGGGATGAGTTATTTGTCACCCAGGTTCGGGTAGCGGCGGCGATGGAGTGCTTTGCGGCGGCGCTGGCGGTCTGGCGGGAATCAGAAGGGCGGGAGGACCTCTCGACGCTGATCGACACTTCCTTCAGCGCCCTGGATCCCGCCATCGCAGTTCAGACCAGTTAACCGGCTGCGCCGCTGCTGCCAACGTGCTGTAACCACCGTCCCGAAGCCCGCGAGTGCCGGGTCGTTGGCGCTGGATGCTGGTATCGGCGATGAACTGCGGCCAGGGCGGTCCCGGCGGCAGAATCCCCGGATCAGTTACGGCTTGAGGCACCAACCATGCCGGGACCGACCGACCAGCACATCCTCATCCTGCAACGGGGCCTGGCTGTGACGAAGGCGACGGGGAGCCAGTGTGCATGCTCGCCAGTGTCGCTGCACGATCACGATCGGCCGGCGTCGGCAGGGTGAGAATTTCTGCGCCGTCCTCGGTGATGGCGATGGTGTGCTCGCTGTGCGCCGCCCGGCTGCCTGTCGCACTGCGCAGTGTCCACCCGTCGGCGTCGGTGATGAGCGTGGCGGTGTCGGCCATCACCCACGGCTCCAGTGCGAGCAGCAGCCCCGGGCGCAGTGTGTAGCCGCGGCCCGGCCGGCCGGTGTTCGCAACGTGCGGGTCCTGGTGCATGGTTGATCCGATGCCATGGCCGCCGAACTCGGTGTTGATCGGGTATCCCGCCTCGCGGAGGACCGAACCGATGGCGTGTGAGATATCACCGATGCGGGCCCCTGGTCCTGCTGCGGCTATCCCTGCGGTGAGTGCCCGTTCGGTTGCGTTGATCATGGCGACGCTTTCCGGAGGCTTCGTGTCGCCCACGATGAAGCTGATGGCAGAGTCTGCTGCGATTCCGCCTTTGGTGATGGCAAGGTCCAGGGTCAGCAGGTCGCCGTCGGCCAGCGCGTAGTTGTGCGGCAGCCCATGAAGGACGGCGTCGTTGACCGACGTGCAGATGTAGTGGCCGAACGGGCCGCGCCCGAACGA
This sequence comes from Arthrobacter zhaoguopingii, assembly GCF_009828595.1. Classification (GTDB taxonomy): domain Bacteria; phylum Actinomycetota; class Actinomycetes; order Actinomycetales; family Micrococcaceae; genus Arthrobacter_D; species Arthrobacter_D zhaoguopingii. The sequence goes on from NZ_WPNY01000001.1 coordinate 397,574, forward strand.
CGGTGCGTAGTCGACGTAGCAGGACGTCGCTCCCGCCTCGGCGATCATGGTCTTGGCCCACCGGTCGAGATCGAGCAGGTTCGTGCCGACCCTGCTGCGGTGCCGCAGCGTCTGCAGGACGTCGGCGACCAGGGCGCCGGTCTCCCTGGCTCGAGATAGTTCTGCCGGGGTGAGGATCTCGATCATGGGTGCACCTTCCGTGTATGACCAATAACTATACCGGTAAGAGTATCCCGGATAGGATCGACGGCATGGTCAGGTTGCCGCTTACTCCCGAAGATCTCGAACGTGGACAGAGACTGGGCGCGCTGATGCGTCTCGCAAGGGGAGAACAATCCATGCTCCACACGGCCCTGGCTGCGGGTGTCTCACCGGAAACCCTCAGGAAGATCGAGTCGGGCCGTGTAGCGACTCCCGCTTTTCCGACAATCGCGGCGATCGCAGAGGTTCTCGGGCTGTCCCTCGATGCAGTGTGGGCAGAGATCAACCGCCCGGAGAGCGGTGCGGACCCGGCCCGGTCCAAGGACGATGCGCGCGAACCGCTCGCCTCCTGAGCTCCGTCTCCGCGGCGGTGCAGGAGGCACGCAGCGGAACACAAAAGCAGGGCTTCATGGTCACCTCATGTCCCGGACGGCCGAAGGGTGTGGTCCTGATGGGCACTCTGCCCGGCCGGCCAATCCGGCAGGAGTCGAAGGCGCCGCACGTCAGTCGAGGATGGCGGTGGCTTCGACCTCAACGAGAACATCCGGTTCGAAGAGGGATTCGACTCCGATCAATGATGCGGGAGGCATCGGCAACGGCAGGGCGAGTTCCTCTGCGACGGAGTTGATGCCCGCCATGAAGGCATCAATCTTTTCAGGGGCCCAGCCCGTCACGTAAAAGGTGAGGCGGACGACGTCATCGAAGGTGGCGCCGGTGCTGGCCAGGCCTTGGTGGACGTTGCGGAGGGCCGAGGCGACCTGCCCGGCGAGGTCGCCTGGCTTCTGTGGTCCTCCGTCCTGGTTCGTGGCAACCTGACCGGCGATGTGCACGTGGCGGGTGCCGGTGGCGACGGCGACGTGGTGGTAAGGGGTTGAGGGCATCATGCCCTTAGGGGATGACAGGCGAACGCTCAATGGAATCTCCTTCAGTGCGAATTGGTATCCTTAAGGTACTTGGTATGTTTTGGACACTTCAACGAAACTAGGTTTCATGTCGGATACTGATCCCCATCCCACGGAGCGCTTCGAGCTGAGTGCGCCGCATCGTGAGCTGCTCGATCAGGTGCTCGATAAGTGGTCGCTGCAGGTGCTGGGAGAGTTGTGTGAGCGGCCCTGCCGCTTCAATGAGTTGCGCCGGGCCATCCCGGCAGTCACGCAGAAATCGTTGACCGGCACCCTGCGCCGGCTTGAACGCAATGGCGTTGTCGAACGCGTCGTTCTCGACGCGCGGCCGGTAGCGGTGGAGTACCGCATCACGGCGTTGGGCAAGACCCTTCGAGCGCCCGTCGATACGATCCTGGAATGGGCGGCGGTTCATCTGCCCGGCATTGAGGCGGCGCGCGGCCGCTACGATGCGGATGTCCGCTGACGCGGTGACAGGAGAAGGACAGTACGCCGTTCATCTCAAATCGGGCGTGACGCATGGATCGGTCACGGCTGGGACGCGGCGAAACCGCCCCTGCGGTGGGCAGCTTGCCTCCCGCTGCGGTGTGGCTGGGCGCGCTGTCCGACCTGGGCGGTGGAGGGGTCTTCGGTCATCGCCTCGCCGGTTAACGAGATGGTGCCCCTTCCCGCGGGCTGCGCCGGGGTAAGGGGCACCATCGTGAGGAGACAACTCGGGCTCCGGACATAACCCCGGAGTGAAGCCATCCTCGTAGTTCCTCGGGAGACAGCCGATTCTTCCGGAAATCTACCGCTTGAGGTTCGTCAGTTCCTGAAGGACCTCGTCCGAGGTGGTGATGACGCGCGCATTGGACTGGAAACCGCGCTGGGCCACGATGAGGTTCGTGAACTCCTGCGACAGGTCCACATTGGACATCTCGAGGAAGCCACTGGCGATGGTGCCGAATCCCGGCGAGCCGGCCGTGCCGAGCGCCGGATTGCCGGAGTTGGCGGTGGCCCGGAAGGTGGAACCGCCGGCCTTCTCCAGGCCGCCGGGGTTGGTGAAGGTGGCCAGGGCGATCTGGCCGATGACAATCCGGCTGCCGTTGCTGAACGCGCCGGTGATGCTTCCGTCCTTGCCCAGGGCGAAGGACTCGAGGGTGCCAGCGGCGCGCCCGTCCTGCGCCGAGACCTTCACCGTGCTCAGGCCCGCGAACCCGGTCACCCCGGTGAGGTCGACGTCGACCCCGCCAACGGTCAGCGCCCCGCCTCCCGTGAGCTTGCCGTCGGTGAAGGTGAGGGCGGTGGTGCCCGTCGCGGCGCCGTCGGCACCGTTGACGTTCCAGCCACCGGCGGTGCGGGTGAAGGTCAGGGACAGGGTGCGTACGTTGCCCGATGCGTCGTAGACCTTGACGTCGCGCACCAGGGAGGACCCGACGGCGGATTCGGCCGGGAGGTTGCCGTCGATGGTCGCGCTGCTGGTCGCCACGGCCGGGGCGGTGTTCTGACCCAGGACGATGTTGCTGACGGCTCCGCCCTTCTGCACGACGCCGTTGACGGCAGGCCAGCCCTGGAGGAAGGCGCCGTCGGGGGTGACCAGGCGCCCGCGCTCGTCGAAGTCGGCGTCGAAGGAGCCGGCCCGGCTGTAGACCTGCTGGCCGCCGGAGTTCAGGACGAAGAAGCCGTCGCCGGAGATCATCAGGTCCGTTGCCTTGCCGGTGGCCTGGGCGGAGCCCTGGGCGAAGTTGGTCGAGATCCCGGCGACCTGCACACCCAGGCCGATCTGGGCGGGGTTGGTGCCGCCGCGGTTGTCGTCACCGCCGCCGGCTGCCTGCTGCAGCTGCGAGAGGGTGTCCTGGAACTGCACGGAGGAGGACTTGAAGCCGTTCGTGTTGACGTTCGCGATGTTGTTGCCGGTGACATCGAGCATCGTTTGGTGGGAACGCATGCCGGAGATGCCGGAGAAGAGTGAGCGGAGCATGGTGCTTCCTTCCGAAAGAGGGAGAGTGCGGGTGGATGGTGCTAGGAGACGATGCCGGAGATTTGGTCCAGGGGGACCGTAGCGTCACCGACCTTGACGCGGGGGACGGCGCCTTCGAAGGACACCGAGGACGCGGTGCCGGTGACCTCCGTGCCGTCCTCCTTGGCGTAGCTGACCTTCTTGCCGATGAGCGCGGCCGCGGCCGCGCGCATCTGCAGGCCGAAGGCCTCCTCGCCTTGAGCGGAGAGTTCGGTGAGCCGCTCCATCATGGCCAGCTGCGTGGTCTGGCCGATCATGGCGTTGGTGTCCATGGGGGAGCCGGGGTCCTGGTGCTGCAGCTGCGTGACGAGCAGGGTCATGAAGACCTTGCTGTCCATCTGCTGCTGCGGCGCGCGGGACGGCGCCGTGGCGTACATCCCGCCGGGGGCCGGCGCTGCTACTGGGTCGATGGGCACGAGTTCTCCATTTCTCAGGCCATCACATTCAGTGAGGGCGCGTCGTCGGAAAGGCGGGGGCGGCGGTCGGGCTGCGGGGCGTCGTCGTCCCGGCCCGCGGGGGACCGGCCCGGGTGCTGCTGGGCGGGACCGCGCCGCGAGCCCTCCGCCCCCGGTTCGCCGGGCTGGTTGCGGGAGGACAGGTCGAGGCTGGCGTTCAGGCCGGAGCCGGCCAGGTCCCGCTTGAGCTCAGCGAGCACCGCCTTCAGGGCGTCCCTGCCTCCATCGGTGGGAGCGAAGAGCTCAACCCGGACGCTGCTGTCCGCACCGATGAGTGCCCGGACCGTCACCGGGCCGAGGTCCTCGGGGGTGACCTTCAGCACCAGAACGTGCTCGCCCGGGGCCTTGCCCGCCAGGGCCGTCACCGGACGGGACAGCTGGGTGGCGAGGGCGGCCGGCGGCGCGGCGGGGGCAGCAGGGTTCCCGGTACCCGGAACTGGAGATACGGCCGGCGCTTGGAAGCTGCCGGCGGGGGGCTGAAGGCCCGGGGCCGGCCCCTGCAGGTGCGGCGCGGTTCCCGCGGGGGCGGCCGGTGCAAGGCCGGCGGGCGCGGGGGCACCGGGGGCCGGGGCCGCCGAGGTGGGCGTGCCGGTGGCAGTGCCTGCGGCGCCGCTGCCTGCCGGGCCGGGGTGAAACGCCGCACCGGCGGAGGCCGGTGCGGCGGAATCGGGAGCCACGACCGTGCCGGCTGCGGAGACCGGCTGCGCGCCCGTGGCCGGCACCGGTCCGGGGGCACCGGACGGCTGAGCCGCGGGTGCACCGGAAGTGGTGCCCGCTCCTGACGCAGCGGCATGGGGTGCCGTGGCGGGTGCCTGCCCGGGCAGCACCGGGGGCGGTGGCGCCGGCGGCGGCATCCCGGATCCTGCGGCCGCTCCAGCGACGGCGGTTGCGGAAGCGGCTGCCGCGGCCGAGCCGGGAGCGGTTCCGACGGGGGCCACCGTTCCGGTACCGGGCAGTACCGCTGTGGGCACCACGCGGTTGGCGGAGGGTGCCGCGTCCGTGTCCGCTCCGGTCGTCCCGGGTGCCTGGGTGCCGGCCGATGAAAGCATGGTGTCGGTGTCGGTGGTTCCGGCGGCCGTGGTCCTCGCCGGACCGGTACCACCGCCTGCCGTGACGACGCCCGGTGTGCAGAATTCGACCCCGGCCTCGCCTGCCGACACCGTGCCGGCAGGAAGCGGATCGGCAGGAAGCGCGGGGGCGCCTTCGGTGGACGCGGCGGTGTCCTGTGCTGGGTGCTCGGAACCGCCGTCAGCGGGTTCGGCCCCGCCGGCAGGTGCACCTTCCGGTGCGGTGCGACCGACCGCCCCGGAAGTTTGCGGGCCAGTGCCGGGCCCGCTCACGCCTGCCTCACCGGGCGTCGTGCTTCCGGTGGGGCCGGTGCGGGAATCGGCAGGAGCGGAGAAGTCGGCCGGGCGGCGCGCTTCGGCAGGATCCGGACGCCCGGCATCGCGGTCGGCCTGAGCATTGCGGTCGGCCTGAGCATTGCGGTCGCCCGAGGGACGGGCGGCCCCGGCGCTGCGGTCGGACGCGGGACCCGGGCGCCCTGCAGGACGGGCAAGCGCCTCGCCGAGGGCCGAGGCGAAGGCCCCGGCCTCGCCGGCACCCGACCCGCTGCGCGGCCGGGCCGCCGGGGCCGACGCCGGTGCGGACGCCCCTGCCGTCCCGCGCAGGCCCAGCGCGGTGCCGCTCATCCTGCGGCTCCGGCGGACGCCGCACCGAAGGAGGAACCGGCAGGCAGGATCCGCCGGATGGCCGTGACGTTCGAATCGTTCTCCCAGGCGTCCCGGATCTGGATGGTTGAGCCGGGCTGGGGGGCGTCGACGGCCTTCCCGTTGCCCAGGTAGATCGACACGTGCCCGGTGTTGAAGGTGAACAGCAGGTCGCCGGGACGCGCCTCGGCCATCGACGCCACGGGCGTGCCCTGGTTGACCTGGTCCCAGGTGGTGCGGGGCAGCTCGTAGCCGAGGTCCCGGAAGACGTGCTGGACGAAGCTCGAGCAGTCAAGGCCGGCCGCCGGGTCGTTGCCGCCCCAGATGTAGGGCAGGCCCAGGTATTTCCGGGCCGCAGCCTCCACTGAGGACGCCGACCCGCCGTCTGCGCCTCCCGCGGCCGGGGCGGCCGGACCGGCCGGACCAGCGAGGCCGGGTACGCCGGGGACCGCGGACGCACCGGTGCCGCCGGCGGTCACCCCGGCGTTCGACAGCGCCTCAGCGAACACCGAGGCGTTCGCCGCCGCCTCGGCGGCCGCCGCGGGGGAGACCTGCCCGGCGCGGCCCGGGGCCTCCGCGGAGGCCGGGGCCCCCATTGAGGAATTGAGGGTACCGAGGGTGCCCTGGATCTGCTGGATCCGCTCGAGGGCGGTGGCCATGCTCATCGCCCGGCACCCCGCGCTGCATGCCGGGCCGACGAGGTGAGCTCATCGAGGAACAGCTGCTCGGCGCGGAGGTCGGCCGCGGCCTCGCGCACCGAATGCTTCGCCTCGAGTTTCTCCAGCCCGATCGAGCGCGCCCGGGCCGTCGAAAAGGCGGCCTGTGCCTGCTCGGCCGCTTCCCGGCGGGTGCGCTCGAGGGCCTCAAGATCCGCGAGCAGGGTGCGGGCCGCGGCCCGGGATGCGGCGATCGCCGCGAGGGTCTCGGGGCCCGTGGCCTCCGACGCGGTGGTCTCGAGGTCGATGCGTGCCTTCGCCTGCCGGTCGGCGGTTTCGGCGACCCTTGCGTTCGCCGCGGCGAGGTCGCCGGCGGCCTCGTCCTGTTCGAGCCGGCGCAGGCGGAGCAGCCCGGCGAGCCGGAAGGTCTGGGTCATGGAGTACCTCCGAGGGATTGGGCGAGGAGGGCGAGTCGGTTCCAGGCATCCGCCGTCGGCGTCTGGTCGTCCATGCCCTGCTGAAGGAAGGCGTTGATCTGGTTCTCGTGGGCCAGCGCCGCGTCGACGAGCGGGCTGGAGCCGCTGCGGTAGGCGCCGACGTCGATCAGGTCCTGAGCCTGGCGCCGGGCGGCGAGGACCTTCCGCAGGGTCAGGGCGAGGCTGCTGTAGTCCTTCGGGTTGACCTTCGAGGCGACGCGGGAGATGGAGCCGAGGACGTCGATCGAGGGGAAGTGCCCGGCCACGGCCAGCCGGCGGTCGAGGACGAGGTGACCGTCGAGGATGGAGCGTGCGGCGTCGGCGATCGGTTCGTTGTGGTCGTCGCCGTCCACCAGCACCGTGTACATGCCGGTGACCGAGCCCGAGGTGTCCGTGCCGGCGCGTTCGAGCAGCCGGGAAAGCACGGAGAAGGTGGACGGCGGGTAGCCGCGGGTGGCGGGAGGCTCCCCGACGGACAGGCCGATCTCGCGCTGCGCCATGGCCACCCGGGTCAGGGAATCCATCAGCAGCACGACGTCGGCCCCGCGGTCACGGAAGGACTCGGCGATGCGGGTGGCGGTGAACGCCGCCCGCAGGCGCATCAGGGCGGGTTCGTCCGAGGTTGCGACGACGACGATGGAACGGGCCAGGCCCTCGGCGCCCAGGTCGTCCTCAAGGAATTCGCGCACCTCCCGGCCGCGCTCGCCGACGAGCGCGATCACCGAGACCTCGGCGTCGGTGCCGCGGGCGATCATCGACAGCAGCGAGGACTTGCCGACGCCCGAGCCGGCGAACAGGCCCATCCGCTGGCCCTTGCCGATGGTGGTGAGGGTGTCGACCGCGCGCACGCCGGTGGCGAGCACGTCGGTGATCCGGGCCCGTCCCATGGCGCTGGGGGATTCCTTGTCGAGCGCCACGAAGCCGTCGGCCTCCACCGGGCCGCGGCCGTCGATGGGCCGGCCCAGCCCGTCGAGCACCCTGCCGAAGAGCCCGGCACCGGTGGGCACGAGGACGGCCGCCGTGGCGGCGCGCACGGGCAGGCCGGTGCCGAGGCCGCTGACCGGGGCGAGCGGCATGCAGCGCAGCCGGGGCCCCTCGGCGGCGACGACCTCGGTGATGACTTCCCGGCCGCCGTCGCCGACGGTCAGCAGGTCCCCGACGGCCCCGGCGAGCCCCGACACCTCGAGGCCGAGCCCGACGACGGAGGTCACGGTGCCGACCTGTTCCGGGGCGCCCACGCGGACGGCGGTGGCGAAGCGTCCGGCGTGCGGCCGCCACGCCGTCGTACTCATGCGGCACCGCCGGCGAGGGCGGCGCGGACCCGGGCCACCGCGGTGCTGATGCGGGCGTCGAGGAACCCGTCGGGGTATTCGGCCACGGCGTCACCGGCGGCCAGGGCCGGGTCGGCGACCAGCTGCACCTCCGGCGGGCACACCCCGGCCGCGGTCAGCCGCGCCAGGTCGGCCGGGTGGAGCCGCACGGTGTGGACGGCGAAGGGCAGGGGCGCGTTCAGCGCCCGGGCCACGATGGACCGGGTGGAGTTCCCGCCGTCGGCCAGCTCGTAGCCGATCACGGCCTCGGCCAGCTCGAACGCCGCGGCGGCGAGGGCGTCCTCGACGGAGTCGATCACCGGAACGGAGGCTGCGGTGAGGGCGGAGGCCGCCGAGCGCAGCACTCCGAGGGCCGCGTCGATGCGCGCGGCGGCCGTGCGGGCGGCCGCGAGCCGTTCCTCGTCGGCCTGCTCCGCTGCCGCGGCGGCATGGGCCGCCGCTTCCCGCAGGCCAGCGGCGTAGCCTGCGGCGTGGCCGCGGACTCGGCTTTCGGCCTCGAGGCGTTCGCGCTCGGGGTCGCGCAGCGAAGGGTAGGCGAGAGGGGAGAAGGCTTCCTCAGTAGACAAGGTCGTCCTCCTCGCCGCGGCGCACGGTGATCGAGCCCTCCGCCTCGAGGGCGCGGATTGCGCGCACAATGTCAGCGCGGGCCTCCTCGACCTGGGAGGCGCGCACCGGCCCGGTGGCGTTCATCTCGGCCTGGAGCATTTCCTTATTGCGCTCGGACACGTTCTTCTGGATGGTCTCGACGACGGCGGCGGGGGCCCCGCGCATAGCCACGGCGAGCAGGGCCGGATCGATGCCGCGCAGGATGGCCTGGATGTCGCGGCGTTCGAGCTTGACGATGTCGGCGAAGGTGAGCATCCGGGAGCGCACCTCCTCGGCCAGTTCCGGGTCGCGCTCCTCGAGTTCCTGGAGCAGGGCTTTCTCGATGGCGACGTCGGAGCGGTTGATGATGTCCACGAGGGGCTGGATGCCGCCGACGGTCTCGAAGGTCTTCCGCGGCGCGAGAATCGCACCGGCCCGAAGCTTGAGGATGTCGGCGACGATCGTGAGCGCCTCCGGGGACGCCGCGCCCATGGTGGCAAGGCACTGGGCGACGTCGGCGCGCTGGGACTCGCCCAGGCCCGCCAGCACCGCCGACGCCGTGTCCGGCCGGAGGTGGGCGAGCACGAGGGCGATGGTCTGGGGGAGCTCGCCGTCGAGGATGCCCAGCAGCTGGCCGGGTTCGGCGTTGGCGAGGAACTCGAAGGACTTCCCGGCCATGGTGGAGGCCATCCGGGTCATCAGCCCGGCGGCCTTCTCCTGCCCGAAGGACGCCTGGAGCAGGCCGGCGGCGAAGTCCCGCCCGCCCCGGGCGGGCCGCTTGCCCTGGACCGTCACCTCGTGGAAGTCGATGATGACCTTCTCCGCGGTGTCCGGGTTCACCGAGCGCAGCTTCACGATCTCCGAGGCGACGTCCTCGGCCTCGGCCTCCGTGAAGTGCTGCATCACCTGCACCGCCCGCTCTTGGGACATCTGCATCAGGATGACGGCGGCCTTCTGGATCCCGGTGAGGTCGATATCCGTTTCGCTCATACCGGGACCTTTTCGTCCATCAGGTCACGCAGGTAGTCGGCGGTCTTCTTCGGGTCACGGGCGGCGAGGGATTCGATCTCGTTGCGGGCCAGTTCGGCCGCGGCCGGTTCGGCCGGCGGCAGCGGGGCCGGGGCCGGGGCCGACGGCAGCACCACGCCGATTGACGACGTCGTGGGCGCCGGCTCGATCGGGGTGACGGCGGGCAGGTCAAGCTCGAACGGCGCCGCGAGCGGCCGCTCGCCCAGATCGATCAGCTCACGGCGCTGGCGGCGGTTCCGCACGGCGAAGACGATCACGACGATGAGCACCAGCAGCACGGCGCCAATGGCGTAGAACCCGGTGCGCAGCAGCTCGGCGTTCCGGGCGTCCTCCTCGGCGGCCTTGGCCTCGGCCAGGGCGGCGGCGGCCTCGTCGGCTCCGGCGGTATTGAACGGCAGGACCTCGACGGCGACGGCGTCCCCGCGCTCCTCGTCGATGCCGGCGGCGGTGTTCACCAGCCCGGTCAGGGCGGCCAGGTCGAGGCCGCGGGCGGCCTCGGCGTCAAGGGCCACCGAGACGGTCTGCCGGTTGAGGGAGCCGGCGGGGATCGCCGTCGTCTCGGTCGTCTTGTTGAGCGCGTTGTTGCGGGTGCTTGTTTCGGAGTCGAAGGTGCCGTCGCCGTTGCCGCCGTCGGGCACGGCGATGTTGTCCGGGCCCAGCACGCCGGCTCCGCCGCCGCCGGTCCCGGTGTAGGTCTCGGTGGTCGTGGACTCGTTCAGCGCCGGTGCGTCCTCGGGGGTGGTGAAGGTTTCCTCGAGCCGCTCCCCGGATTCGTTGTTCATGTCCGCGGCGACGGCGACCGACGCGTTGCCCGGGCCGAGCACCCGGTCGAGCATCGCCTGCACGGCGCCGGAGACGCGCTGTTCATAGTTGGAGGCCTGCTTGTCGGAGGAGCCGGTGGCGCCGACGCCCACGGCCGACAGGACGGTGCCGCGCGAGTCGATGACGGCCACGTTCTTGGCCTGCATCCCCTCGAGGGAGGCCGAGGTCAGGTGGACGATGGCCTGCACCTGGTCGTCGCTGAGTTCGGCGGCGCTGCGGGTTTCGACGAACACCGAGGCGGTGGGGTCGGCCTTTTCCTTGGTGAACACCGTGGCCTCGGGAATGGCCAGCTGCACGGAGGCGGTCTTGACGCCCTCCATCCCCTCGATGGTGGCGGCGAGTTCCCCTTCGAGGGCGCGCTTGTAGGTGACGGACTGCTGGAACTCGGAGGAGGTCACGCCCATGTCGTCAAGCAGTGAGTAGCCGCCGGTCGACTCCGAGGGAAGCCCCGCGGAGGCGGCCTTCAGCCGCTGGTCGTAGACGTTCGCCTCGGGCACGAGGATGGTGGAGCCGCCGCTGGTGATTTCGTAGGGCACCCCGTCGGTGCGCAGCTGCTCCACGATGATGCTTGCATCCTCCGCCTGGAGCCCCGAGAACAGGGGGGTGTAGGCGGGCTTGGTGAGCCAGGAGGTGAGCAGCACCGAACCGAGGACGAGCACGGCGACCCCGAGCAGGGCCAGGGTCTTCTGGGCCAGGGAGAATTCCCGAACCGTCCCGGCCACGCGCGCCATCGAGGCCGGCAGGAGGGAGGCCATCAGGCCTGCATCCGCATGATCTCATTGAACGCGTCGACGCCCTTGTTGCGGACGGCGGCGACGAGTTCAAGGGACACCGCGGCCCGCGTCGAGGCGATGGTGGCGTCGTGGATGTCGTCGAGGTTCCCGCTGGCGGCCTTCAGCGACAGGGTGTCGGACGCACCCGAGAGTGCCTGCACGTTGTCCACGGCGGCGGTCAGGACTGAGGCGAAGGCCGACCCGTCGGTCGAAGGGGCCGGGGCGGTGGCGGGCACGTAGCCCGTGGCGGTGATCGCCTGGACGGGGGTCAGCGGTGCGGGGGCCATCAGGACCTTCCAATCTGGAGTGCGGCTTCGTAGGTGGTTTTGGCGCGGTCGACGACGGCGGCGTTGGCCTCGTAGCCGCGCTGGGCCATGATGAGCATCGACATCTGTTCGCCCATGTCGATGTCGGGGTAGCGGACGTACCCATCCTCGTCGGCCAGGGGGTGGTCGGGTTCGTGGACCATGCGCCCCTCGGCGTCGCCCCACTCCGCCCCGCGGACGTACACCCCGCCGACGCCGGCGCCTTCCTGCGCGACGATGTAGCGGGCCTGGAAGGCAGCACCGTCGGTGCTGGTGGCCGTGTTGATGTTGGCGAGGTTGTCCGACACGGCGTCGAGCCACTTGCGGTGCACGGAGAGGGAGGTCCCGGCGATGCCGATCGCGTCGAAGGTCATCAGTGGGTCCTCATCGCCGTGCGGACATTGTTGAACGTTCCTTCAACGGCGCGTGCCGCGAACTGGTAGCGCAGCACCGTGTCGATATTCGAGAGGGTTTCGGTGTCGAGGTTCACGTTGTTCCCGTTCAGCTTCGTCGGCTCCAGGGACCGCTGCATCTCGCTCTGGGCTGCGCCGCTGCCGGCGCGGACGGAGGCGGTCAGGGCCTCTTCGAACTTGACGCGGCGTGCGGTGTAGCCGGGGGTGTTCACATTGGCGATGTTGCTGGCGATGGCCTTTTGGCGCAGCGCCAGCCCGTCGAGCGCACTGTGAAGTCCCAGAGAGGTGATGGATTCGAACACGGCGGCCTGCCTTGAGGTGGAGGTGCAGGCCGGTCGACGGCCTGGGGAGGTGAGCAACGGCTGCTCACCAATATCTATCGGCGTCGGCTGCGGATTGGTAAGGAAACTTCCCGAGAGAATCCGGGTTCCGCCCGGGAGCGACGCAGCTGAACCCGGACCCTGACGCTGGACGGCGCCGCCGGTCCCTGAAACCCTTGGAAACGTGGCAACCGAGGACGACGTGCGGCGAGTGTGCCTTTCCCTGCCGGGAGTCACCGAACGGTCGAGCTGGAACCAACCGGCGTGGTTTGCGCGCACCCTGATCGCCCGGATGTGGGCCGAGGGCGTGCTCACGGTGAAGACGCAGGAACGCGACGCGCTGCTCGCGGCCGATCCGGACACGTACTACATCACGCCGCATCACCGGCGATCGCCTGAACTGGTCCTGGTCCGCCTCGCCCGCATTGACGTCCGGGAACTGGAGGAGCTGCTCGAGGAGTCCTACCGGATCGGGGGAGGCAGGCCCTCCTGATCAGCTGCCGGCGCCATGCGGGCCGCCTCCGCCGTTCCCGAGCCGGACCCCTCCCGGCGTGTTGCGGATGCGGGTTGTCGAGTGCTCAGCCCGTGACGTCGAGGCTGCCCGTCCTGGCCAGATCGGCTGAGGCTGACTCCACGGCCCCGAGATGGCGGGCCACCGTCGCCCGCGCCTGACCCAGTGCGGCCAGTGCGTCCATCTGGGCCTCATTCACGCGGCGCGCATGCTCGCGGAGGTCGGCCGGCAGCGGGCCCAGGCCCTGCGGCGGTTCCCAGGCGGCGATGGCGGGAGCGGGAAGCTGCGGGTCGGAGGCGGCGCGCTGGGCCTCGAAGACGACGTCCTCGAGCTGGGCCAGCGCCGCGGTCCAGCCTGCACGCCCGAGGGCGCCGGCCCCCTCGGCTCCCGCGGCGTCAGGCCACACCAAGGCTCCCGGCGGATCGGGCCGGATCCCAGGAGTTCTGGGCCGGCAGGGATGCCGAGGCCTCGTGCCAGGCCTCGCGCAGCGGCTCGAGCAGGGCGATGCATTCCCGGGTGGCCTGGATGTCGCGGTGCATGTTGGCCGCCATCAAGGCGTTCGACACATAGGTGTAGAGCCCGAACAGGTTCTCCGCTCCGTCCCACGCGTCCTTCTTCAGGGACGAGGACAGCTCGGCGATGATCTCCTGCGCGTGGAGCAGCTGCGCCGACGCGGCCTGCCAGTTCTCGGCCGCCTGCGCCTGTTCGGCACGGGCCAGGTCGAGCAGCAGCCGGTCGTAGAGCATGGTGAGCAGCCGTGCCGGTGTCGCGGAGAGGACCGATTCCCGCAGGTACTTCCGGCGCTGGTCGATGGAGGTGTTCATCATCATTTCTTTCCGTCACTTCCCTGGGTCGGCAGTGTGGCGAGCTGGGCGGTGAGCCAGCTGGACTGCGCGTTCATTGCCTGCATCGCCACTTCGAGCGCCGCGTAGGTGCTCTTCAGGCGTGCCTCGCGCGAGGCGAGCCGGATGTCCCAGTTCGCCACCTGATCGTTGAGTTCCCGGACCTGGCCCTCGCCGCTGGTGATCTTCGAGGCGATCACACCGCCGTACTTATCCGACGCCGTCTTCCCCGCCGCTTCGAGGCGCGAGCCGATGGTGCGCACGGCTGCGTCCACCGCCGCGGGGTCCTTTGCCAGCGCGGCCTTGAACTTGGCGGGGTCGAACTCCATGGTGCCGTTCTTGGTGATGCTGATGCCGTATTCGGACGGCGAGACACCGCCGATGGGGGCCGACGCCGCCGTGAGCAGGCTCTGGCCGATGCTCCGGACCGCGCTGTCGGTGGTGAACACCCCGAGGGTGGTGACCGGCTTGCCGTTTGCGTCGGGCGTGGTCGAGGTTTTCTGCTTGCTGGTGATGTAGGCGAGCACATCGTTGAGGCCCTTGACCAGTGCTTCGGCCTTGGCCGCTATGCCGTCGGCGTCCTGGGCGACGCTGACGGTGACAGGCGTCGCCGAGACCGCCGCAACGGTGACGGAGAGGCCGGTCTGCAGGTTCGCGAAGGTGTTGGTGCCCGAGGTGACCGGCTGTTCAGCGGCTGTTCCCTTCCACAGGGTGATCTGGGCGTCCTGGGCCGATTGAATCTGGGTGAAGGTTCCCGCGGTCCCGGAGAGCGTGAAGGCCCCGGCCGCGCCGGTGGCCTTGGAGGTGAGCTGGAGCCGGTAGTTGCCGTCACCGGTGGAGACTTTGGTGGCGGTGACGTTGGCGGTTGAGGCGTTGACTGCCTGAACGACGTCGTCGAGGCTCGTCGACGCGGCGGTGACCGTGACGGCGGTGCCGTTGGCGCCGGTGATGGTCAGGGAGGTGTCCGGCCACTGGGTGAGCGGGGCCGAGACGGAGCTCTGCTTGGTGGCGAGCCGGTCGATCGTGAATTCCACCGAGCCGGCGGCGGCGCCGGTGCCTGCGGAGGCCGTCGCCGCGGTCGAGGTTGACGTGGCCGTGAACAGGGAAAGGGCGCCTGGCTTCGCGGCGGCCGTTGACAGCGTGGTGAGATTGGCGATCCCGGTATTGAGCGCCTTCAGGGCGTCGACGGTGGCCTGGGTGCGCACCGATTTGTTGTAGAGGATGTTCTGCGGGATGCGTTCGATGTCCATCATGGCCTTGATGAGCGCCGTCGTATCCAGCCCGCTGGCCAGCCCGTCCAGTGAAAGTCCCACGAGTGTTCTCCTCCGAAGCGTCGATCTGGGTATTGAGGGTGAACAGGAACCGCCGGCGGCGGCACAGGCGGGCTGGGGTGCCCCGCCCGGCTGCCACCGGCGGTTCCGTTACGAAGCAGTCGGTTTAGCCGAGGAGCTTCAGGACGCTCTGGGTGGACTGGTTGGCCTGGGCGAGCATCGAAACGCCGGCCTGGGAGAGGATGTTGGCCTTGGTGAACTTGACCATCTCCTCCGCCATGTCGGTGTCGCGGATGCGGGATTCGGCGGCGGCCAGGTTCTCCTTGGAGACCGCGAGGGACTTGCCCGCGGACTCAAGGCGGTTCTGGGAAGCACCCAGCTCCGAACGCTGTGCCGAGACGGCGGCGATCGCGACGTCCAGTGCGGCGACCGTGGTCGTCGCGCCGGCCGAGGTGGCGACGTCGAATCCGGTTGCCCCGGCGACGCTGGAGAAGACCGGGCCGGCGCCGTTGATGCTGGCGTTGGCGTCGCCGAGGTTCACCGAGATGGTGTTGTCGGCGGCACCGTCGGCGCCAACCTGCAGGCTGATGACACCGGCGGTTCCAGCGGTACCGTCGAGGAGCTTGATGCCGTTGAAGTTGGTGGACGAGGTGATGCGGGCAAGTTCCTCACCGAGGGCATCGGCTTCGGTCTTGATCGCGGTGCGCGACGACGCGTTGTTCGAGTCGTTGCCGCCCTGGACAGCCAGGTCGCGCATACGGTGCAGGATCGAGTGGACCTCGGTCAGTGCGCCTTCAGCGGTCTGGATGACGGAGATGCCGTCCTGGGCGTTGCGCTGGGCAACCCCGAGGCCCGAGACCTGCGAGCGCAGGCCCTCGGAGATGGACAGGCCGGCAGCGTCGTCGGCAGCACGGTTGATGCGGAGGCCGCTGGAGAGCTTCTCCAGGGACTTGCTCAGGTCGTTCTGCGTGTTGGACAGGGCGCGGAAAGCGTTGTTCGCCGCGGTGTTGGTATTGATCTGCATACCCATGATCTATTCCTCCATGAATTGTTGTGTAGCGTCGGGCCCATCCTTGGGCCTTACGCAGAGAACAATCGGCGGCTCCGGCGGCGGCGTTAGCAGGATGCGAAAAGTTTTTTCCCATAGGGCTCGAGCCGGGCTCGACGGCGGCGCCGCACCTTACATCGGCCGGCATCCCGCCGATGGTTTCTACGTAAGGTGCGGCAGCAGGAAGCGACCGCTGAGCCAATCTAGGAGAGTCTTAGGCACTATGGGAATCCAGGAGCTATCAGCCCAGCTCTGGCATGAGCGTGAACTGCTTGAACTTCTGATGTTCAAGCTTGAGGAGGAGCAGCTCCTGCTCACGGCCGGGAAGACGCGCTGGCTGCAGCATGCAACCCGCGAGGTCGAGGGCGCCGTCGCCCTGCTGCGGGCCAGCGGCCTGGCACGCGACGTCGAGGTGCTTAATGTCGCGGCCGAGTGGGGTGCCGGGGAGAACGCAACGCTGCGCGAACTGGTGCAGCACGCACCCGTTGGCCCCTGGGCGGACATCCTCTCGCGGCACCTGCAGGTGATGACGGAGCAGACCGAGCGCATCAAGGAGCTCCGGGACGCCAACGCCCAGTTCCTCCGCGCCGCGGCCCGGTCCACCCAGGAGGCCCTCGCCGGGCACCGTGCGGAGGCCGGCACCTACGATGCCCGCGGCATGACCGCCGGCGTCGACACGTCACGGCTGATCGACACGAGGGTATGAGGGAGGCGTCATGGGCAGCACATTCGGAGCACTGAACACCGCGCTGAGCGGACTGAACGCCGCACGCCAGGGCTCGGCCGTGACCGGCCAGAACATCGCCAACGCCGCCACCGAGGGGTACACCCGCCAGCGGGTCACCACCTCGCCGATGGGCCCGCCCGCGCGCGTCGGGCTCTTCTCCTCGGGCGTGACGCCGGGCCAGGGCGTGCAGGTCGACGGCATCCGTCGCCTGGGTGACATCTTCCTCGACGCCAGGGTCCGGGCGACTTCGGCCGACGCCGGGTTCGCCGGGGCGCGGGTCAAGGCGCTCGACGGGCTCGAGGGGATCCTGCAGGAACCCGGCAAGAACGGCACCTCCGCCGCGCTGCAGAAGTTCTGGACCTCGTGGCAGGACGTGGCCAACAACGCCGGGGCGCCGGCGCCGTCCGGGGTCCTGCTCGAGGAGGCCGGCGCCCTGGCGGCCAAGCTCGCCCACGGGTACACCCAGATCGAGGCGCAGTTCTCCACGGACCGGCGGCAGCTGGACCTGCTTACCTCCGAGGTCAACGCCGCCGCCGTCCAGGTGGCCGGACTCAACGCCGGCATCCGCTCCGCCCTGAACGCCGGCGCCTCCGCGAACGAGCTGATCGACAAGCGGAACCTGCTCACCGCGGACATCGCCTCCCTCGTCGGCGGGACCGTCCGGCCCCTCGGCGACGGCACGGTCGAGGTGCTCGTGGGCGGGAACGTGCTCGTCTCGGGTGACTCCGCCAATGCCCTGCAGGTCAGCGGAGGCTACCGGCTCGAGGACGCTGCCGCCGCCCCGGTCCGGCTCGAATGGGCCCACCGGCCCGGCAGCGCCGTTCCGCTCGACGGCGGCAGGATCGGCGGGATGGTCTCGACTCTCGCCCCGGCCAACGGCAAGGCGGCCGGCGGCGACCTCGCCGAGGCCGCGGCCGCGTACGACGCCTTCGCGGTGCGCCTCGCGGAATCGGTCAACGCCGTCCACCGCGGGGGAGAGACAGCCGACGGCCGCACCGGCCTCGACTTCTTCCGGTTCGATCCGGCGCTGCCGGCGGCCAAGGGCCTGCGGGTCGCGGCGGCCTCCGCCGCGGACCTCGCCACGGGCCGGCCCGGCGCCGGCGGAAAGGACGGCTCCAACGCGGACGCCATCTCCCAGATCCGCCATGCCGCCGACTCCCCGGACCGGCTGTGGAGCGGCTTCGTCACGGCATTGGCTGTCACGGCGCGTGCCGACAACCAGCGCGAGGATCTCGCCGGGGTGGCCGCCGCGTCGGCCCTCGGCCTTCAGCTGTCCCAGTCCTCGGTCGACATCGATGAGGAGAGCGTCAGCCTGCTCACCTATCAGCACGCCTACCAGGCGTCCTCGCGGGTGATGACGGCCATCGACGAGATGCTCGACGTCCTCATCAACCGCACCGGATTAGTAGGAAGGTAACCAATGCTCAGCCGCGTCACCAACACCACCATGACGAACACTGCCCAGCGCAACCTGCAGGCCAGCATGATGCGCCGCGCCGAGGCCCAGGAACACGCAATGACCCTGAAGCGGATCAGCAGGCCCTCCCAGGACCCCATGGCCGCGGCGGATTCACTCCGGGTCAAGGCGGACCAGCAGTCGGCCGCCCAGTACACCCGGAACATCGACAACGGCAAGGGCTGGCTGACGGCCCTTGACTCCGCCCTGTCCAACACCAGCAAGCTGATGACGCGGGTGCGCGAGCTGACCATTCAGGGCGGCAACGAGACCCTGTCCCCGGCCGCGCGCAATGCGATCGCCGTCGAAGTCGAGGGGCTGAAGCGGGACCTGCTCGGGCAGGCCAACACTCGGTTCCTCGGGCGCAGCGTCTTCGCGGGCAACTCCGATGCGGAGGCCGCGTTCACCGGCACCCCGCCGGTGTTCACCGGAGCCCCCGGCAGCACCGTCGAGCGCCGGGTGGGTGAGGGGCAGACCATCCGGGTCGACGCCGACGGCGCCGCCGTGTTCGGCAACGGACCCGGTTCGGTCTTCGACCTGCTGGACGGGATCGCCGCCGACCTCCGCGCCGGCATCAGCACCTCGGCCCGCCTCGGCGCCGTCGACGCCCAGTTCAATCGAGTGTCGGCCGGCCAGGCCGAGATCGGGGCGCGGCATTCGCGCCTGCTGAACGCCGAGGACACCAACAAGGTCCAGGTGGCGGCGCTCGAGGAGCAGCGCGCGGGCATCGAGGACCTCGACCTGGCCGAGATGCTCACCAACCTCAAGATCCAGGACCTGAGCTACCAGGGCGCCCTGAGCGTCACTTCGAAGGTGCTCTCGCCGACCCTCTTGGACTTCCTCCGATGAGCGCTGCCGTGAGCTTCACCGCTCCTCCGCCGGGTTTCGAACCCCACGTCGAGTTCACCCTCGCCGCCATCGACGGCGCCGACGGGCTGTATTCGCTGACCGCGGCCGACGACCGCGGGCTGCGGGTCTTTGTCGTGGATCCGGCGATCTACCTGCCGGAGTATCTTCCCCGGTTCTCGGCAGAACTCCTCGAGGCGATTGGCCTCGGGTCCGCACAGGACCCGCAGGTGCTCGTGGTGGCCCGCCCCGGCGGGGAGGCCACGACCGTCAACCTCCTGGCGCCGGTGCTCCTCAACCCCGCGACGGGGCAGGGCTCACAGGTGATCCTCAGCGACCAGCACTGGCCGGTCCAGGCCGAACTGCGCGCCTGAGGTTCCGCGCCGGGTGACGGCCTCCGCCGCGGCCCTCCGCCCCCGGGGTCCTCAGGGGCGGAACACGATCCGCACCCGCGGATCGGCGGCCGGGCCGCTGATGAAGGCGTCGACGGGAACCGGATCGAGGATCTCGCGGAAGCCCTCGGCGTCGGCCTCGGGGGCGAGCGCCCCCGCCGCGGGCTCCGGGCGGGGCGCCGCGCCGGAACGGGCAGGGCCGGAGCGGGCTGTGCTGCCGAAGGTGGCGACGCCCACCGGCTGGGAGATCAGCGCCGGGATGTTGGCGGTGAACCGGTCAAGGACGTAGGTTCCGGTCCGGCTCTCCCCGGTGCGCGGGTCGGTGTACTCGACCCGGACCGGCACGCGGATGTTGTTCCGGTCGCGGTCGAAGTGGGTCTGCGGGCGCACCGCGACCACCCGGCCCGACGCCCGGGTCCCCTTCCGCCGCGGAGCCGCCTCCTGCTGCTGCGGGCGGGGCCTGCGCAGCAGCAGGGCCGTCCCTCCGGTGAGCAGGGCAAGGCCGACGGCGGCGGTGAGGGGAATCCAGATTTCCACCCGGCCATCCTAAACCGGCCGGACGGCAGCTCTGCCCATTCCGCATTGCGGGCCGGCCCCGCCGGCCGCACACTGTAAGGGTCCTAAAGCACACCAGAGATGGGGAGCAGCACATGGCCAGCAAAGTCTTCATCAACCTTCCGGTCAGCGATGTGGAGAGGTCCAAGGCCTTTTACACCTCCCTGGGCTGGACCCTGAACCCGTCCTTCAGCGACGAGAATTCCGGATCGCTCGAGGTCAACGACAGCATCTACGTGATGATCCTCAGCCACGAGCACTACCGGCAGTTCACCGACAAGCAGATCGCCGACACCTCGGTGACGTCGGGGGTCATCAACGCCCTCAGCGTCGACGACCCCTGGGAGGTCGACGCCTTCCTCGACCGGGCCCTGGCCGCCGGCGCCGCCGAGGGCAAACCCCAGGACTACGGCTTCATGCGGTCCCGGAGCTTCAGCGACCCGGACGGCCACGCGTGGGAGGTCTTCTGGATGGACCCGATCGCCTCTTCGGGCGACTGGGACGCCGTGCAGGAGAAGTACCCGCAGGCCCCTCAGGTCCCGTCCTGAAACCTGCCCGCCGGGCCGGCCGCCCGGCGCACCGCCGGCCGGACCTCCTGCTGTTAGTGGTGCTTGGAGGTTCGCTGGGCACCCTCGCCCGCTATGGCCTCGACCTGCTCCTTCCCGCGCCCGGCGGGCTTCCCCTTGCCACCTTTCTCATCAATCTCTCGGGGGCGTTCCTGCTCGGCTGGCTGCTCGAGCGCCTCGCCGCCGCCGGCCCCGACACCGGCCGGCTCCGGGCGGCGCGGCTGACCGCAGGCACCGGGTTCCTGGGCGGTTTCACCACCTACAGCGCACTCACCGTGGAGGCCGTGCTGCTGCTTGACGCCGGGCGCACGGCGCCGGCCCTGCTCTACCTCGCCGCGACGTTCCTGCTCGGCGCCGGAGCTGCCGCCTGCGGTGCCGCAGCGGGGTCGGCGGCCCGACGGCGCCCGGACGCCGAGCGGTTGCCGGCCGACCCGCGGCAGGGGGGTGTTCCGTGACCGGTGCCGTGTTCGCGATCGCAGCCGCCGGAGGCCTCGGCGCCGGCGCCCGGTTCCTCCTCGACGGGATGATCTCCTCCCGGATGCGCTCCGGGTTCCCGCTCGGCACCGTGCTGATCAATATCTCCGGATCGTTCCTGCTGGGACTGCTCGCCGGGTTCGCCGCGTCCGCCGCCCTCGAGCGGTCCGTCGTCCTCGTTGTCGGCACGGGATTCCTCGGGGGCTACACGACCTTCAGCACCGCGAGCGTCGACACCGTCCGTCTCCTGAAGGCCGGCCGGTGGAGGCTGGCCCTGCTCTCGGGCCTCGGAACCCTGACCGCCGCCCTGGGCGCGGCGGCCGCCGGCTTCGCCCTGGCCGCGGCCTGACGGCTCCGAGGCCGTCGGCGCAGGTACCCCCTCCTTGTGCTCGATAGGTGAAGTGTGCTTCACTAATTGAACGCGGAGGGGAGTATCCCCCAGTGTCCCGTCGTCAGTCCGGCCGCCCCTGAGCGGCTCGGCGGGACAGGCTCCATCACGAGCCGGGAAAGACCTCCAGTTAGTTGACCTGACTGGAAAGGCAAGACCCCATGACTGTTCCCTTCTGGGCCTGGCTGGCAGTGATCGGCGTGATCGTCGCCATGCTCGCCATCGACCTGTTCGCCCACCGCCGCGCCCACGTGATCGGCGTCCGGGAGGCCGCCCTCTGGTCCGCCGTCTGGGTTGCCTTCGGTGTCGCCTTCGGAGCGCTCATCTGGCAGGTGTACGGCGCCGAGTTCGGCCAGCAGTACTTCGCCGGATACCTCATCGAGAAATCCCTGGCCGTCGACAACGTCTTCGTCTGGGCCATCATCTTCAGCTACTTCGCCGTCCCCCGCGAATACCAGCACAGGGTCCTGTTCCTCGGGGTCCTGGGTGCGCTCGTCTTCCGCGGCATCTTCATCGCCGCCGGCTCCGCCATCATCGCCTCCGCCGGCTGGGTGCTCTACCTGTTCGCGGCCTTCCTGCTCTACACCGGCTACCGGATGATCCGCCAGCGCAACGAGCACATGGAGCCCGAAAAGTCCCGTGCCCTCAAGCTGTTCCGCCGCTTCGTCCCGATGACCGATGCCTTCCACGGCCAGCGGTTCCTCATCCGGAAGAACGGCGTCCTCCTCGCCACCCCGCTGCTGGCGGTGCTCGTCCTCGTCGAGGTCACGGACATCATCTTCGCTGTCGACTCCATCCCGGCGATCTTCGCCGTCACCGACGAGGTATTCCTTGTCTTCACCGCCAACGCCTTCGCCATCCTCGGCCTGCGGGCAATGTACTTCCTGCTCGCCGACCTGATGCACCGCTTCATCTACCTCAAGGTCGGCCTCGCGCTGGTGCTGATCTGGGTGGGCATCAAGATGCTCCTGAAGATCGACATCTTCTACATCCCCACCCCGATTTCACTGGCCGTGGTCGTGACCATCCTGGCCGTGTCCATCGGTGCCAGCCTGCTCGCCACCCGCGGACAGGCCCGGCAGCCGCTGGCGTCCCCGGTGAACCCTCCGTTCCGGGTCGCCGATCCGGCCGAGACGGCCGAACTGGACCCGCTGTGGCGGCGTCCGGTACCCGCCGGAAAGGGCTCAGGACCCGACGGTGGTTCGACCCTCTAACGGGGAGCCGGACGCCGATCCGGCCGCAGGACAGGGAACCCCGCCGGTGCGCTCCGACCGGCGGGGTTCGCCCGCGTCGCACCCTTGGACCTTCCTGACCCACCACGGCCACGTGCTGCTGGCCGTGGCCGGCGATCCGGACATGCGGGTCGCCGACCTGGCGGACCTGGTCGGAATCAGCCCCCGCGCCGCGCTGTCGATCCTCAAGGACCTCGAGACCGCCGGATACCTGCGCCGGATCCGGATGGGGCGGCGAACCCACTACGTCATTGAGCCGCACCGGCACTTCCGGCACCCCGCCACGGCCGGCCACGAGGTCGACGAACTCATCAATCTGTTCACCGGGCACGCGCCGGCCCCCGGCGGCGCCCCCGCCGCCGGGTCGTCCAGCCCGGGCGCTGTCCGCCCCCATTAGTTTTTCTACACGGGTGCGAAGTACCTTTAATGGGTGCTGAAGACCGCGCTCAAGCCCCGCTGGATCCTGACGCTGATCCTGGTGATGGCCCTTGCCGCGGTCTTTGTCCTGCTCAGCCAGTGGCAGTTCTCCAACTCCCGGCAGCAGGGGCCCGAGGCTCCGGCCGCCACCGAAACCGTCCGCCCGCTGACCGGCGTGATCGCCCCCGGCTCGCCCCTGACGGGAACCTCCGCCGACCAGATGGTCTCGGCCGAGGGACAGTTCCTGCCCGGCACCCGCCTCCTGGTCCGCGAGCGGCTCCAGGACGGGCGCGAGGGGCTGTGGCTGATCTCGGCGTTCGCCGTCGACGGCGCCCCGGGCTCCACCGCGGAAGCCGGCGGCGAAGCGCAGGAACCGGTGGTCATCCCCGTGGTGCATGGGTGGGTGCCCGACGCCGGCGCCGCGGCGCGCGTGCCCGAACTCACCGGCCCGGCCGCCCTCACCGGACGCCTCCTCCCCGCCGAGGGTCCGGTTGCCGCGGATCCCGTGGAGGGCCAGGTGGCCGCCCTGGCCACCGCGGAACTCGTCAATGTGTGGGACCGTCCCTCCTATGCGGCCTTCATCGCGTCCGCCTCCATCACCGTTGACGGAGAGGCGGTCCCCGTGCCGGCGCCGCTGGCGGCCGTGGAGGTGGCGCCCCAGCCGCAGGAGCGGCCGGTCAACTGGCTCAATATCTTCTACGCCGTGGAATGGGTCGTCTTCGCCGGTTTCGCCTTCTTCCTCTGGTGGCGGCTCGTCGCCGACGACTACCGGCGGAGTTTCGAGGACGACGAGGACGACGAGGACGACGAGGACGACGAGGACGACGAGGACGGACTCGGGGACCAGGACGAAGAGCCCGCCGCGGCCGGCGCCGGCAGCACCCGGAATGACTTCGACAACGACACAGCGTCGGATGAACCGGCCGCCGAGGTCCCCGCCGAAGCAGACGACGACGGCGCCGCCCGCCCCGGCGCCACCCACCCAACGGAAGCAGGAACACGTGAATAAGCAAGGCACCTCCCCGAAGCCCGCCGCGAAACGGAGGTTCGGGGGGACCCACGCCCAGATCCGCTCGGCCCTCAGCTTCTACAAGCTGCTCGCCTACGCCACCGGTGTCATGCTGCTGCTCGTCGTCGTCGAAATGGTGGCCAAGTACGGGTTCAATGCCGAGATCGTCGCCGGCGGCGGGGCGGGCCTGCAGTTCCTGTCCGAGGCGGAGGCCGACGCCTCGGGCGGCTTCAACCTCTCCAAAGCGGTGCTGATCGTCCACGGCTGGCTCTATGTCGTGTACCTGATCGCGGACTTCCGGCTGTGGCAGTTCCTCCGCTGGCCGTTCTCGCGCTTCCTCCTGATCGCACTCGGCGGAGTGGTGCCGCTGCTGTCCTTCATCGTGGAACGGCGCGTGCACCGGGAGGCCGAGGCGGACCTCGCCTCCCACCCCGAAGCGGCCCCCCGCTACTGACCGGCCGGCCCGGCGCGGGCCCAGCGGCCGGCCTGGCGGCACTGTGGGACCGGGTCCGCAGCCGGGCCCGTCCCCTGCCAGCCACCGGCCCGTCACCAGGTCACCGATCGTCCGGGGACCGGGGGTGCCAATGTGCGGGGCGCACCCCGCCGCGACTATTGTTAATGCGTGACTACACCTCCCCCCAGTCCTGAACACCGCCCGGTCCTCGTCGTCGATTACGGCGCCCAGTACGCCCAGCTGATCGCCCGGCGCGTGCGGGAGGCAGACGTGTACTCGGAGATCGTGCCCTCGAGCCTCACCACCGAGCAGATCCTGGCTAAGAACCCGGTGGCGATCATTCTCTCGGGCGGCCCGGCGAGCGTGTACGCCGAAGGCGCCCCCAAGGTGGAGGCGGACCTGTTCGAGGCCGGTGTTCCGGTCCTGGGCATCTGTTACGGGTTCCAGGCCATGGCTGCGGCCCTCGGCGGCACCGTCGCGAAGACCGGGCTGCGCGAATACGGGTCCACCGATGTCACCGCCGAAGGGGAAGCCCGCTCGATCCTCAGCGGCACCCCGGAGAACCAGAACGCGTGGATGAGCCACGGCGACAGCGTCCAGGCGGCTCCGGCCGGGTTCGAGGTGCTGGCCAGCACCGCCGGCGCACCGGTGGCGGCCTTCGCCCACGAGGAGAAGAGCCTGTACGGGGTGCAGTGGCACCCCGAGGTGAAGCATTCCCGGTACGGCCAGCGCGTCCTCGAAAACTTCCTGTTCGAGGGTGCGGGCCTCCGCCCCAACTGGACCACCGGGAACATCCTCGAGGAGCAGGTCGAGCGGATCCGCGCCCAGGTCGGGGACGCCCGCGTCATCTGCGGCCTCTCCGGCGGTGTTGACTCCGCCGTCGCCGCGGCGCTCGTGCAGCGCGCGGTGGGGGACCAGCTCACCTGCGTCTTCGTCGACCACGGGCTGCTGCGCGAAGGCGAGGCCGAACAGGTCGAACGGGATTTCGTGGCCGCGACCGGCGTCAAGCTCTACGTCGCCAACGAGCAGGAGCGCTTCCTCAAGGCGCTCGAAGGGGTCTCTGACCCCGAGACCAAGCGCAAGATCATCGGACGCGAGTTCATCCGCGCCTTCGAGGAGGCCGAGCGGGCCATCATCGCCGAGGCCGAGGCCCACGGCGAAAAAATCCGCTTCCTCGTCCAGGGAACCCTCTACCCCGACGTGGTGGAGTCCGGCGGCGGCGAGGGCGCGGCGAACATCAAGAGCCACCACAACGTGGGCGGGCTTCCCGAGGACCTCCAGTTCGAACTGGTGGAGCCCCTGCGCACCCTGTTCAAGGACGAGGTCCGCGCCGTCGGAGCGCAGCTGGGGCTGCCCGCCGAGATCGTCGGGCGCCAGCCGTTCCCCGGCCCGGGACTCGGCATCCGAATCGTCGGCGAGGTGACGCACGAACGCCTCGAGCTGCTGCGCAAGGCCGACGCCATCGCCCGAGCCGAACTGACCGCCGCGGGACTGGACAACGAGGTGTGGCAGATGCCGGTGGTCCTGCTGGCCGATGTGCGCAGCGTGGGCGTGCAGGGCGACGGGCGCACCTACGGCCACCCGATCGTGCTGCGCCCGGTCTCCAGCGAAGATGCCATGACCGCCGACTGGTCCCGCCTGCCCTACGACCTGCTGGCCCGGATCTCCAACCGGATTACCAATGAGGTGGAGGGCGTCAACCGGGTGGTCCTCGACGTGACCAGCAAGCCGCCGGGAACCATCGAGTGGGAGTAGCCCGCGGCCGCTGACGGTTCTCCAACCAGCGGATTTCGCCGTGCGCCGCGTTGCTATGCGGCCGCTTCGGATTCATTTCGGATAGCTTGGAAGATATGCCAATTTGGTCAAGATCAGCGCGTGACGATGCAGGGAAGAGGACAGCCGTGCCAGAGCAGGACTCCGGGGATTCGGCTGAGGATTTCCTCCTGCCCTGGCTGGATCAGCTCGGTCCCCAGGTCTCCGGGGACACGCTCCTGCATTTCCGGCCCTCCGCCGGCACGAGCATCGACCTGACCCACGCGCACCCCTCCGGGCTGGCCCAGCTGCTGGCGGGACGCCGGACCCGGCTCTCGACCCTGCTGCGCGATCCGGTGCAGTACAACGCGGCGAAGTCGGCGGCCCGTGCGCTGCGGGCGAAGATCTTCGAACTGGGCACCGAACGCGGCATCGACGTCGGCCACCTCGCGGCAGGGACCGCGTCCTGGCGCACCGTCGACGACGCCGGCCGGTCGGAGACGCTCAATGCCCCGGTGCTGCTGACCGGAATGTCACTCACCGTCCACCCCTCCCAGGACGACTACGAGCTGCAGCTGACCGAGCAGGCACGCCTGAATCCGGCGCTGGTGCGCCACTTCGGCGACATCCAGGGCATCCACCTCGACGCCGAGGCGCTGCCCCGGCTCGCCTACGGCACCGCCCGGTTCGATCCGCACCCGGTGCTCGACCGCCTGCGGCACCTCACCGACGGCGTCCGCGGGATCTCCGTCGAACACCGCCTGCTCGTCTCCACCTTCGCCGACCTCGCCGACATCGTCGAGGACGAGGCCATCCAGCCCGACCACCCCGTCCTGTCCGCCCTGCTGTCGGCCGCCCGCGACGGGGGCGTCGAGGTGACCGAGCCCGAGGCCGACTTCAGTCCGGTCGACGAGCGCGACCCGGCCGATGAACTGCTGATCCTCGACGCCGACACCGCCCAGCAGGGCGTCCTTGACCTGATCGGCGCCGGGCATTCGGTGGCGGTCGCCACGCCGCCGGGCACTGGACAGACCCAGACGGCCCTCAACGCCGCCGCGTTGCTGGCCGGCCAGGGCCGGAGCGTCCTCGTCAGCGCCGAGCGCCGTGGAACCCTGCACGAGTTCGTGCAGGACCTCGAAGCGCTCAACCTCGGCTCCCTGGTCCTCCAGCTCAACGGGCAGGTCGACCCCCAGCAGCTCAAGGACAGCGTGATCCGGGCGATCGTGCGCAACGAGAAGGCCGCCGCGCCGTCGGTGGAGACCCTTCACGCGACCCTCGTAGGGCACCGGCATAAACTCCTCGAGCACGTGCGGTCCCTCCACAATGTCCGCAGCCGCTGGAACTGCTCGCCGTACCAGGCCATGCAGTCCCTCGCCGCGCTCACCGCCCTCGATCCGGCACCCTCGACGACGGTGCGGCTGAAGCGCAGCGTGCTCGACAACATCGCCGACCGCGCGGAGCTGGCCACCCGGCTGCGGCGCGCGGCGGAGCTCGGCAGCTTCAGCAAGGCCTCGACCGAGAGCCCCTGGTTCGGGGCGCAGCTGCTGAACCGCAAGGAGACCGAGCACGCCCACGCCCTGGCCTCCGACCTGTCCCGCGACATTCCGCTGCTGCGTGCGAAGGTGCTGCGCGTCGCCGAACACTCCCACATCACCCTGGGCAGGACCTTCCGGGAATGGGGGGAGCAGCTCGAACTGCTCGTGGCGGTCCGCGCCAGCCTCGACAAGTTCACCCCCGACATCTTCGACCGCCCGGTGACCGACCTCATCTCGGCCACCGCCCCCTCGTCCTGGCGGCGCGAGCGTGCCATCGAGATGACTTCGATGACCCGCTCACGGCTTCGGCGGGTCGCCAAGGAGTACGTGCGTCCCGGGGTGCACATCGCCGACCTCCACTCCTCCCTGGTCGACGTCCAGGACCAGCGCACGCTGTGGACGCGGTACGCCAAGACCGAACGCCACCCTTCGGTGCCGACCGGCCTGGCCGAGATCAACAGCTTCTACAAGGGCGTCCAGGGCCGGCTGGAGGAACTCAGCCGCATCCTCCGTGCCGCCCAGGGCACCCCGGATCTGCCCTCGTGTGAGCTCGATGACCTTGAGAAGCGGCTCGCGGCCCTCGCCGCGGACCGGGAAACCCTCGAGGCGCTCCCGGAGCGCACCCTGCTGCTCGACGAGATGAGGGAACACGGGCTCGGCGAACTGCTCGAGGACCTTGCGGCGCGCGAGGTGTCCGAGGACCGGGTTGCCGACGAGCTCGAACTGGCCTGGTGGCAGTCGGCCCTCGAGGCCATGATCAGCGGGGACGATTACCTCGCCATGTCCGACGGCGCCAGCCTGCGCCGTCTGGAGGCCGAGTTCCGGCTCGCCGATACGGCCCATATCTCCTCCGGGGCGGCCCGCCTGCGGTGGCGCCTGGCCGAGCGGTGGAACACGGCGATCGCCGCGCACTCCGCGGATGCCGAACGGCTGCGCAGCCACCTGCGGGAGGACACCCTCACGCTCGAATCGTTCAGCGCGCTGCACCCCGACCTCACCACGGCGCTGCTCCCCGTGTGGGCCGTCAGCCCCCTGATGGCGCCGATGATCCTGCCGGACGGCGCCGCCTTCGACTCCCTGCTGCTGCTCGACGGGGAATCGGTATCGCTGCAGAGCGCCGTCCCGGTGATCGCCCGGGCCCGCCAGACCGCCGTCTTCGGGGACACCCGCCTTGCCGGGCCGACGCGCTTCAGCATCGAAATCCAGTCGCCCGAGCGCCCGCGCACCGAGTCCGACCCGCTGCCCAGTGCCTACGAGGAGCTGCGTGCCGTCTTGCCGGAGCGCTCCCTGGCCGTGGTCTACCGGGGAGTGGACCGCGCACTGGGCAGCTACCTCAGCGCCACCTTCTACGAGGACCGCCTCACGCGGCTGCCGCAGGCCTCCGAGGTCTCCGGGGCCGGCCGTGGCCTGGTCGTCGAATACCTTCCCGACGGCACCGGCATGCCCAGTTCGGACCACGAGGGCGTCGAGAGCGTCTCGGCGGAGGTGAACCGGGTGGTGGACCTCGTCTTCGAACACATCCGGCACCGGCCCAGCTTCTCCCTGGCCGTCGTCACCACCAGCCCCCGGCACGCCGCCCGGGTGGGGGAGGCGATCCGCCTGCAGATGGCGAACTTCCCGTGGGCGAATGATTTCTTCGCCCCCGGCCGGGAGTCCTTCCGGGTGGTCCCCGTCGACCGCGCCGCGGGCCTGGTCCGCGACGACGTCATCTTCTCGCTGGGATTCGGCCGGACGCCGCACGGGCGGGCGCTCCACTCCTTCGGTCCGCTGTCCGGCCCGGACGGCCGCCGCAAGTTCGTGATGGCCATGACGCGTGCCCGCCGCAGGCTGCACGTGCTCTCCTGCTTCCAGCCGGCGGACCTCGACCCCGAGCGGCTGACCAACGGAGCGGCCGACTTCTACGAGCTGCTCCGCAGCGAACTGGCACCCTCCTCCGCTCCGGCCGGGAAGCAGGCCCCGGACAACGCGGACCCGCTGGTCGCCGACCTCGTCGAGCGGCTGCGTGCCCGCGGTGCCGAGGTCAAGGACTCCTACGGCGGCGTCCTCGACATCGTGGCCACCCGGCCCCCGGCGGCAGCGGCCCCGGAACGCGACTACCCGGTGGCGCCGCTGGCGATCGAGTCGGACGGCACGGCCCGCTACGGGGCGATGACCGTGCGCGAGCGGAGCCGGCTCCGCCCCCAGCAGCTGGAGCGCATGGGCTGGCGGTACATGCCGCTGTGGACCATCGAGGTCTTCACCGATCCGGAGGGCTGCGCCGAACGGGCGGCCCGCGAGCTCGGCCTTGACCTGCTCGAAGCGAACGAACCGCCCCGGACCCGAAGGGACGCACTGCGGATGAGGAAGAACGAAACCGACGAGGGCCGCGCCCCACGGCCGGCCGCCGCGGTGCCCGGCGCGGACGACCCGGTGCTGCCCAAGACCGCAGCAGAGGACGATCCCCGCGCCTGGGGCGACTCCCGGACCGACAGCGACGAGTGGCTCAAGGAACAGCGCCCGCCGCACTGGAGCTAACCCGGCCCGGCCGGCTCAGCGTCCGGCGGTCAGGACCAGGTGGACCTGGCCCGCGGTTGAGGATCCGGCAAGGGCGGCGGCATCCTCCGGGGAGGCGGCCACCACCACCAGTCCCGCCTCGGCAGGGGAGGCGGACCAGGCCGACGACGGATCCTCGCCGGGTGAGCTCCACAGCACCGCGAGGTTCCGTGCGATCACTTCGGAGGCGGCGGCCGTCTCGTAGCCGTTGCCGGTGCTCACCACGACGTCGACCCGCTGGCCCGCCCCCACGAGCCGGACGGTTGAGGGGTCGGCCGGGCGCAGCGGCACCGCGACGGTTCCGGGGGCGGTGCCGGTGAGCAGCCCGGGTCCGACGAGCCGGGTGTCGGTGATGATGTCCCCGCGCCGCAGGGGCGCAGCGAGCCGTTGCCCGAGGAGGTCCTCCCGCCGCGTCTGCGCTCCCGGCGGGACGGCGCTCGAGGGAAGGGCCAGGATCCTCAGGTCCGCTGCAGCCAGGACGGTGCCCGCAGCGAGGTCGGAAGCAGCGGCGATGACCGGGGTGCCGGGTTCGGCGCGGGGCAGGAACGCTTCGACGCAGGTGCCCGCCGCCGCGCACAGCAGCACCGCGGCCAGCAGCCGGCGGTGCCGGAGCAGGGCCCTGCGCATCCAGGGAAGCCGAAGCGTTCCGCCCGGCCGGCGCTGCGTCGAAAACATGAAGACCACCCTAGGGCGGCGGCTTGCGCCGCCGGCCCCGGGGTGGTCTATGTGGAAAAGCCCGGGATCGGCCTGGTGGTCAGGAAGCGGCCTTGCCCGCCGCGGGCGCGGCGGCGGCGGCTCCGGAGTCGGCCTTCTTGGCCGGCGCCTTTGCCGCAGCCGGTGCCGGCTTCGCGTCGGAAGCGGCCGGCGTTGCTTTCGGGTCGGAGGAGGAGCGGGTGTCGCGGGAATCGTTGCGGTAGAACCCGGAGCCCTTGAAGACGACGCCCACGCTGTTGAACTTCTTGCGCAGCACACCCGAGCAGACGGGGCAGACGGTGAGCGATTCGTCGGAAAAAGCCTGCTGGATGTCGAAGGTATGGCCGCAATCCTTGCAGGCGTACGCGTAGGTAGGCAAAGGTCTCTCCTGGAATTCGACTTCTCATGGGCGCGCCCTGCCAAGGCGGATTGGCACTCTAGGGCGGCGAGTGCTAAGTCTACACCGATGCCGGGGGTGTCCCGAATCCGTGGTATGCGCCCGGGGTGAACACGCCGTGCAGCGGCACGTCGTGAAGCTCCACCGGGAAGCTGCCGGCGGCGACGAACTCATCGGGGTAGACCATGCCCGCGGTGGGCACCCTGGGGCGCTCGATGGAGAGTTCGGCGAGGAACCGGTCGTAGTAGCCGCCGCCCTGGCCGAGCCGGTAGCCCGCGGCGTCCACGGCGAGGCCCGGCACCAGGACCAGGTCGAGGGCGGCCAGCTGCTCCAGGGGAGTACGGGTGCCTTCCGGTTCCATCACCGGTGCCCGGGGCGACTTCACCAGTGGGACCCCCGGCCACCACCGGCTCCAGGAGAGCCGGTAGTCGGGCTCGCAGATGGGCACAATCACCGTGTGACCCAGGCCGGTCAGGGTCTGCAGCAGCTCCTCGGTCGAAGGCTCCGGCGGCACACCCAGGTAGGCCGCAATCACAAGGGATTCCTCCGTGCGGTTCGGCCCGGTCAGCCGGGGCAGCTGCTCGGGCACCGCCTCGGCGAGCCGCCGGGACAAGGCCTCCCGGGCCTCCGGGGCCCGGTGCCGGCGCCGGGCGCGCAGGTCGGCTCGCACCTGAATTTTGGAGGGTACCGCCGGGTCGATATTCATGCACCTATTGTGCACAGCTCCCAGAATGGGCCTGCGCGTTATGTAGTGTGGTCCCATGACTTTGCGACCAAAAGTGAACAAGGCCGTCATTCCCGCCGCCGGCCTGGGAACCCGCTTCCTGCCGGCAACCAAGGCGATGCCGAAGGAAATGCTGCCCGTGGTGGACAAGCCCGCCATTCAGTACGTTGTGCAGGAGGCAGTCGACGCCGGGCTCCATGACGTCCTGATGATCACCGGGCGTAACAAGCGGGCGCTTGAGGACCACTTTGATCGCGTCCCCTTCATTGAGCAGACCCTCCTCGAGAAGGGCGACCTGGAGAAGCTTGCCGCGGTCCGCCTGCCCTCGGAGCTCTGCGACATCCATTACCTGCGCCAGGGCGATCCGAAGGGCCTCGGGCACGCGGTCCTGCGCGCCAAGCAGCATGTGGGCAGCGAGCCGTTCGCGGTGCTGCTCGGCGACGACCTGATCGATGAACGCGACCCCCTGCTCGAGACCATGATCGAGATCCAGCAGAAGACCGGAGGGTCCGTCATTGCCCTGATCGAGGTCGATCCGGCGCAGATCAGCTCCTACGGTGCCGCGGACATCTCCGCCATCGAGGGCGAGGACTACGTCCGCGTGAATAAGCTCGTCGAGAAGCCGCCGGTGGACGAGGCGCCGTCGAACCTCGCCGTCATCGGCCGGTATGTGCTCCACCCCCGCGTCTTCGACGTCCTGGAGACGACCGAGCCCGGCCGCGGCGGCGAGATCCAGCTGACCGATGCGCTGCAGACCCTTGCCGCGTCCGACGGCGAGGGAGCCGGGGTCTACGGGGTGGTCTTCCGCGGCCGCCGGTACGACACCGGGGACAAGCTGAGCTACCTCAAGGCCGTTGTCACTCTGGCTGCCGAGCGCGACGACCTAGGCCCGGACCTGCGCGTCTGGCTGAAGAACTTCAGCCAGGACATGACGGGCTAGCCCTTCCGTGTGGGCGGAAAGTGGCTGGCCGGTCTCCCTCAGCAGCGGGAATCTGACCCTCAGGCCCATCCGACACGCGGACCGGCGCGAGTGGACGGCCGTCCGGCGGCACAATGCCACCTGGCTTGCGCCCTGGGAGGCGACGAATCCGGAACCGGGGGGGTACCTGCCGGACTACCACGAGATGGTCCGGGGGCTCAAGCGGCAGGCCCGCGCGGGCACGGGGCTTCCGTTCGTCATCACCGAGCGCACCGACGAGGGGGGCCGGGCGCCGCTGGTGGGCCAGTTGACGGTATCAAGCATCATCTGGGGATCAGCAATGACGGCGACCCTGGGCTACTGGGTCGATTCCCGCCGGGCCGGCCGGGGGATCGCCCCGACGGCGGTGGCGCTCGCCACGGATTACTGCTTCAGCACCCTGGGCCTGCACCGGATGGAGATCAACATCCGGCCCGAGAACAGGGCCAGCCTGCGCGTTGTGGAGAAGCTGGGTTTCCGGGACGAAGGACTCCGCCCGAGGTACCTCCACATCGCCGGACAGTGGGCCGATCACCGGAGCTTCGCCCTCACCGTCGAGGAGGTGCCGGAGGGGCTGCTTGAGCCGTGGCTTGCCCGGCAGCGGGCAGGTGGATAGGGCAGTGACCGGTACGGCCTGCGGACCGGTCGATGGAACGCCGCCGTGGGCTCCGACACACCCGTCCGGAATGCGCCGCGGGGGCCCCTGTTTCTCCTACGTTTAGAACGTGGACTTCTCCCTGAACAGCTCGGTGGTACTGGCGGCAATCGTCGGTCTCTGGCTGGTGTGGGTGGTCCCGTTTTTCCTCCGCCGGAGCGGCCCCGTGCCCGCCCCGGCGGCGGCATCCACACCGACTGCAGGGGAACATCCTCCCCAGGGGAGCATCATGGAGAAAACGGCCACCGCCGGCAGCGCATCCGCACACCGGACCGGTTCGTCGGCCGTTCCCGGCCGCCGGCCTGCCCTGAAGATCCGCCGCGGGCGGGCAGCGGTCGCCCTGGTTGGAGCCGCCGCACTGCCGGCAGCCCTCGTAACTCTGGTCCTCGCGGTGATTTCCGTCGTGTCCTTCTGGTGGCCCGTCGCCGCCGTCCTTATTGTCGCCGCGGCCGTCGCCACCCTGCGCACCCTGGCGGTACGCGACCGGCGGGCCCGGGTGAATGCCGCCTTCGCCGCCGCCATGTCCTCCCGCCCGCTCCACCAGGCCCCGCCGTCGACCGGTGACGCCGTCCTGCCGGGCACCGCCACACCGGAAGCCGGCGGCAAACCCGCCCCGGTCCGCCCGACCACCGTGTTCGACGCCGAGAAGCCCGCCGGTGCGATTGAGGCGTCCGCTGGAACCCCGGACACACCCGCGGCCCGCCTGACCGCGGCCGACCTCAAGGCAGCAGCCCTGGCCGTCGCCGCAGCAGGCGTGCCGGTGGCCGACGCGCCCGCGGCATCGACCCAGGCTCCGGTACCCGGCACCGACCCGTGGGAGCCGGTCGAGGTGCCCCTGCCCACCTATGTCGCGGCCGAAAAGGCGCAGCGCTCGGCGCCGGCACCCCTGGAGCTGCCCGCGGAGCCGAAGCCGACCGTCCGGACCCCGATCAAGAACTCGGCCCCTAAGGCGGCGAAGGAAGCCGCGGCGCCGGCTCCGGCCGGGACCCGCCTCAACCTCGACGACGTCCTGCAGCGCCGCCGCGCCTGACCGTCCCCGCGGCCGGCGCTGAGGGTGCCGGCGTCAGGCCTTGAGGCGCCCGGCGTCGGGCTTTGACGGGCCTGGCGGCCCGTCCGCGCCTCCTGTACGCGGCTATAGCCGGGGCAGCACCGAGGTGGTCATCGTGAGCACGGGCGTGCCGTCGACCTCCTCCAAGGCGAGGGACGCCTGCAGGCTGGAGAATCCGGCGAGCGATTCGGCGTGCGTGCCGCCGCAGGGAATGTGGACGGAGCCCTCGGGCAGGTCGCACTCCCAGTACCGGCGGTCCGTGAGCCGCTCTCCATCGCGGGCGATCCGGATGGCCCCGCCCGATGCCAGCCATCCGGAGAGGGTTTCGTTCAGGGCGGCTTCGACCGGCGCCGGATCGAATCCCTCGGTGATGAAACCCTTGCGCCGCAGGGAGCGGCCCAGCCGGTAGACGTCCAAAGAGCCGTACTCGGTGATCGTGGAGGTCTCGATCGCCACCGCATCGAAGTTCGACGTGCCGAGGGCGTCGGTCGGAACCTCCTTTTTCCACCGGTCGGCCAGCGCCCGGTTCAGGGCGAGTGAGGCGAGATGGCACCCGGTGTGCCCGGCCGAGAGGGCCGCCCGGTGCGTCCCGTCCACCCGCACCACCGCGCGCTCACCTTCGGCCGGCGGCGGTCCCTGGATCAGGTGCGCCACCACGAAGGCCCAGCCTTCCGTGCCCTTGCGCACGGGGATGCCCGCTCCGAGGAACAGTTCCCTGCCGTCCGTGGCGCCGACCACGCAGTCCGTGATGGGCAGGCTGGACCCGCCCACCTCCAGGACCGCCCGGTCCGGGCCCTGGTCGGGCCATGCCGCGTCGACGGGGTGGCAGGCCGTCGCGTCGAGCAGCACGGCCACGGAGCCGTCCGCCCGCTCCTCGACGTGCAGGATTGTGGATTCCGAGGTCAGCGCCCCGGCGGGGTAGCTGACGGCCGTGTCGGAGGATGGCAGGCTCATTGGTTCCTTCGGGGGTAGTGACGCTGAGGTCGTGGTGGATGCGGAGGTCGGGTGGTCTCGGGTAGTCGACCCGGCGGGCGGGTCCGGAGGGAATGGGCGCGGTGCGGCCGCGGCCACACCGCCGGTGGCCGGGCGGGGCTCAGGTGCCGGCGGAAGCGTCGGTGAGCCTCTGCAGGAGCGGCTCGGTCCGGTAGGGGATGTGCTCGTGCAGGGCCAGGACCGTTTCGGTGCGGATGACGCCCTTGATCCGCAGGATCGAGCGGAGACCCGACTGCAGGTGGTGGGTGTCCGTCGCCGCGACCCTGCACCAGACGTCGCCGCGGCCGGAGATCTCGTGGACCTCCAGGACCTGGCTGAGCTTGCGCAGCGCCGCAATGACACCGTCGAGTTCGCGGTGGGACACCTCGATGGTTACGAAGGCCACCACATCGTAGCCAAGGGCCTCGAGGTCCAGCTCGCGCCCGCTGGCCCGCAGGGTGCCGGCCCGCAGGAGCCGCCGGATCCGGCTCTGCGCCGTATTGCGGGCGATTCCGAGGGTCTCGCTGAGCTCGCTGATCTGCACCCGCGGGTCCCGGACCAGTGCAAGCAGCAGCCGCAGGTCCAGGGCATCGAGTTTGCTCATGAAGCTCACTTCCCATCAACTTCGGCCGTCCGTGTTGCCGCTTTTGCTCAACTTGCCCGGCTCGGCTGTCTCTAAAGCTTCAAGATAGCCCATTCTGGAGACTGCCGCCCCACCGGGCGCCGCACGGGTTTGGGAAAAGGAGCGGGAAGTACATGAGTGTCCTGCGTGAGCTGCGCATGCAGCCATCCGCCGCGGCGCGCTGGAGCTGGGACGCCTCGCTCGCTGCGCGGCTGGTCCTCGCGGTCACCGTCATCTCCACCCTGCTGATCGGCGCCAACCTTGCCACCCCGCTCTATCCGCTGATCTCCGCGAACCTGGGCCTCACCTCGTTCGACATCACGATGGCATTCTCCGCCTACGTCCTCACGCTCGTGGCGGGGCTGCTGCTGGTCGGCCACTGGTCCGACCACATCGGCCGGCGGGCGGCCCTCGTCCTGGCGGTCCTGGTCGGGCTGCTCGGAGCCGCGGTCTTCGCCGGCGCGTCCTCGCTGGGCGGACTGGTTCTGGGACGGTCCCTGCAGGGGGCCGCGGTGGCCCTTGCCACCGGCGCCAGCTCGGCCGCGCTGCGCGACCTGCTGCCGCACCGCCCCGACTGGGCGTCGCGCTTCACGCTCCTGGCCTCCGCCGGGGGAGTGGCCGCCGGTCCGGTGATCGGCGGCGCGCTGTCGCTGCTGCCGGATCCCACCCGGACGCCGTTCCTCGCCTACACAGCGGTGCTCGCGGTGCTGCTCCTGCCGCTCCTGCTCCTCCGCGCCCGCCCGGCGATCCAGCCGGCCGCCGCCGCACGCCCCCTCACCGCCCTGCGTCCGCGCCGCCCCACCGTGTCGCGTGCTGCCCGCAACTCCTTCTGGATGGCCGCCGCCGTAGGTTTCTTCAGCTTCAGCATCTTCGGGTTCACCCTGAGCCTCGCGCCCACATGGATCGCCTCGCTGGCCGGGACCGACGCCCGGCCCGTCATCGGAGTCCTGGCCGCACTGGTGCTCGGCGCATCGGCGGTGAGCCAGCTGCTCTTCCTCCGCGGCCGGTTCGTAGTGCCCGCCGGACTGGCCGCCATGGCCGCAGGCGTGGGCCTCCTCCCGGTGGCGGGCGCGCAGGGAAACCTGCCCCTGCTGATCGGCTGTTGCGTCGCCGCCGGCCTGGGGCAGGGCATGGCCTTCCGGGTCGTCTTCAACCGGGTCTCGCTGCAGGTGGAGGCGGCACTCCACGCCCAGATCATCAGCACCCTCTACGTCATCACCTACCTCGGCAGCGCGGTGCCCGTCCTTGGCCTCGGTGCCGCCGCCGCTTTCTGGGGCATCGACCCCGCCGTCGCGGGCTATGCCGCGGTGGTCGGCGGCGCCTGCACCGTCCTGGCCGCGGTGGCCCTCGTGGGTGCCCTGCGCCGGCCCGCCATGCCAGGCCCGGAGCGGCCCGCCGGCTGACACCGGGACCGGACCGGCTGACACCGACCGGCTGACCCGGATTGGCTGCCCCCGATTGGCTGACGCCGGGCGGCAGGGACCCCTGCCCGCGCGGACGGGCGGCCGCACCCCGCCGCCCGCGGCGGTGCCGTGCCGGAGCCGGCCTGGCCGGTTTGTTTTGTAGGCTGGTCGGTATGCAGCCCCACGAGCCGGACGCCGGCGCCCCCGAGGAAATGGTCGGACTCGATATCGGCGGCTCGAAGACCCACGGAATCCTCTGGCGGGGCACCGTGGTGGCAGCCGAGGCGAAGGCCGGCAGCGCGAACGTGCAGAACGTCAGCGCCGCCGAGGCCTCCGACAACCTCGCGCAGCTCTTCGCCCAGCTCGGCGGGCGGCGGATCAGCACGGTCATCGCCGGCTCCGGAGGCATCGACACGGAGGACGACGCCGCCCGGCTGCGCGGACTCATCGCGCCCTTCGCGCCGGGCGCGGACATCGACGTCGTCCACGACACCCGCCTGATCCTGGCCGCGGGCGGGGCGGCCACCGGCATCGCCGTGATCGCCGGTACCGGATCGGCAGCGTGGGGGATCACCGCAGACGGGCGCGAGGCGCGCTCCGGGGGCTGGGGCTACCTCCTCGGCGATGAGGGAAGCGGCTACTGGCTGACCCGCGAGGCCATCCGCCGCACGCTGCGCCGCTTCAACCTCGCCCAGGAGGCGAGCGCGCTCGGCCGGCGCATCCTCGAGGCGAACTCGGTGACCTCCCCGACCGAACTCATCGGCCTGTTTCACTCCGACCTGGGCCGCCGGCACTGGGCCTCCCAGTCGCCGGTGGTCTTCGCTGCTGCCGCCGCCGGTGACGATGAGGCGCGTTCCCTCATTGAGACGGCCGGCGCCGACCTGGCCGGGCTGGTCGCGGACATCGTGTCGGTCATCGGCGTGCCCGGCCCCGTGGTTATCGGGGGCGGCCTCGCCGTGCACCAGCCAGTGCTCCAGCAGGCTATCCGGCGCCCGCTCGCGGCGGCCGGCGTCACCGACGTGGTGTTTCTGACCCAGGATCCGGTGCTCGGGGTCGACTTCCTCCGCCGGACCCGCAGCGGCGGGTCCGCGGCGGGTGAAGCGGCCCCGCTCTAGACTGCTCCGATGAGCGAAGTCGAAACCGGACCGCCGGCCTGGGATGTCCGGGTCGGCGCCTACGGCGTGATCGTTGACGGCAGCCGGATCCTGCTGGCCCATTGGAATGAGAAGGGCGCCTCGGGCTGGACCCTGCCCGGCGGCGGCCTGGAGTTCGGCGAGGATGCCCCGGCGGCCGCCGTCCGTGAGATCCGGGAGGAGACCGGGTACGACGCCGAACTGGGGAACCTGCTCGGGGTGGACAGCTTCTTCGTTCCCCCCGAGCGCCGCCTCAGCGGCACCCCCCGCCCGCTGCACGCCCTGCGCATCATCTACGCGGCCCGCGTGGTCTCCGGAGCGCTCACGCACGAAGCCGGGGGGTCGACGGACGAGGCCGCATGGGTGGAACTGGGCGAGGTGGGTGCCCTGCGCCGGGTGGAGCTGGTCGACGTCGGGCTCCGGCTCTATTCCCAGCAGGCCGGCCGCGGATTAGCATAGGCACCGGCGGCGCAGGGCCGGAACGGGCCGGTCGCCTGAGGGGAGGCCCGGACCGTTGGCCACGCTTGAGGACTACGGATACACGGACGGGGTGCGCGGCCGTTTCGAATCCCACTTCCACGCGCCCTTTCCCGCCCCGCGTCCGGCTGCGGACCCCGGGCACGCGCCCGAGCTCGAGCCTGTGCCCGTGACGGAGCAGGAGCGGCTGCGGCCCGCCCGCGTGGTGCGCGTGGACCGCCGGCAGCTGCTTGTGGCGGAGGCCGGCAGGCTCGTGAGCGTTCCGGCCGCCGGGTCCGCGGCCATCGGTGACTGGGTGGCGCTGAGCGGGAGCCCCGACCAGGTGGAAGGGGTGCTTCCCCGCACCGGGGTCCTGCAGCGCAAGAAGGCCCACGAGCCCTTGTCACAGGCCCAGGTCGTCGCGGCCAATGTGGAGGTGGCCCTGATCGTGGTGCCCATCGACCGGCCCCTCTCAACGAACCGGCTGGAGCGCACCCTCGTGGCCGCCAGGGACTCGGGGGCGCGGCCCCTGGTGGTGCTGACCAAGGCGGACCTCACCGGCGTGCACGACGCCGTGGTGGGCGCCACAGTACAGCAGGCGGGAACCGCCGAGGTGATCACCACCTCCGCCCTGACCGGGGACGGCTGCGACACCCTCGCCGACGGCCTCCGGCCCGGGGAGACCTGCGTGCTGATCGGACCATCGGGGGCCGGAAAATCCTCACTGGTCAACGCCCTGGTGGGTGAGCCGGTGCAGGACACGGGCCGGGTGCGGGCCGGCGACGGAAAGGGCAGGCACACCACCACCGCACGCACCCTGATCCCCCTGCGGGGCGGTGTGGTGCTGATCGACACGCCCGGGCTCCGCGGATTCGCCCTCTGGGACGCCGACGAGGGGCTTGACGCCGAATTCGGCGACATCACCGACCTCGCCTCCGGCTGCCGGTTTCGAGACTGCGCCCACGACGGCGAACCAGGGTGCGCCGTCGCGGCGGCCCTCGCGGACGGATCGCTCGAACCACGCCGCTTTGCCAGCTATCAGCGGATGGCCAGCGAGCTGGCGGCCCTGCACCGGCGCCAGGACGCGGCTCGCCCCCGTCCTGCCGGGCACGGCCGGCCCGCCGGGCGCCCCCGGTAGGCAGCCCCTCCGCCTGCGCTCGGTAGGCATGCCCTCCGCCTGCGCTCGGTAGGCATGCCCTCCGCCTGCGCTCGGTAGGCAGCACCTCCGCACGTCCGACCGCCTGCGCTCCGCCGGCGCCCCGGCGCCATTCCAA
The DNA here is from genome assembly GCF_009828595.1 of Arthrobacter zhaoguopingii. Taxonomy (GTDB): domain Bacteria; phylum Actinomycetota; class Actinomycetes; order Actinomycetales; family Micrococcaceae; genus Arthrobacter_D; species Arthrobacter_D zhaoguopingii. The sequence goes on from NZ_WPNY01000001.1 coordinate 437,892, forward strand.
TGTGATGACCTTCACATTCGACGAGATAGGGCAGTACGGAACCTTGATTGCCGCGAACCCCTCGCTAGACTTCTAATTTGAACCGATTGACAAGACCCAGTCCGGTGGTGATGGGCCGGTCAGCCGGCAGGCTCCTGCCACGAAAGGCAAGGCTCCAATGACATCCGAGACTTCATCGCGCAGCGTAGGGGGCGCGGCCCGCAGGCCGATGATCGAACTGCGCGGAGTGACCAAGACGTATCCCGGCGGCCAAACAGCGGTAAACAACCTCAGCCTGGACATTGACCGCGGAGCCATCACTGTCCTCGTTGGCCCTTCCGGCTGCGGCAAGACCACCACCATGCGCATGATCAACCGCATGGTGGAGCCGACCTCCGGGGCCGTGTTGGTCGACGGAGAGGACATCGCGGACCGCAAGGCCTCCGACCTGCGGCGCTCGATGGGGTACGTCATGCAGTCCTCCGGCCTCCTGCCGCACCGCACCGTTCTGGACAACATCGCGACCGTGCCCCGGCTTAACGGCGTGCCGAGGAAGGACGCGCGGGCCCGCGCGACCGAACTGCTCGAAGTCGTCGGGCTCGCGCCGGACCTCGGCCGGCGCTATCCGGCTCAGCTGTCCGGCGGCCAGCAGCAGCGCGTCGGGGTCGCCCGGGCGCTCGCCGCCGACCCGCCGATCCTGCTGATGGACGAACCGTTCAGCGCCGTGGACCCCGTGGTGCGCCAGGAACTCCAGGAGGAACTGCTGCGCCTGCAGCGCGACCTGGCCAAGACCATCGTTTTCGTTACCCACGACATCGACGAGGCGACCATCCTCGGTGACAAGGTCGCCGTCCTGAACATCGGGGGAATCCTCGCCCAATACGCCACCCCCGAGGAAATCCTGCGCGCGCCGGTCAGCGACTTCGTGGCGGGCTTCGTCGGGCGCGACCGCGGATTCCGCCACCTGTCCTTCCAGGAGGGCGAGGGCGTGCGCATCCACCCCATCCAGACCATCGAGGTTGACCGGCTTGGTGACCCGGACGCGGCCGTCACCTCCCCGTGGACCCTCGCCGTCGACGCCGGCGGCCGCCCCGAGGGGTGGGTGCCGCAGAACCAGCGCTCCGCCATCCGGAACACGGCGGACCTCGTTCCCGGCGGGTCCCTGTACCGGCGCGGGGACACCCTGCGGCGGGCGCTGGACGCGGCACTCTCAGCGCCCTCCGGCCTCGGCGTGGCCGTCGATGACGAAGGGCGCGTCGTGGGGGCGGTCCGGGCCGGCGAAATTCTCGAACTCATCGAGGATGCGCGGGTCAACCGCGGCCGCGCCAACCACAACACGGCGGTGTAGGGGATGGACTGGTTCCTCGCGAACATCGACTTCATCGCCGGCCTCACCGGCCAGCATCTGATCCAGTCCGTGGTGCCGCTGGTCCTCGCAGTGGTTTTTGCCGTGCCGCTGGCCCAGCTGGCCCGGCTGAACCGCACGGTCGGCGGGGTGATCCTGACCCTGTCCTCGATCCTCTACACCATCCCGTCCCTGGCGATGTTCGTCTTCCTGCCCCTGATCCTCGGCACGAGCATCATCAGCCCGATCAACGTCATCGTCGCGCTGACCATCTACGCCGTGGCCCTGCTCGTGCGTTCGACCCTCGATGCCCTGGAATCCATCGACGACGGCGTACGCCAGGCCGCCGTCGCCATGGGCTTCACCCCGGTGCGGCGCTTCCTCACGGTCGACTTTCCCCTGTCGATCCCGGTGCTCTTCGCCGGGCTGCGGGTCATCTCGGTGACGAACATCTCGCTGGTCAGCGTGGGGGCGCTGATCGGCGTCTCGAGCCTCGGGACGCTGTTCACCGACGGGCTCTTCCGGTCCTTCCCCACGGAGATCGCCGTCGGCATCCTCATCACGCTGGTGCTTGCCCTGGTCATGGACCTGGTGCTGGTCGCGCTGGAGCGGCTCGTCACCCCGTGGCGCCGGCAGGCCCCGGCGAAGGGACGCGCCCCCGGAACCGTCGCGGTCGAAGCGTACCGGGTGGGTGCCTGATGGATTACACAAGCGACAACCTGTTCGCCCAGATGGGTCAGTGGCTGGTTGCCCCCGAGAACTGGTCGGGGGAGCGGGGGATCCCCATGCGGATTCTCGAGCACCTGGGCTACACCGGCCTCACCATGCTCATCGCGCTGGCGATCGCCGTCCCAGTCGGGCTGTATGTGGGCCACACCGGCAGGGGGCGGGTCGTCATCGTCTCCGGGATCGGAATCCTGCGGGCGCTGCCGACCCTCGGCATGGTCTTCCTGTTCGTGCTGCTGGCCGGGCTTGGCCTGCTGCCGCCGATCTGGGCACTGGTGCTCCTCGCGGTGCCGCCCGTGCTCAGCGGCGTCTACGCCGGCATCTCCTCGGTGAACCGCGACACGGTCGACGCCGCCCGGGCCATGGGCATGAGCGAGGCGCAGATCCTTTTTCGGGTCGAGGTGCCCAACGGGCTGCCCGTCATCCTGGGCGGGGTGCGGGCGGCGGTGCTGCAGGTCGTGGCCACCGTCGCCGTCGTCGCCTACATCAACCTCGGCGGGCTGGGCGTGTTCCTCGTCGAGGGCACCCAGCTGCGCGACTACGGGCGCCTTTTCGGAGGTGCGGTGGTCATCGGCGTTGTCGCCATCGCCGTCGACCTCCTCATGGCGCTGGTCCAAAAATTTGCCGTTTCACCGGGGCTGCGGGCACGCCGCGCACCGGTGCGGACACAGGATTCTGGCCGGCAGAAGGCCGTCGCCAGTGCACAAGGAGGAACAACATGACGAACCTGTCAGTACACCGCGCCGGACGGCGCGCTTTGACGGGGCTGGCCCTGACGGGCCTGCTGGCGTTGACTGCCTGCGGTGCGAACAGCGACCCCGCGGCCGAGCCGGAGGAAACTTCGGGCGGCGGCGGTTCCGTTGTCATCGGGTCTGCGGACTTCCCCGAAAGCCAGATCATCGCCGAGATTTACGCCGGCGCGCTGAAGGCCGAGGGCATCGACGCGAGCACGAAGCTGAACATCGGGTCCCGGGAGATCTACTACAGCGCCGTTGAGGAAGGCTCGGTCGACATCGTGCCCGACTACAGCGGCAACCTCCTGCTGTTCGTGGATCCCGAGGCGACGGCGGAGTCTGCCGAGGACATCGCGGAGGCCCTGCCGGATGCGCTCGAGGCGAAGTCGGCGGACGTCAACCTCGGAATCCTCGAACCGTCCGAGGCCGAGAACAAGGACGCGATGGTGGTGACTCCGGCCACCGCCGAGGAATACGGACTGAAGTCCATCGCGGACATGGGCGAGGTCTGCGGTGAGCTCACGATCGGTGCCCCCAGCACCTTCCAGGAGCGCTCCTACGGCCTGCCCGGCCTTAAGGAAAAGTACGGCTGCGAGCCGGGAGGCTTCGAGTCGATCAACGACGGCGGCGGGGCCGTCACCCTGGAGGCGCTCCTCAACGATGACGTCCAGGTGGTTGACATCTACACCACGACCCCGTCGATCGAGGACAACGACCTCGTGGTCCTTGAGGACCCCGAGAACCTGTTCATCGCCCAGCAGGTTCTTCCGCTGGTCAACCTCGACACGGTGAACGAGGACGCCCGGAACGTCCTCAACGAGGTCTCGTCCCAGCTGACCACCGAGGACCTCATCGACCTCAACCGCCAGGTCAGCGGCGACGAGAAGCGCAATCCGGCAGACGCGGCAGCGGACTGGCTGGAGGAAAAGGGCCTCGCCGGCTAGGAGTCCGGGCAACCGGTCTCCCCGGCGGGCAGCACCTTCGGCAGGGACACGACGGGTCCCTGCCGAAGGGGCGGTGGTCCCCGGCGTGTTCCTCATCGCCGCGGGCCTCCTCACGAGCCGGTGCACGATCCGCCCCGCCGGCGAAAACGGCGGGGCGGATCGTGGACCGGTGGCACTACAGGAACCTGGCCGGCGGTCCGCCGCCGCCAGCGGACTCGGAGGAACACCATGAAAAATCTTTCTGCCCTGCACGCCGGACGGCTCACCCTGTCGGGGCTGGCCCTGACGGGCCTGCTGGCGGTGACGGCCTGCGGCGGGAACAGCGACCCCGCGGCCGGACCAGGTGGCGATGGGGCCGGCGGCTCTATCGTCGTCGGATCGGCTGACTTCCCCGAGAGCCAGATCATCGCCGAGATCTACGCCGGCGCCCTGAAGGCCGAGGGCATCGACGCGGGCACGAAGCTGAACATCGGGTCCCGGGAAATCTATATGGCGGCCGTGGAGGAGGGCTCGGTCCACGTCGTGCCCGACTACAGCGGCAACCTCCTGCTGTTCGCCGACCCCGAGGCGACGGCGGAGTCCGCCGAGGAGATTGTGGCGGCCCTGCCCGAGGCGTTGGACGCCCGGATCCCCGATGCCAACCTCGGAGTCCTCGAGGCCTCCGAGGCCGAGAACAAGGACGCGATGGTGGTCACCAAGGAGACGGCCGAGAAATACGGCCTAAAGTCAATGGCGGACATGGGCGAGGTGTGCGGGGAGCTTATCATCGGCGCGCCGGGCACGTTCCGCGAGCGCTCCTACGGCCTGCCCGGACTGAAGGAGAGGTACGGCTGCGAGCCCGCAGGGTTCGAAGCCATCAACGACGGCGGCGGAGCCATCACGCTGGAGGCGCTGTTGAACGACGACATCCAGGTGGCCGATATCTTCACCACCACGCCGTCCATCGTGGACAACGACCTCGTGGTGCTCGAGGACCCCAAGAACAACTGGCTCGCCCAGCAGGTCGTGCCGGTGGTGAACCTCGACACCGTGGGAGAGGACGCCAGGGCGGTCCTCAACGAGGTTTCGGCCGAGCTGACCACCGAGGACCTGATCAACCTCAACCGCCAGGTCAGCGGGGATGAGAAGCGCAACCCGTCCGACGCGGCGGCGGGCTGGCTTGAGGAGAAGGGCCTGGCCGGCTCCTGACTCCGGCCGGCGCGTCTTCGGGGGCCCGGTACGCGGCAATTCCGCGTACCGGGCCCCTGCTGTGGCATCCTGAACGAATGGCAAAGTACAGGCAGTCCGACAAGCTCCACAATGTGCTCTACGACATCCGGGGGCCGCTGCTTGAGCACGCGAAGATCATGGAGGCCCAGGGCCACCGGATCCTGAAACTTAACATCGGCAATCCCGCGCCGTTCGGCTTCGAGGCCCCCGACGCGATCCTCGTGGACATGATCCGCAACCTGCCCAAGTCCCAGGGGTATAGCGACTCCCGGGGGATCTTCTCGGCCCGGACCGCCGTCGTGCAGTACTACCAGGGCCGCGGCATCCAGAACATCGACATCGACGACGTGTACCTCGGCAACGGGGTCAGCGAGCTGATCACCCTCTCGCTGCAGGCCCTGCTCAACAACGGCGACGAGATCCTCGTGCCCACCCCCGACTATCCGCTGTGGACGGCGTCGGCGAGCCTGGCCGGCGGCACCGCGGTGCACTACCTGTGCGACGAGGAGAACCACTGGTGGCCCGACCTCGAGGATATGGCCGCCAAGATCAGCCCTGCCACCAAGGGGATCGTGCTGATCAACCCGAACAACCCGACCGGCGCGGTCTACCCGCGGCACGTGATCGAGGGCGTGGTGGCGCTGGCCCGCGAGCACGGTCTGATCATCTTCGCCGACGAGATCTACGAGAAAATCCTTTACGACGACGCCGTGCACGTGAACGCCGCCTCGGTCACCGGCGACGACGTGCTGTGCCTGACCTTCAGCGGGCTCTCCAAGGCCTACCGCATCGCCGGGTTCCGCAGCGGCTGGATGGCCATCTCCGGCCCGAAGGAGGACGCCGAGGACTACATCGAGGGGATCAACCTGCTGGCCAACATGCGCCTGTGCGCCAACGTTCCGGCGCAGCACGCCATCCAGACGGCCCTCGGTGGCTACCAGAGCATCAACGATCTGATCCTGCCCGGCGGGCGGCTCAAGGCGCAGCGCGATAAGGCCACCGAACTTTTGAACGCCATTCCCGGGGTGAGCTGCGAGCCCGCGGCCGGCGCCCTCTACCTCTTCCCGCGCCTCGACCCCGAGGTGTACCCGATCCGGGATGACGAGAAATTCGCCCTTGACCTGCTCAAGCAGCAAAAGATCCTGATCTCGCACGGACGGGCGTTCAATTGGATCAACCCGGACCATTTCCGGATGGTCACCCTGCCCAGCGTCGAGGTCATCGAAGACGCCGTGGGGCGGCTCGCCGAATTCCTAGGGTCATATAAGCAGTAACACCAACGGCAAGGAGACACCATGGACCGTTCCGTGTTCGATACGGACCCGCGCACGCTTCTGTTTGCCGGGCCGGACTTCCGGCTCGCGGATGCGGACCCGCAGTCCACTCCCGGCTTTCAGCACGGCAAGAAGAAGGGCAAGGCCGCGCTGGAGAAGGGGACGAAGGCGCTGTCCCACGCCCAGGAGCAGCTGTTCGCCGAGAGCCGCCAGGGCGGGGGCTCCTCGGTGCTGCTGATCCTGCAGGCGATGGACACCGCAGGCAAGGGCGGTATCGTGCGGCACGTCATCGGGGCCGTCGACCCCCAGGGCGTGCACCACCACGCCTTCAAGGCCCCCACCGCCGCCGAACGCCGGCACGACTTCCTGTGGCGGATCCAGAAGCAGCTGCCCGGCCCGGGCATGATCGGCGTCTTCGATCGTTCACACTACGAGGATGTGCTCGTCCACAAGGTCCGGGGGCTGTCCTCGGCGGAGGAGGTCGAACGCCGGTACGGTGCGATCACCGAGTTCGAGGAGGGACTAGCCGCCGCCGGCACGCGGGTGCTGAAGGTCATGCTCCACATCAGCAAGGAGGAGCAGAAGCTCCGCCTCGCCGAGCGCCTGGACCGGCCGGACAAATACTGGAAGTACAACCCCGGCGACGTCGACGAACGCGCCCACTGGGAGGACTACCAGGAGGCCTATGCGACGGCGATTGCACGCACCAGCACCCCCGAGGCGCCCTGGTACGTGGTGCCCGCGGATGCGAAGTGGTACGCCCGCCTGGCCGTCCAGCAGCTGCTGGCCTCGGCCCTGGCCGACCTGGAACTAAGCTGGCCGGAGGCGCACTTCGACGTGAAGGCCGAAAAGCAGCGCCTGGCCGCGTCCTAGGGGGAGGGCCGGGTGCCGTTCTCGGCCCGGTCTCGCGCCGCGGCAAGGCGCTTCTTGGCCCCTTCGAGCCAGTCCTCGCAGCGGTCCGCCAGCGCCTCGCCGCGCTCCCACAGGGCGAGCGACTCCTCGAGGCTGACGCCGCCGGCCTCGAGCCTGGACACGACGTTCACCAGTTCCTCCCGTGCCTGCTCATACGACAGGGAGGAGATGTCTCCAGGTGCGGTTTCGGCCGGCTGGCTCATGGGTTTTCCTTTCCTGGCGGCTCCGGGCTTTCCGGTGCCGCCGTCGTGCGGGTGGCGGGTGGCTCCCCGGGGGAGCCCCCTGAGGTGGGGTCGGGCAGAGTGCCGGTGGCCCGGGCGGACAGCCGCCCGACCGCCACCTTGATCGATAGGTCGGTTCCGGCCGGCACCGTCGCCGCCTCGAGCACCACGCTCCCGTCCCCGCGCTGCACGACGGCGTAGCCGCGGTCGAGGGTGTTCTGTGGTGAGAGGGCGCGCACCTGGGCGCGCAGGTGCCGCACTCCATCGGCGTGACGGGTGACGGCGGAGTCCACCGAAAGGTGCGCGCGGTTGCGCAGCCGTTCGATGTCGGCTTCGCGCACGTCGATCATCCCCTCCGGCCGGGCCAGGGAGGGCCGGGACCGCAGCTGGTTGAGTCCCTCGGTTTCCCTCGCCAGGAGCTGCCCCAGGGAGCGGGTGAGTGCCGACCGGGCCTGGCCGATCCGGTTCAGCTCCTCGGCCACATCGGGGACAACCCGTTTGGCGGCGTCGGTGGGGGTGGAGGCGCGCAGGTCGGCCACCTCGTCCAGCAACGGCCGATCCGCTTCGTGCCCGATGGCGCTTACGACCGGGGTGTGTGCGGCGGCCACCGCGCGGACCATCTCTTCGCTGCTGAATGGCAGGAGGTCCTCGAGCGAGCCGCCGCCACGGGCAATGATGATCACGTCGACGTCGGCGAGGGCGTCGAGCTCCGCGAGCGCCGCAGTCACCTGGGGGACGCAGCCGGGGCCCTGGACGGCAACCTCGCGCACCTCGAAGTCCACGGCCGGCCAGCGCAGGGCGGCATTGCGCATCACGTCCTTCATGGCGTCGGAGCCGCGGCCGGTGATGAGGCCGATGCGGTGCGGCAGCAGGGGGAGCCGCCGCTTGCGCTGGGCCGAGAAAAGGCCCTCGGCGCTCAGCAGCCGCCGCAGCCGCTCGATCCGGGCCAGCAGGTCCCCGAGCCCGACCGGGCGGATGTCCCGGGCCTGCATGGACAGCCGTCCCGTTTTGACCCAGAAGTCAGCCTTCAGCTGGGCGACCACGCGGGTGCCCTGTTCAAGGGGCAGGGCGAGCCGGTCCAGGACACTGCTGAAGACCGTGACAGAGAGGGACACTTCGGTGTCGACGTCGCGGAGGGTGAGGAAGGACAGCCCGTTGCGGCGGTTGAACTCGATCACCTGGCCCTCGACCCAGGCGGCCGGGGCACGCTCGATGTGGGCCTTGAGCTTCTCAGACAGGACATGCAGGGGCCACGGGGTGGCCGCCGAGGTCTCGCCGGCCGTGGCAGGCAGGGTCGAGTGGGTTCCCGGTTCAACGGCCGCCTCGGTGCGGCTCCCGGTCGGCACGGTGCCTTCGGTGGTCATCGGCGCGCTGCTCCTCACCTTGCTGTCTGGGTGCCGACGCTGCGGCTGTGGCCCGTCCGCGTCGGCAACGGGGCCCGTCCTGTCCACGGACTTATGTCTACCAGCTTCCCACGACACCGCCGAGCCGGGGTGCCGGATAGGGAGAGAGGGCCCGCGCGGGCGGCCCGGGCGCGACTGATCTGTGCCCTCCGGGCCCAAAAGGGCATAACCTGATCGTCACGCACCCAACCGACCCCAAGGACCCTATGCGCACGCTGGCCTCCGCCTTCTTCGCCCTCGCCGCGCTGGCGCTCACCGGAGGGGCCCTGACCGCGGCCTGGACCGAGAGCCGCCTCGTCGACGAGCAGGGCTTCGTGGACCTGGCCGGGCCCCTCGCCAAGGACACCGAATTCCAGCAGGCCCTGACCGGGGCGCTCGCCGGGGAGGTGTCGAGGGGCGCCGGGCTGTCGGGGCCCCTGCAGAACCTGGTGCGCCCTGCCATTGAGAACGCAGCCTCCTCCGTGACCCGCATGTCGGGGTACCCGCGGGCCTGGGAGGAGACTCTGCGCATCTCCCACCGCTTGACCCTCTCTCGAGCGCCGTCAGACCCTGGTGCGCAGAACCCGGCCGTGGTATCCCTCGATCTGAAGCCCCTGGCCGGGCTGCTCTCCCAACAGGTCGGGACCGGGCTGGGCTTCAACGTGCCGGTACCCTCCAACACGACGGTGGAGGTCGGGCGGCTCGAGCGCGGCGGTGCGCTGAGCCTGGTGAGCAGGATCGCCCAGCTCTGGCCCGCGTTGGCCTGGGGCGCCGGGACCTGCGCGGTGCTCGCCCTGGCTCTCGCCCGGAAGCGCTCGACGACCCTCGCCCTCCTGGGAGCCGGCGGTGCGGGCCTCGGGGTCCTTGGCTGGCTGGGGGCCGGACTGATTCCGGACGCCGCGGCCGGAGCTGCCGGGTCCAGCGCCGTCGCGCGGATTTTCGTCCGCGGCTTCGCCGGCAGGGTCTCTGCCGACCTGGCCGAGGCCAGCCTGCCTGTTCTCGCCGGCGGGGCGATGGTGCTGGCCGTGGGGGTGGCCCTGAGGTTCACCTTTGGGCGGCGGCGGAGTATGCGCTAGACCACACCCGCGCCCCCGGTGGGCCCGTTGTCGAATGAAACCGTTAGCATTGAACCATGACCAGCACAGCAGTTCAGGTCCCCATGCCCATGGTGCCCCGCCGGCGCCGCTCTCCCGAGGACGTGCAGGCCGCTGCTCCAGTCGAGGGCAGGCGTCAGGTGCTGCTTGCGGCACCGCGCGGCTACTGCGCCGGAGTCGACCGTGCGGTCATCGCCGTCGAGAAGGCGCTCGAGCACTACGGTCCGCCGGTCTATGTCCGCAAGCAGATCGTCCACAACCTCCACGTGGTCTCGACCCTCGAGGCGAAGGGCGCCATCTTCGTCGAGGAAACCGACGAGGTCCCCGAGGGCGCGCTGCTCGTCTTTTCCGCCCACGGCGTCTCACCTGCCGTGGTGCAGTCCGCCGAAGACCGGGGCCTGCGGACCATCGACGCCACGTGCCCGCTGGTCACCAAGGTTCACCGAGAGGCCCAGCGCTTCGCCCGCGACGACTTCGATATCCTCCTGATCGGCCACGAAGGCCACGAGGAGGTCGAGGGGACCGCCGGCGAGGCCCCTGAACACATCCAGATCGTCAACGGCCCCGAGGACGTCGACAAGGTCCACGTCAGGGATCCCGAACGGCTGATCTGGCTCTCCCAGACCACCCTGAGCGTCGACGAGACCATGCACACGGTGAACCTGCTCAAGGAGCGGTTCCCGACCCTGCAGGATCCGCCCAGCGACGACATCTGCTACGCCACCTCCAACCGGCAGGCGGCGATCAAGAAGATTGCCCCGACCTCGGACCTGGTGATCGTCGTCGGCTCCGCCAATTCCTCGAATTCGGTCCGGTTGGTCGAGGTCGCCCTCGAGTACGGAGCGAAGGCCGCGCACCGCGTGGACTTCGCCAACCAGGTCGATGAGTCCTGGTTCGAAGGCGTTCGGACGGTCGGCGTTTCCTCGGGCGCCTCGGTCCCCGAGAATTTGGTCCAGGACGTGCTGCGGCTGCTCGCCGAGTACGGCTACGGCGAGGTCGAGGAAGTTGTCACGGCCCAGGAGGACATCATCTTCTCCCTGCCGAAGGAGATCCGCTCAGCCCTGAAGGCGATGGGCGATTCCTCGCAGGGACGGGGTGGGCGCGGAGGCCGCCGCGAAGCGGGGCCCCTGAACTAGCCGCTTCGCCCGGCCGGCCGCCGGGCGCGCGCTCGAACGGTGTCCCGACCGGCGTCACCGTCCGGGGCGCCGGCGCGGAGCTAAGCGCTGCGTTCCACGGGACCCTCGGGAGCGTCGGCGGTTCCGTGGGCGGCGCGGTCGAGGAGGTCCGGGCCGTCACCACTGACACCCACACTGCTGATTCCCGCACCGCCCTGGGCCCACCCGCGGCCTGCGGGTCCGCCGGGCTCGGCCGTGGAGTCTTCGGCGCCGTCGAGCAGTTCGGGGGCACCCAGCAGCCGCGGCGTGGCCTCGACGGCCTGGATGCCGGAGAAGGCGCTCTTCTCCGGGCCGGCCCCGGCAGGGACGGCGTCGAGCGAGGCGGCGTCGAACGCTCCTATCCGCCGTGCCGTCGGAAGGACCCGGGTTTCGAGGGTGCCGACGAACGAGTTGTACTTCTCGACCGACGCCTTGAGGGAGGATCCGAGTTTGGCCACATGCCCGCCCATGGTTCCCAGCCGCTCGTAGAGCTGACGTGACAGCTCGAAGAGCTCACGGGCATTGTCCGTCAGGACCTCCTGGCGCCAGCTGAACGCCGCGCTCTTGAGGATCGCCAGGAGCGAGACGGGGGAGGCCAGCGCTACATTGCGGCTGAACGCGTAGTCGAGCAGCCCCGGGTCGGCCCGTAGGGCGGAGGCCAGGATCGACTCCACCGGGATGAAGCAGATCACGAGTTCGGGGGAGTTGTTCGTGCCCTCCCAGTACTTCTTCTTGGCCAGGGTGTCGATATGGGCGCGCAGGGCCTTGGCATGCTGCTGGAGCAGGACGGTCCGTTCGGCCTCCCGGCCTGCCCCCTCTGTTCCGTCCTCGTCGAGTTCCTGCGCCTGGAGGAATGCGCTCAGGGGCACCTTCGCGTCAATGACCAGCTGCTTGTTGCCGGGGAGCTGCACCACCATATCGGGCCTGGACGTCGACCCGGCGCCACCCGAGGAGGTCGTTTCCGCAACCTCGGCACGGGCCAGCGTGGCCTGCTCAACGAAGTCGACGCGGGCCAGCATCCCGGCGGCCTCGACCACCCGGCGCAGCTGCACCTCGCCCCACTGGCCCCGGGCACTGTTGCTGCGCAGGGCCGCCGCGAGTGAATGGGTCGTCGAGAGCAGCCGGGCGTCGGCGTCGCGCGCCTCCTGCAGCTGCTGGGCCAGCTGCCCGTACTGCTCGACGCGGTCCCGCTCAAGGAGTCCCACCTGGCGCTGGACCTGGGTCAGCTTCTCCGCCACGGGTGCCAGCGCCCGCAGCACGTTGGTCTCGTCGGCCGACCGTGCGGAGAGGGCTCGGTTTTGGGAGGCCAGGAGGTCCTTCTCGGCTGATGCCGCGGCCAGCGCCGCCGTCGCGCTGCCCAGCCGGTTCACGGCGTCGTCGAGCTCTTCCCGGAGCTGGTCCGCCTGCCCGCGTCCGCGCGCGGCAAGGAGGAAAGCGCCCGCGATGCAGCCGAGAACAAAAGCGAGGATTACGAGCACAAGCGTGAAACCGTCCATGAAATCACTGTGGCAGGATGCGCCGACATTTTCGGGAAGGCACCCCGGCGGCGCGGTGCGTGCGGGCCGGTAGACTGTACTCCCGTGGCTCTTACTATTGGCATCGTCGGACTGCCCAACGTCGGCAAATCAACCCTTTTCAATGCGCTGACCCGCAACAACGTGCTGGCGGCGAACTACCCCTTCGCAACGATCGAGCCGAATGTCGGAGTGGTCAACCTGCCCGACCCGCGCCTGGCGCAGCTCGCCGAGGTCTTCGGCTCCAAGCAAATCCTCCCGGCGACCGTCTCGTTCGTCGACATCGCCGGCATCGTCAAGGGCGCCTCCGAGGGGGAGGGGCTGGGCAACCAGTTCCTTGCGAACATCCGCGAGGCCGAGGCCATCGCCCAGGTTATCCGGGTCTTCGACGACCCCGACGTCGTCCACGTTGACGGCAAGGTCGACCCCCGCTCCGACATGGAGACCATCAACACCGAGCTGATTCTGGCCGACCTTCAGACCCTCGAAAAGGCGATCCCGCGTGTCGAGAAGGAAGTCAAGATCAAGAAGCGCGAAGCAGCGCAGCTGGCCGCCATGCAGGCAGCCCAGGCGGTGCTGGAGCGCGGCGACACCATCTTCGCGTCGATCAAGAGCGACAAGCTCGAGATGGAGCACCTGCGCGAGCTCAGCCTGCTCACCGCCAAGCCCTTCATCTACGTCTTCAATGTCGACGACGCCGTCCTCGGCAGCCCGGAGCGCCAAGAGGAGCTGCGTGCCCTCGTTGCCCCGGCGGACTCGATCTTCCTCGACGCCAAGCTCGAGGCCGACCTGGTTGAACTCGACGAGGCCGAGGCCCGCGAGATGCTCGAGATGAACGGCCAGGAGGAGTCAGGGCTGGACCAGCTGGCGCGTGTGGGCTTCCACACGCTCGGCCTGCAGACCTACCTCACCGCCGGCCCGAAGGAAACCCGCGCCTGGACCATCAAAAAGGGCGCCACCGCGCCCGAGGCGGCAGGCGTGATCCACTCCGACTTCCAGCGCGGGTTCATCAAGGCCGAGGTCGTCCACTTCGAGGACCTCATGGAGGCCCGGTCGATGGCCGAGGCCAAGGCCAAGGGCAAGGTTCGCATCGAAGGCAAGGAATACGTCATGGCCGACGGCGACGTGGTCGAATTCCGCTTCAACGTGTAGCCGCCCGGAGCAGGGCAAGAAGTCGGCCGCGCCTCAGCGCCCGTGCGTGCAGTCTGTATTTGATGTCGAAGGATGAGCACGACGTTCTGGTGGAGACAAGCTACCTGCTGCTGGATTGTGACCAGCGGCGCGAAGAACCGGATCTTCACCGCGGTCTCGGTGTAGACCGAGGCGTGCGCCTGGACCCGGATGGCCTTGGAGGGATAGCGGATTCACGCGTACACCCGCCGAGGCTCGGAGAAGTCCACGGGTGGGGTGTTGTCGAGGTCGAGTTCAGCCGCGGTGAGCATGATCAGCTCCTCGCGCATCACGAATTCCTCGATCCGGGCATCCATCAGTTTCGCGTAGTAGGCGCGGTACCTTTTGCTGGAACCCATGACCGGTATCCGCCCACCGGTTGCTGTCCGGTCAGAGGCCGGTGGCGCCTGCGACGCGGTGCAGCCGCCAGCCCTGCCAGCGCGGATCGGCGCTGATATCGAACTCCAGGACCGGGGAGGCCGGCCCGGTCTGGGCCTGGAACCGCCAGGACCGGGTGGTGATCACGCTGCCATGCCCGCCACGGGCGGTGCTGTCTGGTTCCCACCAGTTGCTCGAACTGGACCATTGGACGGGTTCACCGATGACCTGCCAGATGCTGCCTCGCCACCGCAGGGCCAGCGGTTCTCCGGTGCCGGTGAACCGCACGGCCGCCGGTTCATCGAGCGTCTGCCGGTCGGTGCTGGGGTTACCCATGGATGGACCCGATGGTTGTGCTGTCATCGCCTCTTGTCCTTCACCTCAACGCTCGTACTTCCGGGTTAAAATAGAACACAGATTCGATTGTTTTGGAAGCAGGCAGTCCGGCAGGCCGGGCGGTGGCCTCCGAAGCAAGTGTGCCCGTTGGGGCCTGCACTGAGAAAGCCTCCGCTTGGATGTCCGCGACGTCCGGGGACTGGATTTTCTGTCGAAGCTTGGTTGGGGCGCAGTGGGCCGCTGGCCCGACGAATTCACCATCGATGGGCAGCGCCGGGATGAGGGCGTTCGGAAAGATTTCCTGAACAGGCCGGTCGGTTTGAGGCTGCCGATCCTAGGGCGGGCCCGTGAGCACCCTGTCGAGCCTGTTGAGGGACTCTAACGGCAGCGGGCGTCAGCGCGCCGGATCCAGGCCATCGCCCAAACCAGGGGAGTGCGGGTCACCAATACCTCGATCTCCAAGTACCTGCGCGGGGAACCGGAGACCCCCTCGGAAAAAGTCCTGCAGGCGTTTTCGGTGGCTCTGGGGATTCCTATGGTCCGGTTGCGGGAGGCCGCCGGAGTGTGGGCGCGTGAACCGGAGCCCTTCATCCTGCCCGAGAACGCCAACCGGCTCACCACCAGGCAGCGCGAGCTCATCCTGCACACCATCCGGGTTCTCCTTGAGACAAATGAGCGGTCCGTTCACCGGCCACCGGCCGGGCCCTGAGACTCCGGCTCCACCGTGCCGGCGGAGAGCGGTCATGGTCCTCTCGGTTGTCCGGTTCGATCGGCCCTGCGATGCGTTGTTGTCTGGAAGATGAGTGCCCCGGCGCCGGGCTGGATGGTCCGGGCCAGGGCTTTCCGGTCGCCGTGCTCGACCCACCACAGGGTCACCGTCAGCGGCACCGTGACGGTGCCCGGTGTGCGGGGGTCCCTCAGGAAGTAGGTAGCCAAGCGAATCGCGACCGGGCGATCATGTAGGCCACGACGAGTATTGGTTGATTGCTACCTTGCGTGGCTTCCTGTGCGAGTACCTGAGCAACTTCGAGCACTGTCAGGTAGCACTCCCCACCGTTCAGGCCGCTGAAGCCGCCACCGGCGGAAGGAGGGCCTGAACGATGGGTGACCTGACGTACTGTTGTTAGGTTGTTGGGACTGTTCCGCCGTCGATCACGTACTCCGCGCCCAGGATCGATGACGCCCTGTCGGAAACGAGGAAGCCGACGAGGTCTGCGATTTCTTCGGTCTCTGCGAAGCGGCCCAGAGGGACGCCTCCAAGCGAGTCCATCACTCGCTGCTCGGCCTCGGGCCGGGTGATTGAGTTGCCTTCGGCGATCCGCTCAATGAAGCGGTCGTAGGCATCAGTCTTGATTCCGCCTGGGCTGATGGCGTTGACGCGCACGCCCTTGGGTCCGACCTCGTTGGCGAGTCCCTTGCTGTAGGTGCGCAGCGCAGCTTTCGCGGCCGCGTAAGCGAGGGACGCTTCGTACTGAGGCAGCTCGCGCTGAATCGAGGTGAAGTGGAGGATGACTCCGGAACCCTCGCTGATCATGCCGGGCAGAAGCGCGCGATCCAATCGCACAGCACCGAGGAAGTTGAGCTGGAGCTCGATGAGCCATTGCTCGTCGGTGATGACTTTGAAGCCACCCGCTGGTGTTGATGCACCGCCGACAACATGCACGAGGATGTCGACACCGCCGGCTTTGCTCATCTGGGCCGCAACGAGGTCGGTGCCCTCCGTCGTCGAGGTGTCGGCTGCAATGAACCGGTCGGGGAACTCATAGCCGTCGGGCATCGACCGAGCCGTGACGTATACATCCGCGCCGAGCTCACGGAGCCTCTCTGCGACTGCTTTACCGGAGCCCTTTGATCCTCCGGTGACCAATGCTCGGCGACCGTCCAGGCGATCGCGGTCTGTGTTCGACATGTGTGATTCCTATCCTTCAATGCAGTTTCGTGGCATCGACGCGCGATGGTGGTCGAGCCGAGTACCGGTGACTCCGTAACTCCGCGTCAAAACCCTGTCGCACAGGACAGTATCACAAGTAATGTCCCACAGGACAATAATATCTGATGGATGAAGTTTCAGTCCTGGGGAGGTAGGAGGCCTCGTTCGAGCATTCGTTCTGCTGATGCGATCGCATCTGCGACGAATCTCGCTGTCAGATCGGTATACGCGCGGACGTCGCTGTCGGACCACTCGTCGAGAACCTCGGCGATCATGCGGTCACCGAGGGCGTACACGCCGTGAGCTGCGGCTTCGCCGGCTTCCGTGAGGCTGATGAGGGTCGCGCGACCATCGGCGGGGTCGGTCGTCCGCACTACCCAACCATTACCTTCGAGTCGGCGCACGATCTTGCTCACGTGTGACGCGCCGGTGGCGAGCACTTCGGATAGGGATGTCGGGCGCATCGGGCCCCAGGCGAGTAGGTGTCTGAGGGTCGCATGCGACTGCTGATCGATGCTCTCTCCGCTTTTCGCTAGAACTTCGCCCTGAAAGGTCGGGGAGTCCCACAGAAGGATCAGCGCGCTCAAGTTGGCAAGCAACTCGGAGCGGTACGGGAAGTCACTCGCGCGACGGGGTCGCGCTGCGCCGGAGTCTGCACTGTTGCTCATGTCAAAACTCTACTGAGTAGAAATGAAATTATTGTCATTCAGGACAGTGTTTTGTGTTACTGTCCTATACGACAGGAAGTCGATGGCGCGGAGGCGAACTTTTCGCTCTCAAGGCCGTGGGCGTTCTGCCGATCACACCACCCATACGGGCGTGTTCGCGCCCAGACAAAGAGAAAGAGAAGACGATGAGCGCCATCACTCTCCCTAAGGCGATCGAGGACTTCGTCGCCGCGAACAACGCACATGACGTCGATGCACTGATGGCGACGCTCGCGGCGGACGCGGTGGTGTCTGATGACGGCAAGACCTACACGGACGACGCTGGCATCCGCACCTGGATCGGGAGCCACTTGATTGCCCCCAAGATCGTCATTACCCCGACGTCTTTCGGGAACAGTCGGATGATTGCATCGTCCGCCGGCGACTTTCCGGGAAGCCCGCAGCCATTCGCATTCAACTTCATCATCGAAGGCGATCTCGTCAAGGGCCTGTCCATCGATCTGGCCTAAACCTTCGTCGGCCGGAGTAACGCACACGTTGCTCCGGCCGAAGATCGGAGTCTTCTCATGGGAACTATGGACGAGTTGATCAACCCGACGGTTGTTGGTGCACTTAGCCGTAGCCTGATGGCTGCTGAACCCCAATTGCAGCCCCGAGCCTTGAGCGAGGCAATGAAAATCCTCGCTGGACAGCGCCTACGGGACAGGGTCAACATTGTCCGAGACGCGTTCCTTGCGGATGCACCGGATGATTTCTCAGAGCTGGAGCAACTGGTGAGAGCCGCGCTCGAGCAACCAAGCTTCACGGGCTGGATGATCTGGCCGGTGACAGAGGCAGTCAGCTCACAAGCCCTGGCCAGTCACTCGACCCCGGATTTTGATACTGGCATGGACTTGCTCGCCAGCCTGACGCCACGTCTGAGCAGTGAGTTCGCTGTGCGTAACCTTCTCAACGCACGGCCTGAGCGGGCGCTCTCAAAAATGACGGTCTGGGCCCGCGACGAGAATGAGCATGTGCGACGTCTTGCAACGGAGGGATCGCGCGCATACTTGCCTTGGGCACGCAGAGTGCCCTGGCTGATCGAACACCCGGGCGCAACGCGCGCAATCCTTGACGCTACCTACCGCGATACCTCGGAGTATGTGCGGCGGTCGGTCGCAAACCACCTCAATGACCTCAGCCGAGTCGACCCCGCTACCGTCACTCGCACGGCTCGGAACTGGGCTGAGAACGCCGACGCACACACCTCCTGGGTCATCCGTCGCGGCCTTCGCACCCTGATCAAGAACGCCGACCCGGAGGCACTCACGCTGGTCGGATACTCCGGTCGTCACCTGCGCGTGGACCGACCTGAACTATCGAACGACACCGTGCACCTCGAGGGTGCGCTGACCTTCACCGCGGTCATCACCAACGAGGACGACGCAGAGGCGGCTGTCGCGATCGACTACTCCATCGGATTCCAGCGCTCCAACCGGACCATCAGTCCCAAAACCTTCAAGCTCACCTCACGAAAGATCGCGCCAGGCGAAAGTGTCACAGTCACCAAGACACACTCCTTCCGCCGGATCAGCACCCGCACCTACTTCCCCGGGGCACACTTCGTCACCGTGCAAGCAAACGGCACACGCTCACTACCAGCGGACTTCACGGTGGTCGGCGCGAGCACAGACGAGTCTGCATCTGACGCATTAGAGAGAAGACAGCCCGTGAATGCCCTGACAGAACGAGTAATCCACACAGCACCACGCCATGCACAGCCGTTGCGGGACCTGGATGGATGAAGGACCTTTGATCGTCTGGTTACGGAACCAGAAGTCACCGTAATATATTGCATATTAGGCTCAGCTGGGCTTTGCTGGGAAGCCAAAAGGGCACCTCGTGAAGGCAGTTCCACCGAGATGCCCGAATGACTGCACCTAGACCGACAGGAACACAATGAAGAACGCTCACCCCGAGAGGGTGCCTGACATACTGCACAGGCGCTTCGATGCTGCACCGATGCTTGAGAAACTCATAGCGACGAGAAGACAGCTTCATCGTCACGCTGAGATTGGCCTCGATCTTCCACTGACACAAGTTCTTGTACTCCAAGAGCTCACAGAACTCGACCTGGAGATAACAGCAGGTCGTGACCTGTCGTCAGTGACTGCGGTCCTGCGTGGGGGCAAGCCGGGCCCGGTCGTCTTGTTGCGTGCTGATATGGATGCGCTGCCAATCACCGAGCCCAGCGGTTTGCCGTTCGCGTCCAGTACCGGTGCGATGCATGCGTGCGGGCATGATCTGCATGTGGCCGGTTTGCTCGGCGCGGTTCGCCTGCTGCACGAGCGTCGCGACGAGCTTCCCGGAACCGTAATTTTCATGTTTCAGCCCGGAGAGGAGGGCTATGCCGGGGCGCGGACGATGATTGAGGAAGGTGTGCTCGAGGCCGCAGGTGAGCGGCCCGTTGCTGCCTACGCCGTACATGTTGATTGTATGAAAGACTCCGGCACGTTCTTCACCCGCAGCGGCCCGATGCTTGCCAGCTCCAGTTCGCTACAGGTGCATGTTTCCGGAACCGGAGGCCACCCCGCCTTCCCAGAGCATGCAATAGACCCGATCCCAATCGCTGCCGAAATTGTGCTCGCAGTACAGAGCTTCGTCGCTCGGCGGGTCCCGGCAACTGATCCTGCCGTGGTGTCCATTCTGAAAATCACGAGTGAGCAACTCGCGCCGAACGCACTTCCGATCGGCGTAACCATCGGCGCGAGTGTTCGCACGCTTTCCCGTGACACCTTCGCCTTGATGCGCGAGAAGCTCGTGCCTCTCGTATCGGCCATCGGCGAGGCACATGGAGCACCGACAACAACGGATTACCAGGATTCGTATCCGGTCACGATCAATGATCCGCACGAGGCGTCCTTCGCCCTCGATGTCCTCGAACGGTTGCATGGCCGGGACGGCGTGCAGGTCCTGTCCGCGCCGCTCATGGCAACGGAGGACTTCGCTTACGTTCTCGAGCAAGTACCGGGGGCTCTCGTCGTTCTTGGTGCTCGCCCGACCGACGTGCTAGTCGAAAGCGCCCCAGGCATGCACTCTGCCGGCGCAATCTTCGACGATTCCGTGCTCGGCAAGCAGGCAGAAACGCTTGCTGAACTTGCCTGGCGACGGCTCCAGTCGACCTGACCGCAAGCGCGGTCCGCTTCACTGTGCCGTGCTTCTAAGCTTAGGAGAAATGATGCTTGAAGAAGGCGACTCTAATGCGTTCGAGGAACTTATTGAAAGGGAGGGGTACCTTCTTCGTTCGTCTGACGAGGTTGACCGGCAGTACAACGCGGCCATCATCTCTGGATCATCGGTAACCGTGGGTTCAATCCCCCTCCTCGGTCACCACCTCCTCGCGGAGGGCCCCATTAGGGCCCCGAGGGTCTCCGCGGGTAGCGCCGCCGGTCCGCAGAGGGCATCTGAATGCTCGGGGGAATTGCAGCACGGAGTGGAAGCGGCTCAGATCTGTGTGATCAATGGACTTGCCCTCATCAGGAGCAAAGTTGCATCACTTTCGGAACTGAAGGCAGTTACCGAACTTACACTATTTATAAATGCAGATCCGGACTTTACGCAGAAAGACGAAATCCTGGAGGCGGCGATCAGCCTGCTCTCCTCCCTTTATCCTCTAAGCCCGGACTTTGTTGCGGACGTCCTCGATTCCTCCTATCTGCCCATGAACTCGTCCGTCTCATTGGCTATCACTTTCAGCATGGACGATGAAGCGGCATGAATCGGCTGCAACGACAAGAACTGTTGACGTTGGTGATTCTGTCGAGAACCCCGTCATCGAGCGTCGCCTGGCCTCAAACCAGTTACTTTCACCGGAAGCGGGGTGACCCGGTTCCCCGCTGGTCCACCCGGCCTTCCGGTTGCTTGATAGGACGCAGCTCGGGGGAACGGGTCTCGCCGCGTCGTCCTAGGAACGAAACAAGGCGCTGTAGGCGTTTAAGGCCAGCTGGCCGCCAAGGTGCGCGTACAGAACGTTGCTCGTTGCTGGGATATCGCGGCTTGTAACCAGATCAATAAGGCCGGCCAAGGATTTGCCTTCATAAACAGGGTCGGTGATCATGGCTTCTATCGAGGCGCCGAGGCGTATTGCGTCAAGCGTTGAATCGACGGGAACTCCGTAACGATCCCCGGCCCAGCCCTCCAATACGTTGATCTCGTCGTCCCGCAGCTCCCGATCAAGCCCAATCAATCGTGCTGTCTGTCTGGCAATGCGTTCGACCTGATCCCGGGTCTTCTGAAGGGTGGCGGAAGCATCGATACCGATGACCCTGCGTGGGCGGTCCTGACCCGCGAACCCGGCGATCATGCCCGCATGAGTGGAGCCGGTGACTGTGCACACGACAATGGTGTCGAAGAATATTCCCAGGCCACGTTCCTGCTGTTCCACTTCATAGGCCCAGTTGGCGAAGCCCAACCCGCCAAGCCTGTGATCCGAAGCTCCAGCGGGGATCGCATACGGCGTGCCCCCGGCGGCCTTCACTTCCTCAATGGCAGCTTCCCAGCTGCTTCGTACTCCAATGTCGAACCCTGCACCGTCCAGTTGGACATCTGCGCCCATGATCCTTGAAAGGAGGATATTCCCGACTCGATCCGATGAGGGATCAGGCCAGTCAACCCAGTTTTCCTGTACTAGGCGGGCCTTCATTCCAAGCTTCGCAGCCACGGCAGCGACCTGGCGCGTGTGGTTTGACTGGTAGCCCCCGACAGATACCAACGTGTCTGCACCTTGTGCCAGAGCCTCCGGGATGAGGTACTCGAGCTTTCTGGTCTTATTGCCACCGAATGCAAGGCCGCTGTTCACGTCCTCTCGTTTAGCCCATATTTGGGCGCCACCCAGATGAGAGGTCAGTCGGGGAAGGTGGTGAATCGGACTGGGCCCAAAGGTCAGAGGGTAGCGCTCAAAATCTGCAATGGCCACAAGCGACCCCTTTCCGAACAGTGGGCAGGACCGTTAGCTGTTTAGAGTCAGCGCACGCATCTCGGCAAAAGACTTCCGGCCAGGCGAATTGCCTGTCCGATGAGGCACGGCCTAACCAGCACAACGAGCCGGCATAATGATGGTAAGGACGATATGCAACATATTGCGCCTTGCGAAGGTTCTCGTCAACTTCTTTGTGGTGCTATTCACGCGGTGTTGTTCGGAAGGAGAGCCGAGGGCGTTGCAGTACCGGAGCCGATGAGCTCGGCTTCCGCTGCGGGCATGAGGCCACTCACCGTGCCTCGAGTGCCAGCGAACATCTGGTTCACGGTCGCTCGAGCAATGCGAGGTATGACACCAGCGGTACGGGCGCTCACGTTTCTAAATGGAGTATTCCGGTGGCTCCCACACGGTGATACCCGCACCAGGCTGGAAATAGTAGCCCTTGCTGCGCGCGATTCACATTTTGTGCGGCGGGACCCAGTTTTACGATCCCTCGAACGCGACGGACTCGTCGAGCGCACCGTGTATGCGGAGGTTCCCCGGTGCCCCTCCGAGTCTGACGGCAGCCACCGTCGAAGTGAGGACCGCCCTGGCCCAATCACGCAACTTCTTGCGGCGTAGGACGCGGATCTGGGCCCGGTTGGCTAAAGTTATCCGGCGAACACCTGGACCCAGTGGAGGGGGCAGGCGCTCGTATCGCGGTGTCGCGGGAGTCCGGGAGGGCGCGGCCCCCGCACCCTGTGCCAGTTGCTATTGAATTGAGGAAAGCTTGTGAAGAGTCGTTCGTTCGGACCGGTGACGTTCGTGCAGACGGAGCACGTGAACTGGAGCATTTACGCCGGCGATGACGGGACCGTGTTGATAGATACCGGATACGCCGGTCAGCGCGAAAACCTCGTTCGCTCGCTCGACAGCGCAGGGGTTGCGATCGAAGAATTGAGTGCGGTGCTCATCACGCATGGTCACGCCGACCATATCGGCGGGGCGCGGTGGCTCTCCAGCGACTACGGCATCCCCGTCTTCAGTTCCGAGGCAGAAGTACCCCATCTGCAACGAAAATACCTGCAGCAGGTTGGGATACGAGATATTGCCTGGAACATTGCAAGGCCCGGGGTCCTTCCCTGGGTGGCCGCCATCGCCCCCCTTCTGAAGGACGACGCAAAGACGAAGGTGGCGGATGCCCGGCCTGTACCGCTCACCCCCGAAGGTCGCGCAGGGGTGCCGGGACTGCCACTCGTAGTGCCCTTGCCTGGACATACGAATGGACATACGGGCTACTACTTCGAAGCTGCACAGGTACTCATCACTGGAGATGCGCTGGTCACGGGCCACCGCACACTGCCTAGGACAGGTCCCCAACTGCTGCCGGCTATGTTCCACCACGATCTCCCGCGGGCTCGACAGGCGCTGCAGGAGCTTCCTCACCTTAAAAATGTGACGGTGCTGCCCGGACATGGCGAAGCATGGTCAGGCTCGCTCGACAACCTTGTCGGGCAGGCCCTTGCACAGTAGCTCAGCAGGACGGTTCAAGTCGGGTCAGTACTGACAAGTCCACCTCTGCGGTCTGCCTATGCTCGTTCACCGTCAGCCAGACTGGGGTTGCGCCACAGAGTCGATGGAACTTGGCAAGCTCTTCCACATGTCAAACGCAAGACGCCTTGCATCCTCAGCCTTACCGCTCGCACACAGTTCGATGAGTTTGGTATGTCTTTCCAGTGAGGCCTGGCCATCGGATGACCGGAAGCGTAGAAGCTCGGCCCTGCGGACAACGGGCCCGAACCGGTCAAGTACAGCTTGTAGCGCTTGGTTACCTGAGGCTCGGACCGGGACGGCGTGCAGCTCGTCATCTGCCTTAAGAGCCGCTATGGCGTCACCGGCCTCAAGGGCTTTCTGAAAGCGGCTATTGGCTGAACGCATGCGATCGATGTGCACTTCGGTGAGCTTTCCGATCGTCTCGCAGACGGCCAGTTCGTGCATTGCGGCCACGACATCGCGCGCATCGGAAAGTGCCTGCGTCTCAATTGTGCTCACGATTGTTGACCGACCCGGCTGGGTCACGACCAGCCCGCTATCGGCGAGCTTAAGCAATGCTTCCCGTACAGGTGTTCGGCTGACACCGATCCAGGCAGCGAGATCAGAGTCTCTTAGCTGCTCCCCCGGTTTGAACGTGCCGTCAACGATTGCATCACGAAGCCGCAGGTAAACATCGTCCCGCAGAAGAGAGCGGTCAACAGAAGGAGTGTCTTTGGGAATCGGCATTCAATATATTGGTCACAAGCCTGTGGAAGTTACAACCTACCCCTCCCTACATGCAGCATCCTGCTTCCCCGCTCCTCGGAAGATCCTCATCCGGCGGCTGGCCGTAGGGATGGCCCTTAAGATCCTTCAGCCCCCGCATGTGCGCCGCGCTACCGCACTGATTACCCACAAGGTCCCCGGTAGGCATCTGACCGATCGCTGCTGGCTCCGGATGTAGCGCTGCCTTGACAAGCTTCATCACCGGACTAATATATTGCATATCGGGTCCCCGGTTCCCTCTCCTTCAGCCGGTAGGATCCGTGGACCTCTTCAGGTTCCCTAGTGTCAGGAGATTTCGGATGATGCCACTCTCACCCTTCGAAATTCCCTTATGGATCGAGCTTGCAGCAGTGGCTCTTGGGGCATTGCAGGGCGCACTCTTCGCAGGGCCCTTCGCCGATCGGCGAATCGATGTCCTGGGGGGAGTGCTGATTGGAGTAGGGGTAGCACTTGGCGGCAGCCTGTTGCGGGACGTGCTCCTCGGCGTTCCACCCGTGGCCATCTACGGGGACTGGTACATCCTGGTGGCTGCAGCAGTTGCGTTCCTAGGCATCGCGTTACAACGCCTTTTCATCCGGCTCGACCGGCTCATTCTCGTGCTTGATGCGGTGACGATAGGACTTTTCGGGGCCATTGGAACCTCAAAAGCTCTCGCGCTCGGCGTACCTGCCGTGCCGGCGGTATTCGTCGGAGCCGCGGCCGCGGTGGGCGGATCCGTGGTGCGTGATGTCACTCTTGCTCTTCCGGTAGCTCTGCTGCACGTGGGATCGCTCTATGCGGTTGCAGCCGCCGCCGGAGGGGTGCTGCTCCTCCTCCTTGTCAACAGCGGTGTAGCCGTTTTCCATGCCGCTATTGCCTCTGTAGTGCTAACAACGGTGGTGCGACTTCTGGCCGTCAGTCTCGGCTGGAGGTTCCCTGAACGCTCAGCAGTAGTCGTCCGCCGTCGGGCACGGGCCTGACCCGGTGACATTGAGCGCTTCCGTCCCACCTCGGGCCGCTCGCTTCATCCGGCTCAGCCGTCCTTCTAAAGGCTGGCCCGCCCAGGACTCCGCCCAGCGGCGGTCATCCGTCAATGCCCGCTCTCGGAAACTCCTATCGGCAATGCCTGGAGAAGAACTGATGCGAAAGCGGTCGCTCTCCAGACCGATATATCGCAAGCGAACGACCGTGTTCAAACGAATTAGGAAATGTCATGCCAACGCTCAACACCAAAATCGGCTTTGTCCTTCATACCGGAGCCCGGTATAGGAGGGGAGTCATCGTCGCCCTCGCTGCCCTGGTAGCACTTGCACTGCTGCTTCCCGCTGCAGTCAACGCGAGCCCACAGTCGGTTCCCGCCAACTCTCCGACGCCTGAGGACAAGCCCACTGTCGTCCTTGTACATGGTGCCTTCGCCGATTCTTCGAGCTGGAACGGTGTCATTCCACGCCTGAAGCGCGAGGGGTACCCCGTTATCTCTGTGGCCAACCCCCTGCGTGGCCTGCAGGAAGATGCCGCACACTTGCGCAGTGTTCTCGACAGCGTCGATGGGCCGATTGTGCTTGCCGGACACTCATACGGCGGGTCAGTCATGAGCGAAGCAGCCGAAAGCCAGCCCGATGTGAAGGCGCTGGTCTACGTCGCCAGCTTCCAGCTCGATGTCGGGGAGAGCACCGGGGAGCTTGCTGCGAAGTTCCCCGGCGGGGAGCTCGGGCCAGCCCTCCAGCCTGTGGCCTTCGAGACCCCCGACGGGCGGACTGGCAATGACCTCTACATCAAGCAGGAGGAGTTCCGCCGCGTCTTCGCCGCTGATATCTCAAAAATGATCGCGGAGCTGATGGCTGCAACGCAGCGCCCGATCGCCGAAACCGCCCTCCAGGACACCGCGACGAAGGCCGCATGGAAGACCATCCCCGCTTGGTCGATGATCACCACCAAGGACCTGGCCATCCCCGCAGAGTCCATGAGGTTTATGGCCGAACGCGCCAACGCTGAAGTCGTCGAAATTGATGCCTCACACGGCGTGACGGTCTCCGAACCCCGCGCAGTCGCCGATCTGATCACCAAAGCAGCCCACGAAGTCACCCAGTAAGAAAAGCGTGCGAAGTACAAAAAGCACACGAAATTTATTCAGAAATCGAGAGGATGAGGACCATGACTGAGAACGTTACAATCACCAAAGCAGGGCAGAAGGTCACGAACGTCGTGCTGGTGCACGGGGCCTTCACCGACGGCGCCGGATGGCGCGGGGTGTACGAGAACCTCACCGCGCGCGGATACAAGGTGTCGATCGTGCAGAACCCGCTGACCTCGCTCGAGGACGACGTCGCGGCCACCCGCCGCGTCCTGGACCAGCAGGATGGCCCCTCGATCCTCGTCGGTCACTCATGGGGAGGCACCGTCATCACCGAAGCCGGCGTCCACCCGAACGTCGCCGGCCTGGTCTACGTCTCGGCGCTGGCCCCCGACACAGGGGAAACAGCAGCAGAGCAGTACGAGGGCTTCGCTGAGACCCCCGACTTCGTTATCGACGTCGGCGACGACGGGTACGGCTACATCAACCGGCACAAGTTCAAGGCTGGCTTCGCGCACGACACCAGTGACGCTGACGCAGCCTTCCTCAGGGATTCGCAGGTACCCATCAACATGGCAGTATTTGCGACCCCGGTCACCAACGCGGCGTGGCGGAACAAGCCCAGCTGGGCCGTCATCGCAACCGAAGACCGCGCCTTCGACCAGGCCATGCTGCAGCACATGGCCAAGCGCGCCAACGCTGCGATCACCGAGGTCGCGGCCAGCCACGCCGTCTTCCTCACGCAGCCGGAAGCGGTGGCCGACACCATCGATGAGGCGGCACGTACCGCGGCTTGACCCGAGCACCTTTTGGGGTGTGCGGCGCCCAGCGCCGCACACCCCAAAAGAGCACCGCGGAACAACCCGCCCCGTTACATAATGTCAGCTGTCCGACCCACGGGGCGCAGTCGCTGGCGAAAACGCCGATCGGTTCATCCCGGTCGGCCTGGGCGAGCATCCAGTCGTGGAACGGAGCCGGATCTTCGACCGCGGGGGCCGGCCGGACCCAGCGGTCTGCAACCGGCTCGCCCGCGGCGCACTGCGCGAGGGCTGATTGCAGGTGCTCGTAGCCTGGCGGCCGGTAGTGATGCCCCTGCGGCCGCGTCTGTCCGGAGCGCACCGCCCTGAATCCGTAGTCGTGCTCGTGTTCCGGGACCCCGACCAGGAGGTTCGGTCCACCGGCGCGTTCATACTCGGCGATGGGAAGACCCGGAGCCGCTCCTGCCGAGATCAGCCGGCCGTTGGTCACGTAGTGGGCAGGGGTTTCCTTGAGGACGGCTTCCGCGGTGTGCTTCAGCGTATAGCTGCCAATCTCGGGCGTCTCTGATTCCGCCAGGGGGGTGAACATGCGAAGCATCTCGGTGATCAGCGAAGGACCGCTTAGACGCCAGCTCGACGCGACTCGGGGCGAGGGGTTTGTGCGCCGGATCGACGCGAGATTGGCGGGAATATACCAGTGGCCCATCAATATCGACGTGGAAGAAGAATCGAACAGCTTGGGCAAGTCGAAGTTCCAACTCAAGTTCGGGCCGTCCGCGTGGTTCGCCAACGAACAGGATCCGAACTGGACCCGAGCGCTCATCTGGAAAAGGCTGTGCCCGTAGAAGCTGCTCAGGCCGCGTCGGGCGCCGCCTGAGGGGCGGTGGCCGCGCCGGCCAGACAACTGGTAAGAACTTCGTTCCGCTGCCGCACCAGCGGGCCGCGGTGGCCCGTATGATTTCTGAATCGTCCGCGGCGCCAAGACCTGTTCACGGCCAAAGAACCTGCGCCCTGGCCTACTCGAAAAGGTCCTCCGGTTCCGGGTGAGCTGCTTCTACCCGGGTGAACCGGCTGCTCCGTAGATCTGGAGGAACGCGGCTGCGCCGATGACGGTCAAGCCGACGCTTAGGGCTGTCGGAGCGGGCGAGCGGAGTCGGATGAAGCTCACTGCGGCCACGAACGCGACCCCGGATGCGATCGAGATTATCCAGTACACAGGGCTGGTCGTTTCAGCCACGACGGTCAAGCCGTAGATTCCCTCACCTATCAGCACTGCGGGAAACGCCGAGCTCGCTATGGCCACCACCCACGTGGACCGGCTGCGCATCCAGGCCGCAGCCAGTCCAATTGGAGGCCCAGCGACGAAACTCATGAGGACGAAGAAGTTACCCAGGCTCAGTGACCAAGAATATCCGCGGAGGTCGGAGATCACTGCGTACCCGACGTTGAGGAGGTAGAAGGAAGCAACCCCAAGGACCATCCCACTCAGGTACCTGCTCCGTGAAAGCCACACCAACGCGAACGCCATGGCCGACCACCCGCCGGCGGAGTTCGCTACCGAACTCAGCGACTCCGGCAGAAAGGTTTGTCCCAGCGAGGTGAGTGCGCCCAGAACGAATGACAACGGCAGAACGATGGCCGAGGAACGAAAACGATCTCCGACCCGAGACGCCCGGGTCGGGCCGGTGGGCGGCGGCTCGGCGAAGGCCGGCGCGGTCTTAGCCCTTATGAATCCGGAGAGGGAGCGCTTATCGGCAGCGGGGACGCCTGATGAGTTCGCCATGGTGTTAATGGTAATCATGAGAACTTCAGCGCCTGTAAGCGGGTCGGATCCTGTTCGCAGTATGAAGATCGAGATTATGGCGGCTTAGCTGGATCCTCGAAACCGGTGTGCTTCAGGTCCTTCCATGGTCAGTACACCGACATGGGCAGCGGCTCCGGCGGGCCCTGGAATGCTGCGAGCAGAACGGCGAGCAGCACGGCCACCGGGTCTACTTCAGGTCGTCCTCGAGAGCCTTGGCGTCAAGGTGCTGACCCGGTTTCGGGGTGCGAAAGATCGGCTCCTGCAAGCGGTTGAGTTGCCTTTCGGCGGCGAGTTCGGCGTCTGGGTCCACCGTCCCGGCGTCAAAAAGAACGTCGACGTCGATGTCAAGATCGCGGTCCGAGGGCTCACCTGCCCTGTGCTGATCGGGGCTGTGGTGTTTCGGCGTAAAGAAGATCATGGGACATTCTGACACCTTTGCGGCGCCCGTAGCGATCCCTCAACCAAGCCGAACCGGCTCCCTTTCACGCTTTGCGCCATGTCGGCGTCTTTCTGCTGATTCCTGTCAGCGCCCCGAGCGTACTGCGAGCCGGGTCCCTCGGTACATGAGAGTCTCGAGTGCGACGAGGACGGCTGCTGCGGCAGATACCAGGACCAGGGCGGCCAGCGGAGGGATCTGAGCTGCGGCAGGGATCAGGGCCGAGAGGACAGCTGCACCGCCGAGCCGCAACCTGTTCCAGCCCCCGCCGATCCGCCGCCAGAACCCCGCACTTCCCAGCAGGTACAGGGCCGCGCCGCCGAAGAGGGCGACGGCCCCCAGGGCGCCGAACGGCCCGGTCTCGTAGACGTGCGCCAGGACGTCCTCCACCCCGAGCGCCGACAGGACGATCCCCGCGACGAGAGGCAGGTGCAGGTAGGTGTAGGCGTCGACGGCGGCGGAGGCCCTTTCGGCCCCGCGCAGCGCGGC
Organism: Arthrobacter zhaoguopingii; assembly: GCF_009828595.1. GTDB lineage: Bacteria > Actinomycetota > Actinomycetes > Actinomycetales > Micrococcaceae > Arthrobacter_D > Arthrobacter_D zhaoguopingii. Next base: position 467,657 of record NZ_WPNY01000001.1, read on the forward strand.
GAATCTGTGCTCGGCGGCGATGGCGGTGACGTCGAAGTGAAGCCACCACAGGCAGACGGACAGTGCGACGCCAAAGACGGCACCGACGAGGATAGGGGTGCTCACGGGTTCCTGCGAGGCGCCGACGCCGATCGCCACGATCGATTCGCCGAGCGCCAGGATAACGATGAGGCCGTACCGCTCCGTCCAATGCGCCGCCGAATGCACCCGCCAGTTGCCATGCTGGGAGGTGAGGTAGGTGATGGCAGCGTCCACGCCGACTCCGGCAAGCCAGAACCAGGTCTGCGCCGGACCTCCCACCAGGGCCCCGGTCACAATCAGGGACGACCCGAGCACCACTCCCACGGCGGTCTTTGCGATCTGCCGGCGCAGGGGCTCGTCATCGCCGGCCGCATAGGCGTACAGGGTCAGGTGCAGGACGCGGACGACGACGTAGGCCAGCGCCAGCACCAGGGGACCGCTGAGGCCGCCCTCGAGGTCATGGAAGGCCTCCGGGATGGCGAGGGAGGCGAGGAACATGGCCACCATGACCACGGACAACCCCAGCCGCATGAGGCCCTCATCGACATGGGTCTGGTTGGACAGCCACGAGAACGACGCCCAGGACCACCAGAGCAGGGTCAGGATGATCATCCCCTGCAGGACGCCGACGAACGAATGTTCGTGCGCCATGAAACCGGTGACCCGGGTGAAGGCGAAGACGAAGACCAGGTCGAAGAAGAGTTCGAAGGTGGTCACCCGGTGGGATTCGTCCGAGACCCGTGCGGCCGGAAGTGAATTTCGCGGTGATGCCATGGATCCAAGAATAAGTGTCGGCGCGGCCTCGACCGGCCTGTGGGGGAGTGGACGCACCCCCGCGTGTCCCGTATTCAGCGTTGGGATGCGGCTCGAACGATCACGATGTCTCCACTCCTCGGCGAGATTCCCCAGGCAGGAAGACCGTTGGTCATAAAACGTAAGATTCGTCTGATCGTATGTTTGGCGAATTGTCGATGAGACGATGCAAACGCCAAGAGAGGAGGACCCCTCTCTCACATCAAACGAGGAAGTAGGACATGGGCTTTATCAAAGTCGGCACCGAAAACAGCACCGATATCGAGCTTTACTACGAGGACCACGGAAGCGGACAGCCCGTCGTGCTGATCCATGGCTACCCGCTCGACGGAGGCTCCTGGGAGAAGCAGTCAGCCGCCCTCCTGAACGCCGGATACCGGGTCATCACCTACGACCGCCGTGGGTTCGGCAAGTCCAGCCAGCCCACCACCGGGTACGACTACGACACCTTCGCCGCCGACCTCAATACCGTCCTCGAGACCCTAAACGTGAACGACGTCGTCCTCGTCGGCTTCTCGATGGGCAGCGGTGAGGTGGGCCGCTACATCGGCACCTACGGAGAGGCCCGCGTCGCCAAGGCTGTGTTCCTCGCATCCCTGGAGCCCTTCCTCCTCCAGACCGACGACAACCCCACCGGCGTTCCCTCCACCGTGTTCGACGGCATCCGAAGCGCCGCCGTCGAGGACCGCTATGCCTGGTTCACGAACTTCTACAACGACTTCTTCAACACGGACAACTTCCTTGGCAACCGGCTGAGCGAGGAAGCCCTGCGCAATGCCTGGAATGTCGCCTCGGGCGCGTCCTGGTACGCCTCCTTCGCCGTCGTCGACTCGTGGCTCACCGACTTCCGCCCGGACATCGAGAAGGTCACCGTCCCGGCCCTGATCGTCCACGGCACCGATGACCGCATCCTCCCGATCGACGCCACCGCCCGGGAATTCACCAAGCGCCTGCCCTCCGCGGAGTACGTCGAAATCGAGGACGCGCCGCACGGCATGCTCTGGACGCACGGAGCGGAGATCAACGAGGTCCTGCTGCGCTTCCTGGCCAAGTAACCCCGGCCGCAACAACAACACGGCGCCCAACCGTCGCCGGCTGTCAGGACGCTCCGTCCTGACAGCCGGCGACGGATCACGAGATGCTTAACCCATGCACCGCGGCGGGTACGTGCCGCTGAGCAGCCTCCCGTCGGCTGTACATAGTGGAGTTTTCAACCGTTCCAGGCACAAAGCCGAACTCGTGGATCCTTCAGCGTTGGTGACCGTAGGTGGCGCGATCACGGCCGTTTCCTTCCGGATCGAGCCGGACCCTTACACACCTTTTTCTTATAGTCCCAATCGAGCGATTCTATTCGGCCATTTGCGCCTTGTACGAATGAACGAAATGCGGGTAGAAATCCGTTGGATGGACCGAAAGTTCCATTGCTTGGCGAATCTACACTGAACCGCATGACAACACTTGCCGATATCAGCCATTGGATCGACGAACGCCTGGCCACCCTCGCGGAGCAGTACAACGTCCCCGCCGTTTCGGTGGCTGTCTACGCCGACGGAGAGGTGATCGACCGTTCCGCGGGCATCCTTAATCTCGCCACGGGGGTCGAGGCCACCACCGACAGCGTGTTCCAGATCGGATCGATCACCAAACTGTGGACGGCGACTCTGGTCATGCAGCTTGCCGATGAGGGCCTGGTCGATATTGACCGGCCCGTCCGCGAGTACCTGCCGGAGTTCCAGCTCGGAGACGATGCAGCCGCCGCTGTCATCACCATTCGTCAGTTACTGAGCCACACCGCCGGGTTCGAGGGCGATATCTTTACTGACACCGGCCGCAATGATGACGCGGTCAAGTTGCTCATCGCCGGCCTCGGCGACGTGCCGCAGCTTTTCCCGCCGGGTGAACAGTTCTCCTACAACAACGTCGGCTACTGCGTCCTGGGCCGGCTGGTGGAGGTCCTCAGGGAGAAGCCGTTCAGCACCGCACTGCGCGATCACCTGATCACGCCGCTGGGGCTGGCACACGCGGTGACCGGCGCCGATGAGGCGATCATGTTCCGGGCCGCGGTGGGCCACGTCCAGCCCGAGGCCGGCGCGGCGTACGTTCCCGCGCCATTTTGGGCGCTGGCTTACTCCAACGCTCCTGCCGGTACAACGCTGACGATGCGGGCACGGGACCTGATCACTTTCGCCAGGATGCAAATGAACGGTGGTGCCGCCGATGACGGGACCGTCGTGCTCTCACCCGGAGCGGTCTCCGCCATGCAGGAACGTCAGGTGGAGCTGCCCTACTTTGGCCTTCTCGGCGATGCGTGGGGCCTGGGCTGGGAGATCTACGATACGCCCAATGGTGAGATCATCGGTCATGACGGCAGCACGCTCGGGCAGAACGCTTTCCTCCGGATCGCCCCGAAACAGGGTGTCGCCGTCGCCCTCCTGACGAATGGAGGCGAACCGTTCGGTCTCTACCACGAGATGATTTCCCACGTTCTCTCGGAGCTCGCCGATGTGGAACTCCCACCCATGCCGGTGCCCCCGTCCGAGCCGAAGACCATCGACCCAGAGCGTTTCCTCGGCACGTACAGCTCCCGGATGGTTGACCTCGATGTCACCCAGGATGAAGAGGGCCGGGTGTGGATGACCACCACGGCGACGGACGCCGGAGAGGAAATAGGGGTGGACAACGAGACCACCGAGTTGGTCTGGCTGAAGGAGGACACCCTCATCCCGCTCAAGGGCCACCATGGCATGCACCTGCCCCACGCCTTCCTGGGCGATGACGGCACCGGCCGCGCACAGTACCTGCACCTCGGCCGCGCAGTGCGCCGGGCTGCCAGCCACTGATTATTGGCAACCGCAGCGTTTCGGTGTCGGTGCACCCGAACACATTCCGCTATCGGCTCAGGAGAGCCGTCGACTTGAGCACAGCCGACCTTGCCGATGGAAACGCCCGTTTCCGCGCCATGCTGGAGCTGCGAGTTCTGCTCCGCGATGAGGGCACACCCGCTGTCGCCGCGTCGGTAACGAAAACCCGCTTGTGACACCTAAGCAACCCCATGTCCTTGGACATGGGGTCGCTTTGTCATGCGAAAACCATTCGGGTTGGAGGGTTCGTTGGTGGGGGTTGGGTGGTGGGTTAGAGGCTGCGGCGTTTGAGGGTGAGGGCGGCGCCGGTGAGCAGGATCCCGGCCAGGACGCCGAGGAGGATGACGGCGATGAGGACGACCCCGAGGGAACCGCTGCCTCCGAGGGGGTTCAGGGCTGTCAGCTGCTCGGAGGCCAGCGTCATATCGATGACTGGCAGTTCGCCGGCGACTTCCGGGTCAGTGCCTTCGCTGTCGATGAGGTAAGGGAACAGGACGGTGGAGGTCAGCTGGGTGGCCAGCAGGCCAAGGGCCGCGATGAGGGCCGCGATCTTCGTTGCAGGGATGGTGGTGAGTTTGAGGGTTTCAGCGCGCAGCATGGGGGGTCCGTTCGAAAGAGCTGATCTCGGAGGAGCTGATCATGGAGAGGTAGAAGTCCTCGAGGTCGCCCTCGGAGGCGGCGAGGGCTTCGGCGAGGGTGGTCGCTGAGC